>JAKFVT010000026.1 GCA_021732005.1 Mycobacterium sp. | reverse complement strand
CCGCCGCCGGTGCCGCCGTCGCCGCCACCGCCGCCGACCCCGAAGATGCCGCCAGTACCACCGACGCCGCCTTGGCCGCCCTTGAAAGATCCTCTGTTACTACCGTTTCCGCCGGCACCGCCGAATCCGCCGCGGCCGTCTATCGCGCCACCGTTGCCGCCGCGACCGCCTTGGCCGCCTGCTCCGCTGGTGCCGGCGTCACCGCCTTGTCCGCCGTCGCCGCCACCGTGGAACAGTCCGCCGTTCCCGCCGGTGCCCCCGGCCCCACCATTGCTGATGACGATGCCGACGCCGAGACCGCCGTCACCACCGTTGCCGCCGCGACCTCCGACACCACCGAACAGACCGGAGTCGCCACCGCGGCCACCAGTGCCGCCGTTGCTGCCCGGGGATCCCGCACCGGCGGAACCTCCGTCGCCGCCATGGCCGCCGAATATGCCGCCATTGCCGCCGCGACCGCCGTCGCCACCGCCGCCGGCGCCGAAGCCACCGTCGCCGCCGTTGCCCATCAGGACACCGCCGTGTCCGCCTGTCCCGCCGTCGATGTGCTCGGCGGTCCCGCCGCCGCCCCGTCCACCGGTGCCGAAAAGGCCGGCATTGCCGCCGCGGCCACCATTGGCGCCTTCTCCGCCATCGCCGAGAAGCCAGCCGCCATTGCCGCCGTTGCACACGGTGCCACAGGACGTGGGGTCCGGACTGTATCCGTTGCCGATCAGTAGTCCGCCGTTGGGATGCTCGGCAGTGCCGTCACCCACGAGCATGATCGGGGCGGGCGCGACGGACACAAACATGGCATGATCCGTGCGGCTGTCGCCACAGGCTTGAATGTTCGAATTGCATTGTGGTGCAGCGCTTGCCGGGGCTGCGGCCGCCAACGCGACGACAACATAGCCGGCGCCGGCGATCGCTGCGCCCGCGACACCGCCGCGCAGGCAATGCGTGGTCCTCATACAGTGGCCCGTCCGATGGCGAGGGGATGGACGACAGCAGGCATCCCGTGCCACACCGCGGCATCGGCCTTCACTGTGAACCCGCAGGCCTGCATCAACTGCAGGGTCGGGCGGTTGCACACACATCCGCCCGCGAAACCGCGCCATGGCCGCAGCATCACGTCCTGATACGCCGCAAGGAAACGCGAGCGCGAGCGGATGTGTTCGATGAACAACAGCTGCCCGCCCGGTCGTAGGACGCGGGCGATTTCCCGCAACGCGGCCTCGGGGTCGGGGACCGTGCACAAGACCAGCGTCGAGACGACGGTGTCGACCGAGGCGTCGGTGAACGGCAGATGCAGGGCGGAAGCATCAGAGATCCGCGCGGCGCGCCCGACCCGTTCGAGCCGCCGGCCGAGTTTGCGGCGCATCGCGGGTTCGGGTTCGGTGAGCACGAGCTCGGCGACGCCGTCGGGGTAGTACGGGAGGTTGAGTCCCGTTCCGGCGCCGATCTCGATGACACGTCCGCGCGCGTCAGCCACCAGCTCGCGCCGCCGGCGTCGCATGCCAATCAGCTCGCCCAGCCAGACGAACGGGTCGTACACCAGCGCCATGACGCGCAGCCACACCGCGTAGGCGGGCGTGGGCTGCTGATCGGTGCGGGAGTCCTCGCGGGCGGTCTCGGTCATGTCGAGAAACTACGGCTGCGCTGTGCCGACCCGCATCGCTCAATCCGGCCATCTTGCATGGATGGCCGGTTCGGGTCATCCAGGGCCGACTGCCGCCCTCGAATGCGGGAAATCGGGTGAACCCAAGAGCGCCCTGACTCGTGTCGTAGGCAGACGACAGTTCCGGGTCGCCCAACGAGACAGGGGCACGCGCGCATCGTGGAACACAGTCTGATGGGACTTGCCTTCGGCGCCGGGTTGGTGGCTGTACTCAACCCGTGTGGCTTTGCGATGCTGCCTGTCTATATGACGCTGGTCGTGCGCGGCGACGCCACCGGCCAGCTCACGGCACTGCGCCGTGCCGGGGTGGCCACCATCGAGATGGTGCTGGGCTTCATGACGGTCTTCGGTGCTTTCGGCCTGCTCACCGTCTCCGCGGCCGCAGCTGTACAGCAGTACCTGCCGTACGTCACGGTGGCGATCGGCGTGGTCCTCGTCGCCCTGGGGATCTGGTCGCTGGCCGGCCGGCACCTGCCCGGCCTCAACCCGGTGACCCGAAGCAGCCGATGGGCGCCGACAGCGCGCGGCAGCTCGATGTTCGGCTACGGCGTCGGATATGCGATCGCGTCGCTGTCGTGCACCATCGGACCGTTTCTGGCCGTCACCGCGGCCAGCTTCCGCAGCGGCCTGATCGTCGACGGGTTGCTGACCTATCTGGTGTACGCGGCGGGTATGTCGCTGATCGTCGGTGTCCTGGCCATCGCGGCGGCCTTCGCCAACCCGATCGGCGTGTATCGAATGCGTGGAATCCTGCCGTATATCAACAGGTTCGGCGGCGCCTTGGTGCTGCTCGTGGGCGTGTACGTCGGCTACTACGGTGTCTACGAGATACGCATCTTCAACGGCATCGCTACGCCGGGCGACCCGGTGATCGCCGGTGCCGGACGCATTCAAAGCGGTCTGGCGGTGTGGGTGCACGGCCATGGCGGCTATCCCTGGCTCGCGGCGTTGTCGGTGTTGATGCTGAGCGCGTTCGCGGTGTCCTGCACAAGGCGCCTGCGGCGCACCGCCAAGGTTCGCCGCGTACTGCGGCTGAATTCCGGTGATTTGAGTCCGTCTTCGTCGTAACTGACCGAATTCTCCCTTGGTTTCCTGCTGAACCAACCGGAATCGCCACTCGTGATTCAAACTAGAGGACACTGAGTGCGCGATCAGGGAAGTTCATCACAAAACAAGGAGTGTCGATGTCGACACCAACGGTTGAGTCGAACGACGGTGTCGGGCTGCCCGAAATCACGCCTGGTGACGCCCGGCAACGGATCTTGGAGGCGACCGTCGAATGCTTCCGCGCCTACGGGTACGAGAAGTCGTCGATGCGTCTGATCGCCAACACGGCCAAGGTGTCCCAGACGCTGCTGCACTACCACTTCGAAACCAAGGAAAAGCTCTTCGACGCCGCCATCAACGATGTGGCGACGAAACTGTTCGCCACCGCCGAGACCCAGCTGATGCCGGCCGATTCGGTCGGCGACGGCCTGGCCGACGCGGCCGGCCTGCTGTACACCTTGTTCATCGACAACCTCGACACGGTCACCTTCGTCGTCGAGTTCGGGGCGGCAGCCAACCACAACGAGTTCCTGCGCACCGCGTACCTCGAGTTCCGGGACACCCAGCGGCGTCAGTTCACCGGGCTGCTGCGATCCATCGCCGGTGAGGCGGCGCCGGAGCATGTGATCGACGAATCAGTGCGACTCATGGAGGTTGTACTGCTGGGGATGTCGATGCAGCGCCCCTTCGCATCCGACCAGGAACGGTTGCGCGGCGACTTCGACAGCTTTGTCCTCATGCTGATCACCCGGCTCTTCGAGGGCTTGGCCTCGGGGTGACGTGATGACCACAGTCGACGGTCCGTCGTCGCCCGGCGACACCCACCCGTACGCGCTGTGGGATGCGGCATATGTGCTCGGCTCTCTGTCGTCGGCGGAGCGGCGCGATTTTGAGACGCACCTGACGGCCTGCCCGTCCTGCGTCGATGCCATCAGCGACCTCAGCGGTATGCCGGCGCTCTTGGGGCAGATCGACCGTGGCTACGTCGACACCCTTGACGATCGCGGCGGCCAGGCCGGGCTGCCGCCGCTGCGGGACGAATTGCTGGCCAAGGTCAATGCGCGGCGGCGTCGGTCACGGACGGCGACGTGGACGTGGTCCACCGCCGCCGCGTTGGTCGTCGGCCTTACCGTCGTTGCGCTGCAGTCGAATCCGATCGTGGTGACGCCGGCACCGGCCCAGGCGGCGGCGCTCACTATGACCCCGATGAGGCCGGTGCCCCTCAGCGCCACTGTCACGCTCACGCGCAGGACGTGGGGTACTCGCATCGAGATGCAGTGCATCTATGAGGCGGGACCGATGGACGTCGACTACGACGACGGCGAGGCGAGCGACAAACTGGCGATGGTGGCGGTCGGTCGCGACGGGAGCCACACCCAGCTGGCCACCTGGACGGCGCGGATTGGGATGCCGGCCACGCCCGGCGGCAGCACGTCGATGCCTGTCGACGAAATCGCCTCAGTCCAAATTGTTTCCGTCGATGCCGGCGCGGTGTTGCTCGAGCGCGACCTCTGACGCTATTTCGGGCCCATGGTGACGAGGTTGTGCCACAGGTTGCGCAGGCTGTCCGTCCCACCGAATAGCGTCGTGAAGTGGGTGGAGTCGATGAGGACGATGTCGCCGGCCCGCGCGCTGGTTGGCGGCATCCAGACCAGCGCGTTGAATTCGGTGTTGCCCTGCTGGGTGAACGGGTGTGGCCGGCTCGGATCGACCTTCTGACGACCCAGCACCCGTAGCCCCGGTCCTTCGGGCGCAGTTAGTTCGTAGTGCGGCAAGTGTGGATGAAAGTTGAAGGTCGTCACGTTGTCGAGCAACCGCGAGCTGTCGAGATCGCGAAATCCGTTGAGCGGAGAGATCTCCCGGGTGCCTTCGACGACCGCAGGGCGAAGACCCCAGATGTTGTGTACCGGCACCTGCAGCGCCTTCATCAGCGACCGGGCGTACTGGCTGAAGCGCTGCTGCCGAGGGACGAGGCGGTCACCGTGATGCTCGTATTCGATCTGACGCTGGGTGAGGTCGTCGGTGAACCCGACGTCGTGATGCGGCGCTAGCAGCAGGCAAGTGCCCTCCCGCTGCAGCCATGTTTCGATGGCGGCGATCTCCTCGGGCGCGGCGTGCTGTTCGGATACCAGATGGTCGAGGCCGAACACCATCAGCGTGTCAGTGTCGGCGAGGATCCGGTCGTCGATCGGCTGCCGGTAGCCGGCCTGGTCGATGCGCTGGAACACCGCGACGGGATGGCCGGTCGCCTCCTCGGCGAGCTCCTGGAACGACAACGTGGACCGGTGGAACAGCTCGAGTGTTCCGGCGATGCCTTGCAGGAAGTTGGCTTCGGCGTACTCCGCTGTCTCGTAGGCGGGCCACGCCACGTTGCGCACTTCGGTTATCGTCGAGAACCGGTTGTAGATCTCGGCCGGATCCCGTTGCGACTCCCACGGATAACTCCACGTCCAGTAGATGCTGATCCGTCTGCGCCCGTCGTGTCGGCGTGCGACATGGCTCTGGTTGTAGGTGCGTGCGCGCATGGTGTTCCTGCTACGTGCCAAGCTCGGCGAGATAGCGCAGTGCGTTCATCCCGGGTAAGAAGAAGTACGCGCCACCGGTGAGCGTCGTGAACGCCGGGATGCCTTTGTGAACCTTTCGAATGGGCCGCTTGGGGACCGTGAAATCCAGTGTTCCATCCTGGCTTCCACAGATCGGATCGTGCTCGTTGCCCAACTCGTGGAACGTCTTGTCGTTGATCCAGACGTTCTGGGCGAACTCGAACTGGCGAACCAGGTCCGCGCAGATGATGAACGCGGCTATCCCGCGCTCCACCCCGTCGTCGGGAGCGCCTTCGGGCAGCGCGGGCCCGTAGGTGGCACCGCGCCGAATCATTCGGCGACGATTCATGTAGTGGGCGGTATCGCGTGGATTGAGCCTGCGTGCATGCGATCCCAGCGGGCACGCATAGCCGAAGGGGTCCATCTCTTTGTAGTTGTAATCGTTATTGCGCATCGGATCGGCGCCCAACTCCGGATCGTCTGTGTCCGGGGCCAACACCAGGGGAGCGCCGCTGCGCCAGCGCCCCATGAACTTCGCGGCCAGCAGTTCCTCGCCCTCCGGGGTGTCGGCGTTGGCGCGCAGGTAGTCGCGGAAGACGCCGACATGCTCCGCCAGCCGCCGGTAGGCCATATAGCTTCCGTTGCGCGACAACACCTCCGGCTCAGGAAGACCGGTGACCGGTCCGTTCTCGTCTGGATAGCCGAGGATGAACTCGCCTGGTTCCAGGGCATCGCCCGAGCCCGGCGTCGGTTCTTCTCCTGAGCCCTTCATCACCGGCTGCGACAGCCGATCGCGAAAGCCGAAGTGGTCGTGGGCGTAGTTGAACGGCGGGCTGGCGTTGAGGTCGAGGTACGACAGGCTCCGCACGCCGTCGGTCCGTGCGAGCAGCTTGTCGTGTTCCTCGATCGAGCGTGCGCACTGCTCGTCGGTACGCGAGAACAGGATGGCGATCGCGTGCAGATCGTCGCCGGCCAACCCGCCCACCCACCGTTCCGGTGCGGCGGTGCCGGTATCGCCGAGGATCTCCGCACGAGCCGGCATGCCCTCGCGGAACGCGTCCGGGAACGACGTCAGGGACTCCTTCGTCACGCCAAGTGCCCGCAGACCAGTCCAGGTGAACGCCAATGTCACCCAGCGATCGGCTTCGTCCATGGTGGCGCGTACGTCGGCGGCCGATTGCACCTTGTCGAGCAGTTCGGTCAGCCAGGCGCGGCCACCAGTCGGAGTGTCGAACGTCAGAAATTCATAGCGACCGGTGATGGCCGGTGTGCGGGTCAACAGGATGTGCTGGATGTCGTTGAGTTCCAGCGCGGTCCCCGGCGGGGAACTCATTGCATCTGGTCGAGCATCGTCGAGAAAGCGTCCTTGAGCCGCAACGCCTTCTTGATCTCGTCGGCGGTGACGTACGGGTATTCGCCGTACTCGAGGAAGCTCGGGCATTGATGGTCGCGCACGAACTTCACGAACGCGTCCAGGTTCTCTTTCCAATCCTCCGGGAAGCCTTCGAGATTCGTAAACACCGTGGTGATCCCGGTCGCGCTGAACAGCTGCACGGCATCCTCGGTGTACTTGTCGAAATCGGTGTCGAAGATGCCCTGGTACTGGAAGTGCAGCCCCGACCCGACGTCGAACAGGACCCACCGCAAGTAATGCAGGCGGAGGGGCGCCAGTACATCGGGACTTCCGGCGATGGCTTCCTCGATCTGCTTGCCGTACGCGCGGACTGCTTCCTCCCGCCCCTCCTTGACTTTGGCAATGATGGAGAAGCCGTAGCAGGCGGGTGTGCGCGGAAAGACCGGCCCGTAGCGTCCCCGCTCCAGTTCGAAGTAGCCCTCCTCTGGGATGGCCTTCGCGGCAGGTTTGGACCAATCGTGATCGGACATTCTGGCCCCCAAATCGCCGCAGTGGCTATGGACGGAACATAACACCGTTGAACGGGGAGGGCATCAGAATGGCAGCAGCGACGATCCTGGCTGCGCCCGTCTAACTGATCGCCGTCACCGGCGCCACCATGGTGCTCACCCGACGCTCGGCGGTGCGGCACTGAACCGGAACATCGGGGCGATCATGGCCGGCTCGATCGGGATCAGCGTGACTCGCGTCAACAGCGCTCTTGCCGAACATATTTCGCTCTGCCCGCGGTCGGTTGATCCCCTGACCTTTCACCTTCAGGTGCGCCTGCGCCCTCAGTCTGCGTTGGCGGCGAACTGAATTTCGAGGTCGTCGCGGGTGACCGGTGGTCCCGGGAGCGGTGCTGTGTCGGGTGATCGCAGACCTCGGACGAACAAGCTGAGATGGCGGCGGCCGATGGTGGGCCCCGCGGGACCGTGGGGCAGAGGCTGGCCCGTCATGGCCGCACAGATGATGACGTCGGTGGCGTTGACGTCGGTGTGCACAGTCCCGGCCGCGCGGCCCTCGGCGAGGAATTGTTCAAGGGAAGCGTTGATTCGTCGACGGGCGGCGACGGCGGCCTCCGAGGTTAGGGGCGGCGCTCCGCGCAGGGGCAGCACGAGTTGGTGGCCGAGGTTCAAACTTTCGAGCAGGTAGGTCTCTATCGCGTCGGCGCCGGTCTGCCCGGACTCTTCGATCCGATCGAGGATGTCGATGAGCATGTCGTACGAGCGGTGCTCCAGGGCGTGCAGCAGCGCCGTGCGGTCCGGAAACCCACGGTAAAAGGTGCCGACACCGACGCCCGCGGCTCTGGCGATGTCCGCGAGCGGAATGTTGAGTCCATGACGGGCCATCGCGTCGGCCGCGGCACACAGAATCTTCTCTCGGTTTACGAGCGCGTCGCGCCGGACCGCGCGGCGACGCGGCTGCGGGGACGACTCAGCGGTCATCTCTCGAGTGTCACACAGCACCCGGATCGGCTGACAAGCGCCGCGTGGCGATGCGATGGTCGGCGTCCGCCGCAGCTCGACCCGCAGCCAGTTGACTCAGCCGGCAACCCACCGTCGATGCCAGGGCGACATCCTGCGAAAGCGGTTGCAGCCCAATATATCTCTGAGTTCGGCACGGCCGCACGCCAAGGATGGAACTTCCTCGGTGCCCCGCGAACCTTCGGCCGCGACCCGAGTCAAAAGGTCGTATGCGAGCGAATGAATGCGCAGGCGTTGCCCGGTGCCGTGCGCGCTTCGTCGGATGCCGGCGAGTCTTTGGGCGGCAGCGGACTTCGTATTGCCCGAACGCCGGTGGCGACCTACCCTAGCGTTATGCGGAATATTTCGTCCGCTGTTGAGCGTCTCTGCACTTGCACGACGCGGGAACTCGACCCCTTTTTGCAAACATTCGAACGGTGGCTCGATCAGCGCTGAAACCCATGATCGGTCCGACCTGGCAGTTCGGCCAGCGCGGCGGCTGGAACCCGCGCAATCACAGGACCTTTGGCTGTCCGATCACGAAAGGCGACGCGATATGAGCATGGCATACCTGGCTCAGCCCGAGCAGCAACAAAAACTGGAATGGCTCGATGGCGGCACGCTGGCGATCTTGCTGGACGGTAAGGCAACTGACGGCCAATTGATGGTCGGACGCTTTGACGTCAGCGAAGGTGAGGCACCGCCATACCACAAGCACACCCGCGAAGACGAGGTGTTCATGTTGATTAAAGGGACGGCATTGGTTTGGGTTGACGACCAGGAGCTGGTGCTATCCGAGGGTGGGATCGTGTTCTTGCCCAAGAATATTCCGCACGCTTACCGCATCACGTCGAAGACGGCAGACTTGCTGATGATCAACACTCCGGCGGGAATCGAGGGCATGTTCCGGCACTCTGGGCGCGATCGGGCGACGCCACGACCGGACGACTTCGAGATCACGGCCTCGAAGATGGCAGAAGGGGCAAGGGAATTCGGTCAGATCATTCTTGGCCCCCCGCGTTGACATCCCGTCCGGGCACCTGCCACGGCACTAAGTCCCTAGACGACAACAACTTTCGGGATGGTGCCCGGAGCGGCGCCCGAGGCCAGGCCGGCGAAGTAGGCGCCGGACCACATCCACAGTCCCGCTTGCAGCCGCAGTGAGCTGCGGCCGATGGCCGCATCGCCGTCGGCATAGGCGGTCATGCTGGACAACACCGCCGCCTTGCTGACCATCAGGTAGGCCGAACTCAACTGCACCAGTGCCGTATACGAGGCAGGGGAGAAGCCGGCTTGGGCCAAAGCTTCCCAGACGAACCGCCCCGCGCCGGTTGCACCCTCGAGCACGGTGGTCCACATCGACATCTCCGACCAGCCGGGCGTGGCCGGGGCGTCGAGCTTGCCGAGCGCGCTGTCGTATCGGGTGGCGAGCTCCAGCGGAAACGCCGTCGAGTTGCACGCCAGGAAGCCGCTGCACGTCAACGTGTCCTGCATCGACGGCACGCCCGCCGGCGGGTGCTCCAGCACCACCTGCAGATAGCCGCGGTTGTACCCGTACAGCGCCAGCAGCACCGGCACCGAGACGTGTGCGACCGCCGAGACGACCCAATCCGGGGCACTGGCCGCCACGCCCGTCAACCCGGCCGACACCGCGTCGAACAACCGGATGCCGATCGCCGACGGGGACAGGTCGATTGCCGGGAACGGCCCTGCGGGCACTGTGATCGCCGGGGTGCTGGTGGGGGTGGCGTGCAGGTTGTCGCGCAACCAGATTCCGCCGAAGTAACCCGATGCCGCCAGGTTGCCCATCAGCAACCGCACCTGAGGTGCCGGAGTGTTGTTTTCGGCCAGCGCATCCAGACTCTTGACGGCCAGATCGCCGAAGAAGAACCGTGCGCTGTCGGCCGGATCGCCGCCGGCAGCAACGAAATTCGTGGCGAACGGCTTCATGAAATCGGCGGACACTGTGAATGACGCGCCACTGACGACCGGCATCGGCGGCAGTGTCACCGATACGTGGGGCGCCAGAGTCATTGCCGCGGTTGTCTTTTCGGTCGAGCGCGGGGCCGAGTGCGCCGCCGGGCGTGCGGCTGGGCGGCGACTGTCACTGCGGGCCGCGGCGGGGCGGCCGGCCTGCCGCGCCGACTTGGCGGCGGGCTTCGTCACCGACTTCTCGACCGAGGAACCGGCGTCGGGAGCGGCCGACGCCACCCCGTGCCCGAGGAAGAGCCCAGCGCCGATCCCCAGCGCGAGCACACCGCCTGCGAAATACCCCGATGCCTGCACGCTGCAGAGACTATCAATTCAGCAAATATTGATGTCGGTGTTTAACCGTTCAGCTCAGCGCGCGCCTCGGCCACCGTGTCCTCGTCGCAGAGACGCAGACTGTCAGCCAGTTCGGCGGCGTGCCCGGCGTCTGCCACCAGATGCATCGGAATGCCCTCGTCGCGCAGCGTCCGCGCGTGCTCGCGCAACAACACGTTGCGCTCGTCGTCGTCGGCTCCGACCTGCCGGATGATGGCCGCGAGCACCCGTCCGGGAAATTCGCGCGCCACCTCCTCGTAGATCAGCGGGTCGCGCTGACCGCTGTCGCCGATCACGACGAAACGCATTCGCGGATAGGCCTCGAACAGTCGGCGAACGGCGGCTCGTTTGTGCTCGGCACCGCTGCGTCGCAGGTAGCGCTCGGTCGGACCCCAGTCGGTGAGGAACATCGGGCCTGGCGGAAAGGCGCGCAGTTCGACGAACTGTTCCAGCATCGAATAGAACGACCAGCTGCCCGTCGAGACGTAGAAGAACGTGGGTTCCGCTCGACGGCTCCCGGTGCGGCTCTCGACGCCGCGGGCCAGACCGCGGTAGAACGCCGACATGCCGGGAATCGCGCTGCGCTGCTCCACAGCGTGCAGCAGGGTCCTGGCGACCATCGCCACACCCTCGGTCAGGCCGGTGAGAAGAATGGTGTCGTCGATGTCGGAGATGACCAGATAGGGCGCGGCCAGCGACGGTTTCATCACCCAGCCGGTGCCGACGGCGGGTTCGTCGTCGCTGATCCCCGCGGCGACCGCCTCCGCCGTGTGCCAGCCGACCCGCAGCTTGGGCACGGGCAGCGAGAAGTTGGCGAAACCGTGGCTGTCGGTGACCTCGGTGGCCCGATGCTTGCCGATGCGCAGCTCGACCTCGGTACCGACGATGGACAACGTCGCGTGCCGTCGCACATTGCTCTGTGCGACGTCCCAGTACGGGATCCGGCTGTCGCCGGGCAACTCCGGTGTCTCCATCACCCGGACCCGGACCTTGGCGACGTCGTCAGCCACGTACCCGCGGTAGACCACCACATGAACACCGCGGAAGGCGCCCAACTGCACCTTGAGGTCACGACGTCGCTCGGTGAGCTTGCCCTCCAGCCCGGCTACGACGGCGGTCAGATCCGATGTGATCCGGCGGGGCAGACGAGGCATGAGAACAGCATGGCAGCCCGAGGTCCTCCGATTGGTGGACACCGGATTCATCCTCGGCATCGGCCGACCGACCGATGCCGTCGACGCTCGCGGACGAGCAGAGTCGCTGCTAGCGACGACGACACCGAACAGGGAGGTCAGCCATGAAGGCTCGAATCACGCGTTGGCTGGAGCGAGTGGGCACCAGCCTCGGCGGCGCCGATGCGCTGACTCCGATCGATCCCTACTACGGCGCGACGTGGACCGGTCGTGTGCCCGCCATGGTGGAAGGGCGCGGCATGGGCGCCGGGCGGCTGCCGATGATGGCGGCCGCGCACCTGCCGGTGTTCTGAGCCGGCGGCCTGGGACACTGTCGCGCATGGACTCGCTCGTTTCGAACGTCTCCGACACGGCCCGTTGGGTGACCGCGCATCGGGCGAAGGAATCGGCGCGGCCCGACGCTCTGTTTCGCGATCCGCTGGCCGAACGGCTGGCGGGACAACAGGGTCACGCCATCATCGCCGCCGCGCCGCGCAGCATTCGCGATGGCTGGTGGCTGGTCGCGCGCACCAAGATCATCGACGACCTCATCGCGCAGGCCATCAGCGACGGGTGTGACCGGGTGCTGAACCTGGCGGCCGGTCTCGACACCCGGCCCTACCGGCTGGACCTGCCGGCCGAGCTGGAATGGGTGGAAGCCGACCTTCCGGCCCTGGTGGCCGAGAAAGACAAGCTCCTGGCCGATCAGATCCCGCGCTGCCGGCTGTCGCGCCACGCCGTCGACCTGGCAGATCCGCGCGCCCGGGATGCCTTTCTCGACGAGGCTCTCGCCGGGGCGACGAAAGCCTTCGTGCTCACCGAAGGTCTGCTGATGTATCTGGACGAACTCGACGTCATCGGGTTGTCCGCGGCATTTCAGCGCCCCGAGATTGCTTGGTGGACATTCGATTTCGGATCCGGCGGGATCAAGACGACGATGAATGACAAGACCGACGGCATGATGCGCAACGCGCCGATCAAGTTCGGCCCACCCAACGGGCTGGCGTTCTTCGAGGGCCTCGGCTGGTCGGTCGCGTCCGCGGAGTCACTGTTGACGGCAGCCCGGCGGTTCCGGCGGTTGCCGCTGCTTCTTCGGCTCGCGGCCCGCTTGCCGCAGCCAGATCCGCGCAACCCGGGCGAGCGGATGTGGAGCGCGGCGGTGTGCGTCACCCCGCGGGCGCGCTCAGGCCAGTAACGGTTCGATCGCCGAGCGCGGAACCAGCACCTGGGTGGCGCCCGCCGCTTCGGGCAGCAGTTGGCCCTGGCTGAAGAAGAAGATCACGCCGTCGTCGGTGATCGCGAAGTCCCGGTAGCTCGCAGGGTCCATCCCCGTCACCGGATCGACCGAGATCGGCTGGCCGGCCTGCTTCTGCAATTCGGCGACGACGATCGGATACACCACCTTCAGCGGGTCGGCGTCCGGGCGCCACAGCGTGTCGTAGGTGATCGGCGTGCGGGAGGCCTGATCCCAGTTGAATGTCTTGAACGATGTGTCGGGGTGTGCGCCGCCGATGTTCTCGTAGTTCTGCAGGACCAGGGACTCGCTACCCCGCGGCGGGACCGTCGAGGTGTACGACGTCGCGGTGATGTCGAGTTCGAACGGCATGTCGCCCGGATTGGATGCCTGGGCGACATTGAGGAAGCCGTCTCGAGTCTGGCTGATGTAGTCAGCGACGGATTTGAGGTCCGGGTAGCGGCTGGGGAAGCTGATCTTGACCTGGTAGGCCGGGTCGGACTGCTGGATATCGCACGTCTGCCCATTGTCGACGCCCTTGAGTTCGGCGCAGTAGTTCTTCGGCGCGGCGGCAGCGATGCCGGGGGCGCCCGCGATCGCGGCGGCGATCAGCGTGGCCAGGGTCGCCTTGCGCATGTCGGGGTCCTTCCGCCGTGTCGAGCCCTTCACTGTAAACACCCGTCCCGGGCTCAGGACACGCCGAGCAGTGACTCGATCCCGCTGCGGGCGAAGTACAGCACGAATCCGGCCGCGACAATCCACAGCAGCGGGCTGATCTCGCGGGCCTTGCCAGCAGCGGAGCGCACCACCACCCACGTCACGAACCCGACGCCGATGCCGTTGGCGATGGAATAGCTGAACGGCATCACCGCGACCGTGAGGACGACCGGCAGGGCGACCGAGAATTCCGAGACGTCGACGTGGCGCAGTTGGGAGAACATCATCGTGCCGACGATCACCAGCGCGGCCGCGGCGACTTCGGTCGGAACGATCTGGGCCAGCGGCCCGACGAACATCGCGGCCAGGAACAGCGCGCCGGTGACGAGGTTGGCCAGCCCGGTCTTGGCGCCCTCCTCGATACCGGCACCGGACTCGATGAAGACGGTGTTCGACGAGGCCGACGTCGCGCCGCCGACGACTGCGCCGGCGCCTTCCACGACGAGCGCCGAACGCAACCGTGGGAAGTTGCCGCGGTCATCGGCCAGCCCGGCTTCCCGGGACAGTCCGGTGAACGTGCCCATCGCGTCGAAGAAGTTCGCGAACACCAGCGTGAAGACAAGCATTGTGGCGGCCAGGACGCCGATCCGCCCGAAACTGTCGAAACTGAAGGCGCCCACCAGAGATAGATCGGGAAGTGCGAACGGCGACCCCGACAGGGCGGGGACCGACAGGGTCCAGCCGCCGTGGTTCTTGGTCGCCGGGCCCAGATGCCAGATCGCTTCGATGATGACCGCGACGGCCGTGCCGGCCACCAGGCCCAGCAGGATCCCGCCCCGGACCTTGCGCACGACGAGGACACCGGTGAGCAGGAGGGTGAACACGAACACCACGGTGGGCACTGTGCTGATCGAGCCATGTCCGCCACCGCCCAAACCGACTGGGGGAGAGGGCAATCCGGTCGAGGAGATGAAGCCGGCGTCGACCAGGCCGATGAACATGATGAACAGCCCGATGCCGGCGGTGATCGCCAGCTTGAGTTGCATGGGCACCGCGTCGAACACGAGCCGGCGCAGCCCGGTGACGGCCAGCGCGACGATGACGAGGCCGTTGATGACCACCAGCCCCATCGCCTCAGGCCAGGTGACCGTGCCGACCACGGTGGTGGCCAGGAATGAGTTGATGCCCAGCCCGGCGGCGAACGCGAACGGAAGCCGGGCGAACACGCCGAACAGAATGGTCATCACCCCGGCGGCCAGCGACGTGGTGGCCGACACCTGGGCGAAGCCGAGTTTGTGTCCGGTCACGTCGGCGGCCCCGGACAGGATGATCGGGTTCAGCACGACGATGTAGGCCATCGCGATGAACGTGACCAGGCCGCCGCGAACCTCGGCGCCGATCGTCGACCCGCGGGCCGTGATCTCGAAGAAGTGGTCGAGACGATTCACGCTTCGCACCCTAAGCGACGACCTGTGTCAGGCCGGTGCAGCGGTCACCGGGATGGTGACTGTGCCTTGGCAGGCGCCGCTTTCGATGGTGGTCTGGAATGTGCCCGCCAGCGATCCGTCGGATTGCGGGGTGTAGGTCGTCACCGAATGCGCCGGGTCGTAGGTGATCGTGCCGTCCGGCAGCGCGCAGTCCCATCGCCAGCTGTTCGACCGCGACCATTGCGAGCCCGTCCACACGAAGCTGGTCGATTGCGCGGCGTTGTCCTTGGGCGTCGGGCCGTCGAGGACCGAGGCGGTGCAGATGTCGGCCGAACAGTCCGTGGTGATCTTGAACGAGGCGGTGTAGGGCGTTTCCTGTTGTGTCGCCGCGACGGACGTGCCCGACTTCTGATCGGTATGGAAGGTGATCTTGTACCAACCACCCCAGAACGCCTCGTCGGCGTGCGCCACAGGTGCGGCGATCAGCAGAACAGCGGCGCTCGACGCCACGCCAAAAACTTTGAAGCTAACCAAAATAACTCTCGCCACCGGTGGGATAGCCGCCACCGTTCGTGGCGATATGAACGTGAGTGTAGTGGTTGGCGTCGTTCCCGCCGAGATTCGGCATGAGGGACGGTTTGCCACCATGGTCGTACATGATGCGGCGCCAGATCACGTGATTCAGCGACAGCCGGTCGGCGTTGGCCAGAGCGAACGCCGCGATCCGGTCGCCCAGTTCCTTGCCTTCGGGCGTCTGCCAATTCGGGATCATCACGTCGATGGCCAATCCCATCGGATGCCACTTCAACGAGTCGGCCCGGACGCCGCCGATGTTGTGGATCTCCGGGAAGTAGGCACTGATGAGGCGTTCGGCCAGGACCGTTTTGAGCTGCAGGCCCTGTTCGACGCCAACGCCCGCGGGTAGCGCGTGCAGGGGGGTGCGGTTGACCGCACTTCTGCTGGCCACCAACTCGGCCTGGGTCATGACGACGTAGTGCGCACCGATCGGCGCGGCGGTCAGATCCATCGGGGCCGCGGCGACCAATTCGGCACAGCATTCGACGGTGCCTGAAGTCATCCTGGCGGGGCCGGAACCGGTGCTGCCGGACAGCACAGCGGCCAATGGGAGAGCGGCCAGCGCGACCACGGCGACAGACCATCGGCGCCGGGGCCTGGCTAACCGGTGCTTTCCCACGGACGGCACTTTACCTGGACAGTTCCGGCACACATACACCGTTCGCTATCTTCTGGACTGGCCTCCTGGGCCGCTGTGAGACTCCGGAATGTTGCTACCGAGCCGGGGTGGCGATCAGCGTGGAGGGTCCCGAGTCGGCGTCAAAATGGCGCTTGACGTGCGTGTTCATCTACTGTTCACCAAACCGAATCCGGACCGATACTATCGCGATTACAGTTCGCTCGATCGCCGTCAGATTGCTCGTTTACTTCTTGAATCGGCCCGCGAATCCGCGCAGCGGCAGGTCCGCGCTCGTGATCAAGCCCGGTGCCGCGGCCACCACCGCGGGAATGGCGTTGAGTGCCGGCAACCCCGTGACGGTCATGCCGATGGACGCGAACGACTCCACGTTGGACAGGTCGACGCCTGGCTTCGGGAAGATCATGTGCTTGTTGTAGACCTGCGGATCGCCGGCGATCTGGGTGATGTAGCACCCCTTGATGTCCCAGCTCGGATCGGTGTGCGGCGTCATCTGCCACTCGAGGTGCGTCTCGACCCGCGGCACACCGTTCACCATGCCCTGGTACTTGAGGTAGTTGCCGCCGAGTGAGCCCTTGGGCAGCTGGTACCAGCCGAGGTCGACGTCGTTGGTGCAGGCGCCCAGTTCGTAGGTGAACTTCACCTCGTCGAGTTCGAGGTCGAAGCAGTCGGCCATCATCAGCACGCTGTCGGCAAATACGCGGGTGTACTTCTCGAGCATGCCGGGCAGCGCCGGGTCGTCGACGGGCAGGCCGTAGCCGACCTCTTTCCAGGTGTCGGCCGAGTGGTGGCACGAGACGTCGACGGATTCGATGGTGGTGACGTTCTCGATCTCGGCGACGTCGGATGAGCAGACCACACCGAGGATCTGATTGACGCCGGGATTCATACCGGTGCCGTAGAAGCTGGACCCGCCCTTCTCGCACGCCTCTTGCAGAAGCTGCGACACCTTCTTACCCGAGGGGTGCGGATGGTTGGTGTCGCGATGCCAACCGGTGATCCAGTCCGCGGTCGTGACGATGTTGATGCCCGCCTCGAGGACCTTGACGTAGAGATCCTCATCGGGGAAAACCCCGTGGAAGGTCAGCACATCGGGTTTGGCGGCAATGATCTCGTCGACGGATCCCGTTGCGGTGACACCGATCGGCGCGATTCCGGCGATCTCGCCGGCGTCGCGGCCGATCTTCTCCGGGGAGTAGCAGTGCAGGCCGACCAGCTCCAGGCCGCGGTGCTCACCGATGCGCTTGATCATCTCGGTGCCGACGTTTCCGGTCGCCACCTGAAACACCCGGATCGGGCTATTGGCTGACATTCGCGGGTTCTCCTTGGTGGTCGGATACGTAGAACTGGTTGGCCCACTTACGAATTGCGGTGAAGCCATCGAACTCGGTGGTGGCCAGCGCAGGACGGTGGGTGTAGCGCTGGTGCTGCCAGATCTCGATGTCGGCGGCGAACTGGTCGATCACGTCGTGGGCGAACGCCTGTGCCTTGGCTTCGGCCTTGGCGCTGTCGTCGCCGGGTTTGCGCCCGATGTAGACCATGAACCGGACATCGGAGGTGTTCTCGTCCACCGGGGTGACCGCGGAGATGGTCCGGTTGTCGATCATGCCCCAGCTCTTGGTGACCGCGACTCCGAGTCCGCCGTTGATCGCCTCGACGCCGCTGTTGATGTCGTCGATGATCTGGCCCTCGTCGCCCTCGAAGGTGATGGTGAAATCCACGTAGGACACCGGCTCGTCGAAGTCGTGCCGGGTGAACAGCGGGACGATGGGCGTCTGGTGCACGAACTTGAAATGTGCGAAATCAACCCCGTTTTCGAGCACATACTGCGGGTGCAGTTCAAGCTGCGGCCGGTACAGCCGGGCCTGCGGGTAATAGTCGGCGGCGGTCTTGTCGTCACCGAAGTCGGTGAAGATGTCCGGCGCGTCGAAGTACGGTTCGCGACCTTCCACGTCATACCAGATGTACACCGAGGAGTTTCGCTCGACGACTGGATAGGTGGGGATCCGGCGGCCGCGATTTGGCCTGTCCTGGTAGGGAATACAGACGTTGCGCCCCTCGTGGTTCCATTGCCAGCCGTGGAACGGGCACTGGATGACCTCGCCGACCACCTGGCCGCCATACCCGAGGTGGGCGCCGAGATGTTCGCAGTAGGCATCCATCACGGTCAGTGCGCCCGACTGCGCGCGCCAGGCGACCATGTCGGTGTCGAAGTACTTCATGCGGTGGACGTCGCCGACCGCGATCTCGTCGGACCACGCCACCTGAAACCAGCCGGTGGGCTTCATCGACAGGGACGGTTTCGCCACGTTGGCGAGTCTAGAAAGAGATCATAGAAGTGTCAATGAATCTGGGTTAGGCTTTCGGTGTGGCCGAAGCGGACAGTGCGCGACGACGGCCGAACCGGCGGGGTTCGGCCACTCGCGAGAGCCTGCTCGAAGCGGCCTTGACCGCGCTCGCGTCCGGTCAGCCCGGCGCGGTGTCGGCCAACCGGATCGCGAAGGACGCCGGCGCCACCTGGGGCACCGTGCAGTACCAATTCGGCGATACCGACGGCTTCTGGGCAGCGGTACTGCGCTACACCGCCGAACGGCGGGCCAACATCTTCAGTCCGCCGGACACGTCGGCGAGCCTGCGTGACCGGGTGGCCGGCATCATCGACACGCTCTATGACGGGTTGACGAACCGCGACTCGCGTGCGATCGAGAACCTGCGGGCCGCGCTGCCGCGGGAGCACGCCGACCTCGAGCGGCAGTATCCGCAGACCGCTGCCGAACTGTTCTCCTGGGGGCAGGGCTGGCAGGAGACCTGCCAGAAGGCGTTCGCGGACCTGCACGTCGACCCGCAGCGCATCCGGGAGATGGCTTGGCTGATTCCCGGGGCGATGCGCGGGATCGCCTCGGAGAAGCAGCTCGGCAGCTACGGCGATCTCGACGCGGCCCGTCGCGGGCTCACCAACGCGATCGTCGCCTACCTCGGGTCCTCCTAGTTCCGCGTCGAGATCGACGAAATGTCGCGCGCTACTCGCACTTTCTCGGCGGAATGTCGGTTTGGGCGGAGTAGGTCAATCCTCCTTGGCGATAAGCCGTTTCAGCGCCACGCGGTCGGGCTCCAGTAGCTCGGCGATGCGCTCCTGGTTGACGTCGGCGACGATGATCTCGCCGACGTCCTTGTGCACATCGCTGAAGATGCCGTGCGCCTTCATCTTGTCGGCCTGATAGATGTTGTCCTCGGTCGGCGTCACGTAGTAGACAGCGTCCGCCTTGAACCGGTGCACCATCCACAGATGGATCAGCGTCATCAGGCGCTTCTGCCGCAGCTTCTCGGCGAAGGTGTTCTGGTCGCGGACCGTCAGGATGCTCCGGCCGTGGCGGTCCTTGATCGGGTCGACGAGCACGTTGGCCAGTAGTTCCTCCTCGCCGCCCTCGTCCGGGGTTCCCCAGATGCCCAGTTCGAGCACCTCACCGCCGGCCCGGCGGGGTCGCAAGGTGACACGCAGCTTCTCACCGAGCTGATAGTGCTCATTCCACAGAGCCAACCAGTCCTCGAGCAGCTTCTTCGGCACTTCGGTCTGCACCAGGTGCTGGTGCTGGGTGGAGCCCTTGCCCATCGACTTGGTGGTGGCGGTGCGGCCCGAGGACGCCGCCAGTGCGGCATCGCTGCGCGGACCGCCGACCAGCGTTTGCGGTGTGCGGTAAGGCGATTCGACCAGCCGCATCTTGCGCTGCAGGCGCGCCAGCGCCAGCATGCCGTCCTGGCGTAGGGCGGTGGCGAACTCCTCGGCGGCGACACCGTCGATCTGGTGGCCGCCGTAGGTCATGAAGTTGAAGACGAAGCCCATCTTGCCGAGTTCTTCGGGGAAGGCCCGCATCTCCTCGTCGGTCATACCGGTGGTGTCCCAGTTGAACGAGGGGGAGAGGTTGTAGGCCAGCATCTTGTCCGGATACACCGCATGGATGGCTTCGGCGAACTCGCGGGCGTCGGCCAGATCGGCAGTCTTGGTCTCCATCCACAGCAGGTCTGCAAATGGCGCTGCCGCAAGGGATTTCGCGATCGCGTACGGAATACCGCCGCGGACCTGGTAGTAGCCCTCGGGGGTTTTTGCCCGCTCGGGATCCCATGCCGCGTCGACGCCGAGTTCACGTGCCTTCTCCCGGGCCGCGTGCAGCGATGCGGTCTTGGCGAACTCCCGCCAGTCCGCGGCGCTCATCTCGTGCGGCTCGCCTTCGCTCTCCCGGAATGCGAGGAGCTCGGCCACCGCGTCGCCGTAGGTGTCCAGCGAGGCGTCGTCCTGCCAGGCGTCGACGAATCTCGACTCGACCTTGTCGAACAGGGCGTCCAGCGAGTGTTCTTTACCGTCGCGCCATGCGGCGGCCTGTTCGGTGATGAGGTCGGAAATGCCCTGCCGCTGCAGCCAGGCGTCGGCCACCGCGTATTCGCCTTCGGGCAGCGCGTAGAGCAGATGACCGTTGAGCTCGGTGACACCCGACTCGTAGAACCGGCGCACCATGGCCAGGAAGCACGACTTGTACGGCGGCACCTTGAGATTGGTCGCGCCGAGCAGGAACGGCTGGTCCCGCTCATCGCCGCGGCTGTCGATGAGGTTCGCCGCCTCGGCATCGGTGCGGGCAACGATGATGCCCGGCACACCCATGATGTCGAGCTGGAAGCGGGCGGTGTTGAGCCGCTTGAGCTGTTCGTCGGACGGCACCAGCACCTTGCCGCCCTGGTGGCCGCACTTCTTGGTGCCGGGGCGCTGATCCTCGATGTGATAGCCCGCGACGCCGGCCTCGACAAAGCGGCGAATCAGGTTGCGCACGTGCGGATCTCCGCCATGGCCGGTGTCGGCGTCGGCGATGATGAACGGACGGTAGTCGACGGCCGGCGTGGCCGCTCGCTGCTCGGGAGTCATCTGCAGGCGCAGGTACTGCTGGTTGCGGTCGGCGGTCAGCAGCGCGCGTACCAGGCCCGCTGCCTCCTCGGGCACCTGGCTCAGCGGGTAGCTCGCCAGGTCCGGGCCCGGGTCCTCGGTGGTCGAACCCTTGGCCGAGGTCGCCCAGCCCCCGAGGTAGATGCCCTCGATGCCCATCCGCTTCATGGTCACCGCCTGGCCCGGCGAGTACGGCCCGAAGGTGGTGATGCTCTTCTTGGCCGCGAAGAGTTCTCGCAGCCTCTTGTAGAAGGCGGCCGACGCCTCGCGGGCGACGGTGTGGTCGACGGGGATCGTGCCGCGCTGTTCGACGACTTGGGCGGCGGTGTAGAGGCGGGTGATCCCCTCGAATCGCGGACTGTCGATGTATTGCTGGGTCTCGCTGACCGCGCGCTGATGGGGCGACTGGGTCGCTGAGTCCGCTTCGACGATGGACATAGGTCTCACGCTCCTCGCTGAGCTGTTCCCGCGCCGGCGACACCCCCGGGCGGCACAGTCGATTATCCCGACTCCACCGCTTACTGGAGCGGGTTTGGGGCCAGTTCGGGATACCGTCAGCTTCCGGTAGGCAGCCATCACCCGCGCATGGTCGGCGCTGCACGTGCACAGCAAATATTGCAAAGGCAAATTGCCGCCCCTATCAGCGGCCGTTGGTGGTGCAAATTGCCCGATGCGGAATTGGTTGGGCACCTGCGCATTTCACCGCGTCAATTCGGCGCCGGTTATATTGACGACGGCGCAACGGGAATTGCGGAATTGACGGCCTGGCGAATTGCGCGGATGGCGACCATTCGACTGTGAAATCAGGTACATTCCTGTGGTCCACATCACTGGCCACGGCCGGGAGGGGCGCTCGTTCGCTTGGGTCGGGGTTAAGGAGGGGCTGCGGTGAACTGGCGCGACCGTCCGCCGCTCAAGGCCGCCGGCTTGGTGTTTCTTGCGGTGATCGTCCTGGTCCTGTCGTTGGTCTATCTGCAATTTCGCGGCGACCTGTCGCCGCGGGCAACGTTGACGATGGTCTCCGATCGCGGCGGCCTGGTGATGGACACGGGTTCGAAGGTCACCTTCAACGGGGTGGTGATCGGCCGGGTCATCAACGTCAGCTCCGGCGAGCGCGACGGAAAGAACATTGCGCGGTTGAGGCTCGACGTCGATCCCCGCTATTTGGCCTACATTCCCGCCAACGTGCACGCCGATATCAAGGCCACCACGGTCTTCGGCAACAAATACGTCGCGCTGTCGACACCGAAGAATCCGGTGCCGGCCCGTCTGACGACGTCTGACGTCATCAACGCATCCAGCGTCACCACGGAGTTCAACACTCTTTTCGAGACCGTCACGTCGATCTCCGAGAAGGTGGATCCGGTCAAGCTGAACCTCACGCTGTCGGCGACGGCCGAGGCACTGAACGGGCTGGGCACCAAGTTCGGCCAGTCGATCGTCAACGGGAACTCGGTGCTCGACGACATCAACCCGCAGATGCCGCAGATCCGCCGAGACATCCAGCGACTGGGCGATCTGGCCGACGTCTATACCAAGGCCAGCCCCGACCTGTGGGATGCGCTCGACCATGCGGTGGTGACCGCGAACTCGCTCAACGGTCAGCAGCACGACATCGATGCGGCGCTGCTCGCCTCCATGGGGTTCGGCAATACCGGCGCCGACGTCTTCGAGCGCAGCAAGCCGTACTTCATTCGGGGGATGGCGGATCTGGTGCCCAGTTCCCAGCTTCTCGACACCTACAGCCCGGAACTGTTCTGCGGCATTCGCAACATCGCACTGGCGGCGCCCAGTGCACTGGATGCCTTCGGCGGCAACGGATATTCACTCAGCACGATGACCGAGATCCTCGGCGCGCCGAATCCCTACGTGTACCCGGACAACCTGCCAAGGACCAACGGCAGGGGTGGGCCGGGCGGAGCGCCGGGGTGTTGGCAGACGGTCGACCGCAATTTCTGGCCGGCTCCCTACCTGGTGATGGATGACGGAGCCTCGATCGCGCCGTACAACCACTTCGAACTCGGCCAGCCGTTGCTCACCGAGTATGTGTGGGGGCGTCAGGTCGGAGAGAACACCATCAACCCCTGAGGTTGGTTGCCGGAATCGGCACGTGCGTTCGGGGCCCGCGGTTAACCTGAGCCGATGCGGGTCCGTCTGGAGAGCTCACGGTGCGTGGGCCATGCCCTGTGCTATGCCGTTGATCCCGAACTGTTCCCGGTCGATGACATGGGCTACTCGACACTCGAGGACCGTGACGTCGCACCGGCAGACGAGCAGCGCACCCGGGACGGTGTCGAGGCCTGCCCGGAACAGGCTCTGGTGCTCGACGAGGGTGACTGATTGGCCGGGCAGGAGGTGTCCGGTGGCCCGGCGCTGCGCCGGACCCTCACCGTCTGGTCGGCGGTGGGTGTGTCGGTTGCTCTCATGGCGCCGTCGATGGCCATCAACATCAATCCGCAGGGAACGGCCACCGCCGTCGGGCGTGCCGTCCCACTTGCATTCCTGTTGGCGACTGTCGGCGTACTGCTGATCGCCCACACGTTCGTCCGGCTCGCGCAACGGTTCAGCCACGCCGGCAGTGTGTACGCCTTCGTCGGTGTCACGCTCGGACCCCGGGCCGGCAGCGTGGCCGGCTGGCTCAACGCGGGAACCTATGTCTTCTTCGGTGCGGTGACTGCGACCGCGGCAGGCATCTTTCTCACCGATCTGGCTCGGAAAGTTGCTGCCCCCAACGAATTACCGGATTGGGTTGCGTTCATTTTCGCCTGGCTCGTACTCGCCGGGGTGTGGTGGCTCGCAGCCCGCGAGATCAAGGGCGGTGCCACTGTCCTACTGGTCACCGAAGGCCTGACGGTGATGCTGATCCTGGTGGTGGCGGCGATCGCGCTGGGCAAGTTGATCACCGGCCACACGCCCGGCGGTCAGCATGTGGACATGTCGGTGTTCACCGTCGCCCCGGGGACCTCGGTCTCGACGGTGTTCCTGGGAATCGTGTTCGGGTTCCTGTCTTTCGCCGGCTTCGAGGCCGCGGCGACTCTCGGTGAGGAGACCGAGTCGCCGCGGCGCAACATTCCCCGGGCCATCCTGGGTACGGCGCTGTTCGGCGGGGTGTTCTTCGTGGCTGTCACGGCGATCGAGATGATGGCGTTCGGCACGGACGCGGCCGGGGTCGCGGCTTTCGGCAAGTCCGAGGCTCTCATGGGCGACATCGCCCAGCAGTACGTCGCCCCCTGGTTGTCCTATGTCATCGTCGTCGGCGCAACGTTCAGTGCGGCGGCCTGCTGTCTGGCCAGCGTGGTGGGTGCGAGCCGGCTGCTCTTCGCGCTCAGCAGAGACGGCATCGGCCCGGCCGCGCTGGCAGCGGTGCATCCCCGGCGCAACGTTCCGCATGTCGCGGCGGCAACGGCGGCGGCGGCGGTGTTCGCGATCCAGGCCATCGGCTGGATTGCGTTGCAGGCGCGTCCATTCGACGTGTTCACCATCGCGGCCACAGCGGGCACGCTCATCTTGCTGGTGGCATACGCGCTGGCCACGTTGGGAGCTGTCCGGCTGTTGTTCCTCGCTCGCGACAACGACATTCGCAGGTCGGAGGTGATCCTGCCGTTGCTCGGTCTGGCCCTGCTGGGATACACCTTGTATCGCAATGTGATCCCGTGGCCGCAAGGCAGTGCGGTCTGGGGGCCGTGCCTGGCTGTCGCCGTCCTGGTGCTGGTCGTGGTCGGCGTGCTCGCGCGGCCTGCCGCTGCCCGTGAAGCGGGATCGAAACTCATAGCGCAACAAGGCTTTTGACGACGTACGCCGCACTGCCGGGTGAGGCAGTGCGGCGTAGTCGGCGATGTTCTATGCGGGCTGTGGGGCGGGATCGCCTGGGGGAGGGGCGATATCGGCGCCGACGGGAATGATGTCGAGGGCCGGCGGGGGAACGTCGGAAGCCGGCGGCGGCGGTGCGTCGACGGCGTCGACGAATACCGGCGCGTCCGGAGCCGGCGGGGGAGCATCCGGAGCCGGCGGCGCGAGCGGATCCTGCATGTCCTCGGCCGGCATCGGCAGGTACATGTGGTGGGTGAACTGCGGCTGGTAGGCGCCGCCGCCGCCGACGCGCACGCCGCCGCCTTCACCGCTGGACACCGCGGTGCCGTCGGGCAGTGTGACTGCGGTGTGGCGGCCGTTCCAGCCGATCACAAGGGAGTTGGGGGCGGTTCCGTAGTGGAATCCGCGGGCGAGGAGGGCGGCTTCCTCGTTGCCGGTGTGGAACCGGCTGCCAAAGGCAGGCCTTCCGGTGGCCACATTGGACACCCAGGAGGCCAGTCCCGAGCAGTCGGTGCCAGCCGGTGAATCCCCGCCGGGGACGTACGGCGTGCCTGACACCTGACTGATCAGAGTCATCAACGTCGCGATTGCAAACATGCGGCCGAAACTAACAACAATTTGCGCATATACCAAAGTCTGTGCTTTTCACCACGTTTCGCGAAAAAGTGTGGCCTGCACAACATTAATTCTAAGAATTATAAGGCTAATCCGATTGTGCAGCTTTGCGCACTCCGCGAATTAAACGCTATTACAAGGGATTTCGGCAAGACCGCGTTGACAGCATTTCGGCAGCAGTTGTCCAACCGGGTGGCCCATCGGTCACTGGTTGTGACAGCACCGAGACTACTTGAACGATTCAGGTGAGCTGGAATCGGGACTTTGCCGTGATCGCGGCGGTGTGCCGAAGATCAGCCTTCGGCGCGGACCTGATCCTTGACCGCGGGCACGATCGGCGGGGCGGTCTTCCAGTTCGGCACGCCGTCGGACTCCAGCGCCACCGGCCAGCCTTCCTCGTGGACCTGTGCCCAATGCGAGTGATTGAGCTGATGCAGCGTGAAGCAGGAGTTCAGCGCGTTGTAGAAGCCCATGTTGTCGACGGTCTGATTGACCGCTTCTTTGGCGAGCAGCGCCGCCATCGTCGGCACCTCGGCGATTCGGCGGGCGAATTCCAGCGTCTTGTCCGCCAGCTCGTCTTGGGGGAAAACCTTGGTGATCATTCCCAATTGGTACGCCTCGTCGACGGTCATCGCGTCACCGGTGAGCATCAGCTCCTTGGTCTTGCGCGGCCCGAACTCCCACGGATGGGCGAAATATTCGACTCCGCACATGCCCAGCCGGGTGCCCACCACATCCGCGAACCGGGTGCCTTCGGCAGCCACGATCAAATCGCAGGCCCACATCAGCATCAGCGCCGCCGCGTAGACGTCACCGTGAACCTGGGCGACGGTGATCTTGCGCAGGTCGCGCCAGCGGCGGGTATTGGCGAAGAAGTGGTGCCACTCCTGCAGCATCAGCTTCTCCGCGCCCTCCCGATTGGCGCCCAGGCCCTGGAAGCTCGGGTGCTGGTCCGGCCCGGGGGTGTATTCGGCCCGCGACACTGCCGACCCGAGATCGTGACCGGAAGAGAACATCGGGCCATGACCGCCCAGGATGACCACCCGAACCGTGTCGTCGGCCTCAGCCCGCAGGAACGCCTCGTTGAGCTCGACCAGCATGCCGCGGTTCTGCGCGTTGCGTGCCTCGGGCCGGTTGAGCATGATGCGGACGATGCGGCCGTCATCGAGCTCTTCGTAGGTCAGGAAGCGGTAATCGGTGGACATAGCGGCATTCTATGCAGACGAGAACGCCGTTACCCGAGCCGGGCGCGCAATTCGCGCTTGAGCACCTTGCCGTAGCTGTTCTTCGGCAGGTCGTCGACGAAGACGTAGCGCTTGGGCCGCTTGAACCGGGCGATCCGGTCCAGCAGGTGGGCATCGAGCGTCGGGCCGGCAGCGGAGCCCACGACGAACGCGACGACGACCTCACCCCATTCGGGATCCGGCGCGCCGACCACGCAGGCTTCGGCGACACCCGGATGCTCCAGCAGCGCCTCCTCCACCTCCCGCGGATAGATGTTGCTGCCACCGCTGATCACCACGTCCTTGGAGCGGTCGTGCAACGTCAGGTAGCCGCGGTCGTCGAACGAGCCCATGTCCCCGGTGTACAGCCAGCCCTGCCTGACGGTGTCGCGGGTGGCCTGCGGGTTGTTCCAATACCCGGACATCACCACGTCGCCACGGCAGACGATCTCGCCGATCTGACCCGGCTCGGCGCGCGAGCCGTCCGCGCGCAGTACCGCCACCTCGACGCCGGAACGGGGGTATCCCACCGACCCCAGGATCGCGTCGTCGGTGAGTTCATGGTCGGCGCGCCGCAATCCGGTGATCGTCATCGGAGCTTCACCCTGGCCGTAGATCTGCGCGAAGACCGGCCCGAACGCGGCCATCGCCTTCTTCAGGCCGTCGACGTACATCGGCCCGCCGCCGTAGACGATCGTCCGCAGGGCGGCGGGTGCGTTGCGCCCGGTGTCGACCAGCCGCTGAATCATCGTGGGCGCCAGGAACGCTGACGATCCCGGATGCGTCGCGCAGAGATCGAGAAATTCGTCCGGGTCGAACACACCGGATGCGGCAACCACCTGCCGTGCGCCGCGTAGCACGTAGGGCGCGATGTAGAGACCGGAGCCGTGCGACATCGGGGCGGCGTGCAGCAGGCTGCAATTCTCGTCCGGGGAATCGATGTCGGCCAGGTGTGCCACCGTCATCGCGGTGAGGCTGCGATGGGACAGCATCGCTCCCTTGGAGCGACCGGTGGTGCCGCTGGTGTAGAAGAGCCACGCCAGCGTCGACGGGTCGGTCACCGGGACGTCAGCGGCCGGGGCGGTGAACAGTTGGTCGTAGTCCGGGCCACCGATCTGCTCGACGCCGACCGGGGAGTGCGGCGTCAGATCGTCCGCGATCTTGGGCGACGCGAATACCGTTGCCGCGCCACAGTCTTCGAGGATCTGTGCCATCTCGCGGGGATGGAGTTTGAAGTTGACCGGGACGACGACACACTCGGCCGCCCACACCGCATAGAACAGTTCGATGATTTCCGCGCGGTTCTCGCTGGCGATCGCGATCCGCCGGCCTGGTGCGTGGACGCGCCGAAGCGATGCGGCCAGACGCAGCGCGCGCTGCCTGAGCTCGCTCCAGGTGTGCAGCTGCTGCTCGCCACGGTAGACCGCGCCGCGGTCGCCGAAGCGGTCCGCGGCCTGATCGAGGGTGGTGAACAGGTTCACCGGGCGACCCACTCCGAGGTCAGTGCGAAGTCCGACAGATACTTGGTGGAGCTCCAGCCGCCGTCGACCACGATGGTCTGGCCGTTGATGAAACTTCCTGCGGGGGAGCACAAGAACTCCACTGTGCCGGCGATGTCCTCGACTCGTCCCAGCCGGGTGTGCGGTGTCATCTCCGTCTGCATCTTCCGGAAGCCGGGATCGTCCAGACGGTGCTCCACCATCGGTGTGACCGTGACACCCGGCGCCACGGCATTGCTGCGAATCCCTTGTGCACCATACTGGCACGCGATGTGCAGGGTCAGTGCGGTCAGGCCGCCCTTGGCTGCGGAGTAGGCGCCGCCGCGCAGACCGCCGACCACCGCGAAGGTCGAGGTGACATTGATGATGGCCGAACCCGGTCGCATATGCGGGATCACGTCGCGGGCGAGCCGGAAGGGCGCGCGCAGCATGACGTCCAGGAAGTAGTCGAGGGTCTCGTCGTCGGTTTCGTGCAGCGGTTTCGGGCTGCCGACGCCGGCGTTGTTGACCAGGAAGTCGACGCGTCCCCATCGGGAGACCGCTTCCTCGACGATCCGCTGCGGCGCATCGTCGTCGGTGAGATCGACCGCCAGCGTGGCCACCCGGTCGGGATCGCCGATCGCGTCCGCCAGCGCAGCCAGCCGGTCCGCGTCGCGCCCGGTGCCGACGACAGCCATCCCCGCCGCGGCGAGCGTTGTGGCGCAGGCGAATCCGATTCCGCTGCTTGCGCCCGTCACCACCGCAACCTGTGGATCACTCATCCGCGTCGACCAATCTCGCTCGAATTCGATGTTTCAGTACTTTGCCTGCGTCATTCTTGGGCAGCGCGTCCCATATCACGACCCGTTCGGGCCATTTGAACTTCGCAACACCGCTGGCCTGCATGAAGTCGCGCAGATCGCCGACGTCTGGCCCCGGCGCCCGGTCGGTGACGATCACCGCGCACGCTCGCTCCCCGGTGCGTGGATCGGGTATCCCGACGATCGCGATCTCTTTGATGTCGGGGTGGCCGAGCAGCACGTCCTCGACCTCCTTGGGGGAGATGTTCTCGCCGTTGCGGATCACGATGTCCTTGGCCCGGCCGGTGACGACGAGATAGCGGCCGTCCACCCAGTGACCGAGATCGCCGGTGCGGAAGTAGCCGTCGGCATCGAAGGCGTCGGTGTTGTCTTCCGGATGCAGGTAGCCCACCAGCATCTGCGGGCCGCGTGCCCGGATTTCACCGTCCACGATCGCGACGTCGGCGATGCCGGGTCGGCCGTCGGTGTCGGCGGCGCGGTCGCGATCGCCGGGAGCGCCGATCGTCGTGACCGGCACCTCGGTGGAGCCGTACACCCGGGTGACCACCGCCTGCTCGAAATAGTCGGCCGCAGTGCGGATCAGCTGCGGCGAAACCGAGGCACCGCCACAGATGAACACTCGCAGGTCGGGCAACCGGGTGTTCGCGCGGTGGGCGGCGGCGAGAATTGCCTGCAGGAACGGCGTCGCGCCGGCCACATGCGTGCACTGCTCGGAGGTCAGCAGTGCGACCGCGGCGTCGGAGTCCCACCGGTCCATCAGCACCGCGGTGGTTCCCAGCAGGACTGGGCATTCGAACGCATAAATCGAACCACCGATGTGGGCGATGGGGGAGGGAACCAGGAATGCCGACCCCGGATCGATCAGCCAGTGTCTGCCGATCTGGCGGATCAAGGCGTGGATCGAATTATGGCTGTGAAGAACCCCTTTGGGGCGTCCGGTGGTGCCGGAGGTGTAGAGGATCATCCGGACGGCGTCGGGATCCAGAGCCGCAACCGAACCCGGCCGGCTCGGCGCCGAGTCGAACGCGAGCTGCCCGGCCAGGGGTTCGCCGCGGACGACGATGACAACCGGTGGATCTGGCAGGGACGCGGTGACCCGCTGGAGCATCGCCGCATAGTCGTGACCGCCGAAATCGGCGGGGACGAAGATCATTCGCACGTCGGCGTCAGCCAGGATGAAAGCCAGCTCATGGTCACGCAGCGACGGCAGTATCGGATTGACCACCATGCCGGCCGCCGTCGCGGCGTGGTACACGATTGCCGCCTCATACCAGTTGGGCAGCATGAACGACACCACGCTCCCGACGGGCATCCGGGCCAGCATCACACCGACCAGCCGGGTCGCCCGGTCGTGAAGTGTTGCGCAGTCCAGGCGCACCGGGCCGTCGACGAGTACCTCCCGCCGCGGGGTGTCACGGGCGGCGGCGGCCAAGGCGTTCGCCAGGGTGTCGTGCACCCACAATCCGGAAGCGTAGGCCCGGGTGGCCAACCCGGCATCACGCTGCGCGGTGTGCACGCCCGTCAGCCCTTCACCCGTCGCATCGTCATCGAGTGGCGGAACCGCGAGGCCGGGTGGGTGTTGACGGTCACCTGGGCGATCTCGCCATCGGACGTGATGTAGGTGCGTTGCATCTCGAGGGCGGGTGTGCCCGGTTCGACCTTGAGCCGGCCGGCCAGTTCGACGCCGACCTGGACCGCGGAGATCTCTTGCCGCACTTCGACAATGCTGAGCCCGAACAGGTCCTCTATGAGCGGGAAGATCGGCCCGCTGTGGTTCTGCAACATCCGGCCCACCGCCGCGAATGCCCGGTTGATGTAGTACTCGGTGCGACAGACCGGGGCCTCGGCCCCGTCGGCGCCGCGGAATCCCCGCACCGCCAGCCATTCTTCGCCGGCCGCCAGACCTGTCCGGTGCTCGAGTTCGTTGTCGATCGTCACCATGGCGATCGATTCGATGGCGAAGCGCGCACCCGTCGCGAAGGCCAGCAGATCGTTGATGGACACCACGTCCTGCACGTAGGCGTGCGCCGACGGCCGCGGCACCACCATCGTGCCTGCCCGCGGCCGCGACGACACCAGGTTGTCCTCACGCAGCCGTCGCAAGGCCTCGCGCACCGTATAGCGGCTGACCGAAAACCGTTGACACAGTTCGTGCTCGGTGGGTAGCTGAGAACCGACGGGGTACACCCCGTCCACGATCTCCTTGCGCAGCGTGCGGGCCACCTGAATGTAGCGGTGGTCGCCGGACCCGGTGTTCGGCATGTCAGCTCCTCCGGCGCAGGGCGAGGACGCTTCCGTCGGCATCCGCCGAGACGTACACGGTGCCGTCCGGTGCAGCGGCGATCCCGGCGAAGGACCCCTGGGGCCCCGAGAACGGCGGCATGCCGCGCAGCGGTTTGGGGGCGACGCCAGGCGGGGCGCCGACCGGAAGACCCGAGGCGATCGTGGTGCGGGATCCGCTGTCCAGATCGACTTCGAGCAGCGACTTGGCGTCCGCGTCGACGATGTAGAGCCGGTTGCCGTTCACCAGAATTCCCTGCGGACAACCCAATCCGTCCACCACCGGGTCGATCTTGCCGCCGTCGACCCTGACCACCCGGCCGTGTTCGCTGACCAGCGGGCTGCCATCGGGCCCGAACGCCACCCCGACCGGGGTGTCCAGTCCGGTTGCCAGTACCTCGGTGCGACCGGCGTCCACTGACACCAGCCGCCCGGTGCCCTGCTCGACGGCGACGATGCCGCGCGCTCCGACGGCCACCCCGTAGAGCTGGTCCAATCCGTCTGCAAGAAAATCGCTTTCGCCCTCGGCAGGGCGGAACCGGGCGACCTGCCCGCCTGAGGTCGTCACCACGAATTCGCCCGGCCCCGTCGCGGTCACACCCCGAATGAAACCGGGGTAGCCGGGGCTGAACAGCATGCCGAGGGTTTGCAGTTCGCCATCGGCGCGCAGCGCATAGAAGTAGGTGCCGTCAGCGATATACACCACGCCGTCGGAGCCGACCGTGAGGTCCAACGGCCAGTTCAGCCCGCCGGGCAGCGCGGTGCGGGTCTGCTGGCCGTCGAGGACCTCGGTGATCTCACCGGTGAAGTTGGAGACGAACAGTCTGTTTCCCACGAAGGTGAGGTTGTCCAGCCCGGGACTGAGGTTGGCCAGCACCGTGTGCTCTCCGGTGCGCGGATCGATCTGCAGCACCTGGCCGCTGTGTACCTGGGTGGAGACCAGATTGCCGTTCGCGTCGAACTTGACCGCATCGGGCACGCCCAGGCCGCCGGCCACCACTTCGGGACCGCCGCCATCCGGATCGATGCGCCAGATCTCGTTGGCGCCCATCACCGGGAAGTACAGCAGCCCGTCGGGTCCGACCTCCATCGCGTTGGGTGAGGGCACATTCTCCAGCAGGATGCGCGGCGGGCCGCCGGCCGGATCGAGCTCGATGAGACGGCCACCCTCGCGGCATTCACCGATGAAGAGCCGGCCGCGGTGCACGGTGATGCCGTTGGCGCACGGCAGATCGTCGCGCAGCACCCGGGTGATGCCGTCTACGGCCCGCACGCTGACCCGGCCGTCCATCACCTCGGTGGCATAGAGGTTCCCGGCATCGTCGAACGCGACGTCGTCCGGGGCGATGATGTCGCCGCCCTTCGCGCTGATCGTGTCGAGTGATCCGGTCCCGATGTCCAGGGCGCTGATCTGGCTGCCGGTCACCTGAGCGATGTACACCCGACCGTCCGGACCGGTCCGCAGACCGTTGGCGCCGAACAGCCGGCTGGGCGCGGTCCGGCGCTCGATGGTCCAGCCCTCGGCCACCACCGGGGGTTGGACGAGGGTGAAGCGGCCGTTCTGCTGCAGCGTCACGGCGTGACCGTACCAAGCTGATTTAGTCCAGACAATAGGCGCCATAATTCTTCGCAGAGGCTCTTGACGAGGATATAACTGCTGCGGAATCATGTTCTCCATTCGGCAGAGCGTAGCTATTTGTCCGGACAAAAGACGAGTGAAAGCAGGGTATGGCGGATCTCCTCAGGCTCGACGGCCGCATCGTGGTGGTGTCGGGCGCCGGCGGCGGCGGCATCGGAACTGCCGTCACTGCCATGGCCGCACGGGCCGGCGCGACCGTCGTGGCCGTCAGTCGCTCGCAGGACAACCTCGACACCCACATCGGTCCGCTGATCGCGGACGGACTGCCGATCGTGCCGGTGACAGCCGACGCCGCGACCGACGACGGGATCGCTGCCGTGCTGGCCGCGGTGCGCCGCACCGAAGGGCGACTGCACGGCCTGGTCAACATTGCCGGCGGCGCCGCGCCCTCGACGTGGATGCCCGCCACCCGGGTCAGCCGTGACGACTGGCGAGACCTGTTCACCGCCAACCTCGAGACGATGTTCTTCATGAGCCAGGCGGTGGCCGCCGAGATCCGGGCGGCCGGCGGCCCTGGTTCGATCGTGTCGGTCTCGTCGATCAGTGGCATGAACACCGCGCCCTTCCACATCGCCTACGGCACGGCCAAGGCCGCGATCGTCGCGGCCACCCGCACCCTCGCGGTCGAACTCGCACCCGACGACATCCGGGTCAACGCGGTTGCGCCCGGGGTCACCGAGACCGCGGCGTCGCGCACTTACGTCGACGCCGATCCGGAACGGGACCGAGCGGCGATCGCGATGGGGCGGCGGGGACAACCGGAAGAACAGGCCGGCGCCATCCTGTTCCTGCTCTCGGACCTCGCCAGCTACGTCACCGGCCAAACTCTGCTCGTCGACGGTGGCCTGGACCTGCGGTGGAGCCACCTGCGTGCCGACAACACCTCGCTGTTTCTCTCCGACGACGACTTCCGCCGCGAAATCAGCAGGCCCTGAAAGGATTTGATGATGGGCGAACTGGAGACTGTCGAAGAGCTCGCGGAGCCGATGACCATCGGTGTCGATGCCTACATCTCACCGGAATACGCCCGTGCCGAGCGCGACAGGCTGTGGCGCAAGGTGTGGCAGCAGGTCGGCCGGGTGGAGGAACTGCCCGAGGTGGGCAGCTATCTGACGTACGACATCCTCGACGACTCGATCATCATTGTGCGAACGGGGGCGGACACCTTTGCGGCACACCACAACGTGTGTATGCACCGGGGCCGTCGGCTGGTAGACACCCCGGCGGGCGCGAAACACGCTGTCGGACGGGCCCGTAAGTCGTTCGTCTGCGGATTCCACGGCTGGACATATGGTCTGGACGGCGCCTGTACGCATATTCGTGAAGAAGCCGACTGGAAGGGTGCGCTGAATCCGGACAACACCCGCCTTCGGCCGGTGAACGTCGACACCTGGGGTGGCTGGCTGTGGGTCAACATGGACCCCGACTGCGAGCCGCTGGCTGACTACCTGTTCCCGGCCGCGAAGATCCTCGACCCGTTCGGGTTGGAGAACATGCGGTGCAAGTGGCGCAAATGGGTGCACTTCGACTGCAATTGGAAAGTCGCGCTGGAAGCGTTCAACGAGACCTATCACGTCTTCACCACCCACCCGGAGTTCAACAAGTTCGGTGAATTCAAGGGCTGGGCCAAGGCGCAGGGCCGGCACAGCAACATCGGCTACGACGCTCCGGAGGACATGGCCGAGACGAAGTCCAAGATCAGGCTCGGGACCGGCGACCCGCGGATCTCCACCGCGGAAATGCAGGTGTACACCATGGAGGAAACCAACGCCACCACCACACAGACGCTGGTGGCCGCCGCACTGCGGCTCGTCGACGAACTGCCCGAGGGCACCCCGGCGGACAAGGTTCTCGAGCACTGGCTGGCCTCCGCGCGGCGCGACGACGAGGCGCGCGGGGTCTTCTGGCCGACGATCCCCGCCGACATCCTCGGGCAGAGCGGCACCGCGTGGCAGCTGTTCCCGAACTTCCAGATCGGGCAGGGCCTGACCAGTGCACTGTGCTACGGCGCGCGCCCCGACCCGGGCTACGACCCGGACAAGTGCATCTTTGAGGTGTCGGTGTTCGAGCTGTACCCGAAAGGCACCGAGCCCCAGACGGAATGGGAGTACACCCCGGTCGGCGATCCGCGGTGGCGCAGCGTCCTACCCCAGGACTTCTCCAACATGGCCGCCGTCCAGCAGGGCATGAAGTCGCTGGGTTTCCCCGGGACACAACCCAACCCGTACCGCGAGCGCAGCACCGTCAACCTGCACCACCAGTTGTCGAAATACATGGGCATCGGGGAGCCGCGCAAACTGTGATTTCGGCGCGATAACCGCCGCTGAGCGAACGAAAGCGCGCCGAAATCACTGAGAAGGAGAGCACATGACCGCCGAGTGCGGACCCACCCAGACGCCCGACGACATCGACATCGATGCGCTGCAGGAGAAGTACCGCGTCGAGCGGGAAAAGCGGCTACGCCCGGAAGGCTCCGCGCAGTATCTGGAGCTCGACGGCGACTTCGCCGAGTTCTACGAAGTCGACCCGTATACGCCGATGGTGCAGCGTGATCCGATCATCGAAGACGTCGACGTGGTGGTGCTCGGCGGCGGTTTCGCCGGGTTGCTGGCCGGGGCCTACCTGAAGAAGGCCGGCGTGGAGGGCATCCGGGTCATCGAGATGGCCGGCGACTTCGGCGGGGTCTGGTACTGGAACCGGTTCCCGGGGATCCAGTGCGACAACGATGCCTACTGCTACATCCCGATGCTCGAAGAGCTGGGCTTCATGCCGTCGAAGAAGTTCGCCGACGGCGCCGAGATCTTCCAGCATTGCCGCAACATCGGCAAGCACTTCGGCTTGTACGACGGAGCGCTGTTCTCCACCCAGGTGCGTGAATTGCACTGGCAGGACTCCAGACAACGCTGGCGGATCAGCACCGACCGCGGCGACGACATCCGGGCCCGATTCGTCGTGATGGCCCAGGGTTCCTACAACCGGCCGAAGCTGCCGGGAATCCCAGGAATCAAGGACTTTCAGGCTGCTGGCGGGCACGTCTTCCACTCCGCCCGCTGGGACTACGACTACACCGGCGGCACCGCCGACGGCGGTCTGGACAAGCTGGCCGACAAGCGCGTCGCCCTGGTCGGCACCGGCGCCACCGGCATCCAGCTGGTCCCGCATCTGGGCCGGGATGCCCGGCAGCTCTTCGTCTTCCAGCGCACGCCGTCGTCGGTGGACGCGCGAAGCAATCCGCCCACCGATCCGGCCTGGGCGGCCGCACTGCAGCCGGGCTGGCAGGAAGAACGCAAGCGCAACTTCCACAACTGGTCGCCGTTCGTCGGTGTGGTGTTCGGTGAACCGGATCTGGTGTGCGACTTCTGGACCGAACTCGGACGGAACCTGACCGCCCGGATCGCCGCGAGCGAGGATCCCGCGTCGGTGTCGATCGAGCAGATCATGACGTTCCGCGAGGAAGAGGACTTCAAGATCATGGAGCGGCTGCGCCGCCTCGTGGCCGAGATCGTCGAGGATCCGGCCACCGCCGAGGCGCTGAAGCCGTACTACCGCTTCATGTGCAAGCGTCCGACGTCCAGTGAGCACTACCTGGCCACGTTCAACCGTCCCAACGTCACCCTCGTCGACGTGTCGGCGTCCAAAGGCGTCGAACGGCTGACCGAGCGGGGGATCGTCGCGGACGGGGTCGAATACGAGGTCGACTGCGTGATCTTCGCGAGCGGCTTCGAGATCTCCACCGAGATCAGCCGGCGGTTCGCGATCGACGCCATCGTCGGGCGGGACGGGGTGTCGCTGTTCGACCACTGGCACGACGCCTACGCGACATTGCACGGCATGACCAGTCGCGGCTTCCCCAATCAATTCTTCATGGGGTTCATCCAGGGCGGCGTCTCGGCCAACACCACCGCGATGTTCGAGCAGCAGGCCAAGCACATCGCCTACCTCGTCGCCGAGGCGCAGCGCCGCGGCGCGACCACCGTAGAGCCCAGCCAGGAGGGGCAGGACGCCTGGGTCAACACCGTGCGCGAGCTGTCCATCGACAACTCGGCTTTCGAGTTGTCCTGCACGCCCGGCTATTACAACAACGAGGGCCGCGGCGGTTCGGAGAACAACGGATCCTTCCTCGGCGACTTCTATTCGCCCGGCTTCTACGCCTTCGACGATCTCCTCGCCGAATGGCGCGCCAACGGCGACTTCGACGGCCTGGTGTTCGGACGTTAGATGACACACGCACGATTCGACGACCGGGTCGCGGTCATCACGGGCGCCGGCCGGGGGCTGGGCCGCGAGTACGCGCTGCTGCTCGCGGAGTTGGGCGCCAAGGTGGTGGTCAATGACGTCGGCGGTGAGTTGACGGGTGAAGGGGCCGACGCCGGGCCGGCACAGCGGGTCGTCGACGAGATCACCGCGTCCGGTGGCGAGGCGATCGCGTCGACCGAGTCGGTGGTGACCGCCGCGGGTGGTGAAGCGATCGTCATGGCGGCGACCGAGGCGTTCGGGCGCATCGACGTGCTGATCCACAACGCCGGGAACGTCCGGCATGCGGCGCTGGCGGAGATGACGGCCGAGGACTTCGATGCGGTGCTCGACGTTCATCTGCGCGGCGCTTTCCATGTGGTGCGGACGGCTTTCCCGCTGATGTGCGGGGCCGGCTACGGCCGGGTGGTTCTAACCTCGTCGATCGGCGGTGTCTACGGCAACCATGCGGTGGCCAATTACGCCGCCGCCAAGGCCGGGGTGCTCGGGTTGTCCAACGTCGTCGCACTCGAGGGCGCCGCGCACGGGGTGCGCTGCAATGTAATCGTTCCTGCGGCAGTGACCAGGATGGCCGAGGGATTGGACACCTCCGCCTACCCGCCGATGGGGCCGGAGCTGGTTGCGCCTGTTGTCGGCTGGCTGGCGCACGAGTCCTGTTCTGTCACGGGTGAAATCCTCACCGCGATCGCCGGCCGGGTGGCCCGGGTCGCCGTCGTGGAGTCCGCCGGGGTCTATCAGCCGGCGTGGACCGTCGACGACGTGGGCGCGCGCATCGACGAGATTCGCGAACTCGGTGAGCCGATGGTGTTCCCGGTGGTTCCCGACGGACACAATGCGCACATCGGCCACAGCTTCGCAATGGCAAGGGGCAGAGCATGAACCACACCGGCCCGTTGGCCGGGATCCGGGTGGTCGACCTCACCGCGATGGTGATGGGCCCCTATTGCACCCAGATCCTGGCCGATATGGGCGCCGATGTCATCAAGGTCGAACCACCTGCCGGTGACGACACCCGCTATGTCTCGGTCGGGCCGGCACCGGGCCTCAGCGGTGTGTTCGTCAACGTCAACCGCGGCAAACGCAGTGTGGTGCTTGACCTTCGGACCGACCACGGCCGGGCTGCCTTACGCGCGCTGATTGCGGGTGCCGACGTGTTCATCCACTCGATGCGCGCCAAGGCCATCACCAAACTCGGGTTCGCCTACGACGACGTCGCCGCCATCAACCCGTCGATCGTCTACACGAACTGTTACGGGTACGGCCGCCGCGGACCCGATCGCGACCGACCCGCGTACGACGACACCATCCAGGCAGAATGCGGCCTGCCCGCCGTGCAAGCCGAGCTGACCGGTGAAGCGAACTACGTCGCCACCATCGTCGCGGACAAGGTCGCCGGGCTGACGGCGGTATATGCCACGACGATGGCGCTGTTCCATCGTGAACGCACCGGTGAGGGCCAAGAGGTCGAAGTCGCGATGTTCGAGACTATGGCCTCGTTCATGCTCGTCGAACACGCCAACGGGGCGATGTTCGACCCGCCGCTCGGGCCCGCGTTGTACCACCGCACCGTCGCGCCGAATCGAAAGCCGTACCGCACCAAGGACGGTTACATCTCGGCGCTGATTTACAACGACCGGCACTGGGCCAGCTTCATCAACGCGGTGCAGCCCGCGTGGACCACCGAGCGCTACACCACCCTGGCGGCGCGCGCCGCCGAGATCGACACGGTGTACTCGCTGGTGGCGCAGACCATGACCGAACGCACCACCGAGGAGTGGCTGAGATTGTTCGTCGCGCTGGAGATCCCGGCCGCACCGCTGAACACCCCGCAGGCGCTGTTCGACAACGAACAGCTCAACGCCGTCGGTTTCTTCGAAACGGTGGACAGCCCGCACGGTCCGGTTCGGATGCCGGGTGTGCCGACCTGGTTCTCCCGCACTCCGGGCCGGATCGGTGGGCCCACTCCCGAACTGGGCGCCGACACCGCGGACGTGCTGGCTGAGCTGGGTCTGGCGGAGGTGGAGAGCGCATGAGCCTCAGCCGGCGACGATGCAGAGCGAGGCACGAGCGATGAGGAGGAGCGGCGCGTGGGCCTGAGTTTCGAGATGGGTGCGCCGGCGGCGGCGCTGCGCGAACAGCTGCGCGAGCTGGTGAAGGAGCATGTCCCCGAAGGCTTTCTCGGGGCGTTCACCGACGACCCGGCGGATCTGGACGCCGCGCAGCGGTTCTGCCGGACACTGGCCGCCCACGACCTGCTCTGCCTGGCGTGGCCGCAGGAGTTCGGTGGGCGGGGCGCCTCGGTGTGGGAGCAGACCGTGGTCCGCGAGGAGATGTGGGCGCATCACGAGCCGCGCGGCGCGCAATACATGGGCGTCAACTGGGTGGGTCCGACGCTGATGCGCTACGGCACCGAAGTCCAGCAGCGCCAACACCTTCCGCCGATCTCCCGCGGGGACGTCATCTGGTGTCAGGGCTTCTCGGAGCCGGAGGCCGGGTCGGACCTGGCGTCGCTGCGCACGACGGCCCGCCGCGACGGTGACGGCTGGCGGATCAGCGGACAGAAGATCTGGACCTCGTACGCGACCATGGCGCAGTGGTGCTTCCTGCTGGTGCGGACCACCAAGGTGGGAGAGGGTGCAGTCCAGAAGAAACAGCAGGGCTTGTCGATCTTCCTGGTGCCCATGGACGATCCGGCCATCCAGGTCCGGCCCATTCGCACGATGATGGGGCCACATCACCTCAACGAGGTGTTCTTCGACGAACTGCGGGTCACCGAGGCCGATCTCCTCGGGCCGTTGGACGGCGGATGGTCGATCGTGGCCGACGTGCTGTCGTTCGAACGGGTCGGCATCGCCCGCTACGCCCGCTGCGAACGACTCCTCACGCTGGCGCCGCAGGCATTGGGCGACCGGTGGGAACAGCTGCCCGACGAGCTGCGCGCACGCTGGGTCCGAATGTTGTTGCACTGCAGGAGGGCCCGGTTGATGGCCTACCGGGTGGTGTCGCTGCAGAGCAGCGGGCGGGTTCAGCCGGGCGACGCCGCGGCCTACCGGATCGCCGTGACGAAACTGGATCAGGAGAGCGCTGAGGTGCTGATGGACATCATCGCCGAGGTACCCCGTGACGACGCCGCGACAACGTATTACCGCGCCGAGGTCGAAGACCATTGGCGCTACTCGCAGTCGGCGACCGTGGCCTCGGGCAGCATCGAAATGCAGCGCATCCTGATGTCGAGGGCGTTGCTGGCTGGCTCCCGATGAATCTCGAACTATCCGATGACGCAGTCGAATACGGCCGCCAGGCACTGCGCGCCTTCGGGGCCGCCGGCGGGGATGCGCTGGTACAGCAGGCCGAAGCGAAGCCCGGCGATCGTGACGCGCTGGTCATTCCGGTGCTGACCGAACTGGGTGCCTTCGACCTCGACGTACGCACCGACCCGGAGTCCGCCGAGGCCGCCGCCGCGCTGTGCCGCAGCGCCGGCTACTGGGCGCTGCCGTATCCGCTGGCCGAACGCCTGGCTCACCCGACTGACCTGGACGCTGACGGACTGATCGTGGTGTCCGCCACCGCCCCCGCCGCCGCGGTCCACGGCCTGGACCACCGCTGGATTGCGGTCACCCTCGATGGCGCCCGCAGTTCGGCAACCCCGACCACAGCGGTGGGTCCCGGTTTCACCGCCGCACTGCAGCTGACACCGATCGACACCCGCGGGGCCGGCGACGTCGCGCTCGGGCTGGTGCTGCCCTGTTGGACGCTGCTCGGGATGCTGGACCGGGCCGTCGAACTCACCATCGCCCACGTCAGCCTGCGTAAGCAGTTCGGCCAGCCGCTGTCGGCGTTCCAGGGTGTGCAATTCCAGCTGACCGATGCCGAAGTGGAGCGCAGCGGGCTCGAGGTGCTCGCCAAACACGCGCTGTGGAGCCAGGACACCGACGATGCGCTCGCGCTGCGGCTGGCCGCCATCGAGGCCGCCGAGGTGGTCTTCCGGGTGTGTCATCAGCTGCACGGGGCCGTCGGCTTCTGTGACGAGACCACGCTGTCGTGGCTGTCCCGGTACAGCCAGCCGCTGCGCCGGCTCCCGTTCGGTCTGTCGGCCACCCGCGACCAGTTGGTTCGCCGCACGGGGCCGCGCGGCCTGACAGGGCTGTTCGCATGAGCCTGGCGGACTTCCGGGCCGAGGTCCGCGCCTGGTGCGCCGACCATGTGCCCGCCGACTGGCGGGTCTCCCAAACGGGCGTCTCCGACGCCGAATTCGTCGCCTTCCAGAAGGCCTGGTTCGCCGAACTGCACGCCGCGGGCTTCGCCGTCCCGCACTGGCCGGCGCAGTGGGGTGGCGGCATGCCGGTCGATCAGCAGATCGTGCTGTACTCCGAACTCGCCGCCCATGACGCCCCGCGGTTGGTCTTGGCGTTCGTCGGCATCCACCACGCCGCGTCCACCCTGCTGGTCGCCGGCACCGACGAACAGCGCCGCCGCCATCTGCCCGCGATCCTGGACGGCGAGATCTGGGTGCAGGGATTCTCCGAACCCGAGGCCGGATCCGATCTGGCCAGCCTGCGTACCACCGCCCGACGGGTCGGCGAGACCTATGTGGTCAATGGTCAAAAGATCTGGGCCAGTGGGGGATTGCACGCCGACTGGTGCCTGCTGCTGGCCCGCACCGATCCGGAGGCGCCCAAACGCCGGGGGATCTCCTACTTCCTGCTGGACATGACGACACCGGGTATCGACGTGCGGCCGATCCGCAACGCCGTCGGGGATTCGCACTTCTGCGAGATCTTCCTCGACGACGTGGTGATTCCGGCGGCCAATCTGATCGGCGCCGAGAACGAAGGCTGGCAGGTCGCCCAGGCGACACTGGGCGCCGAGCGCGGCATGACAATGCTGGAATTGACCGAACGGCTGGGGAATGCGGGCTTCCGCCGGCTGGTGCAGGCCTGCTCGCTGGTCACGGATGCGCGGGTCGCCGATCGCCTGGCGCAGTTCGAGATCGAGATCGCCGGGCTGCGCGGACTGTGCCGTGACCTGGTGTCACGCAGCGAGACAGAGGCCACCGGTGCCGCGGACGCCTCGGTGGTGAAGTTGTTCTACAGCGAACTGCTGCAGCAGATGACCGACTTCGGCGCCGAGATCGGTGGCCTGGCCGCCCACACGACACTCACCAAGCCCGCGTCCAGCGGCTGGGAGTCCGGGGCGTGGATGCTGGACTTCATCGGCTCCTGGGAATGGACCATTCCGGGCGGCGCCAGCGAGATTCAGCGCACCATCATCGCCGAACGCGGTCTCGGGTTGCCGCGCGAACCGAGCGTGCCGTGATGGCAGACGATTTCGAGCAGTTCCACGCCGAACTCCGGTCGGTGGCCGGTGGCCTGCTGGCCAAGGAGCGCACGGTCGAGTGGGCGGTGATCGCCGATGCCGGCTGGGCCGGGCTGGAAGTACCCGAGCACCTCGGTGGCTCGGGCGCGACGTTCGCCGAGGTGGCCGTCATCTGTGAGGAGATGGGCCGGGCAGCCAGCGCCACCAGCTTCCTCGGCAGCGCCGTGCTGGCCGTCGGGGTGCTGAACAGCCTGGCGCCCAGCGCCATTCGCGACCGGCTGCTCTCCGGCATCGCCTCCGGAGCCCACCGGGTGGCCGTCGCGCTCGAACCGCTCGACTTCGTGCCCGACCCCGACGGCGCCGACACGGTCCTGGTGCTCACCGACAGCGGGGTCGCCGAGGCGGTCGTGACGATCACCGCACAACCGGTGCTCGACGAGACCCGCCGGCTGGCCCGGGTCGCGGTCGAACAACGCTCGGAGGTCATGGCTTTCGACGGGGACGCCGAGGCTGCCGTCCGCCGGGTTTACGAGCGGGCTGCCGTTGCCGTCGCATGCGACAGCCTCGGCGTCGCCGAGGCCATGCTCGCCGGGACCGTCTCCTACGTGACGATGCGCCACCAGTTCGACCGGCCCATCGGCTCGTTCCAGGCCGTCAAGCACGCCTGCGCCGACATGTATGTGGCGATCGCGGTCTCCCGCCAACTGGTGCGCGCGGCCGTACACGCCGTCGCCGGGAACCAGCCCGATGCCGGGGTGGCCGCGGCGATGGCGAAGTCGTACGCGTGCAGCACTGCCGTCGACGTGGCAGGCAAATCGATGCAACTGCACGGCGGCATCGGCTACACGTGGGAAAGCGGCGTCCACGTCTACCTCAAGCGCGCCGCGCTGAATCGTTCGCTGTTCGGATCTCCCGCAGCGCATCGTCACCAACTGGCTCAACGCTATCTGTAACGGAATCAAGGAGTTTCGCATGGGTGTACCGGTCTACAAACGCATTCTCGACCTGTTCGAGGCCGAGGGTGTGAACACATTGTTCGGCATTCCGGACCCCAACTTCGTGCACATGTTCACCGAAGCGGACGCCCGCGGCTGGTCGGTTGTGGCGCCGCACCACGAACTGAGCGCCGGCTTCATGGCCGAGGCTGCATCCCGGATGACGGGCAAGCCCGGCCTGTGCATCGGCACGCTCGGCCCGGGTATGGCCAACATCGCCGGGGCCATCCAGTGCGCACTCGTCGAGAACTCGCCGGTCATCTTCCTGGGTGGGCAGCGGGCCCGGGTCACCGAACGCCGGGTGCGCCGCGGGCGCATCCAATTCGTCCAGCAGGAGCCGCTTTTCGCCGCATCGGTGAAGTACAGCAGCTCGATCGAGTACGCCGACCAGACCGACGAGATCATCCACGAAGCCATCCGGCGGGCCATGTCCGGAACCCCCGGCCCGACCTACGTCGAGTTCCCGTCCCACGTCATCCTCGAAGAGCTGGACGTCGACGACGCACCGCCGCCGTCCGCCTACCGACTGGTCAACCAGGGCGCAGGCAGCCGCGAGGTGGCCGAGGCGGCCGCGCTGATCCGCGATGCCCAGCGACCGGTGCTGCTGGTCGGTCACGGTGTGCACACCTCACGCACGCAGCAGGAGGTCAAGGAGCTGGCCGAACTGATGGCGTGCCCGGTGATCCAGACCTCCGGCGGCACGTCGTTCATCCCGGGTCTGCAGGATCGGACGTTCCCGTACCTGTTCTCGCCGGCCGCCAATGAGGCCGTCGAACAATCCGACCTGTGCGTCGCGCTCGGCACCGAACTCGGCGAACCGATGCACTACGGCCGCACCCAGCACTGGGCCGCCAACAACGCGACGCGCAAATGGGTGATGGTCGAGCAGGACCCGACCGCCATCGGCGTCAACCGGCCCGTCGACGTGGCGCTGGTCGGTGACCTGCGCGGCGTGGTGCCACAGCTGGTCGAGGCGCTGCGGGACACCCCTCGCTCCCCGTCGGCCACCCTCGAGACGCTGATCAAAGCCGACGCCGCCGAGCTGGCGCGGGTTGCCGAAGAGGCACCGAGCGGACGAACCCCGGTGCACCCGGCCCGGTACGTCGTCGAGGCGACCAAGGCATTCGACGAACTCGACGACGGCATCCTGGTGCGCGACGGCGGGGCGACCGTGATATTTCAGTGGACCTATTCGCAGACCAAGCCGCGCGACGTGATCTGGAACCAGAACTTCGGTCACCTGGGCACCGGCTTGCCCTATGCCGTCGGCGCCTCGGTGGCCGAGGGCGGTAAGCGCCCGGTCATGCTGCTCACCAGTGACTCGGCGTTCCTGTTCCACATCGCCGAGCTGGAGACCGCGGCTAGGCAGAACCTGCCGCTGGTGTGTGTGGTCGGCGTCGACCATCAGTGGGGTCTCGAGGTCGGTGTGTACAAGCGGACCTTCGACCAGCCGTCGCCGCAACCCGGCGTGCACTGGAGCAAGGATGTCCGGATGGACAAGATCGCCGAGGGTTTCGGTTGCCACGGTGAGTATGTGGACAAAGAAGAGGAGATCGGTCCGGCGATCGCCCGCGCCTACGCCAGTGGAAAGGTCGGCGTGGTGCACGTGTGCATCGACCCGAAGGCCAACTCCGAGGAGATGCCGAAGTACGACCGATTCAGGACTTGGTACGCCGAAGGCACCCAATAACCCACCCGGATTGAGGAGGATGTGATCATGCGCGAATATCTGAAGTTCTACATCGATGGCCAGTGGGTGGATCCGGTCGAGCTGCGGACGCTCGACGTCGACAACCCGACACTCGAGCAGGTCGGCGGCACGATCGCCATCGGCAGCGGCGCCGACGTGGACAAGGCGGTGAAGGCGGCCCGCAAGGCATTCGGCACGTGGTCGGTCAGCTCCAAGGAAGACCGCCTCGACGTCTTGCAGACGATCCTCGACGAGTACCAGAAACGTCTGAAGGATCTCGCCGACGCGGTGCACGAGGAGATGGGTGCACCTCCGACGCTGGCCGCCGGGCCGCAGGTGATGATGGGTCTCGGTCACCTCTCGACCGCCATAGACGTGCTGAAGAACTACAGCTTCGAAACCGAGCGCGGTCAGACCATGGTGGTCAAGGAGCCGGTCGGGGTGTGTGGCCTCATCACGCCGTGGAACTGGCCGATCAACCAGATCGCCTGCAAGGTGTTCCCGGCCCTGGCTGCCGGTTGCACCATGGTGCTCAAGCCGTCCGAGGTCGCGCCGTTCTCCGGGCAGATCTTCACCGAGATCATGGATGCCGCAGGGCTTCCCGCGGGTGTCTACAACATGGTCTTCGGTGACGGGCCGGGCGTCGGCGCCGCGCTGTCCAGCCATCCCGGCATTGACATGGTGTCGTTCACCGGCTCGACCCGGGCCGGCATCGAGGTGGCGCGCAACGCCGCCCCCAGCGTCAAGCGGGTCAGCCAGGAACTGGGCGGAAAGAGCCCCAACATCGTGCTCGACGACGAGGCGTTCGGCCAGAGCGTCGCGGCCGGCGTCGCGGTGATGATGATGAACTCCGGGCAGAGCTGTAATGCACCGTCGCGCATGCTGGTCCCGAAGTCGCGGATGGACGAAGCCGTGGCGGTGGCGAAGGCCACCGCTGAGGGAGTCAAGGTCGGCGATCTGTCCGACAGCTCGGCGATCGGCCCGGTGGCCTCCCGCGTGCAGTTCGAGAAGGTTCAGGGCCTCATCGAGAAGGGCATCGCCGAGGGAGCGACGGTGGTTGCGGGTGGCCCCGGTCGCCCCGACGGTCTCGACACCGGCTACTACGTGCGCCCGACGGTGTTCGCCGACGTGAACAACGACATGACGATCGCCCGCGAGGAGATCTTCGGACCGGTGCTGTGCATCCTGGGCTACGACAACCTGGACCAGGCCGTCGAGATCGGCAACGACACCGACTACGGCCTCTACGGCTATGTCTCCGGCGCCGACCTGGACCAGGCGCGTGCGCTTGCCCGGCGCATCCGTGCCGGCGCGGTCGCCATCAACCACGCGTTCGACATCAAGGCCCCCTTCGGTGGATACAAGACCAGCGGCAACGGCCGGGAGTGGGGTGAAGAGGGTTTCGCCGACTTCCTGGAGACCAAGGCGATTCTCGGGTACGCGCCGGTGGGCACCGGGGAGTAGCGCGCCGCGGGTGCGATCACCCGTCACAGATCGAGGACGGCCCGCCGCCACCGATATCGAGTTTTCGGTAGGCGGGCACGCCGTGACACTGGCCGAGGTCGGAAGCGACCAGGGTATAGCGGGGCGGGTCACCGGCCTGTACGCAGCCCAGACCCGTACCGCGCGCTTCCGGCCCGCCCCAGTCCTGCCACTGGATCTTCGAAACGGCGCTCGCGCAGTTGCCCAGCGTGATAACAGGCGGCCGCTCCGTGCCATAGCCCTGCGAACCTCCACCTTGCCCACTGCCAAGGACGACGGGCACCAGCCCACCCGGCGGCTCCGTATTCACCGGGGCTCCGATCACCGGCGTGTACTCGAATCGGTATCCCTCAGTGGAGAACGTGAAGCCGGTCCCGGTAGCGTCATTTCGGCAGGAAATCCCGGATGTCTGTGCGTTGCAGCTGAATCCAAGAGCCGAGAGCTCCTGCCCGTACTCCAGGGTCCGCGCCGGTTGGTCGTACCGCCAGAAGTGGGGATCGCCATGGGACGCGAAGTGGGCCGACTTGTCGTCCACGACAATCACATTGGGAGCCACCGGATGTTGGTCGTAGTGGCTGGCCACCATGGGGGCGCCGGCCACGGGTAGGTCGGATCCGGTGGCTGCGCTGCACCCCGCTTCGTTCCATGGTCGGATCGCGCAGCGCCACTTGCCGCTCGGCGAGATGAAGAAGTATCCGATCGCCCCGTCCGATGTCGCCTTGAAGAGTTCGGCGTCGACGGGCGGCGTGGCCGGCGGGGGCGCTTCAGCCTTGGGCGTAGCGGCGAAACTCGACGGCGGCGCGGTACTTGGTGCCGTCGGAGCACCGGGGTGCGGCGCCGAGCCGCAGCCCGCGACAGGTGCGAGCCCACACATGACCACAGCCATCACCCGCAGCCGAAACATGGCCCGGAGCCTAACAGTCATCACCGTGTTTGCGGCTTTGGTCCGTCAGTCGTTCGGGGGACAGCTCGGGTGGGCTGCGGGTCGTTAGGATCCGGGCCATGTTTCAGCTGCGGACGCTGGTGTTGGCGGCGTGTGTGATGGTGCTGGCGCCCGGTTGTTCGCCGGGAACCCAGCCGGGTTCGAGCGGCCCGGCGTCGACAACCTCGGCGCCCGCCGTCTCGGCGGCACCGTCGCCCCCGTCCGTGCCGACGGTGCTCATCCTGGACGGGTCGGGTTCGATGACCCAGTCGGATGCACCAGGTCCGCGCATCGATGCGGCCAAGAGGGCAGCGCACGGTCTGGTCGACGCGCTGCCCGACAGCTCGGCAATCGCGCTGCAGACGTACGGCACGACGACCGGATCGGCCGACGCCGACAAGCCGGCCGGGTGCCGTGATGTGACGACGCTAGTCCCGCTGGGCCGGCTCGATCGCCCGGCAGTCGGCTCGGCGATCGATCGCATCGCGCCGTCGGGCTACACACCGATCAGTCTGGCGCTGCGATCGGCAGCGGCGCAGTTGCCCGCCGACGCCACGCCGCAGGCGATCGTCTTGGTCTCCGACGGTGAAGACACCTGCGACACGCCTCCGTGCGACACCGCCGCACAGCTCAAGCAGTCACACCCCGGACTGACGATCTCCACGGTGGGTTTCAAGATCGACGGACCCGCGGCCGATCAGCTGCGGTGCATCGCCGAGGCGACCGGTGGGTTGTTCGTCCAGGCCGCCAACGCCGACCAACTCGCGGCGCGGCTGCTCGCCACCCAGAATCTCGAGCAGGCCAACGCGTCGCTGAGCAACAGCGGCATCTTCGGGATCGGTTTAGGTGCCTCGATCGCCGACATCCGGGCCAAGCATGCCGACTTTCCGGTTACGGACGGCAAGGGCACCGTCGTCGTGGTGTGGCGCGACTGCGACTTCGGGTTCGTCGACGGCACATTGGATTTCATCCGTCCAAACCAGGGCGGCCGGACGATCGACGGTCTCACGGTCGGGGCGCAGGTGGCCAGGGCCGGCCAACTGTACGGACCGCCGCTGGCGAGCACGAAGAATCCGGATGGCACGACCACGGTGGTTTTCGACGCCGATCCCAACGGCGACACCGCATACCGAATGGACGTCGAGGGCTTCGCCGATGCGAACGGCGGCCTGGCCGGAACCATCAAGACAATCGTCCTGTGCCGCTGCAAACCCCGCGCCACCGCCGCGGTCCCCGAACAGATCGTGCTGAAGCCTGTTGACGGGCAGGGGAACACGATGCCGGGGTATCAGAAGGACCAGAGTATGCGTGATCAGACGATCGACTGCAGCTATCCCGAACCGTCGCCCTACGACGTCACGACGGGAGTCCGATTCTGCGGCACGACGGCAGATTCCGGAGATGCCTGCTGGCCGACCGCCGGGGGAGCGTACGTCATGTGCCTGGTGGACCCGTTCAAGAAGTCGCTGATGCTTCGGGCCGCCGAAGGCGCAAACACGCCGTTGAATCCTCAGTCCGGTCCGCCGCGGCCGATGGCGGTCGAGTTGGAGGACGGGACCCAATGCCGGGCCCGCAACGGCGGGTCGTGGTCCGGTCAAGACCAGCACGTCGACTACGTGGGGCAGTTCTCCTGCGCGGGCGGCAGCGTGAAGGCCGACTACCTCATCGCCTGGGGGCCGGCAAACCCGGACTACGGGATCACAAAAGGCCCTAACGGATGGACCATGCAGATCGGCGGCACCAGCGGGCCGCTGACCACCCTCAAAGTCACGAAGGCCTACTTCGTCGGAGTCGCGTGAGAATCGGCGGATCGAGGAACGACATGCGGAAGCTATCAGCCGCAACACTGATGTGTCTGGCCCTCGCCGGGTGTGGAACTCCCGCGCCGACCCCACCGGTGTCCAGCCCGACCGGCGGTCAACCCGCCGCGGCACCCACCGCCACGGCGGCCCCGCCCGCCGCGCCGGCGGACCCGTGCACCGGAATCGGCGGGTGCAGAGAGGTGGCGACCGTCGACGTCAGCGGCGACGGCACCCCCGACCGCGTGGGCGTATCCGTCGTGCGCCGGCCGCCGCCCGACCCCCAGGTCGTCTACGGCGGTGCCACGGTCACCGTGTCGGTGGCCACCGACAGCACGGTGCACCGCATCGACATCGACAGTTCCGGCATCCTGCCGGGAAGCGACGCCGACCCTCAGCCGTACGTGGGCGCCTACCGGATCAGCCGCACGACCGGCGCCGATCTTGTGCTGCACATCCAGCTGGGTCAGGGCAATTCAGAGCAGTTCGCGGTCGTCGGCTGGCAGGCGGGACAACCCGCACTGGTCGGCCGGCCGCCGGCCGACGCCAACGCCGCGCCGACCGACGTGTGGTACATCGGATCCTCGCACGGTGTACACGAATGGGTCACCTGCGCCGACGGTGCTGCGGTGACGCTGAACAAGCTCTCCGCCCCGACCGCCGAAGGGATCCCGATCCCGGGCGGCGGCATCCGCGAAGAGAACCTCTTCGTCTTCGACAGCGGCGCCTGGTCTCCCAACGGTTCGAAGAACGTCGCGGACGACAACTTCTCGTACGACTTCAATCCGCACACTCAGACCTTCCAATGCACGGATCAGGCCCAGCATTAGCATCGGCAGCTATGCGGGTGCTGGTGCAGCGGGTGACGTCGGCGTCGGTCTCGGTGGGTGGCGAGGTGGTCGGGGAAATCCGGCCGTCCGGTCAGGGCCTGCTGGCGCTGGTCGGCGTCACCCATTCCGACACCGACGCCATCGCCCGCCGGCTCGCCCAAAAACTATGGCAGTTGCGGATTCTCGACGATGAACGGTCCGCGGCCGACACCGCCGCACCGATCCTGGTGATCAGCCAGTTCACCCTGTACGCCAACACCGTGAAGGGACGCAGGCCGACCTGGAACGCGGCGGCACCGGGCGCCGTCGCGGAGCCGCTCGTCACGGCCTTCGCCGATGCGCTGCGGGAGCTGGGCGCCCACGTCGAAACCGGCGTGTTCGGTGCCGACATGGCGGTGGAGTTGGTCAACGACGGCCCGGTCACGGTGCTGCTGGAGCTGTGACCGCCCGGTCCGGCGCCGTTGCTGCCCGGGCAGGAAACCCGTTGGTGCAGAGCCTCATAGGCGCGGCGACCCCGGGCCCGGCGCACCCGCGACCACGGCGGTGCCGGTCTCGGTCTGCCGATCGCCCGCGGTATCGCCCTGTCGCTGCGCGTCAACCGTCCGACCACCTGAGGTCACTGAGCTTGTGGGGACTTGCGCCGAAATCCCCTCCGAGCCGCCCGACGGAAGTGGTTGACTGGCAGCTGACGAGCGGCAGGGATGGAGGTCGACCAATCGAAGGCGACTCGGAGCATACGGACGCCGGCGTCCCCGACGACGTCCGGCACACGGTGATGAAAGCCGCCTATGACGAGCTGACCCGGTGGGGCTTGGAGCGGTTCGACGTCCCAACGATGTGCTCTCGGCACAAGATCGACGAAGCATTGGTCACCAAATACTGGGGAGACGGCAGTCGGCTCGCCCTCGAGGCGCTCTTGTTCTGGAGCAACGACGTCCTCACCGCACCGGACACGGGATCCCTGCGCACCGACCTGCAGGCCCTGGCCACGGTGGTGGCCCAGCAGGTCAACGACACGGTCGGTCGCAGTCTGCTGCGGGCGTTGGTGGTGGACGACCGCGCCGCGTTCGCAGACGACACCCGGATGGCGTTCTGGATGCGGCGGTTCGCGAGTATCCGGTCGGTGTTCGACCGGGCCGCGGCGCGCGGCGAGCTGCGAGACGGCGTCGACACGATCGCCGCGATGCAGCTCGTCCTCGCCCCGATCAACGTACGTGCGCTCTACACCCGCGATCCGATCGCCGAGCATTACTGCGCGGCCATCGCCGACTTGGCGTGGCATGCCGTTGCGAAGCGGTGACACGGGTTCTGGGCGCCGACGGTTAGCAGCACCGCACCGCCATGCGGGTCCTGCGCGAGCAGCGTTGACGTGAGTCACAAACAGTTGTCGTACAGCAACTGATCGCAGCACGACTCGGTCCGACGGCCGGCTGGCCTGGCGCGGCTCTCGTGTCGCGTCCCTGTGAGAACCGGCAGATCGGTTTCACCCCCACTGATGGCGGCAACACACCAACGGGCCCTGTGGTGCGGCTCACATACGCGGGGAGGGACAGTGACATGGCCGAACGAGGTGCGCAGCCACCGGTGCCACGAGGCCGTCGGCTGTTGTTGCGCGCCGTCCAGCATCTGTTCAGCCCACTACGACCGGACGACTACCTGGAAATGGTCAATCCGCTGTGGACGACCAAGGAATTGCGCGGCCGCGTGGAGCGCGTCGAGCCGCAGGGGTCTGAAGCCGCCAGCGTGCTGATTCGCCCGAGCTACGAATGGCCCGGTCACCAACCAGGCCAGTACGTGCGTCTCGGTCTGGTCATCGACGGCCGCTATCACTGGCGCGCTTATTCACTGACATCCGATCCGCGCCCGGAGGACGGTTTGATCAGCGTCACGCCCAAGAAAGTCGATACCGGCGTGGTGTCGCCCTATCTCGTGCACAAGATCCAGCCCGGTGACGTGGTGCGCCTCGGTGACATCGAGGGTGTCTTCACACTCCCGGATCCGTTGCCCGCGAAAATGATGTTCATCAGCGCGGGCAGCGGCATCACACCGATCATCAGCATGCTCCGCAGCCTCGACCACCGAGATGAGCTCAGCGACGTCGTGGTGCTGCACTCCGACCGCTACCGCGATCACGTCATGTTCCTGCCGGTGTTGGAAGATCTCGAGCACCGGCACCCGGGTCTGCAGCTGGATATCCGCCTCACCTCCGAGCGCGGTCGGTTGACGCCCGACGAGGTCGAAAAATCATGCCCGGACTGGCGAGACCGGGAAGCCTTCTGCTCCGGGCCCGGTGAGCTGCTGGACGGCCTGATCGAGTTCTGGCAAAACCAGGGCAATCCTGACCGGCTGCACTTCGAACGGTTCCAGCCGAAGATCGGCGGCAATCCCGGCGACGGGAAGGGCGGAAAGGTGACGTTCGCCGAAAGCAACGTCACGGTCGAGTGTGACGGTGGCACACCGATTTTGGAGGCCGGGGAACAAGCTGGGATCAACCTTGCGTTCGGCTGCCGGATCGGCATCTGCCACACCTGTGTGGGCACGGTGAAGTCTGGCAAGGTGCGCGACTTGCGCTCGGGTGATGTCACTGAGCCGACCGGCCAGGACGTGCGCATCTGTATTCACACCGCCGAAGGCGACCTCGAACTCGAACTGTGATCGGAAAGGATCCCCAATGAGCACCACCATCGAGAGCCCGCTCGCACGTCTGACCGATCGGGAGCTCGAGAAGCTCGCGCAGGAGTTCGACGCCATCCACGACGAGGTGTTCGCCGAATTGGGCGATCGCGACCGCCATTACATCAAGTCGGTGATCACCGCCCAGCGCCAGATCGTGGTCGTGGGACGGGTGTTGTTACTGGCGTCACGGTCGCGTACCGCCTGGGTGCTGGGCACGGCCTGTCTCAGCATGGCGAAGATCTTGGAGAACATGGAGTTGGGCCACAACATCCTGCACGGTCAGTGGGACTGGATGAACGACCCCGACGTCCATTCCTCGGTGTGGGACTGGGACACGGCGTCCACCGCCAAGGCCTGGAAGCACTCGCACAACTACGTCCACCACACCTACACCAACATCCGCGGCAAGGACCGAGACCTCGGCTACGAGATCATGCGCATCGACCCGAATCAGCCTTGGCACCCGGTGTGGCTGGCCCAGCCGGTATTCAACTTCCTGCTGATGATGTTGTTCGAGTGGGGTGTTGCCGTGCACGACATCGACTTCCGCGCCGCCCAGCGCGGCGAGAAGCCGTGGGCCGAGGTGCGCTCAGAACTGAGAGGAATCACCGGTAAGGCACGTGCTCAGGTGATCAAGGACTACCTCGGCTGGCCCACCATCAGCGCAGGAGCGTTCGCGCTGACCCAGATCGCGCTGCGCGGGCGGCTCGAGCAGCCCGCCCGGTCGCGCCTCGGCCGACGGCTGCGACAGCTCTCGGGAGGCCGGATAGGTTCGGCGGCAACAGTTCTCGATCGTGTCCTACCCGGCGTCGAGAGCACGTTCCTGCGGACTCTCGCCGCCGATGCGCTGGCCAATGTGATCCGCAACGTGTGGTCGAACGCCATCATCTTCTGCGGACATTTCCCAGATCAGACGTACACGTTCAGCGAAGAAGAAGTTGCCGACGAAACGCGGGGCGGCTGGTACGTGCGGCAACTGATCGGTGCGGCCAACATCGAGGGCAGCCCGCTGTTCCACCTCATCAGCGGCAATCTCGGATATCAAGTGGAGCATCACCTGTACCCCGACATGCCTAGCAGCCGGTACTCCGAGATCGCCCCCAAGATCAAAGACATCTGTGAGCGCTACGAACTGCCCTACAACTCAGGCCCGTTCTCCAAGCAGTGGCTTTCGGTGCAGCGCACCATTTTTCGACTGTCCTTCCCGGGTGGCAAGCCGCGGCCGAAGCCGGGACCCTATCAGGGTGACGGCGGCAACCCGCCAACAGCTCCCAGTGAGGCGGCACGTTTCCGGGAGCGGGTGCCTGCCGAACATCCCGACGCCGGCCCGGAGCACGACTCCGGCGGTGTCGAGGTCCAGCCGCCGCCGCGCGGACGCGACTGATCGACTCGGGTCAGACCAGAAACCCGTGAACTTCCAGGCGAGCCGCGGGTTCACCACCGGCAGCGGTGAATGCGGTCAAGGTACGGACCAGGCCGTGCCTCTCGCGCTCCGGCATGTTCTCGACGACGTGAGCGATCTCCTTGCGCCGGTACGCGGTCACCGCTCGCACGATCTCCCGCCCGCGCGGAGTCAAATCCACCAAGAGTTCGCGCCGCGAATCCGGATGCGCCTGACGGCTGATGAGCCCCGCGGTGACCAGACGCTCGACCATGCGGCCGGTTGTGGAGGGTTGCACGTCGAGAAGACCGGCCAGGGTGGCCACGTTAACCGCGCCACGGGCGGACAGAATCACCAGCGTGCGGAACTGCGGGATGGTGATCGTCTCGTCTACGTGGGCGATCGAGCGGGCCGAGATCGCAACCAGCAGCCGTGACGCGGTCAGTAATGCGTCGGTGATGGCGTCCGGCGAATCCTCTCCAGCCGGCTCGTTGCGAACGGTCATCGCGGTCCTCCCTTGCTGACGAACGTCTCTCGCACTCTACGGATGGATGCTCCGCCCGAACGCAACCACCACTCGGTGTGACAGCCCACGGCCGTCCACGGATGACGGCTGGTAAAAATCTGTGCGTGCTTATAGCAACTGTTGCATAGTGCTATGTTCGTTCAATGGGCGGATGCCGAGCATGAAGGTCGCGGTCAGTGGCGCCGGAGTGGCCGGCCCGACTCTCGCGTACTGGTTGCAACGAAGCGGCCACGAGCCCACTCTGATCGAGCGCGCGCCTCACTTTCGGACCGGCGGATACCTGATCGACTTCTGGGGAGTCGGTTACCGCGTTGCGCAACGGATGGGTCTGCAGGCGGCAATCGAGCGTGCCGGCTATCAGCTTCAGACGTTGCGTGAAGTCGGGTCCGATGGACAGGCGCTGGCCACTCTGAACGTCGACGGATTCCGCCGAGCCACCCGCGGCGAGCTGATCAGCCTGGCGCGTGGCGACTTGGCCGCCGCGATCTACGACGCCATCCAACACGACGTCGAAGCAATTTTCGACGACAGCATTACGGCGATCACTCAACATCCCGACGGGGTCAGTGTCAGCCTCGCGCACAACACAACTCGTGAATTCGACCTCGTCATCGGCGCTGACGGGCTGCACTCCAATGTGCGTCGACTGGCCTTCGGGCCACAGCCGGACATCGAACGTTATCTGGGTTGTTTGGTCGCGGCCGCCGTGGTCGACGGCTATCGCCCACGCGATGAACTGGTCTATGTGACCTACAGCCGCCCCGGAAAGTCGGTTGCGCGGTTCGCGCTGCGCGGCAACCGCACCCTGTTCCTGTTCGTGTTTCGCTCGGATCAGAGCTGCGACCCTGGTGAGATCAATGCCCGAAAAGCCCTGTTGTGGCGCGAATTCGGAGACGCAGGCTGGGAATGCAAACGTATGCTCGCCGCACTCGACGACGCGGAGGACCTGTACTTCGACGTCGTGAGTCAGATTCGCATCGATCATTGGTCGCAGGGTCGAGTGGCGCTCGTCGGGGATGCGGCTGCGTGCGTCTCCCCGCTTGCAGGCGAGGGCACTGGTCTGGCCATGGCCGCAGCCTATGTGCTGGCCGGGGAACTATCGTCCGCGTGCGGGGACCATCGGCGTGCTTTCCGGGCTTATGAGAAGCAGATGCGCAGCTTTGTCGAAGGCAAGCAGGCCGCCGCCGAAAAATTACTTGCGGTGTTCGCGACGAAGACGGAGTGCGGGATTCGGGTTCGACATCTGGTAATGCGGGCCATGGGTTTCCGTCCGGTGTTCGACCTGATCGCCTCCCATAGCCTGCGGGACGACATCGAATTGCCCGACTATCCGATGTGACGACACCCGACGGTCATCGATCTGAACAAGGGGCGAGCCATGAAGAGAGTGCGGCAGGTCCGCCCGCCAAGAGGATTGCGCCGGTTGTTGTTTCGTCTGCCTGTCTACCTCTACAGGTGCGGCTTCGGGTGGGTCTTCGGTGATCGCCTGTTGTTGCTCAATCACATCGGGCGAATCTCCGGTAAGCAGCATCGAACCGTCCTGGAGGTGGTGACTCACGATCCAGCCGATGGGAGCTATGTCGTCGCCTCAGGATGGGGACCCACCGCAGGCTGGTATCGCAACGTCCTGCAGACCGCCAAGGTGGGCATCCAGGTCGGCACACGAACGCTACCCGTGACTGCGATGCCGCTTTCCCGCGACGACGGCGCGGAGATCTTCGCTCAATACGCCGCACAACACCGCGGACTGGCCCGGCACCTTCTGCCCCGTTTGATGGGATTCTCCGTCGATGGTTCCGAGGCCGACTTCCGCGCTGTCGGTCGACAGTTGCCGTTCATCAGATTCATTCCGCTGGGTAAACCAGGTCAATGAGTTGATCGGACACGACTCCCGAGTTGCCGCCGAAGCGTTGCGCGAAAACTGTTCGTCCAGTCCGGCCGTTCTCGCGGCGGTCGCGCCGCCTGTGACGACTGGCAGAATGCCAGGGGTGAGGGGGCAGGCGATGAACGAGGCGGGCGACGGGCCGTCGGCGGCCGACGTCGACGCGGTGCTACGCGCCTCGCGCGCCTTGGTAGGCATCGCGGCCGCCTCGATAGCCGATATCTCTGAAGTGGTCACGGTTCCGCAGCTTCGGGTGCTGGTGATGATCGACACCCGCGGCCCACTGAATCTCGCTTCGGTAGCGGCGGCGTTGGAGATCAGCCCGTCCAACGCCAGCCGGATCTGCGACCGGCTGATCAAGGCCGGCTTCCTGCACCGGCAGGATTCCGCAGCAGACCGGCGCAACATTTCGCTGTCCTTGACCGCCGAGGGCAGGCAGTTGGTTCGGAAGGTCACCCGCCACCGGCGTCGCGCTATCACCCGGGTCCTGCGCACCATGAACGCCACGGAGCGCAACTCGGTCATCACCGCGCTGGACGCTTTCGCGGCCGCTGCCGGTGAACCGGCCGACGATGCCGGGCTCCGTTTGGTGTGGCCGCCGGCCTGACACGACCGATTTGTTACCGGTCCGCGCTCTGGCGTCCACATCAGACGTGAGAACGTAGAGCTCTATGCAATCCCACAGCTTCGTCACCTATGAGGAATTCGGGCGCCGGTTCTTCGAAATCGCGGTGACCGAGGAGCGGGTCGCTGCCGCGTTCGCCGAGATCGCCGGCGGCGAATTCGAGATGGGCCCGATGGCTCAGGGGCCTGGGGGCCTGGCCAAGGTCACCGCCAAAGTGAAAATCCAGCAGCCGACCGCCCGGCGCAGCGTGGGCGACACCATCACCTTCAACGTGCGCATCCCGCTGGTGATCGAGCTGATCGTGGACCTGCGGGTCGACAAGCAGCGGTTCAAGGTCGACGGCGACATCGCGCTGCGGGCGACCGCCCGCGCGGCCGAACCGCTCACCCTGGTCATCGACGTCGCCAAGCCGCGGCCCTCGGACATCGCGGTGCACGTGACGTCGAAGTCGGTGCGCGGCGAGATCCTGCGGATCGTGGCCGGCGTCGACACCGAGATCCGCCGCTTCGTCGCGGCATACGTGGCCGATGAGATCGACAGCCCGGCCTCGCAGCAGGCGAAGGTCATCGATGTCGAAGAGGCCGTTGCCTCAGCCTGGGACTAGGCGGACCACCACCCGTCCCGTCGGCCCGCTACAGCCGGACCAACGGTGCCTTAACGAAATCTTGCGTAAAGCGGGTAACCCCATGCGATGGACGGGTTGAGTGGACGGCGATGACCGCCGTCGACGTCGAGCCCGAAGCGCCGCAGCGTGATCCGGATCCCGGAACCAACCGGCTCACGCTGATACGTCGCATCGCCATCGGAGTTTGGCTCGCCGGGATCGTATTATGGACCGCCACAAACGGTTTGGCGCTCAATCGAGAACTCGTGCTGCTCTACGTGTGCACCGGGCTGCTGGCCGCCAGTATCGGCAGGCGCCGGGTGTTGCTGATCGTGCGGGACTGGCTGCCGTTCGCCGTGGTGCTGATCGTCTACGACCTGAGCAGGGGAGCGGCCGGGCTGATCGGCACCCCAACCCAATGGGTGTGGCAGCCGGAGGTGGACCGACGAATCTTCGGCGCGGTGCCCACCGTGTGGCTTCAGGAACACCTCAAGATGCCGTCCCCGCCCTGGTGGGAGGTGGTGATCAGCACGGTGTACATGTCGTTCTTCATCCTCCCGTACGTGGTGGCGGGCGTGCTGTGGTTGCGCGACCGGGCCGAGTGGAAGGCATTCGTCCGTCGTTTCCTGGTGCTGTCGTTCGCGGCGCTGGCCATCTACGCGGTGCTGCCCGCCGCGCCGCCCTGGGCGGCGGCCCGCTGCGAGCCGGCCGACGTCGCCGGCGGTCCGTCCGCACCGCCGTGCATGTTCAGCCCGGTGCCGCATGCCGACGGCGGGCTGCTGGGGCCGGTGACCACCCAGCATCCGGGCGCGAACGACGTCGTGGAGCGGATCTCCAGTCGCGGTTTCGGGATGCTGCATCTGGACGTGGCCCGCGCGCTGCTCGACGAGGGTCAGGCCAGCGTCAACCTGGTCGCCGCCATACCGTCGCTGCATGCCGGTCTGTCGGCGATGATCGCGGCCTTCCTGTGGGGACGGGTCGCCCGGCGCTGGCGGCCGCTGCTGGCCGGCTACGTGATGATCATGGCGTTCACGTTGGTGTACGCGGCCGAGCACTACGTCATCGATCTGCTGCTCGGCTGGGCGCTGGCCGCCCTGACGGTACTCGCGGTCCGCCGCTACGAACGCCGCCGGCTAGCCGCGGCGCGACCGCCCGGTGAAATTGAGTGGCCGCCCGACGGCACTGAGCTGGGTGAGGATGTCCTCGACGCGCGCCCTGGGTACCTCGGCCCGCCACTGCGGGAGGCTACCCGTCAGCTGTAAGGAACTGGGCCCCAACGACAGACTGGTCAGGGTCAGGCCGCTGGCCAGTTCCGGGAGCCGCACCGGATAGGACGGCAACCGGGTCGGCAACGCCCACCGACGCCGAGTGGTGCGCAGCGCCCGCGGATGCAACCACAACGTGGAGCCGTCCAACTCCACGTCCACCTCCACACTGCCCAGCCGGGGGTGGCGAGTCCATCGCAACCGAGCGATGCCGTCGTCATCGACATGGCCCGACAATCGCGGCAGCGACTCGGAGAACACCGCGTTGAGGGCCTGGGTGGAGACGACCATCGTCACGTCGACCGGTGCGGCCACCAGTACCGGCGGAACGCCCGGCTTCAAGTGCACATTGTTCAGAACCATCGTGGCGCCCTCGAAATAGTGGTTGCCCCAACGGATGTCGGTCGCGGTTATCCGGACGTCGTTCAGCTGGCCGACGGCAAGGCCACGAACATCGAGGCGCGAGTTGAATTCGGTGACGGTCAGCGTGATGTCCCCGCCGTCGAGGCGCACGGTCATCGTGCGGCCGACCACCAGCCGTTTGACGGTCATGAACAGGGTGCGATACGCCATCGCCGCCCCGGTGCTCACCGGGAAGGTCGCCGCCGACGACCACACCGAGGACAGCAGACCCAGCGAACGTGCCATAGGGCTACCCATCCTGCTCGGTCGTCACGGCGCGGCGCAACAGTCCCAGCCCAGAGTTTGCATTCGCGGGGCGAGGGTATAACTGGCCCGATGACGTCCGTGATTGTGGTGGGAAGCGGCTTCACCGGGTTCGAATGCGCACGGCGCCTGCAGCGGCGCCTACACCGGCACCACGCGGATGTGCAGATCACCCTCATTTCGCCGATCGACTACATGCTCTACACGCCGCTGCTGCCGGACGTCGCCGGCGGGCTTGTCGACGCGCGGTTCGTCTCCATCCCGCTGGCCGGCACGCTTCCCGGGGTCCGGGTGATTCGCGGCCGCGTCGACAAAGCGGACCTGACGGCGCACACGCTCGGCTACACCGACCCCGAGGGCCGAACCCACGAACTGTCCTGGGATCGGCTGGTGCTCACGCCCGGCTCGGTGACCCGGCTGTTCGACATTCCCGGCCTCGCCACCTACGCCCGCGGCCTCAAATCGATCGCCGAAGCGCTGTACCTGCGCGACCACTTCCTCGAGCAGCTGGAACTGGCCGGTATCGACTCCGACCCCGCGGTGGCCGCAGGCCGACGCACTGTCGTGGTGGTAGGCGCGTCGTATTCGGGCACCGAACTGGTCGTCCAGCTCCGGGCGCTGGCCGATGCTGCGGCCCGCCAGATGGGATTCGACCCGCAATCGGTGCGCTTCCTCCTGCTGGACCTCGCCGAACAGGTGATGCCCGAAGTGGGCGAGAAACTCGGTAAGGCCGCGAGGGAAGTTCTGCACGATCGCGGCATCGACGTGCGGCTCGGCCTGACATTGAAGGAAGTGCACGCCGATCACGTTGTGCTCAGCGATGATTCGCGGGTCCACACCCGGACAGTGGCCTGGGTGACCGGGGTGACCGCCGCGCCGTTGATCGACACACTCGGCCTGCCGACCGAGAAGGGCCGCCTGAAAGTCGGCGCCGACCTGCGGGTGCCGGGCCACCCCGATGTGTTCGCCGCCGGCGACGCCGCCGCCGTCCCCGACCTGACCCAGCCCGGCGCGATCACCCCACCCACCGCCCAGCATGCGGTGCGGCAGGGAAAAGCGTTGGCGCGCAACGTTGCCGCCAGCCTGGGATTCGGCACCCCCAAGGACTATCGGCATCGAAACATGGGTCTGGTCGTCGACCTCGGCCCTCGCAAGGCCGTGGCCAACCCGCTCAACATCCAGGTCTCCGGCCTGCCCGCGAAGGCCGTCACCCGTGCCTATCACCTGTATGCGATCCCGCGCGGGGTCAACAGGTGGGCGGTCGGGCTGGCCTACCTCACCGACCTGATCTTCCCGAGGACCCTGGTGTCGATGGGACTTGCCAGCCAGGAAGACGCCCAGTTCTCGACCAGCGAGGGCATTCCGATGCTGAAGGCCGACTGACTACAGATCCAGCGTTAGGTGGCTGCCCTCGGGTGCGCGTGACACGCATGTCAGCATCATCCCTTGGGCCCGCTCGGGTTCGGTGAGGAGCGTATCCCGATGCTGCACAACACCACTGACGACGCGAGTCCGGCAGGTGCCGCAGAATCCCTGCTGGCAGGAGTACGGTGCCGGGACGTGCTCGCGCTGCAGCGCCGACAGCAGCGTCTCCTCGGGCCGCACCGTCACCGTGGCACCCGTCGAGGCCACCGTCGCGGTGAACGTCGTGCCGTCGACCACCGGTGGGGCGGCGAATCGTTCGAAGTGCAATTCGACGTTGTCGCGGCCGCTCAGCGCCGCCCGAACGGCGGTGAGCATGGGGGCCGGACCGCAGGTGTACACGCCTGCGCCATCCGGGCAGTCACCCAAAAGTTCAGCGGCGGTGGGGATTCCGTGTTCATCGTCGGTCCGGATCTGCACCCGCTCACCGAACCTGCGCAGCTCGTCGAGGAACGGGATGGACTCGTGACTGCGCCCGGCGTAGATCATCGACCAGTCGACCCCCAGCCGCTGTGCCAGACCCAGCATCGGCAGGATCGGGGTGATGCCGATACCGCCGGCGATGAACCGCAGCTGCCGGGCGGGGGAGCCGTAGCCGGGAACGGTGAGCGGGAACGCATTTCGCGGGCCACCGGTGGTCACCGTCGCCCCGAGTCCAAGGTCGTGCACCTCGATCGACCCGCCACCACCGTCGGGGATGCGCCGCACCGCGATCCGGTAACTGGTGGGCACAGCGGGGTCGCCGCACAGCGAGTACTGCCGAATACGCCCACTGGGCAGCCGGATGTCCACGTGCGCGCCGGGATGCCATGCCGGCAGCGCCCGTCGATCCGGCGCCGCCAGCGTCAGTGCCACCACGTTCTGATCCCGCGCGACCACACGGCGACCGATGACCTGCAGCGTGAACGTGCGCTCGCGTGCCTGCGGCGTCGCCGGGCGTCGCACCGCGCCACTGATCGCCCACAGCGCGGTGATCGACGCGTCGGTGAGGCGCAGCAGCGGATCGTGGCGAGTACGGCCCGACGCGCTCGGCGGCGCGGACCCCAGCCGGACTCTCACAGGTGTGCGGCGCGGGCAGCCGGCGAGCTGGCCAGATAAGCGACCGCCTGCGCGGTGGATCCGACGTCCTCGGGTGAATAGTTCGGCCGGAAGTAGGTCAGCGTCGTCGTGCCGAACAGTGTGCGGTACTTGGGCAGCAGACCCAGCTTGGAGTCGCGCGCCCGCAGCCGCTGCATCTGCCACCAGGTCATGTCCAGCGTCGGGTCGGTGCGACACATGTACCAGGAACCGCGATTGAAGAAGCCGGCGATGAGCACCACCGCCATGGCCATCGAGCGGATCCGGTCGAGATAGCTGTCGTGGAAGTAGACCGCGACGTCGTGCGCGACGTTGCGGTGCTCCACCTCTTCGCTGCCGTGCCAGCGGAACACGTCGACCAGGGTGGGGTCGGCGCCGAAGTCGTCCCAGGCGCAGTTGAGCGCGAAGTCGCCCAGCACCGCGGTGTAGTGCTCGATCGCCGCGATAAGCCACAGGCGGTCGCACAGATTGTTCAGCCGCTTCCGTGGGTCAGTCGACGTGCTGGGCGAGAGCACCTGGCCGAACACGTAGTCGAGCTGGCGCAGGATCGGCTCGGCGTCCACGCCGCGCGCCACCATCAGCTCCTGCAGGACCTGGTCGTGGGTGTCGGCGTGGGTGGCCTCCTGGCCGATGAACCCACGCATGTCCTCGGCCAGTCGCGGATCCTTCACCAGCGGCAGCGCTTCGTTGTAGGTGTCGACGAACCAGCGCTCCGCGACCGGGAGAACGACGTTGAGCAGACCGATCACATGCGAGGCGACCGGGTGCCCCGGAATCCAGTGCAACGGCGCGTCGGACACGTCGAAGGCGACCTTGCGGGCCTGGATCTGCACCGGGCCCGGATCGATCTCGCGTTCGAAACGGCGTGGGCGCAGCATGGGCAAACCTCCCGGCAGTGGCTGCCGAGGAGTCTAGCTCGTCGCGGGGCGGGGTCAGCCGACCTGAGTCGGCGTGACGATGACGGTTCCGGGAGCACCCGGAGTCGGGCGGGAGCCACCGTCGGATGGGATCTGCTGGGCGGGGGCCGTACCCGGTGCGCTGGGTGCCGGCGCGTCGGGCTGGGCAGCCTTGGTGCAGTTCAGCATCAGCGACATCTTGCCGCTGGCCAGGTATTTCTGGCTCTGCACCACGCACTTGGCCTGCGGAACGTCGCTGCCGACGGAACCGCCGAACACGGTCTGGATGCCTTGGGCGTGCAGGATCGCGACCGCCTTGTAATACGGTTCGCCGAGGATGTTCATCGTGCCGCCGGCATTCGGGTCGGCGCTGCTGGCCCCCATGCTGAGAGCGGCTGCTGCCGAACTTGCGGCAAGCGCGCCGGCGGCCACCAGGATGAGCCTTTTCACTCCAACCTCCGTCTGTGTCTGCGGTCGAACATAGCCCAGGGAGCTTGGAAGTCGCTCTGCGAGCAGATCACACCAGCCTCTTGCGACCTCTATCGCCACAAGGGCATGGATTCGTTTCACCGGTATGTGACTAGAACGTCTTCCGGTGCCGTTCCTGCTCGACGACGGCGTCGAGGTCGGCCAGCCGCGCCATCGACGACACTGCGCGCGCGGTGCGGTTGTTGGCCGCCAGCAGGTCCCGGTGGCGATGCACGAACGCCCAATAGCCCGCGGTGAAGGGGCACGCATTCGCTCCGACGCGGACCTTCGGGTCGAAGCTGCACGAGCGGCAGTGATCGCTCATCTTGTTCACGTAGGCACCACCGGAGGTGTACGGCTTGGTGGCGAGCAGGCCGCCGTCGGCGTGCTGGCTCATCCCGATCACATTCGTCGGCATCACCCAGGCGAAGCCGTCGACGAACGCGGTGGCGAACCATTCGGTCAGCGCCCGCGGTTGGTAACCGCGCTGCAGTGCGTGGCTGCCCAGCACCATCAGCCGCTGGATGTGGTGCGCCCACCCGCGATCCCGCACACCGCCGAGCGCCTGCCGCAGGCATTCGGCGGTGACCGATTCGGCGTCGAGTTCGGTCCACCAGGCCGGCAGCGGAGTCTCGGCGGCCAGGGCGTTGTTGTCCAGGTAGTCCGGGCCGAAGTGCCAGTACAGGTGCCACATGTACTCCCGCCACCCCAGAATCTGGCGGATGAACCCCTCGGCGGCGGCGAGCGCGGCGCCGCCGTCCCGGTAGGCCTGTTCGGCGGCGTGCACGGCGTCCAGCGGGTGCAGCACGCCGAGGTTCAGCGGCACCGACAGCAGCGAATGCGACATCGCCCAGTCACCGCCCATCATGGCGTCCTCGTAGCGGCCGAACATGGGTAGCCGACGTTCGATGAATCTCGTCAGCGCCCGGCGTGCCTCGGCCGGGGTCACCGCGAACAGCCGCGGCCCGTCGACGCCGACAGTGGGCAGATCCATCGCATCCAGATCGCGGCGCACCTGGTCGTCGATGTCGTCCTCACGCGGGCGGTACGGCGCGTCGACGCCGATCGGCCGACCGTTCTTGGGTGGGGACTCACGGTTCTCGGCGTCGAAGTTCCACCGCCCGCCCACCGGCTCGGAACCGTCCATCAACACGCTGAACCGCCGGCGCTGCTCGCGGTAGAAGTCCTCCATCCGGAACCGGCGCCGATCCCCGGCCCACCGTCGAAAGTCGGTTCGCGACAACGCAAATCCCGGGGTGGGCAACACCTCAACGACCATGCCGTCGCGCTGGAGGCGCCGAACGAAGCGATCGGCGGCGAACGATGTCGGTTCGTGCACAAGCACCGGCGTGCCGTAATCGCGCAGCGCCTCGGTATAGGTGTCCGCGCGCACCAGGGTTGCGCGCGCGCCCAGGTCGGCCGCGGCGTGCCGCACGGCAGACAGCACCAGGTGCAGCTTCTGCCGGTGATAGCGGCGCCGTCGCAGCGCCGAGGTCGCCTCCACCAGGAACACCGGACGGTGCGCGTGTTCACCGCCGTAGAACTGGGGGCCGAGCTGATCGGCGAACAGCCACAAGGGGGTGTCGAGGGGGGTGTCGTCAGCGCTCATCGGTTCGGTCCTAGCCGCCGTTGCCGCGCAATATCTCCTCGGCGCATCGCAATCTGGTATGCCCGGTTTCCTGCATGCAGACACGAACCGGGGACTCGGTCTCGGTCGGCGGGGCCGCCACCGGAGAAGTCGGCGACGACGTCACCACCGGATTCGGGATCTCGTCCTGATGCACCGACCACAGGTAGCGGTTGGTGTACTGCAACTTCGTGCAGTAGGCGGTCGCCCCGTCGGCGGTGGTTCCGGTAGCGCCCGGCTCGGTGCAGTCCGAACCGATCACCGCGGTGGGGGTCGGCTCGACGGTGACGGTGTCGGTCGCCGCGGTCGTCTGTGGTGTCGTCGCCGCGGTCGGGGTCGCGGTGGTCGGCGGTGTCGTCGTCGCGGGCGGCGGCGGTGGCGGGACAACCGCGGTGGTTGCCGTCGTCGTGGCGGTGCGGACGTCCTGGGCGGCAACGTCCTCCCCGCGGTCGCGGCCGGCGATGAAGGCGATCGCGACACCGGCGACCAGCAGCACCGCCAGGACGGGAAGCAGGATCTTCAGCCACCGGTTGTGGGACTGCGGGGAGGGCTCACCGATGGGCGCCGCATCGGTGATCGGGGTCAGCCGGGTGGCATCGGCATCGGTCAGGCCGTCACCGGACACCGGGGTGGTGATGTGGTGGGCCAGGGCCCGTGCGAAGTCGACGCAGCGGTCGAACCGCTCGGCGGGGTCCTTTGACAGCGCCTTGCGCAGCGCCGCGTCCAGGTTCGCCAGCTCCGGGCGGTGCTCGGCCAGGCTCGGCGGCAACGCCGACAGATGCTGGCTGATCACCACCGCGGGATTGGAATGTGGAAACGGCGGGGTGCCGGTGAGCAGATGGTAGGCAGTGGCCGCCAGCGCATATTGGTCGGCCCGCCCGTCGAGGTCGCGGCCCATCAGCTGTTCCGGGGCGGCATAGGACACCGTGCCGACCGTCATGTTGGTCTGGGTCAGCCCGCTGGCATCGTTGTCCCATCGTGCAATTCCGAAGTCCGCCAACAGGATCCGCTCCTCACCGGACTCCTGCTTGGAGACCAGGATGTTCGCGGGCTTGACGTCGCGGTGCAGCAGATGGCGTTGGTGCGCGTAGTCCAGTGCCTCGGCGACCGCGGTGACGATATTGAGCACCTCGGCCTGTGGCAGGCCGGTGGGAAAGTTCTTCAACAGATCGCCGGCATCATTGCCGTCGACGAAATCCATCGCGATCCACAACTGACCGTCGGTCTCGCCCCGGTCGTGGACGCCGACAATATGGGGGTGCCAGAGCGTGGCGGCGATATCCGCCTCCCGTTCGAACCGCGCCCGGTATTCGGCATCGCTGCTTACCGAGGCCGGTAACACCTTGAGGGCGTCGCGGCGGGGGAGCCGGGGATGCTGGGCCAGGTAGACCTCACCCATCCCACCCGCGCCCAGCAATCGCAGGATCGTATAGCCCGCGAATGTCTCGCCTTCGGCCAGCGGCATGGCCTGATCCTACAAATGTCCTGCCCGGGCGGGTTCGGACGCGCTCAGCGGGGCAAGCTGGTCTTCGGTGACACCGAGGACGCGTAGGCACGCATCGGCAACGTGGCCGGCCAGCGTGCCGGGGTCCGGGTGCGGGGGCGGTGTCCACATGTTCACCAGGGACTCGACCAAGCGGAACGGAAGGTCTGCCGCGTCGTCGGCGATGCCGGTGGCCACCAGAACCGCGCGGCTGAGGTCGAGGTAGGCCTGTCGCAGGCGCTCACGTTCGGTCCAGAAGGTGGCCAGGCGCGCCTCCCTGAGCTCAGGCAGAAGGTAGAGGGCACCCAGGTTCCACTGCGCTGTCAGCAGCTGGGCGCCGTCGAAGGCGGCCAGGGCGTGCAGGGTGCTGGCGGCCGACCGGGGGTCGCCGCCCTGCTCGAGTCCGGACAGGAACGTCAGGGTCGGCGTCACGGTCTGGTGCAGTAGCGCCGACAGCAGCTCGTCCTTGGTCTTGAAGTAGTGGTACAGCGAGGCTTGCCGGATGCCGACCGCCTCGGCGATGGCCCGGGTCGAGGTGCTGGCGTAGCCGCGGCTGGTGAACAGCTCCGCCGCGGCGTCGAGGATCTCGTCCCGGGCGGTCGTGCCGGGTCTGCGCCGTTCGGTCAAGCGCGGACGGCCCGCCCGCGTTGTCTCCATGGTCCGATGTTGACCCACATCACCTGCGAAAAGACAGACCCCGGGATTTTCTGTCACATGACAGAAACGCGGGATACCTATCGGTTACGCGCCGTCTTGGTTTGGTTACGCCAGCGACACCCACCGCGACGAGAGGCCCGTAAAACTGTCAATCGACAGGCTGATGGCTCACCGGTGAGCGCATCCTCGTGGACCCTCTGACCTTCCGGGAGACTCTGCATGGCGAGCGCCGCAAGTGTCGCGCTGCGACCTGACGCACCGGCGACGACGCCGGGCGACGTGGTCGCGGCGGTGGATGATCTGTGTGTCACGTTCCGCCGCAACGGCAAGGACGTGCACGCGCTGCGCGGGGTGTCGCTCCAGATCGCGCCCGGCGAGATCGTGGGCCTGGTGGGCGAATCCGGCTCTGGTAAAAGCGTTCTGGGCTTCAGCATGCTCGGCCTGCTCGGCGCCGCCAAGACCAGCGGCCGTGTCCAGGTGTGCGACACCGACATGCTCACCGGCGCCGCCAAGCAGCTGCGCAAGGTTCGGCGACTCGACCTCGGTGCGGTGTTCCAGGACCCGATGACGTCGCTGAACCCGACGATGCGGATCGGCAAACAGGTCGAAGAAGTAGCAGGCAGCAGCGCAGAAGCACTGAAACTGCTCACCGCCGTTGGTATTCCAGATCCTGAACGACGGATGCGGGCCTATCCGCACGAACTGTCCGGCGGATTGCGCCAGCGGGTGATGATCGCGATCGCGGTGGCCGGTGATCCCGAGCTGATCATCGCCGACGAACCGACCACCGCGCTCGACGTCACGGTGCAGGCACAGGTGCTGGCGCTGCTGCAGCGGCTGCGTGCCGAGATCGGCTGCAGCATCGTGCTGATCACCCACGACCTGGGCGTCGCCGCGCAGATCGCCGACCGCATCGCCGTGCTCTATGCCGGGCGGATCGCCGAAATCGGCCCGACCGCCGACGTTCTCGCCACCCCCGCGCATCCTTACACCCATGGCCTGCTGCAATCTCGACTGACCCTGGACACGGCGCGGGACCGTCCGCTGGCGGCGATGGCCGGCCAGGTGCCCAGCCCGACCGCGCCACTGTCCGGTTGCGCGTTCGTGCCGCGGTGTGCGCTGGCCCGCACCGAATGCTCTGCCACACCACCGGATCCGGTGTCCTGCGCCGATAACCGGGTGAGTGCCTGCATCATCGAGCCGGCGCAGATGCGCACCGAACTGGCCGGGATCATCGCCGCCGAGGCCGAAGCATTCGCCGATCGAGTCGAGATTGCGGCTGATCAACCGCCCGCCGTCGACGCCCGCGCCGTCACCAAGACGTTCACCGTGCGCCGCCGCCGGCTGGATCGCTCCGGGGCATCGGGAGGCAAACTGCAGGCGCTGCGCGGAGTGTCGCTGACCGTCGCGCATGGCGAATCGGTGGCCCTGGTGGGGGAGAGCGGCTCCGGAAAGTCGACGCTGCTGCGCATCATCGCCGGGCTGGAGAAGCCGACCACCGGCGAGGTCGAACTGGCCGGGGATACCCGTCCGCAGATGGTCTTCCAAGACGCCGGTGCCTCGCTGACACCGTGGTTGTCCGTCGGTGAGCTGATCGGTGAACGCCTGCGCGGCACCTCGATGTCGCGGAGCGAGCGCAAGGATGCTGTCGCGGAAGTGCTGGAGCGGGTGGGCCTTCCGCAGGATGTGGTCAAATCGCGGGCCGCGCAGTTGTCCGGCGGTCAGCGGCAACGGGTATCGCTGGCGCGGGCCACCGTGATCCCGCCGCAGGTGCTGCTCTGCGACGAGCCCACGAGTGCGCTGGACGTGTCGCTGGCGGCCTCGGTGCTCAACCTGATCGGCGGGCTGCGCCGCACCTTGGACATGTCGGTGGTGTTCGTGACCCACGACCTGTCGGTCGCACGGGTGGTGGCCGACCGGATCGCGGTCATGTACCTGGGTCGCATCGTCGAGATCGGCCCCGCCGAAGACGTGATCGGACGCCCGACACATCCGTACACCCAGGCGCTGGTCGACGCGATCCCCGACCTGGGTCGCGACTGCCGGGTGCTGGCCGGCGAACCCGCCAGCCCCATGTCGCCGCCGACCGGCTGTGCCTTCCACCCCCGGTGCCCGATCGCGATCGACACCTGCAGTGACCTCGAACTCGACGTCCGCCTGGAAGGCACTCCCGGTAGCCCGCACCAGGTCGCCTGTATCGAACGGAAGGCGCGCTGATGGCCATCGCAGTTCCCGCCCCGGCGCTGTTGCGCAGCCGTGAGAAGCGGATGGCGGCGTTGCCGAAAGACCGTGCGGTGATCGTCAATTGGCTCGGCGTGTCCTTGCTCCTGCTGGTGACGTTGATCGCCGTCGCCGTCCCGCTGCTGGCCCCGCATGACCCGCTGGTACCGGTCGGTATGCCGCTGCAGGCGCCCGGCAAGAATGGCTTCCTGCTCGGCACAGACAGCGTCGGGCGGGACATCTTGAGCCGCGTGCTCTTCGGCGTCCGGTCGAGCTGGTTCGCGGCCCTGGTGGTGGTCGGCGTCGGGCTGCTCATCGGAGGTCTGGTCGGGCTCATCGCCGGAGCCACCGGCGGCTGGCTGGACGCGACCCTGATGCGGATCACCGACGGCTTCCTGTCGCTGCCCGCGCCGGTGCTGGCCATCGCCGTCGTCGCCGCGCTCGGACCCGGTTTCGTCCACACCCTGATCGCGGTGTCGATCGTGTGGTGGCCGTTCTACGCCAGGCTGGTTCGAGGTGAGGTCGCCCGGTTGGCGGCCCGGCCGCACGTCGAGGCCGCCCGACTGGCCGGAGTCGGACCCATCCGGGTCGCCATGCGCCACCTGCTGCCCGGCGCGGTGCCCAACGCACTGGTGGCCGCCAGCCTCGACCTCGGCACGTTGATCCTCACGCTCGCGGCGCTGTCGTTCCTCGGGCTCGGGCAATCGGCTCCCGCGCCGGAACTGGGCGCCGACGCGGCCCGCAACCTGAGCTACTTCCTGCAGCAGTGGTGGGTGCCGGTGATGCCCGGCCTGGGCGTACTGGTCCTCGCGGTGATCGGCAACGTCGCCGGTGACAGCCTGCGCAACCTGATGAAGACGAGCTAGGAGGCCGACAGGTGAAAACGTTCATCGCCTCCCGACTGGCGGCGACGCTGGTGATCCTGGTCGCACTGACCGCAGTGATGTTTGTGCTGCAACACATTTCGCCGCTGGATCCGGTCAAGGCGCAGATGGGTGCACAGGCCTCCGCCTCGGCGGTCGCCGCACGCCGAGATGCGTTGGGCCTCAACGACCCGATCGTCACCCAGTTCTGGCACTACCTCACCGGGGCGGTCCAGGGCGACCTTGGAACGTCGTACCGGACCCGGCACGCCGTCGCGTCCGATCTCGGCAGCTTCTTCCCGGCCACCCTGGAACTGGCGCTCTACGGTCTCGGTATCGCACTGGTGCTGGCCGTGCTGCTGGCGTTCAGCACCACCCTGAAGTGGCGGGGATCGGCTGTGCTGCGGGCGATTCTGTTCACCGGGTCCTCTGCGCCGATGTTCCTGCTCGGCATCCTGGGACTGATCGTCTTCTACCAGAAGCTCGGCTGGGTACCGGCCAACGGTCGCATCGGCATCAGCAACCCGCCGACCGGCCCCACCGGATTGCTGACCGTCGACGGACTGCTCAGCGGACGCTTCGACGTCGTCACCGACGCCCTGCACCACCTGATCCTTCCGGCCCTGGTACTGGCGTTGGGCCCGGCGGTGGCCATCGGCCGGGTGTTGCGGTCCAGTCTGCTCACCGATATGGACAGCGACTATGTGCGAACCGCACGCGCAAAAGGCCTGCCGGAGAGCCGAATCGTGGCCGGCCACGTGCTGCGCAACTGTGTCGGGTCGGCGTTGTCGATGACCGGACTGCAGGTCGGCCTTATGTTCGCCGGCGTGCTGGTTGTCGAGCAGGTCTTCGGCTGGCCGGGCATCGGCCAGTACATCGCCCAGAGCATTCCGGTGGCCGACTTCCCGGCGATCGCCGGCGTCACACTGATGCTCGGCGCACTCTACGTCTTCATCAACACGGTCGTGGATCTTCTCCAGGCCGCCGCAGACCCCCGCATCGCAGTTACAGGAGGATAGGTGCCGAAACAGCCACTGATAGTGGGCAACCCGGTCTTGGTCGTCGTCGACATGCAAGAAAGTGGCGACATGCCCGTCGAGGAGGTGGGCATCCCGCACATGGCCGGATACGCCGACCGAATCGTCCGGGCGCGCAAACTGATCGACGCCGCGCGCGCCGCGACCATTCCGATCGTGTTCTTCCAGGAAGTGCACCGCGCCAACGGCATCGACTTCGGCCGGGAACTCGACGGTGTCGAAGGGCCGCACTGCATCGACGGCAGGCCCGGCACCCCCCTGCACCCCGAGCTGCTACCCGACTTCACCGGCCCCAATCACGAATTCCATATCGTGAAGCGGCGCTACTCCGGTTTCATCGGAACCGAATTCGAGATCGTGCTGTCCGGGTTGAAGGCCGACACACTGATCCTGATCGGCGGACTGACCGATGTGTGCGTGCACTACACCTTCGCCGACGCCCATCAGCGCGACTTCCACGTGCGGGTGGTGTCCGACTGCGTCGGCGGCTCGTCGGTCTACCGACACGATGCCGCACTGGATGCCATGGAATACCTGCAGACCGGCGCAACGCGGACCACCGAGGAGATCCTCGACGCCTTTGAATCCCTCACCACCCCGGTACTCGAAGGAGCCTCCCGATGAAGAAACTGACTACGCTGCTCGCGATCGGCGCGACCGCTGCCCTGGCGCTGACCGCCTGTGGCGGTTCGAATTCGGGTGGCAGCAGCACCCCGAACGCGGCTCCGACCGACAAGGTGCTGAAGCTGTCGTTCCTGCAGGATCCGGGCCAGCCACCGGACCCCGACATCTACTACGCCGGCCAAGGCCTTCTGCTGACCACCAACACCTATGAGGGTCTGCTGGAATACAAAGCTGGCACCGACAAGCCCGAGCTTCAACCGCTCCTGGCCACCGAGTGGACGGCCTCGCCCGACAACAAGGTCTTCAACTTCAAGCTGCGTCAGGGTGTGAAGTTCCACGACGGCACGCCCTTCACCTCGGCCGCCGTCAAGGCCTCCTTCGACCGGCGGGCGGCGGTGAACCAGGGACCCGCCTACATGGTCTCCGACGTCGATTCGGTCACCACCCAAGGCGATTACGACGTCACCGTCACGCTCAAGGCGCCCAACTCGGCGTTCCTGGACTACCTCGCATGTCCGTACGGACCCCGCATGCTCAGCCCCGAAGGCCTGCAGAAGAACGCCGGCAGTGACCACGCGCAGGGCTATCTTACCAACCACGACCTGGGCACCGGTCCGTACACGCTGACCGCCGCCGAGGTGGGTTCGAAGTACCAGCTGACCGCCTTCGGCGACTACTGGGGAGCCAAGCCGTACTTCGAGAAGGTCGAGCTGCCGGTGATCACCGACGTCTCGGCGCAGCAGTTGCAGTTCAACAACGGTCAACTCGCGGCGATCCTGCATGACCTGCCGTCCTCTGCGGTGCAGTCCTACCTGGACAACAAGTCGTTTGCGAACTACTCGCTGCCGACGATGATGTCGAACTTCGTCTACATCAATCCCAAAAAGGGCATGATGACCGACGCCAAGAACCGCAACGCCGTCATGCAGGCCGTCGACGTCGACGAACTGGTCAAGCAGACCTACTTCGGCCGCGGCAAGAAGGCCGAGCAGATCTACCCGCCGAACGTGATGGCCGCCGAGTTCGGCAAGCAGTCGGTGACCCACGATCCGTCCGTGCTGACTCAGATCGCGGCAGGTCTGCCTGCCGACCAGAAGTCCGTCACCATCGGCTACGACTCGTCAAACCCCGATAATCAGTTGATCAGCAACCTGATTCAGACTCAGTTGGCCGCGGCCGGACTCAACGCCAAGGTGCAGGCCTATCCGACGTCGGAGATCTACGGGTGGGTCGGCGGCGACGGGCAGTCGGCACCGGAGATCATGACCTACCTCGGGTGGCCGGACGCGCCCTCGCCCTACACCTGGGGCCACATCTCCTGGGACGCCGACGGTGGCCTGAACTTCTTCGGGTGCTCGGCGCCGCCGATCACCGATGCGTTGGCCAAGGGGCTGCCCACCGGATCGGACGCGGACTTCTCCACGGCCGGCGAGGAAGCGGTGAAGACGGGTTGCTGGCTGAATGTCGCTGATGTCAACGACTTCATGGTGGCCCAGCCGTGGCTGAAGGGCGTCGAGCAGGCGCACGTGGTGACCGACCCGAACTCGCTGCGGTTGGCCGCGCTGTCCGTAGGCTGACGCGAGTGGCTCTGGGAAATGGCAAAGTTCGTCGTATCGTCCTGCTGACGCTCGGTTGGGAGGAGTTGCCCAAGGCGGTGTCGGTGTACGGCTCGCCACCGGACCTCCGGCTGCGTGAACCGGTCCCCGGCGTGCTGCTGCAGACCGATGGCGGCTGGGTGCTACTCGACACCGGCTTCAACACCGCGCTGATCCGGGACCCGGCGTTGTACCGACGGTTCTATCCGACCGTCGAGTACATCCCGGTTCTGCCGGGCCCAGGGGAGCCGATCGAGGAGTCGTTGCACGACATCGGCATCGACGTCGACGACATCCACCTCGTGGCGCTGTCACACCTGCACCACGACCACGCCGGCGGCGTGAAGCTGTTCGCCGGCAAGGTCCCGGTGCATGCGCAGCGTCGCGAGCTGGAGTATGGGCTCTCGAACCATCCGGAGCCGGAACGAAATGCCATCGCCCGCATCGACTTCGACGATCCCCGCATCGACTGGGTGCTCGCCGACGGTGAAGCCGAGATCGCGCCCGGTATCACGGCGGTCCCCACCTACGGGCACACGCCGGGGCATCAGAGCTTCGTGGTCGAGCTCGACGAGGCGGTCGGCGGCGGCGGGTTCGTGTTCGCGTTCGACGCCGCCGACCTCACCGAGAACATCGAGCACGAGTTGCCGATCGGCGGGTTCATCGATGTCGACCCGGCCGACACGGTCGAGCCGATCCGCAGGCTGAAGAGGCTGGCCACCGACAAGGGTTACGAGCTGGTGCCCGGCCACGACCCCCATGTCTGGCCGGAGCTGACCCAGCGCTTCGCGGAGCGGTTCGGCCCGGTGCCGCCGCCGTGACCACGGCCGCCGTCGAGCACGTCATTCGCGCGCCGCGCGCGGTGATCGACGGCGAGGTCCGGCCCGCCGCGATCGGGTTGGCGGACGGCATGATCCGCGTTGTCGCCGGTGCCGACAGTCACCTCGGCGGCGCAGGCGAGACGGTTCTCGGCGCCGACGTGGTGTTGCTGCCCGGTCTGGTGGACACCCATGTGCACATCAACGACCCTGGCACCGACTGGGAGGGCTTCGACTCTGCTACTGCGGCGGCGTTGAGCGGAGGCATCACCACGGTCGTGGACATGCCGCTGGACTGCAACCCAGTGACCACCACGGTGGCGGCGTTGGAGGCCAAACGTTCCGCGGCGCGCGGCGCATGCCATGTCGACACCGGCTTCTGGGGCGGCATCGTGCCGGGCAATCTCGAGTCGTTCGCTGAGTTGGCCGCCGCGGGGGCGCTCGGCTTCAAGTGCTTTCTGTCCGAATCGGGAAACGCCGACTTTCCGCCGCTGGACCCCGACCAGCTTAGGACTGCGATGGCCGTTGTGGCCGAACTGGATTCGGTGCTACTGGTGCATGCCGAAAGTGAGCGGGTGCTGACTGGTTGCCCGGCACCGGCGGGCCGGTCGTACGGCGATTTCCTGCGGTCGCGGCCCGACGCGGCCGAGCGGGATGCGGTGCGCATCGTGCTCGACGCAGTCGGCGCGACCGGCGCCCGGGCGCACATCGTGCACGTCTCGAGCGCCGAGGTGCTGCCGATGATCGCCGAGGCCAAAGCGGCAGGACTTCCCGTCACCGCCGAAACATGCCCGCACTACCTGACTTTCGCCGCCGAGACCATCCCCGAGGGTTCGACGGTATTCGCGGCGTGTCCACCCATCCGCGGCGGGGACAACCGCGACCTGCTGTGGGCGGCTCTGGCCGACGGAACGCTGGACATGGTGGTCTCCGACCACTCGCCGTGCGCACCGCGCCACAAAGACCTGACCGGCGGTGACTTCGGCCGTGCGTTCGGTGGGATCAGCTCGCTGCAGATCGCACTGCCCGCGTTGTGGACCCAGGCCCGCCGGCTCGGATTCGATGTTCGCGATGTGTGCCGGTTGATGGCGCAGGCGCCCGCCGAACTCGCGGGCCTGACCGACCGAGGAGTGATCGCCGAAGGTAAGCGCGCCGACTTCTGCGTGTTCGACCCTGACGCCTCGTGGGTGGTGCGGGGTGCCGAGCTGCGGCACCGTCATCCAGTGACGCCGTACGAGGGCAATTCGCTGACCGGCGCGGTCCGTCAGGTGTGGCGGGCCGGACGAGTGGCCGGCCAGGACAGCCGCGGCGACCTGCTGGTCGCCGCACTCCGGGAGCCGGCATGAAGATCCTGGTGCTCAACCCGAACACGTCGGAGACGATGACGGCGGAGATCGACGCCGCGGCCCGGGCGGCAGCCGCGCCCGGGACCGAAATCGTCACCACGCAACCCGCTTTCGGATCCGTTGCGATCGACTCCGCAGCGGAGAGTTACCTGTCCGCCGTCGGGGTGATGGATGTCGTCGCCACCCAGCTCGCCGCCGGGACGTTCGACGCCGATGCCGTGGTGTTGGCCGGCTTCGGTGAACACGGCAAAGATGCGCTGCAGGAGATGCTCGACGTCCCCGTGCTCGACATCGCCGAATCGGCCGCTCACGTCGCGCAACTGATCGGCAGGCGGTTCTCGGTGGTCACCACCTTGGCCCGCTCCATCGCGCCGATCGAGGACCGTCTGCTGTTGGCCGGTGTGGCGGCGCACTGTGCGTCGGTACGGGCGTGCGGCCTCGGGACCGCCGAGGTCGACGCCGACCCCGCCGGCGCGGTCGCCGCGATCGTCGCCGAAGCCGAACGCGCGGTGAGTGTGGACGGGGCCGACGTGATCTGCCTCGGCTGTGCGGGGATGGCCGGTGTGACCGCCGCGATCACCGAGAAACTTGGAGTGCCCGCCGTCGACGGGGTAGCCGCCGCGGTGGGTCTGGCGCAGATGTTGGTCGGCCTGAACCTGTCCACCAGCAAGGCCGGTGTGTATGCCGCCGGGCCGGACAACGCACGCACGCATTGGCCACTATCGCAGGGGTTACGCACATGACCGGACTGGACTTGGCCTGCCGTACGGTCGGCGGCAGCGTCGTGGCGGCCAGCGACGAGTCGTTCGGCGTCAAAGAGCGGCTGATCGATGCGGCCGAACCTGACTTCGTGCCAGGCACATTCGACCTTCGCGGTGAAGTGGTCGACGGCTGGGAGACCCGCAGGCATGCGCCCGCACCGGACTGGGTCATCATCCGGCTCGGAGTTCCGGGCCGGCTGCACACCGTCGACGTCGACACCCGCTTCTTCACCGGCAACCATCCGACCGGCTGCACGCTGTACGCCGCGACGCTGGCGGCCGGCACCGACCCGTGTGATGCACGGGTGGACTGGCGGTTGCTGTCGCCGCTGACGGTTCTGAAAGCCGACGCGCACAACCCCATTGCCGTTGACGACCCGCGCCGCTACACCCACCTCAAGTTGGTGATCGCTTCCGACGGCGGGGTGGCGAGGCTGCGGGCCTACGGTGATCCCGTTCCCGATCCGGCGCTGTGGTCGGGGGTGACCGTCGAGGTCTCCGGCGCCGAGCACGGGGGTTGCGTCGAGCACTGCAGCGACACGTTCTACTCCGACGCGCGGGCGCTCATCGCCGCGGACCGGCCGCAGAACATGGGATCAGGCTGGGAAGCCCGGCGCCGGCGTGACATCGGGCCCGACACCCACGACGCGGTGACGATCTCCTTTCTGACACCCAGCGATCTGGCCCGAATCGAAATCGACACCTCCTTCTTCGTGTTCAACGCCTCCCGCGAGGTGTCCGTGCTCGGCACCCGCGACCGGCCCGATGCCCGACGGCCTTGGTGGGCCCTGCCGTTCGACGAGGTGGTGCTGCCCCGCACGCAACTGGTCGCCGACGCACGGCAGGTCTTCGTGGTCGATGCCCCGGCGATCACCGCCATTCGGGTTCAGGCCTATCCCGACGGCGGCATCGCCCGGGTCCGGGCACTGGGCCGGCCCACCGCAGCCGGATTTGCGGAGTTGCAATCAAGATGGGACGCGTCGCTGTGACCCCCGAGACCCCGGTGATCGCCGACTGCACCGGGCTGTGGCGACGGACGCTGCTGGTCGAGGCCGACGGATCCCGCGACACCGGAACGAATGTGCAATGGCTCCAAGGCATCTCCATGTTCATTGATCTGCGCGGGCCAGGGGAGGGTTTCGCCGGCCGGCTCGGCCAGCACGACGACGTCTTCGAATGGACCCGCCTGGTCGACCTGCAGCCGCCTGAGCTTCCCGACGCGGGGCGGATGAGCTGGTGCGGTGACACCCTTGTGGAGATCGGCGTGCACGCCGACTACACCGAGCACTGGCAGCGCGAAGCCGGCACGGCACAACCCTGCTGGGGACTCGTGCTGTCGGCGCCGGACACGACGGGTGTGCTGGTGCGGGTGGGGGACCGGTTCGGCTGGGCCCACCCGCAGGAGATCTCTCTCGGGACTGTCAGCGGAACCGAGTGGCGGATCGATGAATCCAGCCATCCGCACCGAGTCGGGACGCTGCTGCGGGCTCGGATCGATTCAGGACAGCTACGAGTCGACGACGACATCGCCTGGGACATCAAAGAAAGCGAAGGAGGAGTGACACTGTGAGTGGGGCGACATCATTCCAATCGGTACCCGTCATCGACATCAGTGGGTTGCGGTCCGCCGACCCCGCCGACCGTGAGGGTGTCGCAGCCGAACTCGGCGCAGCGGCACGCGACGTCGGCTTCTTCTACATCTCGGGGACGCCGGTCAGCGATGACCTTTTCGATCGGCTACTCGACGCCACCAAACAGTTCTTCGCCCTGCCGGTTGCGGAGAAGATGAAGTCCTACATCGGGCTGTCGAACTGTCATCGCGGTTATGTGCCGGTGGGTGAGGAAGGGTTCTACAGCGACAAACCCGATTTCAAGGAGGCATTCGACACCGCACTGGACCTGCCCGCCGACGACCCCGACCATCTGGCAGGCAACCCGATGCTCGGACCCAACGTGTGGCCCGACCTTCCCGGCTTCGCCGAAACGGTCACCGAGTACTACCAGGCCGTGCTCGGCGTCGGGCAGGATCTGTTGGGCGCCTTCGCCGTCGCGCTCGGAGAGGATCCGGACACCTTCACCCGGCACGCCACCAAGACGCCGAGCCAGTTGCGGCTGATCTACTATCCGCACAACCCGGACGCCGAAGACGCCCAGGGCATCGGCGCACACACCGACTACGAGTGCTTCACACTGCTCAAGCCCACCGCGCCCGGGCTCGAGGTCCTCAACGGCGCCGGGGAATGGATCGACGTCCCACCGATTCCCGGAACGTTCGTGGTCAACGTCGGCGACATGCTCGAACTGTGGACCAACGGCGCCTTCGTCGCCACGTCGCATCGGGTACGCAAGGTAAAGCAGGAGCGCTATTCATTCCCGCTGTTCTTCAACGTCGACTACCACACCGTGGTCCAGCCACTGCCACAATTCCTCACCGCCGACGAACAGTCGCGACCGGCGTTGGTGGCCGGCGAGCACCTGTTCGCGCAGACCGCGCAGACATTCGCTTACCTGCGGTCCCGGCTCGACAGCGGCGATCTGGTGCTGCCGGACGGCTCGTTGCAGACCGGTACCTTCGGCCAGCAGGCGCTGCAGTCCCGCAACTGACGACCCAAGGCTGAAGTATGCGTTAACATCCGCTCGGTCAGCGGGACGAGCGGGGGTCGACAAGTGGTCCGATTATCGAGTGTGCTCTCGCGGAGTTCTCGTCCGCGATCGCTGGGGTTTCAGTCGAAGCTGTTGCTGATGCTCTTATCGGTCAGCATCGTCTCGGTCGTGATCGCCGGCGCCATCGGCTACGTCTCCGGCACGAGCTCGTTGCGAAATGCCGAGTATCAGCGGCTGACCCAGCTTCGGGAATCCCGGGCACGCGAGATCACCTCGTTCTACAGCGATATCAGTGACGCGGCATCGATCGTCACCCACGGAACGCAGACGATCGCGGCCGCCAACGACTTCGGTAAAGCGTTCGCCGAACTCCAGACGACGCCGCTGCCACCGGGTGCCGAACAGGCTGTGGCCAAGTACTACTCGACGGTGTTCGGGCCCACCCTCGCGCAACGGACAGGCCAGCCCGTCGACGCCTCGCTGTTTCAGCCCACCAGTAATGCGGCGACGTACCTTCAGTCCCTGTACACCGTTCCGGCACAGGGAGATTACGAGAAGTCGCTGAATCTGGTCTCTGCGGGCGATCCCAGCGCCTGGTCGGCGGTCAACGCTCGCTACCAACCGTTCTTCGCCGGTCTGACGCAACGCTTCAAATTCGAGGACGCCATGATCCTCGACACGCAGGGCAACGTCGTCTACACCGCATACAAGGGCGCCGATCTTGGCACCAACGTGACCACCGGGCCTTACAGCACGACAGTGTTGGCCACCACGTATCGCAAAGCGCTGCAGGCGACGTCGATCGATCAGACGTTCATCAGCGATTTCGAGCGGTACGCCCCGTCCTACGGGAGGCCGACGCAGTGGGTCCTCTCGCCGATCGGGCGCGACGGCGCGATAACCGGGGTGCTGGCCCTGCAGCTGTCGCTCGACTCGGTCAACGACGTGATGACCGGCCAGGGTCGTTGGGTCCAAGACGGTCTCGGGCAGTCCGGCGAGACCTATCTCGCCGGACCGGACAAGCTGATGCGCTCGGTGTCCCGCGAATTGCTGACCGACCCCAAGCACTACGCCGAAGAGGTCATCGCCGACGGAACTCCTGATGACGTCGCCAAGCGCCAGGTCGACGTCAAAGGCAGCGTGCTGTTGCAGCCGGTGGACAAGCTGGCCGTCAACCGGGCGCTGATCGGGGAGAGCGGGGTGACCACCGCCCGCGACTACATCGGCCCGGAGGCACTGGTCGCGTACGCCCCGTTGAACATCCCGGGGCTCGACTGGGTGCTGGTGGCCAAGATCGACAAGTCTGAGGCGCTGGCCCCGGTGAACACCTTCGCGCGCAACATCGCACTGTCGACCGCGGCGATCGTGCTTGCGGTCTCGCTGCTGGCGTTGTTGTTCAGCCGGATACTCACCCGGCCGATCAAGCGCCTGGCCACCGCGGTGCGGCGGGTGGCCGGGGGCGAGCTCGGGGTCAGCGTTCCGGTCGGGACACGAGACGAGATCGGGGAACTGGCTTCGGCTTTCAACGATATGAGTGTGAGTCTGCAAACCAAGCAACACCTCATCGAGGAGCAGCGCCAGGAGAACGACGAGTTGCTGGCCAGCCTGATGCCCGAAGCGGTGGCGCGGCGCTACCGCGACGGCGAGGAGAACATCAGCACGCACTACCGAGATGTCTCGGTGATCTACGCCCAGCTGCTCGGGTTCGACGAATTCTCCCGCTCGATGCCCAGCGGCGAATCGGTGGCGATGCTCAACTCGCTCGCCGAAGCGTTCGACGGCGCAGCCGAACGACACGGCGTGGAGCAGGTTCGCAGCATGCAGGACAACGGGTTGCTCGCCACCTGCGGACTGGTGGTGCCTCGCGTCGACCACGCCAGCCGGACGATCGCGTTCGCCGGCGAACTCACCGAGATCGTGCAGCGCTTCAACGACCAGCACGACGCCCGGCTGGCGATCCGGGCCGGCATCGACAGCGGGCCGGTCACCAGCGGCCTGGTGGGACAACGATCGAAGATTTATGCACTGTGGGGCGAGGCAGTGGACCTGGCGAACCGGGTGCACGCATCGACCAAAGCGCCCGGCGTGTTCGTCAGCGACCGGGTGCATGAGGCGGTGGTGGGGATCTACACGTTCTCCGATGCCGGCACCCTCTCCGGCGCCGATGGCAACGAGCCGGTCTGGCGCCTCGACGTCGGAACGCGGCAGCCGACATGAGCGGGCTCACCGCACAACCCTGGTTCTGGCCTGCGCTCGGTGTGATCCTCGGCTTGCCGCTGGCATTGCTGCTGCTCAACGAGTTGCACGGCGTGCTGGCGCGCCGGCACAGTTCGTATGCCAGACCCGTTGCGCTGCTGCGTAACTGGGTGCTTCCCGCGTGCGCGGTCTACCTGCTCGTGGCGCAGCTGGAGCAGGCCGACGTGCACGCCACCTGGTCGAAGATCGCCGCGACGGTGTTCGGCTTCCTGATCATGCTGCTGTTGTTGTCGGGTGCCAACGCCGCGCTGTTCGGCGAGGCGCGGGCCGGCAGCTGGCGCGAGCGTCTGCCCGCCATCTTCATCGACCTCGGCCGGCTGGTACTGATCATCCTGGGCGTCGGTCTGCTGCTGTCCTGGGTGTGGGGCGCCAACATCGGCGGGCTGATCGCCGCGGTGGGCGTGACGTCGATCGTGATCGGCCTTGCCGTGCAGACGGCGGTCGGCCCGGTCATCGCGGGATTGCTGCTGCTGTTCGAGCAGCCGTTCCGCATCGGTGACTGGCTGGACACCGCTCCGGCGAAAGGCCGTGTGGTCGAGGTGAACTGGCGGGCCGCGCACATCGACACCGGCAACGGCATCCAGATCGTGCCGAATGCGATGCTGGCCACCGGATCGTTCACCAACCTCAGCAGGGTGCAGGGTGCGGCGTATCAGGCGACGGCCACGCTGGCGTTCGGCCCCGACGATCCACCCGGCGCGGTGGCATCGGCACTGCTGGCGGTGGCCAGCGGACTGCCGACGCGGCTCGCCCAGACACCAGCCAAGGTGGTGTCGCTGGGGGAGGCCAAGTACAAAGTGTCGGTGCCGATCACCTCACCGGCCGACGAAGGACGCACGAAAGCGCTGCTGCTGCACCGCGCGTGGTATGCCGCACAGCGGGCCGGACTGCACCTCGACGAGGCCAGTCCCGATCCGGGTGCGGCCGAGCAGTATGTGGGCGCCGCACTCACGCGGGTGGCTGCGGCACTGGGGCTGGGCGACGAGGCGGTCGCCACCATGGCGGAGCAGGGGCGCCAACTGCTCTACGCCGAGGGCGAGATCATCCAGCCGGTCAACAGCATCCCCGAGACGGTCGGATTCATCACCGCCGGTTCGGTCGGGATGATCGTGTACGCCGACGACGGCCGAGAACTTCCGCTGGGCAGTCTGGGGGTGGGCGACTACATCGGCGGAACGTCGCTGACCCGCCAGCGGATGATCACCGGCGTGGTCGCGCTCGCCGACACCACGATCGTGGCTGTGGGCCGCGACGCGATGAACCGAGTGGTGCAGAACAATCCGCGGCTGGCCCGTCAGATCGGCGGCGCCATCGAGATGCGCCGGAAGGCGGCCACCGACGCGTTGGCCGAGGCTGCCGCGGGCGTGCGTTAGCGTCGAGTGTGGGCCTTGTGCACACACAATCGCCAATAGGTGTGCACAACAACCACAGTCGACGAACTGCCCTCAGCGCACACGGCGGGTAGGCCGCGTCTCGATCGCGTCGATGGTCAGGGCACGCCGGATCAGCACCCAGCCGGGTTCGGCACGCTGGTACTCGTCGTCGTAGTGCAGGTACCACACCAGATCGATGAAGCCTTCGGATCGGCGGCTGAAGTGGTGCGCCGTCGCCGCGATACGTCCCTGCGCGACAGCGGGATTCGAGCCGGCCGCATACACCTCGGAGTCGATGCTGTGGTGGGTCCGTCCGACGCTGGTCGCCGCGGCGAGTGCGTCGCGAATGGCGTCGGGGCCGCGGTGCGACCGCGCCGGGGTCAGCACATCCGGGGGATCCGGCAATATCAATTCGCCGTCAGCCGCGAACAATCCGATCACGGTCTCGACATCCCGATCGTCGACTGCCGCCGCGTAGCGATGCACCACGTCCGACAGGCCCGACCGGTCAGGGACCGAAAGACTCACGGCCGCAATCCCAGCCGCTGCGCGCACGCCGACAGGAGGTCCTTGGCTTCGTCGATCTCGGTGACCGCAGGCATCCCCAGCACCAGACGCCCGGCTCCGACCTCGGCCAATCGCCCGGCCCGGTCTGCGTCGACCTTCGTCACCAAATGGCCCAGCGACAGCTCGAGGGAGGCGGGGTCACGTCCGGCGTCCTCGGCGGCCAGTCGCATCACCTCGATGAGCGTCGCAAGCTCGGCGCCGCCGACCCCGAGCGGCTGGAAACCGTCACCGAAACGCCCCGCCCGGCGCGCTGCCAACCGGCTGTGCCCACCGATGTGAATCGGAATTCCCTCGGCTGCAACCGGTTTAGGGTACGACATCGCATGGTCGAAGTCGTAGAACGCGCCGTGGTGGCTCACGCCGGGATTGTCGGACCACAACGCCCGCAGCACCTCGATCTGCTCGTCCGCGCGGCGGCCCCGGCTGGTGAAACCTGCTCCGCAGGCTTCGATCTCCTCCCGCAACCAGCCGACCCCGACGCACAGTCGCAGCCGTCCGCCGGACAGCACGTCGACGGTGGCGGCCCGTTTGGCCAGCATCACCGGATGGTGGTTGGGCAGCACCAGTACCCCGGTGGCCAGACCCAGCGTGGTGGTCTGGCCGGCCAGGAACGCCAGCATCTCCAGCGGGTCGGGCACCGGGCACTCCGGGGCCACCTCGACCCGGCCGGACGGGTCGTACGGATACACGCTGGTGTACTGCGTCACCAGCACCGTGTGCTCAGCCATGATGATCGACTCGAAACCACACGCCTCGAGATGGCGGGCGAACTCCGTCATCCACACGGGGTCCGCGGTGACCCCCGCGGCAATGGGAGCGACGACGGCGAACTTCACGTCGTGAGGCTAACCCGCAGATTCCGGGTCGCCTTCGCCCAGTCCCGGCAGATGAGCCATCAGCCGGTCCAGGAACACCAGATGGCCCTTGAGTAACTTGCCCCGAGCCCGAGCCACCGGGAACCACTCCACCCGGTCCAGTTCGGGGAACTCCTGCATTCGCCCCGACCCCTTCGGCCACTCCAGGGTGAAGGTATTGCTCTGGGCCTTGGTCACGTCCAGGTCTGCCTCGACGGCGAACACCGTCAACACCTTGCCGCTCGGCTGCTTGACCGCATCGAACTCGATCCGGACGCCCTGCGGCACATCGGATCCCAGCTCTTCGGCGAACTCACGCCGTGCGGCGTCCCACGGGTCGTCGGTGTCGGGGTCATACTCGCCCTTGGGAATCGACCACGCGCCGTCGTCCTTGCGCGCCCAGAACGGGCCACCGGGATGCCCGATGAGCACCTCCACGACGCCGTCGACGTGTCGGTGAAGTAGCACGCCCGCGCTGTATTTCGGCATCGCTACTCCGGGTGTGGCGCGGTCGCGGACTGCATCACCGCCGCCAGCGTCTGCGCCCGCCGGTCGGTCAGCACATCCTCGAGCAACAGCGCCGAGCCGTCGGGCCCGGTCAGCGGGACGCGCCAGTTCGGGTACTCGTCGGTGGTGCCGGGCTGGTTCTGGGTGCGCCGGTCGCCCACCGCGTCGGTGAGCGCCAGCGCCAACAGCCGCGACGGGGTCCGGGCCAGATACCGGTACAACGCCAGGATCACCTGCTCCTCATCGGTGTCGTCGCCGAGAAGGCCGACCCGGCGAAGCTCGGCCAGCCAGGCTGCCTGCTCGGCGCGATCGTCGGCCAGTTCGTCCTCCGCCGGGCGGGTGAGCAGGCCGAGTTCATCACGCAATCGCACGTGCTCACCGGCGAGGTAGCCGGCCGTCGGCGGCAGGTCGTGCGTGGTTACCGAGGACAGGCACAACTCCCGCCAGCGCTCGGCCGGCAGCGGCCCGCCGCCGGAGTCGCGGTCCAGCTCGAACCACAGGATCGACGTGCCCAGCAGGCCGCGAGCCCGCAGGTAGTCACGCACCCACGGTTCCACCGTGCCGAGATCCTCGCCGACGACGACGGCGCCGGCCCGGTGCGCTTCGAGCGCGACGATCCCGATCATCGCGTCGTGGTTGTAGCGCACGTAGGTGCCCTTCGTCGGCGCGGCGCCGGACGGGATCCACCACAGCCGGAACAGTCCGATGATGTGATCGATTCGCACCCCGCCGGCGTGCCGCAGGATCGCTGCGATCAGATCCCGAAAAGGTTGGTAGCCAAGCTCTTCGAGCTGGTCGGGCCGCCACGGTGGTTGCGACCAGTTCTGGCCCAGCTGGTTGAACTCGTCGGGTGGGGCGCCGGCGGCGACCCCGGTGGCCAACACGTTCTGCAATGCCCAGGCGTCCGCGCCATCGGGGTGAACACCGACGGCCAGGTCGTGCATGATGCCCAGCGCCATCCCGGTGCGGACGGCCTGGGACTGTGCGGCGGCGAGCTGATCGTCGAGCTGCCACTGCAGCCAGCGGTGGAAATCCACCGCCGAGCCGTGCCGTTGGACGAACTCGGTCACCGCGGGGCTGCCCGGGTGCCGCAGGCCTTTCGGCCACTTCCGCCAGTTGGCGCCGTACTTCTCGGCCAGCGCCGACCAGGTGGCGAAGTCGTCGAGGGCCTGGCCTTCCCGCTGTTTGAAGGCCTCGAAGGCGAGTTCGCGGCCCGCCGACCGGGGCACCCGGTAAATCGCTTTCAGCGCAGTACGTTTCGCGGCCCACGCCGAGTCGCGATCGATGGCGTCGATCTTGCGTGACCTGGCCTGAACCGCGGCCCGCAGCTTCCAGACCCGGCCGCGCTTGGGCAGGTGAGCGAACTCGGGAACGGACTCGACGCGCAGGTAGATCGGATTGGTGAACCGCCGTGACGTCGGCAGGTAGGGGGAGGGCTCCATGGGCCTGGTCGGTGCGGCCGCCTGCAGCGGGTTGACCAGGATGTAACCGGCCCCGTGCCGCGCCCCGGCCCACACTGCAAGATCGGTGAGGTCACCAAGATCGCCTACGCCCCAAGAGTTTTCGGAGCGCACGCTGTAGATCTGGGTGGCCAGGCCCCACGTCCGGCGCGCGCCGAGCCGTGCCGGCAGCCCCAGCCAGGCCGGGGTGACGATCAGCGGCGTGCTGAACTCCTGACCACCCGAGCTCAGATGGACGCTGTGATAGCCCAACGGCAGATCGGCGGGCAGCACGAATGTCGCCTCACCCACCAGCCTGCCGTCCAGGTCGTGCGGTGGGGTGAAGTTGTCGGCTTGGCGCACACCGGTGCGTACGGTGCCGTCCTCCAACCGGACCCAGACGTGCGCCGGGTCGCCATGGGTGACATGCGCCCAGAACGAGGTCTCACTGTCGGCGCGGCCGATGACCGTCGGGGGCAGTGACCGGGACCAGTACCGGGTGTCGTCGGCCGAAAGCGCTGCGGCGCGGCCCTCTTCGGTGCGGGCCTCGACACCGAGCGCGGCAAGCACCGCCACCAGGGTGTCCTCCTCGACCGGCACGGACCGCCCGGTCCAGTCGTAGTACTCGGTGGCAACACCGAACCGATGGGCGAGTTCGGCCAGCGACGAAGCAGTCATGTGTGCCATCTTGCTTGGTTGCCCGTAACCTCGCCTCACATGGGCGGCCCCGGACTCGCTGTGCGAAATCGGCGAGCCCGCATCGCCAGCGCCGCGCTATTCCTGACCAACGGTGCGCTGTTCGCCAACCTGCTGCCGCGATTGCCCGAGATCAAGGCTGACCTGGCGCTGTCCAACTCGGCGTTCGGCCTGGCGGTGGCCGCGTTCTCGGCGGGCGCGCTCACGACCGGGGTGACCGCGGCGGCCCTGGTCCGCCGCTACCGCTCGTCGGTGGTCGCGGTCGCGAGTTCTCTGCTGCTCGCCGTGTTCACCGTCCTCGCCGGGCTGGCACCCACCGGCCTGACGCTGGCGGCGGCGCTGTTCTGCGCCGGTGCGGCCGACTCGGTGACCGACGTCGCCCAGAACGTGCACGGGCTGCGCGTGCAGCGCGCGTACGGCCGCTTCATCATCAACTCGCTGCACGCGGTCTGGTCGTCGGGGGCGGTGCTGGGCGGCCTGATCGGTGCGGGCGCAATCTATCTCGGCATTCCCCGCGTGGCGCAGCTCTCGGGATCCGCTCTGCTGTTCAGCGCGGTGTGCCTGGTCGCCTACCGGTACCTGCTGCCCGGTCCCGACCACGACCACACCGAAACCCCGGCGGGCCGGCGGGCCCCGGAGCGGCCGGGCCGCAGTGTCTATGTCGCGTTGGCCGCGCTGGTGGCCATCGCGATCGCCGGTGCCGCCGTCGAGGACGCGGGCAGCTCATGGGCCACGTTGTATCTGCGGGATTCGCTGTCGGCGCCCGCTGCGCTCGCCGCGTTCGGGTACGTCGCTCTGGTCGGCTTCCAGTTCATCGGCCGCCTCGTCGGCGATCGGTTGACCGACCGATGGGGCCCGTGCACGGTCGCCCGCGCCGGCGGCGTGATCGTCGCCGTCGGAATGGCGGGTGCCCTGGCGTTTCCCACCATCGCCGGCACCATCGCGGGGTTCGCGGCCGCCGGATTCGGCTCGGCCACCCTGGTGCCCGGTGCCATGCACGCCGCCGACGAGTTGCCCGGACTGCGGCCGGGCACCGGGCTGACGGTGCTGACCTGGCTGATGCGAGTGGGATTCCTCGGCTCGCCGATCCTCGTGGGTGCGCTCGCCGACGCGGTGTCGCTGCGAGTCGGTCTGCTGACCGTTCCGGTGGCCGGACTGGCTGCGGTGCTGCTGGCCCGGGCGCTCAGCCCACGGCGCCGCTCAGTTCGATCGTGAGCACACCCGCGATGATCAGCGCGATGCCGCCCACCATCAGCGGGGTCAGCGGCTCGGAGAACACCACCCGGGCGATCACCGCGATCAGCGCGACGCCGGCCGCGGACCACACGCCGTAGGCCACCCCGACCGGCATGCCCAGCGACAGGGTCACCGACAGCAGGGTGAACGACACCAGATAGCCGAGCAGCATCGGTGCGACCCACGCCTTCTTACGGAAGCCGTCCGAGGCGCGCAGACATAGGGTCGCGCACACCTCGATGAGGATGGCCCCGGCCAACGTCAGCCACATCATGGCGTGCCCTCCTCGCCGATGTGATTCCGCGAACCGAGCTCGACCAGCAGGACACCGGCGATGATCAACGCGATCCCGGCGACGATCGGGACGGTGAACGGGTCACCGAAGATCACCGCTGCCAGGATGGCCGTCGCCGCGGTTCCCACCGCACCCCAGACGCCGTAGGCCACCCCGACCGGCATTCCGGCCCGCAGCACCAACGCCAGGAAGTAGAACGAGGCAAGATAGCCGGTCACCACCAGAACCAACCAGGCCGAATGGTCTTGCGACGCGCGCAGCGACAGGGTGCCGGTGACCTCCACGGCGATAGCGGCCAACAGGAGCACCCATTTCCGCACGCCGGTCAGGATAGCTGGGCGCCCACGTGTGGCCGCCGTCATACGCGGCCGCCGCGGGTGACCGGATAGACCAGCGGCCGCCCGCCCAGACGCGTTACCCGTCGGTAGCGTGGATGGGTGGTGTCGTTCATCGACATCGCATGACGTGGCAGGAGGACAACCGATGACAGCGGATGCGAGCGTGCGGCCGATCGTGGACAGCCCGATCGTCGAGACCCGCTACGGGCCGGTCCGCGGGGCCGACGACGGCCGGGTGAGGACGTGGAAGGGCATTCGCTATGCCGCCGCGCCGGTCGGAGACCTGCGCTGGCGGGCCCCGGTTCCGCCGCAGCCGTGGACCGAGGTCGCCGACGCGACGACGTTCGGTCCGGTCAGCCCGCAGCCGCGCAGCCCCATCCCGATGGGATTGGGCACCCACGCCGACGAGGACTGCCTGTTCCTCAACATCTGGGCGCCATCCGGGACCGGGACAGCGGCCACCGGCGAGCCCAAACCGGTGATGGTGTGGGTGCACGGCGGCGCCTACATCTTCGGGTCGGGCAGCCAGCCGATGTACGACGGCACCGCGCTGGCCACCGGATCCGACATCGTCGTCGTCACGATCAACTACCGGCTCGGCGCGCTGGGCTTCCTCGATCTCTCCTCGGCCGGGTTCGACAGCAACGTCGCGCTGCGCGACGTGCTGGCCGCGCTGCGCTGGGTGCAGGACAACATCGCCGAATTCGGTGGCGACCCGGACCGGGTGACGTTGTTCGGTGAATCCGCCGGAGCCGCAATCACCACCACGCTGCTGGCCGTGCCGGAGGCCGCCGGTCTGTTCTCCCGGGCAATCGCCCAAAGCGCGCCGGCCACCTCGATCTACGGCGCGGAACGCGCGGGCGCCATGACCGAGCTGTTCCTCGATCGGCTCGGCATGACCGCGGCCGAGGCGCACCGGGCGCCCGTCGACACCCTCGTCGACGCGTCACAGCACGTCTTCGACCACGTCCCGTCCACCACACCCGGGTTGCTGGCGTTCGCGCCCACCGTCGACGGGGACCTCGTGCCGGACTACCCGGTGACCCTGGCCAGGGCCGGCAAGACGCACCCCGTGCCGCTGCTGATCGGCACCAACAAGAACGAGGCCGCGCTGTTCCGGCTGATGCGTTCACCGCTGATGCCGATCGCGCCCAAGTCCGTCCGCACGATGTTCAGCGAGATGGCCAACGACCAGCCGGGTCTGCAACTGCCGACGGCCGAGCAGGTCAGTTCGGTCTACCCGGCGAAGATGGCCCGCACCCGCAGCCTGTGGGTGGCCAGCGACGTCGGCTTCCGGATGCCGACGGTGTGGTTCGCCGAGGGACACACCGCCGTGGCGCCGGTCTACCTCTACCGATTTGATTGGGCCACACCGCTTTTCAAGACGATCCGGCTGGGCGCCGCCCACGCCACCGAACTGATCTACGTGTGGGGCAACCTGATCTCGGGTCCCCGCGACGTCACGTTCAAGCTCGGCGGCCTCAAGACCGGCGAGGAACTGTCGGAGCGGATGCGCGCCCGCTGGACGACGTTCGCGGCGACCGGTGACCCCAACGTGCCGCTGGGCCAGCCGCAGTGGGCGCCGTATCGCCTCGACGACCGCGCAACGCTGGTCATCGATCGCCGCGACCGCGTGGTCGACGACCTGGACCGGCCGATTCGGCAGGCCTGGGGCGACGAGGTGCTCAGCTTCCGCTGACGCTTCTTGACGCCGTGTCTAACAACGGGCACGGATCGCGTTAGACTCCCGCCGGGAGGTGTCGCGTGGATCGAATCGGTGAACTGTTGTCCGTTCTCCCGCCGCAGATGCGTGAGCCGGTGCTGTTCGCGATCCCGTTCTTCCTCCTGCTGCTCATCCTCGAGTGGACCGCGGCCCGCAAGCTCGAACGGCTGACCGAAGCCGAACAACCCGCGTCCGGCGCCTACCACGCGCGCGACGCGTGGGCCTCGATCTCGATGGGGCTCATGTCGGTCGCGACAATGGGTGTCTGGAAGTTCCTGGCCCTGCTCGGCTACGCCGCGCTGTACGCCTACGTCGCGCCGTGGCACCTCTCGCCGACCAAGTGGTACACGTGGGTGATCGCGATCGTCGGAGTGGACGTGCTGTTCTACCTCTACCACCGCACCGCCCACCGGGTCCGGCTGATCTGGGCCACCCACCAGGCGCACCACTCCAGCCGATACTTCAACTTCGCGACCGCGCTGCGGCAGAAGTGGAACAACAGCGGCGAGATCATCATGTGGATTCCGTTGCCGCTGTTGGGTGTTCCGCCATGGATGGTGTTCACCAGCTTCTCGATCAGCCTGATCTACCAGTTCTGGATCCACACCGAACGCATCGACAAGCTGCCGCGCGCCTTCGAGTTCGTGTTCAACACGCCGTCGCACCACCGGGTGCATCACGGGATGGACCCGGAGTATCTCGACAAGAACTACGGCGGCATCCTCATCATCTGGGATCGCCTGTTCGGAACATTTCAACCCGAGCTGTTCCGTCCGCACTACGGGCTCACCAAGCCGGTCACCACGTTCAACATCTGGAAATTGCAGACCCACGAGTACGCGGCGATCGCCCGCGACGTCCGCTCGGCGCGCCGCTGGCGTGACCGACTGGGCTACGTCTTCGGTCCGCCCGGTTGGGCGCCCAGCACCACCCGGCAGCCGGCGACTACGGTGGCCGCAAGCTAGTCAACATCGGTGCCGTCATCGAGGATGGAGCCCATGGAGGTCAAAGAAGTCCTGCTGCCCGGAGTCGGGCTGCGGTACGAGTTCGACAACGCCGATGGCAATCGCATCGGTGTGATCGCCCGCCGCGGCGGTGATTTCGAAGTCGTCGTGTACGGCGCCCCGGACCCTGACCAAGCGCGCCCGGTGTTCCGCCTCACCGACGAGGAAGCCGACGCGCTGGCCCAGATCCTCGGTGCGCCGCGGATGGTGGAGAGCTTCGCCGACTTGACCAAGGAAGTGCCGGGCCTGGACGCCGGCCAGGTCGAGATCGTGGCGGGATCACCGTTCGTCGACCGGCCGCTGGGCGACACCAAGGCCCGCACCCGCACCGGCGCATCGATCGTGGCGATCGTGCGCGACGAAGCGGTGCTGGCCTCGCCGAAACCCGACCAGGTGCTGCACGCCCGCGACGTTCTGGTCGTGATCGGCACCGAACACGGCATCTCCGGCGTCCGTCGAATCGTCGACCAAGGATGATCTGAGTGGCTGTGTCGGCGGCGCTACTCCTCGAGCTCGGCGTCATCTTCACGGTCCTGACAATCCTCGGAACTCTGGCGCGCCGGTTCGCGCTGTCACCGATCCCGCTCTACCTGCTCGCCGGACTGGCCCTGGGCAACGGCGGTATCGCGCCGGTCCCGGCGGCGGGGGAGTTCGTGTCCGCCGGCGCCACGATCGGCGTGGTGCTACTCCTGCTGACCCTCGGCCTGGAGTTCTCCATCGGCGAGTTCGCCGCCAGCATGCGGCGGCACCTGCCCTCGGCCGGCGTCGACCTCGTCCTCAACGCCACCCCGGGCGCGATCGCCGGCTGGCTGCTCGGCCTGAACTTCGTCGGCATCCTGGCGATGGCAGGAATCACGTTCATCTCCTCGTCGGGCGTGATCGCGCGCCTGCTCAACGACCTGCGCCGGCTGGGTAACCGGGAAACCCCTGCCGTGCTGTCGATCCTGGTGCTCGAGGACTTCGCGATGGCCGCCTACCTGCCGCTGCTGGCTGTGCTGGCGGCAGGCGGCACGTGGTGGGAGGCGCTGCTGTGGATGGGTGCCGCGATGGTCGCGCTGGTGATGGTGTTCGCGGCGTCGTACCGCTGGGGTCATCATCTGGGCCGGCTGATCAGCCATCCCGACGACGAGCAGCTGCTGTTGCGCATCCTCGGGCTGACCCTGCTGGTGGCCGCGGCTGCTGAACACCTGCACGCCTCGGCCGCGGTGGGCGCGTTCCTGGTCGGGTTGACCCTGACGGGGGACACCGCCGAGCGGGCCCGCGCCGTGCTCACGCCGCTGCGTGATTTGTTCGCGGCGGTGTTCTTCCTGGCGATCGGGTTGTCGGTGGCACCTGCGGACCTTGTACCGATGTTGCCGGCGGCCGTGCTGCTGGCCGCGGTCACCGCGATCACCAAGGTGGCCACCGGTGTGTACGCCGCCCGTCGCGACGGTGTCGGCCGGCCGGGTCAGCTCCGGGCGGGCACCGCGTTGGTCGCCCGCGGGGAGTTCTCGCTGGTGATCATCGGGTTGGCGGGGACCACCGTCGCGGCGGTGGGAACGCTGGCCACCCCCTATGTTTTCGTCCTGGCCATCGTCGGGCCTCTACTCGCGCGGTTCGCCCGGTAGGGCGCCGCCGTCGTGGCACCATGCTGGGGTGCAGACCGTATTTGATCGCGACGTCGACCCCGCCCTGATCGCCCGGGCGCTGGGCTCCGCCACGTTCGGATCGATGTGGTTGGACATCCCGCGGCCCGAATTCCCGATGCTGTCCGGCGGCCTGAACTGTGATTTGTTGGTGGTCGGCGGCGGCTATGCCGGCCTGTGGTCGGCCCTGCACGCGAAGGCGCGCAACCCCGGGGCGCGGGTGGTGCTCATCGAAGCCGAGCGGGTCGGCTGGGCGGCATCGGGACGCAACGGCGGCTTCGTCGAGGCCAGCATCACCCACGGCGCCGAGAACGGAAAGTCGCGCTGGCCCAGCGAGTTCGACCGCCTGGAGAAGCTCGGCCTGGCCAACCTCGACGGCATGCAGGCCGATATCGCCTCCTACGGCATGAACGTGGACTGGGAGCGCACGGGCATGCTCACGGTCGCCACCGAACCGCATCAGGTCGAGTGGCTGGCCGAGGGCGCCGACGACGGCGACGGCCGGTTCCTGGATCAGGCGGCGGTGCGCGCCGAGGTCGACTCACCGACCTACCGGGCCGGTCTGTGGGCGACCGACACCTGCGCGATCGTCCATCCGGCCCGGCTGGTCTTCGAGCTCGCCCGGGCCTGCGCGGACGCCGGGGTCGAGATCTTCGAACACACCGCGGCGGCGTCGATGCAGCGCGAACAGCGGGGGATACGGGTGGACACCTCCGCCGGGGTGCTCCAGGCCGACCAGGTTGTGTTGGCCACCAACGTTTTTCCGAGCCTGCTGAAGCGAAACCGGTTCCACACCATTCCGGTGTACGACTACGTGCTGGCCACCGAGCCGCTCACGAACGACCAGTTGGACCGGATCGGATGGCGCTCACGGCAGGGCATCGGCGACAGCGCCAACCAGTTCCACTACTACCGCCTCTCGGCGGACAACCGGATCGTCTGGGGTGGCTACGACGCCGTGTATCACTACGGTCGTCGCGTCGACGCGATGTACGAAGACCGGCCCGAGAGCTACCGCAAGCTGGCCGCCCACTTCTTCATCACGTTCCCGCAACTCGAGGATGTCCGGTTCAGCCACCGCTGGGCCGGCGCGATCGACACCAACACCCGCTTCTGTGCGCACTGGGGTCTGGCCGGCCGAGGCCGGATCGCCTACGTCAACGGATTCACCGGTCTGGGTGTCGGCGCTGCACGGTTCGCCGCCGACGTCTGCCTGGACCTGCTCGACGGTCATCCCACCGAGCGGACCGAGCTGGAGATGGTCAACCGCAAGCCGTTGCCGTTCCCGCCCGAACCGGTGGCCAGTGTCGGCATTCAGGCCACCCGGTGGTCGCTGGACCGGGCCGATCACAACGAGGGCAAACGCAACCTCATCCTGCGCACCCTCGACCGGTTGGGCCTGGGGTTCGACTCCTAACGCCGGGTTCTAACCCCATCTGCGGCGATTCCCGCGGCGACACGCCGGGTACGCCATGGTTCGTTGGTAACGATTTGAAATCGGCGCCGATACACAGTCGAGATACTTCCGCGGCGCGTCCTTGACGTACCGCCGACCGATCGGGGTGTACAGTGTCGCGCTTTGCTCAGAAGGTTGTCCTGGCCACCGCCGCTGTTGTCGCCGCGACCGGGACCTTGGCGCCGATCGCTGCAGCCACCCCCGGCGTCGTGGTTTCGCCCGGCATGGAAATTCGCCAAGCAAGCAATGTCTGCACGCTCGGATACGTCGACCCGGTGGCGCGGGTCGCCTACTCCGCCGGTCACTGCCAGGCGGACGGCCCGGTCACCGACCGCGACGGGCGCTTCATCGGCATGGTCTCGACCTTCCAGGACAACACCCCGGACGGCGCCGTCGTGCGCACCGACCAGGTGATCTCCGACTACGAAATGATCGCCCTGGGCGCCGATGTGTCGATCAACAACATCCTGCCCGGCGGCCGCCAGCTGGTCGCCGAGGCGGCGCCGCCGATGGCCAACGGCCAGCCGGTCTGCCACTTCGGCGTGATCACCGGCGAGAGCTGCGGATCGATCGAGCGCGTCAACAACGGCTGGTTCACCATGGAGAACGGCGTGGTCAGCCAGAAGGGTGACTCCGGCGGCCCGGTGTACATGCCGATTGACAACAACAAGGCTGTGATCGTCGGGCTGTTCAACAGCACCTGGGGCAATCTGCCCGCGGCGGTGTCGTGGGTGGCCACCAGCCAGCAGGTGCGCGCCGGTGCCGACGTGGTCAATGTGGCTGCCGCCGAGCAAGCCAACGCCAACTAGCGCGCGAGCGCGAACACCGGGATTACCGGTGCGGCCGAACGCAATTCGGCATCCGTCGACTCAGGTGTGAGGCCGGCGATGTGGCCCTTGACCTCCCAGTACCACCGGTCGAGATAGCTCTTGAGCAGCGCCGGCTTGGCATCGTCGTCGACCTCGGTGAGGGTGACCGGGGCGCGACGCCAGCGCGGGCCGAGTTCCACCTCGCCGGCTGCCCGCGCGTTGCGCGCCCACTGGGTGTTGCCGCGCGGGGAGACCAAGTACTCGGTGTCGCCGACCCGCAGCACGTTGACGACCACGTTCTGCAGCGCGCCGGTTTTACGGCCCCGCACTCGTAGCGCCCGCGTGCCCGCGATGCTGATGCCCGCCTCGGCGAGCCGGCGGATGACGGCGTTGGCCGCGCGCGCGGCGGCGTTCGGGCGGTCGTAGTGCTGATTCATGGCTTTTCCCATCGACTCGATGATTAGAGAGCGGTGCTCTCACAACGAGGATGCCAGCGGCGCGGACGAAAAGCAAGAGCAGTGATCTCGGATGTGTCAGACTCGGCGCGTGGGGAAACGCGAGGACACGCGGCAACGCATCGAAGCCCAGATCGTCGAGCTCGGGCGCCGGCAGCTGGCCACCGTGGGCGCGGCCGGACTGTCGGTGCGGGCCATCGCCCGCGAGCTGGGGATGGTGTCCTCGGCGGTGTACCGCTATGTCGCCAGCCGCGATGCGCTGCTGACCCTCCTGCTGATAGATGCCTATTCCGACCTCGCCGATGCGGTCGGGCAGGCGCGGGTGGCCGCCGACGGCGGTTGGCGGGCCGACGTCGCGACCATCGCCCATGCCATCCGCGGCTGGGCGCTGGACCAGCCCGCCGAGTGGGCGCTGCTGTACGGCAGCCCCGTGCCGGGCTACAACGCGCCGGCCGAGCTGACCACCGGACCGGGCACCCGGGTGATCGGCATGCTGTTCGACGCGGTCGCCACCGGCGTGGCCACCGGCGATATCGCCCTCACGGAACGTCATGCCGCCCAACCGATGTCAACCGACCTGGTCCATGTGCGCGACGAGTTCGGCTTTCCCGGCGACGACGCGCTGGTGATCCGGTGCACCGCGATCTGGGCCATGATGATCGGGGCCATCAGCCTCGAGGTCTTCGGTCAATACGGCACCGACACCTTCACCGATCCTCGGGCGCTGTTCGACGAGCAGCTGCACCTGGCCATCGACCTGCTGACCGCTGAGGCGCAGAACTCGAACGCGTTGTAGTTCTGTGGCGCGAAACTAGAACACGTTCTAGCCACACCGCCGGGCCGGGGATATCCTCAAACCGATGATCGACCAGACACCTGTCCAGATCGCGTGGGTGACCCGCGACCTGGACGCCACCGAGGCGGCGCTGACCACGCTGCTCGGGGCCAGGAAATGGATCCGCATGCCCGATGTGCACTTCGGGCCGGACACCTGCGAACACCGCGGCCGACCAGCCGACTACCGCGCCGACATCTCGTTGAGCTACGCCGGTGACACCCAGCTCGAACTCATCGCACCGACGCGCGGCGAGAGCATCTACACCGAGTTCCTCGACCGGAGCGGCCCCGGTCTGCACCACATCTGCGTGGAGGTCCCCGACGCCGCCGCGTTCGACGCCGCGCTGACCGGCGACGGCCCGTCGGCGGAGGTCGTCGCGCGCGGCGTGATGCCCGGCGGCATGCGGTTCGCATACCTGTCCGCCGCGGCGGCCGGCGTCCCCTACCTCGAAATCGCCTACATCCCCGACGAGATCCGCACGTTCTTCGACTATGTGAAACAGGAGCAGCAATGAGTGGCCTGGACATTCCCACGACCGTCGCCGCCTCGGATGTGACCGACTGGTCCGACGAGGTCGACGTCGTGGTGATCGGCTTCGGCATCGGCGGCGGGTGTGCGGCGGTCAGCGCCGCGGCCGCCGGCGCGCGGGTGCTGGTGCTCGAGCGCGCTGCCGTCGCCGGCGGCACCACCTCGATGGCCGGCGGCCACTTCTACCTCGGTGGCGGAACCGCCGTCCAGCAGGCGACCGGGCATGCCGACAGCGTCGAAGAGATGTACAAGTACCTCGTCGCGGTGTCGCGCGAACCCGAACTCGACAAGATCCGCGCCTACTGCGAAGGCAGCGTCGAACATTTCAACTGGCTCGAGGAACTGGGAATCGCGTTCGAGCGCAGCTACTACCCGGAGAAGGCGGTGATCCAGCCCAATACCGAGGGGCTGATGTTCACCGGCAACGAGAAGGTGTGGCCGTACAAGAACATGGCGGTGCCCGCCCCGCGCGGCCACAAGGTCCCGGTCCCCGGTGATACCCAGGGCGCGGCGATGGTGATCGACCTGCTGCTCAAGCGGGCCGCCGAACTGGGTGTGCAGATCCGCTACGAAACGGGCGCAACGAATCTCGTCGTCGAGGATGAGGCCGTCGTGGGCGTCTCGTGGAAGAAGTTCACCGAGACCGGGTCGATCCGGGCCAAGGCGGTGGTGATCGCCGCAGGCGGCTTCGTGATGAATCCCGAGATGGTCGCCAAGCTCACGCCGAAGCTCGCCGAGAAGCCCTTCGTGCTCGGCAACACCTACGACGACGGCCTGGGCATCCGCCTCGGCGAGTCGGTGGGCGGGGCCACCAAGCACATGGACCAGATCTTCATCACCGCGCCCGTCTACCCGCCGTCGATCCTGCTGACCGGAATCATCGTCAACAAGGAGGGCAAGCGGTTCGTCACCGAGGACGGCTATCATTCGCGCACTTCGGGTTACGTGATGGACCAACCCGACAGTGCGGCGTACCTCATCGTCGACGAGGCGCACATGCAGCGCCCGGAGATCCCACTGATCACCTTCATCGACGGCTGGGAGACGGTCGAGGAGATGGAGGCCGCGCTGGGCATCCCGCCGGGCAACCTCGTCGAGACGTTGAACAACTACAACGAACACGCCGCCAAGGGTGAGGATCCGGAGTTCCACAAGCAGCCGGAATTCCTTGCGCCGCAAGACAAGGGGCCGTGGGGTGCCTTCGATCTGACGCTGGGTAAGGCGATGTACTCCGGCTTCACCGTCGGTGGTCTGGCCACTGATGTCGATGGCGAGGTGCTGCGCGCCGACGGCAGCGTGATTGCGGGCTTGTACGCGGCGGGCGCGTGCGCGTCCAACATCGCCCAGGACGGCAAGGGCTACGCCAGCGGCACCCAGCTGGGGGAGGGCTCGTTCTTCGGGCGACGCGCTGGAACGCACGCCGCCAAGGTGGCCGCTGAAAGTGCCAGCGCCGCAGGCTAAACGGTAGCGGGCTCGTTGCCCTCGACGTGGCCGAGGCGCCATTGCCCCCCACCGAGCAGCTCCAGGTGCCGGGCGTGGTGCTGCTCGACGGTGCTGCGGTGACTGACGCTGACCAGGATGGTGTTCGATAGCTCGGTGCGCACCATCTCGTAGAGCGCGAACTCCAGACCCTCGTCGAGGGCCGAGGTGGCTTCGTCGAGGAAGACCGCCTTCGGTTTGGTCAGCAGCACGCGGGCGAACGCGATGCGTTGTTGCTCGCCCGGCGACAGCACCTTGGCCCAGTCTTGGGACTCGTTGAGGCGAATCGTCAAGTGCGACAAGGCAACCTTGGACAGCGCTTGTTGCAGGTCGTCATCGCTGATCTCCCCGGAGGTCGCCGGGTAGGACACCACGGTCCGCAGATCGCCCAGCGGGACGTACGGCATCTGCGACAGGAACATGGTGTCGTCGTCCTCGGGTCGGCAGAGGGTGCCGGAGGTGAACGGCCACAGCTGGGCCAGGCTGCGCAGCAGCGTGGTCTTGCCCGCACCCGAAGGCCCGGTGATGACCAGCGTCTCGCCCGGCTCCAGCCGCAGGTCGATCGGATCGACGAGCTGGCTGCCGCTGGGCGTGCGGACCTCGACCCGGCGCAATTCGACGGAACCGTCCTGGCTCGTGACCGTCGTCAGCTTGGGCAGCTCGCGCGCCTCGGCGTTGGTTTCCACCAGGCCGTGCAGACGGATTATGGCCGCCCGGTATGAGGCGAACGAGTCGTAGGCGTTGCGGAAGAACGACAGCGAGTCGTGGATCGACCCGAACGCGCTCGACGACTGGGTGACGTCACCGAGGTCGATCTGCCCGGCGAACAGCCGCGGCGCCTGGATGACCAGCGGCAGCGGGTTGATGATCTGGCTCATCGACAGGTTCCAGCCGGTCAGCGCGATCGTGCGATTCACGTAGCGCTTGTAGTTGGCGATGATCTGGGCGAATTTGGCGCGCAGCAGGCCCCGCTCGGCGTTCTCGCCGCGGTAGAAGCCGACAGCCTCGGCCGAATCACGCAGCCGGACCAGCGCGTAGCGGAAGACGGCGTTGGTGAGCTCGTTGCGGAAGCTGAGCCGGATCAGCGGGTGGCCGATCCAGAACGCAATGACCGTCGCCACCAGTACGTAGACCAGCACCACCCAGAACAGGGCGTGCCCGAGGGTGACACCGAGGAATGTCAGCGGACCCGACAGGTTCCACAAGATCACGGTGAACGAAACCACCGTCACCAACGAGTTGATCGCGCCGAACAGCAGCGTGCTGGAGCTGCCGATCATCGGGGTGTTCGGGGAGGACCCCACCCCGGCGGTGAAGATGTCGATGTCGTACTGGATGCGCTGGTCGGGGTTGTCGATGTCGCTGTCGGTGAACCGGGTGCGGTAATAGGCGTGGTCATCGAGCCAGTCGCAGGTGAGCCGGTCGGTGAGCCACACCCGCCAGCGAATGATGAATCGCTGCATCAGGTAGATGTCCAGCATCACCCGGCTGATGTAGATGGTCGCCAGGATCCCGAACAGGATCAGCGCCGCCCAGAATCCGTGGATACCGGACTGGCGAACTTCCTCGTTGCCGCCGCCCGCGCCCTGGAACGCCACCTGCAGCGACGTGAACAGGTCATTGCTGTAGTAGCTGAGCAATACGTCGAGACGCACCGAGATGATCGTCGAGAGCAGCAGCACGGCGATCCAGATCCAGACCCCGATGCTCTGCCGGCCTTTGAAGTAATCCCCGGTGATCCGCCAGTACTGCCGGCCCCACACCGTGTACTTGGCCAGCAGGAACAGCACGATGAGACTCAAAACGGCGCTGATCGCCCACGCTTTGGAAATCCAGATCAGGGACGGGACGAGCTCGTGCCCCCAGTCCATGGACGGGGTGAACTTCTCCAACGCGATTCTCCTCCTGCGGCGCCGACACGCGACGCCCGATCTGCTGGCTTCCCGGCGAACCTACCCCGGCATCCCGGCGAAGGCGCGCGTGTGTGTCAGATGACTGGCGAAATGTGAGCTTCGGTGCGTCGTCAGACCCGCCCCCGGGTTGAGTCGCGGGCAGTGAAGCAAAGATAACCGTCAAGCCCGAGAACGACGGTTGCCCGGCGCGCGGGTGAGACGGCGCGGCGAATGCAGCGGCAGTGAGTGCGTCGGCGTCCGCCAAGGCGCCGACGGTACCGTTGACCCGTGGCGAAAACTCGCAAGGACAGCGTTGCCGGACCCGGCCGCATCAGCCGGGGCTTCTGGCGCATGCTCGGTGCCACCACCGAGAAGACCAAGGCTCAATCGATGGCCGAGGTGGACGCCTCGGCCGAGTTCGACGATAAGGCCAAAGGCCTCGACGACGAGCAACTCGCCAAGGCCGCGAAGCTGCTGGAGCTCGGCGACCTCGCCTCGTCGTCCGACATCCCGCAGTTTGTGGCCATCGCCCGCGAAGCCGCCGAGCGCACCACGGGCCTGCGTCCGTTTGATGTCCAGCTGTCCGGTGCGCTGCGCATGCTGGCCGGCGACGTCATCGAGATGGCCACCGGTGAGGGCAAGACACTCTCGGGTGCCATCGCCGCTGCCGGCTACGCCCTGGCCGGGCGCAACGTCCACGTCGTGACCATCAACGACTACCTGGCCCGTCGCGACGCCGAGTGGATGGCGCCGCTGATCGAGTCGATGGGGCTCACAGTCGGCTGGATCACCGCCGAGTCGACCGCGCAGGAACGCCGCGCCGCCTACCAATGCGATGTCACCTACGCCTCGGTCAACGAGATCGGCTTCGACGTGCTGCGCGACCAGCTGGTCACCGATGTCGCCGATCTGGTGTCGCCCAACCCCGATGTCGCGCTGATCGACGAGGCCGACTCCGTGCTGGTCGACGAGGCCCTGGTGCCGCTGGTGCTGGCCGGCACCACCCACCGCGAGACCCCCAAGGTCGAAATCGTCCGGCTGGTCGGCGATTTGAGGGCCGGCATCGACTACGACACCGACGCCGACAGCCGCAACGTGCACCTCACCGATGAGGGGGCCAAGAAGCTCGAGGCCGCGCTCGGCGGTATCGACCTCTACTCCGAGGAGCACGTCACCACCACGCTGACCGAGGTGAACGTCGCCCTGCACGCGCATGTGCTGTTGCAGCGTGACGTGCACTACATCGTCCGCGACGGCGCGGTGCAGCTGATCAACTCCTCGCGCGGGCGGATCGCGTCGCTGCAGCGCTGGCCGGACGGACTGCAGGCCGCGGTCGAGGCCAAGGAAGGCATCGAGACCACCGAAACCGGCGAGGTGCTGGACACCATCACCGTGCAGGCCCTGATCAACCGGTATCCGACAGTGTGCGGCATGACCGGTACCGCGCTGGCCGCCGGCGAACAGCTGCGCCAGTTCTACAAGCTCGGCGTCTCGCCGATCCCGCCGAACACGCCGAACATCCGCGAGGACGCCGACGACCGCGTCTACATCACCGCCGCGGCCAAGATCGAAGCGATCATGGAGCACATCGTCGAGGTGCACGCCACCGGTCAGCCGATTCTGGTCGGCACCCACGACGTCGCGGAGTCCGAGGAATTGCACGAGCGGCTGGTCCGCCGCGGCGTCCCGGCGGTGGTGCTGAACGCGAAGAACGATGAGGAAGAGGCCGCCGTCATCGCCGAAGCCGGCAAGCTCGGAACGGTCACGGTGTCCACCCAGATGGCCGGCCGCGGTACGGACATCCGGCTCGGCGGGTCGGAATCGGACGACCATTCCGCCGATAAAAAAGAGGTCGCCGAACTCGGCGGTCTGCACGTCATCGGCACCGGGCGGCATCGCACCGAGCGGCTGGACAACCAGTTGCGCGGGCGCGCCGGCCGGCAGGGCGACCCGGGCTCGTCGGTGTTCTTCGCCAGCTGGGAGGACGACGTCGTCGTCGCGCACCTCGACGAGGGCAAGCTGCCCACCGAGGCCGACGAGACCGGACGGATCACCAGCCCCAAGGCGGGCGCCCTGCTGGACCACGCCCAACGGGTGGCCGAAGGCCGGCTGCTCGACGTCCACGCCAACACCTGGCGCTACAACCAGCTCATCGCCCAGCAGCGCGCGATCATCGTCGAGCGTCGCAACACCCTGCTCAGCACGCCGGCAGCCCGCAACGAGCTCAAGGAACTCTCGCCCGACCGGTATGAGGAGCTGGCCGAGAAGTCCGGCGAAGACCAGCTCGAGACGATCTGCCGCCAGATCATGCTGTTCCACCTGGACCGCGGCTGGGCCGACCACCTGGCCTACCTGGCCGACATCCGGGAGAGCATCCACCTGCGCGCGCTGGGCAGGCAGAACCCGCTCGACGAGTTCCACCGGATGGCGGTCGATGCGTTCGCGCACCTGGCCGCCGACGCCATCGAGGCCGCCCAGCAGACTTTCGAGACCGCCAACATCCTCGAAGAGGAGCAGGGCCTGGACCTGTCGAAGCTGGCCCGCCCGACCTCGACCTGGACGTACATGGTCCACGACAACCCGCTCAACGACGACACGTTGTCGGCGCTCAGCCTGCCCGGGGTCTTCCGCTAGGGCTAAGTTCATCACCATGGATCGCCGCGACCGGGTGCTGACGATCCCGAACGTCCTGTCGGCGATCCGGCTCGTCCTGGTGCCGGTGTTCCTGTACCTGCTGCTGGCCACCGACGCGTACGGGTGGGCGGTGGCGATCCTGATGTTCAGCGGCTTCTCCGACTGGGCGGACGGCAAGATTGCTCGCCTGGTGCCCAACCAATCGTCGCAGCTGGGCGCACTGCTGGACCCGCTGGTCGACCGCATCTACATGGTGGCCGTGCCAGTGGGGATGGGCTTCGCGGGCGTGGTGCCGTGGTGGCTGGTGGCGACGCTCGTCGGCCGCGATCTTGTGTTGGCGGCCACCTTGCCGGTGGTGCGCAGCCGCGGGCTCACCGCGCTGCCGGTCACCTATATCGGCAAGGCGGCGACGTTCGCGCTGATGTCCGGTTTCCCGCTCGTGCTGCTCGGCCAGTGGGACGCGACGTGGAGCCGGGTGATCGGCGCCTGCGGCTGGGGCTTCCTGCTGTGGGGTGTCGGCATGTACCTGTGGTCGGCAGTCCTCTACCTGCTGCAAGTCCGTCTGGTGGTGACCACGCTGCCCAAGGCCGGCGTCAGCGATGCCCGCACCTGACAGTGCGCTCGGCGGCTACGACCCGCGGGCCGGCCGCAGCGAACGCCATGAGCAGCGGCCGGCACTCATTCCGCTGCCGGGTCTGCTGCGCTCGCTGCTCACCGAACACCTCGACCCCGGCTACGCCGCCGCCGCCGCTGCGCGCGAGACGAGTGGACAGTCCAAGCGAACGATCGCCGACCGGGCCTGGCAGGCAGTGGCAGCGGTATTGATCGCGGTGGTGTTCGCCGCCGCGGTCGCGCAAGCCCGGACCACTGCGCCCGGCGTCAACGCCGCCCAGCAGGTGCTGGCCGCCAGCGTGCGATCCGCCGAAGGCACCACCGACCGGCTCACCCAGCGCCGCGACGAGCTGGCCACCCAGGCCGACAGCATCCAGCGCCGCCAGCTGCGTGACGACGCGGCGGGCCGGGATCTGCTGAGCGGGCTCGACGCGCTGAGCCTGGCCGCCGCCACTACCGCCGTCATCGGGCCCGGTCTGTCCGTCACGGTGACCGACCCCGGTGTGGGGCGCGATCTGTCCGACGTGTCCAAGCAGCGGGTGGCCGGCAGCCGGCAGATCATCCTGGATCGCGATCTCCAGCTGGCCGTGAACTCGTTGTGGGCCAGTGGGGCCGAAGCGATCTCGGTCGGGGGAGTGCGGATGGGGCCCAACGTGACGATCCGGCAGGCGGGCGGCGCCATTCTGGTCGACAATCATCCGATCAGCAGCCCGTACACGATCCTGGCGGTGGGGCCGCCGGGCGAGATGCGCGATACCTTCGATCGGAGCAGCGGGCTGCAGCGGCTGCGGCTCCTCGAGGTCTCCTACGGGGTAGGGGTCAGCGTGAGCAGCGGCGACGGCTTGTCGCTGCCGGCGAGTGCGGTACGGGAGATTAAATTTGCCAAGCAGATCGGCCGGTAGGGGGCGTATCAGCAGATGATCGGAATCGCCGCACTCATCGTCGGCATCGTGCTGGGCCTGGTGTTGCATCCCAGCGTCCCCGAGGTCATCCAGCCGTACCTGCCGATCGCGGTCGTCGCCGCGCTCGATGCGGTGTTCGGCGGTCTGCGCGCCTACCTGGAGAAGATCTTCGACCCCAAGGTCTTCGTGGTCTCGTTCGTGTTCAACGTGCTGGTGGCCGCGCTGATCGTCTATGTCGGCGATCAACTCGGGGTGGGCACCCAGCTGTCGACGGCGATCATCGTCGTGCTGGGCATCCGCATCTTCGGCAACGCCGCCGCACTGCGGCGCCGGCTGTTCGGGGCGTGAGGTGACCGACGAAGAACACGGCCGCCACGAACTGCCGGGCCCGGCCCCGGCGCCGCTACGCCCGCCCCGCAGCCGCATGCAGATAATGTTCGGCGCGCTCGGCGTACTGCTGTGCCTGATGCTCGGTGTGGCGATCGCCACTCAGGCCCGGCAGACCGAGACCGGCGACGCACTGGACACCGCACGACCGGCCGACCTGCTGGTCCTGCTCGGCTCGCTGCAGCAGCGTGAAGCAACGCTCAACACCGAGGTGGCCGATCTGCAGCGCAACCTCGCGGCCATGCAGACCGCGGGCAGCAGCGACCAGGCCGCGATCCAGAATGCGCAGGCCAGGCTGGCCGCGCTATCGATCCTGATCGGCACCGTCGCCGCCACCGGGCCCGGCGTGACGATCACGATCGACGATCCCGGACCCGGCGTCGCCCCCGAAACCATGCTCGACGTCATCAACGAGCTCCGGGCCGCCGGCGCCGAGGCGATGGAGATCCGCTCCGGGCAGCAGGCCGTCCGCGTCGGCGTCGACACCTGGGTGGTCGGCAGCCCCGGCGCGTTGGTGATCGACACGCAAACTCTGGGCCCGCCGTATTCTGTTCTGGCCATTGGCGATCCGCCCACTCTGGCTGCCGCGATGAACATCCCGGGCGGCGCCGTCGACAGCGTCGAACGGGTGGGCGGCCGAATGACCGTCGCGCAGTCAGACCGTGTGGACATCACCACCTTGCGGCAACCGAAAGCGCGCCAATACGCTCAGCCCGTCAAATGAGCAGCCCGAGAAATATGAGCATCCGACACCGAGGAGCACCGTGAGCGAAATCCCAGCCGACCTGCGCTACACCGCCGAGCACGAGTGGGTGCTGCGTACCGGTGACGACACCGTGCGCGTCGGCATCACCGACTTCGCCCAGTCCTCGCTGGGTGACGTGGTGTACGTGCAGCTCCCCGAGGTGGGCAGCGACGTCACGTCCGGTGAGTCCTTCGGCGAGGTGGAGTCCACCAAGTCGGTTTCGGATCTCTACGCCCCGGTGTCGGCCAAAGTGATTGCCGTCAACGCCGAATTGGAAGGCAGCCCCGGACTGGTCAACTCCGATCCCTACGGTCAGGGGTGGTTGTTGGAGTTGCAGGTCGACGGCGATACCCTCGAACAGGGGTTGGCGGCGTTGCTCGATGCGGACGCCTATCGGGACACAGTGACTGAATGACATTGTTAGGGTGCCTGCCAGCCACCGATCCGGCGGTGGTGGGCACAACGACGACCACTGCGCGGTACGGTCGTCGTAAGTGATTGGTGAGGCGGACGGGCGCCTTGTGCGGATTCCCGCCAAGTACAGCCACGGCAGCCAGTGAAGGAGCAGCGGGTGACCGACAAGGACCAGAACTCTGACGAAGTCACCGTGGAGACGACGTCCGTCTTCCGGGCCGACTTCCTCAACGAGCTGGACGCCCCGGCGCCCACCAGCGGCGAGAGCGGGGTGTCCGGGGTCGAAGGTCTCCCGGTCGGCTCGGCGCTGCTGGTCGTGAAGCGCGGCCCTAACGCGGGTTCGCGGTTCCTGCTGGACCAGGCGACGACGTCGGCGGGCCGCCATCCGGACTCCGACATCTTCCTCGATGACGTGACCGTGAGCCGTCGGCATGCCGAGTTCCGCTTGGACGGCAACGAATTCCAGGTCGTCGACGTCGGCAGCCTCAACGGCACCTACGTGAACCGTGAACCGGTCGACTCGGCCACCCTGGCCAACGGCGACGAGGTCCAGATCGGCAAGTTCCGCCTGGTGTTCCTCACCGGACCGAAGTCGTCCGAGGGCGAAGGCGGTCCAGGGAGCTAGTGACGGCGATGAGCGCTCGCGCGAAGAGCTGACGATGCAGCCCGATAGTCCCGCGCTTGCCGGGATGTCTATCGGAGCGGTCCTGGACCTGCTGCGACCGGACTTCCCGGACGTGACGATCTCCAAGATTCGATTCTTGGAAGCCGAAGGTCTCGTCACGCCGGAGCGCAGCGCATCGGGGTATCGGCGGTTCACCGCTTACGACTGCGCACGGTTGCGGTTCATCCTGACTGCGCAGCGCGACCACTATCTGCCGCTCAAGGTCATCAAGGCCCAGCTCGACGCCCAGCCGGACGGCGAGCTGCCGCACGTCGGATCGCCTTACGCTGTACCGCGTTTGGTGACGGTGGCGGACGGCAGCCAATTCGGCGATGACGCCGACGTCGAAACCGACGTGGCGCGCACCCAGGTCCGGTTGAGCCGCGAGGATCTGCTGGAACGCTCCGGCGTGGGCGAGGAGTTGCTGACCGCGCTGTGCAAAGCGGGCGTCATCACCACCGGCCCGGGTGGGCTGTTCGACGAGTATTCGGTGGTGATCGCGCAGTGTGCCCGGGCGCTGGGGGACTACGGCGTGGAACCGCGGCACCTGCGGGCGTTCCGGTCCGCGGCCGATCGGCAGTCCGACCTGATCGCGCAGATCGCCGGGCCGGTGGGCAAGGCGTCGAAGACCGGGGCGCGCGATCGCGCGGACGACTTGGCGCGTGAGGTCGCCGCGCTGGCAATCACGTTGCACACATCGCTGATCAAGTCCGCTGTACGAGACGTTCTCGACCGCTGAGGACTAGACTCCAAAGGACTGCAACGAGCGCGGAGGTCAGACACAGATGGGCGAGGTTCGTGTGGTGGGCATTCGCGTCGAACAGCCCCAGAACCAGCCGGTCCTGCTGCTGCGGGAGTCCAACGGCGACCGGTATCTGCCGATCTGGATCGGCCAGTCCGAGGCCACCGCGATCGCGTACGAACAGCAGGGCGTCGAGCCGACCCGCCCGCTCACCCACGACCTCTTCCGAGATGTCATTGGCGCACTGGGGCATTCGCTCAAAGAGGTGCGCATCGTGGATTTGCAGGAGGGCACCTTCTACGCCGACCTGATCTTCGACCGCGACATCAAGGTCTCGGCGCGCCCGTCGGACTCGGTGGCGATCGCCCTGCGGATGGGTGTGCCGATCTACGTGGAGGAGGCGGTGCTGGCCGAGGCCGGGCTGCTCATCCCCGACGAGAACGACGAGGAATCCACCGGCGCGGTCCGCGAGGACGAGGTCGAGAAGTTCAAGGAATTCCTCGACAGCGTGTCGCCGGACGATTTCAAGGCGACCTGACCGGCCATCCCCGCGGCGCTGGTGAGGGTCGCCGACAGCAAGATCACGGATGCGTCTCACTTGGCCTGCAGCGGTTCGACACGCGCGGCGGATGACGCGACGCACGGCCAAGGGCAGCCATACTTTGATTGCGAACGACGAGCGCGACTGCCCGTCGAAAAGCGTATGCTCGGTGGACTCGGACTGGGCAAACGTGGTTGGTGGAGCGGTCAGCGGGCCATAGGTTCGAACGGCGAGAGGAAGCATCGTGGGCGAGCAGCCACGTCAGGGACAGTTGGACCTTGCTGGCACGGGCTCTGATTCCGATGGCCGCTTTGAGGCGGACACGCCCGCCGGCGCGCCGGTGAGTGAGGCGGTGCAGCAGGGCCTGTTCCCCGACGACTCGGTTCCCGACGAATTGGTCGGCTACCGCGGGCCGAGCGCCTGCCAGATCGCCGGAATCACCTACCGCCAGTTGGACTACTGGGCGCGCACCTCACTGGTGGTGCCGTCCATCCGCGGTGCGGCCGGCTCCGGCAGCCAGCGGCTGTACTCGTTCAAGGACATCCTGGTCCTCAAGATCGTCAAGCGTCTGCTCGATACGGGCATCTCACTGCACAACATCCGCGTCGCCGTCGACCATCTGCGTCAGCGCGGCGTACAGGATCTGGCCAACATCACCCTGTTCTCTGACGGCACAACGGTGTACGAGTGCACGTCGGCCGAAGAGGTGGTCGACCTGCTGCAGGGCGGCCAGGGCGTGTTCGGCATCGCGGTCAGCGGCGCCATGCGGGAATTGTCCGGCGCGATCGCCGACTTCCCCGGCGAGCGGGCCGACGGTGGCGAGTCGATCGCCTCGCCGGAGGACGAGCTGGCGTCCCGGCGGAAGAGCCGCGACCGCAAGATCGGTTAGCAGCTAGAATCTCCTCTGTATCGCCCTCGCGCGGGAGAGTTTCGTGGCAGCCAGTCACGGACGCCGAAGGAGCAACACCTCTCCGTCAACCTCTCAGGCACCCGGACCGCGCCTGGCCACGATGCCTCTGGAAAGCGGTGACCTCACGGTCGCCCGCCCATGGGGAAAGGCAGCACCGCTGACGCGCGGGCTGACCGAATCTCTCAGGCGCCCGGTCCGGGTCGACGACAGAGGGAGAGGACGCCGCTGACGGCTGCGCCGTAAGTCAGGAGTCCCGTGTCCAATCACAGCCAGCCCACCTTCGCCGATCGTCACATCGGACCCGATTCCGATGCGTTGGCCACCATGCTCGACGTGATCGGGGTCGCCTCGCTCGAGGAACTGGCGGCCAAGGCGCTGCCTGCGGGCATCCTCGACGCGCTCTCCGCAGACGGCATCGCACCCGGCCTCGATCAGCTGCCCGCGGCGGTCGGCGAGCATGAGGCGCTGGCCGAGTTGCGGGCGCTCGCCGACACCAACACCATCGCGGTGTCGATGATCGGGCAGGGCTACTACGACACGCTCACCCCGCCGGTGCTGCTGCGCAACATCCTGGAGAACCCCGCCTGGTACACCGCGTACACGCCATATCAGCCGGAGATCAGCCAGGGCCGGCTCGAGGTGCTGCTGAACTTCCAGACCATGATCGCCGACCTGACCGGGCTGGATCTGGCCAATGCCTCGATGCTCGACGAGTCCACGGCGGCCGCCGAGGCGATGACGCTGATGCACCGCGCGTCGCGTGGATCGGCCAACCGGCTTGCCGTCGACGAGGACATGTTCGCCCAGACCGCGGCCATCCTGGCGACCCGCGCGGAGCCGCTGGGCATCGAGATCGTCACGGCGGACTTGCGAAACGGGCTTCCCGAGGGTGAGTTCTTCGGCGTCATCGCTCAGCTGCCCGGCGCCAGCGGTCGGGTGACCGACTGGTCCAAGCTGGTCGAGCAGGCCCACGAGCGCGGTGCGCTGGTGGCGCTGGGCGCCGACCTGTTGGCGATGACGCTGATCGCCCCGCCGGGTGAGGTGGGCGCCGACGTCGCGTTCGGAAGCGCGCAGAGATTCGGTGTGCCAATGGGATTCGGCGGACCGCACGCCGGTTTCCTTGCGGTGCACAACAAGCACGCCCGTCAGCTGCCCGGCCGCCTCGTTGGGGTGTCGGTGGACGCTGATGGGAACGCGGCGTTCCGCCTGGCGCTGCAGACCCGCGAACAGCACATCCGCCGCGACAAGGCGACCTCCAACATCTGTACCGCCCAGGTGCTGTTGGCGGTGATGGCCGCGTCGTACGCCAGCTACCACGGTCCCCAGGGCCTGACCGGGATCGCCCGGCGCGTCCATGGGCACGCCCGCGCACTGGCCGCCGGCCTGAGCGCGGCCGGCGTCGAGGTGGTGCACGACACCTTCTTCGACACCGTGCTGGTGCACGTCCCGAACCGCGCTGCCGCGGTGCAGGCCGAGGCCAAGGGCCGCGGCATCAACATCTGGCGGGTGGACGCCGACCACGTGTCGGTCACGTGCGACGAGGCCACCACTTCGACTCATGTCGCCCTGGTGCTGGAGGCGTTCGGCGCCGGCCTGGCAGGCGATTACGCCGGTCCCGAAATCGAGTCGCGGACAAGCGAATTCCTGACCCACCCGGCGTTCCACCGGTACCGCACCGAAACCGAGATGATGCGCTACCTGCGCACGCTGTCCGACAAGGACATCGCGCTGGACCGCAGCATGATCCCGCTCGGGTCGTGCACGATGAAGCTCAACGCCGCCGCCGAGATGGAGTCCATCACCTGGCCGGAATTCGGCAAGCAGCATCCGTTCGCCCCGGCCGGTGACACCCCGGGCATGCGCAAGCTGATCGCCGATCTGGAGGGCTGGCTGACCGGGCTGACCGGGTACGACGCAATCTCGTTGCAGCCCAACGCCGGATCGCAGGGTGAATACGCCGGACTGCTGGCCATCCGGGAGTATCACCTGGCCAACGGCGACACCGGCCGCGATGTCTGCCTGATCCCGTCCAGCGCACACGGTACCAACGCCGCGTCCGCGGCGATGGTCGGCATGCGGGTGGTCGTGGTGGCCTGCCGGGAGAACGGTGACGTCGACCTCGACGATCTGCGCGCCAAGGTGAGCGAGCATGCCGAGCGGCTGGCCGCGCTGATGATCACCTACCCGTCCACGCACGGGGTTTACGAGCACGACATCGCCAACATCTGCGCCGCGGTGCACGACGCCGGCGGGCAGGTGTACGTCGACGGCGCCAACCTCAATGCCCTTGTCGGGCTGGCCCGGCCGGGCAAGTTCGGCGGCGACGTCAGCCATCTGAACCTGCACAAGACGTTCTGCATCCCGCACGGCGGCGGCGGCCCCGGCGTCGGCCCGGTCGCGGTGCGGTCGCACCTGGCGGCGTTCCTGCCCGGCCACCCGATGGCCGAGGAGCTGCCGAAGGGACATCCGGTGTCGGCGGCCCCGTACGGGTCGGCGTCCATCCTGCCGATCACGTGGGCATACATCCGGATGATGGGCGCCGGCGGTCTGCGCGATGCCACGCTGACCGCGATCGCCTCGGCCAACTACATCGCGCGCCGCCTCGACGAGTACTACCCGGTGCTCTACACCGGCGAGAACGGCATGGTCGCCCATGAGTGCATCCTCGACCTGCGGGGCATCACCAAGGCCACCGGCGTGACCGTCGACGATGTGGCGAAGCGGTTGGCGGACTTCGGTTTCCACGCGCCGACCATGAGCTTCCCGGTGGCCGGCACGCTGATGGTGGAGCCGACCGAAAGTGAAAGCCTGACCGAGGTGGACGCGTTCTGCGAGGCGATGATCGCGATCCGCGCAGAGATCGACAAGGTCGGCTCGGGGGAGTGGCCGGCCGAGGACAATCCGCTGCGCAATTCGCCGCACACCGCCGAATGCCTGCTGGTCGACGAGTGGACTCATCCGTACACCCGTGAGCAGGCGGCCTACCCGCTGGGCAAGGGATTTCGGCCGAAGGTGTGGCCGCCGGTGCGACGCATCGACGGGGCGTACGGCGACCGGAACCTGGTGTGCTCGTGCCCGCCGGTGGAGGCGTTCGCCTAGCAAGTGCGTTGAGATAGTACTGAGAGCGACAATTCCGCTCGGATTTCGCTCTCAGTACTCAATCAACGGCTGATAACGTGCAATCCGTGTTGCCCGCCAGCGTTCGCCAGTGGCAAGAGGGTGGCCGGATGCTGTCCACCACCGCAGGCTCTGTCTTCGTCCGGTCCCAGCACGGCAGAGGTCCTGCTGTCCTTCTGCTGCACGGCTTCCCGTCGAGCTCTTACGATTTCCGCGGGGTCGTCGAGCGTCTCGGCGACCAGGCCTGGCTGACGCTGGACTTCCTCGGCTTCGGACTGTCGGACAAGCCCCGCCCGCATCGCTACAGCCTGCTCGAGCAGGCCGACATCGTGCAACAGGTCGTCGCCGACGCCGCACCGGGTCCGGTGGTTCTGCTCGCCCATGACATGGGCACCTCGGTGGCCACCGAGCTGCTGGCCCGCGACGTCGCCGGCACGCTGCCCTTCGACATCCAGCGCGCCGTCCTCACCAACGGCAGCGTCATCATCGAGCGCGCCAGCCTACGCCCCAGCCAGAAGATCCTGCGCGGCCCGCTCGGCCCGCTGTTCGCCCGGCTCACCAACGAGCGGGGCTTCCTGCGCGGCTTCGCGAAGCTGTTCAGCGCCGCGCATCCGCTGTCGGACGAGGAGGCGCAGGCACAGTGGGCGCTGCTGGCGCGCGACGACGGCCACCGCATCCTGAACCTGCTGTGTGCCTACCTCAACGAACGGGTGCGCTTCGCCGATCGGTGGCACGGGGCCGTTCGCGACTGGGACAAGCCGCTCGGATTCCTCTGGGCCACCGGCGATCCTGTGGCCACCACCAACGTCCTGGCCGGCCTGCGGGAGTTGCGGCCCGCGGCTGAAGTGATCGAGCTGGCCGGCATCGGCCACTACCCACAGATCGAGGTGCCCGACGAATTCACCGCGGGCGTCAGACAGTTACTGCGGCTCGCCTAAACGATTAGGACAACAGAGTTGACACGGCCGTCGCCAGATCCGGCGAATCGGACGTGGCGACATTCTGATACGTGCCGCCCGAGGCTTGGGCGACCGCTTCCCACGTCGACCGGTCGGAGTCGTCACCGAAGTCGATGACGTTGATCGCCACCGGCTTGGCCGGATCGGCCGCCGACTTCACGTACTGAACCAGCCCGGGGCCGTCCAGCGTCTGATCGGTGTGCGGACCCTGCGTGATCACCAGCATCGAATTGGTCTGGCCCTGACGGAAGTTCGCCAGCGCCTCGCCGTAGGCCAGCCGCAACGTCGTGAACGACACGGCACCGCTGCCCGACGGTGACAAACCGCCCAGCGTGCCGGTCAGTGCGGCCGAGCGGGGCTGCCCGTTGACGTCGTCGGTCAGCGGCCCCATCGGCACCGCCGACTTGCCTTCGACACCGTTGAACGTCCACAACCCCACCGCCGCGTTCGACGGCAGCGCGCCGATCCGGTTGGTCAGTGCTGTCACCACATTGGCCAGCCGCGACTTGCCGCCTTCGTCGGTACCCATCGCCTGGTTGAGCATGATCGTGGTGGCCGACCCGGTGGCAGGGGTGGACACCGCCGCGGCCAGCGTGGCCCGCACCGACTCGTCCTCGATGGTTAGTGGCGATCCCAGTTGCGGGAAGCTCACCACATCGTTGCCCGGCGGGTTGGTGCCTTCGGCCCGGAAGCCGGCCTTCGCCAGGACGCTGAGCTGTTCGGGTTTACGCATGAACCGGGCGAACTGGCTGGCCGCACTGACCTGCTCCTCGGACAACCAGGTCCCGGCCAGCAAGACGGTGGGGTAGTCGGCCAGGGCCACCGGTCCCGACGGCAACCATTCGGCGACACTGTTTTTGGCGTCCGGCGTCGACGACGCGCGGGCGAACAACTGCTGCTCGGTGGTCGCCACCGCGTGAACTGGCGCACCGGGGTCCCCGGAACCCAGCAGGGACTTCCAGGCCGTGTCGGTGGTGTCGTCGGCGAGCTTGGGCTGCCCGGCGACCAGACCGTTGACCGCGCCGATGCCGGCGGTGGCCGGTGCGTTCGGCGGCGCCGACGCCGAGGCCACCGCTTCGGCGGCCAGATACGTGGCGTCGGCATTCCCGACGGTGGGCAGCGCCAGTCGCAGCGATCCCCAGCCGGGCAGGTTCAGGCCGTCGAGCGCCGCCGGGTTGGACTGCAAGCCCGGCAGCGCCGACCAACCCTGCTGTCCCAGGGCGTCTTTGAGCTGCGGTCGCACCGCGAGCACCACGGGTGAGCTGACCAGTGAGCGCGCGTCGCTGACGACTTCCTTGCCCGCCGTGGACTGCAGGCGAGCCGCACCGATGGAACTGGCCGGGATCCACAGCGCCGGACGCTCGCCGAGATCACCGGGCCAGTTGGACACGAATCCGTCGACCACCCGATCCGAGTCGGCCGCGGTGACAACCATTTTCACACAGCGATCCCCGACCGGGGTGACCGTGGCGTTGAAGCCCTGGGCGAACTTGCTGACGTTGTCGACGATCGACGGGTCGGCGACCACCCCGACGTTGAGGGTGCCGCCCAGACACTTCTGAGCGGCGTCGGTCGACCGATGGGACAGCGCATCGCCGAAGAACCGCCACAGGATCACCGCGCCGACCACCACCACGACCGTGATCAGTGCCGCGATCACCCCGAGGCTCACCCCGCGGCGGCCGCTCTCGCTGCGGTGGCCGCCCTCGAAAGCGATTCTGCGCCGGGCGGTGTCGGTCAGCGGCGACGAGCCGGTGTCGGCAGGTGCGTCATCGGCGTCGGGGCCATCGGAGTCATCGCGACGGGCGAAGCGACCGGTCGGATTGTCGTCGGCAGGCTCGTCACCGAATGAACCCCCGGGACCCGGTCTGCTGTGCCTGCCCATGGCGGTGCTTGATCCTCTTCCCTGTCAACGGTGATGCGGTGCGGACGTGCTTGTCAGGCGCCGATGCTGGCCTTGTACTCCCGGCGGCGCCGGTGCAGGATCGGCTCGGTGTAGCCGTTGGGCTGTGCGGCGCCGGCCAGGATCAGCTCCTGGGCGGCCTGGAAGGCGATGCTGTTGTCCGGATCCGTCGCCATCGGCTTGAAGTCGGGATCGGACGCGTTCTGCTCGTCGACCACCGCCGCCATCCGGCGCAGGCTTTCCCGCACGGCGTCCTCGGTGATCACACCGTGGCGCAGCCAGTTCGCCAGCAGCTGGCTCGAAATACGCAGCGTCGCACGGTCTTCCATCAGCGCGACGTCGTGGATGTCAGGCACCTTGGAGCAGCCGACACCGGCGTCGATCCAGCGCACCACGTAGCCCAGGATCGACTGGCAGTTGTTGTCCACCTCTTCGTGGATCTCCTCCGGCGACCACGCCAACTCCTTGGCGAGCGGGATCGTCAGCAACTCGTCGATGCTGGTGCGGGTCTTGCCGGCGAGCTCCTTGTGCACCTCGTAGACGTCGACGTAGTGGTAGTGCATGGCGTGCAGGGTGGCCGCCGTCGGCGACGGCACCCACGCGGTGGTGGCGCCTGAGCGGGGCTGGCCGATCTTCTGCTCGACCATGTCGGCCATCAGATCGGTCATCGCCCACATGCCCTTGCCGATCTGCGCCTTGCCGGAGAACCCGGTCGCCAGGCCGATGTCGACGTTCTGGTCCTCGTAGGCCTTGATCCACGGCTGGGACTTCATGGCGCCCTTACGGATCATCGGGCCGGCTTCCATCGACGTGTGGATCTCGTCGCCGGTGCGGTCCAGGAAGCCCGTGTTGATGAACGCCACCCGGTCGGCGGCGGCCTTGATGCAGGCCTTGAGGTTCGCCGAGGTGCGGCGCTCCTCGTCCATGATGCCGACCTTGATGGTGTTCTGCGGCAGGCCCAGCACGTCCTCGACGCGGCTGAACAGTTCGCAGGTGAAGGCGACCTCGTCCGGCCCGTGCATCTTGGGCTTCACAATGTAGATCGAGCCGGTGCGGCTGTTCTGCCGCGGGCTGCCGTCCTCCACCTTGAGTCCGTGCACCGCGATCAGGCTGGTGAACAGCGCATCCTGGATTCCTTCGGGAATCTCGTTCCCGTCAGCATCCACAATCGCGTCGTTGGTCATCAGGTGACCCACGTTGCGGACGAACAGCAGGCTGCGTCCGGGCAGCGTCAACTCTCCGTCGCCCGGCGTCTTGTAGGTCCGGTCGTCGTTGAGCACGCGGGTGAAGCTCTTGCCGCCCTTGCTGACCTCTTCGGCCAGGTCGCCCCTGTTCAGGCCGAGCCAGTTGCGGTAGCCGAGCACCTTGTCGTCGGCGTCGACGGCAGCCACCGAGTCCTCGAAGTCCATGATCGTGGTGATCGCGGACTCCAGCACGACGTCCTTGACGCCGGCTTTGTCGGTCTTGCCGACGGGCGATTCGGGGTCGATCAGGATCTCGATGTGCAGGCCGTTGTTGACCAACAGCACCGACCAGGCGGGTTGGCCGAGATCGCCGGTGTAACCGACGAACTTCTCCGGGCTGGCCAGCCCGGTGGACTCGTCGCCCAGCGCGATCTCGAGGGCGCCATCGGCGACGCTGATGCCGGTCGCGTCGGCCCATGAACCCGACGCCAGCGGAACGGCCTTGTCGAGGAAGTCCCGGGCGTAGGCGATCACCTTGTCGCCGCGGACTCGGTTGTAGCTGCTGCCCGGCTCGGCGCCGCCCTCGGTGCTGATGACGTCGGTGCCGTAGAGGGCGTCGTACAGCGAACCCCAGCGGGCGTTCGCGGCGTTGAGCGCGAAGCGGGCGTTGAGGATCGGAACCACCAGCTGCGGGCCGGCGGTGGTGGTGATCTCGTCGTCCACGCCGGAGGTGGTGATGCTGAAGTCACCCGGATCGGGCTGCAGGTAGCCGATATCGGTGAGGAACTGCTGGTACTCACCGGGGTCGATGCCGCCGATGATCCGCTGCCGATGCCACCTGTCGATCTGCGCCTGCAGATCATCGCGGCGGGCGAGCAGATCCTGATTCTGCGGCGTCAGGTCGGTGACGACCTTGTCCACCCCGGCCCAGAAGCTGTCGGCATCAATCCCGGTGCCGGGCAGCGCCTCGTTGGTGATGAAGTCGTACAACACCTGCGCCACACGCAGGTTGCCCACGGGCACGCGATCGCTCATCTGTCCTCCCTCACGACAATCAATTCATCTTACCCGCAGGTAGGAACCCCTCCGACAGAGTGTCGTAGGCCACCTCCGCACCCAGCAGCCGCTCACACCACGCCAGCAGCGCCGCCCGCAACGGCGCCGCGCGCTCGGCTATAACTCCCTGGCACCGCACGTATTCCGCCCGCCCGGCAGGTTCCTCGACGGTGATGGGCTCAAACCCGAAGTCCGACAAGTCATAGGGGCTCGCCCGCATGTCGAGCTCACGGGCGTCCGCGGCCAGCTCCAGGCAGTCCACCAGCAACTCCGAATTCACCAGCGGCCCGAGCTTGAAGCACCACTTGTACAGATCCATGTTCGCGTGCAGACAGCCTGGCTGTTCGGTGTCGCGCTGCGCGGCGCGGGTCGGTACCCCGCGGTTGCGTGGCGCAGCCGCGGCCGTGAAGAACCGATAGGCGTCGAAATGTGTGCAGCGCAGCGGCATCGACTCGACCACCGCATCGGTACCCGGCCCGCCGAGTCGCAGCGGCACCGCGCCGTGGCGAACCGCGTCGGAGCGGTAGACCATCGCCCACTCGTGCAGACCGAAGCAGCCGAACTGCGGCGCCCGCGCCGCGGTGCCGCGCAGCAGGTCGGCCACGAAACCGATCGTGGACAGCCGGGAGTGCAGGAAGTCGGCGCCGACGGTCACGCCGCCGGGCGCGGCCTGATAGCCCGCGCGGTCGAGATATTCCGCACCCGCCGTGCCGGCCAGCGAGGTGCCGAAGCCGGGGTGCCATACCCGCAGCTGGCGCGGTCGCAGGCTGTAGTAGGTGAACAGGAAATCCCAGACCGGGTGCGCCTCGCCGCGGCGGGCGCGCTGCAGATGCGGGCCGGTGAACCTCTCCACCCGGGCGCGGTGAGCCGCCGCCATCCCCAGCCAGGTGTGTTCGGCCAGCGGGCCGTCAGGCACGGTGCATCCCGTCGCGCACCGTGCCGATCAGGTCCTCGACCAGGTCCTCGAGCGCGACCATGGCGCATACCGTCTGGTCGCCGTCGGTGACCAGCGCCAGGTGGCTGTTGTCGCGGCGCAGCTGGGACAGCGCGTCCGGCAGCGGCATGTCGGCGGGCACCCGCGGCAGTGGACGCACCACGGCGCCGTCGACGACCGCGTCGCGCTCGTCGATCTGGTCGAGGATGTCCTTGATGTGGACGAAGCCGATGAAGTCGCCGCTCGCATCGGTGACCGGGAACCGGGAGTAGCCCGTCTCGTTGAGCGCCTGCTCGATGGCGCTGACCGCCGGGCCGCCGCCGGGCCGGGCGACCGGGACGGCGCGGATGTCGCGCACCGGGACGGCCACATCGTTGACCACCCGGTTGCGGATCTGCAGCGCCCTGGTCAGCCGCATGTGCTCCTCGGGGTCCAGCAGCCCTTCGGATCGCGATTCGGCGATCATCTCCGCGAGCTCCACGGTGGACACGGTGACGTCGAGTTCGTCCTTGGCTTCGACGCCGAAGGCGCGCAACGTGGTGTTGGCCGCCCAGTTGTAGAACCCGATGAACGGCCGGGCGAACCGCACGTAGACCAGATACACCGGGATCACGAGCATCGCCGTCTTCTCCGGACCGGCGATCGCGATGTTCTTGGGCACCATCTCGCCGAGCAGCACGTGCAACGTCACCACGACGCCGAGTGCCACCACGAACGACACGGTGTGCAGGACGGCGTCGGGAACCCCGACCAGATCGAACGGCTTCTCCAACAGGTGGGCCACCGCGGGCTCGCCGACCCGGCCGAGCAGGATCGAACACACGGTGATGCCCAGTTGGGCGCCGGCCAGCATCAGGGACAGTTGCTCACCGGCCCGCAGCACGGTGACCGCGCTCCGTTTGCCTTGTTCGGCAAGGGCTTCCAGTCGGTCGCGGCGGGCCGAGATCAGCGCGAACTCGGAGCCGACGAAGAAGGCGTTGGCGCCCAGCAGCGCGATGGTCAGCAGAACGCCCAGGAAGTCGCCCATCAGCGCTCCCGCCCGGTGTCGCCGCGGCGTCCCAACTCGGTCAGCACGAGCTGATCGATCCGGCGGCCGTCCATCTCGACGACGGTGGCCCGCCAGTGGACCGGGTCGTCGAAGAGGCCGTCCGGGTCGAAGGCGGACAGTTCGACCGATTCGCCGGGCTCGGGAATGTGGCCCAGCTTCTCCAGCACCAGCCCGCCGATCGTTTCGTATTCGCCTTCGGGGGCGCGGAATCCGGTCGCTTCGGAGACCTCGTCGATGCGCAGCAGCCCCGACACCCGCCAGCCCTGCCCTGCCTTCTGGAAGTCGGGTGTGGAGTCGTCGTGCTCGTCGCGGACGTCGCCGACGATCTCTTCGATCAGGTCCTCGACGGTGACCATGCCCGCGGTGCCCCCGTATTCGTCGACCACCATCGCGGTCTGCAGGCCGTGGGCGCGTAGCTGGGCCATCAGCGCGTCGCCGTCCAGCGACGCCGGGACCGTAGGCACCGGGATCGCCAGCGACACCAGCCGGGTGGTCGACCGTTCGTCCGCGGGCACGCCGAATACCTGCTTGACGTGCACCAGGCCGATCGTTTCGTCCAGGTCGCCGCGGATGATGGGGAAGCGGGAGAAGCCGGTGCTCGCCGAGGCGGTGACCAGGTCGGCGACGGTGCTGTCGGCGTCCAGCGCCTCGATTTCGGTGCGCGGCGTCATGAACTCCTCGGCAATCCGCGACCCGAACTGCAGCGACCGGTTCACCAGCGCCGCGGTAGCTTCGTCGAGCGAGCCGTGCTCGGCCGAACTGCGGACCAGCGACCCGAGTTCCTCGGGGGAGCGCGCCGAGCGCAGTTCCTCGGCCGGTTCGATGCCCATCCGCCGCAGGATCCAGTTCGCGGTGCCGTTGGTGAGCTTGATGATCGGGGTCATCACCTTCGAGAACATCAGCTGGAATCCGGCCGTGGCGCGGGCGGTCGGCACCGGCCGCGCGACCGCGAGATTCTTGGGCACCAGTTCGCCGAACACCATCGACAACGAGGTGGCGATCAGGATCGCCAGGGCCAGTGAGATCCCGGCGGCCGCCCGCTGCGGCACATGCAGCAGGTCGAGGACCGGATGGAGCAACCGGGCCAGGACGGGCTCGGCCAGGTAGCCGGTGGCCAGCGTGGTGATCGAGATACCGATCTGGGCGCCGGACAGCTGGAAGGACAGCGTGCGATGCGCTTTCGCGACGTTCTGGTCGCTGCGGTCACCGCTGCGGGCGTTCGCGTCGACGGTGCTGCGTTCCAGGGCGGTCAGCGAGAATTCGGCGGCGACGAACAACGCCGTTCCGAGGGTCAGCACGACGATCGCCAACAGGCTCAGCGCGGTGTACATGGCGGTCATGAGCGGGTGGGGCAGCCGGGCCACATGCCCGGCCGGCTAGAAGAAGGTTCGGCCTCGGCCTCGTCTGCGGGGCGCTCGCCCCAGGCAGCCCGATCCGCGGGGACCTCAATGGGTGCCTGCGGCACAGGTTCCCTTTCCTCGGGGAGCAGAACAAATCCCTATGTTAGCGGCTTCGCGGACGGTGACCGGCTCACCAGCCGGTCGGCAGGGGATGCCCCTCGGCGAACCCGGCCGCCGACTGGATGCCCAGCACCACCCGTTCGTGCAGTTCGGCGATGGTGGTGGCGCCGACGTAGGTGCAGGTGCTGCGGACTCCGGAGGTGATGTGGTCGAGCAGGTCCTCGACGCCGCCGCGTTCGGGGTCCAGCGCCATCCGCGAGGTCGAGATGCCCTCCTCGAAGAGCGCCTTGCGGGCCCGGTCGAAGGCGTTGTCGGCGCTGGTGCGAGCGGCCACGGCTCGCTTGGAGGCCATGCCGTAGCTCTCCTTGTAGGGCCGGCCGTCGCGGTCGCGCATCAGGTCGCCGGGGGATTCGTAGGTGCCGGCGAACCAGGACCCGATCATCACATTCGACGCGCCCGCCGCCAGCGCCAGCGCCACGTCGCGTGGATGCCGCACGCCGCCGTCAGCCCACACGTGAGCGCCGAGTTCTCGTGCAGCAGAGGAGCATTCGACAACGGCCGAGAATTGCGGGCGCCCGACGCCGGTCATCATCCGGGTGGTGCACATGGCGCCGGGGCCGACCCCCACCTTGACGATGGAGGCGCCGGCCCCGATCAGGTCGCGCGTCCCTTCGGCGGAGACGACGTTGCCGGCCGCCAGTGGGACGCCGAGGTCCAGCGACGACACGGCCTTGATCGCGTCGAGCATCTTGAGCTGGTGGCCGTGCGCGGTGTCGACCACCAGCACGTCGACGCCGGCCTCGGCCAGCGCCCGCGCCTTGGCGGCCACGTCGCCGTTGATGCCCACCGCGGCGGCGATCCGCAGCCGGCCCGTCGCGTCGACGGCCGGGGTATAGATACCCGCGCGGATGGCGCCGATGCGGGTCAGCACCCCGGCCAGGGCGCCGTCGGCATCGGTGAGGACGGCCACGTCGACGGGGGCGTGCTCGAGCAGCTCGAACACCTGTCGGGGTTCGGTGTGCGCCGGAGCGGTCACGAAGTCGGTGACTGCGATGTCGCGCACGCGCGCGAACCGGTCGACGCCGACGGTGGCGGCTTCGGTGACCAGGCCGATGGGCCTGCCCTCGAACACCACCACGGCCACCCCGTGGGCCCGCTTGTGGATCAGCGCGACAGCGTCGGACACCGAGTCGTCAGGCGCCAGCACCACCGGGGTGTCGGCCACCAGGTCGCGGCTCTTGACGAAGTCGACGGTGTGCTTGACCGCGTCGATCGGCAGGTCCTGCGGCAGCACCACGATGCCGCCGCGGCGGGCCACCGTCTCGGCCATTCGGCGGCCCGCCACCGCGGTCATGTTGGCCACCACGACCGGGATGGTCGTCCCCGTGCCGTCGGAGGTCGACAGGTCGACATCGAACCGGGACGCGACGTCGGATCGGCTGGGAACGACGAAGACGTCGTCGTAGGTCAGGTCGTATTGAGGTAGCTGGCCGTCGAGAAAGCGCACCCGATCAGCCTAACGGCGCTACGCCTCGACTTCGCTGCGGTCACCGCTCCACAGGGTGTGGAATCGGGCGGCCGGGTCGGCGTCGGTCCGGCCGTAGGTGTGCGCGCCGAAGAAGTCGCGCAGGCCCTGGGTCAGCGCCGCGGGCAGCCGCTCGGTGCGCAACGCGTCGTAGTAGGACAGCGCCGAGGCGAAGCCGGGGACCGGGATGCCCAGCTCGGTGGCCTTGGCCACGACGCGACGCCAGCTGTCGATCCCCGCTTCGACCGCCTCGCGGAAGTACGGTGCGGCGATCAGTGTGGCCAGTTCGGCGTTCTCGTCGTAGGCCTCCTTGATCCGGTTGAGGAACTTGGCCCGGATGATGCAGCCGCCGCGCCAGATGGTGGCCATGTCGCCGAGGGTGATGTCCCAGTTGTATTCGGCGCTGCCGGCCTGGATCTGGTTGAAGCCCTGGGCGTAGGCGATGATCTTCGAGGCGTAGAGCGCCTTGCTGACGTCATCGATGAATTGCGCTGCGTCACTAGGCTTTTCGCCGAGGTTTCCGGAGGCCAGGCCGGTCGTCGCCTTGCGCTGGGGGACCGAGCCGGACAGTGCGCGGGCGAAGACCGCCTCGGCGATACCGGTCACCGGCACCCCGAGGTCCAGCGCCGACTTGACCGTCCAGCGCCCGGTGCCCTTCTGCTCGGCCTCGTCGACGATGACGTCGACCAGCGGCTTGCCGGTCTTGGCGTCGGTCTGGCGCAGCACCTCGGCGGTGATCTCGATCAGGTAGCTGTCCAGATCGCCCTTATTCCACTCCGCGAAGATCTCGGCGATCTCGGGTGCGGTCTTGCCGAGCCCGTCACGCAGCAGCTGGTAGGCCTCGCCGATGAGCTGCATGTCGGAGTACTCGATGCCGTTGTGCACCATCTTCACGAAGTGGCCGGCACCGTCGGGGCCGATGTGGGTGCAGCACGGAACGCCGTCGACGTGCGCGGAGATCTCCTCGAGCAGCGGCCCCAGCGACTTGTAGGACTCTGCAGGCCCGCCCGGCATGATCGACGGACCCTTCAGCGCGCCTTCCTCACCGCCGGAAATGCCGGCGCCGACGAAGTGCAGGCCGCGCTCGCGAACCGCCTTCTCGCGGCGGATTGTGTCGGTGTAGAGCGCGTTGCCGCCGTCGATGATGATGTCGCCCGGCTCGAAGACCTCGCAGAGCTCGTTGATCACCGCGTCGGTGGGGTCGCCGGCCTTGACCATGATCAGCGCGCGGCGCGGCTTCTCCAGCGCGGCGGCGAATTCGGCCATCGTCTCGGTGCGCACGAAGTTGCCCTCGGAACCGTGCTCGGCGAGCACGGCATCGGTCTTGGCTACCGACCGGTTGTGCAAGGCGACGGTATAACCGTGGTGGGCGAAGTTCCGCGCGATGTTCGATCCCATCACCGCCATTCCGGTAACACCGATCTGTGCAGTACCGTCCGTTTGCGGTGAGCTCATCTCGCGCCTTTCGATTGTGTGGATTTTGTTGTGGCAGAACAGATTCAGGAAAGAAATAGTCGGTGCAGCTCGGTCAGCCACGGCACCGCTACCGCGACCGTCGGCACCACGAGCACCGCGGCCGCCGTGGCGTAGGCGGCCAGCGACAGCGCCAGGCTGTTTCCCTCGCCGGCCAGCCGGCGCACCCGGATCAGCGTGGTCGGGCCGCCACCGGCCAGCGCACCCTTCGGGGTGCGGGCCGCCGCGCAGGCGACCAGGGCGCGGGCCAGCGGAGCGGGCCCGGCAGTGCGCACCGCGGCATCGTCGGCGAGCATCTCGACGAGCAGCCGAACCGCAGTGAGCGCGCTGCCGCTGCGGACGAAGCGGGGAAACGCGGTGTGCACGGCGATGAACGCTTCGAGCACCAGATCGTGGCGGGCCCGCAGATGCGCCCGCTCATGGCTGAGGATCGCGGTGAGTTCGGTGTCGCTCAACGCCGACAGGGTGCCCTGGCTGAGCACGACCCGGCTGCGCACTCCGGGCAGGCAGTAGGCCAGCGGTTCGGACACGTCGAGCACCCGCAGCCCGTGCATGCCGTGCCGGCAGTCGCCCAGCAGGTCGACGACCATCCGGTGGTGCGCCCGGCGGCGCCGGGTGGCGACGGCGACCTGTACCGCCGCGACCACCAGCCGGGCGCCGATGAGCAGGGTTATCGCGAAGACCACGACGTATACCGACCACAGCGGCCAGCCCAGCACTTCGATCTCGCTGGTGATCGTCGCGGTGGGTCGGCCGTCCGGGCCGGGGGCGAACAGCCGGCTGGCGATGGCCAGTCCGGCGCTGAATGCGGAGAGCACCGCGGCCACCGCAATCGACTGCCAGAGAACGATCGCGGCCCGCGGCGCGCGCATCGGCCATGAGGCCCGGGCCAGCAGCGCAGGCACAGGACCGACCAGCATCAAGGCGAGGAAGGTGAAGGCCAGCGCGGACACGCTGAAATTGTCCCTCAGGCGCTGGGCATGCCGCCAGCGGGCCAGGTGGAACGGTGCTTGGACTCCAATTCCGCCAAGGCGCGCCGCAATGCGTCCGCCTCGTCGACGCCCACCCGCTCGACGAAGTGCACCAGGGCGGCCTGCCGGCCGCCGGAGTCGGAGGCCTGATCCAGCGCGTCGACCATCAGGCCGGCGACCAGTTCGTCGCGGCCGTGGACCGGTGCGTACTGGTGGGCGCGGTCATCCCGGATCTGGGAGACCAGATTCTTGCGGGCGAGGCGCTGCAGGACGGTCATCACCGTGGTGTAGGCCAGGTCCCGTTCGGTACAGAGCGCCTCGTGGACCTGACGAACCGTCAACGGCTCACCAGCGGCCCACAAGTGGTCCATCACCGCGCGTTCAAGTTCGCCGAGACGAGTCAACTTGGCCATTTCCGTTCATCTCCGTAGGCAGTCAAATCAGAGTACTCCCGATTACTACCGCGCGTCGTATCCAACAAGTCGATCAACTCCGCTCCGGACGGTGGTGTTCCCGCGGGGCCGTCGGCGGCCGGGTCGGTGCAGGCCACCCGGCAAAAAACGGCCAGAGTTGTGACGGCACTCACAGTAGCCACACAGGCTTGCCATCCCTTCTTATGGTTAGGCTTACCTAACCATAGATGAGGAGGTGTCGTGACCGCAGCCGTGCTTGACCCGTTGATCGACGGGATGACCATTCGCCGGGTCCTGCCGTTGCACGAATCCAGCCGCCGATTGCGCGACCTGAGCCCGGAGTCGCCCCGGGTCCACGGGGTGGCGGTGATGGCCGATGTGTCCCGCCGCCGCTGGTGGCCGCTGGATTCGGTGACCTCCGGGCGGCTGGCTGCCATGTTCGAGTCGGTGGCCGACGAGCTGGGGGACCGGCGGGCCGCCGCCCAGCAGCTCGCGGCCACGTTCACCCACGCGGTTCTGGGCCGGGCGGTCACCCTGTTCGTCCTCGAGGGGCGGGCCTGGGATGCCGGGCCGGGAAATCTCTGGATGCACATCGATTCCGAGGGATCGATCGATTGGGCCGCCGTCGTGGACCCTACGCTTCGGGTGCTGCCCGACGATCCCGCGACCACCGGCGTGGTCCGGCTGCCCAACGAGCTCGCGCTGGCCACCTGGACCGCGCACCGCTGCCATCGCTCGCTGGAGCCCATATTCGACGGCCTCCACCACCTGAGCCGCGGTTCGCTCACGCCGGCGGCCATGTGGCAGATGGTCGGGTCAGCAGTGGTCATCACCGCAACCCAGGTGCCGATGCTCACCGGCACCGGCGAAGTCACCTGCATGCGGCGCGGCCAGGCGGTGCTCGACGCGCTGAGCGGATTCGGGCTGCCGGTCCGGGCGCTGCGCCGCACGGGGTAGGTCTTGTAACTTAGGCAAGGCTTGCCTAGTCTGTGAAGACCAGACCAACGGACCGAGCCGGAGTTTCTGAGGGCTGCAGAAACCCCCGGTCCATGCCGAGGACGGGCCCCGCGTTCACACGCGGGGCCCGTCCCTCGTCTCGGCCCGGCTGGTGTAGACACAGATGCGTGCAATCAGAGCAGTCGCCGAGCGAACAGATCGCTTTCTCCGCCCCGTTCGACAACGAACTCGGGCTGGTGTTCACCGAACTGACCGTCGACGGCGCCAAGGCGCAGTTGGACGTGCAGCCCAAACTCCTGCAACCGATGGGCATCGTCCACGGTGGGGTGTGGTGCTCGATGATCGAATCGATGGCCAGCACATCGGCGTTCGTGTGGCTGTCCGCCAACGGCGGCGGCAACGTCGTCGGCGTCAACAACAACACCGACTTCCTGCGGGCGATCTCCGGCGGCACCGTGTACGGGGTGACCGAGCCCGTGCACCGCGGCCGTCGCCAGCAGCTGTGGCTGGTGACCATCCGCGACGACAAGGACCGCCTCGTCGCCCGCGGACAGGTGCGCCTGCAGAACCTCGAGCCCGAGGCCTGAGCGGCCTCGCCCGCCCTGCTGATCCCGTGTGGGCGTGGCAGGATCGCGCACTATGCAACTGACACCGCACGAAACCGACCGGTTGCTGCTGTCCTATGCCGCCGACCTCGCCCGGCGCAGACAGGCGCGCGGGCTGAAGCTCAACTACCCCGAAGCGGTCGCGCTGATCACCGATCACGTACTGGAAGGCGCCCGCGACGGTCGCACGGTGGCCGAGCTGATGGTCACCGGGCGTGACGTGCTGGGACGCGACGACGTGATGGAGGGTGTGCCCGAGATGCTGCACGACGTGCAGGTCGAAGCCACCTTCCCGGACGGCACCAAGCTGGTCACCGTCCACCACCCGATCCCGTGAGTCTGACGGAGGACACCATGATTCCCGGTGAGGTTTTCCTCGGCGACGGTGACATCGAGATCAACGCCGGTGCCGCGCGGATCGAGCTGGAGATCGTCAACACCGGCGACCGGCCGGTGCAGGTCGGCAGTCACGTTCACCTGCCCCAGGCGAACGCCGCGCTGTCCTTCGACCGAGCCGCCGCGCACGGGCACCGGTTCGACATCCCGGCGGGGACCGCTGTTCGCTTCGAACCCGGTGTGGCGCAGCGAGTTCAGCTGGTGCCGCTGGCCGGCTCGCGTGAGGTTCACGGACTGAGCCTCGCCCCACCCGGAAAGTTGTGACGCCGATGAGCGCTTGCGCGAAGAGAGTAGATCGATGACCGGGCTGTCCCGGGCCCGCTACGCCGCACTGTTCGGGCCCACCACCGGTGACCGGATCCGCCTGGCCGACACCGACCTTCTCATCGAGATCACCGAGGATCGCAGCGGCGGCCCCGGCCTGGCCGGCGACGAGGCGGTGTTCGGCGGGGGCAAGGTGCTGCGTGAGTCGATGGGTCAAGGCCGCGCCACCCGCGCCGATGGCGCGCCGGACACCGTGATCACCGGTGCGGTGATCATCGACTACTGGGGAATCATCAAGGCCGACATCGGGATTCGTGACGGCCGCATCGTCGCCATCGGCAAGGCCGGCAACCCGGACATCATGTCCGGTGTGCACCCCGATCTGGTGGTCGGTCCGTCGACGGAGATCATCGCAGGCAACGGGCGCATCGTCACCGCCGGGGCGATCGACTGTCACGTCCACCTGATCTGCCCGCAGATCATGGACGAGGCCATCGGCAGCGGCATCACCACGATCGTGGCGGGCGGCACCGGTCCCGCGGAGGGGTCGAAGGCCACCACGGTGACCCCGGGCGCCTGGCATCTGGCCCGCATGCTGGAGTCGCTGGACCACTGGCCGCTCAACATCGCGCTGCTGGGCAAGGGCAACACCGTCAGCCACGAGGCGATGTGGGAGCAGTTGCGTTCGGGTGCAGCGGGTTTCAAGCTGCACGAGGACTGGGGCACCACGCCTGCCGCGATCGATGCCTGCCTGACGGTGGCCGAGGCCGCCGGGGTTCAGGTCAACATCCACACCGACACGCTCAACGAAGCCGGCTTCGTCGAGGACACCCTGGCGGCGATCAAGGGCCGCAACATCCACGCGTATCACACCGAGGGCGCCGGCGGCGGCCACGCACCCGACATCATCACCGTCGCGGCCTATCCGAACGTGCTGCCGAGCTCCACCAACCCGACCCGGCCGCACACGGTCAATACCCTCGACGAACACCTCGACATGCTGATGGTCTGCCATCACCTGAACCCCAGCGTCCCTGAGGATCTCGCGTTCGCCGAGAGCCGTATCCGGCCGTCGACCATCGCCGCCGAAGATCTGCTGCACGACCTCGGTGCCATCTCGATGATCGGCAGCGACTCCCAGGCGATGGGCCGCATCGGCGAGGTGGTGCTGCGCACCTGGCAGACCGCCCATGTGATGAAGCGCCGACGCGGCGCACTCGACGGTGATGGTGCAGCGGACAACAACCGGGTGCGCCGCTACATCGCGAAGTACACGATCTGCCCGGCGCTGGCCACCGGCATCGACCACGAGGTCGGCTCGGTCGAGGTCGGGAAGCTGGCCGATCTGGTGCTGTGGGAGCCGGCGTTCTTCGGGGTGCGCCCGCACGCGGTGCTCAAGGGCGGCATGATCGCCTGGGCGGCGATGGGCGACGCCAACGCCTCCATCCCGACTCCGCAGCCGGTGCTGCCGCGCCCGATGTTCGGTGCCGCACCGGCGGCCGCGGCCGCCACGTCGGTGCACTTCGTCGCCCCGCAGGCCATCGAGGACGGGCTGGCCGACCGGATCGCGGTCAACCGAAAGCTGGTGGCGGTCGGCAATGTTCGTGCCATCGGCAAGGCGCAGATGCCGCTCAACAATGCGCAGCCCCGCATCGAGGTCGATCCCGACACGTTCACCGTCCGCATCGACGGCGAGGTGTGGGCCGAGCAACCGGCCACCGAACTGCCGATGGCGCAGCGCTACTTCCTGTTCTGATGGCAACACTGTCCACCCTGCTGATACTCGCCGACTCGCGGCTGCCGACCGGCGGCCACGTGCATTCCGGCGGGGTGGAAGAAGCGGTCACCAGCCGGTTGGTCGTCGACCTGTTGACGCTGGAGGCCTATCTGCGCCGCCGGATCCGCACCAGCGGCCTGGTGACCGCGTCGGTCGCGGCCGCCGTGCACCGCGATGATCTCACCGTGGCCGATGCGGACGCCGAAACCGATGCGCGCACACCGTCACCCGCGTCCCGGCAGGCCTCCCGCGCCCAGGGCCGCGGACTGCTGCGGCTGGCGCGGCGGGTCTGGCCCGCCGTGGGACAGGACTGGGCCTGGAACGAGCTCGGTCCGCGACCCCACCTGGCGGTGACCGCGGGCCGGGTCGGGGCGGTCAGCGGGCTCGACCCTCACCAGACCGCACTGTCGCTGGTGTACACCACGATGACCGGCACGGCCACCGCCGCGCAGCGCCTGCTGGCGCTCGATCCCGCCGACGTCGCGGCGCTGACGTTCGGCCTCGCGCAGCTGTGCGAAGACACCGCCGACCTGGCCGCCGCGGGACTGGCCGACCTGTCCGATCCGCTGCTCGACGAGCTCGCGCAGCGGCACGCCCAACGCGAACGCCCGCTGTTCGTCTCCTGAAAGAAGCTGTATGCCTCCACATTTCATTGACGGTCAGCCGCACGCCCACCCGGACCGGCCCAAGCGGACTCGGCAACCGGGCGAGCCGCTGCGGATCGGTATCGGCGGTCCGGTCGGTTCGGGCAAGACCGCGCTGGTGGCCGCGCTGTGCCGCCAACTGCGCGACGAGCTGTCGCTCGCGGTGCTGACCAACGACATCTACACCACCGAGGACGCCGACTTCCTGCGCCGCCACGCGGTGCTGCCCGACGACCGGATCGCCGCCGTGCAGACCGGTGGCTGCCCGCACACCGCGATCCGCGACGACATCACCGCCAACCTCGACGCCATCGACGACCTGATCGCCGGGCACGATGATCTGGATCTGATCCTGGTGGAATCCGGCGGCGACAACCTGACCGCGACCTTCTCCTCCGGGTTGGTGGACGTCCAGATCTTCGTCGTCGACGTGGCCGGGGGAGACAAGGTGCCGCGCAAGGGCGGCCCGGGGGTGACGTTCTCGGATCTGTTGGTGGTCAACAAGACCGACCTGGCTCCACTGGTGGGCGCCGACCTGGAGGTGATGCGCCGCGACGCCGCCAAGGTCCGCGAGGGCCGGCCAACGGAGTTGATCTCGCTGACCGACGATCCGGCGGCGTCCCCGGTCCTGGCGTGGGTGCGCGAACAGCTGCGCGTCAGTCAACTCACCTGAGCCGCAATGCGTTCTGATGTCGTGGTGGTGGCGCAGCCGGGACGGCTGCCCCGCATCGAATGCCGTGGGGCCCTGGCCGCCCGGCATACCGAACCCGACACCGTGCACCTGGTGTCCGCGGCGGCGACGCCGCTGGGCGGGGACGTCATCTCGATCCGGATCATCGTCGAACCCGGTGCGCGGCTGCGGCTGCGCAGTGCCGCCGCGACCGTCGCGCTGCCCGGTGCCGCCACCACCGACTCACATGCGTGCTGGCACATCGAGGCAGGCGGTGAGCTCGACCTCGATCCCGAGCCGACGATCGTGGCCGCCAACGCGCGGCATGTCAGCGAGCTCACGGTTGGTATGGGCGACGCGGCCCGCCTGCGGATCAGGGAACGTGTGCAGATTGGCAGAACCGGTGAACGCGAGGGGTTTTGGAGCGGCGCCATGCGCGCAGACGTGGCGGGCGTGCCGCTGCTGAGACATCGGATGGAACTCGGGCCGTCATCGGTCGCCGACGACGCGCTCGGCACTCCGCTGGCGTGTGTGAGCGAGTTGCGCTATCCGGAGCCCGCCGCCGACGCCGCGGGGGTCACCCTGGCCTTGGCGGTCGGCGGCAGTTTGTCGACCTGGCAGGGGCAGCGGCTCTACTCGTGACGGCCGGCCAGGGTCAGGACCAGGCGGGCGCCACCCAGCGGGCTGGTGGTCAATGACGCTGTGCCGCCGTGCAATTCCGCCTGCTGGGCCACCAGCGCCAAACCGAGTCCCGACCCGGACCGGGACGCGGTCGAGCCGCGGGAGAACCGCTCGAACACCGCGGCCCGTTCGTCTTCGGGAACCCCGCTGCCGTCGTCGTCGACGGCGATCTGAACGCCGTCGGCGGAACTGGACACCGAAAGCTGGACCTCGGTGGCCCCGCCGTGCTTGACGGCGTTGGCGATCGCGTTGTCGATGACCAGCCGCAGCCCCACCGGTAGTCCGACCATGAGCACAGCAGGGGAGGGCACCAGGGACACCTTCAGATCGCGGTAGATGCGCTCGGCGTCGTGCGCGGCGCGGTCGAGCAGTTCGGTGACGTCGAACGGCACGAAGTCCGCGGCCGTGGTCAGTTCGCCCTGGGCCAGCCGCTCCAGCGCGGTCAGCGTCGCCTCGATGCGGCTCTGGGTGCGGATGACGTCGCCGATCACCTCGTTGCGCTGTTCGGGTGCCAAATCGAGGGTGGAGAGCACCTCCAGGTTGGTGCGCATTGCGGTCAGCGGGGTGCGTAGCTCATGGGAGGCGACGGCCGCGAAGTCCCGGGCGGACTCCAGCGCGGCCCTGGTGCGATCCTGCTCGTCACCGATGCGGGCCAGCATGCCTTCGACCGCCTCGGCGATCTCCACGGCTTCCTTGACGCCGCGCACCTGGACCTCGTCGGGGTTGGACTGGGCGTTGATCGCGCGGGCCTGCTGGGCGAGCACGCGGAACGGGTTGATCATGATCAGCGAGATCAGCCAGCCCACCACCACGGTGCCGGCGATGACCCCCGCACAGATCAACAGCACCCGCAGATGCAGTTCGGCGATCCGCCGCTGGGTTTCGGCCAGGGGAGCGCCCAGCGCAATCGTGGCGCCGCCGACGGCGAACGTCCGGACCCGGTACTCGACGCCGTCGATCGTGGTATTGGCGTAGCCGTTGCCAAGTTCCGGCAGCACCACGTCCGGCGGTACCGACATCGCCATCGCGCCTACCCGGATGGTGCGCACCAGGTTCCCATCGGGAGTCGTGGTGCCGCCGGCGTCCGGCTTGGACGTGGTCAGCAGCGAGCTGACGTCGCCGAGGCTGCTGACCGAGTCGAGCCGGCGGTCCAGCTGGCTGTACTGGTCGTTGGTGACGCCCAGCCACACCCACGTGCCGAGCGTCAGCACCAGGATCACCACCGACAGCGCCGCAACGATCACGATCGTGCGCAGCGACAGCATCCGGGTGGGGAGCCGCTGCAGCACGCGGTAGACGATCTCGTCGGGCTTCACGACCACGCCGACCACCTTAGGGCGCGGCGTGGGACGAACGTGGGACCGCGCCAGGGTGCGGCTAGATCACGCCGGGTGCGAGCGGGCGCTGAATGAGTCCGCAGCGGTTGCGGAAATCGGTCGACGGCTGGCGGATGCCCTCCAGCTCGGCGCGGACCTGCGGGTTGGCGTCGAGATACTGCTGCGTCTGAGCCTTGACCTGATCCTTCGGCAGCCCCTGCAGACCGGTGAAGAACCCGTTGACGTCCGGGTGCGTGAACAGATAGTTCGACATCGCCGCCGACACTCCCGCCATGATTCCGGTCATGTCCGCGGTGGTGCAGTTGGGCGGCGGGTCCGCCGCGGCCGGGCCTGCCAAGATCACCGAAGCCGGGCCGGCCACGCTGAGCAACACCGCGCCGGCGCCGATCGCTGCCGCAGCCGCGCGACGCACAGAACGATTGGATCTCATCGAGCCCCCTTGTAGTCAGACTGTCTTCGCTGATCATGCTAAGGCAGCCGATGGCTGAACACGCTCATTTCGCCTGCGCTCACGGGCAACTCCCAGCAGCGCAGGCGCCGTCAGCTGGCGGCTTTCTCGTCCTCGACCGCAGCGGCAATCTCCTGGAGTTGCTCGATTGTCGTGCGGGCGTAGGCCTGCTGCTCGGTGATCGTCAGCTGTCCCCGGTGGCTGCCGATGAACGTGCTGATCCACGACAACGATGTGGTGAGCCGTGCCTTGAACCCGACCAGGTAGATCAGGTGCAGGAACAGCCACGCCAGCCAGGCGATGAAGCCGCCGAATTCGATCTTGCCGACCTTGGCGACCGCCGAGTAACGCGACACCGTGGCCATCGAGCCCTTGTCGAAGTACTGGAACGGCTCACGGGCCGCCGGATCGGCACCCTTCAGTTCGGCTTTGACCAGCTTGGCGGCGTACTTGGCGCCCTGGATGGCGCCCTGCGCCATACCGGGAACGCCCTCGACGAAGGCCATGTCGCCGACCACGAACACGTTCGGGTTGCCCGGAACGGTGAGGTCGGGCAGCACCTTGACGCGGCCGGCCCGGTCGATCTCGGCACCGGACTGGTCGGCGATGATCTTGCCCAGCGGGCTGGCCGACACGCCGGCCGACCACACCTTGGTGGCGCACTCGATGCGGTCGAGGGTGCCGTCGCCGCGCTTGACGGTGATGCCGTTGCGGTCGACGTCGGTGACCATCGCGCCGAGCTGGATCTCCACGCCCAGCTTCTCCAGCCGGTCGGCGGCCTTCTTGCCGAGTTTCTCGCCCATCGGCGGCAGCACCGCCGGGGCGGCGTCCAGCAGGATCACCCGGGCACGGGTGGAGTCGATGTGGCGGAACGCACCCTTGAGGGTGTGGTCGGCGAGCTCGGCGATCTGCCCGGCCATCTCCACACCGGTGGGGCCGGCGCCGACGACCACGAAGGTCAGCAGCTTCTCCCGGCGCACCGGGTCGCTCGACCGCTCGGCCTGCTCGAAGGCGCCGAGGATGCGGCCGCGTAGTTCCAGCGCGTCGTCGATGGTCTTCATGCCGGGGGCCCACTCGGCGAAGTGGTCATTGCCGAAGTAGGACTGACCGGCCCCGGCGGCGACGATCAGGGTGTCGTACGGGGTGCGGTAGGTGTGACCCAGCAGGATCGAGTCGACGGTCTTGTTGGCCAGGTCGACGTTGGTGACCTCGCCGAGCAGGACCTGGCAGTTCTCCTGGTCGCGCAGCACCACGCGGGTCGGCGGGGCGATCTCGCCTTCCGAGATGATGCCCGTCGCCACCTGGTACAGCAGCGGCTGGAACAGGTGGTGGGTGGTCTTGGCGATGAGCTTGATGTCGACGTCGGCTCGTTTGAGCTGCTTGGCGGCGTTCAGGCCGCCGAATCCAGAACCGATGATGACGACCTTGTGCTTATCCGATGGGGTGGCACCGGGGTGGGTCATTTCTGCTCCTCAACGACTTGCACAGGACACCTACTACGGTAGTCGCCCGGGCAACGGGTTTCTCACCCATACCCGGGTGAATCGGGTGATGTGGACCACCTATGGGGGCTACCCGCCGAGCAGCGGGCGCACGACCTCCGCCACGGCGGTGATTCGGCCGGGGTGATAGCCGTCCAGGTGGGTGACCGGACTGAGGATGACGCCGTCGACGCCGGCGTCGAGCACCTTGGTCTTGATCTGGTCGGCGATCTGCTCGGCGCCGCCCCAGACCGCGCGCTGCTTCACATCCTCGGGGATGAAGTCTTCGGTGATGTTCTCGTCGATCAGACCGAAGACGAGCATGCTGGTTTCGAGCTCGCTCGGGTCGCGGCCGATCTTCTCGCACTGCTCGTTCTTCACCGCGATCTTGCGGGCGAGCTCGTCGAAGCCGCAGACCAGGTTTAGGTGGTCAAAGTGCTTGGCGGCCAACGGGATTGTCTTCTTCTCGCCGGTGCCGCCGATCATCAGCGGAATGTGGTCGCGGAAGCGCGGATTGGCGAACGCCTCCTGGGTGCGGTAGTACGTGCCGTCCACCGTCACTCGCTCGCCCTTGAGCATCGGCAGGATGATGTCCAATGCCTCGTGCAGCTTGTTGAACCGGTCGGTGAAGGTGCCGAACTCGTAGCCCAGCGAGTCGTGCTCGAGTTCGAACCAGCCGGTGCCGATGCCCAGGATCGCCCGGCCCTGGCTGATCACATCGAGGGTGGTGATGGCTTTGGCCAGCAGTGTCGGGTTGCGGTAGGTGTTGCCGGTGACCAGCGTGCCGAGCTGCACCCGCTGCGTCGCATTCGCCAGCGCACCCAGCGCGGTGTAGGCCTCCAGCATCGGCTCCTCGGGCGCACCGAGGCTGGGAAGCTGATAGAGGTGGTCCATCACGAAGACGGCGTCGGCGCCGGCCGCTTCGGCCTCCTGGGCCTGCGCGATGACCGTCGGGAACAACTCCGGAACCCCGGTGCCGTAGGAGAAGTTGGGGATCTGGATCCCGAGTCGAATCGTCACGGATTCGACGTTAGCCCCCGACGGCGAACTTCAGGTGAACCGTCAGCCGAAGTTGGCGAGCGCGCCCCGGCCGACGTGCACGGTCTGGCCGGTGATGTGCCGGGCCGCGGGCGTGGTCAGGAACAGTGCGAGGCGGGCGATCTCGGCCGCCACCGACGGCGGGGTGGTGGACAGCCCGTCGTAGGACGGCTCGGCGCTGCGGCCGCACGCCACCGTGTTGACGGTGATGCCGCGGGTACCGAAGTAATCCGCTTGTCCCGCAGTCCAATTCGACAGTGCGGCCTTGACCGCGGCATCGGCGCCGCCATCGCGAGGATTGTCCGGCACCACGGTGACGATCGAACCGCCCGAACGCAGGTGATCGCCGATGTTCTGCACCAGCAGCACTGCGGACAGGACGCTGGCGTCCAGCGCGGTCCGCCAGGCCTTCGCGGTGTCGCTCAGGCTGAAGGTGCGGGGGTCGCCGCCCACCCAGGCGGGGGCGGGCACGTGAACGATGGTGTCCAGATGATGCGGGAACTCGCTGCGCAGCCCACCGAGGGTCTCCGCATCGGTGGCGTCGCACACGATCGCATCGACGTCGAGTTCCTTGGCGGCCACCTCGAGATCATCGCGGCGTGCACCGCTGATGACGACCTTGTGGCCGGCGTCGCGAAAACCTTCTGCGATCGTCCGACCCAGTTCGGTGTCACCTCCGGTGACCAGCACGTCCATCCCGTCAACCTCCTTGTTGGATTACCGCGAAATGTTACTGGACGGTAGCTAAAGAGGCCAATGCCGCGCCGACACGATCCGGACACGACGTCGCGTTTCGCCCTAGGGTGTGTCGGGTGAAGCGCAGCCGGGCGCACCGGACGCGGCCGCCGCTGCCGCGGTGGGTCTATGTGCCTGCAGCGCTCGGCGCGGCCTTCGTGGTGCTGCCCTTGGCGGCGATGGCGGTCAAGGTCGACTGGACGAACTTCTGGTCCCTGATCAGCAGTACGCCGTCCCAGGCCGCGTTGCTGCTGAGCCTGCGCACCGCGGCGGCCAGCACGGCGATGTGCCTGATCATGGGTGTGCCGATGGCGCTGGTGCTGGCCCGCAACGACGGCCGAATCGTTCGGGCGTTGCGACCTTTGATCCTGTTGCCGCTGGTGTTGCCGCCGGTGGTCGGCGGTATCGCGTTGCTGTACGCCTTCGGCCGGCTCGGTCTGCTGGGCAGCTATCTGGACGCGGCGGGCATCCGGATCGCGTTCACCACCACCGCGGTGGTGCTGGCGCAGACGTTCGTCTCGCTGCCCTTCCTGGTGATCGCGCTGGAGGGCGCGGCCCGCACCGCGGGCGCCGACTACGACATCGTGGCGGCGACGCTGGGGGCGAGGCCGGCGACCGTCTGGTGGCGGGTCACGTTGCCGCTGTTGACGCCCGGACTGGTCTCCGGCGCCGTGCTGGCCTTCGCCCGCTCGCTCGGCGAGTTCGGGGCGACGCTGACCTTCGCGGGATCGCGACAGGGGGTCACCAGGACGCTGCCGCTGGAGATCTATCTGCAGCGGGAGAGCGACGCCGACGCGGCGGTCGCGTTGTCGCTGCTGCTGGTCGTCGTCGCGGCAGTGGTGGTGCTGGGTGTCGGGGCGCGACGGCTGTCCGGCTGGACCGGCAGTGGCTGAGCTGCAGTTCGCGGCCGCGGTGGCCGACCGCTCGTATGAGGTGGCATTCGAGGTCGCGGCGGGGGAAGTGCTGGCCATCCTCGGGCCGAACGGTGCGGGCAAGTCCACCACGCTGCACGTGATCGCCGGTCTGCTGCAGCCGGATTCGGGCCTGGTCCGCGTCGGCGGCCGCACTCTGACTGACACCGCGGCGGGGATCTCGGTGCCGACCCACGACCGTCGCGTGGGCCTGCTGCTGCAGGATCCGCTGCTGTTTCCGCATCTGAACGTGCAGGCCAACGTGGCGTTCGCCCCGCGCAGTCGCGGGGCGGGGCGGGATGCGGCTCGGCACGCCGCAGCGCAGTGGCTGGCCGAGGTCGGGCTGGCCGACCTCGCCGACCGCAAGCCGGATCAACTCTCCGGCGGGCAGGCCCAGCGGGTGGCGATCGCGCGGGCGCTGGCCGCCGAGCCGCAGGTGTTGCTGCTCGACGAACCGTTGGCCGGACTCGACGTCGCGGTGGCCGCCTCGGTACGGGCGCTGCTGCGGCGGGTGTCCTCGGCCGGCCGCGCGACGGTGCTGATCACCCACGACCTGCTCGATGTGCTGACGCTGGCGGACCGCGTGATGGTGCTCGACGCCGGCGGCGTCGCCGAGATCGGTGCAGTCGGCGACGTGCTGGCGGCGCCGCGCAGCACGTTCGGCGCCCGCATCGCCGGCGTGAACGTCGTGCGGGGGGTGGCGGCGGGCCCGGACGCCGTCTGTGCCGCCGACGGGACGCTGTGGCACGGCAGGCACGCCGCCCCGCCGTCCGGTGACGGCCCACTGGTCGCGGTGTTCACCCCCGCCGCGGTCGCGGTCTACCGCGAGCTGCCGCACGGCAGCCCGCGCAACAGCGTCCAGATCAGAGTCGCGGAGCTCGACGCCGACGGCGCGCGGGTGCGGGTGCGCGGCCAGGAACAGGCCGACGGCGCGCCCGGCCTGGCGGCAGACATCACCGCGGAGTCGGCAGCCGCCTTGCGGCTGGCCGCAGGCGACCCGGTGTGGTTCACAGTAAAGGCACAGGAGGTCGCCTTGCACCCAGCAGCGCGCTGACGACGCGTCGGCGACCTGCATAGTCGGCCGATTTTGTAAGCTCGCAACAGCGTTACAGGGCGCCACATCGTGAGCAGGCCACACTTGCGTCACGGCCGTAACACGGTAGGTTCATCGCCATGACGCAGCCGGACTCGATTTCGCGACGGCCAGGCCTGTGGACGGCGTTCGCGGTCACCGCGGTGACCGCCGCCACCGCCGTCACGATCGCCCTGCCGTCGTCGACCGCCGTCGCGGATCCCGCGACGCCGACACCCACCACGGCGGCACCCGCCGTCCCGCCGGCGACGCCGCCGGCCACCGATCCCAACGCGCCGGCCGTACCGCCGCCGCCCGCGGACCCCAACGCCCCGGTCGTACCGCCGCCCGCGGATCCCAACGCTCCGCCGCCGCCGCCGGCCGATCCGAACGCACCACCGGTCGCGCCGCCGCCTGCGGACCCCAATGCGCCGCCGGCCGACCCGAACGCCCCGCCGCCGCCCGCACCTCTGGAGCCGGGTCGGGTCCCGAACGCCTCAGGTGGCTTCAGCTACCTGCTTCCCGGCGGGTGGGTGGTGTCGGACGCCTCGCGGCTCAACTACGGACAGGCGCTGCTGAGCAAGACCACCGCACCGGCCGAGAACGGGCAGCCCGCTCCGACGGCCAACGACACCAGCGTCATCCTCGGCCGGCTGGACCTGAAGCTGTTCGCCGGCGCCGAGCAGGACAACAGCAAGGCCGCGATCCGGCTGGCATCGGACATGGGCGAATTCTTCATGCCGTTCCCCGGCGTCCGGCTCAATCAGCAGAGCGGCGCGCTGCAGGCCGGTGACATGCCGGGCTACTTCTCGTCCTACGAGGTGAAGTTCACCGACACCACCAAGCCCAACGGCCAGATCTGGGCCGGTGTGGTCGGCACGTCTGTCCCGAACGCGCCGCGCGATCAGCGCAATCAGCGCTGGTTCGTGGTGTGGCTGGGCACCGCCAAGGATCCGATCGATCCGGCCGCAGCCAAGGCGCTCGCCGAGTCGATCCGGCCGTACACGCCGCCGCCTGCGCCGGCGGGAGATCCCAACGCGCCTGTGGCTGATCCGAACGCTCCGCCGCCCGCTGCGGGTGGGCGCATCCCGCTCGGTGTTCCCGTCCCGGTGGAGACGCCGGTCCCCGGGATGACTCCCGGCCAATAGGTGATCGTGGCCGTTTGATGCGGCCAATCGTTACCTGCCAGGCGTATACCAAGGGATAGCGGTCGGCATTCACGCTGGCCAGCCAACCGGAGGAGACCGTCATGGACATGGTTGCAGCGACTGAATTCCTCGCCCGTTCGACGACGCTGACCAGCGTCGGCTGGATCGGCTACATCATCATCGGCGCGTTGGCGGGCTGGATCGCCGGCAAGATCGTCAAGGGCGGCGGCTCGGGCATCCTGATGAACATCGTCATCGGGATCGTGGGTGCGCTCATCGGCGGATTCCTGCTGAGCTTCTTCCTGGACACCGCCGCGGGCGGGTGGTGGTTCACCCTGTTCACCGCGGTTCTGGGCTCGGTGATCCTGCTCTGGATCGTCGGTATGGTCCGCAAGACCTAATGCGCGCCTGGCGGGTACGTCGGCCCGGGCCGATGCGCACTCACCCGCTGGAGCTGGACAGTGCCGCAGCAATTCCGCGGCCGGCGCCCGGGGAACTGCTGGTGGCCGTGCTGGCCTGCGGCGTCTGTCGCACCGACCTGCATGTCACCGAGGGCGACCTGGCCGTGCACCGCCCGCACGTCACGCCCGGGCACGAGGTGGTCGGCGAGGTCATCGAGGTCGGGTCTGCGGTCGGATCCGACGTCGGTGCGGAATTCGCCACCGGCGACCGGGTCGGCATCGCGTGGCTGCGCCACACCTGCGGGGTGTGCCAGTACTGCCGCCGCGGCGCGGAGAACCTGTGTCCTAATTCGCGCTACACCGGGTGGGACGCCGACGGCGGCTATGCCGAATTCGCCACTGTCCCAGCTGATTTCGCCCATCGACTGCCGGCGGGCTATACCGACAGCGAGCTGGCGCCGCTGCTGTGCGCCGGGATCATCGGCTACCGGTCGCTGCTGCGCGCCGAGCTCCCGCCCGGCGGACGGCTGGGACTCTACGGGTTCGGCGGCAGCGCCCACATCACCGCACAGGTGGCGCTGGCGCAGGGTGCCGAGGTTCACGTCATGACGCGCGGCAGCCAGGCGCAGGAGCTGGCGCTGAGTCTGGGGGTGGCGTCCGCGCAGGGCGTGGCCGACCCGCCGCCGGTCCCGCTGGACGCGGCGATCATGTTCGCCCCGGTCGGCGACCTGGTGCTGCCGGCCCTCGAGGCGCTCGATCGCGGCGGGACGCTGGCGATCGCGGGCATTCACCTCAGCGACATCCCGGCCCTGAACTATCAGCGACATCTGTTCCAGGAACGCCAGGTCCGGTCGGTGTCGTCGAACACCCGCGCCGACGCCCGTGACTTCCTGGCCTTCGCGGGCCGTCATCGCATCGAGGTCACCACGCCGGAATATCCGCTCGGACAAGCAGATCGGGCCCTGACCGACCTGGTTGAGGGTCGCATCGCGGGTGCCGCGGTCCTGCTGCCATGACTCACAGGGCGGCGAGGACTCCGCGCAGTCCGGCGGCGAGGCTGCCCCGCCCGCTGCGGTACAGCGGACCGGTTCCGTCGGACAGCAGGATCCGCAGCCGGGCCATGCCGCGCGCCCGCACCGGTTGCGGGGCATGCAGCCGCAGGGTGATGTCGTCGACCACGTCGCGGCAGGTCGCCAACCGCTGCGGGTGCACCGGGATGTGCGACGAGAACGCCGGCCGGTCGCGGTGCAGGTCGCCGAGGGCCTGGCGCAGACTGCGGGCGAGCGCCTCGCGTTCGGAGGTCGAGGTCAGTCGCGCCATGTGGACCGCGAGCGGGCTGCCGGGCAGTGGTGCGATGCCGTCCTCGACGTCGCGGTCGAGCCGGCCGGCGAACAATCGCGCCCGAAGTCGCGCGGTGACCGTCGCGTCCTGATGCGACGCGGCCGGCGCGGGGGCGTCGAGGCCGCCCGTCAGCCGGGTGTTAATCTCGCCGAAGTTATCGTGAAATTGGTTGAGCCCCATGGGCGTTTCCTGTTCCGAGCAGGCGTCGTTGCCTCACTCTAATGACCACCCAAAACGTTACACCGGTCATTCGTGACCAGTCAAGTTGTTTTGATGGTCACCGATATCTACACTCGACGCCATGGTCGACTGGCTGGCAGACCCTGAGAGCAAGCCGGCGCCCGAGCCGCTCGACCGGGTTCAGGCGCTGGTCAACACCGCCGACCTCGAATCCGGTGCCGACCGGCTGGCCGGCGCCGACGACGCCGAGCCCTGGTTGCGGTCCCACGGCCTGCTGGCGGCCGACGGTACCGTCACGCCGCAGGAGCTGGACGAGATCCGCGAGGTGCGGGAGGCGCTGCGCGCACTGCTGGTGCACAACGCGGGCGGTCCTGCGCCGAGCCCAGACGACCTGCGCCCGCTGAGCCGGATCGCCGACACCGCCACCGCGCGGGTGCACCTCGGTCCCGACGGCGCGCTCGACGTGGCCGCGGACGCCGATTCCCTGCCGGGGCGGCTGCTATCGCTGCTACTGATCGTTTCGGACGCCCAGCGCGAGGGGACCTGGGCGCATCTGAAGGCGTGCGGCAACGCGAACTGCCGGTGGGCGTTCTACGACCGCTCCCGAAACCATGGCGGTACCTGGTGCGATATGGCCACGTGTGGCAACAAGCTCAAGAACCGGGAGTTCCGCGCGCGGCGCAGCCGACCCTCAGGTTGACAGGTGCCACACCAGCGCGGCGGCCAGCGCACCGAGGCCGTTGAGCGACCAGTGCAGTGCGATCGGCGCGATCAGGCTGCCGCTGCGCCGCCGTAGCCAGGTGAACACGAAGCCGGCCGCACCGGTGGCCAGCACCGCCATCACCACCCCGGCGAGCATGCCTAGGAATCCGCCGCCGAACAGCCGCGTGAAACCGACGTTACTGCTGGTCAAGCCCAGTGAACTGGCGACGTGCCACAGCCCGAACAGCAACGAGCCGACAGCGGCCACGCCCCGGAAGCCCCAGGCCCGGTCGAGCGCGCCGTGCAGCACACCCCGGAAGGCCAGCTCCTCGGGGATGACGGTCTGCAGCGGAATGATGACCATCGAGGCGACCAGCGCGCCGGACAGCGTCGCGTAATGGTTGTTCAGGAACATCGGGCGGGTCCAGGGGAGCAGCGCGCCGACGGCGATCACGGTCAGCACCAGCAGCACCGCACCCAGCGCGTAGAGCGCGCCGGATTTCCAATGCTCCCGGCCCAATCCCAGTTCGGCCCAGCCCAATCCGCGGGACCGCACCAGCAACAGCAAGCCGGCGGCGGCGGCGGGCACCACGGCGACGTTGGCCCACGGCGTGGTGAAGTGGGCAAGCAGATTGCTCATGGCGAGCACGACGACGACTACGCCGATATCGACGTAGACGCGGAAGTGATGCAGGGCGGCCAGCTGCAACGCATGCGGATGGGGATGCGCGGCCACCGCGCTGTGCTCAGACATAACCTGCCCGAGTGTACCCGCGCTCAGCGGTAGCCCAGCAAAGTTCTACTCGTTGTCCCCACCGGTCGCGGCGGTGGCGTCGACCGCCGCACTGGTCTGCGCGCCGCGCGCATCCGGCCACACCCAGTCGCGCACTTCGGGGATGTCGTCGCCGTAGGTGCGGGTGTACTCGCGGGCGGCCAGGCGCTTGTCGACCATCTGCTGTCGCAGAGTGGCGCAAGCGGAACCCAGGCCCGGGACGCGGTCGATCACGTCGATGACCAGGTGGTAGCGGTCCAGGTCGTTGAGCATCACCATGTCGAACGGCGTCGTGGTGGTGCCCTCCTCCTTGTAGCCGCGAACATGGATGCGGCTGTCGTTGCTGCGGCGGTAGGTCAGCCGGTGGATCAGCCAGGGATAGCCGTGATAGGCGAAGATCACCGGCTTGTCCGCGGTGAAGACTCCGTCGAACGCCCGGCTCGACAGTCCGTGCGGGTGTTCGGTGTCGTCCTGCAGCCGCATCAGGTCGACGACGTTGACGAACCGGACCCGCAACTCCGGCAGGTGCTGGCGCAGCAGGTCGACGGCGGCCAGGGCTTCCAGCGTCGGGACGTCACCGGCGGCCGCGATCACCACGTCGGGATCTTTCCCGATCGTCTCGTTGCCGGCCCACTCCCAGATACCCAGGCCGCGGGTGCAGTGCGCGATCGCCTCCTCCATGGTGAGGAAGTTGGGGTGTGGCTGCTTGCCTGCGACGACGACGTTGACGTACTGGCGCGATCGCAGGCAGTGGTCGTAGGTGGAGAGCAGGGTGTTGGCATCCGGGGGAAGGTACACCCGCACCACTTCGGCCCGCTTGTTGACGACGTGGTCGATGAACCCCGGGTCCTGATGACTGAACCCGTTGTGGTCTTGGCGCCAAACATGGCTGGACAGAAGGTAATTGAGGCTGGCGATCGGCCGGCGCCACGGGATGTGGTTGGTCACCTTCAGCCATTTGGCGTGCTGGTTGAACATCGAGTCGATGATGTGGATGAATGCCTCGTAACAGTTGAACAGCCCGTGCCTGCCGGTCAGCAGGTAGCCCTCCAGCCAGCCTTGGCACTGGTGTTCGGAGAGCATCTCCATCACCCGCCCAGCGCGGGCCAGGTGTTCGTCGACCTCGGGTCCGAGGAGCTCGGCACTCCACTGTTTGTCGGTCACGTCGAAGACCGCCTGCAGCCGGTTGGACGCGGTTTCGTCGGGCCCGAAGATCCGGAAGTTGTCCGGGTTGAGCCGGATCACCTCGGTGAGCCATTGACCGAGCACCCGGGTGGCCTCGGCGACCGTGGCGCCCGGCGCGGGCACATCCACCCCGAACGCCCGAAAGTCGGGTAGCCGAAGGTCTTTGAGCAGCAATCCGCCGTTGGTGTGCGGGTTGTCGCTCATCCGCAGCTGACCCTCCGGCGCCAGCGCGGCGATGTGTGGGTCCAGTGTGCCGTCGGCGTCGAAGAGTTCCTCGGCGCGATAGGACGCCAGCCAGTCGGCCAGCACCTGCAGATGCTCGGGAGTGTCCCGGGCGCTGGCCAGCGGGACCTGGTGCGCGCGCCACGATCCGGTGGTCTTCTTGCCGTCAATGTAGGCCGGGCCGGTCCATCCCTTGGGGGTGCGGAACACGATCATCGGCCAGGCCGGCCGGTCCTCCGAGGGCGAGGCTTTGATCTCCGCGATCCGGTCCAGCACCTCGTCGAGCAGTGCGGCGAACCGGCGGTGCGCATCGGCGTGATCGGCCGCCGCATCCTCGGTCACCTCGAAGAAGTAGGGCTCGTGGCCGAAGCCGACCATGAGGCTGCGCAATTCGTCGTCCGGGATCCGCGCCAGCACCGTGGGGTTGGCGATCTTGTAGCCGTTGAGGTGCAGGATCGGCAGCACCACACCGTCGCGGGCGGTGTTGACGAACTTGTTGGAATGCCAGCTGGTGGCCAGCGCGCCGGTCTCGGCCTCGCCGTCGCCGACCACCGCGACCACCAGCAGGTCGGGATTGTCGAAGGCCGCGCCGTAGGCGTGCGACAACGCGTAGCCGAGTTCGCCGCCCTCGTGGATCGACCCGGGTGTCTCCGGGGCGACGTGTGAGGGGATGCCGCCGGGAAAGGAGAACTGGCGGAACAGCCGGCGCAGGCCCTCGGCGTCCCGGGTGATGTCGGGGTAGGTCTCGGTGTAGGTGCCGTCCAGGTAGGCATTGGCCACCAGGCCGGGACCGCCGTGACCGGGACCGGTGATGTACACCGTGGACTGCTCGCGCGCCTTGATCGCGCGGTTGAGGTGCGCGTAGAGGAAATTCAGCCCGGGCGTGGTGCCCCAGTGGCCCAACAGCCGGGGCTTGACGTCCTCGCGGGCCAGCGGCGTGCGCAGCAGCGGATTGTCCAGCAGGTAGATCTGACCGACGGAGAGGTAGTTGGCAGCGCGCCACCAGCCGTCGAGTTGGGCGATGGTCTCTTCAGTCATCGAGTCCATGTACCCATCAAACAGCGTTCGGCACGACCATGCGGACCGGGCACCGAATGTTCACCACTACGCTGTCCGACGTGCTCGGCGTGGTGATGGACTCGTGACGGCTCCCGGCCTGCTCAGTGGCGTGCGGGTGCTCGACCTGTGTGACCGGACCGGCGACGCGGTCGGCCGGCTGCTGGCCGACCTCGGCGCCGACGTCATCAAGGTCGAGGCGCCGGGAGGTAGCCCCGCCCGCCGGGCGCTGCCCACCCTCGACGGTGTCAGTATCCCGTTCGCACTGCACAACGCGAACAAGCGCGGCCTGGTGCTCGATCCCGCCGCCGACGCCGACCGGCGCCGGTTCGTCGAGTTGGCCGGCGAGGCCGACATCCTCGTCGACAGCGGAACCCCCGGGTTGGTGGCGGCATTCGGCACCTCCGGCGCCGCACTGGCCGACCAGTTCCCGCAGCTGGTCGCGATGACGGTCACCGACTTCGGCACCGAGGGTCCCCGGGCGTCGTGGCGGGCCAGCGACCCGGTGCTCTACGCGATGTCCACCGCGCTGTCCCGGTCGGGACCGATGACGGGCAAGCCGGTGCTGCCCCCGGACGGTATCGCCTCCACCACCGCGGCAGTGCAGGCAGCATGGTCGGTCCTGGTGGCGTACTTCAACCGATTGCGCTGCGGGACAGGCGATTACATCGACTTCTCCCGGTACGACGCGGTGGTGCTGGCATTGGATCCGCCGTTCGGAACGCAGGGCCAGGCCGCGACCGCCCGCAACGCGGCCGAGCGCTGGCGCGGCAGGCCGCGAAATCAGGATTCGTATCCGATCTTCGCCTGCCGCGACGGCTACGTGAGGATCTGTGTGCTGGCGCCCCGGCAGTGGCGCGGCATGCGGGCATGGCTGGGGGAGCCAGAACAGTTCCAGGACCCGATCTTCGACTCGATTGCCGCCCGCACCAAAGCCTTCGGTGAGCTCGGCCAGTTGATGGCTGCGCTATTCGCCGATAAGACGATGGCTCAGCTGGTTGCCGAGGGCCAGGCCCACGGTGTGCCGATCGCCGCGGTGCTGACTCCTTCGCAAGCGCTGGAGTCCGAGCATCTCACCGAGGTCGGGGCCCTGCTCGACGTCGAGTTGGCGCCCGGCGTGACGGCTCGGGTACCGGCCGGCTACTGGGTGGTCGACGGCGGCCACGCCGGATACCGCACACCGGCGCCCGGCCTCGACGGCGGCGACACCCGTTGGACATCAGCGCAATTCGCACCCGATGCCACCCGGGCGGTGGGTGCCCGGCCGCTGGCCGGCGTCCGCGTGCTGGACCTCGGCGTCATCGTCGCCGGTGGTGAACTCGGCCGGCTGTTCGGCGACCTCGGCGCCGAGGTGATCAAAATCGAGAGCGCCGGCTACCCCGACGGCTTGCGCCAGAAGCGTCCCGATCAGAAGATCAGCGAGTCGTTCGCCCGCGCCCATCGCAATCAGCTCGGCCTGGGCCTGGAGTTGCGCAGCCCCGAAGGCGCCGAGGTGTTCGGCCGCCTGGTGGCCGCTTCTGATGCGGTGTTCGCCAACTTCAAGCCGGGAACACTGGCCGCACTTGGCTTTTCCCCCGAACGCCTGCGGGAGCTCAATCCCGGCCTGGTACTGGCCGAAAGCAGCGCATTCGGTGACACCGGACCGTGGAGCAAGCGCCTCGGGTACGGCCCGCTGGTGCGCGCGACGATCGGCGTGACCCGGCTGTGGACGTCGCAGGAGCCGGCGGCCCCCACCGCGCGGCATGCCTTCTACGACGCGACGACGATCTTCCCCGACCATGTGGTGGGGCGGATCAGTGCCATCGGGGCGCTGGCCGGACTGATCCGCCGCGAGCGGGACGGGATCGGCGCCCGGACCCACGTGTCGCAGGCTGAGGCCGCGATCAACCAACTCGACACGCTCTACGTCACGCTGGCCGCCGCCGCTACCGGAGCCGGGCACGTCGAGCCGGACCCCGCCGAGCATCTGGTGCTTGCGTGCGCTGGGGACGACGAATGGTGTGCGGTGTCCATTCGGTCCGATGCCGACCGCGAGGCGGTGGCCGCCGTCATCGGCGACACCGAGCTGGCCGACTGGACCAGGGAACGCTCGCCACTGCAGGTTGCCGAGGCGCTGCAGGCCGCCGGGGTGCCCGCCGGCCCGATGAACCGGGCCGCCGACCTGGCCGACGATCCGCAGCTGACGTTGCGAAAAGTGTTCAGCGACATGGTCCATCCGCTGCTCGAGCATCCGCTGCCGACCGAGGCCGGCCCGGCGCCCTACCGCCACATCCCGCCCGCGCCGCAGCGCCCCGCGCCGCTGCCCGGCGCAGATACCCGCCAGATCTGTAGCGACGTGCTGAACATGACTGCCGACGAGATCGACCGGCTGATCACCGACGGCGTGCTGTTCGCCGCGGCCGCCGAAACCCAGGAGCGATGAGATGAGCACCGCCGCAGAGATTTTCGTCGACGGAAAGTTCTTTCAGGCCGATCAGGTGCAGCCGGTGATCGAAGCGGCGACCGGTGAGCCGCTGGGTGACGGCGCCAGCGCCACCGAGGCCGAAATCGACGCCGCGGTGGCCGCCGCACGGTCCGCACTCGCGGAGTGGCAGTCCGCCTCGCCCGATCACCGGGCCGACTTGCTCACCGCCTTCGCTGCCGCCCTGGAGAGCCGCGGGCGGTCCACCGACGAACTGGTGAGCCGCGAGAACGGCATGCCGATGTCGCTGTCGCGCGGTGCCAACGGCCGCTTCCCGGCCGCCCTGGTGCGCTACTACGCGCAGCTGATCACCGAAACGCCGATCGAGGAAATCCGCCCGAGCATGATCGGGCACACCGTCGTGCGCCGGGAAGCCGTCGGTGTGGTGGCCGCGATCGTGCCATGGAACTATCCGCAGGCCCTCGCCGCGTTCAAGCTGGCGCCCGCGCTGGCGGCCGGCTGCACGGTGGTGCTCAAGGCCGCACCCGAAACCGCCCTGGACGCCTTGGTGTTTGCCCAAGCCGCGGCGGAGGCCGGGCTGCCCGCGGGCGTGCTCAACATCGTTCCCGGCGGCGCGGCCGCCGGCGCCTACCTGGTATCGCATCCCGGCGTGGACAAGGTCACGTTCACCGGGTCGACGGTCGCCGGCCGTGCGATCGGCGAGGTGTGCGGCCGGCTGCTGCGCCCGGTCACCCTGGAGCTGGGCGGAAAATCGGCGGCGATCATCCTCGACGACGCCGACCTGGACGCCACCATCAAAGGCCTGCGGAACGCGTCGTTCGTCAACAACGGCCAGACCTGCCACCTCAGTTCGCGGATCCTGGCGCCGCGATCGCGCTACGGCGAGGTGCTCGACGCGCTCGTCGGCATGGTCGGTGATCTCAACGTGGGTGATCCGCTGGACAAGTCGACCGATATCGGCCCGCTGGTCAGCGCCCGCCAACGCGAACGGGTGCTGGGCTACATCGAGTCCGGGAAAGCAAGCTCGGCGAAACTGGTTGCGGGCGGCTCGGTTCCGGCTGATCAGCCGCGCGGCTGGTTCGTCTCGCCGACGGTGTTCGCCGACGTCGACAACTCCGATCGGATCGCCCAGGAGGAGATCTTCGGTCCGGTGCTCGCGGTGATCCCGTACGACGGCGACGACGACGCCGTCGCGCTGGCCAACGACAGCGAGTTCGGTCTGGCGGGCACAGTGTGGTCGACCGACGACGAGCGGGCCATCGAGATCGCCCGTGCGGTGCGCACCGGCACCGTCGGAATCAACGACTACCAGCTGGACTTCCGTGCGCCGTTCGGGGGAGTGAAGGCCAGCGGCATCGGCCGCGAGCTGGGCCCGGAGGGGCTGGACGCCTTCTTCGCCCTCAAGTCGATCTACCGGGTCGGACCCGCAGACGACTGAGTGGCCACCCGTGACGCGGTCTGCGTCACGAATGGCCACTCAGCTAGGGACTGGTTAACCCGTTCCCAGGCAGCCGACGCCGCTGACGCAACCTCCGGCACCGCCGGGTCCCGCGCCACCGCTCACGCCGGGTGCGACGCCGCTCGCCCCGCCGGGTCCCGCGCCACCGCTCACGCCGGGCGCCGTGCCCGTCACGCCACCGGGGCCCGCGCCGCCGTCCACGCCGGGCGCCGTGCCCGTCACGCCACCGGGGCCCGCGCCGCCGTTCACGCCGGGCGCCGTGCCCGTCACGCCACCAGGTGCTGTGGTGTCACCGCCGGCCGGACTGGTCGTCACGACCACGGACGAGGTGGGCGACGTCGTCGTGGTCGTCGTCGACGTGCTCGTCTTGGAATTGTCATTGCTGCTGCCGCAGCCGACGGCAAGCGTCAGCACCGCGGCACCGCCGACGAATGTCATAGCGGCCCTTGAAATCACTCCCGATCCCACAGCCATGCGGCCCTCACTTCCTTGTTAGGGGACGCTTTGGCGTACCCCCCGGGGCGGCAACCAAACCCTGACGCGGGCGGTGATCAGTCCAGCGAATCCCAGAACCGCGTCAGCGCGGTGGCGCCGCGCACCGGATCCTGCAGCATCCACCAGTGCCCGAGACCGTCGAGCACCTCGGTGCGGGCACCGGCCTGCTCGGCGGCCGCGCGCCGCTGCTCCTCGGTGCCGACGTAGGTGTCCTCGGTGGCCAACAGCGATAGTCCCGGCCGGGCGGTGGCGTTGACCAGATGCCGGCCCGCCTCGGCGACGGCGGGCTGGGCGGCCGAGCGGTACAGCGCCAGGATCGCCCGGCCCATCTCGGGTCCCTGCGCGAGCGCCAACTCGGTGGCGACGGCGGCCGGGATGCCCATACCTGTCAACAGGGCGACCCGATCATCGTGCGAGCTGTCGGACATTGCCGCGATGGCCTCTTCTCCGGCGCCGGGGGTCTGCCACACCTGCGCCATGTCGTGCCAGACATAGTCGGGATGCATGACCCCGATGATGTCGCTGGCCCAGCTGCGCACCAGCTCGGGCCGATTCATGACGACATTGAGCACATGGCCGCCGCCCCAGTCGTGGCCGACGAGGTCGACGGGGTCGTCGAAGCCCTCCAGTTCGCCGATGAGCCAGTCCCGGTAGGCCACCATGGTCGCCGGGAAGTCGTCGGGCAGTGGCGCACCGAAGCCGGGCGGCGACAGCCGCACCACGTCGTCGCGACCGAGTGCCTCGACCAGCGGGCCCCAGATCACGTCGGTTTCCGGATTGCCATGTACCAGAACGACCGTCATGGCGTCATCCTGGCACGGCCGTCGGCGGAGGAGAACCGCCCATCTGGCCGTCCGCCGGCCGATGCTAGGTTTTGACAGGCGTCAAACGCCGTCACGACTACAGATAGGGACCGTCGATGGATCCTCGGACGCCGGTATTGGTCGCGGCGGGACAGATCAACCAGCGCGACGACGCTCAGATCGAACCCGTCGACCTGATGGTTGCAGCCGCGCGCGAGGCCGCCGATTCGAAAGTCCTGCAGGCCGTCGACGCCATCCGGGTGGTCAACCTGCTGTCGTGGCGCTACCGCGACCCGGGCCTGCTGCTGGGCCAGCGGATCGGTGCCCGCAATCCTTCGACCTACTACACCGGAGTGGGCGGCAACACACCGCAGTCCCTGGTCAATCAGGCCTGCCTGGACATCCAGCAGGGCCGCGCCGAGGTCATCCTGCTCGCCGGCGGGGAGACGTGGCGAAACCGAAAGCGTATGCAGGCCAGCGGAATCAAGCCTGACTGGACTCGTCAGGGTGAGGATGTCGCAGTGCCGCCGGGTGCTGAGGACGAGGTCCCGATGTCCAGCCCCGCCGAAGAACGCATCGGGCTGCTGCTGCCGTCGCACGTCTATCCGCTCTTCGAGCAGGCGCTGCGGATCGCGCGCGGCGAGAGCGTAGCCGATCATCAGCGCCGTGTCGCCGAGCTGTGGTCGCGGTTCAGCGCGGTGGCCGCGGACAACCCGCAGGCGTGGAGCCGCGACGCGCGCAGCGCCGAGGAGATCGGGCAGGCCGGTCCGGACAACCGGATGATCAGCTGGCCGTATCCGAAGCTGATGAACTCCAACAACATGGTCAACCAGGCCGCCGTGGTCATCCTGTGCTCGGCCGAGAAGGCCACCGAGTTGCAGATCCCGCGCGATCAGTGGGTTTTCCCCTACGCGGGCACCGACTCGCACGACACCTACTCGGTGGCCGAACGCCATGAGCTGCACCGCTCACCCGCGATCCGGATCGCCGGGCGCCGCGCGCTCGAACTCGCCGGAGTCGGCGTCGACGACCTGGCGCACATCGACGTCTACTCGTGCTTCCCGTCGGCGGTGCAGGTGGCCGCCAGCGAGCTCGGCCTGCCCACCGACGACCCGCAGCGGGCGTTGACCGTCACCGGCGGGCTGACCTTCGCCGGCGGCCCGTGGAACAACTACGTCATGCACTCCATTGCCACGATGGCCGGGTTGTTGCGCGACGACCCCGCGGCCTACGGCCTCATCACCGCCAACGGCGGGTTCCTCACCAAGCACAGCTTCGGTGTGTACAGCGCGACCCCGCCGCCTGCGGCCTTCCGCTGGGAGGACGTCCAGCCCGAGGTCGACCGCGAGCCCACCCGGACCGCGGTGGTCGAATGGGAGGGCGAGGGCACCGTCGAGTCCTGGACCACCCCGTTCGATCGCGACGGCCGCCCGGAAAAGGCGTTCCTGGCGGTGCGGACCCCCGACGACGCCCGCGCGATGGCCATCATCGACGATGCCGGCGCGGCGGCGGTCACCGTGGCCGAAGACATCGCCGGTGCCAAGGTCCGGGTGCACGCCGACGGCCGGGCCAGCCTGTCCTGATCCGCTTCTCCCGCGGTCCAAAACGGCGATTTTTTCGCCGCGACCTGCTTATTCTCGTCGAAGCACGACGGGGGAACTAGGGGCGTGGCATGCGGATCTTGCTCACGGAAGTCACCGGAGAGCTAGGTCGCGCCCTCGCCCAGAGCCTGCTGGCTGCGGGCCATGACGTCTACGGCATCGCCGAGCGTCCGCACCGCGACCTCGATCCGGCCGTCCAGTTCGTAGCCGCGGCGCTCAGCCACCCGGTGCTGTACCGGTTGGGCGAGTTGGCCGACGTGGTCGTCCAGTTGCCCGCCGAAGGGCGCGATCTGACCCGCCCCGCCGATGTCGCCCGCGTATGTGACGCCGCCGCCCGCGGCGGTGCGCGGATCGTGTTCCTGTCACTGTCCCTGCTGGCTCCGCGCGGCTCTCAGCAGGTGGAGGATCTGGTCAGCACCGGCTGGGCGCCGAACCTGGTGGTGCGTATCGCCGCGCCGATGGGCCGGCAGACCGACGCCCTGGTCTGCCGCTCGGTGGCGGCCCTGCTGGAGGCCGACGCCACCGGACCGCTTCACGTGCTGCATGTCGACGACCTGATCCGGTTCCTGGTCCTCGCTGTCGGCACCGACCGCACCGGTGTCGTCGATCTCGCCGGGGGCGACACCACCAACGTCGTCTCCGCGGCCCGGCTCCTCGGCGGTGTGGACCCGCGACCCAGGGTGCGCGGTGTGCCGGGCTGGCCGCAGTTGTGCCCGCCGCTCGACCTGGACCCGCTGCGAACCGAGTGGGAATTCGAATGCGGCTGGGGCGCAAGCGATGCCGTCGCCGACACGGTGCGCGGGCTGCAGGGCCGCAAGATCGGTGCGGGCGGCGCGCTCGCCGTCCCCGGGCGAATCCCGCTGCCGGTCACCACCGTTGCCCGGGCGCCCGGCACCCGAGCCGCACCCGAGGGCGCCGACGGCGAATTCGACGACCGCATCGATCCGCGCTTCCCGGTGTTCGTGGCCGGCCCACTGAGTGAAGCCACGGCAGGCCCGCTCACCCCGATGTCGCTGGACCTTCATCTGGGAGGGTTGCGGCTCGCCGGCCGGTCGCTGGCTGCGCTGCTGGATCTGCGCGGTGCGGTCGCCGGCGAATGGGAGAGCCGTCTGGTCGCCTCCTTCGGCCACCGGATCTATCTGGGCGCCTCGGCCCTCGCGGCCGCCGAGCCGCGACTTCCGGCCCGTGTGGCCGGTCTGTCGCGACGATTGCGCGCCGCTGCGGACGTGCCGACGCCGGGCCCCGCTGCGCTCGCCACGGTCACCGGTGCCATGTCTACGACTCGTCTGCAGGCCAGCGCCCGCATGTTCGGCCGGCACCTGCGGGCCTACCGCGACGCCGCCGACGCCGAACGGCGCGACATCGCCAAGCTCGGGATGCTGCGCGATGCCCAGCTGGATGCTCGAATCCGCCTGCTGCGCAGCCGGGTTCACGAGGGATGGACCTTGAGCGCGCTTGCGCTCGTGCTCGGCGAGGCGGCTCCGACGCAGCTGAGCGCGGCGGATCAGCCGATGAGCATCAGCGCCGAGGTCGCGTCGCTGGCGCGGGTGTTGCGCGCCCATCCGTACGCGCGCGCCGCGTTGGAGGCAGGCGATATGGCGGCGACCCGCACCGGCGCGCCGATGTTGGCGAGTGCATTCTCCTCGGCGCTGGCCCATCTCGGGCACCGCGGGCCGGGAGCCGTGGAGCTCGCGACGTCGGTGCTCGGCGATCGTCCCGACGCACTGCTTGCGGCGGCCGCCAGGGCGCGCGACTCAGGAGCCGACGACCACGTGACGGTGCCCGCCGCGCAGGCCTGCCGAGCGCTGGCCTATGACACCACCCTCCGGTACACCCACCAACTTCGGCTTGCGGTACGGGAATTGGGCCACCGGCTGGTGGCGGTGGACAAGATCGCGGTACTCGACGACGTTTTCGCGCTGACCGTCGACGAGGCGCTGGCCGTACCCGCCGACACCCGGCTGCGCATCAAACGCCGCATCGCCGAACGCGAGCGGTTGCAGGCGGTGCGACTGCCTGCCGTCATCGACGGTGCCTGGACGCCGGTCGCCGCAACTGAACCCGCGCAGGTCGCCGATGAGCTGCACGGAACCGGACTGTTCCCCGGCGTCGTCGAGGGCACGGTCCGGGTGGTCGATTCGGCCGCCGCCGCCGGACTGGGCGCCGAGGACATCGCCGTCGTCTCCGGCGCCGACATCGACGCGGTGGCACTGCTGGGCACACCTGGCGCAGTGCTGACCGACGGAGGCGCCACGCTGGGCGACGTGAGCGCGGCCGCCACCGACTTCGGTGTGCCGTTCGTCTCCGGAATCGCCGCCGGGTTGTGCACCGGCATGCGGGTCCGGGTCGACGGCTCCGCGGGGCTGGTCACCGTGCTGGCGCCTGTCTGCGACGTGGTGCGGGTGTGACGCGGTATACCGTGGCCCGGTGATGTGGCGGACCATAGCGACGCTGTCGACCCTGTGGTGGGTGCTGATCGCCGGCCCGGCGCTGATCGCCACCCGGTTGCTCGACCACGCCGGTGCGACGTCGGCGAGAGGCTGGGTGCTCGGTGTCTGGCTCGGCGGTTACGTCGCGCAGTTCGTTGTGTTCCTTGCGATTTCACGCCGGTCGCCGCGGCCCGCGCTGCTCGGCTGGGTGATCGCCTCGACGGTGCCGTGGGCTGCCGACTGGACGACCCCGCTGTCGGTGTGGTGGCTGGTGCTGTGGAGCGCCGTCGTCGTCGGGTACGCGGCGTGGCTGGTTGTCGCGGTGTCTCGGGTGGATCAGCTGCGCAGTGCCGGGGTGGCCGCCACTGGTGTCGTGCTGGAGGTCATCAGGCCGACGTTCAACGTGGTGGTCAACAAGGATGCCAGCCGCCGGGTGCTGCGACTGCGCATCGAACGCTGTGACGGCACAACACCTTACGAGGCCCGCGTGGCGGCGACGTTCACCTTGGGTGAGATGCCCGAGGCCGACGACCGGGTGGCGGTGCGGATCGATCCAGCCCGGGCACAGCTCGTCGAACTCATCGAGGACGAGCCCATTCTCCGGGCCGCGCCGCAGCCGGACGACCTGCCGCCCGAGCTGGCCGGCCGGCTGCAGACCTTGAAGACCATGCGCGACCGCGGTGACCTCACCGACACCGAATTCGCCACGGCGCGAAAAAGACTGCTCGAATCACCCGCCGAGTAGTTCACGCAGCCGCAGCGCGTTCCGGACGGCGTGACCCTGGCCGTCGTTGTTGAAATAGACCAGCACCCGCCGGTTCTGGTCCTGCCATTCCCGGATCCGGTCGGCCCACCAGTTCAGGTCGGCCTCGGTGTAGTCGCCGGCATAGATGGGGGCGGTGTCGGGGCCGTGCATGCGCACGTACACCAGATCGGTGGTGGCGCGCAGCACGCAGGGCAAACCGGGTCCGCTGATCACCACGTAGGCGGCGCGGTAGCGCTCCAGGAGCTCGTAGACCTGCGGGTCGTCCCAGGACGGGTGACGCATCTCGAGGGCCACCCGGATCCAGTCGGGGACCAGCGACAGGAAGTGGGCCAGGCGGGCGTCGTCGCGTTCGAGGTCGGGATGCAGTTGGACCAGCACCGCCTCCCGCTTGTCGGCGAGCGCCTGCTGGCAGCGTTCCAGCCGATCGATCCAGGGTTCGGGGTTGTTGAGGCGGCGGTAGTGGCTCAGGCCGCGGTGCACCTTGACCGTCATGGTGAATCCGTCGGGTAACCGGCTGCGCCACCCTTCGAAGGTGGCCTCCTTGGGCCAGCGGTAGAAGCTGGCGTTGAGTTCGACGGTGTCGAACACCTCGGCGTAGCGGGCCAGCCGCTTGGCGACTGGGAGCCCTGGGCGGTACAGCACCGAATCCCAGTGGTCGTAGGACCACCCCGAGGTGCCGATCCGGACGGTCACGGGTCAGCCGGCGATGCGCTGCCGCACGTCGTCGTCCAGGGAGACCCGCACCAGCCCCGCGGCGAGCGGCGCGATCGCCCGGCTGGTGAGGGCAGCCAGCTTGTCGGGGTCGCGGGGGAGGCCGAGTTGTTCGGCGCTGTCAAGTGAGCGTTTGTCGAAGTAGGGCCGCACCCACGGCCAGACGTCTTGGACCTCGCGCAGGAAGATGTCCGATCCGGTGTCACCGATTCCGGTGAATTGTTTGAGTGCCTGCTTGGCATTCTTCACGTCGGGTTTGGTGATGCGGGCCAGCGTGCGCAGGTCGTTGCGGTAGTCGTCGTTGACCCTGGTCGCGAGTTCGGTCAACCGCGACGCCGAACTCTCGTCGTAGCGCACGTAGTGGGCGCGGGCGAACGCGTCGATCATGGTCTGCCGGTTGGCCGCCATCACGGCGCGCGGTGTGCGCAATCCGGATCGGAACAGTTCCCGGGCGGCATGCATCGCGATCGCGGCATCGATCGGCTTACTGGCCAGCATGCACAGCACCAACAGCTGGAACAGCGGCATCGGGGTGTCCCGCAAGGTGATTCCCGCTTCCGCGGCATAGGTTCTGCCCGCATGCTGACGCAGGCGTTGAATGAGGCGCCTGGCCTCCGCATCATCCATTTGGCAGTCGATACCCGCGGACTGAGCCGACGAAACGATGTGTCATTTTGGCGTCAGACATTCTCAGCGTTTGGTGTCACGCCAGTCGATCATCTTCTCGACCGTGCTCAGGTCGTACTTGCCCTCGGATGCGCGGACCTCGGTGTGGAACAACGTTGCACCGGCGGCCAGATAGTCGTCCGCCGCCTGTGGATCGGTCCAGAACGTCGAGCGCTCGATATCACTGTCGGCACGTCCGAAGCCGGCGGCCAGCTCGGCGACCCGGGCACTGGCCTCCCGGTACGAGTCGAGGGGCAGGAAGGTGTGCCAGATGTCGGCGTGGCGCGCGACGGCGGGCAACGTGCGCTTGGGGCCGGATCCGCCGATCAGGATCGGGATCTTGTGCAGCGGCGCCGGCTGCAGCAGGCCGAACCGTCGCTCGATGCGCAGCAGACCCTCGTCGAACGCGTCGGCCCGAGATTTGACCGTCCCGTAGTCGAAACCGTATGTGGTGTAATCCTTCTCGTACCATCCCGCGCCGACGCCGAGGATGGCGCGGCCGCCGCTGATGTGATCGACGGTGCGTGCCATGTCGGCGAGCAGGTCCGGATTGCGGTAGCCCATGCCCGACACAAGAAGCCCGAGCTCGGCCCGTGTGGTGATCTCGCCCCAGGACGCCAGCGCGGTCCACCCTTCGAAGTTGTTGACGTCCGGCTGCGTCGCCGCCAGTACCGGTTTCGCGTCGGCGATCGATTCGATGAACGGCGCGTGGAAGTGGTCATAGCCGAAGATGACGTCGACGCCGATGCTCTCGGCGTGCAGGACGGCACGCCGCCAGGTGGCGTAGTCAGGGGTGTCGGCGGGCTGAATCTGCACGGCGACGCGCACGGGATGGGTCATTCACGCGACAAGCCCGACTCACCGGGATTTATTCCGGCGCTACTTCGGCGGCAGGGATTTCGCATAGTCGACGCCGCGGGTGGCCCAGCTCTGCAGCTGACGCCTCGTCCGCACCCCGGCGTCAGCGATCCGGATCCAGCCGCGAGTTTCCCGCCCCGCCATGATCATCGGTGCGGTGTGTTCGCGTTCCAGCAGGCTGGCGGTGTCCTCCGGCGGCACTCGCACCATCAGACCGCCCTGACCGCTGGCGCACACGGCCATGTGGCCGTTGACCAGGAACGCCAGGCCCCCGAACATCCTCTTCTCGTCGACGCCGTGTTCGGTGGCGAGCAGTTCCCGCAGGCGGTTCGCGAGGTCTTCGTCGTAGGCCATGTAGAGACGGTAATGCCGGCCGCCGACAAAGTGTCGGGGCCGGCATCACGCGTCGGGTCAGGCCGCAGCCGTGGCCGCCTCGGCGGCGGGCTCCAGCGCCTGGGCCACGATGTCGGCGACATCGGTCATCGGCTTCACCGTCAGCGCCTCGAGGACCTCGGCCGGGACCCCTCCATGTTCCGGGTCCAGGTCGGCCTCGTTGCGTTGCGGGATGAAAACCGTTGACAGCCCTGCCCGTTGCGCGGCCAGCAGCTTCTGCTTCACACCGCCGATGGGCAGCACCCGCCCGTTCAGGGTGACTTCGCCGGTCATCCCGACGTCGGAGCGGACCTGCCGTCCGGTGGCCATCGAGACCAGTGCGGTCACCATCGTGACGCCTGCGGACGGACCGTCCTTGGGCACCGCGCCGGCCGGCACGTGCACGTGGATCTTGCGGTTGAGCGCCGCGGGATCCACGCCCAGCTGTTCGGCGTGGCTCCGGACGTAGGACAGCGCGATCTGCGCCGATTCCTTCATCACGTCGCCCAGCTGACCGGTCAACTGCAAGCTCGGCTCGCCCTCGGTGGACCCGGCTTCGATGTAGAGCACATCACCACCCAGTCCCGTCACGGCGAGTCCGGTCGCCACACCCGGCACCGCCGTGCGTTCGGCCGACTCCGGGGTGAAGCGCGGACGGCCAAGGTAGCCAACGAGATCCGGCTCGTCGATCGTCAACGGCTCGTCAGAAGCAGCCAGCTTGGTGGTCGCCTTGCGCAACGCCTTGGCCAACAGTCGTTCGAACTGCCGCACACCCGGTTCGCGGGTGTAGTCCGCGGCGATCTTGCGCAGCGCCTCGTCGGTGACCGTGACCTCCTCGGGGGTCAGCGCCGCGCGGTCCCGTTGCCGGGGCAGCAGGTAGTCGCGGGCGATGGCCACCTTGTCGTCCTCGGTGTAGCCGTCGAGCTGGATCAGCTCCATGCGGTCCAGCAGCGCCGAGGGGATGTTCTCGATCACGTTGGCGGTCGCCAGGAACACCACGTCGGACAGGTCCAGATCCAGCTCCAGGTAGTGGTCGCGGAACGTGTGGTTCTGCGCCGGGTCCAGCACCTCGAGCAGGGCGGCCGACGGGTCGCCGCGGTAGTCCGAGCCGACCTTGTCGATCTCGTCCAGCAGCACGACCGGATTCATCGAACCGGCCTCGCCGATCGCCCGGACGATCCGGCCGGGCAGTGCGCCGACGTAGGTGCGCCGGTGCCCCCGGATCTCGGCCTCGTCGCGCACACCGCCCAGGGCGACACGAACGAACTTGCGGCCCAACGCCCTGGCCACGCTTTCCCCGAGCGACGTCTTGCCGACGCCGGGAGGGCCGGCCAGCACCATCACCGCGCCGGAGCCCCGGCCGCCGACGACCTGCAGACCACGCTGTGCGCGACGGGTGCGCACGGCCAGGTACTCGACGATGCGGTCCTTGACGTCGTCCAGTCCGTGGTGGTCGGCATCCAGGATGTCTCGGGCCGCCTTCAGGTCGGTCGAGTCTTCGGTGCGGCTGTTCCACGGCAGGTCCAGGACGGTGTCCAGCCAGGTCCGGATCCAGCCGCCTTCGGGGCTCTGTTCGCTGGAGCGTTCGAGCTTGCCGACCTCACGCAGCGCGGCCTCCCGGACCTTCTCCGGCAGGTCGGCCGCGTCGATGCGGCCGCGGTAGTCATCCGATCCGTCGGGTTCGCCTTCGCCGAGTTCCTTACGGATGGCGTTGAGCTGTTGGCGCAGCAGGAACTCCTTCTGCGTCTTCTCCATGCCCTCGCGGACATCCTGCGAGATCTTGTCGCTGACCTCGACCTCGGCCAGATGCTCGGACGTCCAGTCGATCAGCAGATGGAGCCGACGATCCACGTCACTGGTTTCCAGCAGTTGACGCTTCTGGACGTCGGACAGGTACGACGAGTAGCCGGCGGTGTCGGCCAGTGCCGACGGGTCGGTGATCTTGTTGACCACGTCGACGATCTGCCAGGCCTCGCGGCGTTGCAGCATGGCCAGCAGCAGTTTCTTGTACTCCGCGGCGAGTGCCTTGGTGTCCTCGGTGGGCTCGGCCGCGGCTATCTCGTCGACCTCGACCCACAGCGCGGCGCCCGGCCCGGTGGTTCCGGATCCGATGTGGGCGCGGCTCTCTCCGCGCACGACGGCAGCGGCGCCGCCGCCGGGGATGCGGCCCACCTGAACGATCGACGCGATGACGCCGTAGGTGGGGTAGCGATCGTCCAGTCGTGGGGCGATCAAGAGCTTGCCGGTCGGGGTGGCCTGCGCCGCGTCCACCGCAGCACGTGCGGCGTCGTCGAGTTCGATCGGCACCACCATTCCGGGCAGCACGATCGGCTCGCTGACAAACAGGACCGGCACAGATTTGGCTTCAGCCATCAATCCTCCAAAGTTCAGTCTGACCGACTCAACCTTGATCGATTCCAGTTTGTTCCCACGTACCTGCGCCCAACGTCACCCGAGCGTCACGTTGGGTGTCGACCGTGACTCTGGAGTGACGCTCGGCGGGCTCGGCGGGGTGAGGCGCAGCCCGCGCACACAAAGCAGCGAGCCTGTCGCCGGGGGGTGGCGACAGGCTCGCTGTTGTTCGGGGTGGATCAGCCGGCGGAAGGAGTTGCTCCCAGAACCCGCTGCATGTCCGGGATCATCTGCTGCAGCTGCTGTCCCCAGTAGCCCCAGCTGTGCGTGCCGTTCGCGGGGAAGTTGAACACGCCATTGCGTCCACCAGCCGCGAGGTAGTTGTCCATGAAGGTCTTGTTGGTGCGCAACGTGAAACCTTCGAGGAACTGAGCGGCCATCAGGTTGCCGCCGCCACCGGAGGTGTCGAGATCCGACGGCGTACCGGTGCCGCAGTAGATCCAGATCCGGGTGTTGTTGGCGACCAGCTGGTTGATGTTGACCATCGGGTCGTTGCGGCGCCACGCCGGGTCGGACGACGGACCCCACATGCTCTGCGCGTTGAACCCGCCAGCGTCGTTCATCGCCAGACCGATCAGCATCGGCCACCAGCCCTCGGAGGGGTTCAGGAAGCCGGACAGCGACGCGGCGTAGGTGTACTTCTGCGGGTAGTAGATCGAGTAGGTCAGCGATGCGCTACCGGCCATCGACAGACCGACGACGGCGTTGCCGTTCGGGTCGACCCCGTAGTTGGCGGCCAGGTATGCCGGCAGCTCCTGGGTCATGAACGTTTCCCACTTGTAGGTGTAGTTCTGCCCGTTGCCCTGCGACGGCTGGTACCAGTCGGTGTAGAAGCTGGACTGTCCGCCGACCGGCATGACGGTTGACAGGCCCGAGCCGTACAGCCACTCGAACGCCGGGGTGTTGATATCCCAGCCGTTGTAGTCGTCCTGGGCGCGCAGGCCGTCGAGCAGGTACACCGCGTGCGTGCCACCGCCCTGGAACTGGATACGGATATTGCGTCCCATCGCGGCGGACGGGACATCGAGGTAGAGAACGGGGAGTCCGGGCTTGGAGAAGGCGGCCGAGGTCGCCGACCCGCCGACGACACCGATCAGGCCGGGCAGAGCGAGTGCGGCCACGAAGGCTGCGGCCACGCGGCGCAACCAAGTGCCTCGCATCTTATCGACGATCTTCATGACGGAAACCATCACCTTTCGTACGTGTATCACAGTGGAGAAGTGCTGTGCTCTGGCAGCTAATCACGGTGCGTAGCGCGGACTCGGCACGCGCAGCGGTGTGGCATATCGCGGTTCGCTAACGATCAGGCGACGCGGGGGACTCGGGATCGCCAGTACGCCAACGGCTTTGACTGTAGGTCGATAACAGAAAGGTCACGCGAAAGCAACGATACAGTGGAGGCGTGGACCCCTTCGAACTGCAACGCTTCGTCGACGCCCAGGACCTCATGTACGACCAGGTGCTCGCCGAGTTGCGGGCCGGCGCCAAGCGCAGCCACTGGATCTGGTTCATCTTCCCTCAGCTGGGCGCGCTCGGAAGTAGCTCCACTGCACAGCGTTTCGGCATCGCATCGCTGGCCGAAGCGCAGGCCTACCTGGCGCATCCGGTGCTCGGGCCGCGGCTACGTGAGTGCGCGCGCCTGGTCCTGGCGATAGAAGGCCGCTCCGTCGAGGACGTCTTCGGCTGGCCGGACAACCTCAAGGTGCGCTCGTCGATGACGCTGTTCGCTGCGGCCACCGATGACAACGCCGATTTCGTGGCGGTACTTGACACGTTCTACGGCGGCGAGCGGGATACCCGGACGCTCGAGCTGCTATAGCGGGCGCAGCACCAACCAGCCCTGCGGCGGGACCACCACCTCGCTGACGACCTCTTCCGGCGGTGCTCCGGTGCCGCCCACCAATTGGGCCTGCCCGCCGATGAGCGCGGCGACCGGCAGCGCCATCGGCGAGTCGTCGATGTTGAGCGCGACGATCAACGCGTCGTCACCGTTGCGGGTCTCGTAGGCGTAACCGCGGTTGTCCACTTGCAGCGCTGTGGTTTTCGCTTCGTGAAGCCAGGGATTGCGCCGGCGCAGGCCGATCAGGTATTGGTGCAGGTTCCAGGTGTCCCGGCCCGCGGCGTCCAGCGGGATGGGTGGCGCCCCGAACTCGGGACGCACCGCGTCGTCGCCGCCGGCCCGTTCTTCCTTGACGCCGCGGTAGCCGAGTTCGTCACCGGCGTAGATGCTGGGGACACCGCCGGTGGTGAACAGCAGCACCAGTGCGTGGGCCACTTGCTCGGGGCGGTCCAGCTTGCTGGCGATCCGGGTGACGTCGTGGTTGCCGACGAACGTCAGCGGCGCGAATCGGGCCAGGAAGTCGTTGTGGCGCTGCAGCGCCCAGTCCAGCTCGTGGAAGTTACCGTCGTTGAGGCTGCTCCAGATCGCCTTCCACAGTTCGTACTGGGTCACCGAGTCGACGCCGGAGCCGTCGACGAACGCGCCGTAGTCGCCGTGGATCACCTCGGCGACGAACCAGGCGTCGGGATGGGCTTCGCGGACCCGGGGGAGCACCTGCGCCCAGAACGACTCGGGTACCGCGTACGCGGCGTCGAGTCGCCAGCCGTCGGCGCCCCGGGCCAGCCAGTGGCTCATCACGTCGACGGTGTAGTCGACGACGGCCGGGCTCTTGTGGTTGAGGGTGATGAGCTCGCCGTGTCCCTCGAAGGTGTGGAAATGGCCGGGCCGGCCGCGGAACCACGACCGTGCGTCGGGGTCGCTGCCCTCGACGGCGCGCCGGTAACGCTCGAATTCCGTTCCCACATGGTTGAACACGCCGTCGAGCAGGATCCGCAGTCCACGCTGATGCGCTTCGGAGACAAGGTGATCGAAGTCGTCGTCGTCGCCGAGCCGCGGGTCGATGCGGAAGTGATCGGTGGTGTCGTATCCGTGGGTGCGGGAGGCGAAGACGGGGCCCAGCGCGAGTCCGGAGGTGCCGAGTTCGACGGCGTGGTCGAGCCAGTCGACGATGCGGCGGAGTCGGTGCTCACCGGGCCCGGGCGGTTCGGCGGCGGGGAAGGCGCCGACGAAGCCGAGCGGGTAGACGTGCCACCAGATCGCGTGGCGCACCCAGTCGCTCATGGCGCGAACCTCGCGGCGTAGAGGGACATCATCTCGTCCCGGTACTCAGGGGCCGGGCCGTCGACCGTCAACTGCGGGGCGACCGCGGTGATCGGCAGGGTGGCCACCGGTGGCAGCGGTGCCTGCCAGTCGGTCAGCCATTCGGCCAGCTGGGCGCCCGCGACAGCAAATACAATGCGGCCCAAGCCAACCCAGGCGTGCGCGGCCGCGCACATCGGGCAGTGCTCGCCGGAGGTATAGACGGTGGCGCGGGCCCGCTGATCGGGGGAGAGGTTGGCGGCAGACCACTGCGCGATCGCGAGTTCGGGATGGGCGGTGGCGTCACCGCCCGCGACGTGATTGTGGTCCTCGAACAGGACCGTGCCGACGGCGTCGACCAGGATCGAGCCGAACGGCTCGTCGCCGGCGTTCAGCGCAGCACGGGCAAGCTCTACGCAGCGGCCGAGCCGCCGGAGGTCCTGGTCGTCGAGCGCCACGTCCTCACCTTACGCAACCGGTGTGGGTGGATGGCGGAAGCGCCAAAGGTCCAGTAGCCGCATCGGATCCACCGGTGAACCGGGACGGCCGCGAGCCAGCGGGTAACAGGCGAACCCGACGAACAGCGCAACCAGGTGTCCGACCGGGGTGAATGTCGGCGTGATCACCACCGCGCCCACGCAATAGACGAGCGCGATGAACAGGTACAGCCAGCGCCACGGACGCGCGATGTGATAGGTCAGCAGCCCGACGATGCCGACGGCGAAGTAGCTGACGCCGATGTCGCGGGCGTTGAGGTAGCGCGGTGAGATCAGCGCCTCCTGGATCTGCCAGTACAGATAACCCTCACTGGCGTAGGTGGCGACGATGTGGGCGATCAGCCCGGCGATCACGAAGCGCAGACGGCCCAGCCAGCGTTCGGCCGGGGCCAGGAAGACGCAGAACATCACCAGATACGGCCACCACGCCGCGCCGTCGAGCCACAGCAGGCTGGTGATGAGCACCCGGATCGGGTCGGAGGCGAGGTGGTGGAGGTTCGTCGAGTCTTTGCGCAGCAGCTCCAGCAGGTGCCAGCGCGGCAACAGGTGCTGGGCGATCGTGGTCAGGAACAACACCGCCAGCCAGCCGAACGTCACCGGTGCGGTGCCGATGAAATGCACGACCCGGCCGGGCCAGCCGCGCCGCGTCGGAAGGACGGGCGAGGGAGGTTCGAGGCCGTCGTGCACCCACCGAGATTACTGCCTCAGTGGCAACAGTCCTTGCTGAGAACCTCCAGCCGGCACAGGCACGACGCCAGGATCGGGACGTCGGCGCGGGCCTTGGCCAGCTCGAGTTGGCGGCCGATGATCACCGCCTCGTCTGCGCGGCCGAGCCGCTGAAGGCATTCGTGGTAGCCGTGCAGACTCCAGACGTTGCCCGGATGCTGACACGGCCGGCTCAGTGTCGGGTCGAGGCCGAGGTCGGCGGCATACACCGCGGCGGCCTCCTCGACTTTGCCTTGTTCCAACAAAAGCGCGCCGTAGGCGTGCCGAGTCGGCTGCATCCAGCCCCACGGTTCGTCGTAGGGGAGCTCGTCGTCGAGTGCGATCGCCCGCCGCAGATGATCGAAGGCTGCCTCGAAATCGCCCTCCCGATAGGCGATTTCACCGTCGAGCATCGCCGCGGCGACAGCCAGGATGGCGCGGCTGGTGTTGTTGAACAGATACCGCGACTCCGGGACACGCGTATAGGCCGCGGCGAACGCCTCGCGCTCGGCGGCCGCCTGCGCCAGCTGCCCCTTGGCGGCATGCGCGACTCCGCGCCCGTAGTGAATGGTTGCCGTTGTCGTGCAATACAACTCGGTGTCGGCGGGGAGGGGCTCGGCGATCAGCTCGTCCCAGCGGCCGAAACGGATCAGCACATGCACCCGCAGCGGAACGAACGCTTCCAGCCAGTCGGCCATCGGCGGCGACTCGATGCCGAGCAGTTCGGGGGTCAGCTGCCCGGACAGCTCGTCGGCGGCCTGCAGCGCGATCTGCGACTGGCCGGCGAACATCGCCGAATAGACGATGAAGTGCAGATCGTGTGCCCGGTAGAGCGAATAGAAGTTCAGCGGCCCGGCGTGCGCGACGAAACGGCGATCCGCCGCCACCGCGGATTGGTTGGCCAGCACCGAATCTCGATAGTTCCCGCACAACACGTCGATGTGCGACGGCATGTGCTGCAGATGGCCGGCGTCGGGCACCAGGCCGCGCAGCAGGTCGGCGGCAGGCAGCGCGTCCTCGGGATGGGCTGACATCTCCATCGCGTGGATGTAGAGGTGCAACACGCCGGGATGGGCGCGGCCGGCTTCGGTGCGCAGTGCGGCGTCCAACAATGCCGTGGCCTCCACCACCCGCGAACCCGGGGCCGGTTCGCCGGTTGCGGTGTCCCACAACGCCCACGCTGTGATGTTCACCAGCGCATCGGCGGCCAGCGCAAGGACGTCGACGTCGTCGGGGTACGCCCGCGCCAGCTCGGCCATCGCCTCGGCATAGGCGACATGGCCGGCTGCCAGAGCGTCAGCGTCGTGGGGATCGTCGGTGGGAAAGCGGGTTGCCAGCGCCGCGATCAGGGCGTGCTCGACGACGCTGCCGCGGCTCGTGGCGGCCAGCTCCAGTTCCATGCGGGCCCGGGCCAGTGAGGCGGTCAGGTCGACGGGATCGAAGGACTCCCAACCCTTGTTGTAGTTGGGGCCGATCGCGTACGCGATGCCCCACCGCGCGATCGCGAGGTCGGCGTCGAGCGCCAATGCCCGTTCGAAGCAGGTGATCGCCTCTTCGTGGTTGAAGGCGTACGCCCACACAAGTCCGCGGTCGAACCACACCTGTGCCGGTGGCGACGGGGTGTCGACGAGCCGGTGGTAGTCACCGAGGTTGTAATACGGCTCGGTATCGCCGAGCTGAACCGCCATGCTGCACACCCTAGGACAGCGCGGCGAGTGCGGATAGCGTTGCAACCGACCAGAACGAAAGGGTGCACACGTGATTCGCTGCGTGCGTTTGTTCACCGGAGCCGACGAGCAGTCCCACGTCGAGATCGGCCGCCTCGACCTCACGCCGGGACGCAACGACGACCTGGTGTCGGCGGCGATGTCGTCGACGCGGGTGACGGCGGAGGAGACCGCCAGCGGCGGCACGCTGGCCTGGCACACCGCGCCGGTGCGCCAGCTCGTCGTGACGCTCGCCGGCACGCTGGTGTTCACCACCCGCGACGGCGAGGAGTTCACGCTCGCTCCCGGCGACGTGCTGCTGGCCGAGGACACCGCCGGCTCCGGCCATCAGTGGCGGCTGGTCGACGCCAACCCGTGGCGCCGGCTCTACATCGTGCTCACCGAGGGCGCCGAGGTCCCGTTCGTCGCTGACTGAGACTCAGTGCCCGGCGACGATGTCGGACTCGTCGACGGTCACCGGCTCCTTGGCCGCGGGCAGCAGCGAATACAGCAGACACACCACCGCGAAGAACAGATAGCCCAGCGCCACTTGAGGATTGGCGGCCCACGCGATCTCGGGCGCGTGGATCAGGCCGACGAACGACAATGCCGCGGCCACCACCGACGCCAACGCGGCGTAGCGGAACTTTTTCTCCAGGATGAACGTCACCATGGTGCCCAGCAGCAGGCCGACCAGGATGGCGCCCTCGCCGAGTGTTTGCAGTCCGTCGTAGACCACGCCGGCGCCGCCGAGGGCGTCCATGCCGACCTTGGCCGCCGACGTTCCAGCCGCGTTCAGCGCGTTGTCGATCAGCCCGCTGACCCACTGCGCGAGGTTGGGCAACAGCGCGGCGACGACGGCCACCGCGTGCAGCCGCGGCACGGCCTGGAAGGCTTGGGCGCCGATCAGCAGACCGATGTAGAGCAGGATCGGCACGATCGCAGGCACCGGCAAGACTGCCGCGAGTACGCCAAAGAGACCTAAGAAGCAGAGCAGGCCGATCACCACGCCGCTGGCCAGCGAGTAGCCCGCCCGGCCGCCGGCGTCCTTCCAGCCGGGGTGGCCGATGTAGACCGCAGGCGGGAACGGTGAGCCGAACGCCGACCCGATCACCGCGCCGGCGCCGTCGGCCAGCAGCACGCTGCGCAGGTTGTAGTTGTCACCCGCGGCGGCCGCGCTCTCCACGTTGCTCATCGCCTCGGTGAAGTTGTAGACGCCCAACGGGATTGCGGTGCCGAGCAGCGGGGCCAGATGCGCAAGTCCGGACCCCAGCAGGTCGAGGCGAAGGTCGGGGATGCCGATCGCGATGTCGGTGACGGCCTTGCTGACATCGGGTGCCGACATGAATCCGCCGATCCATCCGATCGCGGTGCCGACCAGCAATGCCACCAGACCGACGGGGATGTTGCCCGGCAGCTTCACGTCGGTGAAGAAGCCGATCAGGATGATCGCCAGCACCGGCAGGCCGATCCAGGCGGCCTCCCACATCTGGGCGGCCGGGCGCATCGAGATGAACGTGATCGAGATTCCGGCCAGGGTGCCCAGCATCGCCGCGCGTGGGGTGAGCTTGCGGATGTAGGGGCCGACGAAGCCGCCGATGATGACGATGACGCCGATCATGAACGCCCATGCCAGCCCGGACTGCCAAGCCTGGATAGGGTTCCTGGTCGCCAGATAGACCGGCAGCATCACGACGAAGACCACGATGAACATGTGCGGCACGCTCGGCCCGTACGGCAGGGCGGTGACGTCGGTGCGGCTCTCCCGCCGTGACAGTCGCCGGGCCAGGAACGTGTAGTAGAGGTTGCCCAGCACGAGGGCCACGCCGAGCGCCGGCAGCACGGTGCCCAGCACGTCGTCGGCCGGGAGCTTGACGACACCGATCATCAGCGTGGTCAGGGTGAGGACGTTGACCAGGATGTTGAACCCGAGCCCGAAGAAGGCGTTGAGATCGCCTCGGGTCCACCACGGGATCTTCAGCTCGCTCGGCGGTGTCGCGGGCTCGGTGACGTCGGTGCTCATCGGCAGGCCTTTCTGGCGCGTCGGGACAGCATGGCGCGACCCGAGCCGACTCCTGCGTCGCTGTCCGTCGCTAAGAGGATTCTCGACGCTCGCGTTCCAACTGGAGGTCGGTTATGTGTCAATCGTGTTAGCCGCGCGTCGAGACCCCGGTTCGACACCGCGTCGGCCCCGTGCTCTAGTGCTGGAGTGCTGGAATTCACCACCGAGGACCTGTCTGTCGAGGACATCGAGCGACTGCGGGCGGTCTATGAGCCGCTGGCCATCTCGGTGCGGGAGCTGGTCGACGCGACGATCCGTACCGAGGTGGACGCCGAAACCGTCGCTGCGGTGAAGGCCGACATCGACGCGGCGACGGCCCGGCTGCGGAGCAATCAGATCGACGGCTCCTTCGGCGTCCGGCGCACCACCTCAGGGCGAAGCATCAGTTGGGGTAACGCGGTCATCGGCCTGCGCAACGCGATCGCCCCGCCACTGGACATCCACCGCGACGACGACGGACGGCGCTGGTGCGACTTTCATCTCGGTGCGGCCTACGAGGGCCCACCCGGGCATGTGCACGGCGGAGTGTCGGCTCTGGTACTCGACCATGTGCTCGGCGAGGCGGCCAGCCCCGACGGCAAGCCCCGCTTCACCGGCAGTATCACCGTGCGGTATCTGCGGGCCTGCCCGCTCGGGCCGCTGCATGCCGAAGCTCAGATCACCCGCGTCGACGGCGTGAAAACCTTTGCCGCCGGCTATATTTCCGACGCCGAGGGCATCACTGTCGAAGCCGAGGGCGTCTTCATCACTCCGCGCTGGCTGCGCGACTGAAACTACTGCTTGCCCATCGCCAGCTTGATCCGGTCCGCCGGGGTGATCAGATGGTCATGGCTGTCGTCGCCGATGTCGAGCTGCACCCAGTCGATCTGCCCGGTGAAACCGTTGCCGGTCGGCCCGTAGTCCGGCGAGGCCGGCGACCCGGTGTCCCGCCCGATATCGCAGGCCTCGTCGGCGGAGAATCCCATCGGGATGGTGATCTCCACCCGGCCGGTGCCGACGGCCGTGCCGTCGTGGTACAGGGTGACGGTGCCGCCCTTGGCCAATCCACCGCCGTCGTAGGCGAATTCCATCCGCACCTGGTGCTTGCCCTTCGGCAGCGGCTTGTCGGCGGTGACGTAGAAGTACTGGATGCCGAAGAAGTTGTAGCAGTACTTCAGCCGCCCGTCATGGACGTAGAGTGCCCAGCCGCCGACTTGACCGCCCTGGGTGATGATCACCCCGGCGGCACCGCTCTTGGGGACGACGACATCGGCCGTCACCGAGTGCGACTTGTTCTTCAAGTTGATGATGCAGTTCTCGCTGACGCGCATTCGATCGAACAACAGCTGAGTGTTGCCGCGAATCAGCTGCGGACGCCCGGCGATATCCGGGTTGATCCGCTCGAATCCCCGATCGTCGAGCGGGACGACGTTGTACTTGACCGCTTCGATGAGCCAAAGCCTTTGCAGTTCAGCCAGTTTCTCCGGGTTGTCGGTGACCAGATTACGGGCCTGGGTCCAGTCGTCGGGGCCGTACAGCTCCCAGACGTCGGCGTCGAACGGCGGCGGAGTGTCGGCCTTCCATGGCGTCCGATGTTTGGTGGACGCCGTCCAGCCCTTGTGGTAGATGCCGCGGTTGCCCATCATCTCGAAGTACTGCACGACGTGCGATTCCGGTGCCGCGGCGTCGCGCAGCGTGCCCAGCATGCTCACCCCTTCCAGCGGTGCCTGCGCAATGCCGTTGACGCTCAACGGCGCCGGGATCCCAGCGGCCTCCAGAATGGTGGGCGCCACATCGATGACATGGTGGAACTGGTTGCGCAGCCCGCCGGTGTCGGACAGGCCGTTGGGCCAGTGCACGATGGTGCCGTTGCGGGTGCCGCCCCAGTGCGAGGCCACCTGCTTGGTCCACTGGTACGGGGTGCACAAGGCATGCGCCCAGCCGACGGCGTAGTGGTTGTAGGCGTCCGGGGTCCCGAAGTCGTCGATCTTGGACAATAGGAATTCGGTGGTTTCGACACCCCCCATGCCGTTGAGGACCGTCATCTCGTTGAAGCAGCCCACGGGTGTGCCCTCGGCGGATGCCCCGTTGTCGCCGATGATGTAGTAGATCAGCGTGTCGTCCAGCACGCCGAGGTCCTCCAGCGCATCCACCACCCGACCCACTTCGTGGTCGGTCTGCTCGAGGAATCCGGCATAGATCTCCATCTGCCTGGACAGCACCGGTTTGAGCTCGTCGGACATCTCGTCCCACGCCGGGATCTCGTCGTGGCGTGCGGTCAACTCGGCCGTCTCGGGAATCACGCCCAGCTTCTTCTGGCGGGCGAATATCTTCTCCCGCAACGCATCCCAGCCCTGATCGAACTTGCCGCGGTACTTGTCCGACCATGTCGCCGGCACGTGGTGCGGGGCGTGCGTGGCGCCGGGGGCGAAGTACATGAAGAACGGTTTCGCGGGCATGAGCGCCTTCTGCTGGCGCACCCAGGTGATCGCGTGGTCGGCGAGGTCCTCGGTGAGCGTGTAGCCCTCCTCGGGAGTGCGAGGTGGCTCCACGGCCGTCGTCCCCTCGTACAGGCCCGGGTAGTACTGATTCGCCTCGCCGCCGACGAATCCGTAGAAGTAATCGAAGCCCGAACCGGTCGGCCACTGGTGGAACGGTCCCGCCGGGGAGACCTCCCAGACCGGAACCTCGTGGCACTTGCCGAATTGTCCCGTCGCATACCCGTTGAGCCGAAGGGTTTCGGCGATCGGCGCCTTGTCCTTCGGCCGGATGCTGCTGTTACCCGGGGCCGACGTGGCCATCTCGGTGATGGCGCCCATGCCGACCGAGTGGTGATTGCGCCCGGTCAGCAACGCCTGGCGGGTGGGGGAGCACAACGCAGTCGTGTGAAACCGGTTGAGTTTCAGCCCATTTCCGGCCAGCCGTTCAGCGACCGGGGTATTGCAGGGTCCGCCGAAAGCGGAGGAGGCGGCGAAGCCGACGTCGTCGATCAGCACGATCACCACGTTGGGCGCTCCCTTGGGGGGCTCCAGTGTGGTGATCGGCGGGTAGCTGGTGTCAGGATCCTTGGCGTCGTAGGTGGTCAGACCAACGTGCCGAGTATCCGGGATAGGCAGTACATCGCGGCGCACTGCCGGCGCCTCAGGCTTGGGGGCGGCCGTCTTCGAGGACTTGGCCTTGCTGCGCTGCGGCGAGGATTCCGCCATCGGTTCTCCTTGACCACGCGGAGATCATTTCTCGATCCCCTGAGGCGGGTCAGCCTACGCTCGGCGGTCACCGCCAGAGTGGGATCGCCACGGTGCTGCCCGCGCTGCGGCAGGTAGGTTCCAGTCATGGAGAAGGTGGTAGTCACGCTGCGCACCGCCGCGGCCGACGACGAGTGGGCCGAACAGCTGCGCGGTCCGGTGGCCCAGGAGCTACTCGCCCTGGGGTTGCCCGGGCTGACGATCAACGTCCGCGACCACGACGTCCGCGAGTCGATGATGACGTTGACGACGCTGGATCCGCCGGTGCAGGGACTGGTCAGTGTGTGGACGCAGCAGTACTACGGCGATCAGATGCTGATGGCGCTGGAGTTGCTCGGCCACTACGCCGAAGAGATCGCCGCCTACCTGGTGACGGAGTCCGCGCCGCTGCCGCCGCCGTCGACCCCGCCCGGGGAGCGGTCGCCCGGGCTGGCCAACATGGCGCTGCTGCGCAGGCCAGCCGACATGGACGAGCGCACCTGGTTGGCCCGCTGGCACGGCAACCACACGCCGGTGGCGATCGCGACCCAGTCGACCTTCACCTACGTGCAGAACTACGTGGTGCGCGCGCTCACCGAGGATGCTCCGGTGATCAACGCGATCGTCGAAGAGCATTTCCCCATCGAGGCGGTCACGAGTCTGCACGCGTTCTTCGGCGCCGCCGACGATGCCGACCTGCGGAGCCGGATGGAGCAGATGGTCGCCAGCACAGCGGCGTTCGGGGCGAACGTGAACATCGACGCGGTGCCCACCAGTCGCTACAACTTTCGCAGCCCGTTCTCGGCATGACCACGCTGGTCGAGGCAGTCACGCTGGCCCAGGCCGACCGGGGCCTGGCGGTGGTGGCGACAGTGCGCGCCGACAACACCATTCAGGCGTCGTTGGTGAACGCGGGGATCGTCGCACACCCGGCCACCGGCGAACCGGTGCTGGGATTCGTCACCTATGGACGGGTCAAGCTGGCGAACCTGCGGGCCCGGCCCGCGGTGACGTTGACGTTCCGCGACGGCTGGCAGTGGGCGTCGGTGGAGGGCCGCGCCGAACTCGCCGGCCCCGACGACCAGCCTGCGTGGCTGGCGTCGGCCGACCAGTTGCGCCTGTTGTTGCGTGAGGTGTTCACGGCTTGCGGTGGCACGCATGACAACTGGGCCGAATACGACCGGACGATGCTCGAGCAGGGCCGCGTCGTGGTGTTGGTGGCGCCGACCCGGGTGTATTCCAACGGCTGACGATTTTTGTCGGTGGTTCGAACTAGTGTTCTAATCATGAGTTCGATCGATGAGGTGCTGGAGGCGCTCGACGATGTCGTCGAGGCTTTGGCCGCAGTCGATCTCGATGTCTTGTCACCGCCGGATCGGTTCAGGGTTCTGGAGCGGTTGGAGACCGCCCAGCGCCGCCAGGTAGCGGTGTCTCACGCTGTGGTGGGGCGGTTGGAGCAGTTCGAGGGCTGCCCGCCGGTGCCGATCACGTTGGCTGATGTGTTGCGGATCAG
>JAKFVT010000034.1 GCA_021732005.1 Mycobacterium sp. | reverse complement strand
AACCCATCTGCTTGGTCGACGGGCGTTCACCGATCTCCTCGGCCACCTGCGCTATCGCGGTGTCGGCCACGTCGGCCACCTCGGCGTCGGTCAGCGGAGTCGGCAGGTACTCGTCGATGATCCGGGCCTCGGCGTGTTCCTCGGCGGCCAGCTCGCCGCGCCCGTTCTGGGTGTAGATCTCGGCGGACTCGCTGCGCTTCTTGGACTCCCTCGCGAGGACCTTCAGCACCTCCTCGTCGGAGAGATCCCGCGCCTGCTTGCCCGAGACCTCCTCGGTCTGGATCGCCGCGAGCAGCAGCCGCAGCGTCGCGGTCCGCAACTTGTCCTGGGTCTTCATCGCTTCGGTGAGGTCCGATCTCAGCCGGTCCTTGAGCTCCGCCATGGCGCAAACGGTACGCGCCCGGGATGGCGGGGACGTTGAGAAATACTTCGCCGCTCGACAGGATGGGCTGATGAGCTACGACGTCGGGGACGTTCGCCGGTGACGGTACCGCCTGCCGGACCCCCAGGACCGCCGCCGGGATGGCCTGGTCAACCGCCCTTCGCGCCGCCCGGATATCCCCCGCCGGGTTACCCGCCGCCGGGCTACGGGCCGCCGGGATATCCCCCGCCCGGTTACGGGCCGCCGGGTTACCCCCCGGCCGGCTACGGGCCGCCGGGCTACCCACCCCCGGGTTACGGCCCTCCAGGATTCCCGCCGCCCGGCTACGGCCCCCAGCTGCCGATGGCGGCCAAACCGGGCATCATTCCGTTGCGGCCGCTGTCGCTCAGCGACATCTTCAACGGCGCCGTCGGCTACATCCGGGCCAACCCGAAGGCCACGCTGGGTCTGACGACGGTCGTCGTGGTGATCACTCAGGCGCTGGCGCTGATCCTGCAGTTGGGTCCGCTGCTCTCGATGGGCAAGGTGGGCGCCCAGACCGGTGAGGAGCTGTCCACACCGGCGTTGGTGGGCTCCGCGGCGTCCAGTGTGACCAGCGGGCTGACCACCGCTCTGGCCGGAATTCTGCTGTCCGGCATGCTCACCGTCGTCGTGGGCCGAGCGGTTTTCGGCACGAAGATCACCGTCGGCGAGGCGTGGCAGCGTCTCCGCGGCAGGCTGTGGGCACTGATCGGGTTCAGCGCCCTCGAAGTCCTCGCCGCCCTGCTGTTGGCCGGGGTGGTCGCGGCGATCATCGCCGGTGTTGCGGTGGCCGGCAACGGCACCGCTGCGGTGATCATCGGCATTCCGCTGGTGCTCGCGTTGATCGCTGCGCTGGTCTACCTCTACACCGCGCTATCGTTCGCGCCGGCCGCCGTCGTACTCGAGCGCAAACCGATCATGGCATCCATCCGGCGCTCGTTTGGCTTGGTACGCAACCACTTCTGGCGAATATTCGGCATCCGGCTGCTCGCATCGGTGGTGGCCGGCGTCATCGCCGGAGCGGTCGCCGTCCCGTTCAGCATCGCCGGGCAGGTGTTCCTACTCGGAGCGGACTCCTCGGGACCGATCATCCTGGCCACCACGTTGACCGCCGTCGGGGGTGCGATCGCCCAGATCATCGTCGCACCGTTCACCGCAGGGGTGACGGTGCTGCTGTACACCGACACCCGCATTCGCGCGGAGGCGTTCGATCTGGTGCTGCAGACCGGTGCCACCGCGGCGCCCGCGGACACCGCGGCCGCCGACGATCTGTGGCTCACACCGGGGCGCTGACGCGCCGATCACCATGCCTGTCATCGATATCGACCGGGAGACCGCTCACGACGCGGCCCAGCGTGAGCTGGCCAAGCCGATCTACCCGAAGGAATCGTTGACCGACAGGCTCAATGAGTGGCTACAGGAACTGCTGTATCGGGTGATCGCCAAGGGAGCTTCCATTCCCGGTGGGTGGTTGACCATCGCGGTCCTGGCGATCGTGGTGGTGGTGGCGTTCATCGTCGCGGTGCGGATCGCCAGGCGGACGATGGGCACCAACCGGGGTGGCGACGCGGGACTGTTCGGCACGCGCGAACTCAGCTCGGCCGAACACCGGGCCACCGCGCAGGCGTATGCGGCGCAAGGCAACTGGGCTGCGGCCATCCGGCACCGGCTTCGCGCGGTGGCCCGCCACCTCGAGGAGACCGGTCTGCTAAATGCGGTCCCAGGCCGCACCGCCAATGAACTCGCCGCGGATGCCGGCGAGCTGCTGCCGGCGTTCGGCGGCGATTTGAGCCGGGCGGCAACGGTGTTCAACGACGTCACCTACGGCGAACAACCCGGCACCGAACCGGACTACCGGATGGTCGCCGCCCTCGACGAGGCCTTACGCCGGCACGCCGGCCCGGCCGGTTCCGATGGCGATGCTCCCGTCGTCGCCGACACCTGGGCTCCGCTGCGGTGAGCGCCACCCTCGGCCAGCGGTGGCGCACCGGACGCTGGATTGCCTTGGCGCTGATCGTGATCTCGGCGATCGCGGCGGTCAGCGCCTTCCTCACCGCGCCGCGACCGGGCGGCCGGATGGATCCGGACTCCACCAGCCCCGACGGCGCGCACGCCTTGGTCGCCCTGTTGCGTGAGCGCGGCGTCGACGTCGTTGTCGCCGACACCGTCGCCGATGTCGAGAATGCCGCCCGCTCGGACACCCTGCTACTGGCGGCCGAGACCTACAACACCCGGGGCGAGGATCTACTGACCCGGCTGGCGGATGTCCCCGGCGACCGGCTGCTGCTGGAACCCACCTCACGGGCGCGGCAGGCGCTGGCCGCCGACATCCGCCTCGGCGGTGCCAGCATGCTGACCTCCGAACCCGATTGCGATCTGCGCGAGGCGACCCGCGCCGGAACCGCGCAATTGGGCGCCACCGACACCTACGAGAAAGCCGGTGACCTCGACGTGACCCGCTGCTATGGCGGCGCAATGGTGCGCTACCGGGACGGCGGGCGCACCGTCACCGTCGTCGGCAGCGCGGACTTCATGACCAACGGCGGCCTGCTCAGCGAGGGTAACGCGGCCCTGGCGATGAATCTGGCCGGTGACCGGCCGCGGCTCATCTGGTACGCCCCGCAGAAGCCGGAAGGCGAAGGGGCAGAGGGCTCGTCGCTGACCGATCTGATGCCCGACGCGGTCAACTGGCTGGTGTGGCAGCTCTGTCTGGTGGTGGTGCTGCTGGCCGTATGGCAGGGCCGCCGGTTGGGGCCGCTGGTCGCCGAGAAGTTGCCGGTGGTGGTGCGAGCATCCGAAACCGTCGAGGGCCGCGCCCGGCTCTATCGGTCTCGCCGAGCCCGCGGACAAGCCGCCGAGGCCCTGCGTACCGCGACCCTACAGCGGCTGGCGCCGCGACTCGGTTTGGGCCCCAACGCTTCTCCCGCGGCGGTGACATCTGCGGTCGCGCAGCGCTACGCCGGGGATCCGAACACCGTGCAGCATCTGCTGTTCGGCCCGCCCCCGTCGACCGATACCGATCTGCTCCACCTAGCCCATGCGCTCGACGACATCGAAAGGCAGGTCACGACGTCGTGACGAATTTTGCCCAGCCTCCCTCCCCCATCGCCGAGCACGATGCGGCGCGCAGCGCCCTGCTCGCCCTGCGCGCTGAGATCGCCAAAGCCGTCGTCGGACAGGACGCCGTGGTGAGCGGACTGGTGATCGCCCTGCTGTGCCGCGGACACGTTCTCCTGGAGGGCGTTCCGGGGGTGGCGAAGACGCTTCTGGTGCGGGCGATGTCGGCCGCGCTGCAACTGGACTTCAAGCGGGTCCAGTTCACGCCCGACCTGATGCCGGGTGATGTCACCGGGTCGCTGGTCTATGACGCCAAGACCGCGGCGTTCGTGTTCCACGAAGGGCCGGTGTTCACCAACCTCATGCTGGCCGACGAGATCAACCGGACCCCGCCGAAAACCCAAGCGGCACTGCTGGAGGCGATGGAGGAACGTCAGGTCAGCGTCGACGGTGACCCGCGGCCACTGCCGGACCCGTTCATCGTGGCCGCCACGCAGAACCCGATCGAGTACGAAGGCACCTACCAGTTGCCCGAGGCGCAGCTCGACCGATTCCTGCTGAAGCTGAACGTCCCGCTCCCGCCGCGCGATCAGGAGATCGCGATCCTGTCCCGGCATGCGAACGGATTCGATCCGCGCGACCTGAGCGCCATCCGCCCGGTGGCCGGCACCGCCGAACTGGCCGCGGGCCGCGAAGCGGTGAACCGGGTGCTGATCGCCGACGAGGTGCTGGCCTACATCGTCGATATCGTCGGCGCCACCCGGAATTCCCCGTCGCTGCAGCTGGGCGTGTCACCGCGCGGTGCGACCGCCCTGTTGGGCACGGCACGGTCCTGGGCCTGGCTGTCCGGGCGCGGTTACGTGACCCCGGATGACGTCAAGGCCATGGCCCGGCCGACGCTGCGCCACCGCATCGCGCTGCGCCCCGAGGCCGAACTCGAAGGGGCCACCCCCGACGGCGTGCTGGACGGCATCCTGGCCGCGGTGCCGGTGCCGCGCTAGTGATCCTCACCGGACGCGCCGGCCTGATCGCCCTGCTGGGTGCCCTTCCGATCACGCTGTCGCCCTGGCCGGCAACGACATTCGCCGTTGCGCTGCTCGTGCTGCTGGTGATCGTCGCCCTCGACATGGCGCTGGCCGGAAGTCCGCAGGCTCTGCGCCTGACCCGCGAGCCCGACACCTCGGCACGGCTGGGGCAGACTGTGGATGCGGTGGTCCACATTCACAACACCGGGCGTCGCCGGTTCCGCGGTGCGGTGCGGGATGCCTGGCCGCCCAGCGCATGCGCGGAGCCGCGCGCACACTCACTGTCCCTGCGGGCATCCGAGACCGGCACTGTCACAACTCTTTTACGTCCCGTTCGCCGCGGCGATCTGCGGTCGGAGGTTGTCACCGTCCGCTCGATCGGACCATTGGGTGTCGCCGGCCGACAGCGGTCGCATCCGATCGCGGGGCAGGTTCGGATCCTGCCGCCGTTCCTGTCGCGCAAGCATCTGCCGTCGCGGCTGGCCCGGCTGCGGGAGATCGGCGGGCTGCTGCCGGTGCTGATCCGCGGCCAGGGCACCGAATTCGATTCGCTGCGCGAGTATGTCGTCGGCGATGACGTCCGCTCGATCGACTGGCGCGCCACTGCCCGCCGCGCCGACGTGGTGGTCCGCACCTGGCGCCCCGAACGCGACCGGCGGGTGGTGATCGTGCTCGACACCGGCCGCACGTCGGCGGGTCGCGTCGGTGTCGATCCCACCGCCCGGGACCCGGGCGGCTGGCCACGGCTGGACTGGTCGATGGATGCTGCACTGCTGCTTGGCGCGCTGGCATCGCGCGCCGGCGACCACGTCGACTTCCTGGCGCACGACCGGCTCACTCGCGCAGCGGTTTTCGGCGCGTCCCGTACCGAGCTGCTGGCTCACCTGGTGGAGGCGATGGCGCCGCTGGAGCCGGCGCTGATCGAATCGGATGCGACCTCGATGGTGGCCGCCGTCCAGCGCCGGGTGCGCCGTCGGGCGCTGGTGGTGCTGCTGACCGACCTGAACTCCTCGGCGCTCGACGAGGGGCTGCTGCCGGTGCTCCCGCGGTTGTCGGCCAAACATCAGGTGATCGTTGCCGCAGTGTCGGATCCGCGGGTTGATGAGTTGGCTTCCGGTCGTGCCGATGCCGCCCAGGTTTACGACGCTGCGGCCGCCGAACGGGCCCGCAACGACCGGCGCAGCATTGCCAGCCGGTTGCGGCACAGCGGTGTCGAGGTGGTCGACGCGTCGCCGGAGGATCTCGCGCCGGCCCTGGCCGACCGCTACCTGTCGATGAAGGCCACCGGCCGCTTGTAGGTCAGCCCGTCGGCACCACGTCGGGGGCGTCCTCGACGTCGCCGGTTTCTCCGGCGCGGCTGGCTTTACGGCCGAAGTAGACGACATAGGCCAGGAATCCGGCCTCGGCGGCCACTCCGATGCCGATTCGGATGAAGGTGGGCAACGGCGCCGGCGTCACCAGCGCCTCGATCAGCCCCGACACCAAGAGCACCCCGGCGAGCCCGACCGCCGCCGCGACCACCGCACGGCCCTGCTCGGCGAGCGCCTGCCCGCGTGGCCGGTCGCCCGGCGAGATGACCGTCCACCCCAGTCGCATGCCGACCGCACCGGCCAGGAACACCGCCGTCAGTTCGAGCAGCCCGTGCGGGATGAGCAGCCCGAACAACACATCGGCTTTGCCCGCGTGGATCATCAAGCCGCCGACCACACCGAGGTTGGCCGCGTTCTGGAAGATCACCCACGGGATCGGAATGCCCAGCAGGATCGCGAACGCGATGCACTGCGCGGCCACCCAGGAGTTGTTCACCCACACCCGCAACGCGAACGAGCCGGCCGGGTTCTCGCTGTAGTACGAGGCGAAGTCGTGGTTGATCAGATGTTCGATCTCCTGCGGTGTGCTCAGCGCCGACTGCACCTCCGGGCTGCCGCCCACCCAGATCCCGATGACCGTCGCCACCGCGAAGAACGCGACGGCCGTCGCCAGCCACCAGCGCCACGCGCGGTAGGCCACCACGGGGAACGACACCGTCCAGAACCGGGCGAACTCATGCCACATCGGGGCGTGCGCACCGGTGACGGCCGCGCGGGCCCGCGCCACCAGGCTGGAGAGCCGCCCCACCAGAACCGAGTCCGACGAGGCCGAACGCACCATCGACAGATGCGTCGAGACCCGCTGGTAGAGCTCGACGAGTTCGTCCACCTCCGGCCCGGAAAGGCGACGGCGCCGCTTGACCAGCTGCTCGAGCCGGGTCCAGGTGTCCTGGTGGGCCAGCACGAATGCGTCGACGTCCACCCGGCCGACACTAGTACCGTGGACCGTTATGGTGCCCGAGACGGTGGTGACCGGGGACGCCGTCGTCCTCGATGTCCAGATCGCCCAGCTGCCCGTGCGGGCCGTCGGCGCCCTGATCGACATCGCGGTCATCCTGGTCGGCTACATCATCGGTGTGTTGCTGTGGGCCGCCACGATCACCCAGTTCGACGAGGCGCTGTCCGCAGCGGTTCTGATCATCTTCACGGTGCTGGTGATGGTCGGCTATCCGGTCGTCTTCGAGACGGCCACGCGGGGAAGGACACTCGGCAAGATCGCGATGGGTCTTCGGGTGGTGTCCGACGACGGCGGCCCGGAACGCTTCCGCCAGGCGCTGTTTCGGGGACTTGCGGGTTTCGTGGAGATCTGGATGTTCATGGGGGGACCCGCGGTGATCTGCAGCCTGGTCTCGCCGCGGGGCAAACGTATCGGTGATGTCTTCGCCGGCACCGTCGTGATCAGTGAACGCGGCCCGAAGATGCCTCCCCCGCCCGTGATGCCGCCGTCGCTGGCGTGGTGGGCCGCCTCGTTGGAACTCTCTGCGCTCGGCCCTGAGCAGGCTGAGCTGGCGCGCCAATTCCTCTCCCGCGCACCGGAATTGGATCCCTACGTGCGTGATGACATGGCATACCGCATCGCAGTCGACGTGGTCGGGCGCATTTCGCCTCCGCCGCCACCGGGTACACCGCCGCAATACGTGCTGGCCGCCGTGCTCGCCGAACGGCACCGCCGCGAGCTGGCCCGGCTCCGCCCGCCGGAACCTGTTCCGCAGTATCCAGCCGGACCACCGCCGTCGTATCCGGCTGGGCCGCCGTCATATCCGGTAGCCCCACCGCCGGGGCCCATGCCGTCGGCGCCCCCGCCCCGGACCGACGGGTTCGTACCGCCCAGCTAGCGCACGCGCACACCGATCAGCATCAGCGCCGAACCGGCCAGCGCCGCGACGGTCCGCACGTGGTTCCATGACGTCCAGATCCGGTAGTAGTCCTGCCACGGCAACGACGCGGCCAGCCGGTCGTTCAGCGGCACGTTGACCGCGACGGTCACGACCAACGGCACCAACGCGAGCATCGCCCCGGCCACCAGCCAGCCGCTGCCCGGAAGCCGCCATTGGATCAGGGCGGCGACGCCCACGACGACGGCAACCAACGCCGACCCCAGGAAGAGGATCAAGAACGGCGCATTGGTCCCCGCCTCGGCGTTGATACCGCGCATCGCGGTGGCGGCGTCGGCGGGGCCGGTCCGGTCCAGACCGCGCATCACGAATGTGGAGAAGGCGTAGAAGACGCCACCGACCACGGCGGCGGCGATCGCGGCGACGGTGGCCAGCACGACGACGGGAGAATTCGGCATCCCGCCAGTAGACCCGACCTCGGTGAGACTTAAAATGGTTCAGAGTCCCTAATTCATACGCGTGCGTCTCTAGTCTTAGCGGTGTGGATGCGTTGGTGGGCTTGCTCGACGGGGTACGGGCCCATGGCGCGTTCGTTCTGCGGATGGCGCTCGACCCACCGTGGTCGATGAGACTCCAGGACGAGGCCCCGTTGACGGTCATCTGCGTGACCGATGGCGGTGCGGTGCTCTCCCCTGACGGTGGCGAGGCGATCGTCCTGCATCCCGGTGACGTGGCCTTGACCCGTGGCACCGAGCACTACGTGCTGGCCGACGACATCACCACACCCGCGCAGATCGTCATCCACCCGGGTCAGCGGTGCACGACGCTGACCGGTGACGACCTGACGTTCGCGATGTCGCTGGGCCTGCGGACGTGGGGCAACAGCGCGACCGGCGCCACCCGCGCCGTCGTCGGCGCCTACGAAGGCCACAGCGCGGTGAGCGCCCGGCTACTCGGCGCGCTACCCGACGTCGCCGTGTTGCACGCCGCCGACTGGGCCAGTCCGCTGCCCCAGGCATTGGCCGCCGAGGCCGTCCGCGACGGTCCCGGGCAGGAGGCCTTCCTCGACCGGATGCTCGATCTGCTCCTTCTCGACTTCCTGCGAACCTGGTTCAGCCGGCCGGGCAACGCCCCGCCGTGGTGGACCGCCGAGACCGATGCGCTCGTCGGTCCGGCGATCCGACTCATGTACAACGATCCGGCTCACCCGTGGACGGTTGCGAATCTTGCTGCCGCGGTGGGGAGTTCACGCGCTTCCTTCGCCAGGCGGTTCACCGCGCTGGTCGGCGAATCACCGATCGCATTCCTGACCGCATGGCGGCTGGCCCTGGCCGCGGATCTATTGGGCTCGTCGGAACTCACCGTCGCCGCCGTGGCACGCCACGTCGGCTACGGCACGCCGTTCGCCTTCAGCACCGCGTTCAAACGAGCCCATGGCGTGAGCCCAGCCGCCGGTCGGGCTAGGAAAACGTAGCGGACAGGATGGCGATGTCGATGATCAGCAGCACCCACGCGACTGCGGGAACCACCCAGCCGCGTGGATGTTTCGCCGTGAAGAAGGTGACAACGACAGCCAGCACCGCGATCACCGGCGCACCGTAGGTGAGCAGCCCGTAGACGAAGCCACTCGGCTTCGGGCAATTGGGATTGCTGCACGCAGCGGTCCCCATCACCGCGCCCATGGCGAACAGCTGAACGGCCCCCGCGCCCACCAGGGTGGACAGCGCCAACAACCAGTTCGTCCAGAGCCGAGCCCGCGGCGCCTTCTCGGGGTGTGTTTCGGTGGCGTTCGATGCGCTCATAGACGTCGGCTACCCCAACCGGACAACCGGCACACGTCGTGGCGCTAGGCAGCCGGCGCCGGTGGCTGTTCTTGGTGCCGTCGAGCCGCGATCACGCTGGCTATCGAGGTGACGCCGATGGTCAGCAGCGCGCCGAGCATCAGCGCCGAGGGTTCGCCCGCGGCCAGCAGCCGGTTCTGGGTGCCGAGAGTGGCCGCGGCGACCGGCACTCCGAGCTGAGCGGCGGCCAGCGCGGCCAGCGCCAGAGGCTGCCCGGTCAGCCGTCCGACGCAGTGCGCGAGTACCGCGCCGATGCCCAGGCCAACCCCCAGCAGGATGTAGGCCGGATGGTCGCCGAGTTCACGTACCTGCAGCGAGGCGCCGAGCCAGACGAAGAACAGCGGACTGAACAGACCTTCGGTGATGCCGAACAGCTGACGGGCCAGCCGCCTCGGTTCGCCCGCCGCCTTGACCGCCAGGCCCAGAGCGAAGCCGGCCAACATGATCGACACGTGGGTGGTGATCGCGAGGGTGGCAAGCGCGAACAGGACGAGCAAGCTGATGCGCAACTCGAGGGCGAAGTTGTTGCGCTCGGAGAAGTGATGCAGCCGCCTGCGCCAACCTCGTCGGGTGGACACCCACAGCCCGAGGAACACCATGCCGGCGCAGAACGCGATCAGCAGCGCACCGGAGGCGGCGGTCAGCGCGTGGTCAGGGTCGATCACCAACGGCAGCAACACGATCGACGTCGCATCCGCGATCGCGATCTGCGCGGTGACGGCCTGCACCGCGGGGCCGCCGAGGCCGAGTTGCTGGATGACCGGCAGGGCCAGTGCCGCCGACGACGACGCCATCAACACCGCATACACCGCGGCGTGGCCGGTGTGGAACGCTGCCGCCAACCCGACCGCCACGCCGGTCGCGACAGCGCCCACCAGCACCGTCCGCACCATCGCCATGGGGATCGAGGATCGCAGGGTGACGTCGCGGATCGGCACCTGCGTGCCCACCACGAACATCACCAATGCGAATCCGATGTCGGCCAGCAGGTTGAACGTCTTGTCACCGGGGTCGACGAGGCCGAAACCCGTTCTGCCGATGAGTAATCCCACCGCCAACTCGCCGATGACGACCGGGATGCGCAGCCGCGGCACCGACGCCAGAAGCGGCCCGGCCAAGCCGATGACCGCGACCAGCGCCAGGGTGGAGAAGCCGAAGCTCACGCCGTATGCACCCACGACACGAGCCGGCACGGGATCGCCGTGTTCTCGTCGGTGAGGAAACTGGCGCAGACCCGGTGGTAGCCGTCGGCGATCTGCATGGCATCGGCGGGGGTGCCACGCACCAGCAGTATCGGGGAGAGCTTCTTGCCTGCCTCGATCTTCGCCAGATCGGACTTCACATGCGGATTGTCCACCGGCAGCACCGTCAGCCGAGCCGCCCGGAGAATATCTTTGGCCTTGCGGTACACCGGTTTCGCTGCTCGGAGCGCGGTCACGGTGGCTGTCGCGGTGGGGTCTTCGGCGAGCATGCTCAAATAGTCCGCCGCCGCGTCATAGTCGTGGTCTTCCGGATCGTCCAGCCATTTCACCGCCATGGTGTGCTGAGGGTACTCGCAACCCCTACAGGCCAAAGCGTTTCATGAGGACAGACAGCGGATCGTCAGCGTCGCGGGTACCGCGGGGTCCGGGCTGTTCGGGGGCGACGAACACGTCCGGACGGGTCCACTCCCGCACCGCCCAGCGCTCAGCGATCGCCCACCGACCGGCTCGGCGCTCCATCAGGTCGACGTAGCGCGCGCCGGTGGTGAAATTGGCCCGCTGGCCTGAGCCCGGCGGGCCCCAATGCGTTGCCATCACGTAGGTCTCGCTGATGGCGGTGTCCTGGTCGACGAAGTCGGCGTGGTGGTTGCCGATGAAATGCATTGTTCCGGACAGGTATTCGAGGCTCTTACTCACCCACGAGACGTACTCATCGACGGTTCCATCGAAACCGGTGTGATGGTCGATGCCGTCGTCGTGGTAGGCCTGACGCACCAGATCGAAGTCGAGGCGGTCAATCCCCCGGCAATAGAGGGCGACCACGTCGCGGATCGCGTGGGTATCGGTTATCCGGTCAGACACCGTAACCGCCGTCCACGTCCAGCTTCTGGCCGGTGATGAACCCGGCGCGCGGCGAGGCCAGGAAGCACACCGCCTCGGCGATATCGGCGGCATCGCCGAAGCGGCCCAACGGGGTGTTGCGCCGGGCGGCGTCGAGCGCCTTCTCGTCGAGGTCACCGTCGGCGAGCAGTCGCTGCGCGTTGCCGTCGACGAGCATCCCCGGGCCGACACAGTTGGCGCGCACCCCGAATCTGCCCTCCTCGGCGGCGATCCCGCGGATCAGCGCTTCGATGGCGGCCTTCGGGGCGACCGACAGCCCGTCCCGGACGGCGAAGCGTCGCGTGGCGGCGGTGGTGACGGCCACGAGACTGCCCCGGGATGCGCGCAGGTGCGACAGCACGGCGGTGACGACGTTGAAGAAGCCCGCGGTGTCGGTGTTCAGCTGCTGATCGAACCGGTCGGGGTCGACGGTGCTGAGGTGCCGCATCGGCACATGCGCGCCGGCGGCATGGACGACGGTGTGTACGCCATCGGCGGCGGCGAACGAGTCGACGACGCGGCGTACCGCCGCCGCGTCGGTGATGTCGAGCTGCTCGGCGGTCGCGCCGTCGGCTGCGAGTTCGGCCGCCTTGCTTGCGTTGCCGCAGTAGGTGAAGCCCACCCGCGACCCCCGCGCGACGAGCATCCGGACGATCTCGGCGCCGATCCCGCCGGTGCCGCCGACGACGATGGCCGTGCCCGGTAGCGCGCTGAAGTCGCCCATGGGCTCATATCGTCGCAGGGTCGGCGCCGGGCTGGTGCCGGAGTACCGCTACGCGGGAATCCAGTTGCCGTGGAAGCCGTATGGAACCCGCCGCGGCAGCTGGATTCGGGCCACCGGCTTACCCGCGAAGTTCGACGCATCCAGGATCACCAGATCGCTTCCATCGCGCGCGCCGTCGTACACGTAGGCGATGTACCAGCCGTTGCTTTCGTCGGCCGGTCCCGATGTGGAGGGGACGAAGACCGCCTCTCCCGGCCCGCCCGGGACCATTCCGGTGCTGAAGCGGTGCTCGACGGCGCTGCCGTCGGTCAGGTCGTGGCGCACCAGGCTGGCGTCGCCGACGGAGACCGAGTAGCGCGCGGGCAGGCCGGCCAGCCGGTCATCGATCCGCGGGAATTCCACCGCGCGGTCGTCGAGCTGACGCTCGCTGACCGTGCCGTTCTGCAGGTCGATCGTCCAGCTCCACATCACCGCATTGGCGTCGAACCCGCCGTTGTCCCGCCACAATTCGGCGTAGCGGACAGCCTGCAGCACAATCGATTTCCCGTCAGCGGACTCGTGCGCATTGGCCACATGGAACACGTAGCAGGGATCGATCTCGAACCAGCGGACCTCACCGAACGGATCGTCACGCCGCAGCACACCGAGCCGGGCGCCGTAGTCGTCGTCCCATCGGTAGGGCATGTCACCTTCGCCGCGCATGGCGATGTCGAGGTTGAACACGATCGGCAGGTCCATGAAGATCACGTGCTCGGCGGTCATCGCGAAGTCGTGCATCATGGTGTGCGCCTTGACGTCCAGTGGACGGTTGACGGTCAGCTCACCGTTGGCGTCGGCGCGATGATACGTGACATACGGCTCGAAGATGCTGCCGTATCCGAAGAAATGCAGTTGGCCGGTGGTCGGGCAGATCTTCGGGTGAGCGGTCATCGAGTTCTGCAGCTTGCCGTCAAAGTCGTAGCAGCCCACCGTCTCCAGTTCGTTGGTGATCTCGTACGGGAACGAGGACTCCACCAGCGCCAGCGTCTTGCCTGCGTGGTTGACGACATGAGTGTTGGCGACGGCGGCCCGCAAGTCACGCGTCCCGTCCTCGCGGTAGAGCGGGAACGGGTCGACGAAGCTGTCGGTGCGCACCCAGCGGTTGCGGTACCACTTGGCCGCGCCGTCTTCGATGCGGACGCCGTGGATCATCCCGTCGCCGGTGAACCAGTGGCTGTTGGCCTCACGCGGGTTCGGGCCGTTGCGCAGGTACCAGCCGTCGAGGTCGGGCGGGATCGCTCCCTCGACGGGCAACGTGTACTCGGTGAGCTCGTCCGGCACCGGTGCGTAGTTACCACGCTGGAAGAACTGCCCTTCGGCGGGCAAGTTGGCTGAGTCGGTCGTGGTGTCCGTCATGCCGCTAACTGTGACAGTCCACTGATGACCTGTCAATAGTGGCACGTCATATATTCCATAACTGACATGTGGAGCTTTACGATGGTCGCGTGAGTCTTCGGTACGCGGCGCTGGGCCTCCTCGCCCAGGAGCCCGGCAGCGGGTACGACCTGCTCAAACGCTTCGATGTGTCGATGGCCAACGTGTGGCCGGCGACCCAGAGCCAGCTCTACGGCGAGCTCAACAAACTCGCCAATGCAGGCCTGATCGAGGTCACCGACGTCGGCCCGCGCGGACGCAAGGAATACCGGGTCACCGATGCCGGACGTCAGGATCTGCTGCGCTGGATGACCAACCCCCAGGACGATCCGCCATACCGCAGCGCGGAGTTGCTCCGGGTGTTCCTGCTCAGTGAGATGACTCCCGAGCAGGCCCGGGCCTACATGGTCTCGGTCGCCGAGCATGCCGAAGCCGAGCTCACCCGCTATGAGCAGGTGCGCGACTGCATGGAGTGGGGCGACAGCGACGTCGGATTCTACGGACGCGCAGCCCTGGAATTCGGACTGCGAGTAGAGGCGATGGAGGCCGACTGGGCCCGTTGGGTGGTCAAGGAAATCGACCGGCGATCCAACTAACCGTTGCATCGCGATAGTTTCCGATATATCGTCAACGTATCGGAAACGCATTCGGCGTTTCCAGACCAGAAACGAGAACCTCTATGAACACCCCATTTCCCCAGTTCGGGGGCCCAGATATGGGCCGTCCCGGCTTTGGTCCCGGCTTCGGTCCGGGTTTCGGTTTCGCACCCGCTGGCCGTGGCCGTCGCCACGACCGGCATGGCCGCCGCGAGCTCCGCGATCAACTGCGTGAGCAGTTCCGCGAGCACGGCGACCGCCACGACGGTCCGCCGTTCGGCCCGCGCGGCGGCTTTGGTCCCGGCTTCGGCCCGGGTTTCGGCCCCGGCTTCGGGCCCGGTGGCGGCGGACGCGGCGGTCGCCGCGGACACGGCCGCGGTCGCGGTCGTCGCGGTGACGTGCGCGCCGCGATCCTCAAACTGCTCGCCGAGCGGCCGATGCACGGCTACGAGATGATCCAGGAGATCGCCGAGCGCACCCAGGATCTGTGGAAGCCGAGCCCCGGCTCGATCTACCCGACCCTGCAGCTGCTGGCCGACGAAGGTCTGCTGGTGGCAAGCGAATCCGAAGGCAGCAAGAAGCTTTTCGAGCTGACCGACGAAGGCCGCGCCGCCGCCGAGAAGGTCGAGACCGCCCCGTGGGACGAGATCACCGAAGGTGCCGACCCCGGTCAGGTCAACATCCGAGCCGCCGTGGGCCAGTTGTTCGGCGCCGTACGACAGGCGGCTTTCGCCGCCAACCCGGAGCAGCAGCAGCGCATCATCGACATCGTCAACAATGCGCGCCGCGAGATCTACCAGATCCTCGGCGAGTCCGAGTAACCCGAGCCCGCACGAGCAGACACAAAAGCCCCGCACGCCCCGGCGTGTTGGGGTCTTTTGTGTCTGCTCGCGGGCTTACACGTCGATCCAGTCCAGCGTGCGCTGCACGGCTTTGCGCCATCCGGCGTAGCCGGCCTCACGTTGGTCGTCGTCCCACGCCGGGGACCATCGCCGGTCCTCCTGCCAATTGGCACGCAGGTCATCGGGATCGGCCCAGAATCCGACCGCCAACCCGGCGGCATACGCCGCACCCAGTGCGGTGGTCTCGGCGACCACCGGGCGCACCACGTCCACACCCAGCACATCGGCTTGGATCTGCATGCACAGCTCGTTCTGGGTGACACCGCCGTCGACCTTCAAAATCTCAAGGTGCACACCGGAATCGGCTTCCATCGCGTCGACCACGTCGCGGCTCTGATAGCAGATTGCCTCCAGCGTCGCCCGGGCAACATGCGCGTTGGAGTTGTACCGGGACAGCCCGACGATCGCCCCGCGCGCATCCGAACGCCAATACGGCGCGAACAGTCCCGAGAACGCCGGCACGAAGTACACGCCGCCGTTGTCGGCGACCTGCCGCGCCAGGGTCTCGCTCTGCGAAGCCCCGCTGATGATGCCGAGCTGATCGCGTAGCCACTGCACGGCCGAGCCGGTCACCGCGATCGAACCTTCAAGGGCGTAAACGGGTTTCGCTTCTCCCCCATCTCTGGACGCGAACTGATAGCACACGGTGGTCAGCAACCCGTTCTCGCTGCGCACGATCTTCTCACCGGTGTTGAGCAGCAGGAAGTTGCCGGTGCCGTAGGTGTTCTTGGCCTCGCCGGGGCTCAGGCACACCTGCCCGACCATCGCCGCCTGCTGATCGCCGAGGATTCCGGTCAGTGGCACCTCACCGCCCAGCGGTCCACCGGATAGCGTCACCCCGTACGGCTCCGGTGACGACGACGGCCTGATCTCCGGCAGCATCGCACGCGGAATCCCGAAGAGCGACAACAGTTCGTCATCCCAATCCAGCGTCTCCAGGTTCATCAGCATGGTGCGGCTGGCATTGGTGACGTCGGTGACGTGCACACCACCGTGGGTTCCCCCGGTCAGGTTCCACAGCACCCAGGTGTCCGGCGTGCCGAACAGCGCGTCACCGCGTTCGGCGTCGGCACGGACGCCGTCGACGTTCTCCAGAATCCACTGCAGCTTGCCGCCGGAGAAGTACGTCGCCGGCGGCAGACCGGCCTTGCGCCGGATGATGTCGCCGCGGCCGTCCCGATCCAGCGCGGCCGCGATCCGGTCGGTTCGGGTGTCCTGCCACACGATCGCGTTGTGGTAGGGCCGTCCCGTCCTGCGGTTCCACACCAGGGTGGTCTCGCGCTGGTTGGTGATGCCCAGCGCGACCAGGTCCTCGACGGACAGCTTCGTCTTGTTCAACGCCGAGACCACCACGGTCTGCGTGCGTTCCCAGATCTCCACCGGGTTGTGCTCCACCCACCCGGACTGCGGCAGGATCTGTTCGTGCTCGAGCTGATGCCGACCCACCTCAGCGCCCTTGTGGTCGAAGATCATGCAGCGGGTGCTGGTGGTGCCCTGGTCAATCGAGGCGACGAAGTCAGCCAACGGTGCTCCTCTGACGTGCGATGCTGCTGATGCAGCCGACCTTTCGTCCATGATGGCCTACATGGCATCCGAGATCATCGACATCGCCGACATGCCACGGGGCGGCCCGGACGCGTCGTGTCTGGATCGCCTGCTGGAGACCGACCGTCCGGAATACCTCGACCGCGACGACGTCGACGACGAGGTCAAGCGCGGCATCGTCACGGCGCTGGACGTGATCGGCAACCTGTTCGGGGAACACGACCGCAACGCCGAACTGGTGCTGCGCGAGGTCGCCGACGTCGTCGACCCGACCATCCTGGAACTCGGCGCCGGTCATGGGGCACTGTCGCGCCGGGTCCTCGAGCAGCATCCGACCGCCCACCTCACGGTCTCCGACGTCAACGCCGAGTCGGTGGCGGCCATCGCGGCATCTGATCTCGGTGAACATCCGCGCGCCACCGTGCGCACCATCGACGCGACCGCGATCGACGCCGACGACGGCTCGTTCGACCTGGCCGTGTTCGCGTTGTCGTTTCACCATCTACCGCCCGTCCAGGCCGCCCGAGTTCTCGCCGAAGGCACCCGGGTGGCCCACGAACTCCTGATCATCGATCTGCCCCGGATGCCCTCGCTTCTGCACATCGCCAAGCTGGCGGCGATGGCGCCACTGGCGTGGTGGCCGTTCGTGCACGACGGTCTGGTCAGCTCGCTGCGCTCCTACAGCCCGTCGGCGCTGCGCGCGCTCGGCGCCCATGCCGGCGTCGAGGTGGAGGTCAGCACGAACCCGTTCGATCGGCAGGTTCTGCGGGCGCGGCGGCGCGGTTGATGGCGATTTGCTTGCGCAGCTTGGGCTGAACCGGTTGCATCGACCCCATGGGCGACGAGGTCAAGCACGCCACCTTCAACCGGGCGCATCGGCAGCAGTACCGGCGCAAGGTCCAGTTGTGCCTGGACGTGTTCGAAACCATGCTGGCCCAATCCAGCTTCGAGTTCGACCGACCGCTGACCGGGATGGAGATCGAGTGCAACCTGGTCACCGATGACTACCAGCCGGCGATGTCGAACCAGGAGGTCCTGGCCGCGATAGCCGATCCGGCCTACCAGACCGAATTGGGCGCCTACAACATCGAATTCAACGTCCCGCCGCGGCCTCTGCCCGGTCGGACGGCACTGGAGCTGGAGGCCGAGGTCCGCGCGAGCCTGAATGCGGCCGAGACGAAGGCCAACACCGACGACGCGCACATCGTGATGATCGGCATCCTGCCGACGCTGATGCCCGAGCACCTGACCGGCCACTGGATGAGTCCGTCGCTGCGTTATCAGGCACTCAACGATTCGATCTTCACCGCCCGTGGCGAGGACATCCTCATCGACATCACCGGGCCCGAGCGGCTGAGCATGCACGCGGAGTCCATCGCCCCTGAATCTGCCTGCACCAGTATGCAATTGCACCTGCAGGTGTCCCCTGCCGACTTCGCGGCCAATTGGAACGCCGCTCAGGTGCTGGCCGGCCCGCAGCTGGCCCTCGGTGCCAATTCGCCGTATTTCTTCGGCCACCAGTTGTGGGCCGAGACCCGCATCGAACTCTTCGCCCAGGCGACCGACACCCGGCCCGACGAACTCAAGGCGCAGGGCGTGCGTCCACGAGTGTGGTTCGGGGAGCGGTGGATCACCTCGATCTTCGACCTGTTCGAAGAGAACGTCCGCTACTTCCCGTCCTTGCTGCCCGAGATGTCCGACGAGGACCCAGTCGCCGAGCTCGCGGCCGGCCGCACGCCGGCACTGTCCGAACTGCGGCTGCACAACGGGACGGTGTACCGCTGGAACCGCCCGGTCTACGACGTCGTGAACGGTCGGCCGCACCTGCGCGTGGAGAATCGAGTGTTGCCGGCCGGACCCACGGTCGTCGACATGATGGCCAACTCGGCGTTCTACTACGGCGCCTTGCGAGTACTTGCCGAAGAAGACCGCCCGCTGTGGACGAAGATGAGTTTCACTGCGGCACATGACAACTTCATCGAATCTGCTCGGCAGGGCATGGACGCCCGGCTCTACTGGCCAGGGCTCGGCGAGATCACACCTGACGAGCTGGTGCTGCGCACCCTGCTGCCGATGGCCGATGAAGGCCTGCGCCGCTGGGGCGTGGCCACCGAAGTACGCGACCGCTATCTCGGCGTGATCGAGGGCCGCGCGAAGACCGGACGCAACGGGTCGGTATGGCAGATCGCGACGGTGCAGGCGCTGCAGGGTCGAGGCATGACACGACCACAGGCACTGGCCGAGATGCTGCGGCGCTACTGCACCCTGATGCACAGCAACGAACCCGTGCACACCTGGGACATCACCGAGTGACGGACGGGTCCTTGTAGGTTGAGGGACATGGACTCTGAGGTGATGGATTGGGACGGCGCCTATAAAGAGGAAGGCGACTTCGCCGGGCCGCCGCCGTGGAACATCGGTGAGCCGCAGCCCGAACTGGCGGCTCTGGTCCGGGACGGAAAGATCAGCGGTCATGTGCTGGACGCCGGCTGCGGGCACGCTGAACTCGCGTTGGCCGTCGCGGCGACGGGCGCCACCGTCGTCGGTATCGATGTGTCGCCCACGGCGATCGCGGCGGCGACCGAGGCCGCCCGTCAGCGCGGCCTGAGCAACGTGACCTTCGTGTGCACCGACATCACCTCCTTCACCGGATACGACGAGCGGTTCGCCACGATCATCGACAGCACGCTGTTCCATTCGCTGCCGGTCGACGCCCGCGACGCCTACCTCAGTGCGATCCATCGGGCGGCCGCACCCGGGGCGCAGCTCTATGTGCTGGTCTTCGCAAAGGGTGCCTTCCCGCCGCACCTCGAGACCAAGCCCAACGAGGTCGACGAGGACGAGCTGCGCGCCGCGGTGTCGAAGTACTTCGTGATCGACGACATCCGGCCGGCGAAGATCCACTCCCACAAGCCCGCGTTCGCCGACATGCCCGAGGGTGCGATGCCGTTCGAACTCGACACGAAGGGCCGGCTGATGATGCCGGCCTACTTGCTCAGCGCCCACAAGTCGGGCTGAGCGCCGCCGGAGCTGCCCGCGCAAAGAATTTGCGGTTACACAGTATTCCGCCCGAGTTTCCCGATCTAGCAAATGAATTCCCGCACCTCCCCCTAAGCTGTCTCTCGGCGTTGGAACACCAGACGCCTGCAGTGCTTTATCGGAGTCGGGGCCGAGGGGACGCAGTGCTGACCGGGAAATCGATGGTGCCTCAGTGCGCCACCTTGTATGCATGGCTGATCGCAGGCCTCGTCGCGCTCGGCTTGGGTGCCGCGCTGTTGGCGGGCACAGCGGTCGCGACCGCTGACACCGGCTCGTCATCCACGGGTGGCGGGACATCGAGCGCGGGCAACGCGACGTCGTCGAAGCATGGCGTCGCCTCCAGTCGGCGCGCATCGGTTGCGGCCAAGACCGGACCCGCGCGAACTGACGCGACAAACCGGAGCACCCGCACCAGCCGGGCGACGCCGACAGCCCCCGTCACCGCGGCCGCCGCGACACCGACGCTGAACCCGGTGCAGGCGTTGATGCGTCAGCTCAACTACATTTTCGCCAACAAGGCACCGTCGATCGAATCGGGCACCCAGACTCCAGGCGCCGGCGGCGCCGTGTCGGGCACCGTTATCGGCAAGAGCAACAACGGTTTCACGCTCAAGTACTCGATCGGCGACCAGCCGAGCAACGGCTCGGTTGTTCTGGACCCGGTGACGGGTGCCTACACGTACACGCCCAATAGCACGCTGCCCGCGGGCGCCATCATGGATGAGTTCACGATCGTCGCCGACAATGGCACCGCGGCCAAGCTGCACGGACCTCTCGGCGTGGTACAGAACGCGCTGCGTTCAGTTGCGGTGCAGCTGGGCGTATCCGGAATCACCACCGCAGATGCGGCCATCTACGTCGACCTGGACAATCCCGCCGTTCCGACGATCATCGGCAACCCGGATGTCACCAAGGGGTACTGGGTCACTGACGGAGTGCGGACCTCCGGTCTGGCGGCTGTGGTGATGGCAGCGGGTCAGCTGATCGGAACGATGCCGAATATTGCGGACTGGATCGCCAAAGCCAAGATCACCGACAGCGTCGACCGGCAACTGTTCGTCAACGGCCGCGCCACCGGCCAATATCGGAAGATGTACCTGGACAACGGCACCGACTGGGTGTGGACCGGCGACGCCTTGGAGCTGCTCAGTACGAGCGGTAACGGGATCAACGTCTCGACGACGTACTTCCCCAAGACCAAGGCCGACGTGGCCCTGACCAATATGGCAGCGGCACTCACCGCCGGTTCGGTCGTCCTCGTCACCATCAAGACCCCCATTCTGGATGACACGGACCCGACGAACCACCTTGTCGTTGTCCTCGGCATGAACACGCAGACGGACCAGATCTTCCTCAATGACGCCGCGTGGGGCGCCGACGGCCAGAACCGGGCGATGTCGTTGACCGACTTCATGAAGGCTTGGGAGCCCAACTACCCGCTCGGTATCGCCACTCGCCCGTTGGCGGCCGCGGCGGGCCAACCCCTGACACAAGCCGATCTCGCACTGGCGGCCTGAGGCTACGGAACCGGAGAGCCGGAGTATGAATCGGATCAGGCGACTCGCCCCCTTGACCCTCGCAGCCTGCGGGCTGGCCGTCGGCGTGGGAATACTGCTGGCGGGCGCCAGCCCGGTGGCGTCGGCCGCGCCGGCCGACTCCAACCACTCCTCGGTGAGCTCGACGTCCGCGTCGAGTGCGCGCACGTCGGCCTCGCTGCGCACCGCAAAAGCCGCTGATACGAACAAGTCCCGCACCATCGCGAAGACGCCGGCAGCTGCACCGGTCGCGTCAGCCGTTGCGCAGCGTCGCCTTCCGACGCTGCCCTCGCTCCCGACACCGGCCGCGGTGGTCCGTGCGGTACAGGATGCGCTGACGACCGTCGGCCGCGACTTGGGCCGGTTGACCGTTCGACCCACTCCGACGTCGGCGAATGAGTCATCAACTGCCACAACACCGCTGCGAGACCCGCCGGCACCGGGTGACGTGGTGTACGGCAATCCCCTGCAGAACGTCCAGTACTTCATCTCCCAGGGCGACAACAACACCTGCGTGCTGTCCTCGACCGCCATGGTGATCGGGCAACTCAAGGGCGCGGGTGGCATGCCCACCTGGTCGGACATCGTCCAAGAAGCCAAGGACACCCCCAGCTATCTGTCCGCGCGGAGCTCCGGTTCGGTCTGGAAGGACCTGCTGAACAGGTACATCCCGCGGACGGGCAACATCTACGACCCGGTGGCCGACGAGTACGTCTACTACGTGGACAGCATGGCGCTGATGGAGAACCACGGCGTTGACGCGACGATGACCACCTACACCAAGAGCCAGGGCGATCTGGCATTGGCCAACTTGAAGACAGCGCTGACCACCAACTCCGTTCTGGTTGCCGTGAACAACCGGATCTGGGCCGAGGCGATCGGCGGCTCACATAGCGCGAGGCGGTTCGGTACCGCCAACCACGCCATCACGGTGCTCGGGATCAACGAGACCAAAGACGTCATCTACATCAACGACTCCGGCGGGACGGGCGGAAAGGGCCTGGCCGTTCCATTGGACGGCTTCATGGAGGCCTGGCAGCGCGGCCAGTACCTGTCGGTGAGCGGCCGTCTGGCCGCCCCGAGCAGCCAGACGGCCCTGGCCGCCTGACGCCGATCTGTTCGGGGCAATCGACGCCTACCGCGAGCTACACAGCTGAGTCCGCAGGAAGGGTTCCACCACATCCAGGAACCGCTGCGGTTGCGAGGAGAACGGCACATGGCCGCTGGCAAGCACTTCCAGACGTGATCCCGCAATGAGCCGGTGCGTGGCACGCCCGAACCGCAGCGGGATCGCGGTGTCGTGGGCGCCCCAGACGATCAGGGTGGGCACAGCGATATGTCCGACGCGGCCACGCAGATCGCCATCCGGGGTGGCGAAGCTGCGCCACAACGCGGCGGTCAGACGCACGCCCGCAGCCGTACGGGCGCGGGCGGTGACACGCCGTAGCACCGCCTGGTCGTTGTCGCTCTGCGCCCGCAGATAGCGGCGCACGAAGCGCGGGAGCACCCGGCGCATCACCGCGGGCATCCCCAGCACGCGGCAATAAAGGTTGGTCAGCGGGCCGCCGAGGAAGCCGCCGGTGTCGACCAGCACCAGGCCGGCCACCCGAGCCGGATTCGTGATGGCCAGCCGCGCCGCGCAATATCCGCCGACCGAGTTGCCGATGAACACCGCAGGTGGGAGGTCGAGGGCCGCAACCAGATCCTCCAGGGCGTCCGCGTACAGCGCTGCGCTCGGAGTCGACGCCGGCGCGGGCGACTCGCCATGCCCGGGCCAGTCGACGGCAATTACCCGGCAGTGCCGCAGGAGGTCGGGCGTAATCGCATCGAAGTCGCGGCGGTCGTGCAGGACAGCGTGCAGCAGCACGACGACGGGTCCGGTGCCGTCATCGGAGTACGCCACCGGACCCACGCGGGTTGCGAGTGTAGGCATCGTTCGTCCTTTCATTGACCGACCGGTCGGTCTAATAGATGCTATCGTCGGATCCGTGCGACCACAACAGGCAGTCAGCCGCAAGGCCGCCGCCGAGGCGACGCGGACCAAGCTGATCGAATCGGGGCTGCGCCTTGCCGAGCGCACCGGCCTCACCGGGCTCAGCGTGAACCTTCTGGTCGACGAGGCAGGTGTGTCGAAGGGCAGCTTCTTCCACCATTTCGGGGACCGGGCGAGCTACCTCTTGGCCCTGCATCGTGAGTTCCACGACCGCATCGCCGAGCTCATCGACGCTTCCATGGCCGGACTCCCACCCGGGCGCGAGCGACTGATGGCCGGCGCACGCGTCTACCTCGACACCTGCCTGCAGCAGCGCGGCATTCGGGCGTTACTCCTGGAGGCGCGCGCGGAACCCGCTGTGGCACAGGAGATCAGCCGCCGCAATGCTGAATTCGCCCAGAAGGGATCAGCTGACTTCGAATCATTGGGACGTCAGCATCCGTTGGAAAGTGCGCAGCTGTGGGCCGCCACGATCGCGGAGGCGGCGCTCATCGAACTCGCCAACGGATCTTCGACCCCGTCGGTCAGAACCGCTTTCGAAGAGTTCTTGCGCTGAGCCCCTTCAGGTCACCGCTCGCAGCGCGGCGACCAGCGCCTCCAGGTCTTCGGTGCCGGCGTCGACGTGCGGCGAGATCCGCAGCACCGGCGTCGTCAACTCCAGCGGGGCGCGCTCGACTCCGGCCGCGGTGGTCACAATGCCGTGCTCGTCGATCAGGCGGGCTCGCACCTGGACTGGATCGGCGCCGGCGGTCGGCTCCAACGTGGTGATCGCGGTCGGCGCGTCCTCGGGTTCCACCACTCGCCACCCCTGCACCTCGGCAAGCATCGTGCGGGTCTGACGTCCGAGCGCGGTCAGCCGCTGGCGTACCGTCTCCGGCCCAGCCGCGAGGTGCTGCCCCACCGCGACCGAAAATCCCACCCGCGCAGCAATATTGGCTTCACCCAACTCGAGGCACTGCAACGCCGAAACCGCACCTGCCCACGGCGGAGATTGCAACAGGTCAGCCAGGGCGGGGCGCACCGCCAGCACTCCGACCCCGCGCGGACCCGCCAGCCACTTGCGCGACGACGAGTAGACCGCATCCGCGTCGACCACACAGTCGATGTGGCCCAGCGCCTGCGCGGCATCGACGATCAGCGGGACGCCGATCTCCCGGCACACCTCCGCGACCGCGGCGACTGGTTGTACGACACCGCGGTGACTGCCGACCGCCGTCAGGTGAACCATCGCCGGCGGCGCATCGGCCAGGGTGCTGCGGGCCGCCTCCGGGTCGACCCGGCCCAGACTGTCGACGGGGAGCTCCTGTCGGGTGAAGCCGCGCGCACTGAACTCCACCAGGTTGGGGCCGTACTCGCCGGGCAGGCACGCCACCGTCCGCTCCATCGGCCACACGCCCAGCAGCAGTTGCAGTGCGTTCCCGGAACCGGTGGTGAAAACGACGTCCTTGGAGGACATTCCGGTCAACACCGCAACACCCGCGCGCCCGGCGTCGAGCACCGGAGCGGCCGCCTGCGCAGCGACGTAACCGCCCACCTCGGACTCGTGGCGGGCGTGTGCGGCCGCCGCCTCGATCGCCGCCAGGCTCTGCCGCGAACACGCGGCGCTGTCCAGGTGCACACCCGCCGCGGGCAGCCGTGCCTCCCGCCAGCTGTCAGCCAGAGCGTCGGGTGCGCTCACTTCACCGCCAGCGACAGCCCGAAGTCCCCGGCCTCATCGGTCCACCACTGTCTCCGCCGCAGCCCGGCCGCCTCCAGCTCCTGCGCGACGGCCTCGGGCCGAAACTTGCACGACACCTCGGTGAGCATCTCCTCGCCTGCGGCGAACTCGACGCGCAGGTCCAGCCCGGCGACGGTCACCTGCTGCGGAGACGTTGCGCGCAGCCACATCTCGATGCGCTCCTCGTCGGGGTTCCAGCGGGCGACGTGCTCAAAAGCGTCGATGTCGAAGTCGGCGTCCAGTTCTCGATTGACCACGGTCAGCACGTTGAGGTTGAACCGTGCGGTCACACCGGCGCTGTCGTCGTAGGCGCGAACCAGGCGATCGGTGTCCTTGACGAGGTCGGTGCCCAGCAGCAGGCTGTCCCCGGGGTCGAGTACGTCGGCGAGCGCGGTGAGGAACTGCGCGCGCGGGGCGGCGGTCAGATTGCCGATGGTGGACCCGAGGAACACGAACAATCGGCGACCGCCGGAGGGGATCTTGGCCAAGTGTTCCTCGAAATCGCCACACACCGCGTCGATGTCGAGATCCGGATACTCCTGCTCCAGCGCCGCTCCCGCCAGTTCCAAGACACTGGAGTCGACGTCGAACGGCACAAAACGCCGCAGCGACCCATTGTCGCGCATGGCGCTCAGCAGCAACCGCGTCTTCTCTGATGTTCCGCTGCCGAGCTCCACCAGCGTGCCGGCACCACTCGCGGCCGCGATCGCCGGCGACTGAGACCGCAGGATCTGCGCTTCGGTCCGGGTCGGGTAATACTCGGGCAGGCGGGTGATCTGGTCGAACAGGTCACTGCCGACGGCGTCGTAGAACCATTTGGGCGGCAAAGACTTCGGTGTCTGCGTCAAGCCGTGCAGCACATCGTCGCGCAGCGCCTGGGCGGCAGCGTCGGCGGCCAGGTAGTTCGACAGCGTGAACGTCACAAAGATCCTTTCAGCGGGCTCAGCGTCACCTGTCCCCCGCTCACGTCGACGAGATGCCGGTCCGGGATGTCCTGCCAGTCGGGGTGATCGTCATAGGGTTCGCTGGCCAGCACCACTCCATCACCGCGGCGCAACACCGACAGGGTGTCGCCCCAGGTGGTGGCTAGAAGCCGAGACCCGTTGGCGGCCATGATATTCAGCCGGGCGCCCGGATCTGCCGCCCCGACTTCAGCGATCGTATCGCCGAGGTTCTCCGGTCCGCGGTCGAAGATCAACGCCGCCAGAATGGCACTGTCGACGGTGGATTCGGCTGACGCGCTGACGGGCAGCACGCCCCGGTCGACCACCCCGTTGTGGGACAGCAGCCAGCTGCCATCACTGAACGGGGCGGACGCACTGGCCTCGATCGGCATGCCGACCGTCGCCGAACGCACCGCTGCGACAATGCAATTGCTGCGCAACGCCGGCGAGACCGAGGCAAACGACACGTCGCCCCACAGCGGTGACGCGCTGCGCCAGCGGCGCACCTCGTCACCATCGAAGAAGCCCACGCCCCATCCGTCGGCGTTGATCAAGCCGTGCTTCTGCCGGCGCGGCGCGTAGGACTGCACCCTCAACCCGCACGGCGGATCGAGGACCAACGAGGCGATCGCCACGGGCTCGCCCAGCCAGCCCAGATGCCGGCACATCAGACGTCCCACGCCAAGCGCACACCGGAGAATATCTGCCGGCGGATCGGGTGATCCCAGTTCCGGAAGCTGGGCCGCAGCGTGTCGGAGCCCACCGCCCACGAACCACCGCGCAGCACCTTGTAGTCACCGTCGAAGAACGGCTCCGAATAGCGTTGATAGATCATCGGTGTGAAGCCCGGCCATGGCCGCAGCGGCGAGGTGGTCCACTCCCACACATCTCCGAGCATCTGCTCGGCGCCATAGGCCGACGCCCCATCGGGGTAGGCCCCTACCGGCGCAGGACGCAGCGCCTGGCCGCCGAGGTTGGCCCGGTCCGGCGTCGGTTCCTCCGAGCCCCACGGGTAGCGGCGGCGCGACCCGATCACGGGATCCCAGGCGGCGGCCTTCTCCCATTCCACTTCACTCGGTAACCGTGCGCCCGCCCACGCCGCGTAGGCCTCGGCTTCGAAAAAGGTGATGTGCTGGACGGGTTCATCGCCGGGGATGTCCTCGACGTGGCCGAATCGGGTTCGGGTGCCGTCCGGATTCCAGAACTCCGGTGCGCTCAAGCCGGTCTGGACTCGATGCTCCCATCCGCGCGTCGACCACCATCGCTGTTGGGTGTAGCCGCCGTCGTCGATGAACTGCCGCCATTCGGCGTTGGTCACCGGCACCCGGCCGATGCGGAACGCCGGCACATCGATCACATGGGCGGGGCGTTCGTTGTCCAATGACAGCGGTTCGGTCGCCGCGTCGACACCGAGGACGAACGGACCTCCCGGCACTAGTACCGAGCTGCCGGCCAGCCCCGGCCTGCCCTGGGGCAGCGTCATCCGATGCGCCAAAATCGGTGCGCCGCTGCGCAAGTTGAGCGCCTGCAGAATTGTCTCGTCGTGCTGGTTCTCGTGGCTGATCACCAGGCCGAAGCGGAACGCGACCTCCGCGTCGTCATCGCGGTGGGGCAAGGTGTCGAGCACGTCGAGTGCGGCGGCCCGCACACTGGTGCAGTACGCGCGGGACTGCGCCGGTGACAGCAGCGGGAGGTCGACGCGGCTGGCGCGGGAATGCACGAACGCGTCGTAGAGGCCTTCGATGTTGGCGGGCAGCATGCCGGGCCGATTCGGGTCGCCGTCGCGCAGCAGCCACAGCTCTTCTTGTTGCCCGATATGGGCGAGGTCCCACACCAGTGGACTCATCAGTGGGCTGTACTGACGGTGCAACTCGGCGTCGTCGAAGTCGGTCAGAGTCAGGGTGCGCTGGCGGGCCAGTTCGAGGTCCCGGGCCAGCGTCTCGCGTGCGATCACGCTGTCGCCTCGGCCATCTGCAGGACTGCGCCTTCGATGCCGCGCTCGATCGCCTGGTCGGCGAAATCGTCGGCTGGGCATCGGCCTTCTTCCACGTTGTGCACCAACCGCCGCATCGACTCGGATAATTCCGCGGGGGTCCGGTCGGCGACGAGCGAAACGCAGCGGTTGGCCGCTTCGTAAAGGCGGTCGTCTTTGAGGCCGACCCGGGCGGCCAGGTCCCATGCGGTCGCGACCGGTTCGACGGCCTCGGCGGCCAACTCGGCGAGGGCCGGGTCGTCGAGCAGGGTGACGACGAGGAACACGACCGCGGGCAGCAGGGCGTCGGGCACGCTGTCGAGGTAGCGGATTTCCAGCCAGCGCCGCGGGCGCACCGGCGGAAACAGCGTGGTGAGGTGGTAGTCGAGGTCGGCGGTGGTCGGGCGGCGATCGCCCAGTAGCACCAGTCCGTCGGCCCAGTCCGCGAACGGCACGTGCTCGGTGACCGCGACCGGATCCGGGTTGTGCACCAGCATCACCGGCGCCTTGAGCGCGTAGCGGGCCCAGTCGGTGCAGGGATCGTCACCGCTGGCGCCCAGGACCGGCCCGCAGCGCGCCGAATCCAGCTGACTCCACACCCGCTGTCGGGTCGACACCCAGCCGGTGAAGTCCCCACCGAGCAGCGGTGAATTGCCGGCGATCGCGATCATCGTGGGGCCGAGCGCGTGGGCCAGCCGAACCCGCTCGGCCCAGCCGTCGCGGGGACCGGCGTCGAGATTGATCTGGATCGAGGCCGTCGAAGTCATCATCGCGGCCCCGGCGCTCGCCGTCCCTGACGCGACGAAGAACTGTTCCATCGCCTGATAGCGGGCGCCAGGATTGACCCGCTTAGGGCGGCGAAGCGGGTCGGCGCCGAGCAGGACCAGGCCGAGGCCGGCGTCGGCGAACACCGAACACAGGGTTGCCCGGTCGGCGGCCAGCGCGGCGATCGCCGGCAGGGGCCCGTCGGCCGGCGGGCCGGAGAGTTCGACCGCGCCCCCGGGTTCCACGGTGACGGCGCTGCCGCCGGGCAACGGTCCCACGGTGGCGATCACGTCGCTCAGTTCCGACCAGCCTGGACGACGCAGCGGATCCGCCAGATCGAAGCAGTGCGCCTCGAGTTCCAGACCCACCCGGCCGATCGGGCCGTCGTCCAGTGTGGCGCCCGCGATGTGCAAAGCGGCCGAGGATGAGCTGTTCAGGACACGTTCTTCGGCACCCGACCCACAAGGTGCCCGGCCCGGCTCCGAGGTGACGACGAACGTCATGACATCCATCTTCCAGACCGCACCGACAAATTTCGTCGATCCTCGGCTGACCCGTTGATGACGTTCACCCGACCTCGCTATAGACCCAGTGTGTTCTGCATGGCGCCGGCAAGCACGTTGACCGCCGGCCCGCCGTTGCCGGACTGGCAGACCTTGGCCTGCAAAAGCACGTTTTCCCGCAACCGCGTCTGGGTGAAACACCGCCGATCGGTATCTGCTTCCTGTTTGACCCACACCGCGTCGGTGGCGGTCGGGGACGCACCGCCGAAAGACCACACCTGGGTTGTTCCGTCGTCGAGGTGCATCGCGGTGGTCTGGCCGCCGCACCCGACGGTGCGGTCGACGACGCGGTGGTAGGCGCGGGTGGCGGCGTCGGCGGTGGCGAACACCCCGATGGCCTGTTTGACCAGGTGGTTCTGGTCGGTGGCCGAGGTTTGGGTCACCGCGCTGTTGAACGACGCCAGGTCGGGGTCGTTGAACACCTCGGGCAGCCCGATGTCGGCCCAGTTGTTGCAGACCGGCAGATCGACCCAGAACCCCTGCACCGGGTCGGTGCTCACCGATTCCCACGTCATCGGTGCTCCGACGATGTTGCCCACCGAGCCCTTGGCCAGCACGGCATAGGAGACCACGCCCGGGTCCGCCGGCCGGGCCTGCGCCGGAGCAGCCCCGCTCACGACTGCTGCCAGCACTGCGGCCGCCGCGGCGGCGGTGCGCATCACATCAGACCTTGGCGGTCAGCGTGACGTCGATATTGCCGCGGGTGGCCTTCGAGTACGGGCACACCTGGTGAGCCTTATTCATCAGGTCCTCGGCCTGGCCCTGCTCGAGACCGGGGAGGTAGCCGATGAGGTGGGCGTTGATGCCGTACCCGCCGTCGGCGTCCTTACCGAAGCCGACCTGCGCGGTGACCCCCGACGCGCTGTCGAGCCCGATCTTCTCCGACCGCGCCACCAGTTGCAGGGCGCCCAGGAAGCAGGCGGCATAGCCCGCCGAGAACAGTTGCTCGGGGTTGGTGCCCTCGCCGTTGCCGCCTGCTTCCTTGGGCGGCCTGGTCTCCAGATCGATTCGGTTGTCCGACGACTTCACGTGGCCGTCACGCCCGCCGCCGCTGGCCGTCGATTCCGCGGTGTAGATGACCTCGATGCTCATGGCTTCGATCATGCCAGGCCGCGAGATCGACATGAAGGTCGTGAAAATTCGCCCAATCACAACCTTCATGTCAATTTCGGCTGTTACCCGGTCTTGCCTCGCACGCCTTCCTCGATCTTCTTGCCGAGGTCTGCATCGACGTTGCGCCAGTACTCGAACACCCGGGACAGCACCGGCTCCTTTACACCTTTGGATACATGGCCGATGACGTTGTGCACCAATCGGTTTCGGGCATCGTCATCGAGCACTTCACGAACCAGGGTGCCAGCCTGGCCCCAGTCGTCATCGTCTTCACGAAGGGCATAGGCCGTGCGGACCATATCGCCGTCCGAGACCCAGTGCACCTCAGCCGCCCGCGCGGGATCGGCCTGCGGGCCACCGACCGAATTCGGCGCGTACACCGGGTCGGTCACGTTGCGCATCCGCATCGCACCGTCTTTGGAGTAGCTGTGCACCTCGACTCGCGGTGTGTTGACCGGGATCTGCTTGTAGTTCACTCCGAGCCGATGCCGATGAGCGTCGCTGTAGGAGAAGCCACGCGCCAACAGCATTTTGTCCGGGCTCAATCCGGTACCGGGCACGATGTTGTTCGGTTCGAAAGCGGCCTGCTCCACCTCGGCGTGGTAATCGGTGACGTTGCGGTTCAACGTCATTCGACCAACTTCGTGCAGCGGATAGTCGCTGTGCGGCCACACCTTGGTCAGGTCGAAGGGATTGAACCGGTAGGTCTTGGCGTCCTCGAACGGCATGATCTGGACATGCAGCGTCCAACTCGGGAAGTTACCGCCCTCGATGCTGTCGAAGAGGTCGCGCTGGTGGTAATCGCCGTCGCTGCCGGCTAATTCGTCGCCTTCCTCCTGGGTGAGGAATTCGATGCCCTGGTCGGTCTTGAAGTGGTACTTCACCCAGGACAACTCGCCGGCCGCGTTCAGCCAGCTGTAGGTGTGACTGGAGTAGCCATTCATGTTGCGCCAGGTCTTCGGGATACCGCGGTCACCCATCAACCAGGTGACCTGGTGTGCGGATTCCGGTGAGAGCGTCCAGAAGTCCCACTGCATGTGGTGATCACGCAGGTTCGAGGACTGCAGGCGCTTCTGGGAGCGGATGAAGTTCTGGAACTTGATCGGATCCCGCAGGAAGAACACCGGGGTGTTGTTGCCGACGAGGTCGAAGTTGCCCTCGGAGGTGTAGAACTTCAGCGCGAATCCGCGGGGGTCACGCCAGGTGTCTGGGCTGCCGCGCTCGCCGGCGACGGTCGAGAATCTGGCCAACATGTCCGTTTTGGTGCCGGGCTGCAGGAACGCCGCACGAGTGAATTTGCTGACGTCTTGGGTCACTTCGAATGTTCCGAACGCACCGCCGCCTTTGGCGTGCGGCTGGCGCTCCGGGATACGTTCGCGATTGAAGTTGGCCATCTGCTCGATCAGGTAGTGGTCCTGGAGCAGGATCGGGCCGTCGGGCCCGACGGTCAAAGAATGTTCGAGGCTCGGGGCTGGAGCACCGGCATCAGTCGTCGCAAATTTCTCAGTCATCGTCTCCCCTATCTGGTGTCAGCGCCTTACGGAAGGCGTGTACCCAAGACCCGTTCTACTCTCCCAGAACGACGCCGGGGGGATCCCTGAACAGCAGGGTGCCCAGCGTCCGGGGGGTAGGACGCTGGGCACGTCTGCGGTGCGGTCAGGGCCGCGGGGTCGGGGTGGCGGTGCCGCCGGGCCCTGCGCCGCCCGGGCCTCCCGGCCCGAATCCGGGGCCGGCGCCCGGACCCTGGTTCTGCCCGCCCGGACCACCGGGACCCATCGGGCCCCACGGTCCTCCGCCGGGCATCATCATCCCGGGGCCACCGCCAGGTCCGCCCCGGTGGTGGAACTGCTGAGAGTCACGATCCCCACCGTGGTGGTGCCAGCCGCCGTGGCCGCTGGCGCGCCCGAGGACGAATCCGGTGAAGAAGACCGCGCCGACGATGAAGACGGTGCCGGCCGCGATCGCGACCCACGCGACGGCCTGGTACAGCCGGTTGGGTCTGGTGGCGACGGGGGCCGGGCCGTAGTACGGCGGCGGTGGCGGCGGGTCGAGAGTGGCGACAGGGCTGGTTACGGGCTCGTCGGCCCGCTCGGGTGTTTCGGTCATGAGTCGATCATGCGAGCGTGCTGCCCAGTGCTGGTTAGGTGCCACCTTTGAAAATACTGTGAATGACGGATTCTGGCTTGCATGGCCGTTTCCACCCGCAGGAGGCCGCCCCGCGCTATGAACCAAAGATGAACAAGCTGCTCAACTCGCTGACCGAAGCCGAGTTCGTGTTGATCCGGGAGACCGATCCCGCCGCGCTCAACGAACTCGACGAGGACGCGCTGCTGGACTTGCACCGCAGGATTCGACGCGCACGCAACAAGTACGTAGGGCTCTACCGCCGCAAGGGCGCGGCGAAGGTCTCGGCGAAGGGTGCCCGAGGTGCGGCCCGATCAGCCAACGAACGCAATGGCGCCAAGGCCGAGATCTTCGAAGGCGCCCTGGGACGGGTGAGCAAGCAGCTCGGCGTCGCTGCAGCGCGTAGCGCCCGTGAACTCAAAGAAGAGCGGCTGGCCCGAGCCCGTCAGGAAAGCCCGACCACGGCGAAGCCGGCCAAGGGCGGCGGCAAGGTGGCGACGCTGGGTCGGGCCCGGGTGGACCAGTCCCGTGAGTCTCCGGGTCGCAAGAAGCGCGAGGCCGGGTCGATTGCATCCGGCGCGCGGCGGCAAGCTAAGCGCGACAACCGCTGAGTACCAGCGATCGCTCCGGGCGGCAGGTGAACAAGATGCCGTCGGCAAGAGAACTGGACAGCGTCAGCGAACTTTGCGACGATGTCGCAGGGGTTGCCGTGAAGGAGTTTCCGCTGTGTTGTTGTACCTCTATCTCACCGGCATGCCGTTGTTCTGTTTTCTGGCTTGGGTTTTCTCCGACGCCTTTCACCCAGGTGAGGCGGTACGAGCTCGCGTACGCCTGCCGCTGATCGCCGCGGCGGGAATCCTGTGGCCGGTGTTGCTCGTGGGAGTTGCCCAAATTCAGGTCATGCGAATGCGAGCGAAGCTCACGCAGCCACTCACCACGGCTTGACCGGATTCACCGCGAACTGCAGCACCCGGTAGGGCGCGCGGTCGCGCGGCGTGGTGTTCCACTGACTGATGAACACCCGCACCTCGTCCAGCGTCGAACCCGGCGAGATGTAGCCGCCGTAGGGCTGCGCCAGCCGGTTGTCCTCCGGCGGCGGCAGGCTCTGAGGAGGATCGGGCCAGTCACCCGCCTGCACCACCGTCGTGACCGGCGCGGTTCCCAGTCCCGTGGGGTCGTAGGCCACCCGCATCTCCATGTTCCCGGTGCTGGCGTTGAAGTACGACAACACCGGCTTTCCGTCGACCTCCCGCAGGCTCATCTCGCCGATCTTGTCCGGCCACAACGGTGTTGGCGTCTTGTTCCAGCCGCCGCCGGGACCGGCCGCCCAGCCTTGCCAGCGCGCGCGGTCGGTGAAGCTCTCTCGCGTGGCGCGGTAGAGCATCACCGGCCCGGACCGGTCGAAGTTGTTGGCCACGATGTACACCCAGCCGGTCTGCGAGTCCGGCGTCGGAATCGGGTCGTAGTAGCCGCTGATCTGCGTCTGACGGCCGCCGGCGTAGGAGGCGGGACGCTGCGAACCCGCGATGGTCTGCCAACCACCCCGCCCGGCAACCGCTTTCACCAGCCGCGAGGTCTGTGGCACCAGGTCCTTGGTGGTGGTCACCAGCAGATAGTTCTGCCGGTTGATCTGCACCACCCCCGCGGGCAGCTGCGACGCACCCGGCGGCCTGGGGTCGGCGAGCAGCGGTTTGTCCACCCCGACCACCCCGGTGTAGCGGATGCCGTCGGGATCGTCGACCGAGTCGCCGGCCACCCGCAGCGCGACCGGTGAGAACCACCCACCGAATCCGACACCCTGGCCGGCGAAGCTGTCACCGCAGATCTGAAGCAATTCGGTTGGGAATTCCATGAACTCGCACAAATCGGTGGCGCCGATGCCGTAGTCGCGGGTCGGCGTCCCGGTACCGGCGATCGGCCCGATCCGCACCACCTGGCCCGGCGCCAGTGGCGAGAGGATCGGGTCAGGAGCCGGGCTCGGTGGGTCGGCGATCGCCGTCGGCGCCAGCACCAGCGCCGAGATCGACGAAATGGCACACACCACTCGCACTTTCGCGCCCAAACGTCGGTTTCGGCGCAAGGGGGATCAGTCCTAGAGCTCGGCTGCCAGCAGCTCGGCGATCTGAATGGTATTGAGGGCAGCACCTTTTCGCAGGTTGTCACCCGAGAGGAACAACGCGAGCCCGCGACCGTCCGGCACACCGGGGTCCTGACGGATCCGGCCGACCAGGGTTTCGTCCACCCCGGCAGCGGCGAGCGGCGTGGGCACGTCGACCAGCTTCACGCCGGGCGCACCGCCGAGCAGCGCGGTGGCCCGCTGCGGCGAAATCGGCTGAGCGAACTCGGCGTTGATCGACAGCGAGTGTCCGGTGAACACCGGCACCCGCACGCACGTCCCAGACACCGCAAGATCGGGGATGCCCAGGATCTTGCGGGACTCGTTGCGCAGCTTCTGATCCTCGTCGGTCTCACCCGAGCCGTCGTCGACCAGCGAACCTGCCAGCGGAACAACGTTGAAGGCAATGGGCGCAACGTATTTCACCGGGGCCGGGAAATCCAGCGCGGACCCATCGTGCACCAGTTCCTCGACACCGGAGATCACCGCGCGGGCCTGAGTGGCCAGCTCGTCGACGCCGGCCAAGCCGCTGCCCGACACCGCCTGATAGGTCGACGCGATCATCCGCACCAGCTGGGCTTCGTCATGCAGCACCTTGAGTACCGGCATCGCGGCCATGGTGGTGCAATTCGGGTTGGCGATAATGCCTTTCGGGCGATTGCCCGCGTCTCGGTCGAAGTTCACCTCGGACACCACAAGCGGCACCTCGGGGTCCTTGCGCCACGCCGACGAGTTGTCGATCACGACCACACCGGCAGCAGCGAACCGCGGTGCCTGCACCCGCGACATCGTCGCGCCTGCCGAGAACAACGCAATGTCCAGACCGGTGGGATCGGCGGTCTCGGCGTCCTCGACCTCGATCTCCTGGCCGCGGAACGGCAACTTCTTGCCTGCCGAGCGGGCCGAGGCGAAGAACCGCACACTGGTCACCGGGAAGTCGCGCTCCTCGAGCAGGGTGCGCATCACCTGGCCGACCTGGCCGGTGGCTCCGACTACGCCGATCGCAACCATCAGCGTCCCGTTCCCGCATACACGACGGCCTCTTCCTCGCCGCCGAGGCCGAACGCCTCGTGCAGCGCGGCGACGGCCGTGTCCAGCTCAGTGTCCTTGACCAACACCGAGATTCGGATCTCGGAGGTCGAAATCAGTTCGATGTTCACCCCGACCTTCGCCAGCGTCTCGCAGAACGTCGCGGTCACGCCGGGGTGGCTGCGCATGCCCGCGCCCACCAGCGACACCTTGCCGATGTGGTCGTCGTAGAGCACCTTGGTGAAGCCGATCTCACCCTGCAGCGCGGAGAGCTTCTCGACGGCGGTCGGGCCGAGGTCGCGGGGGCAGGTGAAGGTGATGTCGGTCTTGCCGTCCTCGACCTTCGAGATGTTCTGCAGCACCATGTCGATGTTGACGTCGGCGTCGGCGACGGCGCGGAACACCATTGCCGCATAACCGGGTACGTCGGGCAGACCGACTACGGTGACCTTGGCCTCGCTTCGGTCGTGGGCAACTCCGGTCAGGATGGCGTCTTCCATGGGGATGTCCTCGATAGATCCAGTGACAATCGTGCCGGGCTTGTCGGTGTACGACGACCGGACATGAATCGGAACGTTGTAGCGGCGGGCGTATTCCACGCAGCGGAGCATGAGCACCTTCGCGCCGCAGGCCGCCATCTCGAGCATCTCCTCGAAGCTGACGGTGTCCAGGCGGTGCGCGTTGGGCACGATGCGCGGGTCGGCGGTGAAGATTCCGTCGACGTCGGTGTAGATCTCGCAGACGTCGGCGTGCAGGGCGGCGGCCAATGCGACGGCGGTGGTGTCCGAGCCACCGCGGCCCAGCGTGGTGACGTCCTTGGTGTCCTGGCTGACGCCCTGGAAGCCGGCCACCAGAACGATCTGTCCCTCGTCGAGCGCCGATCGCAACCGAGTGGGCGTGACGTCGATGATCTTGGCGTTGCCGTGGGTGCCGGTGGTGACGACGCCGGCCTGCGAGCCGGTGAAGCTGCGGGCTTCGGCGCCCAGCGATTCGATGGCCATCGCGACCAGCGCGTTCGAGATCCGCTCACCGGCGGTCAGCAGCATGTCCAGCTCGCGGGCGGGCGGTGCGGGGCAGACCTGCTTGGCCAGGTCCAGCAGTTCGTCGGTGGTGTCGCCCATCGCAGAGACGACCACGACGACATCGTTGCCGGCCTTCTTGGTTTCGACGATGCGCTCGGCGACGCGCCGGATCCGGTCGGCATCGGCCACCGAGGATCCGCCGTACTTCTGCACGACGAGCGCCACTGTCTGCCCTTTCGAAAGAGTGGGATGTCGGCTCTAAGGATAAGGGGTCGCAGCACCTGCTTTTTCCGCCCCGATCGGCGGTAACGTCGCGGCGGTGCCTGACCAACGCGCCGACCCGCCCCGCGACCGTCACGCCCGGACCCGGGTGCCGATCCACCCGCCGATCGCCGCACGGTGGAGTCCGCGGGCCTTCGACCCCGAGGCGGTGGTCACCGCAGAGCAGCTGATCGCCCTGATCGAGGCGGCCCGGTGGGCCGCGACCTGGGGACATCGACAGCCGGTGCGCTTCATCGTCGGCCTCCGGCGCGGTGACGGCGCGTTCGCGACGATCGCACGCCTGCTGCGCCGCGGGAACAGTTACGCCCACGCCGCGGGCGCGCTGATCCTGGTGTGCGCCGACGAGGGCGATGACGAGCGCACGGCACTGTACGCGGCCGTCGATGCGGGTGCGGCCATCGCGAATCTGTCGGTCGAAGCCGTCGCTCGGGGCCTCATCGTGCATCCGATGGCCGGCTTCGACGTCGACGGCGCCCGCACCGCATTCGACCTGCCGGACGGGATGCGTCCCCTGGCGGTGGTGGCCGTGGGCGCGCTGGGCGACTATGCGCAGGTGACGCCGGAGATCGCCGAACGCGACGGCCGGCCCCGGGAGCGGCTGCCGCTCGAGGAGGTCGTGCTCAACTGGTCAGGAGCATGGCCGTCGTCAGGAGCAGGTGTGCCGCAGCTCGCCGAGCTTGGCGACGATCCGGTCATTGAGCAGTGACATCTCGTAGACCTGAGGCGGCGGCGGTGCGCCGGGCGCGCGGTTCTGGGTCTGAGACCGCAGCGTCGGTAGCCCGCTGACGAACTGGTTGGCCAGCTGTGCCACCTCGGTGGCCTGGGCGGCCAGCCCCGGATCGGTCACCTTCTGCGCCCGCTCGGCCAGGCCGTCGGCCCAGTCCTTGTAGGCGGTGTCCTCGGCGACGGTCGGGACGCCCTCGTTGCCCTTGGAGTCGATCTTCGCGGCCTGGGATCGGCTGAAGTCGAGGAAGTCGATCACCGGCTTGCACTTCTCCGGCGGCCCGTCGAACCACTTCGAGTAAATGGCGAAGCCGACCGCGATGACCACCACGGTGATGGTGAGGACCCAGCGCGGACGTCGGTGCATGGTCGCCCAGCGTAGCGAAGCGTCAACGTTTAACGCGGCGGCAACACCACGAGGGGGTCCACGTAACAGAAACATCGTTCACTGCCGGTGAACGGCCCAACCATGGACGGGCCGCCCACCCGCAGGAGATTAGATGGATACAGGGACCACAGCATTCATGCTGTGTTGCATCATCGGGCTGACGATGATGATCCCGGGCCTGGCGCTGTTCTACGGCGGCATGGTCTCGGTCAAGAGCTCCACCAACATGATGATGATGACGTTCGGCGCTGTGGCCATCGTCGGCGTGCTCTGGATTTTGTTCGGGTTCTCCATGACGTTCGGTACGTCCTACGGAGGATTCGTCGGCAGTCTGACCGAATTCGCCGGGATGAAGAACCTGCTGGAGTCGCAGACCACCATCTCCGGCCTACCGGTCAGTCTGTTCGCGTTGTTCCAGGCACTGTTCGCGGCAATCACGGTCGCACTGATCTCCGGTGCGGCGGCCGACCGAATGAAGTTCGCGGCCTGGATGGTCTTCGCGACCCTGTGGGCGGTTCTGTGCTACTTCCCCGTCGCGCACTGGGTGTTCGCGTTCAACGGCGTCGTCACCCCGGACGCGGTCGGCGGCTGGATTGCCAACAACCTCAAGGCAATTGACTTCGCCGGTGGTACCGCGGTGCACATCAACGCCGGTGCGGCCGCACTGGCCGTGGCCATCGTTCTCGGCAAGGGCGCCAGCTGGGGAAAGCTGCGCAAACCACACAACGTCCCGCTGACACTGCTCGGCGCCGGACTGCTGTGGGCCGGTTGGTATGCCTTCAACGGCGGTTCGGCTCTGGCCGCGGGTAATTCGGCGGCCATCGTCATGGTCACCACGTTCGTCGCCACGTGCGCTGCCACGCTCGCCTGGCTGGCGGTGGAGAAGTTCAAGGACGGCCACGTCACCGGCGTCGGTGCGGCGGCGGGTGCCATCACCGGCCTGGTCGCGATCACGCCGGCCTGTGGATCGGTGACGCCGGTCGGCGCGATCATCCTCGGCCTCGTCGCGGGTGCCATCTGCCCGTTCGCCGTGGGCCTCAAAGAGAAGTTCGGCTATGACGATTCGCTCGATGTCGTCGGCGTGCACCTCGTCGGTGGTGTCATCGGCACCCTGCTGATCGGCTTCCTGGCCAGCGACACCATGCCGAACAAGGTCAACGGCTTCTTCTACGGCGGCGGTTTCGACCAGCTGTGGCGGCAGGCTGTGGCGGCAGGCGCGGTGATGATCTATTCGTTCGCGATCGCATTCGTCATCGCATGGGCCATCAAGAAGACGATGGGTATCCGCATCTCCTCCGAAGAAGAGGAGAAGGGTATCGACACCCACGTCCACCGCGACCCGGCGTACGAGCTCGAGTACGCCTGACAGGACTCGAGCCGGGCGTGGTACCTCCTTCCCCCGCCCGGCTCGAGCCCCTCGCGCCTCTCTCACCATTTATCAAAGAGCTTGTTGGAGAACATGTCTGCCACCCTTGCCGAGCTGGCCGAGGCCTCAGCAACCAAGTTCATCCTTGCGTTGTTCGTCGACCTCCGCGGAAAGCCCTGTGCCAAGCTGGTTCCCGTCGAGGCCGTTGATCTCTTGGCCACCGAGGGCGTCGGCTTCGCCGGATACGCCGTCGGCGCGATGGGCCAGGAGCCCAAAGACCCTGACCTCATGGCGATCCCCGACCCCGAGTCGTTCACCCCGATCCCGTTCATCAAGGACGGCCTGGCGATCGTGCACTGCGATCCGCATGTCGAGGGCCGGCCGTGGCCGTATGCGCCGCGCGTCATCCTCAAGTCGTTGATCCAGCGGGCCGCCGACGCCGGCTTCGAACCCTGGGTCGGCGCGGAAGTCGAGTACTTCCTGCTGACCCGCGGCACAGACGGGACCCTCGCCACCGCCGACACCGCGGACACCGCGGCGCAGCCGTGTTACGACGCGCGCGGCGTGACCCGGATGTACGACCACCTCACCGCGATCTCGACCGCGATGAACACCCTCGGCTGGTCCAACTACGCCAACGACCATGAAGACGGCAACGGCCAGTTCGAGCAGAACTTCCAATTCGCCGAGGCGCTGACCACCGCCGACCGGGTGGTGACACTGCGCTACCTGCTGTCGATGATCGCCGCCGAGCGCGGCATGATCGCCACGTTCATGCCCAAGCCCTTCTCCGATCGAACCGGCAGCGGCCTGCACCTGCACCTATCGCTGACCAGTGGCGGCACACCGGTGTTCCCCGAGGAATCCGACGATCGCGGGCTGGGCCTGTCGTCGACGGCGTATGCCTTCATCGGCGGCATCCTCGACCACGCCTGCGCCCTGCAGGCCGTCGTCGGGCCAACGGTCAACTCCTACAAGCGAACCGGCGCACTAACCACGGCCTCCGGCGCCTCCTGGGCGCCACGCCTGCCCACCTACGGCGGCAATGACCGCACCCACTACATCCGGGTGCCGGACTCTCAGCGGGTGGAACTGCGCGGCGGTGACGGCTCGGCCAACCCGTATCTGGCCATCGCGGCAGCGCTCGGCGCCGGTATCGACGGCATCAAACGCAGCACCGACCCCGGCCCGATCGGCAACACTGACGGCCGCACAGCCCTGCCACCGACCTTGCTGCACGCCGTCGAGGAGTTCGAGGATGACCCGGTGGTCACCGGTGTCCTCGACACCGTCGGCGACGGAGTCGCCAGCTACTTCGCCGGCATCAAGCGTGACGAATTCTTCGCCTACCACAGCGCGGTCAGTCCGTGGGAGGTCGACCAGTACCTGACCGCATTCTGACCCCGAGGAAGGAACAACCATGTGTGGGATCGTGGGTCTGCACCTGCGCAACCCCCAGCTGTACCCCCGGCTCGGCGAACTGCTGACCGGCATGCTGTGTGAAATGTCCGACCGGGGAAGCGATTCCGCCGGAGTAGCCGTCTACGGTGATCCACGCTGGTCGCCACCGGGGAAGGGCACCGTCTCTGTGCTGGACGTGGATGACGGCCCCGATCAGATGGCCGAGGCGCTCCACGCGGCGCTCGGCGAGGTATCGGTGCACCGCGTCGACGAGACCCTGCTGGTGTCGGCCGATGTCGCACCCGAGACGCTGCACGCGGCGATCACGGCGCACTACCCGCATGCGCTGATCGCGGGGTTCGGCGCAAATGTGGCTGTGCTCAAGGGAGTCGGGCACCCTAAGACCCTCACCGAGGCGTGGGGGCTGGCTCAAGCGCAGGGCTGGCAGGGGGTGGGCCACACCAGGATGGCCACCGAGTCGGCGGTGATACCGGCCGGCGCGCACCCGTACGCGGTGGGCCCGGACCAGTGCCTCGTGCACAACGGGTCATTCGCCAACCACGCCACCATCCGCCGCGATCTCCGGGCCCAGGGCGTCGTCTTCGACAGCGAGAATGACACTGAGGTGGGCGCGCGCTTCGTTGCCGATCAGCTCGCGCGGGGCCGCGACGTCGAGACCGCGCTCAAGGAGTTGTGTGCCACCTTCGACGGCTTCTACACGCTGCTGGTGTCCAACCATGACTCGTTCGCCGTCGTCCGCGACGCGATCGCCTGCAAGCCCGCCGTGATCGCCGAGACCGACGACTGGGTGGCGATGGGCAGCGAATATCGGGCGCTGGCAGGACTTCCCGGCGTCGAGAAGGCGGTCATCTGGGAGCCCGAACCAGAGGTGGTCTACGCATGGACGAGGTGACGACCTTCGATTTGGCGTCCACACCGCTGCGCGAGGTCAACTCCGCCCTGCACGCGCCCGGTGTCTCCGGTGAATTCCGGATCACCAACCCCGCCGGTGCGCACAACGTCGCGGTCGGTGTCGATGCGCCCCTGCGAATCGAGATCAGCGGTCATGTCGGGTATTACGCCGCAGGGATGAACAAGCAGGCCGAGGTCACCATCGATGGCAACGCGGGGACCGGGGTGGCCGAGAACATGATGAGCGGCACCGTGTGGGTAAAGGGCAATGCGTCCCAGTCGGCCGGCGCCACCGCGCACGGCGGCCTGCTGGTGATCGAGGGCAACGCCGCCGCGCGGTGCGGGATCTCGATGAAAGGAGCCGACATCGTGGTGGGCGGCAGCGTCGGACACATGAGCGCGTTCATGGCACAGGCCGGGCGGCTGGTGATCCGCGGCGATGCCGGTGAGGCACTGGGCGATTCGATCTACGAGGCGCGACTCTACGTTCGCGGTGAGGTCGCTTCGCTCGGGGCCGACTGCGTCGCCAAGGAGATGCGCGCCGAGCACCACGAGGAACTCGGCCGGCTGCTCAAGGCCGCCGGATTCGAGGATGACGACACCAGCTCCTATACCCGCTATGGCTCGGCACGCCAGCTCTACCACTTCCACGTCGACAACGCAGAAGTTTACTAAATGACATACGCAGAAGATGACCGCGCCCGCCTCGGCCTGCGCGAGTCAGCGACCTTCGACCGGGCCACGATCGCGGGCATCCAACGAGCCGCCGACACCGGCATCTACGACATCCGCGGCTGGGGCGCCAAACGCGCACTCCCCCACTTCGACGACCTGCTGTTCCTCGGCGCATCGATGTCGCGCTACCCGCTTGAGGGCTACCGCGAGCGGTGCGGCACCGACGTCGTGCTCGGCGGCCGTCACGCCAAACACCCTCTGCACCTGGATATCCCGGTAACAATCGCCGGCATGTCGTTCGGCGCGCTGTCCGGGCCTGCCAAAGAGGCGCTCGGGCGCGGCGCCAGCGAGGTCGGCACCTCCACCACCACCGGTGACGGCGGTATGACTCCGGAAGAGCGCGGACAGTCGAAGTATCTGGTCTATCAATACCTTCCGTCGCGGTACGGGATGAACCCCGATGATCTCCGCAAGGCCGACGCCATCGAGGTCGTGCTCGGCCAGGGCGCCAAGCCCGGCGGTGGCGGAATGCTACTGGGCCAGAAGATCTCCGAACGGGTGGCGGCCATGCGCACGCTGCCCCAAGGCATCGACCAGCGCTCCGCCTGCCGGCACCCGGACTGGACCGGGCCCGACGACCTGACCATCAAGATCAACGAGCTGCGTGAGCTCACCGACTGGGAGAAACCGATCTACGTCAAGGTCGGTGCCACCCGCACCTACTACGACGTGAAACTGGCGGTGGCGGCGGGAGCCGACGTGGTCGTGGTCGACGGAATGCAGGGCGGTACCGCCGCCACCCAGGACGTGTTCATCGAGCATGTCGGCATCCCGACGCTGGCCGCGGTTCCGCAAGCGGTACAGGCGCTCGCCGAGCTCGGGGTGCACCGGACGGGAGTGCAGCTCATCGTGTCGGGCGGAATTCGTACCGGCGCTGACGTCGCCAAGGCGATGGCCCTGGGAGCCGACGCGGTGGCGATCGGTACCGCGGCGCTGATCGCGCTGGGTGACAACGACCCGAAATACGCCGCCGAGTACGAAAAGCTCGGCAGCGCAGCCGGTTTCTACGACGACTTCCAGGACGGCCGAGACCCGGCCGGCATCAGCACGCAGGACCCGGCGCTCGCGGCCCGCCTCGACCCGATCGAGGGTGGCCGCCGCCTGGCCAACTACCTGCGGGTGCTCACCATGGAGGCCCAGACCATTGCGCGCGCGTGCGGCAAGGCCCACCTGCTGCACCTGGAACCCGAGGACCTCGTCGCGGTGACCATCGAGGCCGCGGCGATGGCGCGGGTGCCGCTGGCAGGGACGTCATGGGTTCCCGGAGCGGGCCTGTGACCGAGACCGCCGACGTCGTCATCGTCGGTGGCGGCATCGAGGGGTGTGCGGCCGCCTGGGCGCTGAGCCAGCGCGGGATCACCAATGTCGTTGTGCTCGAACGTAATACCGTCGGCTCCGGGATGACCGGAAAATCCAGCGGCATTGTGCGCTGCCACTACGGGGTGACCTCCCTCGCCGCGATGGCCACCGTCGGCCTGGAGGTGTTCGAGAAGGCCGACGAGATCTTCGGTGACGACATCGGCTTCCGCCAAACGGGATACGTCGTCGGTGTCGGCGAATCCAACGTCGACTCCTTGCGCAGCAGCATGGCCGCGCAGCGCGCCGTCGGTGTGCAGACCGAGGAGATCGACGCCGCGGAAGTAGCTCGGCTGTGGCCGTGTGCCGACCTGTCGCCGTTCGCCGCGTTCGGTTGGGAGGAGCGCGGCGGATACGGCGACGCCTACCAGACCGCTCAGGCGTTCGCCCTCGCCGCCCGGGCGAGCGGTGTACGAATCCGTCAGGGCGCCACCGTCACCGGACTGCTCACCGACGGCGACACCGTCACCGGGGTGCACCTGGCCGACGGCACGCAGATCAGCGCGGGCAGCGTCGTGGTCGCCACCGGGGTGTGGACGAGTGCGTTCCTGGCGCCCTACGGAGTCGACGTGCCGATCCGGGTGGTTCGCGAGCAGATCGTAATGATCTCGCCGGGCGTCGATCTGGGACCGGTGCCGGTGTTCTCCGATCTGGTGTCACTGCAATACGTACGTCCCGAGCTCGGCGGCGACGTGCTGTTCGGCAACAGCGACCTGTCCGATGTGCTGACCGCCGATCCCGACGACTACCTCAACCGGGCCACCGAAGATTTCATCGATCTCACCGTCGACAAGGTGGGCACCCGATTTCCCGGCTTCACCGGCGCGGCCATCACCTCGAGCTATGCCGGATGCTACGACGTCACCCCGGACTGGAATCCGGTGATCTCCGCCGGCGGCCGCGACGGGCTGTTCGTGGCTGCCGGCTTCAGCGGTCACGGGTTCAAGATCGCGCCCGCCGTCGGGCGCCTGATCGCCGACCTCCTCGTCGATGGCAGCAGCAGCGATCCGCGGATACCCGAGACCGATTTCCGGCTGTCCCGCTTCGCCGAGGGCGAGTTACTGAAGAGCCCGTATCCGTATGTGGGTGCGGGGCAGATGCGATAGTGCGCTTGTGACCGATCTGCTCCGCAACCAATCGGGGACCGCCCGCGATCGCGGCCCGCACGAGCCCGTCGCCGATGTGGAGTTCGAGACCGCGATCGCCCGCAATGTGCGGCAGCTACGCCAGCAGTTGGGGCTCTCCGTCGCCGACATGGCCACCAGGGTCGGTATCTCGAAGGCGATGATGAGCAAGATCGAGAACGTACAGACCTCGCCGAGCCTGTCCACGCTGGCGTTGCTGGCCAAGGGTTTCGACGTGCCGGTGAGCACGCTGTTCCGTGGCGCCGACGTGGAGCGGCCGGCAGCCTTCGTCAAAGCGGGTACCGGGGCCCGGATCGTGCGCAACGGCACGAAAGCAGGTCACGAGTACGAATTGCTCGGATCGCTGCGCGGCGAGCACAAGCGGCTGGAATGCCTGCTGGTCACGCTGTCGGAGAAGAGTACGACCTATCCCCTGTTTCAGCATCCCGGCACGGAGTTCATCTACGTACTCGAAGGCGTCATGGACTACGCCCACAGCCGCTCGGTGTACCGGCTGCATCCCGGCGATTCACTGCAGATCGACGGTGAGGGCGCGCACGGTCCCGCGGATCTGATCGACGTGCCGATCCGATTCCTGTCGGTTATCGCGTTTCCCGATTCCCAGGTCTAGCCGACTGGCCCTTGCCGTCCGATGCCACCTTTCGGGCGCTGGAGTCGGCGGACGTGCGCGTCGCGCTGGGCCGCTTGCCACCGCTGGGTCCGACGGTCTGCCGCGCACCGGTGACCGGCTGTGACCGCCGGCTCTGGCCGACAGCCGGACTCGCGGCCTCCGCCGGCGAGGCGGCGGCGGACGGAGCTGACTGCTTCGGTGCACTGGCAGCCGCGGGCTGCGGGGACTCCGCGGGCGGCGTGATCTGCAGCGCTTTCGCGATCGACGGCCCGATCGACAGCAGGTAGCCGAGCGGCCCGGGATTGAGCAGTCCGAAGGCCAGCTGAAAGAGCGGGGTGGAGCAGCAATTGAACGCGGTGTTGAGGAAGACCGCGGGCGCATCGATGAACGCCTGCAACACGGTCTGCGGGGTGGACGGGTACTTGGCGGTGTCCGCGATCAATTGCACGATCATCACGCCGGGAGCGATGAATGCACCGATCAAGCTGAGCGGCGCCATCACCCCGAGGGTGCCGATCACGCCGAGCACGGCCGCGGCGTGATCACCCATCGTCTTGACGATTTTGAGCGGGGTGCCTCCGTCCTGCCCGACGAGCCAGTGCGAATAGGTGGTGAAGTTCTTCGCCACCTGGGTCAGGATCGGGGCGGGCGGGTAGTTGACGACCAACGACACCAGATTGGCGACATCGGACTGCACATTCGCCTGCAGGGTCTGCCAAGCGCCGGTGAGGGCGACCGGGACGGCTTGCGTGGCCGGCACCGGATCGGTGGGCAGTGGCGCCAGCGCGATGGTCGCGGCGGCGGTCATCGACACCCCTGTCGCGAGTATGGAGCGAACACTCAATTCCACGAACAACCCCCGATCACGGCTTGCGACGTCGTCAATTTACCCCGCCAGCGAATTCTTGGGTCTGGTATTGAACTCGTGCTTTGGCCTGGTGGGGCAACCGGAGTACAGTACGGACTTGTGCAGCGGGTGCTCCTCCTCGGACGCCGCGACGGGGTCTGATCCAGACTGGCTTCCCGTCGCGGGTGTTTCGCGATGCGCCGGTCTGAATCCAATCCAAGACACCCGGAGCCAATCGTGACCACCCATAAGCCGTCCTTTGATTCAGTGGACGCCTACGTATCTGCCCGCACCATCTCCACCCCCGCCGGCCCGCGACGCGATGGCCAGCCTTCCTGGAACACCCAGCGCAACTCATCGATGCCGGTCAACCGGTACCGCTCGTTTGCCAGTGAAGTCGAACCGGTCACCCTGCCGGACCGCACCTGGCCCGACAAGGTCATCGAGCACGCACCGTTGTGGTGTGCGGTCGATCTGCGCGACGGCAACCAGGCCCTGATCGATCCGATGAGCCCGGCCCGCAAGCGCCGCATGTTCGAGCTGCTGGTCAACATGGGCTACAAGGAGATCGAGGTCGGTTTCCCGTCGGCCAGCCAGACCGATTTCGACTTCGTCCGCGAGATCATCGAGCAGGGCGCCATCCCCGACGACGTCACCATCCAGGTGCTGACGCAGTGCCGCCCCGAGCTGATCACCCGCACCTTCGAAGCGTGTGCGGGAGCGCCGCGAGCGATCGTGCATTTCTACAATTCGACGTCGATCCTGCAGCGCCGCGTGGTGTTCCGCGCCGATCGCGAGGCCGTCAAGAAGATCGCCACCGACGGCGCCCGGCTGTGCGTGGAGGAAGCGGCGAAGTACCCCGGCACCCAGTGGCGATTCGAGTACTCCCCCGAGTCCTACACCGGCACCGAGCTGGAGTACGCGGTCGAGGTGTGCAACGCCGTTGCCGAGATCGTGCAACCCACCCCGGACGTGCCGCTGATCGTGAACCTGCCCGCCACCGTCGAGATGGCCACTCCCAATGTGTATGCCGACTCGATCGAGTGGATGCACCGGCACTTGACCCCGCGGGACTCGATCATCCTGAGCCTGCACCCGCACAACGACCGCGGAACCGCCGTCGCCGCAGCAGAATTGGGCTACCAGGCCGGTGCGGACCGCATCGAGGGATGCCTGTTCGGCAACGGTGAGCGCACCGGCAACGTCTGCCTGGTGACGCTGGGGCTGAACCAGTTCTCCCGCGGCGTGGATCCGCAGATCGACTTCTCCAACATCGACGAGATTCGCCGCACCGTCGAGTACTGCAACCAGCTGCCCGTACACGAGCGCCACCCGTACGGCGGCGACCTGGTGTACACCGCGTTCTCCGGCAGCCACCAGGACGCCATCAACAAGGGCCTGGATGCGATGAAAGTCGCTGCCGACGAAGCAGATTCGGACGTCGACGACATCCTGTGGCAGGTGCCGTATCTGCCGATCGATCCCAAGGACGTCGGCCGCACCTACGAGGCCGTCATCCGGGTCAACTCGCAGTCCGGCAAAGGCGGCGTCGCCTACATCATGAAGGCCGACCACGGACTGGTGCTGCCGCGCCGGCTGCAGATCGAGTTCTCCCAGGCCATCCAGGCGATCACCGACGGTGAGGGCGGCGAGGTGTCGCCCAAGGAGATGTGGGACGCGTTCGCCGACGAATACCTGTCCCCGGTTCGGCCGTTGGAGCGCATCCGCCAGAAGGTGGTCGGCGCCGAGGTCGACGGTGGCACCGACGTCATCGAGGCCGTCGTGAAGATCGACGGCACCGAGACCGAGATCACCGGCCAGGGCAACGGACCGCTGGCCGCGTTCGTCGACGCCCTGGGCACAGTCGGTTTCGACGTCAGCGTGCTGGACTACTCCGAGCACGCAATGTCGGCCGGCGAGGAGGCCGCCGCGGCCGCCTACGTCGAAGCGTCCATCGGCGGACGCACGGTGTGGGGCGTGGGCATCGCGACGTCGATCACGACGGCATCGCTGCGAGCCGTGGTCTCCGCGGTGAACCGTGCCGCCCGAATCGGCGCCATCCCAACAACTTAATGTTCTCCCGACAACTTGAGGAGTAGGTCATGGACTGGGGTTCGACGTGGGATTTCCTCTGGCACTTCCTGATCATCTTCGCCTGGATCGCCTACCTGCTGGTGTTGTTCCAGATACTGGTGGACCTGTTCTGGCGTGACCACACGACATCCGGCTGGATCAAGGCCGTCTGGGTCATCTTCCTGATCGTGTTCCCCTGGGTGACCGCGCTGATCTACCTGATCGCCCGCGGTCAAGGCATGACCCAACGCGCGAGGGAAGCCGCAATGGCGGCGAAGAAGGACACCGACGCATACATCCGGGAGGCTGCCGGGCGTTCTCCCGCACAGGAGATCGAGCACGCCAAGCAACTCTTGGATGCCGGGACCATCTCCCAGCAGGAGTTCGAGTCGCTGAAGGCCAAGGCCCTCAGCTAGGTCCGGCGGGATGGACCCGGGAAGCTAGTCGAAGAACACCACATCGAGCACGCGGTCGATCAGCCCGGCTGGGTCATATCCGTCGGGCTGATCGATCGTGAGGTTGCTGAACGTCAGCCCGTTCAGCAACCGGGTCAACTGGTCCACCTGCTCGGGTGATGCGTCGATAGCCGCCGACGCGAGGATCAACCCGGCCGTCTTCATCGCGGCGTGCTGCAATTCGTAGAGGAACGGTCGCAGTTCGGGTCGGCGGGTCGCCTCGATGAACAACTCGAACCGGGCAAGATGCCGTCGGCGCGCAGCATCGTCGGGATCGGCCACCATCCGCGTCAGCAACGCCGCCACCCCGGCCCGGTCCATTGGCGACGGCAGCGCGGACTTGAGCACTTCCACATGACGCCAATGCATGTCGACCACATGTGCGGCGGTCCCCTCCAGCAGGGCCAGCCGGGTTCGGAAGTAGTTCGACGTGGTTCCCGACGGCAGGCCGACGCATTCGTCGACCTGGCGGTGGGTGAGGCCGCCGATCCCCGCGTCGACGATGATGTCGATCGCGGTATCAAGGATGGCGGTCCGGCGTTCGGGGTTGGGCGGCATCAGGAATGCCAGCGTAGCCGCCCGATCAGGGCGCCGCAGGCACCATCGTCGTGGTCACGGCCCCGGAGACCTCCGCAGGTGGCGGCGGGGTAGGGGTAGGGAATTTCGACTCCTGCCCCGAATCGGCCGTGGTGTGGGTGGTGGCCGCAATATCGGCACCGTCGGTGACGGCGAACAGCGCGAGCATCGCGATCGCCGCCGCACCGATCATGGCGGTGAGTGTCTTGTTGTTCATCTTCAGCCTCCTGCCAACAATGCTGTCAGTGGCCTCAACTTGACCGTACGCCAACATATTTCGCCGAAAGCCTCGCTCCAGGGTCTTGGCGACAGATACACAGGATCCTGCGAGGGTTCCTACTGCCGTGCTTGGGCCGCCACCAGCTCCGTGATTTCAGTCGAGGAGACCGGCATCGAGAAGTAGTAGCCCTGTCCGATGTCGCAGCTGTGTTCGCGCAGCCATGAGGCGGTTTCGGCGTCCTCCACACCCTCGGCGACCACCGTGATCCCGAGGTTGTGGGTCAGATCGATCACGGCGCTGACCACGGCCGCGGCCCTGGCGTCTGTCGCGACCGAGGCGATGAAATGCCGATCGAACTTCACTTCGTCGATCGGCAGATCGCGCAGGTAGCTCAAAGCTGAATAGCCGCTGCCGAAGTCGTCGATCGCAATGCGGATCCCGTCGTCGCGCAGCTGTTGCAGCACGCCGGTCACCCGGCCCACCTCGTCGAGCACCAAGTCCTCGGTGATCTCGATCGTCAACAGTCCGGGAGGCAGATTCCGTTCCTGCAGTACCCGCCGCACCGTGTCGGGCAAGCGTGCGTCGCGCAACAGCGGCGCGAACAGGTTCACCGCGACCGGGACTTCCAACCCCTTCGACACCCACCGCGCACAGTCATCGAGAACCTTCCGGAACACCAGATCGGTGACCGGCCGCATCAACCCGTGACGCAGGATCAGCGGCATAAACGCCCCTGGCCGAAGAACATTCAGCCGTGGGTGCGGCCAGCGCAGCAGTGCTTCCACACCCACGATCCGTCCGGTCCCGAGGTCCAGCTTGGGCTGATAGACCATCTCGAGGCCGCCGCGGTCGATCGTGCGCCGCAGTTCACCGAGCAGTCGCACCTGCTCGGCTCCACTCTTGGCCGAGCGGGGTTCACCTTCGCGTGCCAGTTCCTCGATATCCGGATCGAGAAGCGTCATGTCCGGGCTGAACGTGTGCACCGTCGAGTTGCGCGACCGCTTCGCGAAGTACATCGCGGTGTCGGCACGTTTCACCAGATCCGCGGCCGTGATGCCGTTGTCCGCCAACGACGTAACCGCCATGCCCGCGCTGGGGCGTATCAGCACTTCGTTTCCGTCGATCAGAAACGGGGCGTCGAATGCCGCGATCACACGCTCGCACACCAGGTGCGCCTCGTCGACGTCCCCCTCGAGCAGCAACGCGAATTCGTCACCGCCGAGCCGTGCCACGGTGTCGCCGGCGCGCAAACAACTTGCAATGCGCTCGCCGACCCGGATCAGCAGGCTGTCGGCGGCGGGATGACCCATGCTGTCGTTGATCAGTTTGAAGTCGTCGAGATCCAGCGACAACACCGCGACGCACCGATTGTCACGGCCGCGCAAGGCCATTGCGTGCGCCAGCCGATCCTGGAACAACGTGCGATTGGCCAGCCCGGTCAGCGGATCACGCAACGCCTGATCTGCTGCGGCCGCGAGCAATCGCCGGTTCTCCCAGCCCGAGAGCACCTGTCGGGCGCAGATGAGCGTCATCAGGATGGGAACGAGGATCCGGAGTAGACCGGTCATGACAATCGCCGGCGCGATGGTGCCGGCGATCAGCAGCGGCACGTAAGGCAGCCACAACGCTATCGAGGATTGTGGAACCGGGGTCGGGAGGATGGGTGGGCGCGGCCGGCGACTCAGCAACGCGGCCGCGCCGAAGCACGACATTCCGAGCACCCAGCCAATGCTCGTGATGTGCCCCGGGTGATAGCGGTTGGAGCCTTGCAGGACGGCGAACGCGACCCCGGAGAACGCCATGAGCGTGACCCCGCCCATGAGAAGCCACATCACAATGCTGTTGCCGGCACCGGCCCGGACGACGAACACCACCGCCCCGACGAACACGAACAGGATGAACAACGGGTACAACAGCGCGCGCCCCTGCTGGTCGCTGTTCACTCCGGTGGCCTGATAGACGTTGCCGAGCACCACCACCCACAGCACGAGGAACAACGACGTGGCGACTATCAACGCGTCGAACAGCAGCCGGATGCGTGACCCTTGCGTCGGTTCGGCCGGGAATTGCAGAAAAGCAACCGGCGCCAACACGACGAAGATCAGGTAAAGGAAGTCCGCCGGCGATGGGAACACATTGCGTTCCAGCACCAGGGTCAGGTACGCCCGCGTCAGCTCGCCCGCGGTCCACGCCACCAAGGCGATCGCCATGGTGGTCCAGGCGAGACGGTTTCGTCCGCGGGCCGCACGGGCCGCGACAGCCGCGCACACCGCGGCATAACCCCCGAAAGCGGCGAAGGCGAGTCCGTCGGCGATGCGAACGGCATTGTCGCCGCCCCAATTGAATGCGAAGCCCAACGCGAGGAGCAGACAGGCGAGCGCCGACAGAAGGATGGGCACGGCCGACTGCAGCGTGCTCCTGCGATCGTCCACGGCATCATCACCTCGGTGGACGATGCTAACGGTGCGGCCAGTTAGAAAAGGGCGAACTGCTGACCCTGGTCCACCGAGGGTGCGAAGTCGTCGAGTCCGGTGCCATTGGCCACCGAATCGACCGAATCCATGAACTGCCGGTCGGACACCACCGGCACCCCGAGTTCCCGGGCCAGGTAGCCCTTGCCCTGTTCGGGTGTGCGCGCGTTGCAGATGACCAGAGAGGTCTCCGGGTCGACGGCATCGGAGTAGGCGAGCCCGGCGTGGATGATGCGCTCCACGAGTTCTTCGTGAGTGCGATCCACCTCGGCCGACAACGCCACCCGCATACCTTGCACCAGGGGCGCACCCCGGCGGTACGGGCCCGGATTCTGGTACGGGCAGGGCATCCGGGAGGCCAGCATTTTCAAGGGCCGCAGCTCATCGTGTGTGACCCTGCCGTTGGGCCAGCGGCGCCGGGTCACCGGCCGCACCGGCAACCAGACCTCGCGCTCGCGGGCCCGCTGCAACGCCGGGCTCAACACCCGAGACAGCACCAGGGCGTCGTCGAAGGCATCGTGGGCGCGCGTCTGCGGCACCGCCCAGTGCCGTGCCAACGTCTCGAGCCGCAGGTTGTCCAGGCCGAGGTCGAGCCGGCGAGCGAGCTCGACGGTGCACATGACGGTATCCACGGGCAGCGCGGTCTCGGCGAGCTCAGCCTCGCTGGACAGGAACGCGTAGTCGAACGCGACGTTGTGAGCCACCAGCGTGCGGCCATGCAGGAGATCGATGACGTCGGGGGCGATGTCGGCGAACGTCGGCTGGTCCTCCAGCATCTCGGCGGTGAGGCCATGAATGTGGGTGGGGCCAGGATCGACCCCGGGATTGAGCAGGCTGACCACGGAGTGCTCGACGCGACCCTCGGGATCCAGCGCGAGCGCGGCGAGGCTGATGACCCGGGCGTGCCCGGGCCGAAAACCGGAGGTCTCGACGTCAACCACGACCCAGCCGTCCCCCGGCTCGCGGGCTGGTCGACCCCAGGTGTGGCTCACACAGTCAGGATGGCACGCAGGTCCGACAGTCCCCGGGACATCGAATCCGTGTCGGCCCGCCCGTCATTTCACGCATAAACTGCCTTGCGATGCCCAGGCCGACCATGACACTGCGGGGGCGCGCCGCGCTGGCCGCCGGATCCGCCGCGCGCTGGGCTTCCCGGGCGGCCGGACGCGGTGCCGGCGCCATGATCGGCGGCCTCGTCGCGATGACGTTGGACCGCACCATCCTGCGCCAACTCGGGACCGGCCGACGCACCGTCGTCGTGACCGGCACAAATGGCAAATCCACCACCACCCGGATGACCGCGGCCGCGTTGGCGACGCTGGGGCAGGTGGCCACCAACGCCGAGGGCGCCAACATGGACGCCGGACTGGTGGCCGCGTTGGCCGGCACGCGGGATGCGGCGCTGGCGGCCCTCGAAGTCGACGAGATGCACGTGCCGCATGTCGCTGACGCGGTGCACCCGGCGGTGATCGTGCTGCTGAATCTGTCCCGCGATCAGCTGGACCGGGTGGGTGAGATCAACCACATCGAACGGACGCTGCGGGCCGGGCTGGCCCGCCACCCAGATGCGATCGTCGTCGCCAATTGCGACGACGTCCTGATGACCTCCGCGGCCTACGACTGTCCCCGGGTGGTGTGGGTGGCCGCGGGCGGCGGCTGGGCCAACGACTCGGTCAGCTGCCCGCGCAGCGGCGAGGTGATCGTCCGCGACGGGGTGGACTGGTACTCCACCGGCACGGATCCCGATGTCGGGCCCGGAGGCCCTCCGGCCTTCAAACGGCCGACTCCGCAGTGGTGGTACGACGACGCCAAGCTGTACGGTCCGGACGGGCTGGAGGTACCGATGCGGCTCTCGCTGCCGGGCACGGTCAACCGCGGCAACGCCACCCAGGCGGTAGCGGCGGCGGTGGCGCTGGGTGCGGACCCAGTAGCGGCGGTGGCCGCCGTCTCCCGGGTGGACGAGGTCGCCGGCCGCTACCAGACCGTGCCGATCGGTGAGCACACCGCGCGCATCCTGCTGGCCAAGAATCCGGCCGGGTGGCAGGAGGCGCTGTCGATGGTCGACCGAAGCGCCGACGGGGTGGTCATCGCGGTCAACGGTCAAGTGCCCGACGGGGAAGACCTGTCCTGGTTGTGGGACGTCAACTTCGAGCACTTCGAGGACGTGCCCGTGGTCGCCGCCGGTGAGCGGGGAACGGACCTGGCGGTGCGACTCGGGTACGCAGGTGTCAGTCATACGTTGGTGCACAACACGATTGATGCAATCGTCTCGTGCCCGAAGGGGCACGTCGAGGTGGTCGCGAACTACACGGCGTTCCTGCAGCTGACCCGCACGTTGGGGCGGATGCGATGAGCGGGGTGCGGATCGGGCTGGTGCTGCCCGACGTGATGGGCACGTACGGCGACGGCGGTAATGCCGTGGTGCTGCGTAAACGGTTGCAGCTGCGGGGAATTCCAGCCGAGATCGTCGAGATCACGCTTGCCGACCCGGTGCCTGACTCGCTGGACCTCTACACCCTCGGCGGCGCCGAGGACTACGCGCAGCGACTGGCCACCAAACACCTTCTGACGCATCGGGGTTTGCAGCGGGCCGCCGGCCGCGGCGCGCCCGTGCTCGCAATCTGCGCGGCGATCCAGGTGCTCGGTCATTGGTATGAGACATCGGCCGGTGAGCGGGTCGAGGGGGTTGGCCTGCTCGATGTGACGACCTCGCCGCAAGAGAAGCGCACGATCGGCGAGGTGGTGTCCACGCCGCTGGTCGACGGGCTGACCCAGCCGCTGACGGGTTTCGAAAACCACCGCGGTGGAACGGTTTTGGGGCCTGATTCCCGGCCGCTGGCGACGGTCGTCAAGGGCGCGGGAAACCGCCATGGCGACGGATACGACGGCGCCGTGCAGGGTAGCGTCGTCGCGACCTATCTGCACGGGCCGTGCCTGGCTCGCAATCCCGAGTTGGCCGACCTGCTGCTGTCGCGCGTGGTCGGACCGCTGGAGCCCCTCGAGCTGCCCGAGGTCGAGCAGCTGCGCCGCGAGCGGCTGGCCGCCCCCCGCCGGATGTAGTGCATGCGCCGAGATTGAACTCACGCAGACAACGTGCGAGTAGACCTCAGCGTCAGTTCAATCTCGCGGGCGCCAGCCTCGGGCCGTCAACGCATCGCGGACGCGCGTGATCACGTCGGCCGGGCTGTCCTCGTTGATTACGCGCACCACATCCCACCCCATTCCCGCGATGAGACGCGACCGCTTCTGATCCCAGACATACCGTCCACGGTCACTGCGATGTAGATCGCCGTCGTACTCGGCTGCCACCAGGTAGTCCTCCCAGCCCATGTCGAGCATCGCGATTAGACCCCAATTGTTCTGGACGGGAATCTGAGTCGACGGCACCGGAAAGCCGGCGTCGATCAGCAGGAGTCGCAACCAGGTTTCCTTCGGCGACGCCGCACCGCGGTCTACTAGCGGCAAAGCCTCGCTGAGCCTGCGCACGCCTCGGGCTCTCGGATACCGCTTGGCCAGGAGCAAGACCTCATCGTTCGAGAAGCAGATTGCGCGTGACAGCGCGTCCAACCGCGCAATTGCTTTGTGGCGCGGCAAGTACCGGCCCAGATCGAATGCGGTGCGGGTGAGGGTGGTGACCGGAAGCCCTGCGATACGGGTGACCTCGTCGTCCCCGAGGGTTTCGTTGCGGACGATGAGCCCGCTCGGCGGACGTCCGTTGTTCCAGAACAGTTCGATGGGCTCGTCGTCGCTCACCCATTGCGCACCGTGGAGTGCGGCAGCTGCCGCACCGGCGATGACCGCACGCCTACGCGACCACAGCCACGCGGCGACCGTGCGATCACGCAACGACTGCGCCTGCCCCCGAGCACGGTAGACATCGGGCAACAGCCGGTCATGGAACCGCTGCAGTCCGTGCCTGGTCAGGGCGCCGCTTGCCAGGGCTTCGCTGCCGATGAACACCTCACCCATCGCGTCAGCATGGTCGTAGCCACCGACAGGTCCCCGAGATTGAACTCACGCAGACAACGTGCGAGTAGACCTCTGCGTCAGTTCAATCTCGCGGGCATTGGGCGATCAGGCGGCTGCGCACACTTCGGGATTGATGTCGGCGATGCTCTCGAACGCCGGCCTGGCGATGTAGTAGCCCTGGAACAGGTGCACGCCCAGGTCTTGCAGGCACTCCATCTCTTCGCGGCGTTCGATCCCCTCGGCGATGAGCCCGATGCCCAGATCGTCGCTCATCTGGACGATGCCCTTGCAGATGGCCCGACGTGCCTTGTCCTGATCGATGTCGCGGACCAGACCCATATCGATCTTGACCAGATCCGGCTGCAGATCCGCCAACAGGTTCAGTCCGGCATGCCCGGCCCCGAAATCATCGATGGCGACGGTGAATCCGCGCTGCCGGTAGTCGGCCACGATCGCCTGCAGATGCCCGAAGTCGGGGATCTTCTCTGCTTCAGTGAACTCGAAAACGATGCGGTCGGCAGGAAAGTCGTACGTCTCAGCAGCTTCCAGCGTCGTCCGTATGCAGAGTTCCGGGCGGTAGACGGCGTTCGGCATGAAATTGACGTTCAGCGACGTCGAAATCCCCAACTGGGCCGCCAATCTGATCGCCGTGACACGGCACACCTGATCGAACCGGTACAGGTTGTGGTCGCCGACTTGGGCGAAGACCGCTGACGCCGGCTCGTTGCGCACACCGCGAACCAGCGCCTCTTGCGAGTGGACCTGTTTGGCGTCGCTGTCGAAGATCGGCTGGAACGCCATGGAGATCTCGAATCCCAAACCGGCACCGTCGACGCAGGCCCCGCAGTTCAGTTGGACAAAGTCGTTGGGCCTCGACATGTAGCGATCCTACGGAAGCTAAACCATCTGGCGGCGGCCGGACAGAGCGCGGCCCAGCGTCAGCTCGTCGGCGAACTCCAGATCGCCGCCCATCGGCAACCCCGATGCGATCCGCGACACCGTCAACCCGGGGATGTCGCGCAGAATCCGCACCAAATAGGTGGCTGTCGCCTCACCTTCGGTGTTCGGGTCGGTCGCGATGATCACCTCGGTGATGTCCACCCCGTCGATCCGCTCGCCAATCCTGTTGAGCAGCTGGCGAATTCGAAGTTGATCAGGACCGATGCCGGACAGCGGGTCGAGCGCTCCGCCCAGCACGTGGTAGCGCCCGCGGAACTCGCGGGTGCGCTCCACGGCCTGCACATCCTTGGGTTCCTCGACCACACACACCAGCGCCCCGTCGCGACGCGCGTCACTGCAGATGCGGCACCGATCGGCATCGGAGACGTTCCCGCACACCTCGCAGAACTTCACCCCGTCGCGGACCCTGCCCAGCGCGGCGGTCAACCGGTCGATGTCCGGCGGCTCCACCGACAACAGGTGGAATGCGATCCGCTGGGCACTCTTGGGACCGACACCCGGCAGCTTGCCGAGTTCGTCGATCAAATCCTGGACGGGTCCTTCGAACAACGCGTCAGGCCCCCGGAATGCCTGGGGCCTGCCCGGCCAGCGGGCCGAGGTGGGTCTGCGCCAGGATCGTGAACTGACGGGCCGAGTCGGCGAGCGCGCCGACGATCAGGTCCTGCAGCGTCTCGACATCATCGGGGTTGACGACCTTCGGGTCGATCCGGATCCCGACGACCTCGCCGCTGCCCTTCATCGTCACCTGCACCAGACCGCCGCCGGCCTGGCCGTGCACCTCGGCTGCGGCCAGCGCGGCCTGCGCCTCCATCAGCTTCTGCTGCATCTCCTGGGCCTGCGCCAGCGCGGCCTGCAGACCGGGCATGACCTGGTCGCGCATCTGCTCCGCCTGCTCGCGAAATCCTTCGAGGTTCGGAATCTCACCGGGTTGCATGACAGTCTCCTTGCGTCTCGGTCTCGACTTGGTTTCGCCTGCGAATTCGGGCAGTCAGCGACTTCAAGACTAGACGGCGAAGAGTTACGGTGACGCGCGTGCTTATGTCCGCCCGCGCTCGTGTCGTGGCCGCAGCATGCACCAGCGTCATGCTGGTTGTGTCGACGGTGACCAGTCCGCTTGTCCATGCCGCGCCGACCAGCATCGCCGGGATGATCGTGTTCCTCGACCCCGGCCACAACGGGGCCAACGACGCATCGCTGACCAAGCAGGTGCCGACCGGCCGGGGCGGGACCAAGGACTGCCAGACGTCGGGAACCACCACCGAGGACGGGTTCCCCGAGCACACCTTCAACTGGGACACTGTCCTGCTGATCCGCCAGATGCTGACCCAGCTCGGCGTGCGGACCGCGATGTCCCGTGGCAATGACAACCAGGTGGCCGCCTGCGTCGACGAACGCGCCGCCATGGCCAACGCACTCAAGCCGAACGCGATCGTGTCGATCCACGCCGACGGCGGCCCGGCCACCGGGCGCGGCTTCCACGTCAACTACTCCAGCCCGCCGTTGAATCAGGCCCAGGCCGGCCCGTCGGTGCAACTCGCCCGCGCTATGCGCGACCAGATCCTCGCCGCGGGCATTCCGGCCGCCAACTACATCGGCTCCGACGGTCTCTACGGCCGTGCCGATCTCGCCGGGCTCAACCTCGCCGAGTACCCGTCGGTGCTGGTCGAGCTCGGCAATATGAAGAACCCCGCCGACTCGGCACTGATGGAAAGCCCGGAGGGCCGCCAGAAGTACGCCGCCGCCGTCGTTTCGGGCATCGCGGCGTTCCTGGCCACCCAGCCGGCGCGCGCCAGCTAGGCCTTCGCGGCCTCGACGGTCTTCTTGAGGTTGCCCAGCAGTTCGTCCTGAATCCGGCGCAGGCCCAGCGGCGCGAATGTCTTCTCGAAGAAACCGCCGATACCGCCGGCCCCTGTCCACGTCGTCTTCAGGGTGACGCTGGAGCCCGGGCCCGCCGGCGCGACGGTCCAGTTGATCACCATCGAGGAGTTCGCGTCCTTCTCGATGACGGTGTGGCCGGCGACGTCGACGACGGCCTGCACCTCGCGCACCCGCGACTTGGTGGCCTGCAGCTTCCACTTGGCGACGGTGCCCTGGCCCTTGCCGCCCTGCAGCACCTGATATTCGCTGTACTGCGGCGAGAGGATCTTCGGGCGCACGTTCTGGTAGTCGGCGATCGCATCGAGCACGGCGGCCGGTTCGGCGTCGATCAAGATCGAACTTGCGGCGCTGACCTGTCCCATCAGGTAAAACTCCTCGGGTGACGGCGGGTTGCAGTGTGATCCACCAGCCGTGCGGTCGCATCGGCTGTGGCTGCGGACTAGCGTAGTCGTGTGTCTGTATCCACAGCACTATCAGCGCATGCCCAGGGCGTGGAGCGGCTTTTGGCCAGCTACCGCGTCATTCCTCCGAACGCCCCCGTACGTCTGGCGAAACCGACGTCCAACCTGTTCCGCGTACGCGCCAAGAGCAACGCGCCCGGGTTGGACATCTCCGGTCTCACCAATGTGATCTCCGTCGACCAAGCGGCGAAGACCGCCGATGTCGCCGGCATGTGCACCTACGAGGACCTGGTCGACGCGACCCTGCCCTACGGCCTGTCCCCGCTGGTGGTTCCGCAGCTCAAGACCATCACCCTGGGCGGTGCGGTGACCGGGCTGGGGATCGAGTCGGCGTCCTTCCGCAACGGTTTGCCGCACGAGTCCGTGATCGAGATGGACATCCTGACCGGTTCGGGTGAAGTGGTCACCGCCAGCCGAGACCAGCATCAGGACTTGTTCCGGAGCTTCCCCAATTCCTATGGAACACTTGGCTATTCGGTGCGCCTGAAGATCGAGCTGGAACCGGTGAAGCCATTTGTCGCGCTCAAGCACCTGCGGTTTCACTCGCTGCCCGACCTGGTCGCCGCGATGGACCGGATCATCGAGACCGGTGGATACGACGGCACCCGGGTCGACTACCTCGACGGCGTGGTGTTCAGCGCCGACGAGAGCTATCTGTGCCTGGGTGTGCAGACTCCCACCGCCGGAGCGGTCAGTGACTACACCGGCCAGGACATCTACTACCGCTCGATCCAGCACGACGACGGGGTCAAGGACGACCGGCTGACCATTCACGACTACCTGTGGCGCTGGGACACCGATTGGTTCTGGTGCTCGCGGGCATTCGGCGCGCAAAACCCGAAGATCCGTCGGTGGTGGCCGCGGCGCTACCGGCGGAGCAGCTTCTACTGGAAGCTGATCGGCTACGACCAGCGGTTCAACATCGCCGACCGGATTGAGGCCCGGCATGGCCGTCCGCCGCTGGAGCGCGTGGTCCAGGACGTCGAGGTGCCGATCGAGCATTGCGTCGAATTCCTGGACTGGTTCTTGACCAACGTGCCCATCGAGCCGCTTTGGTTGTGCCCGCTTCGGCTGCGCGATCCGGCGGGCTGGCCGCTGTATCCACTTCGCGCCGGGCACAGCTACGTCAACATCGGGTTCTGGTCCTCGGTCCCGATGGGGCCCACACCCGGCCATACGAACCGCCTGATTGAAGAGCAGATCGGCAAGCTCGACGGGCACAAGTCGCTGTATTCCGACGCCTTTTACAGTCGAGAAGAGTTTGACAATCTCTACGGTGGCGAAACCTATAACACCGTAAAAAAGACCTACGACCCTGATTCCCGGCTACTGGACCTGTATGCAAAGGCGGTGCAACGACAATGACGACATTTCATGAGAACGAGGCGCATGCGCCCGGAAAGTTCAAACTGGCCGAGATCCTCGAGATCTTCACCGCCGGTGGAGAACTGCCGCTGAAGTTCACCGCTTACGACGGTAGTTCCGCGGGGCCCGATGACGCCGAACTGGGTCTGGATCTGCTCACCCCGCGGGGGACCACGTATCTGGCGACCGCACCGGGCGATCTGGGCCTGGCCCGCGCCTACGTGTCGGGCGACCTCGAAATGCAGGGCGTACATCCCGGGGATCCGTACAACCTGCTGCGGGCGCTTTCCCACCAGCTGGATTTCAAGCGGCCGCCCGCGCGGATTCTTGTCGATATCGTGCGCTCCATCGGCATCGAGCACCTCAAGCCGATCGCCCCGCCGCCGCAGGAGGCGCTGCCGCGGTGGCGCCGCGTCGCCGAAGGCTTGCGGCACAGCAAGAAGCGCGACGCCGATGCCATCCACCACCACTACGACGTGTCGAATACGTTCTACGAGTGGGTCCTTGGGCCGTCGATGACGTACACCTGTGCCTGCTACCCCAGCGCGGACGCGACGCTGGAGGAAGCGCAGGAGAACAAGTACCGGCTGGTGTTCGAGAAGCTGCGCCTGGCGCCCGGCGATCGACTGCTCGACGTCGGTTGCGGCTGGGGTGGCATGGTGCGCTACGCGGCGAAGCACGGGGTGAAGGCGATCGGTGTGACGCTCTCCCGTGAGCAGGCCGCTTGGGCGCAGAAGGCCATTGCCGAGCAGGGCTTGGCCGACCTGGCCGAGGTCCGCCACGGCGACTACCGCGACGTGCTGGAGAGCGGCTTCGACGCGGTGTCATCCATCGGGTTGACCGAGCACATCGGGGTGGCCAACTATCCCGCGTACTTCGGCTTCCTGAAGACCAAGCTGCGCGTCGGCGGCCTTCTGCTCAACCACTGCATCACCCGCCCCGACAACAAGACCGGCCCCAGCGCGGGTGGTTTCATCGACCGCTATGTGTTCCCCGATGGCGAACTGACCGGGTCGGGCCGCATCATCACCGAAGCCCAGGACGCCGGCCTGGAGGTGGTGCACGAGGAGAACCTGCGCCACCACTACGCGCTGACGCTGCGCGACTGGTGCCGCAATCTCGTCGAGCACTGGGACGAGGCCGTCGCAGAGGTGGGCCTGGCGACCGCGAAGGTATGGGGCCTGTACATGGCCGGTTCGCGGCTCGGCTTCGAGACGAATGTCGTTCAGCTGCACCAGGTTCTGGCGGTCAAGCTCGACGAGAAGGGCGGCGACGCCGGGCTGCCGTTGCGGCCGTGGTGGACGGCGTAGACCGGAACTAGACCGCTGAGCCGGGCAGGTGACCGCAGCGATTCTTTATGTCCAGCAACGGTTGTCGAATTCCGGTGATGTCGGAGGCTGTCTGCGGATTGGCGGCCAGGTAGGCCTTCACCCGGGCACGCACCTGGTCGCGCGGTAGGCCGGCCAGGCTGGTGAAGAATGCGTTCACGTCGGGATGGGTGAACAGGTACGCGGATGTCGCGGCCTGCACGCCCATTCGCACGCCTTCCATATCGGCCGCGGTGCAGTTCGGTGGTGGCGGCGGCGCGTCAGGATCTGCTGCCGCAGAGGGAAGTTGGCCGAACAGAGCCACTGCGAGCGCTCCGCATCCGGCGAGCGTCGCCGCAATTCGACGAATGTCGATCATCATGCACCGACGGTAAAGGTGCTGACACACAAGCGCTTCACAGCACAGCAAATCCACAGCGGACCACGAGACCGCACACAGAACTGCTAGCCCTCGATCTTGCGCGCGCCCAACTCGGTCTGCAGCAGCTCGAGCGCGACTTCCTCCGGATCACGCCGCGGCGCCGCGTCATCGTCGCGGCCGACCTCGGCGATCATGCTGTCCTCTTCGGCCCGCTGGCGCTCGACCGGGTCTGGCTCGGGTTCGGGCGGCAGCGGCTGCTCAGCCTCCTGCACCGGCTGGCCCACGCCGACCTCGCACCGCACCCGCCAGTCCACGCCGAGCGCATCCTTGAGCGCGTCACGGATGACGTCGGCGTTGCGCTGCTCGCACAGGCGCTTGGCCAGCGGTGCCGACTCGTGGCCGAGGATCAGCGTGTTGTTCTCGACCGCCCGGACGATCGCGCCGGCCAGCATCACCTCGGTGGTGCGGCTGCGCTGCCGGACCTTCTCGCGCACCGTCGTCCACATGGTGCGCACCGCGGCCGCGCCCGGTTCACCCGTGGCCGCGGCGGCCGGTGCCGCAGCAGGTTCGGTGGCCGGCGGCGGAGGTGCGGCCTCGGGCACCGGATCCGGCGCGGCGACAGGTTCGGGCCGTGCGACCGGTTCGGGTCGCGCAATCGGCTCCGGTTTGGCGATCGGCTCAGGGACAGGCTGCGGTGCGGGCGGCTCGACCACAGGTGTCGGCGCGGGCGCCGGGGGCGGCCCTGCTGCCGGCTCGGGCGCTGCCGGAGCCGCAGCCTGCGTCTTGCGCACGTACTGCTTGGCCGGCGCCGCCGCCGATGCACCAGAATTCAACCCGGCCTCACCGGCCGGGATCGTGATCTCCATCCGGGTCTCGATGCGTTCGATCCGCTGCAGCAGGGCCGATTCGGTGTCGCTGGCCGACGGCAGCAGCAACCGGGCGCACACCACCTCCAACAGCAACCGTGGCGCCGTCGCGCCGCGCATCTCCCCCAGCCCCGCGTGCACCACCTCGGCGTAGCGGGTCAGCGTAGCGGGCCCGATCTTCGTGGCCTGCTCACGCATCCGGTCCAGCACGTCGTCGGGAGCGTCGACCACGCCGCGGCTGGCAGCGTCCGGAACCGCTTGCAGCACAATCAGATCCCTGAACCGCTCGAGCAGGTCGACGGCGAAGCGGCGCGGATCGTGTCCGGCGTCGATCACCGACTCCACCGCACCGAACAGCGCAGCCGCATCGCCTGCGGCCAGCGAGTCGACAGCATCGTCGATCAGGGCCACATCGGTGGCGCCCAGCAGCGCGAGCGCGCGCTGATAGTGCACGCGGTTGCCTTCGGCGCCGGCGAGCAGCTGGTCCAGAACGCTCAACGTGTCGCGGGGTGAGCCGCCGCCGGCCCGGATGACGAGCGGATACACCGCGTCGTCGACGGTGACGCTCTCCGAGGCGATGATCTTCTCGATCAACGCGCGCATCGTCTTCGGGGCCAGCAGCCGGAACGGGTAGTGATGGGTGCGCGACCGGATCGTCGGCAGCACCTTCTCCGGTTCGGTGGTGGCGAACACGAAGATCAGGTGCTCGGGCGGCTCCTCGACGATTTTCAGCAGCGCGTTGAAGCCGGCGGTGGTGACCATGTGCGCTTCGTCGACGATGAAGATGCGGTAGCGCGACTGCGCGGGCGCATAGAACGCCCGGTCGCGTAGCTCGCGGGTGTCGTCCACACCGCCGTGGCTGGCGGCGTCGAGTTCGACGACGTCGACCGAGCCGGGGCCGTTCGGGGCCAGCGCCACGCACGAATCGCACACCCCGCACGGCGTCGGTGTCGGTCCCTGTTCGCAGTTCAGCGAGCGGGCGAGGATGCGCGCCGACGACGTTTTACCGCAGCCACGCGGTCCGGAGAACAGATACGCGTGGTTGATCCGATGCGCCGACAGCGCGGTCGAGAGCGGTTCGGTGACGTGCTCCTGGCCCACCACCTCGGCGAAGGTTGCCGGCCGGTACTTGCGGTAGAGCGCCACGGGTGAAGGCTACCGACCGTCGGTGACAGCCGCGGACCCCAGCAGGGACTCGGTGGCCGCCAGCAACGCGCAGGTGGCCAGGCCGTCGATCGCGTCGGTCAAATCCGACACCGGCGGGAACGTCGGCGCGATCCGAATGTTCTTGTCGTCCGGATCTTTTCGATAGGGGAACGATGCGCCGGCCTCGGTGACCGCGATGCCGGCGTCCTTGGCCAGCGCGACGGTCCGCTTGGCCGTCCCGGGCAGCACATCAAGGCTGATGAAGTAGCCGCCCTTGGGCTCGGTCCAGGATGCGACCTTCGAGTCGGTGAGTCGCTTGTCCAGGATGTCCAGAGCGAGCGCGAACTTCGGCGCCAGCAGTTGCTGGTGGCGTTGCATGTGCAGTCGCACCCCGTCGGCATCCTTGAAGAACAACAGGTGCCGTAGGTGGTTCACCTTGTCGGGACCGATCGACTTCTTCCCGGCGTACTGCAGATACCAGGCGATGTTGCCCAGCGAACCGCCGAAGAAGCTCACCCCTGCCCCGGCGAAGGTGATCTTCGAGGTGGAGGCGAAGACATAGGGCCGGTGCGGATTGCCCGCCTTGTCGGCCAGGCCCAGGATGTCGACCTGCCGCGGAAAGTCCAGCGTCAGCGTGTGCACGGCGTAGGCGTTGTCCCAGAACAACCGGAAATCCGGTGCGGCGGTGCGCATTTGCACCAGCCTGCGGACCACTTCCCACGAGTAGGTGGTGCCGGTCGGATTGGAGAACACCGGTACGCACCACATGCCCTTGATGGCGGGGTCGGCGGCGACGAGTTCTTCGATGAGGTCGACGTCGGGGCCGTCCTCGTTCATCGGGACGCTGATCATCTCGATGCCGTAGCTCTCGGTGATCGCGAAGTGCCGGTCGTATCCCGGAGCCGGACACAGGAACTTGATCCTGGCGCTCTCCTCAATCCATGGCCGCGGTGAGTCGACACCACCGTGCAGCAGCGAGAACACCACGATGTCGTGCATCAGCTCCAGGCTGGCGTTGTTCCCGGCGATCAGATTGGGCACCGGGATGCCGAGAAGGTCACTGAAGATCGAGCGCAGACCGGGCAGCCCGTGAAGGCCGCCGTAATTGCGGGTGTCGGTGCCGTCCTCGTCGCGGTACTGCTCGCCGGGCAGGCTCAACAGCGCGTTGGACAGGTCCAGCTGCTCTGCCGACGGCTTGCCCCGGGTGAGATCCAACGACAGCTTCTTGGCCTGCAGGTCGGCGTAGTTCTGCCGCTGCAATTCGTGCTGGGCTCGCAACTCATCGGGGCCCAGGGAGTGGAACGACACCATGCGCCTTTCACGAAGGGGACCCCGCGCACCCGCCAGAGCCCATTGACCCTTGCTGCCTTCCGGCCCTGGGGGAGTTCACAGGATAGACGCCGCGCGGGGTCCGTTGCGAGTGTAATACCTGCCGAGAGGTGGCCCGCCTCGGAGGCGGCAAGACAAGGTGAGCCAGGCAGTCGGGGCGAGGCGCTCCCCGAGTCCGCTACCATTGCCGACGGAGGATTCGCCTAGTGGCCTATGGCGCTCGCCTGGAACGCGGGTTGGGTTAACAGCCCTCAGGGGTTCAAATCCCCTATCCTCCGCACCTGATCCGAGGTGCGACTGGGGGGTCACAGCGCCTGGTCGCACCTCGGATTTTGACTTGAGGAGGGGTATGGGGCGCGTCGGCGCGACTGCACTTCAGCTGGTGCTGTGGGTGCTGGCCGGGGCTCTGTACTTCTTGTTCGTGCTGCCCCGGTGGTGGGAGCTCATGGGCGACACCACCCACACACTGGGCACTGTTCTGCGCATCGTCGCCGGTGTCCTGTTCGCGCTGGCCGCGCTGCCGGTGTTGCTCACCCTGCTGCGCAGCCGCAAGCCCGAGGCCGGGACTCCGCAGCTGGCGCTGCGGTTGCGGCTGTGGTCGGTGATCCTGCACGTGCTGGCCGGTGTGCTGATCGTCGGGACCGCGGTCGCCGAGATCTGGGTCAGCCTCGACAAGGGCGGCCCGTGGCTGTTCGGCGTCTACGGCGCGGCCGCCGCGATCGCGGTGCTCGCGCTGCTCGCCTTCCAGCTGGCCTACACCGCCGAGTTGCCGCCCAAGCCGGCGAAGCCGAAGAAAGAGAAGAAGGCCAAGAAGAAGCGCGGCAAGGTGGCCGACTCCGAAGAAACCGCAGAGACCACCGAAACCGCAGAGGCCACCGAGGCTGCCGACTCCGCCGAAGCCGAGGACACGAGCGAGCCGGCCGTCGAGGACGAGCAGCCCGCCGAGGTGTCGGCCGAGACCGAGCCCGAAGCCGAGCCCGAAGCGGAAGCCGAGGCCGAGCCCACTGACGACACCGACGCCGAACCTGTCGGTGCGCTGCGCAACAAGCGCCCGACCGGCAAGACGAACCATCGCCTGCGCCGCCGCAACCGCGGCAACGTCGCGGTCGACGAGTAGACGACTGTCAAGTTCACCTAAACAACCTTCTGAACTGCACAGCTGACCCTATGCTGAGCGAGTGCCCAACATTTCCCCCTATCGGGTCGTCCAGTGGACGACCGGCAATGTAGGAAAGAGCTCCGTCCAGGCGATCACCGCCAACCCCACACTCGAACTCGTCGGCTGTTACGCGTGGTCAGCGAACAAGGCCGACCGCGACGTCGGTGAGCTGGTCGGCATCGAACCGCTGGGAGTCGCCGCGACCAACGATGTCGACGCCCTGCTGGCGCTCAAGCCGGACTGCGTGGTCTACAACCCGATGTGGATCGACGTCGACGAACTCGTCCGGATCCTGTCGGCAGGCGTCAACGTCGTCGCATCGGCGTCGTTCATCACCGGCCAGAACCTGGGCGAGGGCCGCGCCCGCATCGAGGAGGCCTGCAAAGCCGGCGGCTCGACGATGTTCGGCTCGGGGGTCAGCCCCGGCTTCGCCGAGCTACTGGCGATCGTCGCCGCCACTTCCTGCGATCGCGTCGACAAGATCACCATCGCCGAGTCCGCCGACACCACCCTCTACGACTCCCCCGAGACCGAGCGCCCGGTCGGATTCGACATGCGCATCGACGATCCCGAGCTGCAGCCGATGGCCGCCAAAGGCACCGCGGTGTTCGCCGAGGCGGTGCAACTGGTCGCCGATTCCCTCGGCCTGGAGCTGGACGAGATCACCTGCGTGTCCGAATACGCCCAGACCACCGAGGACCTGCCGATGGCGTCGTGGACCATCAAGGCAGGTCACGTCGCCGGGGTTTACGCCAGCTGGCAGGGCATCGTCAACGGCAAGACCGTCATCGACATCAACGTGCGGTGGAAGAAGGGCACCACCCTCGAGCCGGACTGGCAGCTCGACGCCGACGGCTGGAAGATCACCATCGACGGACGTCCGACGGTGAACATGCAGGTCGGATTCCTGCCGCCGATGGACATGATCGAGAACGCGAAGTCACTCGAAGACTTCTTCGTTCTCGGCCACATCATGACGGCGATGCCGCCGATTCACGCGATCCCCGCCGTCGTCGCCGCGCCACCGGGCATCGCTACCTACAACGATCTGCCGTTGCCGAAGGCCCGCGGCGTCGTGCCGAGCTAGCGGCTGCTAGATGCAGGCGCCGCCGGTCACCAGCCCGAACGGACCGGTGGCCTGCACACAGGCTGCGGGCGGGCCGTAGTACACGGGACCGTAGTCCGGCCCGCGCCAGTCGCCACGGCCGTGGTCATGGTCGTCCCACTCCCAGCCGTCATGGCCGTGGCCATGTCCCGGGTCGGCGTAGGCGATACCGGCGCCCACACCGAGGCCCGCCAAACTGAGCCCTGCGGAAAGTGCTGCTGCGGCTGCGATCTTCGTCAGTGTCATCGTGTTGATCCTTTACGACCTCAAGCGCCCCGACCCGTCACACTCGTTTTGCAACAGAGCAGATTTTAGTCGAATTCCCCTAGCCGGCAACAACTTAGGGCAGCCCACACCAGGGGCAGCTCCTGTGCATTTGCTCATGAGTTCCCGTCGGTCTCGGCGCGCCTAGCTCTGGCGTGGTCAACGGGTGCCACCATGCAGCCGTGCACACGCATCGGGGCGCACCAATTTTTGCTGCGGGTGTGATGGCACTCGCGGTGCAGGTGATGCTGCCCACTATGTCGATCGCGCGGGCCGACGCCTGTCCCGACGTCCAGGTCGTGTACGCGCGCGGAACCGATACCGTGCCTCCGGTCGACCAGGTCGGACAAGCTCTGGTCAACGCGATGAGCGCACAGCTTCCCGGTAAATCGCTATCGGTGTACGGCATCAACTATCCGGCGAATCTGGACCTGAGCGGAGGAACCACCACCGGTGCCACCGACGGCTGGGTCCACGTCCAGAACCTCGTCGCGGCCTGCCCGGCTACCCGCGTGGTGCCGAGCGGCTACTCGCAGGGCGCCGACGTTGTCGACCTGCTCACCACGACAGTGGGCGCGGCGTTCGGCACCCCCACCCCTATGCCGGACGCCGTCGCCGGTCACGTCGCCGCGGTCGTGGTGTTCGGCAATCCCTCCCGCAAGATGGGCGGCGGACCGCTACCCGGCGGGCGCACAGCAGATATGTCCTCTCCGGCGTGGTCAGTCAAGCCGCACAGTTCGCGGTCAGCCGGCTCTCACCGGCCGCCGGCTGACCCGGTCCTCAGGGTTCCGGGGTGAATTTGGTCGGATCGGCTGTGGGCAGCGTCAGGCTGATGTTGGAGATGTTGATGACGCCGAACGCGGTGAACCTCTCGTACGCGGTCGCCGAGCTGGTGATCTGCAGAGTCAGATCGTCGCTCGCGTCGGCCGCGGTGTAGACCATGTTCTCCATGTTGATGCTCGCGGTATGGGTGCGCCCATCCATCGTCACCGCAACGGGCGTCACCAGGTTGCCGACGACCAGACCCGTCTTGTTGTCGACCAGCTGTGCGTAGACGAAACGACTATTGCCCAGGCCCTGGTAATCGAAGCTCACCGTCGGCGCACCCAGGTAGGTCGTGCCGACCTGGGTCGGAACGGCCACGTTGATCGCGTTGTTCGCTTTGGACGCCAAGCCCAGCGAGTACGGGATCGCCGCCTGCGGCGCGGGCCCGGAGCCACCGATGATGGGGACGATGCCCAGCGTGCCGCCCGACGCACCGGTCACCGCTTGGTCCGGTGTGCCGAACAAGCCGCTACCCGACGTGGGAAGGAAGTCGGACTTGTACCAATTCCCGTTCTGGTCAGTGAACTGGAAATTGGGGAGGGCGGGCGTACCGCTGGTGTTGCCGTCCTTCACGTAGTAGTCCAGCCAGGCGAACGTCGAGGCCAAGTTGGGGTTGACATCGCCGTCGTTGGTCAGGCACACACCGTGGCCGCCGCAGAACCAGATCATCTTGACCGGTGTGCCATAGGGGTTGGCGATGATGGTCTGCGCGTTGTCGATCGCCTGCTGCAGGGTGAACAGCACGTCGACCGTGCCCTGGATCAGCAGCGTGGGCGCCTTCAGCTGGTTGAGCAGCGAGGTGGGACCACTGCCGGCCAACAATGCCTGTGCACTGTTGCTCAGCAGCCCGATCAGGTCCCCGGTGATGATGCCCTGATAGATCAAGTTGTTGATCCGGGCCTTCGACAGCACCAGCGACAGCAGCAGCAGCGACGCGTAGGCCGTCTTGAAGGACCCGTCGGGGTACAGCGAGTTGTTCAGCGAGTTCCACGAGATGCCCGGGACGATGGCGTCGATCCGCGGGTCGGTGGCAGCACTGGTGAGCTGGATGCCACCGCCGTAGGAGCCGCCGACCATCCCGACTCGAGGATCGTTCGGGCCGTCGAGCTGCGAGTTATCAAGTCCAGCAACATAATTGAGGATCGACGATACGTCGCGCGCCTCGAAGAAGGGGCTGTCGAGCTGCAGGATGCCACCGGAGGCGAACTCGCCGCGCGGATCCCAGGTGACCACGTTGTAGTTGTCACGCAGTAGCGAGACACCCGGTGTCAGTCCGCCGATGCCGTACTGCGTGTACGGGTCGGTCTGTCCCGCGGTCGCCAGGCCGGGGCCGTCGAGAATCGTTGGCGCCGTGTCGGATCCGGTGAGGCCGAGCTTCGGGAACCAGTTGACGCTGATCAGTGTGCCGTCGAAGGACGGCATCTTGTAGGTGTAGGCCACCGGGTCGGTGGCGGGCAGCACAGCCGTCGAGTTGAACGTGGCGATCTGCGAGTACCCGATGATCGGCGCGAGCAGGTCGCCGAGGACCGGAGTCTGGTGCAGGACCACGATCACCTGTCCGGCGAGGCCGCCGAGGAGTGGGATGCTTTCCAGGATCTGGTCGAACTGGGTCTTCTGAGCCACCAGAATCTTGAACTGCTCGTTGACTGTTCCGCCGAGCACCGACTGGTCGGGCAGATAGCTGAAGTTGCCGGGCGCGTAGTTGGTGTCACCGGTCGCGGAGAAGGTGATCTTCCCGCCCTTGTTAGGCCCACTGATCAGCGTGTAGGTGAGTCCGGACGCCCCACTGGCGTTGGTGGTGCCGTCGATGATGCCGTCATTGATGACCAGTACCGGATTGATCGCAATCGGATTGCTCGCCAGCGCCGACGCGGACGTGCGGCGCTGCAGTGCCACGAAGGTCAGCGCCAGTGGCGAGTCGACGGCGGGCCTGGGCAGGCCACCGGAGAACGGGTCGAGCACGTCGTGCAGAGCGGTGGTCAGCACTCCGGAGATCGCACTCGGCGACGGCAGCACGGGCAGCTTCGGAGCCAGCGAGGCGACCGGCGTCACTACTGCGGCAGTCGAATTCACCGACGGTGTGACGACATCTGCGCTGCCACCGGAACCGGATTGCGATGCCGAGTTGTTTGCCGCTCCGGCAGCCGAACTCGTCGTCTGCGCGGACACCGCGGAGTCGGCACTTACTTGCGCGGGGCTGGCCTTGGAATGCTTGGAGCTGGTCTTGGCGCCGCCGGTACCGACCGCTTGGCCCGACCCGGCAGTGGTCGTCCGCTTGGACGACCCGGTGGATGCCGACGCCCCCTTCGACCCGGTCCCGGACGAGTCCCCGGCGCCGCTCGCAGAGCTCGAATTCGAGCCTGCCGCCGACGATCCCGTCGACCCGTCCGCCCATGCGACGCCGTAACCGGTGGAGAACACCGCGGCGCCCACTCCGAGGGCCACCGCCAATCCGCCAACCCGTCCGACAAACCTCGAAGCACCCATGACTTTCTACCTCCCGACCAACGACGGCGACAGCGCCTCAGCGGAGGGTATGCCTGCAAACGGACGCGGGTTCGCGAAACGCCCAAACTGTCAGCAACTAATTTGCTACAGCGACAGAACCGGGCGAGTCGCGTTGCGCGCCAAAGAATCAGGCGTAGTCGAAATGCGTTGCGCCCTGGCCGTCGGACGTCGTGTAGTCGAGGTAAACCGGGCCATGCTGGTACGAGGCGTAGCCGGTGTTGATGAGCCCACTCGTGATCACCGTCGGCCGATTCTGCGACGTGACGGTGTAGGAGTACAGCAGCACTCCGTCGGGGGTGTACACCGAGATCCTCGTCCCCACCGGCACGCTGCTCTCGCCGCCGATCATCGAGGACAGGATCGTCCCGTACACGCCCCCGGAGTCGATGATCGCGCCCACGTTCGTCGACGTGTTGTTGCCGACCTTCACTGTCAGGTAGGCGTCGGGCGCGCCGGACACCGAGGTCCGGCTCGGCAGCGGATTGGGTCCGAACACCATCACGCCGGCGATGCCGAGGAACAGGCTCTGGTAGAGGAACACGCCCTGGCTGAGGTCACCGGGCAGGGCGGTGGTCGGTAGGCCCTGGGGTCCGGGGCCCGCCGCGTTGGCGCCGATTCCGAGAACGCCGGACGCGCCGCCCAGCTGGTGGAAGAAGGCCAAAGCGGCTGCCGCGTCTTGGGAGTCGACGATGTTGACGTTCGTCGGCCCGGAGACGATGCCGTTTCCGAAGTTCACCGTCGTCGTGTAGGTGGTGGCCGTGTAGGTGAGGCCACCGCTGTAGCCACTGGTGACGGTGCCGGTCGGTGCGCCCAGCGGCGCCGCATCGCCCACCGAGGCCATGGTGACCACCAGTCCCGACGAGCCGGTGTCGACGAGCACGGGTGTGCTGGGTCCGCCGTTGATCGTGATGTAGACGATCGGCTCTGTGGTGGACCGCATGGTCACCGGGACCAGCGCGTACACCCGGCTGTTGAGCGCGGCCGTGCTGACCGCGTTCTGCACCGGCGTGATGCCGCCGGTTCCCTCAAGGGCGCCGACCAGCGGAAGGAACAGTCCCGTGCTGTTGAGTGCGGTGGTGGCCAGCGTCGGGAGCAGCAGAGCGCCGAGTAGGCCCACCCCGGCCAGCTCGTGCACGATCGGGACGCCCGAGGTCCTGGCGTAGAGCGACTGGGCCGGAGTGATCGCCGTCCCCCAGGTGTTCAATGCCAGCGCGGCCTGCGACAGCAGCACCTGCGGGACGATCGACACCAGCCCCGCGGGGATGTTGCCGCTGCCCCAGGTCTGTTGCTGGAGCTCCGACTGTGCCTGCGCGATCTGCTGCAGAGCCAGGCTCACCGCGACGTTGGCGACCACCGGCGGCGTCGACGGCAGCCAGGAGTAGCTGCTGGGGGTCGCATTGGCGGCGGCGGGGGTGGTCGTGACCGCGGCCACCGCGGGTACGCGAGCTGAATGGCCGGTCGACGGCGCCGGCGTGGTCGTCGTGGTCGTCGTGGTGGTTGTCGAACTCGACACTTCGGTGGATCCGGGGTCGACGGCGGCCGCCGCGGCGGGTGCGTCACTCGCCGCGGCGGACGACGCCTTACGCGAGCTGACGTTTCCGCCCGACGATGTCACGGCACTGTTCCGCGCCGAGCGAGCGGTCGACTTCTTGACCGCGGTCGAGTCGGTGGCGCTCGACGACGTCGAGCTACTTTCAGAGCTGGTGGCCGAGGCCTTGCCCGCCGCCGAGGCGCCGGTGTCGGCATACGCGACAGCGGATCCACTTGCAAGGGCGGCGCCGACCCCCAGGGTCACCGCGCCGGCACCCAGCCATGCATACGGCCGGCGGCGAGGTCGCCGGGCGCGGTGCGCGCCCTGTCCGCTGCCGCTGCGCCTCATGGTTCCCCCTGTACTCCGGCCACATCTCGCCTGGCTGAGAAATTCCTAAGCGAGTTTGCTGAGTGTCTACCACAACTTGCGTCGTCAGCAATAGGCAACCCGCCTGGCGATCACGTGTGGATCTGCCAGCCGGCTGACGGGTCGACCAGGATGCCGGACACGTCGACAACCTCGAAGGCACTCAACGGAACCCTGTTGAGCTCGGATTGAGCGGTGAGGTGCTCGGTGCCTGCCCAACCGTTACTCATCGCCAGCAGCTTCGCGCCGTCCTGGCCTGGCGCGGTCGAGTCGTAGACCACCGCGCCGTGTTCCTGCAGCGCCCGCAGCACCACCTGCGTCGCGGCGGAGTAGCCGGACATGTCGAAATCGGCGCGCAACCGCAGCACGCTGCCCATCGGCACCCCGTCGGGGTTGACGCCGGTCCCGTCACCGGCGCCTGCCGGCCAGGCATACCCGGTGCCCCGGTCCTTGGCGATGACGATGCCGAGCATGTGGTCGACGCTGCCGCGGGCCAGATCGTCAGGGCGCAGGATGAGCGGCAGGTACGGCAGGTGCGAGGCGTTGGCCCAGCCGACGGACGGGTACAGCGGGGAGCTCATGTCGTAGTGCACCCCGGCCTCGGCAATCCATTTCGACCCGTACCTGGCGCGGTAGAGCGCGTTGCCGACCCCGTCGAGCGGACTGTTGGCCGGCATCTCCACGCCGTTGGCGACGTTGTACAGCTCCTGCGAAATGCATGTTCCCTCTTGGAACACCAGCAGGTGCCGGTCCCAGGCCGGCAGCGCGGGCATGCCCTCGACGATGGGCCGGTTCGGGATTGCGTACGGCCTGGGGTCGATGCTCGGTCCACTGGTGGAGTAGCCGCGGTTGAAGATCACCGTCTCGGTGGGATGCGTTGCGCCCACAACGTTTACCGGCATTCCACCGGTGCTCTTCATCCATTGGTTGCCCCAGCTGGCGCCCAGTGTGGCGCCTCGTCCGGCACCCAGCACGCCAAGCCAGGTGCCCGACTTCGCCAGCACCGGAAGGTCCCTGATGTCGGCGTGGAAGATCGTGTCGGCCGGCATCAGGGTGCACCCGCAGAACGTGGTGAGCCCGTTGGACGCGATCGTGTTGCCGGGGCTGACGGTGATGGTGACCGCCACTTTGGTGGTGCCGCCGTGTGCGTCGGTGAGGGTGACCGAGAAGGTGTCCACCTTGTCGGTAACGGGCCCGCTGAATACCGACGCCTTGGCGCGCGCGGCCGCGGTGGGTGTGTAGGTGAAGCTGCCGTCTGGGTTGACCGCTACCGCACCCTTGGCCGTGCTGGTCGATCCCGCGAAGGTGATGGCGTCACCGTCGGCGTCGGCACCGAGGACCGCGCCGGTGACCACACCGCTGTTGACGTCACGCGGTCCGATGGCGGGCTTGCCGGTCGGCGCGGTGTTCTTCGGGCTGATCACCACGGTGACCGGGACGGCCAGGGTTCCGCCGCGGCCGTCGTCGACCGTGACGGTGAACGTGTCGGTCTTGGCGGTGCCGGCCGCGGCGGTGTGCCGGGCTTCCGATGTGGGTGTGTAGCTGAACGCGCCGCCGCCGTTGACGGTGACGGTGCCGCCCTTCGCGGTGGTGGGGTTCACGCTGTAGAGCAGGCGGTCTTTGTCGGCGTCGGCGCCGACGACCTTTCCGTAGACGATGCCGGTGTTGGCGATTGGCGCGTTCACCGTCGTCCTGGCGGTGGGGACGGCGTTCTTCGGCGCGATCGGCACGGCGATCGCGCGGGTGGCGGTCAAGCCGGCAGGGTCGGCGACGACGACGTGCACCGTGTCTCTGGCTAGAAGGGCGTCGGCGTTGCCGATCGCCGCGTTGTGTCGGGCCACCGGGGTCGGGGTGTAGGTGAAGACACCGGTGGTTGAGATCGTCACCTTGCCTTTGCCGGAGGTGCTGGCCCGGTAGGTGATCGTGTCGCCGTTCGGGTCGCTTGCGGTGACGGTGCCGGTGAGCGCGCCGGTGGCCGGCGAGGGTGTGCCCAGGGTGACGTTCTGAATCACCGGTGACCCGTTGGCGGCGGCCGCGGCTGCCGGTTCCGGTCGTCGGGCCACCGCCAGCACCGCCAACGACAGCGGCGAATCCGGCGATGGCGCCGCCGGACGAGGAGCCGGCCTGGTTACCGGCTTGACCCGGGATGTCGACGAAACTCGTTGGCTCGCAGCCGGTTTCTTCTCGGTCGATCTATTGACATGCCCGGTCGAATCCGAAGGCGCGGCCGATGCCGCACCGGGACAGGCAACCGCGATTGCGATCCCAAGCCCTAACGCAACCGCGAGTCCGCTGATTCGCCCCACATACGCTGCCGCAGCCATGTCGTGCCCCTCCCCCGAGACGGCGATTCCACCATAACGAGGCAGTGGATTCCCGCGATTCAGCAAAGTTCGACACTGCGCCGAACGTAACGCCAGGGCGCGATTCGGCGCCGAGCGCAACGCTGGCGCTACGTTCGCGGGACGACGTCGGTCAGGCGGCGAACTGCAGGGTGATCACCGCGTCGCTGGCGATGACCTGGCCGGGCGCCGGGGTCTGCACGGCAATCTGATTGCGCGCGTAGGGGGTGTTCGGCAGATTCGGGCCTTTGTCGAGCACCCCTGTCCAGCCCAGCGTCGCCAGCGCCGGATCGGCGTCGGCCCAGTACATTCCCCGCAGGTCGGGCATGACCAGTGCTTCGCGCGAACGCGCCTGCGGGCTCCGCGTGATCGCCGGAGCGGTAGTTGTGGCAGCCGATTCAGTCGCGACGACAGGCTGCCCGGCCGACGAGCACGCTCCGACGAAGAACACCGTCGAAGCCGTAATGATCAGTCCGCGTGGCAGTTTCACGTCTTCGGGTTGCCGTGTTCATCCCAGTGTGCCGCCACTTTCTTGCTCGGCTGCACGCGCGGCGGCTCGCCCGGCATCTTCGGATAGTTGGGCGGGTAGGGCAGGTCGCCGAGGCCGCGCTCCTCATCGGCGGCCGCCATCTCCAGCAGCGCATCGATCGAGTGCGCGACCTCGTCCATGTCGGCCATCGGGTCGCCACGTTTGAGGATCAGCGCCGGCACCGTGGCCATGGTGAATTCGTCGGGATCGGCGTCGACCAGTTCCTCCCACGTCAGCGGGGTCGAGACGGTGGCGATGGGCGTCGCGCGCACCGAGTAGGCGCTGGCGAAGGTTCGATCGCGAGCGTTCTGGTTGTAGTCGATGAAGACCCGCTGGCCGCGTTCCTCTTTCCACCACGACGTGGTCACCAGCTCTGGCGCCCGGCGTTCCAGCTCGCGCGCCAGCGCGATCCCGGCGCGGCGCACCGCGATGAAGTCCCAGTCGGGCCGAATGCGGACGAACACGTGCACACCACGTCCGCCGGAGGTTTTCGGATATCCGGCCAGACCGAGTTCGTCGAGCACCGGCTTGAGGATGTCGACGGCGATGGTGCGCGCCTCGGCGAAGCCGGTACCCGGCTGCGGGTCGAGGTCCACTCGCAATTCGTCGGGGTGATCAGTGTCCGGACAGCGAACCTGCCACGGGTGCAGCGTGATCGTGCCCATCTGCGCGGCCCACACGATCGCCGACGGGTGCGTCACCTTCAGTGCGTCGGCGGTACGTCCGGACGGAAAAGTGACGCGGCAGGTGTGTAGATAGTCGGGGCGCTTTTCGGGCACCCGCTTCTGGTAGATCTCCTCGCCGTCGATGCCGTCCGGGAAGCGCTGGAGGTGAGTCGGGCGGTCGCGCAATGCGGTCAGCAACTGTCCGCCCGTTGCCACTGTGCGGTAGTACTCGACGAGCTTGCCCTTGGTGCCGTTCGACCCGAGTTTGGGGAAGTACACCTTGTCCGGATTGGTGAGCCTGACGGCGACGCCGTCGACGTCGACCTCTTCGGCCTTGGTCGCCATCAGAACGACCCGTTGAATTGGGGACTGCTCACGCTCTTCAACCTACTCACGCACGGAGCCCACTCGCACGGGACGAGAATGAACCCATGCAGCTGCCCGTCAATCCCCCGGTGTCGCCGATGCTCGCCAAATCGGTGCGGAGCATCCCGCCCGACGCCTCCTATGAACCGAAGTGGGATGGGTTTCGCTCGATCTGCTTTCGGGACGGCGATGACGTGGTCCTGGGCAGCCGCAACGAGAAACCGATGACGCGCTACTTCCCCGAGTTGGTCAGCGCCGCCCTCGCCGAGCTGCCCGAGCGGTGCGTGATCGACGGTGAGATCGTCATCGCCACCGACGCCGGCCTCGACTTCGAGGCGTTGCAACAGCGCATACACCCCGCGGACTCCCGTGTCCGCATGCTCGCCGAGAAGACGCCTGCGGCGTTCATCGCGTTCGATCTGCTCGCGCTCGGTGACAACGACTTCACCGGCCGCCCGTTCAGCGAGCGCCGCGCCACGCTGACGGCGGCCCTGGCTGATGCCGGCCCGTCATTTCATGTCACGCCCGCCACCACCGACGCGGAGACCGCGCAGCGGTGGTTCTCGGAATTCGAAGGAGCCGGGCTCGACGGGGTGATCGCCAAACCCCTGACGGTCACCTACCAGCCCGACAAGCGGGTGATGTTCAAGATCAAGCACGAACGCACCGCGGACTGTGTGGTCGCCGGTTACCGCGTGCACAAGTCGAGCGACGACGCGATTGGTTCGCTTCTCCTCGGGCTCTACAAGGACGACGGGGCCCTGGCGTCGGTGGGCGTGATCGGGGCGTTCCCGATGGCCGAGCGGCGGCGGCTGTTCACCGAATTGCAGTCTTTGGTAACCGAATTCGACTCTCACCCCTGGAATTGGGCCGCGCTCGAGGCGGGTGAACGCACGCCGCAGAAGAATGTCGGGTCCCGTTGGAACGCGGGCAAGGACTTGTCCTTCGTGCCGCTACGGCCCGAGCGGGTGGTCGAAGTGCGCTACGACCACATGGAGGGTGAGCGATTCCGGCACACCGCCCAGTTCAATCGTTGGCGGCCCGACCGCGATCCGCGCTCGTGTACGTACGAGCAGCTGGAGCAGCCCGCGACCTTCAGCCTCCGCGATATCGTGCCCGGACTGGGCTAGGCGGTCAGCGCCGCGATCGCGGCCCCGAGCTTGTCGGCCACTTCCTGAGCGACGGGCTGAAGCTGTGGCTCGTCCGTCACGTCCACGAGCAACTGCGGATTCATGGCCTCGACGAGGGTGCGATCCGCATCATCCGGGTCGCTACGAACGACGACGTTGCACGGCAGCAGCAGACCTATCTGCCGGTCGACCCCGATCGCGCGGTGCGCCAGAGGCGGGTTGCAGGCGCCGAGAATCAGGTAGTTCTCCATGTCTTCGTTCAGCTTGTTTTTCATCGTCGCCTTGACATCGATTTCGGTGAGCACACCAAAACCCTGATCTGCCAAGGCCTTACGCGTTCGGGCGACGGCGTCGTCGAACGACGTGTCGAGACTGGCGGTTAACGCGATGCCCATGATGACTCCCTTGTCGTCGAAGCTATGCGAGTGCGAGGAACAGCTTCTCCAGCTCTGCCTCGGTCATGGGCTTGTCCGCCCCGGATGCCTCACCGGTGACGCACTCCCTCAATCCGGTGGCGACGATCTTGAAGCCGGCACGGTCGAGTGCGCGTGAGACGGCAGCCAACTGGGTGACCACGTCTTTGCACTCACGCCCCTGCTCGATCATCGAGATGACGCCGCCGAGTTGACCTTGCGCCCGGCGCAGCCGGTTGAGCACGGCTTCGATGGCGTCCTGATCGCCGACCATGGTGAATCCCTTCGTTCGTTACTTAGTGTCAGCTTACCCGTGGGGGTATGTAGCACGTAACAACTAGCCGCCCGGCGGGTTCATTCCCCGCTCACACTCGGATGGGGATACCCGCCTGGGCATCTTCCGCCATCGGGAATATATACCCCCACGGGTATGTAGAAGGGTCTGACGGACCGTCTCGATCTGCTCGGCGGATACAACGCGCGGGTCGACGCGCACGCGACCTTGTGACCACAGATCAACGAAAAGGAACTCAGAACATGTGTTATGCAGTCAACTGCCGCACCTGCGGCAAGACCACGTGGGACGGCTGCGGCCAACACGTCGACGGCGTGATGCGCTCGATCCCGCCCGAACAGCGGTGCCGGTGCAACGGGCCCACAGAGCCGCGCCGTTGATCGTGGGCTCCGAGGACAGCTGACGGTCTAGTCGAGCGAGCCCGGCGGACGGGACACGCACTGCGCCGAGTAGAGCTCGACACCGAGCTTGTTCATCAGCTCCAACTGCGTCTCGAGGTAGTCGATGTGGTGTTCCTCGTCGGCGACGATGTCCTCGAAGAGGTTGGCAGTGGTCGAGTCCTGCTTCTCGCGGCACAGCACGATGGCCGGCTTCAATCGGTTGACCACTTCGTACTCCAGCGCCAGGTCGCTCTCGAACTGTTCGCGAATCGTCTGGCCGATGTTCAGCGTGCCGATCCGTTGGTAATTGGGCAGCCCATCGAGGATCAGGATTCGGTCGGTGACGCGCTCGGCATGGCGCATCTCGTCGAACGACTCGTCGCGGGTGTGCTTGGCCAGCTCGGTGAAGCCCCAGTTGTCCTGCATCTTGGAGTGCAGGAAGTACTGATTGATTGCGGTCAGTTCGCTTGTCAGCTGCTGATTCAGGAGTGTGAGAACCTCGCTGTCGCCTTGCATTCAATTTCTCCTGTCATCGCACCGAAGCACAATAAGCGGGCTGCCGAATTGTGCTGAAACTACTCAATACCGTATGAGGTGAATCTAGTACAGGACCACCGCGTGCGCGGTGCTTCGCAACGCGAGATCGGTGTTGTCGCGCTTGCACTTTGGCACGTCACGCGACCGTCGACAACTTAGATGAGGCTGGGCTGTCCTCACGACAATATAGTTAGTCTGGGCTTCGTTTTCGACAGTAATAAGACCCGAGCGACATCTCGCATTAATTAATCTTCGCCAACGCAAGTTTCCCGATTCGCGCCGCCAAGTCGTCCGCCGGTACTCCCTCCCACCCGGGGGCACCGGGGAGGCCGGTCGAGATAGTTAGCTTAGGGTAAGCTAACTATCTCGACGATTCGCGAGCAGAGGACACCGTAATGGGACGAGGTTTCCAAGGCGCCATGCTGCGCGGTTTCGGCGGGCGTGACCACCTCGCGACCGTCGAACAGGTCGAGCACATCGCACCGCACTGCGTCCGGATCACCATGTCCTCGCCGACCTTGTTCGACGACGCCGACGCCGGGCCGACAACGTGGCTGCGGTTCTGGTTTCCCGATCCGGCCGGGGGAAGCGCCGAGTTCCAACGCGCGTACACGATCGTCTGGGCCGACCCCGACTGCGGCCGCTTCGCCATCGACGTCGTGCTCCACGAGCCTGCCGGCCCAGCCTGCACGTGGGCCTCGACCGCCGCGCCGGGCACGACCATCCCGGCGGTGTCGCTGGGATCGTCGCCGTTCGTGGTGCCCGAGGAACTCCCGGCGGGCTTCCTGCTCATCGGGGACTCGGCATCCATCCCGGCGATCAACTCGATCCTCGCCGCGCTTCCCCCCGAGGTCGACGTCGAGGTGTACCTCGAACGCCATTGCGACCAAGACGAACTCATCCCACTCGCCGAGCACCCGCGCCGCCGCGTGCACTGGGTGACACGAACCGACGACACGTCACTGGCGGCGGCCATCGAGGACCGGGACTGGTCCAACTGGTCGGTGTGGGCCGGCCCCGAGGCTGGTGCGCTCAAACATCTGCGTAAACGACTGAAAGACACCTTCGGATTCCCCAAGACCGAAGTGAAGGCCCAAGCGTACTGGACGCAGGGCCGCGAGATGGGTAGTACGCGCGACGACGACGCCGCTCTCACTGTCACTGAAAGTCCGACGCCCACAACGACACTGGCACACTCGAGCGCCGCCAAGGGCACGTGGCGTTCCCAGGCCGGCAAAGACCTTCTCGCCCCGGTGAAGTCGCAGCTGATCGTCGCCGGCCTGCTGCAGGCACTGCTCACCCTGCTACAGCTCGCCCCGTTCGTGGTCCTGGCCGAGCTCGCGCAGCAATTGCTCAGCGGCGCCGAACAATCCCGGGTGTGGAACACCGTGACCGTGTTCGTCGTGCTGCTGACCACCGGCACCACACTGGGTGCGGTTCTGGTGCTGTGGCTGCATGTGGTCGATATGCGGTTCAGCGCCGAGGTACGACGTCGGCTGCTGGACAAACTGGCCCGAATGCCGTTGGGCTGGTTCACCGATCGCGGATCGGGCTCGGTGAAGAAACTCATCCAGGACGACACCCTGTCGCTGCACTATCTGGTGACGCATGCGGTGTGCGACGCGGTCGCGGCGGTGGTCGCGCCGATCGCGGTGCTGATCTACCTGTTCGCCGTCGACTGGGGCATGGCGTTGATCCTGTTCCTGCCGATCCTCGTCTACATCGTCACGACCTGGACCATGGTTTATCAGAGCGGCCCGAAGATCGCCGAGGCATCCCGCTGGGCCGAGCAGATGAACGGCGAGTCGGCGGCATTCCTGGAGGGCCAGCCGGTTATTCGGGTGTTCGGCGGCGCAGCGGCCTCGTCGTTCCGCCGCCGACTGGACGGCTACATCGCCTTCCTCAACGAATGGCAGCGGCCGTTCATCGGCAAGAAGACCTTCATGGATCTGGTGACCCGACCGAGCACGTTCTTGTGGCTCATCGTCACCGCGGGCACCCTGTTCTTGGCCGCCGGCTGGACGACACCCACCGAACTGCTGCCATTCCTGTTGCTGGGCACCACCTTCGGCAGCCGCCTGCTGGGTATCGCCTACGGACTTGGCGGCATCCGGGAAGGCACGCAGGCGGCCCGGCGCATCGCGGTCACGCTTGACGAAACCGAATTGAACACCCGGCCCGAGGAGGCGCCGGCATCCCCCACGCCGGCCGGCGTGACCTTCGACGCCGTCAGCTTCGGCTACCGCCCGGGTGTGCCCGTGATTCACGACGTGACGCTGACCCTGACGGCGGGAACGGTGACCGCTCTGGTCGGGCCGTCGGGCTCCGGCAAGTCCACCCTGGCGGCGCTGCTGGCGCGCTTCCACGACGTCGACACCGGCGCGATCCGGATCGACGGCCGCGACATTTGCACCATGTCCCCCGACGAGCTGTACACCCGGGTCGGGTTCGTGTTCCAGGATATTCAGCTGGTCGCCGGCACCGTGCGCGACAACATTGCGCTCGCCCGGCCGGAGGCCGCACCCACGGATATCGAACGCGCTGCGCGCAACGCGCAGATCCACGACCGGATCCTGCAATTGCCCAACGGGTACGACACCGTCATCGGGATGAACACTTTGCTGTCCGGCGGCGAGAAACAACGCCTCACCATCGCTCGCGCACTACTGGCCGACACCCCGATCCTGATCCTCGACGAGGCCACAGCCTTCGCCGATCCCGAATCCGAATATCTTGTGCAGCAGGCATTGAGCTCATTGATCGACAACCGCACGGTGTTGGTGATCGCCCACCGACTGCACACCATCACCGGTGCCGACCAGATCGTCGTGCTCGACGGTGGCCGCATCGCCGAGGTCGGCACCCATCCGGAGCTGCTCGCCACCGACGGCCGCTACCGACGCCTGTGGGACGGCCGGCCGGCCCGTGCCGTGCCCGCGGATGCCCTGGCCGGTGAGGCCGCCCGATGATCCGCACCCTGATCCAGCTTCTTCCCGCCGAGAATCGCGGCCAGCTCACCAGCTATGTTGCGCTGACGCTGATTTCGGTGATCCTGCGCGCGGCCAGTGTGCTACTGCTGGTACCTCTGCTCGCAGCGCTGTTCGGTCCACACGCCTCGGACGCATGGCCGTGGGTCGGTGCGCTCACCGCGGTCACCGTCGGCGGGTGGGTCGTCGACATGGTCTTGGCCCGCATCGGTTTCGGTCTCGGCTTCACCCTGGCCGAGACCACGCAGCACTCGATGGCCAACCGGCTCACCGACGTTCCGCTGCGGTGGTTCACCGCCGACAACACCGCGGTGGCGCGCCAGGCCATCGCGGCCAGCGCGCCGGAACTGGTCGGCTTCGTCGCAAACCTGCTCAGCCCCTTCGTCGGTGCACTGCTGTTGCCCGCCGCGATCACTGCCGGCCTGTTCTTCGTCTCCTGGCAGGTCGGGGTGGCGGCGGCGATCGCGTTGCCGTTCCTCCTCGGGGCCCTGGTCGCTAGCCAGCGACTGGTCCGAGCCGCCGACGCAGCCGACGCCGGCGCCCACAGTGCCCTCACCGAACGCCTCGTGGAATTCGCCCGCACCCAGCAGGCGTTGCGGGCCAGTCGCCGCGTCACCGCGGTCCGAAGCCAGACCGGAGAAGCCCTCACCGCCGCGCGCGGCGCAACCGCGCGGCTATTGCTGTTCCAGATCCCCGGTCAGCTGTTGTTCAGCGTGGCCAGCCAGGTCGCGCTCATCCTGCTGGCGGCCACCATCACGACGCTGACGCTGCGTGGCGAGCTCGGCGCGGCCGAGGCGGTGGCACTGGCGATCGTGATGGTGCGCTTCCTCGAACCGTTCACGGTGCTGGCCGACTTGTCGGGCGCGGTGGAGTCCTCGCGCGGCCTGCTCGACCGGCTCAACACCGTCACGACCGCACCGTTGACTGCACAGCCTGTACGAGGTGCACTGCCGTCGGGCGAATCATCGGCGCCCAGAATCGAATTCCGCTCCGTGAGCTTCGGCTACCAGGGAACCGAGGTGCTCAAGGATCTGTCGTTCACCCTCGAACCCGGAACGACCACCGCGATCGTCGGCCCGTCCGGTTCCGGCAAGAGCACCATCCTGTCGCTGATCGCCGGACTGCACACTCCTGAGCGCGGCCAGATTGTCCTCGACGGCACCAACACCACCGATATCGATCCCGACGCACGACGCGCCTCGGTCAGTATGGTGTTCCAGCATCCGTACCTGTTCGACGGGACGATCGCGGACAACATCCGCGTCGGGCATCCCGAGGCCGGCGGCGACGCACTGCACCGGGCGATGAGCTTGGCTCGCGTCGACGACATCGTCGAACGCCTCCCTGACGGCGCACAGTCCACAGTCGGCGAGGCGGGCACCGCCCTGTCCGGCGGCGAACGCCAACGAGTCAGCATCGCAAGGGCGTTGGTCAAGCCGGCGGGCGTTCTGCTGATCGACGAAGCGACCAGCGCGCTGGACACCGAGAACGAAGCGGCGATCACCCAGGCGATCAACGACGATCCCCAGCCGCGGACCCGGGTGATCATCGCGCACCGCCTCGACGCCATCCGGCACGCCGACCAGGTGTTGTTCGTCGACGCCGGCACGGTCGTCGAGCACGGCAGCATCGACGAACTCACCGCGCTCGGTGGGCGTTTCGCCGAGTTCTGGCGTCAACAGCAATCCAGCGCCGGATGGCGGATCGCCGCGGACAGGGCCGGCCGGCACGTCGGATGAAGTTCTGCGCGTCGCGCCGTTTACCGACAGCCACTCGGGGGCACGCCCCCACTATGTCAGTGACAGCGTTCAAGGATCTTCCGCTGACCGACCGCGACCGCAAGTGGGATGGCGACGCGGCCGAGAAGCGGGTACGAAAATGGGCCGATGCCGAAGACCGGCCGAACGAGAAGTACCGCGACGCCCACGTCTGGTATGACAGCGACCACAAGGACAATTTCACCGCCTACAAGCTGCTGATCGCCGACGTCATCGACGGGAAGCTGACGGCGGTGCCGCGCGGGATCATGGCAGCCGGCGCCATCATGCAGGGCTCACGCGGCGGTGTCGACCTGCCCGACAAGGACATCGACCGAGTGAAGAGCCATCTCGCCAAGTACTACGCGAAGATGGACGAAACCGCGCCCTGGGAACGAGACTGAGCCACCTGAGCTAAATTGCCTGCGTGACTCGCCCAACGCCGGGCGCAGGCCGGTTCGCCCCCAGCCCGTCCGCCGACCTGCACATCGGCAACCTGCGCACTGCCGTGCTGGCGTGGCTCTTCGCGCGCTCGACAGGCCGGAACTTCCTGATGCGAGTGGAAGACCTCGACGAGCGCACACACGACGACGTGGCGCAGCGTCAACTCGATGATCTGGCCGCCATCGGTGTCACATGGGACGGTGAACCGCAATGGCAATCCCGGCAGCGCGAACGCTACGACACGGCGGTCGCCGGGTTGGTGGCGCGCGGGCTGGTGTACGAATGCTATTGCAGCAGAAAAGATATCCTCAGCGCACCCCGGGCGCCACACGCCCCGGAGGGGGCATACCCGGGCACCTGCCGTGACCTGACTGTCGCCGAGCGGGCCGCCAAGCGCGAGACGGCGCGCCCGCCCGCACTGCGGCTGCGTGCCGATGCCGGCGAGTACACCGTCACCGATGTCATCCACGGCAGCTACACCGGGGTGGTCGACGACTTCGTGCTGCGCCGTGGTGACGGGGTGCCGGCCTACAACCTCGCCGTCGTCGTCGACGATGCGCGCTCCGGCATCGACCAGGTGGTCCGCGGCGACGACCTGCTGGCGTCCGCCCCCCGCCAGGCCTACCTGGCCGGACTCCTCGGCTATCCGCAGCCGGAGTACGCCCACGTTCCCCTGGTCCTCAACATCGAAGGTAAGCGGCTGGCCAAACGCGACGGCGCGGTCACCCTGGCCGAACTCGGAGTGTCCAGAACGTTCGCCTTGATCACCGAATCGTTGGGCTGGCCGTCATCGGATATGGCTGCACTGCTACGCCAGTTCGACCCGGCCAGGCTGCCCCGCGAGCCGTGGGTGTATCAACCGGTTTGATCGCAACCCTTGGCGGGCATCTCCCACAGCATTACTGTCCGCCGAATGCGTCATTTACCACGCGCAGCACTGCTGGCCATCGCGATGATCGCCGCAGTGCTCCTGGGCGGCTGCGCGAAATCCGATAGTGGCGGCCCACTGTCCTCCGGTGTGCTGCGGGTCGGCACCGAAGGCACGTATGCGCCGTTCAGCTTCCAGGACCCCGCGACCGGACAACTCGCCGGCTATGACGTTGATGTCGCCAACGCGGTCGGCGAGAAACTGGGCAAGAAGGTCGAATTCGTCCAGACGCCATGGGATTCCATCTTCGCCGCGCTGGAAGCCAACCGGTTCGACGTAGTGGCCAACGAAGTGACCATAACCCCGGAACGCAAGAGCAAATACGACTTGTCCGAACCCTATTCGGTCGGTGAAGGCGTCATCATCACCCGGGCGAACGACAATTCGATCACCTCGCTCAGCGATCTCAAGGGCAAGACCGCCGGTGCCAGTATCACCAGCAACTGGGCTCAGGTCTCCCGCGACGCCGGGGCGACCGTAGCGCCGGTGGAGGGGTTCACCCAGGCGATCACCCTGCTCAACCAGGGCCGGGTGGATGCTGTCGTCAACGACAGCATCGCGTTTCATGCCTACCAGGCTGAGACCGACAACCAGTCGGTGAAGATCAGCGCCACGATCGGGGAGAAGAGCGAACAGGGCTTCGCCGCCCGGAAGAACAGCGGTCTGCTGCCGGACCTGAACCGGGCGCTCGACGAATTGAAGGCCGACGGCACCTTGGCCGCGATCTCCCAGAAGTACCTGAAGGCCAACGCCACCGGAGCGCCGGCATCCGGGGGAACCGAAGCCGGACACCGCTCGGTGTGGCAGCTCATCGGCGAGAACCTGTGGCCCCTGGCCAAGGCCGCGATCACGGTGACCATTCCGCTGACCGTCATCAGCTTCATCATCGGTCTGGTGATCGCGCTCGTGGTGGCTCTCGGCCGGCTGTCGAGGAACGTGGTGGTGTCGAACGTCGCGCGGTTCTACATCTCGGTCATCCGCGGAACACCGCTGCTCGTGCAGTTGTTCATCATCTTCTACGCACTGCCGCAGATCGGCATCAAACTCGACCCGTTCCTGGCGGCGGTGATCGCGTTCAGTCTCAACGTCGGCGGCTACGCCGCCGAGATCATCCGCTCGGCGATTCAGAGCATCCCGAAAGGCCAATGGGAGGCCGCCGAGACCATCGGCTACCACTACGCCGGTGCACTGCGGCGGATCATCCTTCCTCAGGCGGCCCGGGTTGCGGTTCCACCGCTGTCGAACACCCTGATCTCACTGGTCAAAGACACCTCGCTGGCATCGACGATCCTGGTGACCGAACTGCTGCGCACCGCACAGGTGGCGGCAGCGCCGACCTTCGAATTCTTCGCGCTGTACGGCACCGCCGCGGCGTATTACTGGATCATCTGCCTGGTTCTCTCGTTCGGCCAGAGCCGCCTCGAGCACCGGCTGGAAAGGTACGTGGCGCGATGACTGACACCAGCGGCGGAACCGAATACCGCGTCGTCGCCGACGGCGTCGAGAAGGCGTTCGGTGACAACAAAGTACTCAAAGGCGTCTCGTTCACGGTGCAGCGCGGCACGGCGACCGCGATCATCGGACCGTCCGGGTCGGGCAAGACGACTTTGTTGCGCACGTTGAACGCCTTGGACCGCGCCGACGCAGGCGTGATCCGGGTCGACGATGTCGAGATCGACTTCTCCACGCCGACAACCAAATCCGAGGTGCGCAGGTTCCAGTCACGAAGCGGCTTCGTGTTTCAGGGTCACAACCTATTTCCGCACAAGACGGTGCTGCAGAACATCATCGAAGGACCGGTGATCGTGCAGAAGCGACCGAAAGAGGAAGCGATCGCCGATGCGGTCACGCTTCTCGATCAGGTCGGGCTGTCCGACAAACGCGACCAGTACCCCTACCAATTGTCCGGCGGACAGCAGCAGCGGGTCGGTATCGCCAGGGCACTGGCGCTCAAGCCCAAGCTGGTGTTGTTCGACGAACCGACTTCGGCACTGGACCCCGAGCTGGTCGGCGAGGTGCTCTCGGTGATCAAAGACCTCGCCGTCGAGGGCTGGACGATGGTGATCGTCACCCACGAAATCCAATTCGCCAGACAGGTTTCCAATCAGGTCTTGTTCACCGATGGTGGTGTCATCCTCGAGAAGGGCCCGCCCGACGAGGTGCTCGGCAATCCGAAGGAAGTCCGGACACGCCAGTTCCTGGAGCGGGTCCTCAATCCTCTGTAGCCGGACCGGCACTGTGCCACAGTGTCCAGATGCCGAAGCAGACGCAGATCGACGCGGACGTCGTCATTGTCGGGGCCGGGCTTTCCGGAATGATCGCCGCCCGCACGGTACTGGCTGCCGGGCTGACACCGGTCGTGCTGGAGGCCGACGAGCGCGTCGGCGGTCGCATCCTCACTGAGGAGGTCATACCCGGCCTACCCGTCGAACTCGGCGCCCAGTGGATCGGCGACACCCACGAGAGGATGTTCCGGCTGGCCGCCGAGCTCGGCGTCGAGACCTACCCCCAGTTCGAAGACGGCGAGACGTCCTATGACCTCGTCGGGAAGGGAGTGTTGCGCGAGAGCGAATTCCACGCGCGCTTCGCCGGCGAGCTGGCCGAGCTGGAGCGCGTGCTGCGCCGGCTGGACGAGCTCGCCACCGAGGTGCCCGTCGACGCTCCGTGGTCGGCAACCCAAGCGGCCGAATGGGATTCCATCACCGCGGGCGCATGGTACGACGCCCAGGGACTGTCACCGGTGGCCCGCACCTTGGTCGAGATCTGTACGGTCGGGATTCTCGCGGTGCCGACCGCCGAGGTGTCGTTCCTGCACCTGCTGTTCACCATTCAGACCTGCGGAGTGACCTCGGAGCTGTTCGCCGAATCCGAAGGAGGCGCGCAGACCACCCGGTTCGTCGGCGGCACCGGCGAGATCCCGCGACGACTGGCCGCGCTGATCGCCGATCACATCATGCTGACGGTCCCCGTCCAGCTGATCGAGCACTCCGCCGACGGCGTGAGCGTGCACTGCCGCGGCGGAGTGACCGCCCGCGGCCGCCGCGTGATAGTGGCCATCTCACCGACCCTCGCCGGCCGGATCATGTACGACCCTCCGCTTCCCGGGATGCGCGATCAGCTCACGCAGCGGCTGCCCAACGGATCCGCAATGAAGGCCTTCTTTGTCTACGACGAACCGTTCTGGCGCACTGACGGATTCAACGGTCAGCTGATCTCCGACGTCGGGCCCGCCCGGATGTCCAACGACACCTGCATCCCCGGCGACGATCACGGGGTGATCCTGATGTTCCTCGAAGGCGAACAGGCCCGCACCTTCGGACGCCTACCCGAAGACGAACGCCGTTCCGCGCTCACCGCTGAGCTGGTGCGCCACTACGGCGGCAAGGCCGCCCACCCCGAGTTCTACGTCGACGGCGAATGGTCGGACCGGCAGTGGACCCGCGGCTGCTACAACGCCAATCTGGGCCCGCACGTGTGGACGGCCTACGGTCCAGCCCTGTCGGCGCCTATCGGCGTAATCCATTGGGCATCAACCGATACCGCGACGCATTGGAGCGCCTACATGGAGGGCGCCGTCGACGCCGGCGAGCGGGCGGCTCACGAGGTGATCGCCGCACTGGGCGGTTGACTTACGCTACGCTAAGCATCGTAATCACAGAGTCGTGCGGGGGTACTGCAGTGAGTCGTTTGGCCGACCGATGTGACAGGCACGGCTACGGCAGGTTCGTCGGCAGAGTCGGCGGCCTGGCGCTGTTCCTCGGTATCGGGACGGCGTTGAGCCCAGGCGTCGCCTCGGCCGATCCCACACCGCCTGATCACACGTCTTCGACCGCACATTCCGCTGCCGCCCCGGCACAGCGTTCCGCGAAAGCCTCAGCAGGCGCGACGGTTTCTGGTTCAACTCGCCGGGCTGCCGGCACAACGAGCCGTTCCGGGGCCACCTCTGCGCGACAGCCGCGCACCGCCAAGGCTACGGCGCCCGGTCGAACCGGTCGCGTCGATATGCCCGCGAGCCTTCCGGCGCCTGGCGACGCCCTGGCGGCCGCATCCCAATGGATTCGCCGACGGGTCGGCGCCACCTTCTTCAACGCGGCACCCACCATCGGCTACGACCCGGGACAGAACAGCACCACCCCGTATGGAGTTGTCACAGGAGACCTCGACGCCGCCGACCGCGAAGGCGATCGGATTTCGTATGTGCTGACCACCGCCCCCGCGCACGGAAGTGTGTTCATCAAAGCCGACGGCACATTCTCCTACGTGCCTGACGATGAGTTCGCCGCCTCGGGCGGGACCGACACCTTCATAGTCCGCGCCGACGACCATTCCGGAAATCCCTTCCACATCAACCTGGCCGGAGTTCTGAACGTCGACCCGGCCGGCGGTCAGACGCCGATCAGCGTCACCATCGCCCCCGGTTCGATCGCTCCACCGGATCAGCTCCAGATGGAGGCGCTGGCCGCCGAGCTCACGAGTTCCCCCCGGTTGCAATGGGCCAAGAATGTGCTGCGGCCATGGTGGTTCGCGCTGGCCGCGCTGAAGTACTCACCTGCGGGCGGGCTCGACGGCCACAACATCGCCCGGCTCGATCAGGCTCTCGACGAGTTCACGTTCGGTGTCGCGATGCGGATGGTCAACACCGACGCCAGCCGTCCGCAGATCCTCACGTATGAGATTGCGCCTCACGCATGGGGTCCGTCGGCCATTCCGGGCGGCCGTTGGGCCTACGACAATCCCGATTCGGTGTACCGGACCATTCCGGTCAATGCCAAGTACTCGTATGTGATCACCGGCAAGTTCGTCGGCGATCCGCCGGCGGATCTGAACTTCTCGGTATACACCGACCCGAACGTCACGAACTCGGTGGACAACATCGGATTGCATGACCTGGTGGTGAACCCGGACGGGACGTTCACGATCACGGTGAACACCTCACCCGACGACGGCGCTGCCAACCATCTGCACATGACCCACGATGCTCAGCAGGTTTTCATCCGCGACACTCTGGGGCAGTGGACCGACTCGCCCGTCGAGTTGTCGGTCACGCGCGTTGACGAGCTCGCGGCTGCGGCGCCGAAGACCTATGGCCAATTGGTGGACGGCGCCGTCTCGTTGGCATTGACCTCCGGGGTCGCCCTGTACGGGCTGATGTTGTTGCCGTTCATCCAGCCGGTCAACTCCTTGGGTAGGCCCACTCACACCTTCGGGACGCTCGCGACTCAACGGCAAAGCTCGACGTTGTTCCGCCTCGACGACGACCAGGCGATGGTCGTCACGGTCACGCTCGGCGATGCCGGGTACTTCACCACACCGATCACCGACGCGTGGACGATCACCCCTGACTACCGAAACCACCAAAGCAGCCTGAACTCTTCGCAAGCAGTGCCGAACCCCGACGGGTCCTACACCTTGGTGATCTCCAAAACTGACCCTGGAGTGGCCAATTGGGTCGATACCGGCGGTCTTTCCCAAGGCAGTCTGTTCGTCCGATGGCAGCTGCCGAACGCCAACCCCGACGCCGGTCCACCGACGGTGACGTCCCGCGTGGTGCGCGTGGATGGCCTGTCGTCGGTGCTGCCGTCGAGCACCGTTTATGTCACCCCCGAGCAGCGGGCGCAACAACTCGCTGCGCGGCAGCAGGCCTACGACTCGCGCTTCGATCGGTTCCTGGTGACCTAGTCCGACTTCCCATGCGGATCCGCGTTCAACGTCAATCGGCTGAAAGGAACACTCGTGGGTAGCCGATCGATTCTCAAGGCCTCCTCGGTCATCACCATGGACCCCACTCAGCCCCGGGCCGAGGCGGTCGCCGTCGACGACGACACCGGGACCATCACCGCGGTGGGTTCACTCGATCAATGTCGGGCCGCGGCACCGGGCGCCTCGATCGAGGATCTCGGTCCGACCGTGTTGATGCCCGGGCTGATCCAGGCACACGATCACCCCGTTCCCGCCGCTGTGCTGTGCCAGCAGCCGGCCCACTGGATCGCCCCGTTCGTCGGCTTTCCCAGCTGGACCGAGGTGGAGGCGCTGTTCGACCGACTACGCAAAGGGACGCCTCCGGGACAACCGCTGTTGTTCAACGGCCTTGACCGGCTGCTTCTGTCGATCCCCATGCCGGACCGTGCAAGCCTGGACCGGTACTTTCCGGATCATCCGGTGCTCATCTTCGATATCACCGGTCACGCTTTGTACTTCAACTCCCACGCCACGCAATTGTTCGGCTGGAAGAATGCCACGCCGCCGACCGATACCCCGGACGCGCGGTGGACCCGTCGACCCGATGGGACGGCCGGGGGAGTCGGATTCGAAACCCAGGCAACCTTGATGGCGCTCAGCGCCTTCCTGCCCGGAGTTGTCCCGTCACCTCTGATCAATCTCGGCGCGTGGTATTCCACGTTGGCGCGCAACGGTTTCACCGCGGTCGGGGATCTGGGATTCGTGAGCAGGCTGCGCGCGCCGATGGAGGCATTGGCGGCGCTGCCCGGCTGCCCTGTCCGGTACTCGCTGTATCAGACCACCTACGACCCGGCGGCGCACTCGGACATGGACTTCGGCGAGCTGTCCGGCATGATCCGCCGCGTCGGCTACAAGATCTGGATGGACGGCAGCCCGTCCATCGGGACGGCCGCCATCAGTGTGCCCTACCTGGACTCAGCCCGCGCCCGCATCGCTGACGTTCCGGTGGGCTCCGCACCCGGTCTGTCCGTGCTGAACTACTCCCTGGACCAGTTCCTCGCTCTGGTAAGCCGATTCGGCGACAAGGACTTTCAGATAGCGACGCACATCAACGGCGACGCAGGGATCGACGTGGTACTCGACGGCTACGAGCAGGCACTGAATCGTCTCGGGCTCACCGGTTGCGATCACCGTTGGCGCGTAGAGCATTTCGCCACACCCAGTAGGGAACAGTGCGCACGAGCGGGCGCACTGGGCGTTACTGCCTCGATGTCACCGTTCCAGGCGCTCTACTGGGGCGACCTGTACGACGGCGTGATCTTCGAGCCGTCCTACGGAGCCCGCTGGCAGCCGTATCGGGACGCTTACGACGGCGGGGTCCGGCCGACTTTCCACAACGACGGTTACCTGTCACCACCACTTCCCTGGCTCAACATCCAGAACGCCGTGACCCGACGCAGCGCGTCCGGGACGGTTCATGCAGCAGAGCAGTCACTCACTCTCGACGAGGCGCTGCAGGCGCACACGATCAATGCCGCCTGGCAGCAGAAGCGCGATCACGAGATCGGCTCGATCACGCCGGGCAAGCTCGCGGACTTCGTGCTGCTCAACACCGACCCCTACACCGTCGACCCGACGCGGCTCCAGGAGACGGTCCAGACGCTGGGCACCTGGGTTTCCGCCCGCCGCGTCGATATCGACAGCTTCATGGCCTCGGTCAAGGGAATTGCGCCGCGTTACGACCAGGCGCTCATCGGCGGGGCGCCCCCTCACAAGTGCTGAGCAGACCGGCGGGCGGCCGGCTCTAGACGGCGACGTCGAGGCGGGCCATGCCGCGCAGTGTGACGTGCGGTTTGTAGGTGGGCTCAGCGGCCAGCCGGGCGTGCGGGAAGCGTCGGGTCACCGCGGTCAGCGCCACCGCGGCCTCCATGCGCGCCAGCGGTGCACCGAGGCAGAAGTGCGGTCCGTGCCCGAATGCCAGGTGTCGGATCGGGTTTCGCGTCGGATCGAAGTCGTCGGGCCGCTCGGTCAAAGCCGGATCGCGATGCGCTGCCGCCAGCAGCAGCATCATGATGTCGCCCTTGGGGATTCGGGTGTCACCGATCTGCATGTCCGCGCCGGCCACCCGGCTGGCCAGCTGGACCGGCGGGTCGTAGCGCAGTGTTTCCTCGATGATGTTCGGGGCCAGGCCCGGATCGGCACTCAATGCCGTCCAATGTTCGCGGTGCCGCAACATCGCCAGGATGGCATTGGCGATCAGGTTGACCGTCGTCTCGTGGCCTGCAATCAGCAGCAGGTTGCAGGTGGCGACGATCTCCTCTTCGGTGAGCTGGTCACCGGATTCCTCCACGGCGATCAGGCCCGACATCAAGTCGTCGCGCGGCTCCGCGCGGCGGCGCTCCAGCAGATCGCGCAGGTAGGCCCGCAGCCACATTCCGGCCTTCAGGCGTTCTTCCAGACCCTGGGGCTCACCGGTGAACGTGGCGAAGGGATCGAGTCCCTGGGCCAAAAGTGTTGATGCCGAGCTGAATTGCGGTTCATCCTCGATGGGCACGCCGAGCAGCCGACAGATCACCGCAACCGGCAGCGGATGAGCCAGCTGCTCGATGGCGTCGAATTCGCTTGTCTCGGCGGCCTTGTCGAGCAGGTCATCGACCATGGTCGTGATGTCGGGCTCCAGGGCCTTGACCACTCGCGGCGAGAACGCCTTGCTGACCAGTTTGCGCAACCGAGTGTGATCAGGCGGGTCGAGGAACAAAAAGCCGGGGGTACCGAACGGCCGGGGCTGCTCACCGGCTTCGATGGCCCGCTGCGCGGCGGTTGATTTCAACCGGTCACTGCACGAGTCGGGGTGCCGCAGCACCTCGTCGCAGTCGGCGAAGCTGGACATCACGTGCAGGGTGGACTCGGGAATCAGCATCGGGCTGCGGTCGAGGATCTGCCGGTAGACCGGGTACGGGTTGGCCCGGTTGGCGGGGTCGAGCAGTTTTACCAGCAGCTCTTGCGGCTCGGTGGCGGCAGTCATCTACCTATTGTGCACGCTATTGTGCACGCGTCGAATGACCGTAGTACCTGCCGAGGACATCCTCGCGGAGCTCGTCGAACTCGCCGGCCGGGATCGCGGCGCGGATCTGGTCGACCAGGCGGATGATGAACCGCTCGTTGTGGATCGTGCACAGCGTGGCGGACAGGATCTCTTTGGCCTTGAAGAGGTGGTGCAGGTAGGCCCGGGTGTAGTTGACGCAGGTGTAGCAGTCGCAGTCGGCGTCGATCGGGGTGAAATCCCGCCGATAGCGTGCGCCGGTGATGTTGAACCGGCCGGTCGGCGAGTACACCGCCGCGTTACGCGCCACCCGCGACGGCGACACACAGTCGAAGGTGTCGGCGCCGGCGGCGATTGCGGCGAACAGGTCATCGGGCTCACTGATGCCGAGCAGGTGGCGGGGCTTGTCGTCGGGCAGCTCGTCGACGCACCATCCGACGATCGTGGCCAGGTTTTGTTTTTCCAGCGCTCCGCCGATGCCGTAGCCGTCGAAGCCGCGTCCCTCGGAATCTACGATGCCCGCCAGGTCGCGCGATGCCTGCCGGCGCAGGTCCTCATACTGCGCGCCCTGAACCACCCCGAACAGCGCCTGCGCGGGCCGCTCCGGACGTTCGGCGGTGAGCTTGCGATGCTCGGCGATGCAGCGCACCGCCCACGCTTGCGTACGCGCCACCGAGTCCTCCTGGTAGCCACGGGTATTCACCAACGTCGTCAGCTCGTCGAACGCGAAGATGATGTCGGCACCGATCTTGTGCTGAATCTGCATCGACACCTCGGGAGTGAACCGGTGCGTCGAGCCGTCGAGATGCGAAATGAACGTCACGCCGTCGTCGTCGACATGCGCCAGCCGCTGCTTGCCCTCGGCGATCACGTCGTCGGCCTGTACCCGGTTGGCGTCCATCGACAGAACCTTGCGGAACCCGGCACCGAGCGACAGGACCTGGAACCCGCCGCTGTCGGTGAACGTCGGCCCGGGCCAGTTCATGAACGCGCCCAGTCCGCCCGCCTCGTCGACGATGTCGGGCCCGGGCTGCAGGTAGAGGTGGTAGGCGTTGGCCAGAACGGCTTGCGCACCCAGCTCGCGCATCGTCTCGGGGAGCACCGCCTTCACGGTGGCCTTGGTGCCGACGGCGACGAACGCCGGGGTGTGGATATCGCCGTGTGGCGTGTGGATCACCCCGCTGCGTCCCCGTCGGCTGGGCAGCTCCGCGTCGACGGTGAAGAAGGGCACGTCGACATCTAACCAGCGCGCCGCGCTACTCCAGGAACCGCACGATGTGGCCGGCCAGCTCCTCCCCCGCATCCTCCTGGATGAAATGGCCGGCCCCGTGCAGCATGGGGTGTTCGTGGCCCTGCGCCCCCGCCATCTGCTGGAAGATCGGGGCCATCGCGCCGGTGATCGGGTCGCCGTCGCTGAAGGCCACGAGCATCGGCGTCGAGCCGGCGGTCAAGGTCGCCCAGGCGCGCCGGTTCGCCTCGGATGCGGGGTCGTCCGGGGTGGTGGGGACCAATCCGGGCATGGCCCGCGCGGCGGCGGTGAAGCTGTCGTCGGCGAAGGGGGCGTTGTAGGCCTGGCGCACGTCGTCGCTCATCGGTCGCAGGCATCCCGACTCGACGAATCGGCCGACGTCGATGCTGGGCGAGTCCTGGATGGCGCGGCGGAACTGCCACCACACCTCGGGCATGTTGAAGTCACCCGTCGGCAGTCCGGTGTTGGCGACGACGATGCGGGCGAATCGGTCCACGTTCTCCGCAGCCAGGCGCAGCCCGATCAGCCCACCCCAGTCCTGTCCGAACAAGGTCACCCGCTGCAGATCGAGGACGTCGAACGCGAGTGCGCGCATCCACTCGACGTGGCGGGCGTAGGTGTGGTCCTCGCGGCGGGTGGGTTTGTCGGAACGCCCGAAACCGACCAGATCCGGACAGATGACCCGATGCCCCGCGGCAGTGAGCACCGGAATCATCTTGCGGTACAGAAACGACCATGTCGGTTCGCCATGCAACAACAGAATTGGATCGGCGTGCTCCGGGCCTTCGTCGATCCAGGCCACTCGCAGACGACCACCCTCGTCATCGTCGAGCTCGCAATAGTGCGGTGCATAAGGGAAATTCGGGATTCCCGCGAATCGCTCGTCCGGGGTGCGCAATGTCTGCATGACCGTGAAGATACCGACTTTGCCTGTGGGGCTCGTCATTTGCCCTGATGTCGGGGGAAGTTTCGGCTCCTTGACTGGCAGACGAGTTTTTCGTCCATTCCTGCCATTACCCGGAATCGGCGCACCATAATTTTCTGAATGATCCGTCAATGTCGACGGATCACCCTACATAAGGAGAAATCTGTGAAACGTGCCTTGGTGGTGACCGTTGCCGGCGCCGCGGTCTTGGTAGCCGGATTGTCAGGTTGTTCGAAAGACGACAACAAATCAACGTCGACGACGAGCGCAAAAGCGACGACATCGGCGGCTGCGACGACGACGAGTGCGGCTGGATCCCCCAGCGCGACCGCCGGTGCAGGGACCGCCAAGGTGACGATCGACGGTCAGGCCCAGAACGTCCAGGGTCAGGTCGTCTGCGCGACGGCCGGCGGCAACCTCAACATCGCGATCGGTGAAGCGACCACCGGTATCGCCGCCGTCCTGTCCGCGGATGCCTCTTCGGTGCAGTCCGTCGGCCTGGGCAACGTCAACGGCGTGACGTTGGGCTACACCGCAGGTGTGCCCGGTGGGGCAAATGCCACCGCGACCAAGGACGGCAACACCTACAAGATCAGCGGAACTGCGACGGGCGTCGACATGGCCAACCCGATGCAGCCGGTGACCAAGCCCTTCGAAATTCAGGTCACCTGCCCGTAGCGGCAGGCAGGACGAAGCGGCGGCGCCCCGAGGGGTCGCCGCCGCTTTCGTTTGGCTAGACCCCAACCGCCTTTTCGAGCCCGGCCAGCGAGTCCTCCAGGTGGGTGAGCAGCCGCTGCAGATGCGGAATGCTGCGCCGGCAGCCGACCAAGCCGAAGTCGAGGTTGTCGGCGTTGTTGGACATCGTGATGTTGAGCGCTTGGCCGTCGAGCGCGATCGACAACGGATAGTTGCCGTCCAGGCGCGCGCCATGCCAGTACAGCGGCTCACGGGCGCCAGGCACGTTTGAGATCACGATGTTGAACGGGGGCGCTGCGGCGGCTGCCAGCGCCGGCAGCAGGGTCAGGGCCAGTGGCGCCATGTTGAACGCCGACAGGGCCAGCTGCTGGATCTTGGGCAGCTGCAGGAACACCTCTTTGTTGCCGCTGATCGACGAGTGGATCGCTGCCAGACGCTTGGCCGGGTCGCTCTCGTCGGTGGCCAGGTTGCACAAAATCGCGCCGACCTGGTTGCCGCCACTGGACTGGTCATCCTCGTCGCGCAGATTGACCGGAACCATGGCGATCAGTGGTTTGTCGGGCAGGGCGTCCTGCTCGATCAGGTAGGCCCGCAGGGCACCGGCGCACATCGCCAGGATGACGTCGTTGACGGTGACACCGGCGGCGTCCTTGATCGCAAGGATGCGTTTGACCGGCCAGGACTGCGCCGCCACGCGACGAGCCCCACCGATCGGCACGTTGAACATCGTTCTCGGCGCTTCGAACGGCAGGGTCAGCTGCTGTTCGACGAGGGCTGCGCGGGCGATGGTCACTGCCGACGGGGCCAACCCGGCGATTGATCCGGCCGCTCGTCTCAGCCCGCCAAGCGGGGATCCGCGGCCCTTGGCTTTGTTGCGTGCGCGCGGCCCGATGCTCCACGGCGCCCGGAGCTCGTCGTCTCGCGGATCCGTGGAAAGGGCGCGCCGGCTCAGTTTCATCGCCGAGACGCCGTCGAGCAGCGAGTGGTGGATCTTGGTGTAGACGGCGACCCGCCCGTCGGTGAGGCCTTCGACCAGATGTGTCTCCCACAACGGCCGGTGCCGATCGAGCAGACTGCCGTGCAGGCGCGACGTCAGCTCGAGTAGTTCACGAACCCGACCCGGCTGGGGCAGCGCCGAGCGGCGCAGGTGGTATTCCAGATCGATGTCCCGGTCGATGGCCCAGGTCAGGTTCGCGATGCCGCCGAAGAACGCTCCGGGATGCTTGCGGAACGTCGGCTGCACGTCTTGGTAGGTGAGCAGGTCGTTGTAGATGCCGGCCAGGAACTCCGGGCCCACGCCGTCGGGGGGCTCGAACAGCTGCAGGCCACCGACGTGCATGGGATGTTCTCGGGACTCGGCCAGCAAGAACATCGAGTCGGTCGGTGAAATCAGCTCCATCGATGACCTCCGCGTGGATTTCTAACCCGTGTGCCCATTAGACCGGTTTGCCACACGGATTTCCTTGCGAAGTCGCGCCCGGGTCAGCGGAGGCCGCCGCGAGTGCGCGAACTGATACACCCGACCCGGAGTGTCGCGGATGAAACCGCACAACGGAATCGGGTCGGCCATCGGTCAGTGGTGGCCGCCGCCCCCACCGCCACCGCCGCCGCTGTGGTTGCCGCCGTTGAAGCCCGGCTCGGCCACCTCGGCCTCGGTGAGCTGATCGCTGGTGTCGGGAATGATCGTCGGCGCGCAGTTCATCGAGAAGCTGTCCTCGGTGTCGCTGTCCTGACACTGGGCCGCCAGGCGCGGCGCGGGGTCGGCGATGGCGAACGCCGCGGCAGCCGGGGCGGCGGCGATCGCCAATCCGATTGCGGCATAAAGCAATCGTCGGGTGCTGGTCGAAGCGGTCGTCATGATCACAAACCCCCTGGCTTACCACGTGGAATCGTCAAAGCGCCAGGGTAGGTGAGGTTCCTGGGAATCGCGACGCGTCGAGCGCGATTCACAGCCATGGCCCAGGCAGGTGCGGTGTCAGCCGGCCGTGCCGATGCCGCTCCGCGAGATCGCGAATCCACGACCGCTTGCCGCGGTGCAGCTGACCCCGCTCTCTTCGGAACGGCATGTGAATTGCCCGAGCGCCATCGTCTTCCCGTAGGCGAGCATGGGGATCCCCGGGGCTGCGTTGCCAAGGCAGCTCACGCCTGTACAAGACTTGAACGTGCCGTCGTTGTTCAACGTCACCGACTGGGGCGGGGAGTCGGTCTGGCAGTAGACCCCGTCCTCACCGACGCGGCCACCGGTGTTGATCTCACAACTGATGTTGCGCGACGGCGAGTAGAAGCCGCAGTACTGGCCCACTGATGTACAGACCGAATCATCAGCCGCCGCACCCGGTGCACCGAGAAGCGAGCCGACGACGAAAACGGTTGTCGCCCCGACAAACACCCGAGCCCGGAGATCTTTCGCCATGCTTACTACCTTTACTGAAGATCCGGGGATGCGCTGGCGATCGAGCAAACCACCTGCGCCGAGCGTGCGGGTTGTCGTCGATATCTCGCGCCGAGACCACCAAGGACCCGCACTGTCGGCGAACAAAAGCCCCGCAACCCACAACGGGGTCCGGGGCTTATGGCGGTGGCGGAGGGATTTGAACCCTCGGACGGGGGTTACCCGTCACACGCTTTCGAGGCGTGCTCCTTAGGCCGCTCGGACACGCCACCGTCGAAGAGCTTACGGGTCGCGGGTGGGCTAACCCAAATCGCGCTGACGAGCGAAAAAGCCCTCCAACAGCGCGGCGCATTCCTCGGCGAGCACTCCCCCGCGCACCTCCGGCCGATGCGTCAACCGCCGGTCCCGCACCACATCCCAAAGTGAGCCCGCCGCACCGGTTTTGGGCTCCCAGGCGCCGAACACCACCCGCGCCACCCGGGCCATCACCAACGCCCCCGCGCACATCGTGCACGGCTCGACGGTCACCGCCAGCGTCGTCCCCGCCAGCCGCCAGCCGTCGCCGTACACCTGGGCCGCCGCGCGCAGCGCCAGGATCTCGGCGTGTGCGGTCGGGTCACCGAGCTTCTCGCGGGCGTTGGCCGCCCGGGCCAGCTCGGTGCCGTCGGGGCCGAACACCACCGCGCCGATCGGCACATCCTCGGACCCCGCCAGGCCGGCGGCGTCGATCGCCGCGCGCACCAAGAGTTCGTCGCGATTCACCGCTCGAGGCGGTCGAGCACTGCCGACAGCTCGTCGGCGAAACCCATCTCCCGCGCGATCCGGCCGAGCTGTTCGTCGGCGTACAGATCGGTCTCGTCGAGGATCACGCTGAGCACCGGCTCGGGCAGCCCGATGTCGGCCAGGACAGCGAGATCGCCTTCCTCGAAGGGGTCGGCATCTTCGAGATCTTCGGCCGAAATGTCGGCGTCCAGAGTCTCCAGCGCCTCGGCGGCGATGTCGTAATCCAGCGCCGCCGTCGCGTCCGACAACAGCAGCCGAGTGCCCGACGGCGCCGGCCGCACGATCAGAAAGAACTCGTCGTCGATGTCCAGCAGCCCGAACACTGCGCCGGCGCTGCGCAATTCCCGCAACTCCGTCTCGGCGGCAGCCAGGCTGGTCAAAACCTTTGCGCTCATGGATGAGCAACGCCACTTGCCGTCCTCGCGAACCACGGCCACCCCGAAGCCATCCGGGGCCTCCGACCCCGGGCTGTTCTGGGTGCGCTGTGCTTCCATGGGCGCATACGCTAGTCGCTGATCAGGCCTTTTGACCAGGTACCCATCTGCTGTGCGGTTTGGATGTGTAAACCTGGACATGTGACGAAGACACCCGTGTGCGTCCTCGGTCTCGGGCTCATCGGCGGCTCGGTGTTGCGAGCGGCAGTCGCGGCCGGGCGTGAAGCACTCGGCTACAACCGATCCGTCGAGGGCGCCGAGGGCGCGCGGTTCGACGGTTTCTCCGCCACCACCGATCTGACCGAGGCCTTGGCGTGGGCCGCCGAGCGTGAGGCGCTGATCGTCCTGGCCGTGCCCATGCCGGCGGTGTCGCAATTGCTCAGCCACATCAAGGACGTCGCCGGCGAATGCCCACTGACCGACGTCATCAGCGTCAAACGCGCGGTCCTCGATGCGGTGCGTAAGGCCGGCCTGCTCGACCGCTACGTCGGCGGCCACCCGATGGCCGGCACCGCCCACTCGGGGTGGAGCGCGGGCGACGCCAGGATGTTCGCAGGTGCGCCGTGGGTCCTCACAGTCGACGAGCACGTCGACGCCCGGGTGTGGGAGCAGGTGATGCACCTGGCGCTGGACTGCCAGGCCGTCGTGGTCCCCGCCACGTCCGACGAGCACGACGCGGCGGCGGCCAGCATTTCGCACCTGCCGCATCTACTCGCCGAGGCATTGGCCGAGACTGCCGGCGAGGTGCCGCTGGCATTTGCTCTGGCGGCCGGCTCATTTCGGGACGGCACCCGGGTCGCGGCAACGGCCCCCGATCTGGTGCGGGCCATGTGTGAGGCGAACGCCGAGCAGCTGCTGCCCACCCTCGACCGCGCGTTGGAGCTACTGAACCAGGCCCGCGCATCGCTGGCCGACAGAGGCTCGGTGGCCGAGCTCGTCGAGGCCGGCCACGCGGCCCGTGCTCGCTACGACAGCTTCTCGCGCCCGCAGATCGTGACCATCGCGATCGGGGAAGAGGATTGGCGTGCGGAACTCGCGGCCGCCGGTCGCGCCGGCGGCGTGATCAGATCCGCGTTGCCAGTCCTGGGTAGTCGACGATAAAACCGTCGGCGTCGACTGTGATCGTGGTGTCGGCGACCGGCGAATGCAGCTTGATGCCGTCCCCGGTGTCCGGGCCGGAGCTGCCGTAGCTGATGGTGGCCTGCTTGACGGTCAGGTCGGGCAAACTCACGTACACCACCGGCAGCGTCACCGAATCGACCCGCTGATAGAGGCCGGTGCGCCGGATCGGCAGTGCGTTGAAGAACGGGCTGAATACGACGTCGACGTCCAGCGCGCCTTCGTACGCACCTCGCGATTGGCCCTGGTGATCGGTGACGAGCCACATGCCTTCCTCGTCGCGGGCGATCGACAGCTGCCGGTCCCGCTCGGCGAGGGTGACGCTCATGGACAGCCGTTTGGTCGCGCCGGTCTCGTCGGTCACCAGGTCATAGGAAGCGCTGAAGGCCGGGTTCGTCTCGGCGGCCGCGGCGACGATGCGGCCGTAGGCCTTGATCCGCTTGCCCGATAGCTGGACCCGGGCGGATTCCATCCGCGAATCATCGTGCGCGCGCCAGGTCAGGATCGCCGGCCAGGCGCTTTCTGTCGCGTCGTTGGCTGCACTCACCCGTCTACCGTATGCGACGGGCCGCCCCGTTCGTAACCAGGTCGGGAAGTGCGACTCATCTGTGATGTGGGTACGCGTGCATCCAAACTGACCTCGTCGTCGAGCAACGGTTGCGGCATCCGCCGGAATCGGCCCGAGCCGGGCACCGAAGCCCACACGGCCAGCGCCAGCAGCGCATCGAGCACCAGGGCCAGCACCGTCACCAGCAACGCACCCACCAGGGCGAGGTAGAACTGTCGGACCTTGATGCCGTCGATCAGGTAGCGCCCCAGGCCACCGAGGCTGGCGTAGGCGGCCACCGTCGCCGTCGCCACCACCTGGAGAGTCGCCGTGCGCAGCCCGCCCAAAATCAGCGGCAGTGCATTGGGCACCTCGACGCGCAGCAAAACCCTGGTCTCGGTCATGCCCATCGACCGGGCGGCGTCCACCACCGCCGGGTCGACGTTCGCGATCCCGGCATAGGTGCCCGCCAGCAGCGGCGGGATGCCCAGCAGCATGAGCGCGATAGTCGGCGGCAGCAGCCCGAGCCCCCACAGCAATACTCCGAGCAGCAGCACGCCCAGAGTCGGCAGTGCCCGCAGCGCGTTGACCCCGGTGACCACCAGGAAGGTGCCGCGGCCGGTATGCCCGATCAGCAGGCCGATGGGGATGGCGATGAGCGCGGAGACGACGACGGCGACCGCGGTGTACTGCAGGTGCTCGACGATGCGGACCGCCAAACCGGCCCGGCCGCCCCAGTTGGCGCCGGTGAAGATGTAGGCGAGGGCTTGGTGCAGGAAATTCATGAGCTCGCCTTCACCCGGGCCCACGGGGTGATCAGCCGGCCGGCCAGCAGGATCAGCACGTCGATGACGATCGCGAGCAGGAAGATCGCGATGATGCCGGCGACGATCTGATCGCTCTTGTCTGCTTGGTAGCCCTCGGTGAACCAGGTTCCCAGCCCGCCGATACCGATGACCGAACCCACCGACACCATCGAGATGTTGGTCACCGCGACCACCCGCAGGCCGGCGATGAGGACCGGAATCGACAGCGGGAGTTCGACTTTGAGCATCCGTGACACTCGGGTATAGCCGACCGCGGTGGCGGCGTCACGCACCTGGGCGGGCACCGCGTCAAGCGCTTCGGGCACCGCCCGCACCAACAACGCGGTGGTGTAGAGGGTCAGCGCGACGATGACATTGGCCTCGTCGAGGATTCGGGTCGGGATGATCAGCGGCAGCACCACGAACAGTGCCAGCGACGGGATCGTGAAGATGATGCTGGCCGTCACCGTGGTCACCCGGCGCAGCGCGGTCGTCCGCCACACATAGGCGCCCAACGGCACCGCGATCACCAGACCCAGCACCACCGGAACCAGCGACAGCCGGAGGTGAATCACGGTCAGCGCCCATGCTTTGTCGAGATGGGTGAGCAGATAATTCATGCTCAACCACCCCCCGAGTCGCTGCGCTCCTGCCCCGCCGGGGTCCGTTGGGCCTCTAACGCTTCCAGGACGTCGTCGGCCTTCACTCCGCCGATCACCTGCCCGTCGTCGTCGACTGCCACCCCCAGCCCGGCCGGGGAGGACAGCGCCGCATCAAGAGCCAGTCGCAACGTACCCCCCGGAACGAACAGCGAGCCGCCCGCAATTGTGCTGTCGTACAACGAACTTCCACCCCTATGCAGCTGCACGCCGTCAGCGTCCAGCCAGGCGTACGGCCGGCCGTCGGCCCTGGTGACCAGGCGCCAGGCTCCCGGGGAGAGCGTCAGCGCATCGATCTCGGCCTCTGTGACCGTCTGAATGTCGTGCAGCGGCAACCCGGAAGCCTGCCGGAACTGCAGGCCACGATAGCCGCGGTCGGTGCCGATGAACCCGGAGACGAATTCGTTGGCGGGATTGGACAACAGCCGGGCCGGGGCATCGTACTGCTGCAAGGTGCCGCCGGGCCCGAAGACCGCGACCCGGTCACCCAGCTTGATCGCCTCGTCGATGTCATGGGTGACGAAGACGATGGTCTTCTGCAATTCTCCTTGCAGGCGCAGTATTTCGGCCTGCAGCTCATCGCGTACCACCGGGTCCACCGCCGAGAACGGCTCGTCCATCAGCAGTACCGGCGGATCGGCAGCCAGCGCGCGGGCCACGCCGACGCGCTGCTGTTGGCCGCCGGACAGCTGCGCGGGATAGCGGTCACCCAGCTTGGGATCGAGACCCACCCGCTCCAGCACCGCGTAGGCGGCCTTGCGAGCGGTCCGCCGCGACTCACCTTTGAGCACCGGCACCGTTGCCACGTTGTCGATCACGCGCTGATGGGGCATCAGTCCGCCGCTCTGGATGACATAGCCGATCCTGAGCCGCAGCTTGACCGGGTTGACACCGGCGATGTCGCGGCCGTCGACGGTGATCGTCCCGGAACTGGGTTCGATCATCCGGTTGATCATCCGCATCGAGGTCGTCTTGCCGCAGCCCGACGGCCCGACGAACACCGTCAGCGTGCCCGTCGGCACCTCCATACTCAGGTCGTCGACCGCGACGGTGCCGTCCGGGTAGGTCTTCGTGACGTTGGCGAAGGTGATCATCTATTTCCCGATCGGCTTGTCGAAACCGTTGTCACGTATCCACTTTCGCGCCGCCTCGTCGGGGTCGACTCCGGAGTTGCCGGACACTGCGGTGTTGAGTTCGATGAGTGCCTCGGTGCTCAGCTTCGCCGACACCGCATCCAGCACCGTCTTGAGTTCGTCGGACTTCTTCTGCGAACTGACCAGCGGCACGACATTGGCCGCCAGGAAGTTGTTCTTGGGGTCTTCCAGGACGACCAGCTTGTTCTGGGGGATGGCCGGCGAGGTGCTGAAGATGTCGGCGGCGGTGACGGTGCCGTCCACCAGTGCACGCACCGTCGCCGGTCCGCCGCCGTCGCTGATCGATACGAAGTTGTCCGGCTTGATGTCCAGGCCGTATTTGGCCTTCAGGCCCGGCAGCCCCTCCGTGCGGGTCTGGAACTCCGACGGTCCACCGAACTTGACCTCCGCGGAATGTGCGGCCAGGTCGCCGATGGTCTTGAGATTCCACTTTTGCGCGGTGGCTTCGGACACGGCGACGGTGTCGGTGTCGTTGGCCGGCGAGGGAGTCAGGATCGACAGATCGCCGGGCAGCACCCGGAACAACGCCAACTCGACCTCATCCGGCGTGGTCACCGTGGTCTTGGAATCGAAGTACTGCAAGAGGTTTCCGGTGTATTCGGGCACCAGGTCGATGGAGTGGTCACGCACCGCGGGAATGTAGGTCTCGCGGCTGCCGATGCCGAACTGCCGCCCCACGGTGAAACCGTTGGCCTCCAAGGCCTGCGCGTAAATCTCGGCGATGATCTTCGACTCCGGGAAGTCCGCCGAGCCGACCACCAGATTCTTCAGATCACCGGACGCCGATCCGCCACCGAGAGGATTGGCGCTGCCACAGGAGACCACCACCGGCATCACGAGCGCGAACAATATCGCCGCAAACCACAGTCGCTTTCCGCCCCGCGACGCATTCATGCGCGTCCTTTCAGCCCGACCCGTTTTTCCGACAGTAACGGCACTTACCGTCCTGCGCCGAGGTTTAGATCAGGGCAAACGTCACCGTTCTGTCATCAAGCCATTGTTTCTGAACGGCCTGGGAGGGAACAATGACTACGTGACGACCAGTGAACCTACGGGCCCGCATTACGAGCCGACGCCGCCGATCCCGCCGGCGCCCCCGGCTCCGGAACCTCCCGCGCCCACCACTGCCAAGGCGGTGAACGAGGTCAAGTTCACCCGCGCCGCGGCCTTGTGGTCGTCGTTGATCTTCGGATTGTTGATCCTGACGGTCCTGCTGATCTTCATCGCCCAGAACACCGGATCGACGTCGTTCGCGTTCTTGGGCTGGCACTGGTCACTGCCTTTGGGCGTCGCGATCCTGATGGCCGCGGTGGCCGGCGCACTGGTGACCGTGCTGGCCGGGGCGGCGCGCATCTTCCAACTCCGCCGCGCCGCCAAGAAGAACCTGCGGGCCGCCCGCACGACCTAGCCGAAAAACTCCAGACCGCGGCTGATCAGCACGGCGACGGCCTCCCCTGCCTGGTCGTCCTCGCCGGCGGCGTCCTCGGACATCCGGCGCCGGAAGTCGATTCCGGCCACGATGATCGCCAGCTTGAAATAGCCCAGGGCCATGTGGAAGTTCCAGTGCGCCAATGGGTTTCCTGAAGCTACCGAATAGCGCTGGGCCAGGTCCTCGGCCGTCGGCATCTGCGGGGCCGTCCACGACTTGTGCTCCTGGCTGAGCAAGTCCAGCATCGGATCCCGTTGCACACACATCACTGCGACGTCGGCCAGCGGGTCTCCGAGGGTGGACATCTCCCAATCCAGCACCGCCCGAACAATTGTCGGGTCACCCGCGTCGATGATGGTGTTGTCGATGCGGTAATCGCCGTGCACGATCGCGCTACGGCTTTCCGGCGGCACCGCGTCGGCCAGTTTGGAATGCAGCCGTTCGACGTCGCCGTCGCGGGGATCGTCGGGCAGCCGAACGTGTTGCCACTGCGACCCCCACCGCCGCACCTGTCGTTCGAGATACCCCACCGGCTTGCCGAAGTCGCCCAAGCCGACGGCGTCGGGATCGACCTCGTGAAGGTCGACAAGCACCCGGATGAGGCTGTCGACGCAATCGCTGACCACGCCGGCGTCGCCGAGCGCATCGAGTTCGGCGCGGGTGCGAACCACTTGGCCCGCCACATATTCCACCATCTGGAACGGCGCTCCCCCGACGGAATCGTCGTCGCGCATGGTAACCGCGGGCGCGACCGGCACCGGGCTGCCTGCCAATGCGGCCACCACCCGATATTCGCGAGCCATATCGTGCGCCGACGGGGTGAGCCCGTGCAGCGGCGGGCGGCGCAACACCCATTTGGAGGCGTCGTCGAAAATCAGGAAGGTCAGGTTCGACCGGCCACCGGAGATGAACTCCGCCTGCAGTTCCCCGCTGCGCGGGATGCCCGCCGATCGCAGATGCCGGTCGAGTGCCGCCAGGTCGAGCCCGTCCAGAGAAGTCACCCGCTATGTATAGCTAATAGCGCTGGTTGCGCGGCAAGAGATCCCAAACATGTTCGGTTGTGTTGACCGCCGCCACCGTGCCGAACCCGCTGCGGGCGTACAGCAGGCGGGTGATCGACACGTAGTCGATGGGGAACGACAGCAGCCGTTTGGTGCCGAGCAGCTCGTGCAGGATCACGTTGATCACCCCGCCGTGGCTGAATACGGCCACGGTCTCGTCGTGGTCGGCCCCCGCGACGATATCGCTCAGCGCCGCACCTACCCGGCCGCGGAACTCGTCCTCGTCGACGGTGCTGGGCAGCCGGCCGTCGGCCATCCGCGCCCACTCCTCGGGCCGCTCTTTGCGCACCTGTTCGATCGGCACGTAGTGGGACAGCCCGCGGTCGTACTCGGCCAGCCGGTCGTCGATGTCGACGGTCAACCCGGTGGCCTTCGCGACCGGCTCGGCAGTCTGCAGCGCGCGCCGCTGCGGGCTGCTGATCAACCGGGCGAGCGGGAATCGGTCCAGCGCGTCAGGCAGTCGCCTGGCCTGGTCCCAGCCCTCCTCGGAGAGTTCCGGATCGCTGCCTTCGCCGGCCTCGGTGCGGTGTGGCAGGGCATGCCTGACGAGCAGCAGCTGCATGGGTACGGTGGTCCTTTCACGCGCCGAGCGTGTGAGTTGTCGCGGATTCTTCGACGATTTTCAACGATATCCCGCACGTCCGGCGAGCTCGGCGAGGACCTCGTCGGTGTGCTCACCGAGCTTCGGGGCGGCCGACCGCGGCGCCCACGGGGTGCCGTGGAAGTCGGCAGGGGTGGCGATCATCGGGCCGCCGTCGGGCACGTCGACCAGACCGCCCGCGGCGTGGAACTGCTCGTCGGCGAGGACGTCCTCCATCGAGTTCACCGGCGACCAGAACAGGTCGGGCTCGGCGTCGAACGCCTCGGCCCATTCGGCGAGCGTCTTCGTCGCGAAGATCTCGTCGAGCGTCGCGATGAGCTCACGGGAATTGATCGCGCGGTCGCGGGCGGTGGTAAACCGGTTGTCGGTCAACCACTCCGGGCGTCCGACTGCACGGCACAGCGACGGCCAGTGCCGGTCGGCTTCCAGTCCGACGATCCAGAGTCGCCGCCCGTCGGCCGCCAGGTAGTTGTTCATGCACGGGTTGAACATCGTCTCGCGCTGACCGATCGCGATCGGATTGCCGGTCAGCAGGAAGGTATTGAGGTCGAAGCTGATGGTGTAGGCGCCCTGGCGGTAGAGGGAGGTGGTCACCAGTTGTCCTTCGCCGGTGCGGGCGCGGGCGACCAGTGCGGCGTTGATGGCTGCGGCCAGCGTCATCCCGGTCATGTGATCGCCCATTCCGCCCCGCTGGAACGGCGGGCTGTCGCCGGGACGGGTGAGCAGATCGGCCACCCCGGAGCGGGCCCAGAACGCGGCGACGTCGTAGGCCGGGCGGTTGGCTTCAGGTCCGCTCTCGCCGTACCCGGTGATCAGGCCGTAGACCAGGCCCGGATTCAGGGCGGCCACGGACGGATAGTCGAGATCGAGTCGTCCGAGCGCGTCCGGCCGGACGTTGGTGAGGAAAACATCTGCCGCCGTGAGCAATTGGCGCGCGGTAGCCAGTCCACCGTCGGTGGTCAGGTCGAGCACGATGCTGCGCTTGGACCGGTTGTCCATCTCGAACGGAGGGTTGCTGCCGTCGTCGAGTCCGAGCATCCGGCCGAACATCCGGCCAGGGTCGCCGGTCGGCGGTTCGATCTTGACGACGTCGGCACCCCAGTCGGCCAGGACTCCTCCGGCGGCCGGCCCGGCGACCCACACCCCGAGCTCGACAACCTTGATGCCCTCCAGCGGTCCGGCCATCGTCGCCCCTTTCGCTATGCGTGTGCCAAAGGCTAGTGGCTCCGCGCGCGGAGAATGCTATTCTCCGAATGGAGATTGAGGAGTTCCATGACGAGAACGCAAAGCCCCGCGGACCTCGACACCGCGACGCTCGGCCGATGGCTCGACACCCAGGACGCACCCGGGCTCGGCGAGGAGCCTGTCGCCGAGGTCCTCAAGGGCGGGTCGCAGAACATGCTTTACCGGATCAAACGCGGTGGTGAGGGCATGGTGCTGCGGATGCCCGGACCGCGCGCCGACGAGCGCCGCCTCGGTGAACTGCTTCGCGAAATCCGTCTGGAACGGGCCTTGAAGGGCACTGACGTGCCGCACGCCGAATTGGTGGCCGCCGACGAGAGTGGTGATGTTCTCGGCAAGCCCTTCTATCTCATGAAGGAAGTCGACGGCTGGAGCCCCATGGAGGGCGGCTGGGAGGCGCCGTTCGACGCCGACCTCGACGCCCGCCGCGACCTCGCCTTCCAGCTGATCGAGGGCGCGGCGAAGCTCGGCCGGGTGGATTGGAAGGCGCAAGGCCTGGAGGGGTTCGGCAAACCCGACGGTTTCCACGACCGACAGGTGGATCGTTGGCTCGCGTTCCTCGCCGCGTTCCAGGTGCGCGAACTGCCCGGGCTCGACGCGGCGTCGCAGTGGTTGCGCGACAACCGGCCCGCGCACTACACCCCCGGGATCATGCACGGCGACTACCAGTTCGCCAACGTCATGTACGCCCACGGCGCACCCGGGCGGCTGGCCGCGATCGTGGACTGGGAGATGACCACGATCGGCGACCCGCTGCTGGACGTGGCATGGGCGCTGCTCGGCTACGACGGCGAACATCCCAAGGACACCGGCTTCTACCTGCCGATGGACGGTATGCCCACGCGCAGTGAGCTGCTGGCGCACTATGAGAAGGTCAGCGGGCTGGGATGCGAGAACATCCACTACTACCTGGTGCTGGCCAATTGGAAGCTGGGCATCGTGCTGGAGAAGACCTACGCCGCCGCGGTCAACGGTGGCAAGGCAGACCCGAAAGTGGTTGAGGCTTTCGGCGCGATGGTGCCCGATCTGATCGCCACCGCGGCCCGGTTGGCGCAATCCGGTGAGGAGGCCTGAATGGGCTACGCAGACACTCTTTTCGATCTGACCGGCCGCGTGATACTGGTCACCGGCGGTAGCCGTGGCCTGGGCCGCGAGATGGCGATGGCGGCCGCGCGCTGCGGCGCGGACGTGGTGATCGCCAGCCGCAAGTTCGACACCTGTGTGGCGACGGCCAAGGAGATCGAGGCCGAAACCGGCTGCACCGCAATGCCCTTTCGTGTGCACGTCGGGCGATGGGATGAGCTCGACGGCTTGGTCAATGCGGTCTACGACCGGTTCGGCAAGCTTGATGTGCTGGTGAACAATGCCGGTATGTCGCCGACCTACGACAAGCTCACCGGTGTCAGTGAGAAACTGTTCGACGCGGTGATGAACCTGAATCTGAAGGGGCCGTTCCGCCTTTCGGCACTGGTGGGTGAACGCATGGTCGCCGACGGTGGCGGTGTGATCATCAACGTCAGCACCCACGGGTCGCTGCGACCGCATCCGTCGTTCATTCCGTACGCGGCATCCAAAGCCGGGCTGAACGCGATGACCGAAGGCCTCGCGGCGGCGTTCGGGCCGACGGTGCGGGTCAACACGCTGATGCCGGGACCGTTCCTCACCGACATCAGCAAGGCCTGGGGCCTAGGGCTCGGCCGGACAGATGGGCCCAGCGGCTCCGAGAACCCGTTCAGCCGCCACGCCTTGCAGCGGGCCGGTGAACCGAGCGAAATCATCGGCGCCGCACTGTTCCTGATGTCCGATGCGTCCAGCTTCACCACCGGCTCGATCCTTCGGGCCGACGGCGGAATCCCGTAAAGGAGTACGACGATGGCGTGGGACTTTTCCACCGAGCCGGAATTCGAGGAGAAGCTCGAGTGGATCCGGACTTTCGTGCGCGACGAGATCGAACCGCTCGAAGTGATCTTCCCGAGCTGCGAGTTCCTGCCGCTCAACGACGAGCGCCGCAGGGTCGTAGACCCGCTCAAGCAGAAGGTGCGCGACCAGGGTCTGTGGGCGCCGCACCTCGGGCCCGAGCTGGGCGGCCAGGGCTTCGGGGCGGTCAAGCTCACGCTGATCAACGAAATCCTCGGCCGCGCAACGTGGTCGTCGATCATCTTCGGCACCCAGGCACCGGATACCGGCAACGCCGAGATCCTGGCCCGCTTCGGCACCGAGGAACAGAAGCAGCGGTACCTGACCGGGCTGTTGTCCGGGGAGATTTTCTCGACGTTCTCGATGACCGAACCGCAGGGTGGATCCGATCCGCGGGTGTTCACCACCCGCGCGGTGCGCGACGGTACCGGAAAAGACTCCGACTGGGTTATCAACGGCCGCAAGTACTGGTCGTCGAACGCCTCGGTCGCGTCGTTCTTCATCGTGGTCGCGATCACCGATCCGGATGTGCCGGTCCACACGGGCGCCTCGACGTTCCTGGTCCCGGCCGACACCCCGGGCGTCCACATCGAGGCGACGCACCACCTGGTCGGCTCGCACTCCCACGACCCCGGACACTCACTGGTGCACTACGACAACGTCCGGGTCCCCGCGTCGGCGATGCTCGGCGAGGAAGGGCACGGCTTCGGTGTCGCCCAGTCCCGGCTGGCCGGTGGGCGCCTGCATCACGCGATGCGCTCGATCGGGGTGGCCCAACGCGCGATCGACGCGATGGCTCGCCGCGCGAAAAGCCGCTTCACGCAAGGAAGTCTGCTGGCTGACAAGCAACTGATCCAGGAGATGGTCGCCGACTCGTTCGTGGAGCTGACCCAGTTCCGGCTCATGGTGTTGCACGCCGCATGGCTGGTCGACACCGCCGGTGAGCGGGCCGCACGGGAGGAGATCGCGGCCTGCAAGATCGCGACCGCCTCCGTGCTGAAGTCCATCGGCCTGCGGGCGATTCAGGTGCACGGCGGCCTCGGACTGACCGACCAGATGCCGCTGACCAGTGTGCTCATGGGCGGGATCACGTTGGGGCTGGCCGACGGGCCGACCGAGGCGCACAAGGTCAACCTGGCCCGCCAAATTCTCAAAGGCTACGAGGCGGAGGACCCGGTCTGGCCCAGTGAGTTCCTGCCCAACCGGATCGAGCGAGCCCGGGAGAAGTACGGCCACCTGGTCGATCGCATTCCTGCGCTGCCTGTTTCGCCGTGACCAGCAGAGCCGCGGCCGCCGTGGTGCGGGCCCTCGACGACCGCCAACGCGAGGCCACCGAGGACGTGGAGCGCATCCTGGCCGCCGCACTGAGGGTGTTGCAGCGGGTCTCCCCCGACGCACCGCGAGTCAGCGACATCGTCGCCGAGGCCGGCGTCTCCAACAAGGCGTTCTACCGCTACTTCGCCGGCAAGGACGATCTGATGTTGGCGGTCATGGAACGCGGTGCGGCAATGGTGGTTTCGTATCTGGAGCACCAGATGGCCAAGGAATCCACCCCGAAAGGCAAGATCACCCGATGGATCAGCGGGGCGCTGGCCCAGGTCGCCGATCCGGAGCTGATCGGCATGAGCCGCGCTCTGGTGGTGCAGATGTCCGACTCCGACAAGCGCCGCCTCGGCGAGGAGGAAATCCTGGCCGCCATGCGCGCGCTGCTGGTCGAGCCGATTCGCCAACTCGGCAGTAGCGATCCCCAGCGTGATGCCGACGCGGTGTTCGTGTGTACCGTCGGCACGATGCGCCGCTACGTGAACTCCACCGACCAACCGGGTCGCAAGGACATCAACCACCTCGTCGGGTTCTGTCTGCGAGGCCTCGGACTGCCGGAAGCGACCAGCTGATGCGCGCCGTCGTCTGCCGCGAGTACGGCACCCCGGAGGATCTGGTCCTGGACGAACTGCCGGACCCCACACCGGGTCCCGGTCAGGTGGTCGTCAAGGTGCATGCCGCCGCGGTCAACTATCCCGACGTGCTGCTGATCGCCGGCAAGTATCAGATCAAGGTGCCGCCGCCGTTCAGCCCGGGCAGTGAGCTGGCCGGTGAGGTGCTGGCCGTCGGCGACGGTGTCGACTTCCGGCCGGGCGATCGGGTGTCGGCCACCACCTTCGTCGGCGGGTTCGCCGAGCAGGCGCTGGTCGATGCGCGGGGTCTGACCCGCGTTCCGGACGGTGTCGATTATGCCGATGCCGCCGCATTCGGGGTAACCAACCGCACGGCCTACTACACCCTGCGCACCGTCGCTCCCGTCCGGCCCGGCGACTGGGTGGTCGTCCTGGGTGCCGGTGGTGGTGTCGGCCTGGCCGCCGTCGACATCGCGGTTCTGATGGGCGCCAAGGTCATTGCCGCCGCGTCGGGCGCCGAGAAGCTTGAGGTGTGCCGCCGGCGCGGCGCCACAGAGGTGATCGACTATGACCGGGAGGACCTCAAGAGCAGGCTCAAGGAGATCACCGGCGAGGCCGGCACGCGCGTGGTCCTCGACCCTGTCGGTGGTCACTACTCCGAGCCGGCCCTGCGCAGCCTCGGCCGTGGCGGAAAGTTCGTGACGCTGGGCTATGCGGCCGGTGAGATCCCCCGGATTCCGTTGAACCTGGTGATGCTCAAGGGAATCACTGTGCAGGGCATGGAGATCCGGACGTTCGCCACCGACTACCCCGACGACATCGCGCGCGACGACGCCGAGCTTGCGCAGTTGTTCGCCGAGGGCAAGCTGCGCCCGTACCTCGGGGCGCGGTTCCCGCTGGAACAGGCGGCGGCCGCGCTGCGCTATGTCGCCGACCGTAAAGCGATCGGCAAGGTTGTCATCGACGTCGACTGACGTGAGACGAGGCGTCGTGAACGCAGGGCGATCGGTGGGCGTCCGAAAGTCGAGCGCATCGTCATCATCTGGTTAACAGAGCTACTCGATTCAACAACCGGACGGCTTGCCCTGATAGGAATCAGTTGCGCAGCAATCTAGTCCGGCGCGTTCGGTCGACAGTTGGGGAACTCGATGAAACGGGCAATGCTCACCACTCGCGCAGCAGCCGCGACCGTGGCTCTCGGACTCGGGGTGGCATTGGCCAACGCCGGCGCCCCGACCGCTACTGCCGACACGACCGGGGACCATCAATCGTCGGCGGGCTCGACTCCGAACAAGGTGCCCACGTCGAAAACACGTACCGGGCAACCGAAATCGACCGGAGCGACCAAGCGGGCGACAACCGTGGTCCAGGCCACAAGTGTCGTGCGGTCCGTCACCACCGCACGGCCCGGCACCGGCACGTTGAGACCCAGACCCGCGCCCCTGACCGGGAACTCGGAGTCACCGGCGAACTGGCTGCTGGCCGCCGCCGCACGCCGCGAACTCGGCGATCACCCGCTCGAGGAACTGGGCCGACGGATTGGTCTGGCGGTGAACACCGTACTGGCGCCGGCGAACACCTTGGTCAGGAACCTCATCGGCGTCGCCGATCCGCTGGACCCGGGTCAGTGCAAAGACGGCGTCTGCAACCCCACCAGCGACTTCAGTCTGCCGTTCGTGCGCACCGAGGTCACCGTTCTCAACCTGACCGGCGGGCCGATCACCCTCACCAGTCTCGATACCAAGCAGCCGCTGACCTACGGCCCACAAGAAGGGTTCGTCCTCGACAATGCCCGGCTGGTTCAGGTGGGGTTCTACCAGGGCACCAGCGAATGGGACAAAACCTGGACCTATGAGGGCACGATGGTGTGGTCGAACGGATCCACGACGGTGAGCGTGGACGCCGAAGCCGGCGGGGCCAGCGCATCGGTGTCGAATAGCGATCTGCAGACCCTCATCTTCGACACCCCGGAACCCATCAACGGCATCTCAGAAATTCCCGCGCGACAAACCGTGGTGGTGTTACCCAAGGCTGGCGCCGACATCACGATCGACCCGACCGACGCGGTGGGTCAGGCGCTGGTCGCCATGGCGCTGTGCAAAGTGGCGGGCAGCTGTGGCCAGGAAGTCGTCGGCGAGCAGGTTCTGCTCAGCGCCCCGCAGCTGGTCGGCAACACTCTCTTCAACGACGGCAGCGTCGACTCGACCAACCGGTACAAAGTGACCCACGAGGTGACCAAGACCAGCGGCGTCGAGCAGAACCTGAAAGTGGTTGCCGGCAGTTCACTGAACTTCTCGCTGGGGCCGTTGGTGTTCCAGAGTGAGATCGGTGCATTGCTGCAACAGAAGTACGGCCACAGCTGGAGCGACGGCGTCACCACCGAGTCGCAGGTGGACTTGAATGTCCCGCCGGGTAGCTACGGCCAGATATACGTGCAGTATCCCGAGTACCACGACTTCGTCAACATGACTCTCACCGAATCGGGCGTCACCATCACCATCCCGAACGTCGAGTACGTCAGCCTCGCGCCGTCAGGGTCGCTGGACCCCGACGGCACCCCCCTCGCAGTCACCTACACCACCGACGACTGGAAGATCGGAACCGGCCCGCACCCACATCCCGACTCCGATTCGGTTCCGACTCCCCCGGACAGCACCGCGGTCGACGCGGGGACGGTGCCCGACATCGCGGCACCCGCTCCGGCACCGACCGCCACCCGGAAGACTCTGGTCAAGATCATCGACGACTTCGTCAACAGTGAGGCGCGGGCGTTGCGCACCGTGCCCAGCATCATGCTCACCGGCCGGGCAATCAGCTCGCAGACGTTCCGGGTCGTCAACCTCACGCCGTACCCGCAGACGCTCAGCAGCATCACCGGAGAATACGAAGAGGATTACTCGCCGCAGAAGGGCTTTATTTTGCAGCCCTTTCAGGAAATTGACTTCGAGGTGGACTACAGCGTCTGGCATGACCAAGAGGCCTACGTGACGTGGACGAACGAAACCGGAATCGACGCGTCGGCGGAGTTCAAGGTGTTCAACGGGGGCAGCGCGCCGCTCGTCACCTGCCAAAGCAGCAGTGGATGCATGGCAACCGGCTACGGCAAGGACGAGGCCTGGATGTACCTCGTCTACCCATACGCGAATCCGGGAACGATCGACGTCACCGAGGATCCGAACCTCGCCTCCGCCGCCGTCGACACGGGGTGCTCACCGGCGCATAGCGGTTCGGTCCCCGGTTCGTGCGGCGTGAACGTCACCGGCGACGTCTACTACAACGCCCCGACAACCGGGCCGGTCCAGCAGCACATCAACCGCGGCTCGAATGAGAACAGCTACTACTACACCATCACCACCACCAAGAGCGAGTCGACCAGTTGGGCCGGTGGCGGCGGAATAAAGCTCAAGGAGAAGGCCGGCGTGTTCGTCGGCCTGCAGATCGAAATCGAAGCATCCGTGCTGTACAACAGTTCGACCCAGGTCAAAGACTCCGAATCCAGTACTGTCGTACAGAATCTGCTGCCGGACTACGGCGGCGCCATCTACGTCGGCGATCCCTACCTTCGGACGTATGGCGACTACATCGTCAATCTGCCCAACCTCACCCTGATCGTCACCGGCCAGTGGATAGAGGCCGCGTCCGGCCTAGGCGCTCAGGGACCGGTGGCCAACGTGGTCGACTACCCGCTCGCCTAACAGCCGACCCGGCCAGTACTAGGGCGTGATGATGTTGAAGCTCGGGTCCGGCTGATCCAGCGCCCCGAGGAAGGTTTGTAGCGCTTGTGGATCACCGCTGGTCTCCAGACCCGGCGAGGTGAAATCTCCTGCCGCAGCAGCCAATAGCCGCAACTTGGTGGCCAGCCGGATGGTGGCGGTCGCCGTCGACTCGTCGGCCGGGCACTGCCGGTAGACCAACACACCATTACGCAGGGTGAGCCGGTAATTAGCGTCGAGGTCGGCGAAGATCACATCCAGAGCGATGTCCAGATCCCACGACCGCGGTCCGTTGACGCTGATCGCCAGCACGTCGAACATCTGCTCCGGCGTGAGCTGGGCGAGCAGAGTGCTCGAGGCCGCCTGGGTGGGCGTGCCGAAGTTCCCGTCGCGCAGCTCGGTGGACCCGGACAGGAAGAAATTGCGCCACGTCGCGCACTCGGCGCCGTACGCCATCTGCTCGAGTGTGTCGGCGTACAGCTCCCTGGCACCCGCATGCTGTTCGTCGGTGAAGATGACGTGATCCAGTAGCGTTGCCGCCCAACGGTAGTCACCGGATTCGGCGGCCGTACGGGCCAGCTCGACCACCCGGTCGGCACCGCCCATCGCCTCGACGTAGCGTGGCCCGATCGCTTCCGGCGGATGGGCCCACAACCGTGCCGGGTTGCCATCGAACCAGCCCATGTACCGCTGGTAGACGGCTTTGACGTTATGGCTGACCGATCCGTAGTAGCCGTGCGCATGCCACGCCTTCTGCAGCGCGGGCGGCATCTGGAAACCCTCGGCGATCTCGATGCCGGTGAAACCCTGGTTGAGCTGCCGCAGTGTCTGGTCGTGCAGGTAGGCGTAGAGATCGCGTTGCAGGGACAGGAATTCGACGATGTTGTCCTGTCCCCAGGTTGGCCAGTGATGCGATGCGAACACCACGTCGGTGCGTTCGGCGAACGTCTCGATGGCCTCGGTCAGGTACCCCGACCACCCGTGCGGGTCGCGGACCAGCGCCCCGCGCAACGTCAGCAGGTTGTGCAAGTTGTGCGTGGCGTTCTCCGCCATGCACAACGCGCGGAATTTCGGAAAGTAGAAGTGCATCTCGGCGGGCGCTTCGGTGCCCGGCGCCATCTGGAATTCGATCTCGACGCCGTCGATGGTGTGCTTCTCGCCGGTGGTGGTGATGTCGATGGTCGGCACGATGATCGCGACCTCACCCGTCGACGGGGTCTGCCCCAACCCGCAGCCGACCTGCCCTTGCGGGCCGCGGTCGAGGACGGCGCCGTACATGTAGCCGGCACGACGGGCCATCGCGGTGCCGGCGTAGACGTTCTCCTGGACGGCGTGCTCGGTGAACCCCTCCGGGGCCAGCACCGCGACCTTGCCCGCATCGACATCGGCCTGGGTGGTCACTCCGAGGACACCGCCGAAGTGGTCGACATGGGAGTGGGTGTAAATGACCGCGACCACGGGCCGGTCACCACGGTGCGCGCGGTAGAGCGCCAGAGCGGCCGCGGCAGTTTCGGTGGAGACCAGCGGATCGATCACCACGATGCCGGTGTCGCCCTCGATGAAGCTGATGTTGGACAGGTCCAGTCCGCGGACCTGGTAAATGCCCTCGACCACCTCGTAGAGGCCCTGCTTGGCGGCCAGAATGGACTGCCGCCACAGGCTCGGGTGGACCGATGTCGGCGCATCCCCGTCGAGGAATCCGTACGCGTCGTTGTCCCACACCACCCGTCCGTCGGCGGCCCGGACCACGCACGGGGTCAGGGCGGCGATGAAGCCGCGGTCGGCGGCGTCGAAGTCGGCGGTGTCCTCGAACGGCAGGGATTCCAGGTGCTCGGCATGAGCGGCCTCGATGACGGCGGAAGGCGGCTTGGGTGTCATACCGCAATCCTTGCCTAGGACGACGGCGTCAGGTCCAGAATCCGTTGAGCGGTTGGGCGTACTTGTCGTTGTTGGTCATCGGCGGCAACCCGAGCGCGTCCTCGATGGTGCGCAGAGTGCTGTAGTGGTCGTAGTGGTCGGTGACGACGAAAGCGCCGCCCTTCATGCCGCCCGCGCTGACCGCCATCGGCGAGGGGATCACCACCGTGACGACATGGTTGCCCTCGTTGCCGAAGCCCAGTGTGATGTTGTTGTTGTCCTCGTCGAACGTGACGATCAGCACCGACTTGGTGGTGTTCCAGACGTCTGAGTTCATGATCGTCGGGACGTTGTCCGCCAAGAACTGGTCGAGCGCGGGAACGTTGTACTGGTGGCGCGGATCGATCTGCGAGAACGCGAAATGCGCCACCCCCGCCAGAGAGCTGACCGGACCCTCGCCGTTGGAGTTCTCGTCGGCGGCGAACCACACGAAATCAGGTGTGGTCGCGTCTGATTGGAGGTCGGTCGCCATCTGGGTCAGCGGGAACATGTGCGCGGCGGCGTAGGCCTGGTTGTCACCGATGCCCGCGAATGCCGGCCAGGGCGTCTGGTCGGTCGAGTAGTTCGCGGTATTGACCAAAGGCTGGCCCAGCGTCATGCCCTGGGCGTAGGCCGCCCACGTCTTACTGTGAGTGTCGAGGTTGACGGCGAGGTTGTTCGGATCGGTGATGCACACCGACTTGCAGTTGTAGGTCTTGCCGTAGACCTGGCCGCCGGCGATCGCGTAGTAGTTCGGCAGGCTGGGGTGGGTCACCGCGTAATAGTTGTTGGCGAGCCCGTATCCGTTGATCAAGCTGTTCAGGAACGGCGCGTTCGGGCTTCCGACGATGTCGTTGTAGCCCTTGTTCTCCATGTAGACCAGGAACACGTGGTCGAGCGGCTGGACATCGGACACCGGCGGCGCCGGCGCGGGCGGCGCGGCTTGGGCGGTGCCGATGCTGAAGGACAGGTTGTCGGCGTACGCGTTGTTGTACCGGGCCGTGAAACCGATCACCACCGGATTCAGGTCGTGCATGGTCAAGGTGACGACGGCGCTGCGGGTGCCGACCGGCACGGTTCCGATGGAGGTGCGTTGCCGGAATCCGGTCTGCCCCCAGCGATCCAGGTTGGAGACCGGCCCGATTGTCGAGCTTCCGAGGTAGAGCTGGTTCTGATCCAGGAAGGTGACTTTCACACTGGCGAATGACGGATCCAGCAGGTAGCCACCCAAGTAACCGTTGAGGTTGAACGGGACTGTGCCACTGTCGATCTCAGCGCTGGAGGCACTGAGGTCCACGGTTTGGGAGAGCTTGGACGTGGCGACGTCGCCGCCACCGAAGAACTGGGCGCCGCCACCGGGCGGTGCCGCGTTGACGCCCGGGAACGAGACGATGGCGGGAAGATTCGGCCATGCGAAGCTCAGGCCCACCGGCCACGCGTTGCGGAGCTCGCCGTACTGAACCACGGTCGGGGTACCTGCTGCCGTCCACCCCGGCACACTGACCGTGCTGTTGCCGTACCCGGCCGGATCGCCGAGCTCGGCGCCCGGATTCGTCAGCAGATTGGGCCCGGTAGCCGGTACCGCGGTGGTGGTGACCGCGCCTGCCTTGCCGATACCGGTGATGCGACGCAATTCGTCGCCCGCGTACGCCAGCATCGACGAGATCGTCGCCGGCGAAGGCGGCGTGCCATCGCCGACCAGAGAATGCAATGCGATGACGACCGAGTGCGCTGTCGGCGCGTGCACCACCGGCGCCGAAAGTTGCGCGGGCTTGGCCACTTTGGCAGACCCTGAGTCGGCAGCCAAACTAGGCGTCACCCGGTGCGTCTTGCCCACTGCCGCGGGTTTCGCCTTGGCCGCCGATGCCGTGCTGCCCGAGGCAGTCGAGGTGTTCGACGGCTGGGCATCCGCGACACAGGGTGTGCTTGCCAACCAGGAACCGATTCCGAGGGCTACTGCGAGCGCCCCGACCCTGCCGATATGTGCTGCGTTACCCATGACCCCTACTCCCGCCAGCCGATAACGTCAGATGGTACGAAGTGCGGGCCACCCCCGGACGGTAATTGACGGGTTAGTTCGGCGCGGTCAGGTCGTAGACCTCGGTTCCACCCACATCTTGTGCGGTGAAGTGCTGCTGCACCCACTGGGTGATCTGCGTGCCGGCACCCGAGTCGCCGCCGGGCCCGCGATGGCCGCCACCGGGGCCGTTGCCTGCGATGAAGTAGTGGACCTGCCCCGTCGCGACGTAGCTCTGGAACTGTTCCAGTGTCGGTGAGTTGTCGCCACCGCTGAACCCGCCGATCGACATGATCGACGTGCCGGTGGCCAGCTCCAGGCTGCCGGCCGTATGCGAGCCGACAGTGGCTGCGGCCCAACGGTTGTCGGCCTGGGTGAGAAACACCTTGAGTTCGGAGTTCTCCGACGCCTGGACGCCCTGTCCACCTGGACCGCCGGGACCACCGAAGCCGAACCCCGTGTTCGATCGTGCCGGACCCGACGTCGGGACACCGCCCCCGTGATTGCCGGCGACGGTTTCGACGGTGTAGGCGGCGGTGGCGCCCAACCCGAACAGCAGGCCGGCCGCGGCGACCGCGACCGTCCAGCGGCCCAGACGGTGAGCACCGGCCAGCAGGACCGCGGACACCAGGATCGAGCCGGCCAGAATGGTCCACCGCAGCCACGGCAGCCAGTCCGGAGTGCGGTCAAGAAGGATGAAGTTCCACACTCCGGTGGTCACCAACATTGCCCCGAGTACCACCCGCGATGACACAAACTGCCTGCCGTGCCACAGTTCTCGCACACCGATGCCGATCACTGCGCCGATCGCCGGCGCCAGGGCGATCGTGTAGTAGGGGTGCATGATCCCCTTCATGAAGCTGAAGACGACGACTGTGACCACCAGCCAGCCGCCCCATAGCAGCAGCGAGGCGCGGGTCCGGTCAGTGCGCGGCGCGCGCCTGGTGAACCACAGCCCGGCCACCAAGGCGATCAGCGCGGCAGGCAACAGCCAGGAGATCTCGGTGCCCATCGACTCCCCGAACATCCGGGTGATGCCAGTGGAGCCGCCGAACATCGCGCCGCCCATCGGTCCGGGGCCGCCCTCGGAGGTCGAGCTGCCGCCCGGATTTCCGTCGCCGCCGAACACCCGGCCCAGACCGTTGTAACCCAGCGCCAGCTGCAGCAGACTGTTGTCGGTGGAACCGCCGATGTAGGGCCGAGAGTCACTGGGCCACAAGCTGACCAGAGCCAGGTACCACCCGGCGGACACCACCATGGCGATCAAACCGACCGCCAGATGACGCAGCCGCAGCCAGACACTGCCAGGGACCGCGACCAACACCACCAGCGCGAAGGCCGGGGTGACCAGCAGGGCCTGCAGAAGCTTGGCCAGGAACGCGAACCCGATGGCCACACCGGCCAGTGCGATCCAGCGGGTGGGCTTGCCGTCCAGCGCGCGGATCACGCAGTACGCGGCAACCACCATCAACAGAACGAGAAGCGCGTCGGGATTGTTGAAACGGAATATCAACGCCGCCACCGGCGTCAGCGCCAGCACCGCACCCGCAAGCAGGCCGGCGCCGTAACCGCTGACGCGGCGCACCGTGCTGTAGACCAGCGCCACGGACGCCACACCCATCAACGCCTGCGGCACCAGCATCGACAGCGTGCCGAACCCGAAGATCCGCCCGGACAACGCCATCACCCACAGCGCGGCCGGCGGCTTGTCCACGGTGATCGCGTTGCCCGCGTCGAGCGACCCGAACAGCAGGGCCTTCCAGCTCTGGGTACCGGCCTGCACAGCGGCCGCGTAGTACTCGTTGGCCCACCCGGCGGCGTCCAGTCCCCACAGGTAGAGCACTGCGGTGACCGCGAGGAGCAGCCCCAGCGCCGGGCGCACCCAACGCGGTCGCAGCGAGCCCGGCTGTTCCTGCGCCTGGATGTCCGTCGGCCTCTCTGTGTGTTCGGCGAGCATAGTCATTACTTTCCTCCAACAGTCTGGCCGGTGCGGCGGGGGTGAAACACCCAGCCGCGCAACAGCACGAAGCGAACGACGGTGGCCATCAGGTTGGCCGCGATCAGCACCACCAGTTCGACGGCGCGGTGCGGTTCGCCCACCATGTGCAGCAGCGCCAGTGCACCGCTGGTCAAGCCCAGCCCGATACCGAAGACCACGAAGCCCTCGAACTGATGGCGTGCCACGCCGCCTCGGCCGCGGACCCCGAAGGTGAACCGTCGGTTCGCCGCGGTGTTGGCGATCGCCGTCACGAGCAGCGCCACCAGGTTGGCCCCCTGGGCACCGATCGGACGCAGCAGCAGGAACAACAGTAGATAGGCCAATGTGGAGGCGATGCCGATCGCCGCAAAGCGCACGCCTTGGTTCAACAGCGACTTCGGTGCACCCGCCTGATTACCGAACTGCGCCCCGATCGCCTTGACCGGGATCTGTCCGGTGCCGAATCCCTTGAGCAAGCGTGCGATTCCTTTCAGGTCGGCGACCGCGGTGGCCACGATGTCGACCCGGCTGTCGGGGTCGTCGATCCAGTCGACGGGAACTTCGTGGATACGCAGGCCGCTGCGCTCGGCCAGCACCAGAAGCTCGGTGTCGAAGAACCAGCCGGTGTCCTCCACGTAGGGCAGCAACTCGGCCGCGACATCGGCGCGGATCGCCTTGAAACCGCACTGGGCGTCACTGAACTTGGCGGCCAGTGTCGAACGCAGGATCAGGTTGTAGCAGCGCGAGATGACCTCCCGCTTGGCGCCGCGCACCACCCGGGAGCCGCGACCCAGCCGCGTGCCGATGGCCAGATCGGAATGCCCCGACACCAGCGGTGCCACCAGCGGTGACAGCGCAGCCAGATCGGTCGACAGGTCGACGTCCATGTAGGCGAGCACCGGCGCATCCGAGGTCGACCACACCGCGCGCAACGCCCGCCCCCGGCCCTTCTGCTCGAGCCGCACCATGCGGACCTCGGGCAGTTCGGCGGCCAGACCGGCCGCCACCGCGGGGGTGTCGTCGATGCTGGCGTTGTCGGCGATCGTGATGCGGAACGAGAACGGGAAGTCCTCACGCAGGTGGCGGTGCAGCCGATGGATCGAGTCGGCCAGCACGGCCTGCTCGTTGTACACCGGGACGACGACATCGAGCACAGGCACGCCGCGGTTGGCGGCAGTCAGTGCGGCATTGCGTCGGCGTGCCACGGGGATGTCGGTGATGGTCATGCTGTTATCGTCGGCCGTGGCGGTGAGGGCCCAATTTGCGTTTGCTATGCGGCGGCTGTGAATCCCTGCGACAGGTCGTAGACGGTGACGCCGTCGACCTCGTGGGACGTGAAATTCGCGCTCACCCAACGCTGGATCTGCTCGGCGGCGTCACTGCCCGACCGGTTGCCGAACATGAATCCGGGCATGTCAGAGCGGATGAACCAGTGGATGCGGCGCGCAGTGACGTAGGCCTGGAACTGTTCGAGGGTCGGAGCGGGGTCAGTGCCGTTGAAGCCGCCGACGGCCATTACCGGCAGGCCGGTCGCAAGCTGGTATCCGGCGGCGTTGCTCGAACCGACTACTGCTGCCGCCCAAGTGAATTGGCCGGCATCCTGACGCAATGAGGCCGTCAGCGCCGCGCCCGGTCGAGGTGCGTCGAACATGCCGCCCGGCGGTCCGCCCCGCCCGCTCGACGGGCCCACCGAAGGGATGGCACCGCTGTGCGGAGCGACGACGGTGGCCAACGAGAACGCGGCCGGTCCGGCCAGCGCCGCGACCACGGCCACCATCCCCACCGCAATGCCGACCCGGCGCGGCAGGCGCACCACCACCAGCAACAACAGGGCACAGCCGATGGCGCTGACGACGACCGCCACCCGAAGCCACGACAACCACTGCGAATCACGCTGCAGCAGAATGTAAGCCAGCACACCGGTGATCACAACCATCCCGGATAGCGTGGTGGCAGCGCGTATATCGGTGCGATGCCGCCACAGCAGTGCCGTGCCGATCGCCAGGCCGCCGGCGATCGCCGGGGCCAGCGCCACGGTGTAGTACGGGTGCAGGATGCCGTTGGCGAAGCTGAACACCACCGCGGTGACGACGAGCCAGCCGCTCCACAACAGCAGCGCAGCCCGGGTGACGTCGGTACGGGGAGCGCAGCGGGTGATCACCAGCCCGGCGGCGATCGCGATGGCCGCGGCGGGCAGCAGCCAGGCGATGTGGGTGCCCATCTCTGCACCGAACAGCCGCGCCCACCCGACATCGGAGTTCATGTTGCCAAGGCCGCCGGTTTCCTCACCGGTGATGCGGCCCAGGCCGTTGTAGCCCAGTGCCAGCTCGAGGATCGAATTGTGCTGCGAACCACCGATATACGGCCGCGCCGTCGGAGGCCACACGGCGACCAGCAGTAGATACCAGCCACCGGACACCAGCAGGGTAGCCACGGCGGCCGCCAGGCGCACGAGCCGTGTCCGCAGCGGCGCCGCGGCAGCGAACAGAAAGACCGCGCCGAGAGCGGGCAGCACCAAGAAGGCTTGCATCATCTTGGCCAGGAAGCCGACGCCGACCGCCACTCCCGCCAGCGGCATCCACCACCACCCGGCGCCGTCGTCCAGTGCGCGCATCGTGGCATAGGCGGCCACCACCAGCGAAAGAACCAGCAGCGCATCGGGATTGTTGAACCGGAACATCAGCGCCGCGGCCGGGGTGAGCGCCAACACCGCGCCGGCGAAGAGTCCGGCCCACGGTCCGCTGGCTCGGCGCACGGCAGCGTAAAGCACCGCGACGGCGGTCACGCCGAACAACGCCTGCGGCACCAGGATGCTCCAGGGATTGACCCCGAACACGCGCGCCGACAGACCGGTCACCCACAATGCAGCAGGCGTCTTGTCGACCGTGATCGCGTTGCCTGCGTCGCTCGACCCGAACAGCCAGGCCGTCCAATTCTCCGCGCCGGCCTGCGCCGCCGCCGAATAGAACGGATTCGCCCATCCGCTGGCGCCCAGGTTCCACATGTACAGCACGGCCGTGACGGCCAGCAGCACCGCGAGAGCGCCATAGTGCTTGCTGCGGATCATGATCGGGCCGATCGGGGCAACCGCACCGTGAATTCGGTCAGGCCCGGCACGCTGACCAGCTCGATGGCCCCGCCGTGCGCCCGCACGACGGCCGACGCGATCGCCAGGCCGAGGCCGGTGGATCCCCCCTTGCGGGATCTCGACGTGTCCCCGCGCGCGAATCGTTCGAACACCTCGGACTGCAGCTCCGCCGGGATGCCCGGCCCGTCGTCGACCACCCGCAGCACCGCGGCGTCGGGCTCCGCGTGCAGCGACAACGTGACCGTCGTCCCGGGCGGGGTGTGAGTGCGGGCGTTGGCCAGCAGGTTGGCCACGACCTGGTGCAGTCGGGCGTCGTCGCCGGTGACATACAGCGGATCCGACGGTACGTCGAGGTTCCACTCGTGGTCGGGTCCGGCGATGTGCGCGTCGCTGGCGACGTCGGCCGACAGCCGGGACAGGTCGACCGGCTCGCGTTCCAGCGGGCGCCCGGAGTCCAGCCGCGCCAGCAGCAGCAGGTCCTCGACGAGGTGGGTCATGCGTTCGGCCTCGGACTCCACCCGGCCCATCGCGTGCGCCACGTCGTCGGGCACCTGATCCCGTTTACGTTGTGCCAGTTCGGTATAACCGCGGATTGCGGCCAGAGGGGTGCGTAGCTCATGGCTGGCGTCCGCGACGAACTGACGCACCCGGCTCTCGCTGGCCTGCCGCGTCGACAGCGCGGTGGAGATGTGGTCGAGCATCCGGTTCAGCGCCAGCCCCAGCCGGCCCACCTCCGTATAGGGATTCGCATCGGTGTCCGAGACCCGTACGGGCAGTTCCACCTCGCCACGGTCCAACGGCAGGTTCGCCACCTCGCCCGCGGTGGCCACGACCCGGGTAAGCGGCGCCAGCGCACGACGGTTGATCACGATGCCGACGGTCGTGGCCACCGCCAGCGCCGCCAGCGTCACCACCGCGAAGGTCAGTGCCACCCGCAGCAGCGTCGCGTTGAGATTGCCCAAGCTCAACCCGATCACCAGCGTCTCACCGGTCAGCCTGCTGCGAACCGAGATCACCCGGTAGTCGCCGAGGCCGTCGAGGTTGCGCGTCACCGGGCGGCGCTGTTCGGCGTTCCTGGTGAGTTCGGCTGTCGCGCCGAAAGGTACCTGCGCGCGCACGCCACCCGGACCGAGGAGGCCGGCGTCGCTGGCGGTGCCGTTGGTGATCACGGCCGCGACCATTCCGATCGGCTGTCCAGGAGCGTCCAGGAACTGCGGCCCGGGCCCGGGCCGCGGCCACGGTGGCCGGTTGTCGCGCAATGCCGGTGGCAGCGGTGGCGGTAGTGGCTCGCCGTAGATGATGGCCGATCGGTGGGCGGTCTCGCGCAGCTGATTGTCGACCTCGCCGATCAGATACTGGTGCAGCGCAAGGATTGTCACCGCACCGATGCCGAGGCATACGACCAGCAGCAGACACAGCTGGCCGATCAGCAGCCGCGCACTGAGCGACCGGGTGTTAGCTCGCAGGTTTGAGAACATAGCCCGCGCCGCGCAACGTGTGGATCATCGGGTCGCGGCCGCTGTCGATCTTCTTGCGCAGGTACGAGATATACAACTCGACGATGTTGGACCGACCGCCGAAGTCATAGCTCCAAACCCGGTCCAGGATCTGGGCTTTCGACAACACCCGCTTGGGGTTGCGCATCAGGAAGCGAAGCAGTTCGAACTCGGTGGATGTCAGCGAGACCGGTTCACCGGCTCGGGTCACCTCGTGGCTGTCCTCGTCGAGCACCAGATCACCGACGACGATCTGGGCGCCGCTGTCCTCGGTGGTCACGCCGGTACGACGCAGCAGGGCCCGCAGCCGCAGCACGACCTCTTCGATGGAGAACGGCTTGGTGACGTAGTCGTCGCCGCCCGCGGTCAGCCCGGCGATGCGATCCTCCAACGCGTCCTTGGCGGTCAACAGCAGCACCGGCAGTTGAGGGTTCTGTTCGCGCAGCTTGCGCAGCACGTCCAGGCCGCTCATGTCGGGCAACATGATGTCGAGCACCACGGCGTCCGGCCGCGCGCTGCGGGCCGTGGTGATCGCCGACGCTCCGTCGGCGGCGGTGGCGATGGTCCAGCCCTCGTAGCGCAGCGCCATCGACACCATCTCGGCCAGGACGGTCTCGTCGTCCACCACAAGCACCGTTATCGGGTTTCCATCGGCTCGGCGCATCACGACACGTTCCGCCGCTGAAGAGGTCATGTTCTCCAGTATGAGAGCGGCGATGAGTGGTTCCTATGGCATTCCTATGCCCCCGCTGTGAAACGTGATCCACAGAACGCGCTGATCGCGTGCACAGCGGACACACAGCTTGGCTGCCCACCGTGGGGTCATGAGTGTCGAACAGCAGCCTGTGTGGGGTGCGCCCGCAGAGCACCCCAAGACCTGGTCGAACCGCACGACAGCGGCTGCCGTCGGGATCGCCGCCGCACTTGCCGTGGTCGGTGGCGTGGTGGTCTCCGCCGCCGCGGGCAGCGGTGACAGCCACGCGGGCGGTCCGCCCGGTTGGGGTGGCGGCGGCCCGGGCGGTCCCGGCGGGTCACAGCGATCGCTGCACGGCCAGAACGTCGTATCCGACGGCAAGGGCGGATTCAGCACCGAAGTGACCCAGACCGGCGATGTCACCGCCGCGTCGGACAGCTCGGTGACGGTGCGCAGCCAGGACGGCTTCAGTCAGACCTATGTGCTGAACACCGACACCCGTAAGCCACCGCAGCCGCTCCAGGCCGGCACGCAGGTGTCGGTTCGCGCGACCGAACAGGACGGCGCGGCAACAGCGACGATGGTCATGCCCGCCAGATAATTTGGCGGTGAACTTTTTCGAGGTCATCGAGACGGTGGGCAAGGCGATCGACGCGACGGGGGTCGCCGTGATCGCGATCGGCGCGCTGCTCTCGGCCACCGGGGTGCTGCGCCGGTTGCGGACCGGCGACGCCTACCGGGCGTTCCGCCAGCAGCTCGGCCGCTCGATCCTGCTGGGCCTGGAGCTTCTGGTCGCCGCCGACATCATCCGGACCGTCGCGGTGACCCCGGACGCCCGCAGTGTGGCGGTGCTGGCCGGCATCGTGCTGATCCGGACGTTCCTGAGTTTCTCGCTGGAGTTGGAGATCACCGGCTACTGGCCGTGGCAGAAGAACCGCCGGCCGCAGGCCGCGCCGGATCCCGCCGGGCAGTCAGCCACGACGTGACACCACCAGTTCGTAAGGATGCGGGCAGTTCGTAAGGATGCGGGTATGAACGACAAGCGACGGGCTCGGCGCACACGGATCTTCGACGCGATCCGCAAGATTCCCCCGGAGCCGCTCGGTCCGCCGGACTCGCACGACCAGGTCGAAGTGGCGGCGATGCTGCGGGAGATCGGCATCGCCCTGCTCGAAGTCGAGCAGCCGACTCAGCTGGTGTACGCCCGCTTGCTGGAAATCGCCGCGCAGTACACCACCGCGCCGGTGCGCATCGTCGTGCTCCCCACCGTGCTGATGATCCAGGTGGGCACCGTCGCCTACGAGGTGGACACCTCGACGACCTACTCGGTGCAGCTGAACATGGCCGGCCGCATCGACGACATCGCCAGTCTGGCGTCCGTCGGGGCGATCACACCCGCCGACGCGGTTGAGTCGACCAAGCGGGCACGCGCCCTGCGTCCGCGGTTCGGCCCGATCGCCACGACTCTCGGATATGCCGTCACCACAGTCGGTTTCGGCATGGTCATCAATCCCACCTGGGCCTCGCTGCCGGGTTACGTATTCCTCGGCCTGGTGGTCGGCGCGATCGCCCTACTCGGGCGCCCGTTCCCGTCGCTCAGCCCGGTTCTACCCACGCTGGCCGCGATGATCGTGACGATGCTGGCGACGTGGTTCGTGGCCGATACCGCGAATGACGGTCTGCTACGGGTGATAGCCCCGGCCCTGGTGGCGATGTTGCCCGGCATGTCGCTGACGATCGGCGCGATGGAGCTGGCCAGTAACCAGCTGATCGGCGGCACCAGCCGGCTGGTCTACGGCATCGCTCAGCTGGCGCTTCTGGTGTTCGGCGTCGCGTTGGGTGTGCATGTCGCCGGGGAGGTGCTTCCGCAGACACCATCGACGCAGATGGGTCCGTGGTCGCTGTACGTGGCGATCATCGTGGTGGGGTTCGGGTTGTACATCTATCTGTCCGCACCGAAGGGCTCACTGGTGTGGTTGATGGCCGCGATCGCGGTCGCACTGGTCGGCCAGGCGATCGCCGGAAAGTTCGTGGCGGCAGCCTATTCCGGCTTCATCGGCGCCTTCCTGACGGTGCCGTTCGCGATGCTGGCATCGCGAATCAAGACCTCACCCCCGGCGATCGTGATGATGCTCGCGGCGTTCTGGGCGCTGGTCCCCGGAGCGCTGAGCTTCGAGTCGGTGAGCCAGGCCGCCACCGGCGGCAACATCGGCGTGGCCAGCCTCGGCGTGACCGGAGCGGCGATTCTGTCCATCGCGCTGGGCACGGTGATCGGCTGGAGCGTGTTCCGCACCATCGACAGCAGGTTGCCCTGGCCGAAGGGATTGGCTCAACCAACCGTACGGTAGGTTCACCTGGGTGGATGAGCTGAGCGCGGTCAGCGCATGGATGTCGGAGCAGGGCCTGGGTGACGGCCCGCTCGAAAACGTCTCCGAAATCACCGGCGGCACCCAGAACGTCATGCTCCGTTTCACCCGCTCGGACCGCGAGTACGTGTTCCGCCGAGGACCCCGCCATCTACGTCCGGTGAGCAACAAGGTGATCCTGCGCGAGACCCGGGTGCTGCACGCGCTGGCCGGTACCGATGTCCCCCACCCGCGGCTGATCGCGGTGTGCGACGACACCGCCGTCCTCGGCGATGCGGTGTTCTATCTGATGGAGCCCGTTGACGGCTTCAATGCCGGCTCGATGCTGCCGCCGCTGCACGCCGGTGACGCGGGCATAAGGCACGGGATGGGACTGTCGATGGCGGAGGCGGCAGCCAAGCTCGGCGCCGTCGATCACGTCGCGGTCGGCCTCGCCGACTTCGGTAAGCCGGACGGATTTCTGGAACGTCAAGTGCCGCGGTGGCTTTCCGAGCTCGAGTCCTACAGCGGGTTCGACAACTATCCGGGACCCGACATCGGCGACGTCGACGCCGTGGCCACCTGGCTGCAGCAGAAGCAGCCCACCAGCTGGCAGCCGGGCATCATGCACGGCGACTACCACGCGGCCAACGTCATGTTCTCGCCGACCGGCCCCGAGGTGGTGGCCATCGTCGACTGGGAGATGTGCACCATCGGCGACCCGCTGTTGGATCTGGCCTGGATGCTGGCCACCTGGTATGCACCCGGCCGCGATTCGGTGCTGGGCAACGCCCTCATGAGCGCCGACGGCCTGGCCACCCCCGACGAGCTGATCGAGCGGTACGCACAGAACACCACCCGCGACCTGTCCAACATCGACTGGTACACGGTGCTGGCGTGTTTCAAGCTCGGCATCATCCTCGAGGGATCGAATGCCCGTGCCGCTGCGGGGCTGGCACCCAAAGAAGTTGGCGACCATCTACACATCGCGACAGTGCGCTTGTTCGAGCGCGCCCTAGCTCTCATGGAGGGACAACGATGATCGATTTCGAGATTCCCGACGACCTGGCCGCGCTGCGCGACGAAATCCGCGCGTTCGTCGTCGAGAAAATCGTTCCCTACGAACGAGATCCACGCGTCACCCGGCACGGGCCCAACGAGGACCTGCGCACCGAGCTGGTGGGGCTGGCCCGCGACGCCGGCCTGCTGACGTTCCAGGCTCCGCACCGCTTCGGCGGCCGTGAACCGTCGCATCGCGAGCAGGCGGTGCTGTTCGAGGCGGCCGGCTGGTCGACGCTGGGTCCGGTCGCGCTGAACTGCGCGGCACCTGACGAGGGCAACATGTACCTGCTGTCCAAGATCGCGACCGAGGAGCAGGCCGACGAGTTCCTGGTCCCGGTGATCGACGGCCGCCAGCGCTCGGTGTTCGCGATGACCGAACCCGGCGGCGCTGGATCCGACCCGAATCAGCTTGCCACCGAAGCGGTTTTCGACGGCACCGACTACGTGATCAACGGACGCAAGTGGCTGATCACCGGAGCCAACAAAGCGCGGACGTGGATCATCATGGCGCGAGTGGCGCCGAATGCACACGGTCCCGACGGCCCGACCCTGTTCCTGTGCGACGGCAACACGCCCGGTATCGAGCTCGAGCGCGTGATGGACACCATGGACCGCAATTACGTCGAGGGTCACGGCGTTGTGCTGTTCAACGACTTGCGACTGCCGGCCGCGACCGTCCTGGGCGAGGTGGGCCAGGCCCTGCGCTACGCCCAATTGCGGCTGGCACCAGCGCGTTTGACGCACTGCATGCGTTGGCTGGGCGCGGCATCACGGGCACAGTCGATCGCGATCGAACATGCCCGAACCCGAACGGGTTTCGGCAAGCCGCTCGGCGAACACCAGGGTGTCAGCTTCATGCTGGCCGACAACGAGATCGCCCTGCAGCAGTGCCGGCTGGCTATCTGGTGGGCGTGCTGGACGTTGGACGGCGGAGCCAAGGGGCGCCACGAAAGCTCGATGGTCAAGGCTTACGTGTCCGAGGAGCTGTTCAAGGTGGCAGACCGCTGCGTGCAGATCCTGGGCGGTATGGGCATCTCCGACGAAACCCCGGTTGGTGCAATCTTTTCCGACATGCGGGCGTTCCGGCTCTATGACGGCCCCACCGAAGTCCACAAGTACGCGATCGCCCGCCAGGTGCTGAGGAACCCGTCATGAGCATCCTTGATTCGTTCCGGCTCGACGACAAGGTCGTCATCGTCACCGGCGCGTCGTCCGGGCTGGGCGTGTCGTTCGCGCAGGCCTTTGCCGAGGCGGGCGCCCACCTGGTGCTCGGGGCTCGACGGGTCGAACAGATGGCGGGCACCGCGGCCCTCGTCGAAGAGGCGGGCCGCAAGGTGTACACCCGCAAAACCGATGTCGTCGATCCCGATCAGTGCGAACAACTCGTAGAGTCGGCGATGAAGGTGTTCGGCCGAGTGGACGTATTGGTCAACAATGCCGGCGTGGGAACCGCGGTGCCGGCCACCCGCGAGACGCCTGAACAGTTCCGCAAGGTCGTCGACGTCAACCTCAACGGTTCGTATTGGATGGCACAGGCGTGCGGCCGTGTCATGCAGGCCGGCAGCTCAATCATCAATATTTCCAGCATTCTTGGCATCACCACGGGTGGTCTGCCGCAGGCCGCGTACAGCGCGTCCAAGGCAGGCGTGATCGGGCTTACCCGGGATCTGGCCCAACAGTGGGGGCCGCGCAAGGGAATTCGCGTGAATGCCCTGGCTCCTGGCTTTTTCCAGAGCGAGATGACCGACGAGTATCAGCCCGGCTACCTGGAGACACAGCTACCGCGAGTGATGGTCGGCAGGATGGGTGATCCCGTCGAATTGGCCGCTACCGCAGTGTGGCTGGCCTCGCCGGCCGGCGGCTATGTGACTGGCCAGACAATTATCGTCGACGGCGGCTTGACCATCACATAGTGATAACGATCACGCGGCGATTCGGGGCCTCTCAGTGCTCTCACACGATTGCGACATCCATCTCTAAGAAGGGTCTGGGACGCTCGAAGCATGTGGATGAACCTGTACGCGGTGTCGGCGGTCATCGTTGCTGTCGTCACCTGGCTGGTCAGTCCGCGCTTTCAGTCATCTGATCCGCCGAGCGACGCCGTTCGCGGTTTCTGGTCCGTTGTGGCTGGTGCGCTGTGGCCCGCCATCGTGGTTGGCTCCGTCCAATTAGTGGCTGTCCGCTACGTCGTGCAGCGGTTGCGTTCCGAACCGGTCAAGGCGACAGAGATGCCCCCGCCGGCCCTACTGCAGGACGCCTGCTCGCGCTCCTGAACGCCGGGCATTTCGAGTCCCCGAAAAATTCGCGTCGTAAATGCGGCACCTCCCGACGAAATCGGCGACTATTGACGCCTACCGAAGAGGAGATCGTCCGTGATGGTGCGCGAAAGACTGGTATCGGCGGGCCTTGTGGCTGTGACGATGTCCGCGATCATGCTCTCGGCGGCCGCGACGGCCGCGGCTGACGACTCGGGCAGCGGGCTGTTGTGGCCGGATCCCAACGAGCCGTACTACTGGGACGACAACGAGAATCCAGGCAGTACCGGACCCGCACCGCTACCGACCGACGACCTGTATTGGAAGGAAGGTCAGGACGCCGGCGGCACGGGCAATGCTCCCCAGCCGAGCGGTCCTGAGTACACCGACGAGGGTGAGAACGCCGGGGCTGTCTAGCCCGCGGATTACGACGACCAGACGAGCAGCGATTCGCTGCGCGAGAGCTCTTTCCGCGCACGACGCTCGACCAGCAGGGGAACGAACTCCCGGATCGTGCTGTCGTGGAAGTGATTGTGGGCGTTGGCAACCGTCTGCGCTACATCGTCACGAGGAAGGTCGGAATAGGTGGCCGCCAAGCGGTCGATGACCTGTTCGATCAGCATAACTTCACTTACGTTTCCCACACTGTTAACTCTGCGCCATCGGATCGGCGCCGTCAATTTGACGTGCGTCACGGTGCCGGGTCACTGAGGTAATGCGCCACTACCGGCCGCAACCACTCGGCGAGCGTCGCGTCGTCCATGGCCACGAGCGGCGGTAGCCCGAGGATGTAGCGCCCGACCGCCAGACCCAGCATCTGCGAGCCGACGAGTGCGGCACGCTCCGCGGGCCGGTCCGGCACCACGGCAGCCAAGGCGGGACTCACCTGGTCGACGAAGACGCCCAGCAGCGCGTCGGCGGCGACCCTGTTGGTGGCTGCGGAGCGCAGCAACGGCAAGAACGGACCGTCCGGGCCCCAGACCTCGACGAATAACGGAAGTACGAGGTCGACGACGCGTTCGGGCGCGACGCCGGCGAGGTCGGGGAAGGCGATCGCGAGTCGCGACGCGGCAGCGAAGAGCTGGACCTTGTTCCCGAAGTAGTGCATGACCAGTGCCGGATCGACTCCCGCCGCCGACGCGATCGACCGGATGGTCGTCCGCTCAAAGCCCCGTTCGCCGAACTGGGAGCGGGCTTCGGCCAGGATCCGCGATCGGGTTGCCGCACCGTCGCGGGACTTTGCAGTCATCTCCGCAGTCTATTCAACAACTGTTGACATCTCCAAGTCGCCGACCTAGCGTCGATTTCAACAACTGTTGAGGAGGTGCTCGCATGACCGTCACTGCCATTCAGATCGGTCTCGATCCCGACGTGGTCGACTGCTCGTCCCCGGACTTCACGCAGTTCCGCGGACTGTCGAAGGACCGCCTTCGAGCCGCCAACGACGAGAACGTGTCGGCGCTACGAGCCGCCGGCTACCAGGTCGACAACTGCCTGATCGACTTCGGTGCGGCCGGCGCCGAGAAAGCCCGCCAGTGGTTCATCTTCAACCAGGCGGCCAAGGCCACCCCCGACGACATCCGCCGCTGGTACCCCGATCCGGAAGGAGCTGTGCGATGACCGACCATGACGTCGACGTACTTGTCGTGGGAGCCGGCCCCACCGGCTTGACCGCCGCCGGGGACCTGGCCCGGGCCGGCCGCTCGGTGACCGTCCTGGAGCGCTGGGCCACGGCCAACCCGTCGAGCCGCGCGTTCGCGGTGATGGCCCGCACGCTCGAAGTACTCGACGCACGCGGACTGGCCGAGGACATGCTGACCGAGGGACAGCACGCGCAGCGGATCAGGATCTTCGGTGACGCACGTCTTGATCTGACCCATCTGGACTCGCGCTACCGGTTCGTGCTGATCACTCCGCAGACCAACGTCGACGCCGCGCTCGCCGGTTATGGCGAAGCGCAGGGAGCCGACATCCGGCGCGGTATCGAGGTGGTCGATCTGGTGCAGGACGAGGCCGGCGTGACCGTCACCGCGCGGGCGCACGACGGGGCCGGACCGCTGATGCGGATCCGGTCCAAGTACGTGATCGGGGCAGACGGCGCGCACAGCACTGTGCGCCGGCTGATCGGGGCGGAGTTCCCCGGCAAGACTCTGCTGTCCTCGGTGGTGTTGGCCGATGTGAAACTGACGCACGGGCCGGATGACGGGCTGAAGCTGGGCAACACCCGGCAGGTGTTCGGATTCCTCGCGCCGTATGGCCGCGGTGACGCCGATGGTGCGTGGTACCGCGCGATGGTGTGGGACCGCGACCATCAGGTGCCCGATACCGAGCCGGTGGACAACGCTGAGGTGATCGAGGTTCTGAACCGGGCCTTCAACGCGGATGTGGGTGTGCTGGAGATCAGCTGGAAATCCCGATTCCATTGCGACGAAAGGCAAGTCGCACAGTATCGACATGGCCGGGTGTTCCTGGCCGGCGACGCCGCGCACGTGCACTCCCCCGTGGGTGGGCAGGGAATGAACACCGGCATCCAAGACGCGGCCAACCTCGCGTGGAAGCTGGCCGCCGTGCTGGGTGGCGCCGACGACAGCCTGCTGGACAGCTATCAGGATGAGCGCCATCCGATCGGCCGCCGGGTGGTGTTGCAGTCCGGAGTGATGACGCGCGCGGTGACGCTGTATCCACGGTTGGCGCGGGCGATGCGGAACCTGTTGGCACCCAGGCTCCTTCGGCTGCCGGTGGTGCGTGACGCCATGGCGAGCAGCTTCGCGGGGACCGGGCTTCGGTACGGCCGCCGGGGCTCGGTGGGCACTCGGGCAACGCAGATACCGCTGGCCGACGGCCGGTTGACCGAGTTGCAGCGCACACCATGGTTCGTGTTGATCCGCGAGCACGGGGCGGATCCCGTCGAAGTGTCCGGGGTGTTGCAGGCCGAGCGGAGGGACAACGGTCCCGCGGTGTTGGTGCGGCCGGACGGCTACATAGCGTGGACGGGCGATTCGGTCGACACGAGATGGCGGACGGTGGTCAAAGAAGGCTCGCCTGCGCAGACCGCAGCTGCACCTTAAAACCCTGCGGCCCTTTGCGTTTCGGTACGCCGATCAGCCGACCGGCGGTAGATGGACAGTGATGTTGCCCCCGTTGCGCTTGGCATCGAACATCGCGAGATCCGCCCGCTGGACGAGCGAGTCGAGAACTGCAACCGGGTCCCCTCCGACAGAGGAGAAGGCGTCCACGGCAACACTGGTGACGCCGACGCTCGCGGTGATCGAGTGCTCGGCCGGAGCAGCGATTGCGTGCCGGATGTGGTCGGCCCCGACACTCGCCAGCCCGGAATCGACCAGGTCGACGACGACGAACTCCTCGCCGCCGATCCGGGCCACCAGCGCGGTGCTCCCCACTGCTGACAGGATCCGGCGAGCGCAGAGGGCCAGAACCTCGTCGCCGGCGATATGCCCGAACGTGTCGTTGATCGCCTTGAAGCGGTCCAGGTCCACAACGATCACCGCCACGTCAGTGTCCTCGGCGATGACGTCCCGGAACAGGTCTGCGATGTGAAGGTGCAGACCCCGCCGGTTGAGCAGGCCGGTCAGTGGATCAGTGATCGATTCGTTCGCGTCGTTACGCAGCGACCAGATTGCGAGCTGGATCCCCAGCGGGGTCCATGCCACGGGGGCCACGGCGGCGATCGTCTTGACGGTGAAGGCAGAGACATCGAGATTGGTTGCCTGACTTACATGCAGGGCGAAGGCCGTGGTCGCCAGAAGCAGCCATAGTACATGCGCTGCAAGGTATTTCGGACCATCGAAGAACATCAGGTATACCGAGATCATCGCGAAGGCATTGAAGGCGAACAAGCCGAGCAACCAGCTTGCATCCAGCACCGCCACAGCGGCTATCCCGATGTCCGCAGAGATGACAAAAGCAAGCGAGACCCGCCGCGACGGCCATGGGCGATAACACCAATTCCAACCCCAGAAGAGCTGCAGGGCAGCGAACATGGCCACGACGACCTGCGATGCCGGGGTACGCGCCGAGGGAAGCAGGACGAACAGCGACAGCAGTCCGTTCGTTCCGGTGCCGATACCGATGAGCACTTGGATCGGCCCGGACTTCGCGCGTTTTGTGAAGTACTGCACCTGCGCGGCGTAGTCGACCGGCTCATTCCACCACTTACGAAGGTGGTTGCCGAACCCGGCAAAATCGTCGAAGGTTGCCTGCAAAGACGAGCCCCTGTTCAGCTGCCATGACAGACGGCGTCAAGTTATTTGAACCGACAATAACCGTTGAGAGTTAGCCAAGGGAACCATCTGTGACATTTTTGCCATAACGGGCTACCCGTCGGGCAGGAGATAAGCAGTTGCTGGGCGCGAAATGGGGCCGTTAGCCCGAGTCATGCGAAGTGCGCCCGAAGGGATTCGAACCCCTAACCTTCTGATCCGTAGTCAGATGCTCTATCCGTTGAGCTACGGGCGCCGTTCTGTCTTCAGTTGTCGTGGCTGACGAATCAGCCGCGGCGGAGGCGAGAGGATTTGAACCTCCGGTCCCCTTTAAGGGGGACAACTCATTAGCAGTGAGTCCCATTCGGCCGCTCTGGCACGCCTCCTGAATTACCTGAGCGTACCGGAGCCTGACTGATGCCCCGAACCGCCGATGGATGAGAGTACACAGCCCACTTAGACTTGGACAAATGACCGCCCGCCTGCGCCCCGAACTGGCCGATCTACCGGCCTACACCCCGGGTAAGACGGTGCCGGGTGCCATCAAGCTGGCCAGCAACGAGACGGTGCACGGGCCGCTGCCGAGCGTGCGCTCGGCGATCGCCGCATCCGCCGAGACCATCAACCGCTACCCCGACAACGGCTACGTGGAACTCAAGGAGCACCTGGCCAAGCATTTGAGCAAGGACGGGCCTTTCGCCCCCGAGAACATCGCCGTCGGCTGCGGATCGGTGAGCCTGTGCCAGCAGCTCATTCAGATCACCGCTTCCGTCGGTGACGAGGTGGTCTTCGGCTGGCGCAGCTTCGAGATCTACCCGCTGCAGGTCCGGGTGGCCGGCGCCACCGCTGTCCAGGTGCCGCTGCGCGACTACACGTTCGACCTCGACGCCATGCTCGCCGCGATCACCGACCGCACGCGCCTGATCTTCGTCTGCAACCCGAACAACCCGACCTCCACCGTCGTGGACCCCGATGCGCTCGCCCGGTTCGTCGCCGCCGTGCCGCCGGACATTCTCATCGCCATCGACGAGGCCTACGTCGAATACATCCGCGACGGGATGGCGCCCGACAGCCTCGGACTGGCCCGAAGCCATCCCAATGTCGTTGTGCTGCGGACTTTTTCGAAAGCATACGGACTTGCCGGGCTGCGGATCGGTTACGCCGTCGGCGATCCCGACATCATCACCGCGCTGGGCAAGGTCTACGTGCCTTTCACAGCGACCACCGTCTCGCAGGCCGCGGCGATCGCCTCGGTGAATGCCGCTGACGAACTCCTGGCCCGGACCGACGCCGTGGTCGCCGAACGCCGCCGGGTCTGCGCCGCACTCACCGAGCTCGGCTACAGCTTCCCGCCGTCGCAGGCGAACTTCGTGTGGCTACCGCTGACGCCGGAAGAGACGCCCGACTTCGTCGAGCAGGCCGCCGACGACCGCGTCCTGGTGCGCCCCTACGGCACCGACGGCGTCCGGGTGACGATCGGCGCACCCGAGGAGAACGACGCGTTCCTGGCGTTCGCCCGGAAGTGGATCGCTACCCGCTGACAGGCGTGCGGCCGGTGAAGGCAGCCAGCCGGTCCAGCTTCGAAGCGTGCGCCGCGACGTCGACCGGGTCGTCGAAACCGGCCCTGACACGCCCCTCCGGGGTGATGATGCGGTGCGCCAGGCCCGACACGTACTCGGTCAACGAGTCCGGGGCATCGATCGGGCGACCGATCGCCGACGCGTAATCCCACGCGTGGATCAGGAACTCAACGGAGAGGATGCCGGCCATGAATTGCGCGGGCGCCTCGTTGTCGCCGAACGGAACCGTGCCCTCCAGCCCGCGGCGCCGCCAGGCGTCCACCGCCGGTCGGGCCGCGGCGATCACCTGACGCTCGACGGAGTCATCGGGGTTGCGCTCCGGGAACTGCGCGCCGGCCGCACCACCCAGCAGGGTGATCGAATGCAGCAGGTGATCGGTGAGCCCGGCCACGTCGAACTCGCGGCACGGCGTCTGCTTATTCAAATCATCGGAAGCAATACCGTGCATCACTTGTTGGAGAACCTGTAGCGATGCTTCAGCACTGGCCAGTTCGTCGGTGGGTGGAGCTTCCGGTCCTGAGGTCAGTTCGTCAGCCATGCCCCAACCGTACGACCAGCGGCCGACAGAATAGTGTTCGGTGGGGTGCCACGAGAAGGGACGCGCAGCATGGGCAAGATCTATGACAACGTCACCGAACTGGTCGGCCACACGCCGCTGGTCCGGCTCAACCGCTTGACCGAGGGCCTCGACGCGCAGGTCGCGGTGAAGCTCGAGTTCTACAACCCGGCCAACAGTGTCAAGGACCGCATCGGAGTGGCCATCATCGACGCGGCGGAGGCCTCCGGTGAGCTGAAGCCCGGCGGCACGATCGTCGAGGCCACCAGCGGCAACACCGGCATCGCGCTGGCGATGGTCGGGGCGGCCCGCGGCTACAAGGTGATCCTGACGATGCCGGAGACGATGTCGACCGAGCGCCGGGTGATGCTGCGCGCCTACGGCGCCGAGATCGTGCTGACCCCCGGATCCGAAGGCATGGCGGGTGCGGTGGAGAAGTCCCGCCAGATCATCGCCCAAACCGACAACGCCGTCTCGGCGAACCAGTTCGGGAACCCGGCCAACCCGGCCATCCACGAGAAGACCACCGCGGAAGAAGTCTGGACCGACACCGACGGCAAGGTCGACATCTTCGTCGCGGGCATCGGCACCGGCGGGACCGTCACCGGGGTGGGACACGTACTCAAAGCGCGCAAGCCGGGCGTCCAGATCGTCGGAGTCGAACCCAAGGACTCGCCGCTGCTGACCGAAGGCAAGGCCGGGCCGCACAAGATCCAGGGCATGGGAGCCAACTTCGTTCCCGACGTGCTCGATCGCGGCGCCTACGACGAGATCGTCGACGTCGAACTCGACGACGCCATCCGGGTGGCCCGGGACCTGGGCACCGCGGAAGGCATTCTGGGCGGCATCTCGTCCGGCGCGATCGTGTGGGCCGCCCTGGAAATCGCCAAACGTCCGGAGAACGCCGGCAAGCTCATCGTTGCAGTCGTGTGCGACTACGGCGAGCGCTACATCTCCACACCACTTTTCGAGCACATCAGGGACTGACTTCATGGGCCTGCTGTCGACACTGCGTGAAGACCTGAGCAACGCGCGCGGCCACGATCCGGCCGCGCGCGGCGACGTCGAGAACGCGCTGGTCTACTCCGGCCTGCACGCCATCTGGTCCTATCGGCTGGCTCACCGACTGTGGGCCAGGCCGGCGTTGCGCGGTCCGGCCCGGGTGCTGTCACAGCTGACCCGGTTCGCCACCGGCATCGAAATCCACCCCGGCGCCACCATCGGCCGCCGGTTCTTCATCGACCACGGAATGGGTGTCGTGATCGGCGAGACCGCCGAGATCGGCGAGGACGTGATGCTCTACCACGGCGTGACGCTCGGCGGACGCTCCCTGGAACACGGCAAACGCCACCCCACCCTCGGGAACCGGGTGGTCGTGGGAGCAGGTGCAAAAATATTGGGGCCCTTGGTCATTGGTGATGACAGTGCCATCGGCGCGAATGCCGTGGTCACCCACGACGTGCCGGCGGACTCGATTGCCACCGGCATCCCTGCCGTCGTACGGCCGCGCACTGAACGGCAGCGCGAACAGCTGGTGGACCCGACGACCTACGTCGACCCCGCGATGTACATCTGAGCGGCATCGAATCCCACTGATCCGAAGTGTCTGATCCTGCCCTTCTCGGGATTAGCGTCTGCAGGCGCGAATCCAGCGAAAGGGCATCATGGCGAACCGAATTGAACAGGGCACTGCCCCGGCTGCTGTAGACACGGCCGACGGCGTCTCGCACCGCAAACTCCGAGGCACGCTCGGCGTATGGGGCATCGTCTTCGTGGTGGTGGCCGCCGCGTCGCCGCTCGGCGTCATGGGCGGCCCGGTTCCGCTCGGCATCGCCAACGGCAACGGGATCGGCTTCCCGGCCATCTTCGTGGTCAGCACACTGATCATCCTGCTGTTCGCGGTCGGATTCACCGCTCTGACACCGTATGTGCCGGATGCCGGCGCCTTCTACTCCTACATCGGTAAGGGCCTTGGCCGGGTGACCGGCTTCGGCTTCGCGTTCGTCGCGCTGATCTCCTACCTCACGCTGGAGATCGCCGTCTACGGCCTGATCGGCCAAGGCGCTCAGGCTCTGTTCACGTCATATGGACTGCCTAACATCCATTGGGGCATATGGGCTTTCGTTGCTTTCGCGATCGTGACGGCGCTCGGCCACTTCAATATCGATCTGTCCCGCAACATCCTCGGCGTTCTGCTGATCGGTGAGGTGGCAATCGTGCTGGCGCTCGACGCCGCCGTGGTGTTCAGCGGCGGCCAGGAAGGCCTGTCCGCCGGGATCGTGACGCCTTCTGAAATCCTCTCGGGCGCACCGGGTATCGCGTTGCTGTTCGCGATACTGAGCTTCATCGGCTTCGAGGCAACCGCCGTGTTCCGCGACGAGGCCCGCGAGCCGCTGCGCACCATCCCGAAGGCCACCTACCTGGCCGTCATCCTGATCGGGGTGTTCTACACCGTCTCGACGTGGGCGTTGATCAGCGCGGTGGGCGACAGCAAGGCCGTCGAGAAGGCACAGGCCGACCCGTCGGCCCTGCTCCCCAACGCGACTGAGCAGTACCTCGGCACGGTCGGGCTGCACATCGTCCAGGTCCTATTCGTCACCAGCCTGTTCGCCTGCATCCTGTCGTTCCACAACATCGTGGCGCGCTACGTGTTCGCGCTGTCCAACCGCAGGGTGTTCCCGAACCTGCTCGGGCAGCCGCACGCCTCCCACGGCTCCCCGCACATCGCCTCCGGAGTCGACGCGATCGTCGTCGCGGTGGCCATCGTCGTGGCGATCGGATTCCAGCTCGACCCGGTGACGCAGTTCTACACATGGCTGGCCGGCATCTCCACGGTCGGCATCACCATCCTGCTGATCGCGACCACCGTCGCCGTGCTCGCCTTCTTCATCCGGCGCAAGCGGGCCGGCCAGCTGGAGGTGTCGACCTGGCGCGCGTTCGTAGCACCCGGTCTGGGCCTGCTCGGCCTGCTGATCTCCTTCGCGCTGATCCTGCAGAACCTGCCCGGCCTGGTCGGCGACTCGACACCCATCGCGATCGGCGTCGTCGCGCTGCTGGTGGCGTTCTTCGCTTTGGGCGCCGGCATCGCCGCACGCCGACCGCACGTGACCCTGGAGTGACGGGGGCGGCGGCGGGCGTCGTAGCCTTCAGGGCATGAGCCAGCAGTATGAATCCCTCACCGTCGAGGTCAAGGACCACGTTGCCCAGGTCACGCTGATCGGTCCGGGCAAAGGCAACGCCATGGGCCCGGCGTTCTGGACAGAGATGCCGGTGGCCTTCGGCGAGCTCGATGCCGATCCCGACGTTCGGGCGATCGTGCTGACCGGCTCCGGCCGCAATTTCAGCTACGGCCTGGACCTGGTCGCGATGGGCGACACCATCGGCGGTGCGATGTCGGGAGAGGTGTCCGCCCGGCCTCGCGTCGAGTTCCACGGCAAGCTCAAGCGCATGCAGCAGTCGATCACCGCGGTGGCCGACTGCCGCACCCCGACGATCGCCGCCATCCACGGCTGGTGCATCGGTGGCGGCGTCGACCTCATCAGTGCGGTGGACCTCCGCTACGCCAGCGCCGACGCCAAGTTCTCGGTGCGCGAGGTCAAGCTGTCCATCGTCGCCGACGTGGGCAGCCTGGCCCGGTTGCCGTACATCCTGTCCGACGGGCATCTTCGCGAATTGGCGTTGACAGGCAAGGACATTGACGCCGCACGCGCCGAGAAGATCGGTCTGGTCAACGACGTCTACCCGGACCCCGAGGCCACGCTGGCAGCGGCGCACGAGACCGCCGCCGAGATCGCGGCCAACTCGCCGCTGGTGGTGCACGGTATCAAGGACGTCCTCGACGAGCAGCGCACCGCCGACGTAGCGGCCAGCCTGCGCTACGTCGCGGCCTGGAATTCGGCGTTCCTGCCGTCCAAGGACCTCAACGAGGGCATCGCGGCGATGTTCGCCAAGCGGAAGCCGGAGTTCACCGGCGAATAGCGGTTACTTGCCGGCCTTGATGGCCGGTACCGCTTTGGTGACCTCCAGAGCTGTCGGCTCGTCGGTGGGCTGCGTCGTCGTGGTCGCACCCATGTTCATGGCGGCGACGGCGGGCGAGGAGTAGGCGGGAAACTTGGTCTCGTCGCCGGAGTCGGCCGTGTGGGTCAGCGACGCAGGGGCCGGGTGGGTGAGCCCGAACAGGCCGAGGACCGCGATGGCACCGCCGCCGACGACAGTACCCAGCAACCTCTTATCCAGAGCCAAGCTTTTCCGAAGCTTTCGAGGGGAGGACATGTTGACCAGCACCTTTCACGAGGTTTCGGACCGACGCCACCAAACCGGGCCGCTCCACGAGAAGGGTCCGGCTACCTTTCAGGCGCCGTACATCCTTTGTATGCCCGTCCACCGCTGGAATGCACGCATCCCAAGCTGATCCACAGAAGTCCTGATCCCGCCCCACAGGTCATCAAGGGCGAAACGCCAGGAGTCAGATAAGCGCCGACCGGCGCCCACGCAGCGGTGGCGGAGGGATTTGAACCCCCGGACGGTGTTAGCCGTCTCTCGCTTTCAAGGCGAGTGCATTAGGCCGCTCTGCCACGCCACCGCCGACAAGACTAGCGGTTAGACGCGGCCGACCCTCGTCGAGTTCCCGCCGTCCTTCAAGGCGGCACTGATCCGGCGGCAGTTCTCCCCCATCGCCGCCATCTGCGGACGAGACAACGGAGTCAGGAAGTTCTCCCGGACCCCCTTGGCATACGTCAGCATCGCGTCTTCGACGACCTCACGGCCGAGGTCGGTGATGCTCGCCAGGACTCCGCGACCGTCGTCGGGGCTCGCCTCGCGGCGCACCAGCCCAGCGGTCTCCAGTCGGCGAATCTGGCGTGTCACCCGACTCGGCAACGACATCAGTTGTTCGGCCAGATCCCCCATCCGAGCCGCGCCGGTCTCCGAGTTGTCCAGAATTTCCAACAGACGAACGTCGACCAAGCTCAACTTGTGCTTGTCGACCAGCCCCCGATTCAGTGTTCCGTACAGACGCAGTGCAGCGTCGAGGAAGTTCTGCCAAGACCTTTGCTCGGCTATGTCCAACCCCGGCATCTCACTAGCGGTCCGCCCCGCAATCATCCCTCCCATTGCGCAATCGTAAGCGACACAGCGCTGTACGAGGCCGAAATGACTCGGGAGTAACCTGACGCCCATGTTGGCCATCGTCGCTGAATCGTCCGACCGCCTGACCTGGCGCGAAGTGCCTGATGTGTCGCCCGGACAGGGCGAAGTTCTGATCCGAGTGAACACCGCGGGTGTCAACCGGGCCGACCTCCTGCAAGCGGCCGGAAACTATCCGCCGCCCCCGGGAGCCAGCAACATCCTCGGTCTCGAAGTGTCCGGCATCGTTGCGAACGTGGGCGAAGGCGTGACGGGATGGACTGTCGGACAAGACGTTTGCGCGCTGTTGGCCGGAGGCGGTTACGCCGAGTATGTCGCGGTGCCGGCCGGCCAGGTCATGCCCGTCCCCCTCGGAGTCTCGCTGCCCGACGCGGCCGCGCTGCCGGAGGTCGCGTGCACGGTGTGGTCCAACATCGCCATGACCGCGCAGCTGGCCGACGGCGAACTGTTGCTCATTCACGGCGGCGCAAGCGGGATCGGCACCCACGCCATCCAGGTCGCCACCGCCCTGGGCAATCGGGTGGCGGTGACGGCGGGTTCCCGCTCGAAGCTCGATCTGTGCCGCGAACTGGGGGCCGAGGTCCTAATCCCTTACCGCGACGAGGATTTCGTCGCGCGCGTCAATAACGCGACCGAGGGGCGCGGCGCCGACGTCATCCTCGACATCATGGGCGCGGCATACCTCGATCGCAACCTCGACGCGTTGGCACCGGACGGCCGGATGACCATCATCGGAATGCAGGGCGGCATCAAAGCGGAATTCAACATCGCCAAGGCGGTCGCAAAGCGGCTGCACGTGATCGGTACCTCGTTGCGCGGCCGGCCCGTCGACGGTCCGCACGGAAAGAAGGCCATCGTCGACGCGGTGGTGTCCTCGGTTTGGCCGATGATCGCCGACGGTCGGGTCCGGCCCATCATCGGTGCCCGGTTCCCCGTCGCCGAGGCCGCCGAAGCGCACCGGGTGCTGGCCGCCGGCGAGACGTTCGGGAAAGTGTTGCTGACCGTCAGCGAGTGACGTGGGACGGCTTCAGCCGAGTGACGCGAGCGCCCGCACCAGCTGATCGACTTCGCCCATCGTCGAGTAGTGCGCCAACCCGACGGTCACCGCACCCCCGATGTCGTTGACGCCGATCAGGTCGAGCACCCGGGAGTTGGCGTTGCACACGGCCAGAATTCCGTTGTCCGCCAGCCGCTGGACCACCCGCTGGGCAGGCACCCCGGTGACCGCGAAGCTGACGACCGGGATGTGCGCCTCCGGCCGGCCGATCACCATCACCAGGGGCAGCGACCGCAGCGAGCCCATCAGGTAGTCGAAGAGTCCACCGAGGTACGACCCAGCGGATTGCATTGATAGAGCAAGCCTTTCGCGGCGAGTGCCCCGCGCCGACTCATCCAGCCCGGCCAGATATTCGATGCTCGCGACCACTCCGGCCAGCAAGCCGTACTGGTGGCCGCCGAGTTCGAGTCGTTCCGGCCCACTGGCGTACGGGTTCATCGACACCGATCCGAAGCTGTCGATGAGCGACGGGTTGCGGAACACCAGCGCGCCGATCGGCGGGCCGCCCCACGCCGGCGCGTTGAGCGCGACGACGTCGGCTTCGGTCTCGTCGAGATCCATCAACTGATAGGGCGCCGCGGCCGAGTGGTCCACGACCACCAATCCGCTGACGTCGTGCACGAGTTTGGTGACGGCACTCACGTCGGTGATCGTGCCCAGCGTCGAGGACGCCGACGTCATCGCCACCAATCGGGTGGGCGGCGTGATCAAGCTCTCCCACTGCCACGACGGCAGCTCACCGGTCTCGATGTCGACTTCGGCCCACTTGACCTTGGCGCCGTACCGGTTGGCCGCACGCAGCCACGGCGCGATGTTGGCCTCGTCGTCGAGCCGGCTGACTACCACCTCGTAGCCGATACCGGCCCGCGAGGACGACGCATCGGCGAGCGAAGTCAGCAGGATCGAGCGATCGGCGCCGAGCACCACACCACTCGGATCGCCGTTGACCAGGTCAGCCACCGCCTGGCGGGCGGCGTCCAGAACAGCGACGCTGCGCCGGGCCGCCGGATGCGGGCTGGCCGTGTTGGGCACCGAACCGCGGAAGGCCGTCGAGACCGTGGTGGCGACCGACTCGGGGATGAGCATCCCGGCCTGGGCGTCGAAGCGCATCCACCCGTCGCCCAATGCTGGGTGCAGACCACGCACCCGGGCGACGTCGTATGCCATGAGCCCACCTTAGAGCGTCGGTGATTGCGCTATTGAGACAGCGATGGCGCCTGCGGCCCTCGCCGGTGGGCGATAAGGGCAGGTTCACCTGGCCAGCCATACTAGTCCAGTGAGCTTCGGGTTCGGAGTCCTGATCGCGGTCTTGTTGCTGATCCTGCCGGGTGCGGTGGTGGCGCTGGCCGGGCGGCTGCGCTGGTACGTCGCACTCGGTGTGGGGCCGGTGCTGACGTACGGCGTTGTGGGCCTGGCCATCATCCCGTTCGGCGCGATCGGGATCGGCTGGAACGCCTGGACGGCGCTGCTGGCACTGGCCACTGTGACGGCCGCCGTGTTCGGTTTGCGGATTCTGCTCGCCCGGTACCGCGCCGCCGACCCGACCGCCGACGAGGTGTCGCTGTGGCCGGCGCTGACGGTGGCCGCCGGGGTGATCCTGGGCGCACTGTTGATCGGCATCGCCGCCTGGCGGGGCATGCCCTACTGGCAGTCCATCCCGAGCAACTGGGACTCCGTCTGGCACGCCAACACCATCCGCTGGATCCTCGACACCGGCCAGGCGTCGTCCACACACATGGGTGAACTGCGCAACGTCGAAACCCACGCGCAGCTCTATTACCCCTCGGTCTTCCACTCGCTGGGTGCCGTGCTGGCCCAGCTGACCGGCGCGGCGCCGACCACCGCGTACACGCTCAGTTCGCTGGCCGCGGCGGTGTGGCTGTTCCCGCTCAGCGCGGGCCTGTTGACCTGGCAACTGCTCCGCTCCCGCGGCACCTCGCAGTGGCGCACCGCCGGTGCGGCGGCCACCGCGGCCGCGCTGTCCGCGTCGTTCACCTCGGTGCCCTACGTCGAGTTCGACACCGCCTCGATGCCGAACATGGCGGCCTACGGCATCGCCATACCCGCGTTCGTGCTGATCGCGTCGTCCCTGCGCAACCGCGACCGCATCCCGATGGCGGTGATCGCGCTGATCGGCGTCTTCTCGGTGCACATCACCGGCGGCGTCGTGGTGGTCACGTTCGTGGTGGCGTGGTGGCTGCTGGACGCCTTGTGGCGGCCTGCGCTTGGCCGGGCGCGCGACTTCATCACCCTGGTGGTCATCGCCGTGCCCACACTGGCGGTGCTGCTACCGCAGTTCCTCGGCGTGCTGCAGCAGGCCGAGGTCATCGCCGGGCACGCATTCCTGACCCATCAGGGCCGCAAACGGACACTGTTCAACGCGATCGTCCAGCACACCCGCCACCTGAACGACTACCCGATCCAGAACGTCATCGTCGCGCTGGCCGGAGCCGGCTTCGTCCTGCTGCTGACCAAGCGGATCTGGTGGCCGGCGGCGGTCTGGCTGGTGCTGATCGTGGCGATCGTGCATTCCGGCGCGCCCTTCGGTGGCCCGCTCGGCACGATCACCGGCAAGTACAGCGACCTGTTCTACAGCGACCCCCGACGGCTGTCCGCGGTGGTGACGCTGCTGCTGACGCCGATGGCCGGGCTCGCGCTCTACTCGCTGGCGTTGGTGCTGGTGGCTGGCGCTCGCCGGTTGACCCGACGGTGGGCTGCCACCCGGGAGCCCGACCGCGGGTTCTGGATCGGCGCCACCGCGGTGCTGCTGGTGGCCGTCAGCGTCGGGCTGGCCTGGCACTACTTCCCGCGGCACCGACACCTGATGGGCGAGAAGTACGACCGGGTGATCATCGACGACAAGGATCTGCAGGCTTTTGCCTATCTGGCGACCCTGCCCGGGGCCCGGGACACCGTGATCGGCGATGCGAACGTCGACGGCACCGCCTGGATGTACGCGGTGGCGGGCCTGCACCCGCTGTGGACGCACTACGACTACCCGGTGCAGCAGGGGCCGGGCTACCACCGGTTCGTCTTCTGGGCCTACGCCGACGACGCCGACCACGATCCGCGGATTGCCGAGGCGGTGAAGGCACTGAACATCCGTTACGTGTTGACGAGTGCACCGGTGGTTCGCGGGTTCGTCATGCCCGACGGACTAGTGTCACTAGACAAGTCCAAGTCGTGGGCGAAGATCTACGACAACGGCGAGGCCCGCATCTACGAATGGCGCGGATCTGCGCCGCAGGACACCAGGTAACAATGGGCGACGAGGGAATGCTCACTCCATGACGACGAACACAGACGACGACAACATTGAGATCATCACCGGTGCCGACGAGGGCGACGCCGACGCCGACGGCCGCTCCGTGACCGACCTGGTGGAGCAGCCGGCCAAGGTGATGCGCATCGGCACGATGATCAAGCAGCTGCTCGAAGAGGTGCGGGCCGCACCGCTGGACGACGCGAGCCGCAGCCGGTTGCGCGAGATACACGCGACGTCCATCCGCGAGCTGGAAGACGGCCTGGCCCCCGAACTGCGCGACGAACTCGAGCGGCTGGCGCTGCCGTTCACCGAGGACAGCATCCCGTCCGACGCCGAGCTGCGGATCGCCCAGGCACAGCTGGTCGGCTGGCTCGAGGGCCTGTTCCACGGCATCCAGACCGCATTGTTCGCCCAGCAGATGGCGGCGCGCGCGCAGCTGGAACACATGCGCGGCCAGGGCGCCCTGCCGCCGGGGCTCGGACAGCCCGGCCCGCCCGGAGGTCCCGGTCACGGCACCGGGCAGTACCTGTAACCGAGACGCACGGTGCCTGCCGACGACCCCTACATCGAAACCCGCGACGCCTGGGTTGAGTTTCCGATCTTCGACGCCAAGACGCGGTCGCTGAAGAAGACCTTCCTCGGCGCCGCCGGCGGCGCAATCGGGCGCAACACCGAGAACGTCGTCGTGATCGAGGCGCTGCGGGACATCACGCTGTCGCTGAAGATGGGCGACCGCGTCGGCCTCGTCGGCCACAACGGTGCGGGCAAGTCCACACTGCTGCGGTTGCTGTCCGGGATCTACGAACCGACCCGCGGGTCGGCCACGGTCCGCGGGCGGGTCGCGCCGGTGTTCGACCTCGGCGTCGGGATGGATCCGGAGATTTCCGGCTTCGAGAACATCATCATCCGCGGGCTGTTCCTGGGGCAGACCCGCAAGCAGATGATGGCCAAGGTCGACGAGATCGCCGACTTCACCGAACTCGGTGAATACCTGTCGATGCCGCTGCGCACCTACTCCACCGGCATGCGGGTGCGACTGGCCATGGGCGTGGTCACCAGCATCGATCCCGAGATCCTGCTGCTCGATGAGGGCATCGGCGCCGTGGACGCGGACTTCCTGAAGAAGGCGCAGACACGGCTGCAGCGTCTGGTCGAGCGTTCCGGGATCCTCGTGTTCGCCAGCCATTCCAACGAGTTCCTTGCGCGGCTGTGCAAGACCGCGATGTGGATCGACCACGGCACCATCAAGATGTCCGGCGGCATCGAAGACGTCGTGCGGGCTTACGAGGGCGAGGACGCGGCCCGGCATGTGCGGGAAGTGTTGGAAGAGCACAAGTCCGATTGGTCCGACGGGGTCGCCACCCCGTGACTGACCTGGTGTGCGCCGTCGTCGTCACTCATCGCCGCCTCGACGAACTCGCCAAATCGCTGGGTGTATTGACCACCCAGACCCGCATGGTCGACCACCTGATCGTCGTCGACAACGACAACGACGAGCGGGTGCGCGACCTCGTCGCCGGCCAGCCCGTGCCGACCACCTATCTGGGATCCCGCCGAAACCTCGGTGGCGCAGGCGGATTCGCGTTCGGCATGCTGCACGCACTGTCGATGGGTGCGGACTGGGTGTGGCTGGCCGACGACGACGGGCGGCCCAAGGACTCCGAGGTGCTGGCGACGCTACTGGACTGCGCCGCGCGCCATCAGCTGGCCGAGGTGTCGCCGATGGTCTGCGACCTCGACAACCCGGACCGGCTCGCCTTCCCCTTGCGCCGTGGCCTGGTGTGGCGACGCCATGTCTCGGAATTGGGCTCGGAATCGGGCGATGACGACCTGCTGCCGGGGATAGCGTCGCTGTTCAACGGGGCGCTGTTCCGGGCGCAGACGCTGGAAGCTGTTGGCATACCGGATATCCGCTTGTTCATCCGCGGCGACGAGGTCGACATGCACCGTCGACTTGTGTTGTCGGGCTTGCCGTTCGGCACCTGCCTGCAAGCGACCTACCTGCATCCGTATGGCAGCGACGAGTTCAAGCCGATCCTCGGCGGGAAAATGCACACCCAATATCCGGACGACCCGACCAAGCGGTTCTTCACCTATCGCAACCGCGGCTACCTGCAGGCACAGCGCGGCATGCGCAAGCTGGTGCCGCAGGAGTGGGTGCGATTCGGATGGTTCTTCTTGGTCCAGCGCCGCGACCCGAAAGGCTTCGCCGAATGGGTTCGGTTGCGGCGCTTGGGTAGGCAGGAAAGGTTCACCAGATGACGATCGTCGACGCCGCCGCGCAGTCGAAGACCTTCACCCGCGCGTGGGGCGACCTGCTCGACGGGTTCCGCAAGCGCGAACTGTGGCTGCACCTCGGCTGGCAGGACATCAAGCAGAAGTACCGCCGCTCGGTGCTCGGCCCGTTCTGGATCACGATCGCGACCGGCACCACCGCGGTGGCGATGGGTGGGCTGTACTCACAGCTGTTCCACCTCAAGCTGTCCGAGCACCTGCCGTATGTGACGCTCGGCCTGATCATCTGGAACATGATCAACGCCGCGATCCTCGAGGGCGCCGACGTGTTCATCGCCAACGAAGGGTTGATCAAACAGCTGCCGACACCGCTGAGCGTGCACGTCTACCGGCTGGTGTGGCGGCAGATGATCCTGTTCGGGCACAACATCGTGATCTATGTGGTGATCGCGATGATCTTCCCGAAACCGTGGTCCTGGGCGGACTTGTCGGCGATCCCGGCGCTGCTGTTGATCATGCTGAACTGCGTGTGGGTGTCGTTCTGCTTCGGCATCCTGGCCACCCGCTACCGCGACATCGGCCCGCTGCTGTTCTCGATCGTGCAACTGCTGTTCTTCATGACGCCGATCATCTGGAACGACAACACCCTGCAGCAGCAGGGCGCCGGCCGCTGGGCCAAGATCATCGAACTCAACCCGCTGCTGCACTACCTCGACATCCTGCGCGCGCCGCTGCTGGGCGCCGACCAACACCTGCGGCACTGGGCGGTCGTGATCGGGCTGACGCTGCTCGGCTGGCTGCTCGCGGCGTTCGCACTACGGCAGTACCGGGCGCGGGTTCCGTACTGGGTGTAATCGCCTGTCACCCCCCCTGGCATACTCGAACATGTGTTCGATAGTGGGTTGCGGGCGGCGAGCGATGCAGCGGTGGTGGAGGCCATCGCCGATTTCGCGCGGGCCGAAGCCCAGAACGCGGCACGACGGGTGGCCGCGATCGGCGAGTTGGTCGCGCGGCGCTGCGCCGATGACGAGCGCGCGCATTGGGCCTGCGACGAATGGGACGCCGCCGCGGCCGAAGTGTCGGCGGCTCTAGGGATAACGCCTGGTCGGGCCTCTGCGGAGATGCTGATGGCGATGTCGCTGCGGCATCGGCTGCCGCGGGTGGCCGAGCTGTTCCTGGCCGGGACGTTGAGCTATCGGCTGTGTGAGGCGATCACCGACCGCACCTACCTGATCCAGGACCGAGCTGTCTTGAGGCTCGTGGACAAGGCCATTGCCGAAGACGCGGTGAGCTGGGGTGCGTTGTCGACGCTGAAATTGCAGCGCGCGATCGACTCCTGGGTGGATCGCTACGACCCGGGTGCCGTGCGCCGGGTGCGGTCACGGGTACGGGATCGCGACATCGTGATCACCGTCGACGCGACGGCGGGGACCGCCGAGATCGCCGGGCAGCTGTCGGCCACCGACGGTGAGATCGTCCGGCGCCGGTTGACCCGCATCGCCTATTCGGTGTGCGCCGACGACCCCCGCACCATCGCCCAACGCCGCTCTGACGCCATGGGCGCGCTGGGCGCCGGAGCCGACCGGTTGGCGTGCCTGTGCGGCAACCCGGACTGCCCCGCCGCCGGCAACGACGGCCGCGCCGCCAGTGTGGTGGTGCACGTGCTTGCCGATCCCGATGTGGTGGACGCCAAACCCGATCCGGGGATGCACGGCGACAAGCCCGATGCCGAACCCGAACTGCCACGTCCGCGGGCGGCCAGCGCAGTGCTGACCGGCAACCGGGGCATCGTGCCCGCTCCGCTGCTGGCCGAAGTCATTCGCGCCGGGGCGAAGGTGCGCCATCTGCGCCGACCCACCGATCAGCCCGAACCGCACTACCGGCCCTCCACCGCCCTGGACGAGTGGATCCGGCTGCGCGACATGACATGCCGATTCCCGAACTGCGACGTGCCCGCCGAGTATTGCGACATCGACCACACGATCGCCTGGCCCTTCGGACCCACCCACCCATCCAACCTGGCCTGTGCGTGCCGAAAACACCACCTGCTCAAAACCTTCTGGGCGGGCTGGTCAAGCCGTCAACACCCCGATGCCACCATCACCTGGACCTCACCCACCGGGCGCACCTACACCACCCGACCCGGCAGCCGCCTGCTCATGCCGAGCTGGAACACCACCACCGCCACCCTGCCGCCGCCGAAAGGGGAACCCCCGCCCACCATCGGCATCATGATGCCCACCCGGCGGAAAACCCGGGCAGCCCAACGCGCCCAACGAATCACAGCCGAACGCAAACTCAACGACGCCCGCGTCACCGAACGCAACCGGCCCCCACCTTTCTAGCCGGGGTACGACCCCCGGTCGGGCTCCGGTCCGAAGACGAAACGCCTGCCGGACACCTCGCTTGGGGTGATGCGCACGAACCGCAGCTTCTCGGTCGCGACCCAGGGCAGCAGCTGCGCGTTCTCGGCTTCGTGGATGTCATCCGCCGCGGTGAGCACGCGCGCGGTTCCGCGGATGATGACGCTCCAGCCCTCCGAGACAGTGTGGTCGTCGACTTCGAAGAGCACCTTGTCGTTCATCACCGTGCTGAAAAGCTTGGTGCCCTCGGCCGTCCGGAACAGCACCGTGTGGTTCTGCGTCACGAAGTTGACCGGGAAGATCTCCAGCTGATCGCCGATCTGCGTGACCAGGCGCCCCAGCGCAGCGCTCTTCAGGCGATCCCAACTCTCGTGGTCGCTGAGTACCACGATCGGATCCTGTTCGACTGTCATGGGCAGATCTTCCGCCGCAGACCACGCCCGGCCATAGGGTCGAACGGCCTTCGGTGAAGGTCGGGCGTCACCACCAGTGCCGATTGACCCGGCTCAACCCGGCTCAGCCCGTCAGGGTCGCCAGCTCGGCCCGCAGGTTGCCCTGGGCCAGTGCCTCCCACTCGCGGCGGGCGTACTCGGTGCGGAAGACACCCGGCCCGCCCAGCAGCGCCACCAGCACCTGTACCCGGCCCCGGCGGAACACCTCGCTGGGGACGTGGCTGTACTCGGCCTGAATCGCCGCGGTGTTGCGCTCGTAGTGCTCCCTCGGCACGGCCAACGCGGCGAGGTCGGCATCGGAGAGCACCTCGCCGTTGTGGTCGCCCGGCGCGGGATCGTGCGTGATCGTCAGCCGAATCAGGCGGGCCACCTCGTCGACCAGCTGCGGTTGCACACCCAGGCGGGAGAGGTCCTGTTCGGCGAGCTGGGCGCTGCGTTCCTCGTCGTCGGGAAGTCCGGCGTAGACCGCGTCGTGGTACCAGGCCGCGAGCCGCACAGCATCCGGGTCGTCGGCGAATTCGGCCAGCTCCTCGACGTGGCGGAGAATGTCACGCAAGTGCTCGACGGAGTGGTAGCGGCGGTGCGCTTCGGACCAGGAAGCCACCAAATCGCGGCCCACCTCGGCCACGGCCGGGTCGTCGCTGTACCGGGACAGCAGTGCCGCCCACGCCTCAACCAGATCCTGCACACCACCATGGTGCACTCGCCGGCGGGCAGGAGCGAAGCGACCCGGCAATCGGGCATCAGTAAGCTTCCGGCGTGGCCGAATCAGCCCCGACGGCGTCCCTGAGCCTCAAGACCCAGATGGTGCGCTTCATCGTCACCGGCGGGTTGTCGGCCATCGTCGACTTCGGGCTCTACGTGCTGTTCCTCAAGCTCGGCCTGCAGGTCAACGTGGCCAAGACGCTGAGCTTCATCGCCGGCACGACCACCGCCTACCTGATCAACCGCCGGTGGACCTTCCAGGCGCCGCCGAGCACCGCCCGCTTCGTCGCCGTGGTCGTCCTCTATGCCCTGACTTATGCAGTACAGGTCGGCATCAACTACCTCTTCTATCTGAAGTTCGCCGGCCATTCCTGGCAGGTACCGGTGGCCTTCGTCATCGCGCAGGGCACCGCCACAGTCATCAACTTCGTGGTCCAGCGAGCAGTGATATTCCGGTTGAAGTAGTGGGGCCGGGTAACCTTTGGCACTGATATGGCTACCGCACTTCCCCTCACGCCGCGTTCCCTGACCGGATTCGGCCGAACCGCGCCGAGCGTGGCACAGGTGCTATCGACTCCCGACGTGGAGGTGATCGCCGACGCCGTGCGGCAGGTCGCCGACGCCGATTCCGCCAGCCCGTCGTACCTGCGCCGGGGCATCGTGGCACGCGGTCTGGGCCGCTCGTACGGAGACCAGGCCTGCAACGGCGGCGGAATCATCGTCGACATGACCCGGCTGAACCGGATCCACTCGCTGTCCGCCGACACCGCGGTGGCCGACGTGGACGCCGGCGTGAGCCTGGATCAGCTGATGAAGGCGGCGCTGCCATTCGGCCTCTGGGTGCCGGTCCTGCCAGGCACCCGTCAGGTCACCGTGGGCGGCGCCATCGGATCTGACATCCACGGGAAAAATCACCACAGCGCAGGCAGTTTCGGCAACCACGTGCTGTCGCTGGACCTACTGATGGCTGACGGCGAGGTTCACACCCTGACGCCGGACGGCCCCGACAGCGCGCTGTTCTGGGCCACGGTCGGCGGAAATGGCTTGACGGGCATCGTGATTCGCGCGCGAGTCGCGATGACCCGGACCGAGACGGCCTACTTCATCGCCGACGGCGTGAGTACCGCAAACCTGGACGAGACCATCGCCGTGCATCTGGACGGCAGCGAGGACAAGTACACCTACTCGAGCGCGTGGTTCGACCTGATCAGTCCGCCGCCCAAACTGGGCCGCGCCGCGGTCAGCCGGGGCAGCCTGGCCAGGCTCGACCAGTTGCCCGCGAAGCTCGCCAAGAATCCGCTGAAGTTCGACGCGCCGCAGCTTTTGACAGTGCCCGACATCTTCCCGGTCAGTGCCATGAACAAGCTGTCGTTCAGCGCGATCGGCGAGGTGTACTACCGCCTCGGTGGCACCTACCAGGGCAAGATCATGAACCTGTCGCAGTTCTACCACATGCTCGACCTGGTCAGCGGCTGGAACAATGCTTATGGCCCAGCGGGTTTCGCGCAGCATCAATTCCTCGTGCCACCGGACGCCCTGGACGAGTTCAAGGACATCATCCGGTGGATCCAGACCAGCGGCCACTACTCGGCCCTCAACGTCTTCAAGCTGTTCGGCCCCGGCAACAAGGCACCGCTCAGCTTCCCGATGGCGGGCTGGAACGTCGCGATGGATTTCCCGATGAAGGCCGGAGTCAACGAGTTTCTCAACGAACTCGACAGGCGTGCAATGGAATTTGGCGGCCGGGTCTACACCGCGAAGGACTCGCGCGTCAGCGCGGAGAGTTTCCACAAGATGTATCCGCGGATCGACGAGTGGATTGCACTGCGCCGCAAGGCCGATCCGGACGGCGTGTTCGCCTCCGACATGGCCCGCCGACTCGAACTGCTGTAGAAAGGCATCCCCCACAGACATGATCGACGCCACTGGCAATCCGCAAACCATCCTGCTTTTGGGCGGAACCTCCGAGATCGGCCTCGCCATCTGCAAGCGCTACCTGCGCAACACCAAGGCGCGGATCATCCTGGCCGATCTGCCGAACGCCCCCAAGCGTGACGCCGCCATCGCCCAGCTGGAAGCCGCAGGCGCCAGCTCGGTCGAGTACCTCGACTTCGACGCCCTGGACACCAAGAGCCACCCGGAAGTCATTGAAAAGGCCTGGGCCAAGGGAGATGTCGACGTGGCGATCGTCGCTTTCGGCATCCTCGGCGACGCCGAGGAGCTCTGGCAGAATCAGTCGAAGGCGGTCCTGAGCGCCCAGATCAACTACACCGCGGCGGTGTCGGTGGGGGTGCTGATCGCTGCCTTGATGCGCGCCCAGGGCTTCGGCCAGATCATCGCGATGTCCTCGGTGGCCGGGGAACGGGTGCGCCGCAACAACTTCGTCTACGGGTCCACCAAGGCGGGTCTGGACGGGTTCTACCTCGGCCTCGGAGAAGCCCTGCGGGAGCATGGGGTTCACGTCCTCGTCATCCGCCCCGGCCAGGTGCGCACCACCACGACGCTGGAGCATTGGAAGGCCACCGGCGCCAAGGAAGCACCGTTCACGGTGAATGCCGAGGATGTCGCCGAACTGGCCGTCGCCTCCGCGGCGAAGGGCAAGACCCTGGTGTGGGCGCCCGGCCAGGTGCGTGTGCTGATGTCCGTGATCCGGCACATCCCGCGCCCCATTTTCCGCAAGCTGCCGATCTAGCAGGCCGCCCGGTGTCCAAGGGCGCGCTGGCCACCGTGGGCCAGATGGCTGCGGCAGTCGTTGCAGCCGTGGCCGTTTCGACGATCGCGCTGATCGCGATCTCCCGGGTGCAGTGGCCGGCCTTCCCTTCGTCGAACCAACTGCACGCGCTGACCACCGTCGGGCAGGTGGGGTGCCTGGTCCTGCTGCTGGGCACCGCGTTCGTTTGGCGCAGGGGATATGAGTGGGTCGCCCGGATCGCCGCGGCGGTGTTCCTGTCGGCGTTCACGGTGGTCACCCTCGGCATGCCGCTCGGCGCGACCCGTCTCTATCTGTTCGGCATCTCCGTCGACCAACAGTTCCGCACCGAGTACCTGACCCGGCTCACGCAGAGCCCGGCACTGCACGACATGACCTACATCGGTCTGCCGCCGTTCTATCCGCCAGGCTGGTTCTGGTTGGGCGGCCGCGTCGCAGCCTTGACCGGGACACCGGGCTGGGAGATGCTGAAGCCCTGGGCCATCGTCTCGATCGCGATCGCCGTGGTACTCGCAATGACGTTGTGGTCGGCCATGATTCGGTTCGAGTACGCACTGATCGTCACCATCGCCACCACCGCGGTGACCCTGGCCTACAGCTCACCCGAGCCCTACGCCGCGATCATCACCGTCCTCATCCCGCCGGTCCTGGTGCTGGCGTGGTCGGGACTGCGCGCCTCCAACCATTCCCGGGTCGCTTCGCTCCTGCCCGCCGGACCCAGAGCCGGGGGCTGGGCCGCCGTCGTCGGCGTCGGGGTCTTCCTTGGCGTCTCGGCCACCTTCTACACCCTGCTCGTCGGCTACACCGCGTTCACGGTCGTGGTGATGGGCTTGATCGTTGCGATCGCGCGGCGCAACGCCGAGCCGCTGCTGCGGCTCGTGGTCGCGGGCGTCATCGCGCTGGCCATCGCCGCGATCACATGGCTGCCGTTCCTGCTGCAAGCCGTCCGGCATCCGCTCAGCGACACCGGCAGCGCCCAGCACTACCTGCCCGCCGACGGCGCAGTGCTCACCTTCCCGATGCTGCAGTTCTCGCTGCTGGGTGCGCTGTGCATGCTCGGCACGCTGTGGCTGGTGTGGCGGGCCCGCTCTTCCACGAGAGCGGCCGCACTCGGGATCGGCGTGCTCACCGTCTACGGCTGGTCGATGCTGTCGATGCTGACCACGCTGGTCGGCACCACCTTGCTGTCGTTCCGGTTGCAGCCAACCCTTACCGTGCTGCTGTCGGCGGCCGGCGTGTTCGGCTTCATCGACGTGACGCTGGCGATCGCCACCCGGACCAACCGCAAGGTCATCGGAGCCGCCGCGGCCATCGGGCTGATCGGGGCCGTCGGCTTCAGCCAGGACATCCCCGACGTGCTGCGCCCCGACCTGACCGTCGCCTACACCGACACCGACGGCTACGGCCAGCGCGGCGACCGCCGACCACCCGGGGCCGAGAAGTACTACGCCGAAGTCGACGCCGCCATCGGAAAAATCACCGGTCGGCCCCGCCAGGAGACCGTCGTGCTGACCGCCGACTACAGCTTCCTGTCCTACTACCCGTACTACGGGTTCCAGGGGCTGACGTCGCACTATGCCAACCCGCTCGCCGAGTTCGACAAGCGGGCGGCGGCCATCGAATCCTGGGCCGACTTGAAGAATGCCGACCAGCTGGCCCACGCGCTCGACACCCTGCCCTGGCAGCCGCCGACGGTGTTCCTGATGCGCCGCGGCGCCAATGACACCTACACCCTGCGGCTGGCCGAGGACGTCTACCCCAACCAGCCCAATGTGCGGCGCTACACCGTCGACTTCGACGTCAGCCTGTTCAGCGGACCGCACTTCACCGTCAAGACGATCGGGCCCTTCGTAGTGGCCATCCGGAATCCGTAGCGATGGCCGTCCCGGACCGCCAATTAATATCTAGCTCCGTGAACGAGACGCGGGCGAAGTACCGGACCGCGCGTCTTGTCGCCGTCATCGCAGGTCTGTTGGGCGCCGGGCTGGCGATCCTCACGCCGCTGCTGCCGGTCAAGCAAACCACCGCAGAGCTGAACTGGCCGCAGAATGGGGTGCTGAACAGCGTCACCGCCCCGCTCATCAGCTATGTGGCAACCGATTTGACCATCGACGTGCCGTGTCGCGCGGCCGCCGGGCTGAACAGTCCCGACAAGACGGTGCTCCTGTCGACGGTCCCCAAGCAGGCGCCCAAGGCCGTCGACCGCGGAATGTTGATCCAACGCGCCAACAATGACCTCGTCGTCGTGGTCCGCAACACCCCCGTCGTCGTCGCCCCGATGAGCCAGGTGCTCAGCCCGGCATGCCAGAAGCTGACGTTCACCGCGCACGCCGCCCGGGTGACCGCCGAGTTCGTCGGCCTCACCCAAGGCGCCGACAGCACTGCTCCCGGCAAACCGCTCAAAGGTGAGCGCAGCGGCTACGACTTCCGGCCCCAGATCGTCGGCATCTTCACCGATCTGTCCGGACCGGCACCCCCCGGGCTGAGTGTGCACGCCACCATCGACACCCGGTACAGCAGCGCCCCGACCGCGCTGAAGATGGCGGCGATGGTGCTCGGCGTGGTGCTGACGATCGTCGCCCTCGGCGCGCTGCACGTGATGGATCGCGCCGACGGTGTCCGGCAGCGCCGCTTCCTGCCGTCGCGCTGGTGGTCGGTGAGCCCGCTGGACGGATTGGTGCTCGCCGTCCTGGTCTGGTGGCACTTCGTCGGCGCCAACACCTCCGACGACGGCTACATCCTGACCATGGCCCGGGTGTCCGAGCACGCCGGCTACATGGCCAACTACTACCGCTGGTTCGGCACCCCGGAGGCGCCGTTCGGCTGGTACTACGACCTGCTGGCGCTGTGGGCACACGTCTCCTCATCGAGTGTCTGGATGCGACTGCCGACCCTGGGCATGGCCTTGGTGTGCTGGTGGCTGATCAGCCGCGAGGTGATCCCCCGGCTCGGCCACGCCGTCAAGACCAGCCGGGCCGCCGTCTGGACCGCCGCCGGCATGTTCCTGGCGTTCTGGCTGCCGCTGAACAACGGCCTGCGGCCCGAGCCGATCATCGCCCTGGGCATCCTGCTGACGTGGTGCTCGGTCGAGCGCGGGGTGGCCACCAGCCGGCTGCTTCCGGTCGCGTTCGCCTGCATCATCGGGGCGCTGACGTTGTTCTCCGGCCCCACCGGAATCGCGTCGATCGGCGCGCTGCTGGTGGCGATCGGTCCGCTGCGCACGATCCTGCACCGACGATCCCGGCAGTTCGGATTGCTGCCACTGCTCGCGCCGATCCTGGCCGCCGGCACCGTCACGCTCATCCTGATCTTCCGCGACCAGACCCTGGTCGGCGAGGTGCAGGCCAACACGCTCAAGTCGGCCGTCGGCCCCAGCCTGAGCTGGTTCGACGAACACATCCGCTACGAGCGGTTGTTCATGGCCAGCCCCGACGGTTCGGTGTCGCGGCGGTTCGCGGTTCTGGCTCTGCTCGTCGCGCTGGCGGTGTCGGTGGCGATGATCCTGCGTCGCGGCCACATCCCCGGAACCGCCGCCGGCCCCAGCCGGCGCATCATCGGGATCACGATCATCTCGTTCCTGGCGATGATGTTCACCCCGACGAAGTGGACGCACCACTTCGGAGTGTTCGCCGGGCTGGCCGGTTCGCTGGGTGCGCTGGCCGCGGTCGCGGTCACCGCCCATGTGTTGCGATCACGAAGAAACCGGGCGATCTTCGCCGCCGCGGTCCTGTTCGTCACCGCGCTGTCGTTCGCCAGTGTCAACGGCTGGTGGTACGTCTCGAACTTCGGTGTGCCGTGGTCGAATCAGTTCCCGGAATGGCATTTCGGCTTCACCACGATGCTGCTCGGCCTGACGGTTCTGGCCCTGCTCGTGGCTGCCTGGTTCCACTTCTCCGGCCGTGACACCGGCGGCCCCGTGCGCACCCGATGGTGGTCGCGCTTCATCGGCTCGCCGCTGGCCACGATGGCCTGGCTGCTGGTGGTCTTCGAGGTGCTGTCGCTGACGCTGGGAATGACCGAGCAGTGGCCGGCGTGGTCGGTCGGCCGCTCCAACCTGCAGGCGCTGACCGGCACGAACTGCGGGCTGGCCGACGATGTCCTGGTCGAGGAGGACCCGAACGCCGGCACGCTCGCCCCGATCGTCGGCGTGTCGGTCGGCGACGCGCTCGGCGCGACGACGGCGGAGGGCTTCACTCCCAACGGAATCCCCGCCGACGTCTCGGCGGACCCGGTGCTGGAGCCGCCCGGCGGCGGCAGCTTCGTCGACGGCGACGGGCTGGTCACCAGCAGCGAGGCCGGCACCGAAGGCGGCACCACCGTCGCGGCCGGCATCAACGGTTCCCGCGCCCGGCTGCCCTACGGCCTGGACCCGGCCCGCACCCCCGTGATGGGCAGCTGGCGCGCGGGCGTGCAACAACCCGCTGCGCTGCGCTCGGCGTGGTACCGGCTACCCGCCGACTGGACCGCTTCCCCACTGCTGGTGGTCGCGGCCGCCGGCCGGTTCGACCAGGACGAGGTCCAGGTGCAGTGGGCGACCGACCTTCAGGCCGCCGAAGGCAAGCCCGGCGGCACCGTGCTGTTCGGCGACGTCGGCGCCGCACCGGCATGGCGCAACCTGCGCGCACCGCTGGCCGCGATCCCGCGCGACGCCACCCACATCCGTCTCGTCGCCACCGACGACGACCTGGCACCCCAGCACTGGATCGCTATCACCCCGCCGCGCATCCCCAAGCTGCGCAGCCTGCAGGACGTGGTGGGGTCACAAGACCCAGTGTTGCTGGATTGGCTTGTCGGACTGGCCTTCCCGTGCCAACGGCCGTTCGCACACCAGTACGGCGTCATCGAACCGCCGAAGTGGCGGATCCTGCCGGACCGGTTCGGCGCCGAGGCCAACTCGCCGGTGATGGACAACATCGGCGGCGGCCCGCTCGGTATCAGTGAGCTGCTTTACCGCGCGGTCACGGTGCCGAGCTATCTGCGTAACGACTGGTTCCGCGACTGGGGCGCCCTGCAGCGGCTCAACCCGTTCTATCCCGACGCCCAGCCGGCGCGCCTCGATCTGGGCACCGCCACCCGTGGCGGGCTGTGGAGCCCGGCTCCGCTGCGACCTACCTAACTTTCGGCTGTCGATTCGCGGTGGCGCCCGCAGGCCTTCCGAACCGACACACCTTCGTCGCCTACCATCGAGCCTCGTGCCAAGCGAGAGAGCCGACTCCACCCGGATCGCCCGGCTCGTCGCCGTCGTAGCCGGAATCCTCGGTGTGCTGCTGTGCGGTGTCGTGCCGCTGCTGCCGGTCACGCAGACCACCGCCAGCATCCAGTGGCCGCAGGCGCCCGGCCCCGACGGCCTGGTCAGCGACATCACCGCGCCGCTGGTGTCGGGCGCACCGCAGTCGCTCGAGGTGTCGATCCCCTGCCAAGCCATCGCCACGTTGCCCGCCGAGGGTGGCCTGGTCTTCTCGACGATCCCGCCGGCGGGCATCGACTCCAGCCGCAACGGGTTGTTCGTGCGTGCCAACGCCTCGACCGTCGTCGTCGCGTTCCGTGACACGGTCGCCGCCGTGGCCCCCCGCCCGGCCATCGCCGCGGGTGGCTGCCGCGAACTGCGGATCTGGGCCGGGCCCGGCGGCGTCGGCGCCGATTTCGTCGGCATCCCCGGCGCCACCGGCACCCTCGCACCGGAGAAGAAGCCACAGATCGCCGGCATCTTCACGGACCTCAAGGTGGCTTCGCAGCCGGGGTTGAGCGCCCATATCGACATCGACACCCGGTTCATCACCAGCCCCAGCCCCGTGAAGATCGCGGTGATGGTGCTCGGCATCGCCTGCGTGGTGGCGTCGGTGGTCGCACTGGGCGTGCTCGACCAGCGCGCGGGGCGCCGGGTGCGCGGAGCGTGGCGGCAGTTGTTCAAGGCGCGCGCCGCGACCTGGGTGGCCGATGTCGGGGTGATCGGCGGGTTGCTGCTCTGGCATGTCGTCGGCGCCATCTCCTCCGACGACGGCTACAACCTCACCATCGCACGGGTCTCCGGCGAGGCCGGCTACACCGCCAACTACTTCCGCTACTTCGGCGCTACCGAAGCGCCCTTCGACTGGTACCAGTCGGTACTCGCCCACCTCGCCGCGATCAGCACCGCCGGCGTGTGGATGCGGCTGCCCGCCACGATCGCCGGGATCGGCACCTGGCTCATCCTGAGCCGCTGCGTGCTGCCCCGGCTGGGCAGGCGGTTGTCACTCAACCGGGTGACGGTATGGACCGCGGGCGCGGTCTTCCTCGCCGCGTGGTTGCCGTTCAACAACGGGCTGCGACCCGAACCGCTGATCGCATTCGGCGTACTGGCCGCGTGGATCCTGGTGGAGAACGCCATTGCCACCCGGCGGATGGTTCCGGCAGCCCTGGCGATCGTCGTCGTGGTGTTCAGCGTGACGCTCGCCCCGCAAGGCCTGATCGCGATCGCGCCGCTGCTCGTCGGCGCCCGCGCCGTCGCCCGGGTGATCAAAGCCCGGCGCGGCACCGACGGCCTGCTGGCACCGCTGGCCACGCTCGCCGCCGCACTGTCGGTCATCTTCGTCGTCGTCTTCCGCGACCAGACCCTGGCGGCTGTCGCCGAGTCCGCCCGGATCAAGTACGTCGTCGGCCCGACGATCGCCTGGTACCAGGACTTCCTGCGCTACTACTTCCTGACTGTCGAAGACAATTCGGAAAGCTCACTGACCCGCCGCTTCGCAGTTCTGGTGATGATGCTGTGCCTGTTCGGCATGCTTGCGGTTCTGCTGCGCCGCGGCCACGTCCCCGGGGTGGCCGGCGGCCCGGTGTGGCGGCTGCTCGGCAGCACCGCGATCGGCCTGCTGCTGCTGCACTTCACCCCGACCAAGTGGGCCGTGCAGTTCGGTGCGTTCGCCGGGCTGGCCGGGGCGCTGGGCGCGGTCACCGCGTTCGCTTTCGCCCGCGTCGGCTTGCACAACCGACGCAACCTCGCCCTGTACGTCACCGCCCTGCTTTTCGTACTGGCGTGGGCGACCTCGGGCACCAACGGCTGGTTCTACGTCGGCAACTACGGCGTGCCCTGGTTCGACCGTCAGCCGGTGATCGCCCACCAGCCCGTGACCACGATGTTCCTCGGCCTGGCGATCCTGTCCGGCCTGACCGCCGGCTGGCTGCACTTCCGGATGGATTACGCCGGGCACACCGAGGTCAAGAACACCGGCCGCAACCGGGCTCTCGCGTCGACTCCACTGCTGGTCTTCGCGATCATCATGGTGCTGCTCGAGGTCGGCTCGATGACCAAAGCTTTCGTGCAACGCTATCCGGCCTACACCACCGCCGCCGCCAACCTGTCCGCGCTGAAGTCGGGCCTGTCCGACGCCAGCTGCGCGATGGCCGACGACGTTTTGGTCGAGGCGGACCCGAATGCCGGTATGTTGCAACCGGTTCCGGGCCAGAAGTGGGGTCGGTACGGGCCGCTCGGCGGGGACAATCCGGTCGGCTTCACGCCGAACGGCATCAGTGACACCCTGGAGCCGGCCGAGCCGTTCGTCGCCAACCCCGGCACCGTCAACTCCGACGGGTCACCCAACAAGCCCAACGCGGGCATCGCGTTCGCGGCAGGCACCGGCGGCGGGTACGGCCCGGTCGGCGTCAACGGCTCGCGGGTGTTCCTGCCGTTCGGCCTCGACCCCAAGACCACCCCGGTGATGGGCAGCTACAACGAGAACACCGTTGCGGCCAAGGCGACTTCGGCGTGGTACCAGCTGCCGCCACGCACTCCGGACCGGCCGCTGGTGACCGTCGCCGCCGCGGGCGCGATCTGGTTCTACGACGAAGAGGGACAGTTCAACTACGGGCAGTCGCTCAAACTGCAGTGGGGTGTGCAGCAGCCGGACGGCAGCTTCCAGGCGCTGAACTCCGTGCAACCCATCGATGTGATCGCCCAAAAGGCTTGGCGTAACCTGCGTTTCCCGCTGTCGTGGGCACCGCCGGAGGCCAACGTCGCGCGCATCGTCGCCGACGACCCGAACCTGAGTACCGACCAGTGGTTCGGCTTCACCCCGCCGCGGGTGCCGGTGCTGGAGACCGCTCAGCAGTTCCTCGGCTCTCAGACGCCGGTGATGATGGACATCGCCACCGCCGCGAACTTCCCGTGCCAGCGCCCGTTCTCCGAACACCTCGGCGTCGCCGAACTGCCGGAGTACCGGATCCTGCCCAACCTCAAGCAGGTGGTGGTGTCGAGCAATATGTGGCAATCCGCCCGCGCCGGTGGGCCGTTCCTGTTCATCCAGGGACTGCTGACCACGGCGACCGTCCCGACATATCTGCGCGACGACTGGTACCGAGACTGGGGTGCGATCGAGCGCTACGTCCGGCTGGTGCCGTCATCGCAGGCACCGAACGCGGTGATCGACCAGGGCACCAAGACGGCATTCGGTTGGAGCCGTAGCGGACCGATCAGGGCACTGCCATGACACAGACTCTCGCGGCCAACGCACGCGACGCCGCCGGTGACGTACGGATCACCCGCTGGGTGGCCACGGTCGCCGGGCTGGTGGGCTTCGTGCTGTCGGTGCTGACTCCGCTGCTGCCGGTGGAACAGACCACCGCGACGCTGAATTGGCCGCAGGCCGGTCAGCTGACCAATGTCACCGCCCCGCTGATCTCGCAGGCCCCGGTGTCGGTGACGGCCACGGTCCCCTGCGACGTGATCCGGTCCATGCCGCCCGCCGGCGGCCTGGTGCTGGGGCTCGCGCCGCAGAAAGGCAAAGAGGCAGCGCTCAATTCGCTGTTCGTCAACGTCAACGCCCAGCGCGTCGACATCACCGACCGCAACGTGGTGGTCGCGAGCGTGCCGCGGGCGCGGGCGGTGTCCGCGCAGTGTCAGCGCATCGAGATCACCTCAACGACCGCCGGGACGTTCGCCACGTTCGTCGGGTTGAATGATCCGACTACCGGCAAGGACCTTCGCAGCGGGTTCGCCGATCCCAACCTGCGGCCGGCGATCGTCGGGGTGTTCACCGATCTGGTCGGTCCGGCGCCGCCAGGACTGACCGTCTCTGCGACGATCGACACCCGATTCTCCACCACACCAACGGTGTTGAAGCTGGCCGCCATGTTGCTGGCGATGACCGCCACCGTGATCGCGCTGGTGGCCTTGTGGCGGCTGGACCGCCTCGACGGACGCCGCATGCACTCCTGGATTCCGCAGCGCTGGCGCACCTTCACCGCGGTCGACGTGACCGTGCTGGCCGGATTCCTGATCTGGCATGTGATCGGAGCCAACTCCTCCGACGACGGCTACATCCTGCAGATGGCCCGCGTCGCCGACCACGCCGGCTACATGTCGAACTACTTCCGCTGGTTCGGCAGTCCCGAAGACCCGTTCGGCTGGTTCTACAACGTGCTGGCGCTGATGACCCACGTCAGCGACGCCAGCATCTGGATGCGGTTGCCGGACTTGATCTGTGCGCTGGTCTGCTGGCTGCTTCTGTCCCGCGAGGTGCTGCCCCGGCTGGGCCCCGCCGTGATCGCCAGCCGGCCCGCGCTGTGGGCCGCGGGCCTGGTGTTGATGGCGGCGTGGATGCCGTTCAACAACGGCCTGCGCCCCGAGGGCCAGATCGCGACCGGTGCGCTGATCACCTATGTGCTCATCGAACGTGCCGTGATCTCCGGCCGGCTGACCCCGGCGGCGCTGGCCATCATCAGCGCGGCGTTCACGCTCGGCATCCAGCCCACCGGCCTGATCGCCGTCGCCGCGCTGATCGCCGGTGGCCGGCCGATCCTGCGAATACTGGTGCGCAGGCGCGCAATCGTGGGCACCTGGCCCCTGGTGCTGCCACTGCTGGCCGCGGGCACCATCATCCTGACCGTCGTCTTCGCCGACCAGACCCTGGCAACGGTGTTGGAAGCGACCAGGATTCGCACCGACATCGGGCCGAGCCAGGCCTGGTACACCGAGAACCTGCGCTACTACTACCTGATCCTGCCGACCGTGGACGGCTCGCTGTCCCGGCGGTTCGGCTTCCTGATGACCGCACTGTCGCTGTTCGTGTCGATGTTCATCATGTTGCGCCGCAAGCGTGTTCCCGGGGTGGCCCGCGGACCGGTGTGGCGGCTGATGGGCGTCATCTTCGCGACGATGTTCTTCCTGATGTTCACCCCCACCAAGTGGGTGCATCACTTCGGTCTGTTCGCCGCGGTCGGTGCGGCCATGGCGGCGCTGGCCACCGTGCTGGCCTCACCGGCGGTGCTGCGCTGGTCGCGCAACCGGATGACCGTCGTCACCGCGGTGTTCTTCCTGCTCGCGCTGTGCTTCGCCACCACCAACGGTTGGTGGTATGTGTCGAGCTACGGCGCGCCGTTCAACAACGCCATGCCGAAGATCGCCGGGATCACGGTCAGCACAATATTTTTCGCACTGTTCGCGGTGTCGGCGATCTACACGACGTGGCTGCACTTCAGCACCCGCGACCACGGCGAGGGCCGCATCGCCCGGGCTGTGACCACCGCCCCGATCCCGGTGGCCGCCGGATTCATGGTCCTGGTGTTCATCGCCTCGATGGCCGCGGGCGTGGTACGCCAGTACCCGACCTACTCGAACGCCTGGGCCAACCTGCGATCGTTCTCCGGTGGTTGCGGGCTGGCCGACGACGTCTTGGTGGAGCCGGACGCCAACGCCGGATTCCTGACCCCGCTGCCCGGCGATTACGGACCGCTCGGCCCACTGGGCGGCACCAACCCGGTCGGCTTCACACCCAGCGGCGTACCGGAACACATTGTCGCCGAGTCGATCCGGATGACGAATCCGCAACCCGGCACGGATTACGACTGGGACCAGCCGATCAAGCTGGACACGCCGGGCATCAACGGCTCGACCGTGCCGCTGCCCTACGGCCTCGACCCTGCGCGGGTTCCGCTGGCAGGCAGCTACTTCGTCGGCCCGCAGCAGGACGCCACGCTGAACTCCGCGTGGTATCAGTTGCCGCCCAACGACAATGGTCACCCCCTGGTCGTCGTCACCGCCGCAGGCACCATCGCGGGACTGAGCGTGCTCAACGGCTTCACCGACGGGCAGACCGTCGAGCTGGAGTACGGCAAGCCCGGGCCCGACGGCGCCCCGGTGCCCGCCGGCCGGGTCAGCCCCTACGATCTCGGCCCGGCGCCGTCGTGGCGCAACCTGCGCTACCCCCGCTCGGCGATCCCGGCCGATGCGACCACCGTGCGCATCGTCGCGCAGGACCGCTCGCTGTCACAGGGCGACTGGCTGGCCGTGACTCCGCCACGGGTGCCCGAACTGCGGTCGGTTCAGGAGTTCGTCGGTTCCACGCAGCCGGTGTTGATGGACTGGGCGGTGGGCTTGGCCTTCCCGTGCCAGCAGCCGATGCTGCACGCCAACGGCGTCACCGAGGTGCCGAAGTTCCGGATCACCCCGGACTACACCGCCAAGAAGCAGGACACCGACACCTGGGAGGACGGCCGCAACGGTGGCCTGCTCGGCATCACCGACCTCCTGCTGCGCGCACATGTCATGTCGACCTATCTGTCGCATGACTGGGGCCGCGACTGGGGCTCGCTGCGCCAGTTCGAGACGATCGTTCCGGCCGAGCCCGCGCAGATCGACCTTGGCACGGCGACGCGCAGCGGCCTGTGGAAGCCGGGACCAATCAGGATCAAGCCTTAGCCGGTTCAGCCCGTAAGTGCAGTAGCGCAGTACTGACGTCACTGCCGCGCGGTGCCGCCAGTGTGGGTTCATGGACCACATCTTCAGAAGTCGACCGATGGTCGCCGCGGTGGCGGCGATCAGTGCGGGCACCGTAATGTTCGCCGCCACGACGGCGGAGCCGCCGGGACCGACCGCGGCGACCATTCCGCAGGTCTCCGTCGAGGTCGTTCAGCTCGCCGCGCTCCCGGTCGCAGCGGCGTCGGCTGTTCAGGCGAGCGTCAGTCCGGGTCTGCCCAACGTGGCCGGCGGTGTGCTCGCGGGCGCCGGTGCCGGATTCCTTTTCGGCTACATCGGCGCCGGACTGGTCGCCCTCAACGTGCTCAACAAGATTCCGGTGATAGGCCCGGCGCTCACCCCACTTGTCCCGGTGGTCGGCATCGTGGGTGCGATTGTCGGCATCCCGATCGGCATGCTCGCCGGTGCGCTTGCGGCCGTGCGTAATTGGGTGACCGGCCTGCGCTCGCAGCCCAGCAGTTCCGCATCCGCCACCACATCGCACCGCTCGGTGCGCCCCGGCCCGCGGCCAGATCGGAAAGTCACCAAGGCAGCAGAACCCCGAAAAGCCGCGGCACCGCAACGGCGTTCCCACCGCCCCGGGTCCGGCCTCGGCCACTCCGGCAAGCCTGCCACCAAGGCAGTCAGCGGGCGCTGACCGACGGCGGTTCGGATCCCGCCGTAACGGCGCTTGTTCGGCATCCGCGGTGGCAGAATCCGCTGATGGCCGAAGACGCAGCAATCGTCGATCCGTTGATGCACGGCCTGCGCTCCAAGGGCCTCAAGAAGGGGTCGGTCTCCCTCGTGGGAGCGGTCGCCATCGGTCTGGCGGCCACCGCCCCGGCCTATTCGCTGACCGGTGCGCTCGGGCACGGCGCGGAGGAATCGGGCTATCAACTCCCGATCGTCTTCATCATCGCCGTCATCCCGATGTACTTCGTCGCAATGGCCTACAAGCACCTCACCGACGCGGCCCCGGATGCCGGAACCGTGTTCACCTGGGGCTCCAAGGCGATCGCACCGCACATCGGCTGGATGGGCGGCTTCGCGTTGATGCTGTCGTCCATCCTGGCCGGTGTCGGCGCCGCCGGGATCCTGACCAACGCGGCCGCGGTGTTGGTGGGCATGGACTCGTCCCCGGTGTGGTTCGACATCATCGTCGCCACGGCGTTCATCCTGCTGACGACGTGGCTGGTGGCCCGCGGTGCCGAGGAATCCTCCCGCACGACCCTCATCCTGACGATCATCCAATATGGCGGGCTGCTGCTCTTCGCAATCATCATGATCATCCCGGTATTCCGCGGTGGGCAGAGCCCCAGCGCCGAGTCGTTCTCCTGGGAGTGGTTCAACCCGTTCGCAATTCACGACTTCAGCGGTCTGCTGGGCGGTTTCCTGGTGGCCATCTTCATCTTCTGGGGCTTCGACGCCTCATTGGCCATGTCCGAGGAGACCTCCGGAACGTCGGCCGACGCAGGCCGCAGCGGCGTCACCGCGATCCTGATCACGGTTGCCACCTACGTGATCTTCTCCGTCGCGGCGCTGGCGTTCGCCGGTATCGACCCGAGCAGCGACACGAGCCTGACTCACGAGGGCAACGTCGACGACGTGTTCACCACGCTGGCCACCCAGTCGATCGGGGAACGCGGCGCGATGCTGGCGGCGCTGGTGGTCGGGTTGTCCGCGTTCTCGGCGACGATGTCCACCGTCATGCCGACGGCACGCGGGCTGTTGTCTATGGCGACCTACAAGGCGTTGCCGAACCGGTTCGCCTCGGTGAGCCAAGCGAGTTCGACTCCCAAGTACGCGACCTGGGTGATCGGCATGACCAGCCTGGCGATCTATTGCGTACTGGATGTGGTCAGCGACAGCGTGGTATCGGATTCGGTCTACAGCGTGGGCATCGCGATCATGACGTACTACTCCGTGGTGGCGATCTCCTCGGTGGTGTACTTCTGGCGCACCGCTTTTCGGTCGTGGCGGACGGCGATGGGTCAGGTGATCCTGCCCGGCATCGGCGCGCTGATCCTGATCCCGGTGGGTGTTGTCGAGGCGTACCTGATGGCCGACCCGAGCACCGGATCGGGGGGCTCTCTTCTCGGCATCGGCACCGCGTTCGTCGTCGGTGTGCTCAGCCTGGCGTTCGGTGCCGTGCTGATGATCGCGTGGAATCTCAAAGCCCCGGCCTTCTTCCGGGGACAGACACTGCCGAAGGAACGCACGTAGCCGTTTGACATTTTGTTAGACGCCTAACATTATTGTTAGGTGCCTAACAAAATGGACGATCCCCGGGACGCCGCTGTCGGTCATTGGGCGAAGCGGTGTTACCTGGCGGCGCGCACGGTGATGGAGGATGCGCTGCGCCCGTATGGCCTTGGCGCTACGCAGTGGTACGTGCTCTATCAATTGGCGAATGAAGGACCCACTCTGCAGCGCGATCTTCAACGGATCCTTCAGGTGGAGCGCGCAACGCTGAGCGACGTCGTGACCAGGTTGGGCAGAAAGGAGCTCGTCGAGCAAGTGCCCGACGAACGCGATCAAAGACAGCGACTTCTTCGCATGACGACAGCGGGGTTGCGACTGTGGAACCAGCTCCCTGACCTGTCCCTGATCGAAGACCTGGCGTTCGGCGGAATTGATCCCGCCGACCTTGCGACCGCTGTTCGAGTTCTCCGCATCGCCACCGAACGTCTCGAGAAGCCATCGTCGGTAAAGGATTTAGGAAAATGACCGTATTGCTCACCGGCACAACCGGACTGGTCGGCGCGCGCCTCTTACCCCGTCTGCTGGCACAGGGCATACAGTGCCGCGCCCTCGTGCGCGGCGACGCCACATTGCCCGAGGGTGCGATAGCGGTTCCCGGCGACCTGCTGGTCTCCGAGACGCTCGCCACCGCGGTGCGCGACGTCAGCGCCATCGTCCATCTCGCAGCCAGTTTCCGAACCACTGACAGGGATCTGATCTGGAAGGTCAACCTCGAAGGCACGCGCAATCTCATCGCCGCAGCCCGAGCCCACGCGCCGCATGCGCGCTTCATCATGGCGAGCACCGCGTGGATCTATGACGCCGACGCCACGCACCCGGGTCGCGAAGACGATCCTGCAGCCCCGACCCTGGACTATCCGGCGAGCAAACTGGCAGCCGAAAACGAACTTCGCGAGAGCGGATTGAACTGGTCAATCCTGCGATACGGCTTCGTCTATGGCGATAGGGACGGCCACCTTGAGTCGTTGACCAAACTTGCCCCCGGCAGGCTCCATCCCGCCCAACGCATGAGCATGATCCATCACCGGGACATCGCGACCGCCACCGCACTCGCTCTTGACGGCACATTCGACGGACGAATCGTCAACATCCTCGACGAAGCACCCGCAACCGTCTACGAACTCGTCGAACTGATCGGCGCATCCATGGAACCGTCATCTGAACCGTTGCCGAATCCGTGGCACATCCAGATGGACGGTTCACTGGCGCGCCGACTCGGCTTCCAACCGATGGTGCGGACCATCCATCAGGCCGGCCAGGAAGATCTCCTCTGAGATACGATCCGCCACGACATTCGCCTCATCCGCCATTCCGGTTGCCGAAGCCATTGGGCCCGGACTGGTGATTCGGCGCCACCGTGACGGTCTGGGTTGCGGTTGTGATCGACGTGGCGACCGATGTCTCGGTCTGCGTTGCCGTTTCGGTATTGGTCACTGTTTGTGGGTCTTGAGTCGCAGTGACTGTCTGCGGCGCCTGGGTCTCGACGACGGTATGCTGCGATTGCGCGCCGCCGGCTGAGCCGGAGTTGTACTGGTGATGCGTCGCGGGAGCGGCCGTGGTCGTCGTCGTGGTCGGAGTCGACGTGACGGTGACGGTTGTCGGACCCGCGGCTCCCTTGGATCCACAGGCCACCGCGCCCAGCACCACCATCGCTGAAACGGATGCCACCAGACACACCGACTGAATACCTGTGTTCACAGCTGACATGTCTAACTATTGACGCGCGCAAAAGCCATGCGCCACAACATCGAATGTTCGTAGAGTCGGCTGTCAACAAACTCGCGAGCGCCTGGAGATCAGGCAAATTCGCTGATACCGAAGCGTTTTCGATACGTTATGACTCCCTCAGCGCGCGCCAATTCGTGTCACAGCTGGCACAAATCCACTGTCCATAACGTCGTCACCGCAAGCGCAACTCGAGCAACGAAACGGATATGACGATGAATCTCAAACGATTGGTCTACACCTCGACCGCGGCGGTCGGCATCGGTGCGGCCGGACTCTTCGGGCTCGGTATCGGAACCGCCAGCGCCGATCCCGGCCAGTGCGGCGGCCCAGGCCCGCAGAACTGCCAGGGCCCCAACAACGGGTGGAACAACGGGCACGACAACCAGAACAACGGGCCGGGCAACCAGAACAACGGGCCGGGCGACTGGCAGCATCGCAACGTCGATCAGGCCCGCCAAGACCACCAGCCCTTCAACTGGAACGGCCAGTGGGTCCAGCCGATGCCGGCCGGCAACGGGGCGGGCTGGGGCTTCTGGTTCCTGGGCCAGTGGATCCCGCTGTAACCCGCCGTACGAGGTGGCCGGCCGGTGGCTCGACAGCGCAGTGGAGCCGCCGGCCGATCGGCGCTAGTTGGACCCGCCGGTCGCCAGCTTCTCGGGCTGCAGCGACCACACGATCGGACCGGTGCCCGCCGTCGCGTGCGCGCAGTAGGCCGGCGCGCCCTTCTCACTGACCGCGGCCGCGCCCAGCACAGCACAGTTCGCGCCGATCACCACGACAGGCAGATCCATCCGGCTCGACACGGCAGGCGGTGGCGCCGGAGTGTGCGCGGTCGCAGCGGTGTCCACACCGCGGTGGCCCAACAGCAGTGAAACGCCTGCGGCCGCACCGGCAATGATCACCACCGCACCCAGGATCGCCGGGATCAGCAGACGGCGGCGCGACGAACCGGACTCCGGCTTGGCGTGGCGACCCGCACCGGCCTTCAGCGCCGCACCGGACGCCGGCGCGGAACTCGTCACGTCGGTCGCGCCGGTCTGGCGTTCGGCGGTGCCGATACCTTGCTGCAGCGCCCGCGCGAAGTCGAGACAGCGGGTGTAGCGCTTACCGGCATCCTTGGCCAGCGCCTTGGCGAAAACCGGACTCAGGCAAGCAAGTTCGGGCCGCTTGGCGCCGATGGCGGGCGGATCGGAGCTCAGATGCTGACTGATCACGATCGCCGGATTGGTGTGCTGAAACGGCGGCATGCCCGTCAGCAGGTGGTAGGCCGTCGCCGCCAGTGCGTACTGATCCGCATGACCGTCGATCTGCTCGCCCTTGAGCTGCTCAGGGGCGGCGTACGCGACGGTTCCGACGGTCATGTTTGTTCCGGTCAGATCGCTCGACTGGCCCATCCAGCGGGCAATTCCGAAGTCCGCGAGCATGACTCGCTCGTCACCGGTGCCGGGCAGACCCAGCAGGATGTTGGCGGGTTTGACGTCGCGGTGGAGCAGTCCGCGGCTGTGCGCATAGTCGAGTGCTTCGGCGACCCCGGTGATGATCCGCACGACTTCCGCTGGCGGCATCCCGTACGGGTAGCGCTCGGCGAGCAGATGGGAGGCGTCGGTGCCGTCGATGTACTCCATCGCGATCCACAGCTTGTCGTCGAACTCGCCGCGGTCATAGATGGTCACGATGTGCCGGTTCGACAGCGTGGCCACCATGTCGGCCTCGAGGTTGAACCGCTTGCGGTACTCGTCGTCGGAGCTGACCGCGGAACCGAGCACCTTGAGCGCGTCGTGCCGGGGCAGCCGGGGGTGCTGGACGAGGTAAACCTCACCCATACCTCCGGCCCCCAGCGTCCGCAGGATGGTGTAACCAGCAACAACCTGGCCGTCAGCTAACGGCATTGGGGCATCCTAATCATCACCGGTAACGATTACCGAACGGGAGCGCCAGGGGCGGGGCGGTCGTAGACGACCCGGCTGCCCAGCACGACGTCCTGCGCCGACCGCCGCTGCCGATCGACAGCAACCCACAGCAGCCCGACCGGGAACAACACGCAGGCCACCGCTCGCAGCGCGGCGACAGCAATGCGCATCGGCTTTCCGCGCCGGTCCACCACCCGAACTCCCAGCACGACCATCCCCAATGTGCGTCCCGACAGCGTCCAGCCCCCGGCCAGATACAGCACGGACACCGCGAGAGTCACTGTGGTCGAGAAGATCAGGTTGGGGGCGGGGAACCGGAACGCCGCCGGGTTGACGATCAACATCGTCAACGCCAAACCGAGATAGAGGGCACCCATCGTGGCGAGGACGACCACCATGTCGACGAGGGCCGCCAGCCCCCGGGAGACGATGCCGGCGTTGGTCACTGACGTTCCTGGGTGCCCGGCTCCCGGCCCAGCATCCGGTCGACAAAACCGGAAATCATGTCATCGGCACGTGCCGTCTGGCTGCGCACATCGGTCATCACCTCCGCGGTGACAGTCCCGGTCGACTCGCGGATGATCGTGGACAGGTCTACCCCGTCGATGATCTGGTCGGCCAGCCCGATCAGATCGATGCGCGCGATGATCGCCTCGATGTCGACGTCGGTCACGATCGCGTCGATGTCGACGTTGTCGCGGACCAGCGCCGTGAGATCGATCTGCTCCAGAACGAGTTCGACAATTCTCGTCAGCCCCGCGACACCGATCCGGGTCGCTTCCAGCCGGGTCGCCCGCAACGGGTCGCCGATCAACGGAAGCCGCTCCCAGAACACGAGGGAATCGTAGTGCTCAGGCGCCGACCGGGGCCGGTGCGCTGGCCTTCAACGCCGCCAGGGCGGCCACGCTCAACCGGGCCAGCTCGTCGGCCTCGGCCGCCGTCAGCGCGGATTGATAGATCTGCGCCATCCGCCGGTTGGTCAGGTCCTCGACCTGGTCGTACGCGTCTTTCTTGCCCGTCGCATCGGCGAACGGCGGCTGCCACCCCATGAACGCCGCGTAGTCCGTGCCGTGGTTGAGGATGTGCGCCTCGACGGGGCTCAGCCCGGAGATCGTCAGGGCGTTGAAATGCACGGCGGCACGCAGTTCCCGCAGCACCATCATCACTTGCAGGGCCCGCGCGGGGGCGTCGTCGGCCAGGGGCATGGCCCGCCAGCCCGCATACAGCGGCAGGCCGGGCTCGGGGGCGTCCGCGATGACCTTCTCGCCCAGCTCGGCGATGCGGTCCAGCCCCTCGGCCCCGGCGAGGTATGTCCTGCCGAACTCGGCGAGCTGATCCCAGTAGAGCCGGCAACTTTCCGACGCGGGGTGCACCGCGACGCCGTTCTCCCAGCACGACCGCGCGAGGTTGGGTTCGAAGACGGCGAACACCGCGGTGACCGTGGTGCCGGTGGCGTCGCCGAGGACGCCGCCGCGACCGGCGAAGTACGCGGCGAACGGGTCCGGATACCCGGCCGCGAGACTCTTCTCGAAGGTGTCCGGGTTGAGCATGAACACGCTGATGGCCTCGCCGATGGCCGCCCCGGCGGTCCGGATCGATTCGACGTCGATATCGCTCATTCGCCGGAGTGTACGGAGGTGAGGTCGTACACGGTGTCGGATCCCACCGTCTTGGGCGTGAAGTTGGCGGGAATTACGACCCCGCAGTCGTGAGCGATCCTCAAGGCATCACGTCAAGCAGGTGAAATCACCCTTTCGCACCGCGAACTCCAAGCCGCGACATAGCCGCCGCTCACGTCCGGACCGTTGAGTGGGACCATGGCATTTCCAGCGAACTCCACCAAGGACAGTCCTTTCGTTCTGGTCCTCGACGCCGGAAGCGACCGGGGATACCGGCTTGCCCGGGCACTCCTGGCCGTCGGCAACTGCGTGGTGGCCGTCGACCGCAACGCGGCCCGTTTGGTGCGAATCGCCCACGGCCACAGCAGCGCTCGACTATTCCTGATCGCCGCCGACACCACCGACCCGGCGCAGGTCGAACAGGTGATGGGCCGGGCTCACGCGCACTTCGGTGAAGCGCCTCCTACTCTTGCGCTATGCGCCGACTATCGACGATCCTCGGCTGCCTGGTTCTGCTCACGGCCTGCGAGTCAGCCCCGCCCGTCCCGGCCC
>JAKFVT010000027.1 GCA_021732005.1 Mycobacterium sp. | reverse complement strand
CTAGCTGTAGGAATCATTCACACACTCCAGTCGCGTGCAGTGCTCACCGGCCAGCGGCTCGATAATCAGCGTCCCGCGGCTCCAAGCCCAACACCCGCAACGCCACGCTGATCAACTCCCATTAGTCCTTTCAGGGCGTGAAAACGATCCGCTGACCGTTCTCGGGCTGCGGCCACACCTGTTCGACCTCCGCCAGCGGGACCGCGCGCGCCTGTGTCCGCAGGGTGCCGTTGGAGATTTTGGCCGCCAATTCCGGCAACTCCGCCACGATGTCGGCGACCGGCACTGACCCGATACCGCTGCCGACGATCTGGAGCGGCATGGATCGCAGAGCCGCAGACGGGATGTCGGCGCCGGCGCCGGCCATCGAACCGATCTGAATCCACCTCAGCGGCTGTGCTGAGTCGTGGCGGGCACGCGCCAGGCCGGCCATGATGTCGGCCGCGGGCGGTCCCCAGATGTAGTCGAGCACAATGTCGGCCGCGGTGATCCGGTCGATGCTCGTGGTGATCTCATCGAGCGAGACCACATCGTCGGCGCCCAGGTCGGGCAACGTCGCCAGCTGCCTGCGGTCCCGGCCGATGCCGATCACCGCCCCGGCACCGAGATGCTTGGCGGCCTGGACCGCCAGGCGCCCGGCGGTTCCGGTCGCGCCCAGAATCACGACGGTCTGGCCCGGCTGCATGAGAGTGCGACGGCGCAGCGCCACCCAGGACGACATGGCTGGGTTCATGGCCGCGGCTATCGCGACCGGATCGGCGTCGTCGGGCAGCACGATGCTGCGGCGCACGTCGACCACGGTCTGTTCGGCCATCGCACCGAGGCCGGTGGACACGACGAAGTAGCGCAACGTGCCGTCGGAGGCTCGGCCGACACCGTCGATCCCAGGCACCAGGGGCAGTGCGCCGGTGCTGGTGTAGTGCGCTCCGCTGGCGCGGGAACGCACCAGCGGATGCAGACCTGCCGCAAGGACATCGACGACGATATCGGTGTCTGCGATCGCGGTTGCCTGCGGAAACTCCTGATAGGCGGGCGGTTTCGTGAAGTCTGTGACGACCGCTGCGTGCACGGCAACCTCCAAAATAGATGGTATTACGAACTACATTTAGATGGTAATACGAACTAATGAGGTACGCTAGGGCGATGCCGGGCGATATCTCAGAAGCGCTGCTGGAAGACCTGGTGCGCACGTCGTTCGCGGTGACTGCGGTATTGAATCGGGTCGCCGCCGACAACGACCTGTCACTGACGCAGCTGCGGGCGCTCGCCATCCTGCGAGATCGCGAGCCCACCATGGCGCAGCTCGCCGAATACCTCGGCTTGGAGCGATCGTCGGTCAGCGGGCTGATCGACCGCGCCGTGCGCCGGGGACTGGCCAAACGGACGACCAGTCGTGAGGACGGGCGCTCGGTACATGTCACCTTGACCGCCACCGGTCAGCGGCTGGGCGCCGAACTCGCCGACACGGTCGCCGGCCTGCTGACACCGATGACCAGCCGGCTCAGCGCCGCCGAGCAGAAGCGACTGACCGCGCTGCTGTCGGGAATGCTGGACCCCGCGCCGCCCGTCATCCCGACTCCCCGCCGTCCTCGCGGAGCAACCGTTCCGGGTGGTGCGCGTCGTTGACCCGCGGGGGACCGGTGTCGTCGCGCCACGCGATCCGGCCGTCCTCGGTGACGGTCGTCGTGTACTTGCCGTCGGTCGCCATCGCGTGGTCGCACGGGCAGCCGAAGTACAGGTTGTCGGCGTCGGTCGGGCCGCCGGCGCTCCACTCCAGCGCGTGATGCACTTCTGAGTGGTATCCGGGCTCGAAACAGTCCGGTTTGGTACACCCGCGGTCGCGGGCGTGGCAGATGATCCGATGATCGGCCGTTGCAAGGCGTTTCGCGCGGCCGAGATATAGCGGGCGCGCCGAGTGATCCTCGAACACCGCCAGGTAGTGCACCGCTTCGCCGGCCATCCGGATGACGTCGCGCATCGGGAGGCGGCCGGTTCCGCCGGTACGGGCCCAGCCCGCCGCCTGCTCCAACTCGCCCAGCGTCGTCGTCACGATCACGGTGACCGGCAGTCCGCGATGCTGTCCCAGGGCCCCCGATGACACAGCCGCCTTGAGGCCGAGCTTGATTCCGTCGTGGCAGCGCTGCTCCGGGCTTCGGTTGTCGCGTCCGTCGGCGCCGTCGGGGAGATGCCGCCCCGGCCGGACCGCGGCCGTCACCGCTTCGATGTAGGCGCGGCTCTCCGGATCCACCCAGCCGGAGAGCCGGCTCATCCCGTCGGGACCCTGTCGGCCCATTCGCAGGCCGCGGCGTCGTGCCCGATCCTCGTCGGTGAACGTGCCGTCGGGATTCAGGCAGTCGGCGATCTCGACTCCGATCGCCGCGACGAACTTCGAATCCTGTTCTCGCGCGCGGCGAACCAGTGCGCGTTCCGCTGCGTCCCGGTCGGCCGGAGTGACGAAAGACGGCAGCCGGTCGAGTGCATGGCACACCGCCGCGACGTGATCCTCGCCGACCTCGCCGGCCTCGACCGCGGCCGCCAACGCAGGCAACTCCGGCGGTAGCGTCGGCCCGGTCAGCGATCGACGCGGCCGCAGCCGAGCCGCCAGCGCGAACCGCCGCCTGACCTGCCCGGCGGTCAGGCGCAACCGACTGGCCAGGACGTCACGAACCTTCACGGCAGGCAACGACGAGCCGTCAACCGGTTCGGCGATCTCGCCGAACATCCGGTAGGACAGCCCGCGGTTCACTCGGTTCTGGCCCTCCAGGCGTTCGGCCACCTCGATGCGAAAGGCATTGCCCGCCAAATCAGTACAGATCGACCGGAGCCGGCCATACGCGGCATCGACGGCATCGAGCTCGGCGCGAACCCGGTCATGCACCGCGTGGGCGGTCAGGGGTTCGGCGGACATGAAACCACGCTATCGAACAAATGTGCGAACGCCAGGGGCGAAACCGCAACCTGTGGATGAAGTCGGGTCTGTGGACAATGCCACGACCCCACGCCCTGCACGGCATAGCGGACACCGGAATACTTGGGGGATGGCTGAAGCTCCGGACGTGTCGCTGGAACCGATCGGCGCGGTACAGCGCACCCAGGTGGGGCGGGAGGCCACCGAGCCGATGCGCGAGGACATCCGGCTGCTCGGGGCGATCCTCGGTGACACCGTGCGCGAGCAGAACGGCGACGAGGTGTTCGACCTCGTCGAAAAGGCCCGCGTCGAATCGTTCCGGGTGCGCCGATCCGAGATCGACCGGTCCGAACTGACCCAGCTGTTCGACGGCATCGACGTGCACCGGGCCATCCCGGTGATCCGCGCGTTCAGCCACTTCGCCCTGCTGGCCAACGTCGCCGAGGACATCCACCGCGAACGGCGCCGCGCGATCCATGTCGCCGCCGGTGAAGCGCCGCAGAACAGCACCCTCGCCGCCACCTACGACAAGCTCGATGCCGCACAGCTGGACGCGGCCACGGTGCAGAAGGCGCTCACCGGGGCATTGGTGGCTCCGGTCATCACCGCCCACCCCACCGAGACCCGCAGGCGCACCGTCTTCGACACCCAGCACCGCATCACCCAGCTGATGCGGGTACGGCTGCATGGTCAGGACGAAACCGAGGACGGCCGGCCGGTCGAGACCGAACTGCGCAGGCAGATCCTCACGCTATGGCAAACCGCACTGATCCGGTTGTCCCGCTTGAAGATTCAGGACGAGATCGAAGTCGGCCTGCGGTACTACCCGGCGGCGTTCTTCGAAGTGATCCCGAAGGTGAATGCCGAGGTTCGCCACGCGCTGCGGACCCGCTGGCCCGACGCGGACCTGCTGCCCGAGCCGATCCTGCGGCCGGGCTCCTGGATCGGCGGCGATCGCGACGGAAACCCCAACGTCACCGCCGACGTGGTCCGGCTGGCCACCGGCAGTGCCTCCTACACCGCGCTGGGCCACTACTTCGCTGAGCTCAACAAGCTCGAGCAGGAATTGTCGATGTCGGCGCGGCTGGTGAAGACCACCGACTCTCTCGTCACGCTGGCCGACGCCTGCCATGAGCCGGCCCGGATGGACGAGCCCTACCGGCGGGCGCTGCGGGTGGTGCACGCCCGGCTCACCGCGACCGGTCAGGTCATCCTCGATCGCGAACCGGCGCACACCCTCGATCTCGGCCTCGAACCGTACGAGACACCGGACGAGCTTCTCGCCGACCTGAACACCATCGACGCCTCACTGCGCGCCAACGGCAGCGCCCTGCTGGCCGACGACCGGCTGGCCCGGTTGCGGGAGGCCGTGGACGTCTTCGGTTTTCACCTGAGCAGCCTGGACATGCGGCAGAACTCCGAGGTGCACGAAGAGGTCATCGCCGAACTGCTGTCCTGGGCCGGGGTGCACCCGGACTATGCGTCGCTGTCCGAGGCTGAGCGGGTCAAGGTTCTGGCCGCCGAGCTCAAGACCCGCCGGCCGTTGGTCCGTGATGACTCTGAGCTCTCCGAGCTGGCGCGCAAGGAACTCGACATCGTCTTCGCCGCCGCCCGGGCGGTGCGGGTGTTCGGTTCCGAGGCCGTGCCCAACTACATCATCTCGATGTGCCAGTCGGTCTCGGACATGCTGGAGGCCGCGATCCTGCTGAAAGAAGCTGGGCTGCTGGATGTGTCGGGCGACGAGGTCTACGCCCCGGTGGGCATCGTGCCGCTGTTCGAGACGATCGACGACCTGCAGCGTGGCGCGTCGATCCTCGAGTCGGTGCTGGACCTCCCGCTCTATCGCGCGATGGTGCACGCCCGCGGCGAGAGCCAGGAGGTGATGCTCGGCTATTCGGACTCCAACAAGGACGGCGGGTACCTGGCCGCCAACTGGGCGCTCTACCGGGCCGAGCTGGATCTCGTGGAATCGGCCCGCAAGACCGGTATCCGGTTGCGGCTCTTCCACGGTCGCGGCGGCACCGTCGGTCGCGGCGGCGGCCCGAGCTACGACGCGATCCTGGCCCAGCCGCCGGGTGCGGTGAACGGCTCGCTGCGACTGACCGAACAGGGTGAGGTGATCGCCGCCAAGTACGCCGAGCCGCGGATCGCGCACCGCAACCTGGAGACCCTGCTGGCTGCCACGCTGGAGTCGACGCTGCTCGACACCGAGGGCCTCGGCGACCTCGCCGAGCAGGCGTACGAGGTGCTCGACGATCTCGCCGCCCGCGCCCAGCGGGCCTACGCCGAATTAGTCCACGAGACACCGGGTTTCGTCGACTACTTCAAGGCCTCGACACCGGTCAGCGAGATCGGCTCCCTCAATATCGGCAGCAGGCCGACGTCGCGCAAACCCACCACATCGATCTCCGATCTGCGGGCCATCCCGTGGGTGCTGGCCTGGAGCCAGTCGCGGGTGATGCTGCCCGGCTGGTACGGCACGGGCACCGCGGTCGAGGAGTGGATCGCCGACGGTCCGGAATCGCCCGAGGGCCGGCTCGAAGTGCTGCAGGAGCTGTACAAGAACTGGCCGTTCTTCGCCACCGTGCTGTCCAACATGGCGCAGGTGCTGGCCAAGGCTGACATGGGCTTGGCGGCAAGGTATTCCGAATTGGTCGACGACGAGGAACTTCGCGCCCGGGTGTTCGACAAGATCGTCGCCGAGTATGGCCGCACGCTGCGGGTCCATCAGCTGATCACCGGCCAGGACGACTTGCTTGCCGACAACCCGGCGCTGGCCAGGTCGGTGTTCAACCGCTTTCCGTACCTGGAGCCGCTCAACCACTTACAGGTGGAGCTGTTGCGCCGGTACCGGTCCGGAGACGACGACGAGCTGGTCCAGCGCGGCATCCTGCTCACCATGAGTGGGCTGGCGTCGGCGCTGCGTAACAGCGGCTGAACGATGGATCGCGACCGCGACGAGTTCGGCCGGCCCCGCAATGCCAGGGCCCGTGACGCACTGGGCCGACCACTGCCGCCGGGTGCGCAGGGGGAACCCCGCATTCCCGACGACCTGAGTCTCCCGCCGGCCGAAACCGTGGCCTACGCGCAAGATCTACTGAGCCGAGGGCAGGCGTTCCACGCCCACGAAGTCTTCGAGGCGGCGTGGAAGAACGGACCCGAGGACGAGCGGCCGCTGTGGCAGGGGCTGGCCCAGTTCGCGGTCGGTGTCACCCACATCCAACGCGGCAATCGCACGGGTGCCGCCGCCGTGCTGCGCCGGGCATCAACACTGCTGGCCGATGTCCCGGGAGCGCCCTACGGCATCGACATCGTCGGTCTGACGGCAACCGGGGCCGCGCTCGCAGACGATCTCACGGCGGGGGCCGAGATCGATCCGGAGCGGCTGCGGCCGCGACTGACCCGGTAACGGAACCAACGGCTGGTCGACAGCGTCAAAACCGGTATGACACAACCCGAGTGCTCTCTGGACAACACCGCCGAACTTCTCGGACCGCTGCCGCAGACCGCCGCGGAGGTGCTGGGCGATTGGTGCGGAACAGATCCCGGTGACCCCTGGTGGTGAGGCGCTAGCGGCCCTGGCGGCGGATTGCGTTGACCACCCCGCGGATTGCCGACTCGGTGGCGGCCAGCGGTGAGATCACCGCTTCACCGACACCCACGATGCGTTCGACGCGCTCGACGATCCCTTCCATCCGCGCGACCACCGCGTCGAGCCGGGGGGCGAGCTGGTCGATGCGGCTCAACGTGGAGTTGAACACGACCAGCGTCTCCTCGAAGTACTCGAGGGTCCCGTTCATTCCGCTCATCGTCTTGTTCAGATCGGTGAGCGCCTCACTCATCCCGGACAGGATGGTGTCGAGCTGGTCGACGGTGACGTCGGCGTTCAGCGCCGCCTGGGCCAGGGTCTTGATCCGGTCCCGGCCAGACCGTGGCGGGGGCGGCTTGTCAACCATGAGCTCAGTCTGGCAGCTTGCTGGCCGCCTCGGTGTCGAGAAGCCAAACCGTGGCGTCGCGGCCTTTCGCGCCGGCCGCCGGCCAGTCGGCGGGCTTGGCGCCCCCGACCGCTTCGGCGACCGCCTCGGCCTTGCCCTCACCCGATACCACCAGCCACACCTCGCGCGACCGGTTGACGGCGGGCAGGGTCAGCGTGATCCGCCGGGGCGGCGGTTTGGGGGAGTCCTCGACGCCGACCACCAGCCGCTTGGTCTCCGCGACGGCGGGGGTGTGCGGGAACAGCGAGTTGATGTGGCCCTCCGGCCCCATCCCCAGCAGGTGTACGTCGAACACCGGTGTGGGTTCGCCCGGTCCGGCGTTGGCCGCAAGCACACTCTCGTAGGCCAGGGCCGCGGCGTCCAGGTCGTCACCGAACTCGCCGTCGCTGGCCGCCATCGGATGCACGTTGCTGTCCGGGATGTCGATGTGGTCGAGCAGCGCCTCACGCGCTTGCTTGTCGTTGCGCTCGTCGTCGTCGGCAGGGACGTAGCGTTCATCGCCCCAGAAGACGTGCACCTTCGACCAGTCGATCGCCTCGTCGTGCGCGCCGACATGCTTGAGAAGGTTGATTCCCGTTCCGCCACCGGTCAATACGATGAACGCATGCCCGCGCGCGGCGATGGCAGCGGTGATCGCCTCGACCAGCCGGTCGCCGACGGCGGCCACCAACGCTGAGGTATCCGGATAGGTCTCGACTATCTGGTTCACATCGCGACCTTTCGACTCGCTCGACTAGACGTACTGAACCTTTTCAATACCCGCCAACGCCTCGTGGTAAATCTCGTCGGCGTCGAGCCGGCGAAGATCCTCGGCAAGGCACTCGCGGGTCTCCCGGCGCGGCAACGGCAACAGTGCCTCGGGGCGGGAGGTGCGGGTCAGGGTGGCGGTCACGCCCTCCTGCGGGCGGGCGAGTGTCACGGTCTCGGAAGCGCGCACCAACTCGACCTTCAACTCGCCGACGGCGCGGGTCACGGTGCCGTCGATCCGGCTGGCCAGCCAGCCCGCCAGGATGTCGAGGGCCGGCTCGTCCTTCAACCCCGACACCGACGCCGACGTCAGCGGCTCGTACGGCGCCTGGTCCACCGCCGACGCGAGCAGCGCGCGCCAGTAGGTGATCCGGCTCCACGCCAGATCGGTGTCGCCGTCGGTGTAGCCCTTCAGCCGGCTCTTGATCGCCGCCAGCGGGTCTTCCGTTCCGGTGGCATCAGTGATCCGGCGAATCGCCAAGCGGCCCAACGGATCCTCGGCGGGGTTGGCCGGTGCGACGCCCGGCCACCACGCCACCACCGGGGTGTCGGGCAGCAGGAAGGGCAGCACCACGCTGCTGGCGTGGTTGGACAGCGGACCGGAGATGCGCAGCACCACCACCTCGCCCGCACCGGCGTCGGCGCCCACCCGCAGCTGACCGTCCAGCCGCGCTTCGCCGGCCAGCCGGTCGGCGGGGACCACCACGATGATGCGGCAGGGATGTTCGCGGCTCGCCGCCACGGCCGCCTCGATGGAGTCCTCCACCCGGGCCTCGGTGTCGGGTGCCACCACCAGGGTCAGCACCCGGCCCAGCGTGATCGCACCGCCCTCTTCGCGCAGCGAGGTGATCTTCTTGTTGAGCACGTTGGTCGTTGTATCGGGCAAGTCGACAATCATGGACGCCTCCATTCACGACCGGACCGCTGCAACACCTCGAACGACGAGTCAGGCCCCCAGGTGCCCGACTCGTAGGGATCAGGGCGCGCCGATGCCCCCTGAGCGTGAGCCCAGTAGTCCAGCACGGGATCGAGTATCTCCCAAGACAATTCGACCTCAGCATTGCCTGGGAACAGCGACGGCTCGCCGAGCAGGACGTCCAGGATCAGCCGCTCGTATGCCTCCGGTGAATCCTCGGCGAAGGCCGACCCGTAGGAGAAGTCCATGTTGACGTCGCGGACCTCCATGGCACTGCCGGGGACCTTGGACCCGAAGCGCAGCGTGATGCCCTCGTCCGGCTGGACGCGGATCACCAACGCGTTCTTGCCCAGTTCCTCGGTCATCGTCGCGTCGAACGGCAGGTGAGGAGCCCGGCGGAACACCAGCGCGACCTCGGTCACCCTGCGGCCCAACCGCTTTCCGGTCCGCAGGTAGAACGGCACGCCGGCCCAGCGCCGGGTGTCGACGTCGAGGGTGATCGCGGCGAACGTCTCGGTGGTTGAGGTCTTCGAGAAGCCCTCCTCGTCGAGCAGGCCGACCACCTTCTCGCCGCCCTGCCACCCTGCGGTGTACTGCCCGCGTGAGGACGTGGCGTCCAGTGGCTGCGCCAGCGAGGTCGCCGAAAGTACCTTGATCTTCTCGGCTTTCACCTCGTCGGGGTGGAAGCTGACCGGCTCTTCCATCGCGGTGAGCGCCAGCAGCTGCAGCAGGTGGTTCTGGATGACGTCGCGCGCCGCCCCGATTCCGTCGTAGTAGCCGCCGCGACCACCGAGGCCGATGTCCTCGGCCATCGTGATCTGCACGCTGTCGACGTAATGGTTGTTCCAAATCGGCTCGAACAGTTCGTTGGCGAAGCGCAGCGCCAGGATGTTCTGCACCGTCTCCTTGCCGAGGTAGTGGTCGATGCGGAACACCGACTCCTCGGGGAAGACGCTGTTGACCACCTGGTTGAGCTCGATCGCGCTCTGCAGGTCATGGCCGAACGGCTTCTCGATGACCACCCGGCTCCAGCGGCCCTCCTGTTGGCGGGCCAGTCCGGATTTCTTCAGCTGCTCGCACACCACCGGGAAGGCTTTCGGCGGAATGGACAGGTAGAAGGCGTGATTGCCGCCGGTGCCGCGTTCCACATCGAGCTTTTCCAGCGTTTCGGCCAGCCGGCTGAACGACGCCTCATCGTCGAAGGCGCCCTGCACGAACCGGAAGCCTTCGGCCAACCGGTCCCACACCTCTTGGCGAAACGGGGTGCGGGCGTGCTGGCAGACCGCGTCGTGCACGATCGCGCCGAAATCCTCGTCGGCCCAATCCCGCCGGGCGAAACCGACCAGCGAGAACGACGGCGGCAGCAGGCCGCGGTTGGCCAGGTCGTAGATCGCCGGCATCAGCTTCTTGCGGGCCAGATCGCCGGTCACACCGAAGATCACCACCCCGCACGGGCCGGCGATCATCGGCATCCGCTTGTCCCGCTTGTCACGCAGCGGGTTGTGCCAGCCGGTCGGAGCGGGCGCTAGCACCCCGGGTACGGGACGGTCCGTCATTTGGCCGCGGCGTCGAGCTGGTCCTGAGTCGCGTCGAGCAGTTCCTGCCAGGACTTCTCGAACTTGTCGACGCCCTCGTTCTCCAGCAGCAGGAAGACGTCACGCAGGTCGATGCCGATGGCGTCGAGCTTGTCGAACACCTCCTGCGCCGCGCCCGCGGTGCCGGTGATCGTGTCGCCGGTGACGACCCCGTGGTCGGCCACGGCGTCCATCGTCTTCTCCGGCATGGTGTTCACCGTGTTGGGGGCGACCAGCTCGGTGACGTAGAGGGTGTCGGAATAGTCCGGATTCTTGACACCGGTGGACGCCCACAGCGGGCGCTGCACGCGGGCGCCGGCATCGGCCAGTGCGCGGAAACGGTCGCCGCCGAGGAACACCTCTTCGTAGGCGGCGTACGCCAACCGCGCGTTGGCAACCCCGGCCTGGCCGCGCAGGGCGAGCGCTGAGTCATTTCCGGAGTCGGACGCTATCTGTTCCAGCCGCTTGTCGATCTCGGTGTCGACCCGGGACACGAAGAACGAAGCGACGGAATGGATCTTGGACAGGTCGTGGCCGGCTTCCTTGGCCTTCTCGAGGCCCTGCAGGTAGGCGTCCATCACCAGCCGGTAGCGCTCCACGGAGAAGATCAGGGTCACGTTGACCGAGATGCCCTCGGCCAACACCGACGCGATGGCGGGCACGCCCGCCTCGGTGGCCGGGATCTTGATGAGCAGGTTGGGCCGGTCGACGATCTTCCACAGCTCGATGGCCTGCAGGATGGTCTTGTCGGTGTCGTGGGCCAGGCGCGGGTCGACCTCGATCGAGACCCGGCCGTCGACGCCGTCGGAGGTCTCCCACTGCGGTCGCAGTACGTCGCAGGCCTCCCGGACGTCGTCGGTGGTGACGGTGCGGATCGTCGCGTCGACGTCGGCGCCACGCTCGGCGAGCTCGGAAACCTGTGCGTCGTAAGCATTTCCGTTGGACAGCGCGGCCTGGAAGATCGACGGGTTGGTGGTGACCCCGACCACGCTGTGGGTGTCGATCAGCTCCTGCAGGTTGCCCGACCGCAGCCGGTCCCGGGACAGGTCGTCGAGCCAGACGGACACACCGGCCGCGGAGAGTGCGGCGAGGTTCGGATTCTGTGCCATGACGTTCCCTTCAGTTGGTCGTACGGGTTAGTTGTCGATCACGCGTTCCGCGGCGTCGGCGACGGCTTCGGCGGTGAACCCGAACTCGCGGAACAAGGTCTTGTCGTCGGCGGATTCGCCGTAGTGCTCGATGGAGATGATCTCACCGGTGTCGCCGACGAACCGGTACCAGCTCTGCGCCACACCGGCTTCCACCGCGACCCGGGCCGACACGTCGGGCGGAAGGACGCTGTCGCGGTATTCCTGGGGCTGCGAGTTGAACCACTCGACACACGGCATCGACACCACATAGGCGTTGATGTCCTTGGCCGCCAACAACTTCTGCGCGTCGACTGCCAGCTGCAGCTCGGATCCGGTGGCGATGATGATCACGTCGGCGTCATCGGCCGGGTTGCCGCCACCGAGGACATAACCGCCTCGTTCGACACCCTCGGCGCTGGTGCCCTCCAGCACCGGAATGCCCTGGCGGGTCAGGATGAAACCGACCGGCCCGGCGCCGTTGCCGCGGGCGACGATGCTGCGCCAGGCGTAGGCGGTCTCGTTGGGATCGCCGGGACGCACCACCGACAGCTTCGGGATCGCCCGCAGCGCGGCCAGGTGCTCGATCGGCTGATGGGTCGGGCCGTCCTCGCCAAGGCCGATCGAGTCGTGCGTCCAGATGTAGATGGTGTCGATGTCCATCAGCGAGGCCAGTCGCACCGAGGCCCGCATGTAGTCGGAGAACTGCAGGAACGTCCCGCCGAAGGCGCGGGTCGGCCCGTGCAGCACGATGCCGGACAGTATCGCGCCCATCGCGTGCTCGCGGATCCCGAAGTGCAGCACCCGGCCGTACCAGTCGGCGGTGAAGTCCTCGGTGGAGATCGACGGCGGCCCGAACGACTTCACGCCCTTGATGGTGGTGTTGTTGCTGCCCGCCAAATCGGCTGAGCCGCCCCACAATTCGGGCAGCTTGGGGGCGACGTCGTTGAGCACCTGGCCGAAGGCGGCGCGGGTGGCGACCGCCTTGGAGCCGGGCTCCCAGTAGGTGATGTCGGAGTCCCAGCCGTCGGGCAGCTCCTGCGCCAGCAGCCGGTCCAGCAGCGCCTTGCGCTCCGGTTCGCGCTGCGCCCAGGCGTCGAAGTCGCCCTGCCACTTCTCGTGCGCCTCGCGACCACGGTCGACGAGCTTGCGGGTGTGCGCGATGACCTCGTCGTGCACCTCGAACGTTTTGTCCGGGTCGAAACCGAGGACCTTCTTGGTGGCGGCCACCTCGTCGTCGCCGAGCGCGGCGCCGTGCACCCCACCGGTGTTCATCTTGGTCGGAGCCGGATAGCCGATGATCGTCCGGACCGCGATGAACGACGGCTTGTCGGTCACCTTCTTGGCCTCGGCGATGGCTTCTTCAATGCCGACGACGTTCTCGCCGCCCTCGACTTCCTGGACGTGCCAGCCGTAGGCGCGGTAGCGGGCCGGGACGTCCTCGGACAGCGCGATGTCGGTGTCGTGCTCGATCGAGATCTTGTTGTGGTCGTAGAACACGATGAGGTTGCCCAGCTGCTGGGTGCCCGCCAGGGATGACGCCTCGCTGGTGATGCCCTCTTCGATGTCGCCGTCCGAGGCGATCACGTAGATGTAGTGGTCGAACGGGCTGGTGCCGGCCGGGGCATCGGGGTCGAACAGGCCGCGCTCGTAGCGTGCGGCCATCGCCATGCCGACCGCGGAGGCCAGGCCCTGGCCCAGCGGGCCGGTGGTGATCTCCACGCCGAGGGTGTGCCGGAACTCCGGGTGGCCGGGGGTCTTCGAACCCCAGGTGCGCAGCGATTCGATATCGGAGAGCTCCAGGCCGAATCCGCCCAAGTACAGCTGCAGGTACAGCGTCAGGCTGCTGTGCCCGCAGGACAGGATGAACCGGTCGCGCCCCAGCCAGTGGGTGTCGCTCGGATCGTGCCGCATCACCCGCTGGAACAGCGTGTAGGCCAGCGGCGCCAGGCTCATGGCGGTGCCGGGGTGGCCGTTGCCGACCTTTTGCACCGCGTCGGCGGCCAGGACCCGCACCGTGTCGACGGCCTTGGAGTCAAGCTCCGTCCAGTCGTCCGGGTGGTGGGGCTGGGTCAGCGTGGCGATCTCTTCGACAGTGGTCACAAACTCGCTCCTGGCTTAGTCAAAACGCGGCAAGCTGGGGTGGTCCTCTTCACCCTAATGCCGCGTGGTGCTTGGCTGCATAGTGCTGCTACCAGCGTTGCCCGCGGGTGAAGATCTACACCTGGAACTGTGTCATCACGGTGGAATCGCCGTGAATCGACCCTTCGGTGTCAGGGGCCGTCCGCAGGCGACTACCATCCTCTGTAGTAGATCGCCGGGTCAGGAGTCAGTTGCGTGAGAGTTCGCGAAGTGCACCTCGTTGACGGGGCGCCCATTCGGTTCCGCGACAGGCTGCTGGGATACGTCGCCCTGACCAAGCCGCGGGTCATCGAGCTGCTGCTCGTCACCACCATTCCGGCCATGCTGTTGGCCGGCCGCGGCACCGTCGACCTGCCGCTGATCCTGAACACCCTGTTCGGTGGCCTGCTGGCCGCCGCAGGCGCCAACACGCTCAATTGCGTGGCCGACGCCGACATCGACAAGGTGATGAAGCGCACCGAACGGAGGCCGCTGGCCCGGGCCACCGTGCCCCGCAGCCACGCCCTGGTGTTCGGGCTGACGCTCTCGGTCGGATCGTTCTTCTGGCTGTGGTGGACCACCAACCTGCTGTCGGCACACCTGGCCGCGGCAACGATCGCCTTCTACGTGCTCGTCTACACCCTGCTGCTGAAGCGCCGCACCTCGCAGAACGTGGTGTGGGGTGGTGCGGCCGGCTGCATGCCGGTGATGATCGGCTGGTCTGCCGTCACCGACACGATCGGCTGGCAGGCGCTGGTGATGTTCGCGATCATCTTCTTCTGGACGCCGCCGCACACCTGGGCGCTGGCCATGAAGTACAAGGACGACTATCGCGCCGCGGGCGTGCCCATGCTGCCCGTGGTGGCCACCGAATTGCAGGTCACCAAACAGATCCTGATCTACACCTGGCTGACCGTGATCGCCACACTGGCGCTCGCGCCGGCGTGCGGCTGGCTGTACGGCTCGGTGGCCGCACTGGCCGGGGCCTGGTTCCTGATCATGGCGCATCGCCTGCATGCCGGCGTGCGCCGCGGCAACCCGGTCAAGCCGCTGCGACTGTTCCTGCAGTCGAACAACTACCTGGCGCTGGTGTTCGTCGCACTCGCCGTCGATTCTGCGCTGGCGCTGCCGACGCTGTTCAGCTAGTTCCCGGCAGCAGCACGATCGAGCCGGTCGTCTTGCGGCCCTGGAGATCCCGGTGCGCCTGGGCGGCTTCGGCCAGCGGGTAATGGCCGCCGACCGTGATCGTGATGGCGCCGGACGCGATCGCTTCCAGTAGTTCACCGGCGCGCCACGCGAATTCGTCCGGCGTACGGGTGAAGTGGGCGAGGTTGGGCCGGGTGAGGAACGCCGACCCGGCGGCGTTGAGCCGCTGCGGATCCACCGGCGGGACGGGTCCGCTGGACGCGCCGAACAGTGCCAGGGTGCCGCGGATCGCCAAACTCGCGAGGCTGGCGTCGAACGTGGTCTTGCCGACACCGTCGTAGACCGCGGCGACACCGTGGCCGTTGGTGAGGTCGCGGACCGCGGCGGCGAAGTCGGCGGGGTCCTCGGGGTAGTCCAGCACCTCGATCGCGCCGGCCTGCCGGGACAGCTCCGCTTTCTGCGGGCTGGAGGCGGTGGTGATCACCCGCGCGCCCAGGCTGGTGGCCCACTGGGTCAGGATCAGTCCGACGCCGCCGGCCCCGGCGTGCACGAGCACGAAATCGCGGGCCTGCACCGCATACACCGACTTGATCAGATAGTGCGCGGTCATACCCTTGAGCAGTGCCGAGGCGATGGCGTCCGACGGCACCGAATCAGGCACGTAGGCAACGAAATCGGCCGGGGCGGTGCAGAACTCGGCATAGGCGCCGGATGCCACCGCGGTGACCACCCGGTCGCCGGGCGTGATGGCCGCGACGTCGTCACCGACTGCGACGATCGTTCCGCAGACCTCGGTGCCCACCACGAACGGCAGCTCCCGCGGATAGAGACCGGACCGGAAGTAGGTGTCGATGTAGTTGACGCCGATCGCATCGGCCTGGATGAGCACCTCGGCCGGGCCGGGTGTGGGTTGCGGCTTCTCGACGTAGTTCAGGACCTCGGGACCGCCCGTCTCGGCGACTTCGATTGCGTGCATGTCACTATCATCCCCGCTGTGAGCGCTCGCCCGAATCTGGCACGTCCCGACGTCTTCCATCCGAGCATCGTGCTGGCCGGCTGCCCGCAACTCGTGGCCGGTGACGGCGACGACGACGGCCTGATCGCCGCCCTGCGGACCCGCGGGCTGCACGCCCGCTGGCTGTCCTGGGACGACCCGCAGACCGAGACCGCCGACCTTGTGATCCTGCGTGCCGCCTGGGATTACGCCGAACGCCGCGACGAGTTCCTGGCCTGGACCTGCCGGGTGCGCCACCTGCTCAACGCCCCGGATGTGGTGGCGTGGAACAGCGACAAGCACTACCTGCAGGATCTAGCCGACGCGGGCGTACCCACCGTCCCGTCGCGCTTCTTCGGACCGGGGGACCCGGTGCGCCTGCCCAAGGGCGAGGTGGTGGTCAAGCCCGCGATCGGTGCAGGCTCGATCGACACCGGCCGGTTCGTCGATCGGGCCGCGGCGCGCGCGCACGTGGCCGCGCTGCAGGACAGTGGGCGTACGGCGCTGGTGCAGCCCTACGACGCCCGCGTCGAGCAGGGGGAGACCGCGCTGGTGTTCCTCGGCGGCCGGCAGTCGCATGCGTTCACGAAGGGCCCGATGCTGCCGCCGGAAGGAGAGTCGCCCACGCTCCACGAGTCCGGCACGTACGTGGAGGAGTCGCTGGCCCCAGCGGATCCGGACTTCGAGATGTGGGACGTCGGCGTGGCCGCGCTGGCCGCCGCCAGTCGCCATCTCGGTATCGAGACCAGCGAATTGTTGTACGCCCGAGTCGATCTCATCGGCGGCGCCGACGATCCGCTGGTACTGGAACTCGAAGTGATCGAGCCCGGGCTCGGCTGGCGCCAGCTCGATGAGCGGACCCGCGGCCTGCAGCAGCGTGCGTTCGCGCTCGAGGTCGAGTCAGCCTGTGAGCGTCTTGGGCTCGGCCCGCTGTCGCATCGACGCCCATAGCGCCGCGGTGGCCGCGGTGCAGGCCGCCGCGCCCGCGACGTGCACGGCCACCAGTGCGGCAGGCACGCCAGTGAAGAACTGCACCGCGCCGACCAGCCCTTGGGCCAGCACCAAACCGACGAGCACCGCCAACCGCTTCATGATGGAACGCGGGGCGAACACCGCCTGCAAACCGGCGGCCAGGCCGACCAGCAGCGCCAGGTAGGCGATCAGCAGCGTCGAGTGCATGTGCACCAGTGTGAGGATCTCGACCTCGAGCCGCGGTACCGGGCGTTGCGGACTCTTGTCGCCGGCGTGCGGGCCTGCGCCGGTCACCAGGGTTCCGGTGGTCAGCGTCGCAGCCAGCGTCAGTGCGCCGAGCACGGTCAGATGACGCAGCGGCTTGGGCACCAATGCGGTCGAGATGCCGTCGTCGGGTTCGCCGATCTTGACGTAGAGCAGGGTGGCCAGCCACACCATCACCATCGACGCCAGCAGGTGGATCGCGACCGTCCACCACGCCAGCCCGGCCAGCACGGTGATCCCGCCGAGCACCGCCTGCACCACCGTCGACGCCGGCATCAGCCAGGCGTAGATCAGCACCTCCCGGCGGCGGCGGGCGCGGGTGACGGCCAGCACGGCCAGGATCGCGGTGATCACGACGAGGAAGGTGATCATCCGGTTGCCGAACTCGACGGCTTGGTGAATGCCCGGCACCTCGGCATGCGGGACCGGGACGAAGCTGCCGGGGAAGCACTGCGGCCAGGTCGGGCAGCCCAACCCGGACGCGGTGACCCGCACGATCGCGCCGGTGACGGCGATACCGCCCTGGGTCAGGATGACCGCGGCGGCGATGACCCGCTGGACGCGCAGGCTCGGCAGTGGCAGCTGGTCCACCAGCCGCAGAAAAAACCGTCCGACGGGCACGGCCTGATCGTAGAGGACGTCGAACTACGTCATGTAGTAGGGATTGGGACAGGCGGGATCCGCGGCGCGACGAACGGCACCAGCACCTCGTCGACGAGGCGCACCACCAGGGCGTCGTCGATCGGGTCGCCGGTGATCAACAGACGGTGCCACAACACGCTTTGACCCAGTTCGCGGGCGATGTCGACCGGAACGTCGGCGCGGACGTCGCCGCGGGCGATGCCGCGGCTGAGCATCGCCGCCATCTCGTCCTTTCGCCATCCGATCACCTCGGCGCGGAACGCTTCCGCGAGGTCACCGTCTTGAGCCATCTCGGCGACGATGGCCCGGATCGCGGCGCCGCCTTCGCCGGTGAAGAGCGCGGCCCAGCCGCGCAGGATCGCGAGCATGTCGCCGCGGTAGCTGCCGGTGTCCTCGGCCGGGATCGCGGCGGTGGCGGTTCGCAGGAGGATGTCCCGCAGTAGCGCGGAACGGTCTGGCCAGCGGCGATATAGCACCGGCTTACTGGTTCCCGCGGCCGCGGCCACCGCTTCCATCGTGATCGCTTTCGCCCCGCCGGTCACCAGCAGGTTGAGCACCGCGGTTGCGATGGCCGCATCGAGTTCGGTGCCTCGCCTGCGACGCATCGGGCCTCCTTTGAAGAAACGCTTGCGTATCTAATTCGGCCAGCATACCGTGCAAATAAGAAACGTCAACGTATCCAGGGAGTCGAGATGACACTGCCCGCACCAGCCGTGCGTCCAGTCCTGTTTCCGCTGCGCTCGGTCGACACCGCGGCCGTGCGCTACACCTCGGCGGCACACGGCCGCCGCCGGGTGACGATCGTGCACCGCCCACTCGCCGGTGTGACGCCGCCGATGTTGCTGGACTGGTTCACCGGCCTCGACGGAACTGTGTACTACGGCGGCGTCGTCATCGACCGCTACCTGGCGTGGCATCCGCTCGATCACATCCGCTGGGAGCTGGCTCGTCAAGCGCCCGGCGGGGGCGCAGCGGAAGGTGCGCGATTCCGCATCGTCGAACAATTTGGCGGTCGACCCGAGTACCGCGTCGACGTCATCGACCGGGTCGAGAAGCTCGACGAGACCGGCATCAGGTTGGTGCAGCGGCTGGCCGGAGTGGTGATTTTCCAGCTCGAGCACACCTGGTCACCGGGGTGCGACGGCACCCACTACGTCAGCGTCATGGACATCGGTGCGCGCAGCGCGCTGCTGACCCCGCTGAACCGGTTACTCATCCGCCGATTCGGAGACGACATGCTGCGAGCCTGGGTGCGACACAACATCGAGGAGGTCGGTCAGCTCGAGTATCTGCTGCCGTCGATCAGGTGAAGCGGAACCAGCGCAGCGCCGCCAGGGCCGACACCAAGCCCCACGCCGCCAGCACCGCGATGCCGAACCAGTCGACCGACAGCGACATCGCCCGGGTCAGTGCCTCGGTGAGCGCCCCGGACGGCGTCAACCGTGCCACCCAGGCCAGCCCACGCGGAATCGCGCCGGTCTCCAGGGTCAGCGCCCCCAGCCCGGCGAACACAAACCACAGCAGGTTGGCGACGGCCAGCACGATCTCGGCGCGCAGCGTTCCGCCCAGCAGCAGGCCCATCGCCGCGAACCCCGCGGTGCCCAGTGCGATCACCAGCGCGCCGAGCAGCAGGCCGACCGGATGCGGACGCCAGCCCAGCGCCAAACCGATACCGCCGAGCAGCAATGCCTGCAGGAACACCACGGTCACCACGGCCAGCGATTTGCCTGCAATGATGCCCCACACCGGAAGTGCGGTGGCGCCCAACCGTTTCAGCGCCCCGTAGCGGCGGTCGAACGCGACGGCGATGGCCTGGCCGGTGAACGCCGTCGAGATCACCGCCAGCGCCATGATCGCCGGAACGAACACCGCGACACGGTGCGCGCCGAACGAGCCGAGCGGCAACAGGGTGAGCCCGATCAACAGGGTGATCGGGATGAACATCGTCAGCAATAGCTGTTCGCCGTTGCGCAGCAACAGTTTCAGCTCGAGGCCGTACTGCGCGGCCAGCATCCGCGGCACGGTGCTGGGCCGCGGGTCGGGCGCGAAGGTGCCCGGCCGGAAGAGCTCACTCGTCATGCCCGCAACTCCCTACCGGTCAGCTCCAGGAACACGTCTTCGAGGCTGCGCTGCTCGACCCGGACATCGGTGGCCAGCACGTCGAGCCGCGCGCACCACGCTGTGACGGTCGCCAGCACCTGTGGGTCGATCTTGCCTTCCACCAGGTATTCGCCGGGCGAAACCTCCTTGGCCGCATAGCCTTCCGGCAACGCCGCGATCAACAGCGACAGGTCGAGCTGGCGGGGCGCGGAGAATCGCAACTGACCTTCGGCGCCGGAGTTCATCAACTCCGCGGGCGTCCCCGACGCGACGGCCGAGCCGTGGTCGATGATCACGATCCGGTCGGCGAGCTCCTCGGCCTCCTTGAGCTGGTGGGTGGTCAGCACCACGGTCACGCCGTCGCGGCGCAGCGCGTCGATGAGCTCCCACACCACCAGCCGCGCGTGCGCGTCCATGCCGGCGGTGGGCTCGTCGAGGAAGACCAGCTCGGGCCTGCCGACCAGGGCGCACGCCAGCGCGAGCCGCTGCTGCTGGCCACCGGAGAGCCTGCGGTAGGTGGTGCGGGCGGCGTCGGTCAGCCCCAACGTGTCCAGCAGCCAGGCCGGGTCGAGCGGGTTGGCGGCGTAGGAGGCCACCAGGTTCAGCATCTCGCCGGCCCGCGCCGCCGGGTAGCCGCCGCCGCCCTGCAGCATGACGCCGATCCGCTCGCGCACCCTCGCGTTGTCGGCGACCGGGTCCAGGCCCAGCACCTCGATGGTGCCGCCGTCGGGCCGGGTGAAGCCCTCGCACATCTCGACCGTCGTGGTCTTGCCTGCCCCGTTCGGACCCAGCAGGGCCAGCACTTCGGCGGCGTGCACCTCGAGGTCGAGGTTCGCCACGGCCGTCGTCGACCCGTAGTGCTTGGACACCCCGCGCAGTCGCACGGGGATTTCGCGGCCGGAACTCACGGTGACTCAGCGTATGCGCCGGGCGCCGGGCGCGGCGTCGGTGGTTCGGTGGGTGGCTCCAGCGAGGGTGTGCCGGACTCCGGTGTGGCCGGGGTGTCGGGCTCCTGACCGCTGAACGTTTCGTTGGTCCCGGGCACCTTGCGCCAGGGCAGCCGATGGAACGTCACCGCGATCAGCATCAGCACAATCACCGTGCTGGCCAGGGTGGCGTCGACGATCTGGAACAGCGCGAAGCGGTCGCCGTTGGCCGTGGGCCCGAAGATCCCGACGACGAGCGACACCGCGATGGTCGCGATGCGGAAGCCCGGCCGGGTGGCCCAGGCCGCCAGCGGGATGATCGCCCACAGCAGGTACCAGGGCTGTACGACTGGAAACAGCAGTACGGTCGCGCCCAGCGCCACGCCGAGGCCGCCGACCGGATGCAACCGGCCTCGCATCACGGCCAGCAGCAGCCAGGTGACGGTGATCATGATGATCAGCACACCCATGGCGCGGGTCAGCGACAGCACGGCGGTGGTGTGGTCACCCAGCCCGAGCAGAATCCCGACCTGGCCGGTGCCCAGCGCCAGCAGCGTCGGCGGTGACATCCAGCTGCGCACAACGTTGGCTGTGCCGAGCGTGAACACCCAGCCGAAGCCCAGGCCGCTGGCCCAGCCGATGATCGCCATCACCACCAGCGACAGTGACGCCATGAAGGCGCTGGCCAGAAGGAACGCCTTGACGGTCGACCCCCAGCGGTACGCCAGGGCCATGCCCACGAAGCCCAAGGCCAACAGCCCCGGGAGTTTCACCTGCGAGGACATCGTGATCAGCACGGAGCCCAGGACCAGCATCGCGGGCGGCATCCATTGCGCCCACTGGTCGCGACCGTGCGGCCAGTGCACCGGCCGTGGCCACAACGGCTTGGCGGAGTCGATCCCGCGCAGAGCGAACTCGGTTCCGGTGAGCATCAGGCCCAGCATCAGCGCCTCATTGTGAATTCCGGCGACCAGATGCATCAGCAGCAGCGGGTTGGCCGCACCCAGCCACAACGCGCTGACCTCGGCGACGCCGCAGCGGCGGGCCAGCCGCGGCACCGCCCACACGATCATCCCGACGCCGAGCAGTACCACCACGCGGTGGCTGAGGACGGCGGCGACGATGTTCTCTCCGGTCAGCGCCGAGATTCCGCGCCCCACCCACAGGAACAGCGGGCCGTACGGCGCCGGCGTCTCGCGCCACAGGCTGGGCACCGAGAGGGTGAAGACATGGTCCAAACCCAGCCCCGGGGCGGGCCCGACCTTGTAGGGATTGAGCCCGTTGGCCGAGATCTGGCTCTGCGCGAGATAGGAGTAGACGTCCTTGCTGTACATCGGCGGAGCGATCAGCAGCGGAACGACCCACAGCAGCAGAGTGTGATCGAGCTGACTGCGCGACATCCGGCGGTTCCCCAGGGCGAAGCGGCCCAGCATCAGCCAGGCCAACGCCATCATCACCGCGCCCGTGGTGGTCATCGTCAGTGACACCGTCTGGATGCGCGACGGCAGGTTCAGCAGCCGCACGCCGAAGGTGGGGTCCTGCACGACGGGGCGGGCGCCGGCGCCCAGCGCACCGATCGCCATCAGCACCGTTCCGGTGGCACCGAACAGCCGGGTCCGGCGCATGGCGCGGAATTCGGCGTCGTTGAGGGGCGCGCCTACAGTGCGTTCATCGCCGTGCAAACGGGCGATTGACGAACTCAGCGAAAGCTGGCGGGCTGCCACCACAGCACTCTAACCGGCGGCTTTTTCGCCCTCAGCTTGCTAAGGGTGCCCTTGCTAGACCTGTTCGGGCAATTGCGTAACACTGGTGTTGTGAAATTCCCGTCCGATGCTGACGCTGTGCCCGTGGTGGGCACCGTTGTGCATGACGGGCAGACCCGCCGGGCAATTGTGCAGCTCCTGCTCGAGTCGGGATCGATCACCGCCGCCGAGATCGGCCAGCGGCTGGGCATCTCCGCCGCCGGTGTGCGTCGGCACCTCGACGCGCTGATCGAGGCGGGCGACGCCCAGGCCAACGCCGCGGCGGCGTGGCAGCAGGCAGGCCGCGGCCGGCCCGCCAAGCGCTACCGGCTGACCGCGGCCGGACGGGCCAAGCTGGAGCACACCTACGACGACCTGGCTTCGGCCGCGATCCGCCAATTGCGTGAACTCGGCGGCGACCAGGCGGTGCAGACGTTCGCCCGCCGCCGTATCGACGCCATCCTCGCGGGAGTGGCGCAGGGGCCCGACGACGTCGAGTCCACTGCCGAGCGGGTCGCCGACGCGATGACCAAGGCCGGTTACGCGGCGACGACGACGCGGGTCGGCGGACCCATGCAGGGCATCCAGATCTGCCAGCACCACTGCCCGGTTTCGCATGTCGCCGAAGAGTTCCCGGAACTGTGCGAAGCCGAGAAGGAGGCGATGTCCGAGATTCTCGGCACCCACGTCCAGCGATTGGCGACCATCGCCAACGGCGACTGCGCCTGCACCACCCACGTGCCGCTCACACCGGTACACCACTAGACCAGAAGGAGCGTCACCATGACACTCACCCCGGAAGCCAAGCCGGCCGAGCCGCTGACCCAGGAAGAGACCATTGCGTCGCTGGGCAAGTACGGCTACGGCTGGTCGGACTCCGACGTTGCGGGTGCCAGCGCGCAGCGCGGGCTGTCCGAGGCTGTGGTGCGCGACATTTCGGGCAAGAAGAGCGAGCCGCAGTGGATGCTCGACATCCGGCTGAAGGCGCTGCGCACCTTCGACAAGAAGCCGATGCCGAACTGGGGATCCAATCTCGAGGGCATCGACTTCGACAACATCAAGTACTTCGTGCGCTCCAGCGAGAAGCAGGCCGCCACCTGGGATGACCTGCCCGCCGACATCAAGAACACCTACGACCGGCTCGGCATCCCGGAGGCGGAGAAGCAGCGCCTGGTGTCGGGTGTGGCCGCACAGTACGAGTCCGAGGTGGTCTACCACTCGATCCGTGAGGACCTCGAGGCCCAGGGCGTGATCTTCCTGGACACCGACTCGGGCCTGCGTGAGCACCCGGAGCTGTTCCGGCAGTACTTCGGCACCGTGATCCCGGCCGGGGACAACAAGTTCTCCGCGCTCAACACGGCGGTGTGGTCGGGTGGTTCGTTCATCTACGTCCCGAAGGGTGTGCACGTCGACATCCCGCTGCAGGCCTACTTCCGGATCAACACCGAGAACATGGGCCAGTTCGAGCGGACGCTGATCATCGTCGACGAAGACGCCTACGTGCACTATGTCGAGGGCTGTACCGCGCCGATCTACAAGAGCGACTCGCTGCACTCGGCAGTCGTCGAGATCATCGTGAAGCCCGGTGGCCGTTGCCGTTACACGACCATCCAGAACTGGTCGAACAACGTCTACAACCTGGTGACCAAGCGCGCCCGCGCCGAGGCCGGCGCCACTATGGAGTGGGTCGACGGCAACATCGGCTCGAAGGTCACGATGAAGTACCCGGCGGTGTGGATGACCGGGGAGCACGCCAAGGGTGAGGTGCTGTCGGTGGCGTTCGCCGGCGAGGGGCAGCATCAGGACACCGGCGCCAAGATGCTGCATCTGGCCCCGTACACGTCGAGCAACATCGTGTCCAAGTCGGTGGCCCGCGGCGGTGGCCGGGCGTCCTACCGCGGCCTGGTCCAGGTCAACAAAGGTGCGCACGGATCGCGCTCCTCTGTGAAATGCGATGCGCTGCTTGTCGATACGATCAGCCGCAGCGACACCTACCCTTATGTCGACATCCGCGAGGACGACGTCACGATGGGCCACGAGGCCACGGTGTCGAAGGTCAGCGAAGATCAGCTGTTCTACCTGATGAGCCGCGGCATGACCGAGGACGAGGCGATGGCGATGGTCGTGCGCGGCTTCGTCGAGCCGATCGCCAAGGAACTGCCCATGGAATACGCCCTGGAGCTGAACCGGCTGATCGAGCTGCAAATGGAAGGTGCTGTCGGTTAGCTCGGGCGAGCGAAGCGACGGGAAATATGTATGAGTAATCTGACTAAGGCAGTGGAGGGTTCAGGCCCCGCTGCCGCCAACAAGGGCGAGCAATTCAGCTCGTTCGACGTCGACGCCTTCGAGGTGCCCGGCGGCCGCGACGAGCTGTGGCGGTTCACCCCGCTGAAGCGGTTGCGCGGCCTGCACGACGGCTCGGCCGTCGCCAACGGCACCGCCGCGATCACCGTGACCGAGCGTCCAGGTGTCACGGTCGAGACCGTGCGGCGCGGTGACGAGCGACTGGGCCAGGGCGGAGTGCCCAGCGATCGGGTTGCCGCGCAGGCGTTCTCGTCGTTCAACGCGGCGACGGTGGTGACCGTCGCACGCGACACCGAGGTCGTCGAGCCCATCGAGATCACCGTCGACGGCCCCGGTGCGGGCGGGGTGGCCTACGGTCACCTGCAGATCCGGGTCGAGGAGTTGTCCCGCGCGATCGTGGTCGTCGACCTGCGCGGCAGCGGCACCTATGCCGACAACGTCGAGATCATCGTCGGCGACTCGGCCGGTCTGGGCGTCATCTGGATCGCGGACTTCGCCGACGACATGGTGCATGTCAGCGCGCACCACGCCAAGCTCGGCAAGGACTCGGTACTCGGGCACGTCAATGTCACCCTCGGTGGTGACGTGGTGCGGACCTCGACCACCGTGCGGTTCACCGGCCCGGGCGGGGACGCCAAGCTGCTCGGCACCTACTTCGCCGACGCCGGGCAGTTCTTCGAGTCCCGGCTGCTGGTCGACCACGCGCAACCGAACTGCAAGTCGGACGTGCTGTACAAGGGTGCGCTGCAAGGGGATCCGGATTCAAAGAAGCCCGACGCGCATACCGTGTGGGTGGGTGACGTGCTGATCCGGGCCGAGGCTACCGGCACCGACACCTTCGAGGTCAACCGCAACCTGGTGCTCACCGACGGCGCACGCGCCGACTCGGTGCCCAACCTGGAGATCGAGACCGGCGAGATCGTCGGCGCCGGGCACGCCAGTGCCACCGGCCGTTTCGACGACGAGCAGCTGTTCTATCTCCGCGCCCGCGGCATCCCGGAGGCGCAAGCCCGCCGGCTGGTGGTCCGCGGTTTCTTCAACGAGATCATCGCCAAAATCGCGGTCCCCGAGGTGCGCGAGCGCCTGACCGATGCCATCGAACGAGAACTTGCCATCACTGAGTCGAAAGCCACACAGCCATGAGCACTTTGGAAATCAAGGATCTGCACGTCAGCGTCGCCAACGAGGACGGTACCGAGAAGGAGATCCTCAAGGGCGTCAACCTGACCGTGAAGTCGGGGGAGACCCACGCGGTCATGGGTCCCAACGGTTCGGGCAAGTCCACGCTGTCGTATTCGATTGCGGGCCATCCCAAATACCACGTCACCTCGGGGTCGATCACGCTCGACGGTGAGGACGTGCTGGCGATGAGCGTCGACGAACGCGCCCGCGCCGGCCTGTTCCTGGCCATGCAGTACCCGGTCGAGGTCCCCGGTGTGTCGATGTCGAACTTCCTGCGCACCGCGGCGACCGCGGTCCGCGGCGAGGCCCCGAAGCTGCGGCACTGGGTCAAGGAAGTCAAGGCGGCGATGACCGATCTGGAGATCGACCCGCAGTTCGCCGAACGCAGTGTGAACGAAGGCTTTTCCGGTGGCGAGAAGAAGCGCCACGAGATTCTGCAGCTGGGTCTGCTGAAGCCGAAGATCGCGATCCTCGACGAGACGGACTCCGGCCTGGACGTCGATGCCCTGCGCGTCGTCTCCGAGGGCGTCAACCGTTACGCGGAGGCCGAGCATGCCGGTGTCCTGCTGATCACGCACTACACCCGGATCCTGCGCTACATCCGTCCGCAGTTCGTCCACGTCTTCGTCGACGGCCGGATCGTCGAGTCCGGCGGCGCCGAGCTGGCCGACGAGCTCGAAGAGAACGGCTACGTGCGCTTCACCCAGGCGGCGGCAGGAGCCTGACATGACCGCCTCGGTGGATCTGGACGTCGTGGGTATCCGGGCGGATTTCCCGATTCTCACGCGGGTGATGCGGGGCGGACATCAGCTGGCCTACCTGGATTCCGGGGCGACGTCGCAGAAGCCGCTGCAGGTTCTCGATGCCGAGCGGGAGTTCCTGACCACGTCCAACGGCGCGGTGCATCGCGGTGCGCACCAGCTGATGGAGGAGTCGACCGACGCCTACGAGCAGGGCCGTGCTGATATCGCGTCCTTCGTCGGTGCCGATACCGACGAGCTGGTGTTCACCAAGAACGCCACCGAGTCGCTGAACCTGGTGTCGTATGTGTTGGGGGACAAGCGGTTCGAGAAGGCGGTCGGCCCCGGCGACGTGATCGTCACCACCGAGCTGGAACACCACGCCAACCTGATTCCCTGGCAGGAGCTCGCCCGCCGCACCGGCGCGACCCTGCGCTGGTACGGCGTGACCGACGACGGCCGCATCGATCTCGATTCGTTGCAGCTCGACGAGCAGGTGAAAGTCGTTGCCTTCAGCCATCATTCGAATGTCACCGGCGCGATCGCACCCGTCGGCGAAATAGTCCGGCGGGCCCGGTCTGTCGGCGCGCTGACCGTGCTGGACGCCTGCCAGTCGGTGCCGCATCAGCCGGTGGACTTCCACGGCCTCGACGTCGACTACGCCGCGTTCTCCGGGCACAAGATGCTCGGCCCCACCGGTATCGGCGTGCTGTACGGGCGGCGCGAGCTACTCGATGCGATGCCGCCGTTCCTCACCGGCGGGTCGATGATCGAGACCGTCACCATGGAGGCCGCGACCTATGCCCCGGCACCGCAGCGGTTCGAGGCGGGCACGCCGATGACCTCGCAGGTGGTCGGATTGGGTGCGGCCGCACGGTATTTGGACAGTATCGGGATGGCCGCGGTCGAGGCGCACGAGAACGAACTGGTCGCCGCCGCGTTGGACGGCTTGGCCGCACTGCCACAGGTGCGCATCATCGGGCCCGCCACGCTGGAACACCGCGGTTCGCCGGTGAGCTTCGTCGTCGAGGGTGTGCATGCGCACGACGTCGGCCAGGTGCTCGACGACGACGGCGTGGCCGTGCGCGTCGGGCACCACTGCGCGTGGCCGCTGCACCGCCGGTTCGGCATCGCCGCCACCGCCCGGGCATCGTTCGCCGTCTACAACACCGTCGACGAGGTGGATCGTCTGGTGGCGGGCGTCAAGCGGGCCATCGAGTTCTTTGGGCGGGATTGAGTGAAACTCGAGCAGATGTACCAGGAAGTGATCCTGGACCACTACAAGCACCCGCACCACCGCGGGCTGCGCGAGCCGTTCGGCGCCGAGGTGCATCACGTCAATCCGACGTGCGGCGATGAGGTGACGCTGCGGGTGGCGCTGTCCGGCGACGGCGAGCAAGTCACCGACATCTCCTACGACGGCCAGGGCTGCTCGATCAGCCAGGCGGCCACCTCGGTGCTCACCGACCAGGTGATCGGGTTGACTGTCGGCGACGCGCTGAAGACTGTGGCGGCGTTCACCGAGATGGTGTCGTCTCGGGGCACCGTCGAGGGCGACGAAGACGTGCTCGGCGACGGAGTTGCCTTCGCCGGTGTGGCGAAATATCCGGCCCGGGTGAAGTGCGCGCTGCTGGGTTGGCTGGCGTTCAAAGATGCGGTGGCCCAGGCGTCGCATCGAAAAGACTTGGAGGACAAGCGATGACGGAACCCAACCTGCTCGACGATATCGAGGAGGCCATGCGCGACGTGGTGGATCCCGAGCTGGGGATCAACGTCGTCGACCTCGGTCTGGTCTACGACCTCAACGTGGAGAAGGGCGACGCCGGGACGGTGGCGCTCATCGACATGACGCTGACCTCGGCGGCCTGTCCGCTGACCGACGTCATCGAAGACCAGACCCTCACCGCGCTGGTCGGTGCCGGGCTGGTCAACGAGGCCAAGATCAACTGGGTGTGGAACCCGCCGTGGGGCCCGGACAAGATCACCGAGGACGGCCGCGAACAGCTCCGCGCGCTGGGATTCACTGTCTAATCTGAGCTGATGCTCACCGTCCCCGCCTTCGTGTGGCGCGGCGGCGCGGTGGTGCGGGCCGTCACGGTCGGCGTGGGCGCCGGCGTCGTCATCGGCCTGCTGGCGTGGCTGGACTCCGGACTGTGGTTCGCCGCCCTGGCGGCCGCCGCCATCATCACGGCGGTCTACGGGATCTGGCTGGGCCTGCGGATGGCCAAGTACTGGCCCGGCGCCACGGCGCTGACCGGTGAACAACGCGTGCGCGTCGCCGGGGTCACCCGCTGGGGCGGCCGCATCGGCGACCCCGCCCTGGCGCAGCCGGTGGTGGACTACGCCGACGGCCTGCGCAGGTCCGCCGAGACCGGGCGGCCATTCCGGTGGGTGCTGCCCCTGATCCTCGTCGTCGCGATCGGAACCGCGGCGTGGGATGCGATGTTCGGCTCCACCCGCGACGTCATCGCGTCCTGCGTGTACCTGGTGCTGCTGGGTTTCGAGCTGTTCTGGTGGCCCGGCCGCCGAGATCAGTTGCTGACCAACGCCGATCGTGCCCGCGAGCGTGCGGTGGCGCTCATCGAGCGGACCCGGGGAACGGCCGGGTGATGGCGGAACCCAGGGTGGTGGCCACCCGGCGCCAATTGCACGGCATCGCCGAGAGCTTCCTTGCCGGGCCGCAGTACCGCGCGACGGGGACGATCCGGCTGGCCGTCCGGCCGGATGGCTTCACCGCCACCACGCTGGCGATCGCGGTGCAGGGGACCGCGCTGGTGTGGCCGGACGGCAGCATCCCGCTGACGGGCCGGGTGCGTGACCTGGCCGCGGCCACCAGGCTCGATGTCGGTCCGCCGCCGGCCACGGTGTATCACTCGGTCGCCGAATTGGGGCCCGACACCGTTCTGGAGATCGACACCGGCGCCGCCGACGCCATCTACCGCAGCCTCTACGCCGGCGGGTTTGCGATCAAAGCCGTTCTGCCAGGAGCGCATCCGGTGCTCTGGCCCGAACACCTGGACGTCGCGGCCACGGTCGAGGAGGTCAACTACGGGGTCTCGGCGGGCGACGATTTCCACGAACTGCCGTACGCCTACGTCGGCCCGTGGGACTTCACCACCGCGCCACGCACCGGACCGCTGTGGAACGCGCCCTTCGGCGCCGTGCGCGCACTCGATCTCGCCGCCGACGTCGACTCCCTGGCCACCGACATCGCCGACTTCTTCCGGCGAGGAATCAACGCGGTCGGCGGCGGCGTTGCAACGCGTCATGGATGATGCATTCGGCGTGCAGGAGCTGTTCACCCCGTTGACAGTCGGGTCGCTGACCGTGCCGAACCGGTTCGCGATGGCACCGATGACCCGCGCCGCCTCGCCGGGCGGCATCCCGGGAGCCGATGTGGCCGCCTACTACGGCCGCCGGGCGGCAGGCGGCACCGGACTGATCATCACTGAGGGCGTTCGGATTCCACACTCGGCCGCCGGCTGGCCGGACCGCATCCCCAACCTCGACGGCGATGATGTGCTGGCCGGCTGGCGCGCAGTCACCGACGCCGTGCACGCCGAGGGTGCGACGATAGCCGCCCAGCTCTGGCATCAGGGCGTCGCGCGCGGTGTCCACGACGGCGACCGCCCCGACCAGACGCCGGTCAGCCCGTCGGGCATCGACATCGGCGGCGGCGCGACCGGCCGGGCACTGGACATCGAGGAGCTGCCGGCGCTCGCGCATGCGTACGCGCTGGCAGCCGCCAACGCGCAGGCGGCCGGCTTCGACGCCGTGGAGATCCACGGCGCCCACGGCTACCTGCTGGACCAATTCCTCTGGGAGCACACCAATCGCCGCACCGACGGCTACGGCGGCTCGCTGGCGGCGCGCACCCGGTTCCCGGCCGAGGTGGTCGCCGCGGTGCGTGCGGCCGTCGGCCCCGGCTTCCCGATCATCTACCGCTTTTCGCAGTGGAAGATGAACCGCTACGACGCGCAGGTGGCCGGCAGCGCAGCAGAACTCGAGCAACTGCTGGCCCCGCTGGTCCAGGCCGGTGTGGACGTACTGCACCCGTCGACGCGACGGCACTACCTGCCCGGCTTCCCCGGCGAAGACCCGCAACTGAGTCTGGCCGGCTGGACGAAGAAGATGACCGGCCTGCCCGTCATCGCCGTCGGGTCGGTGGGCCTGGAGACCGAGTTCAACCCGGGCGAGGGCAGCGGGCCGATCCCGCCGTCGCCCATCGACCGGCTGCTCGACCAGTTCGAGGCCGGTGAATTCGACATCGTCGCTGTCGGGCGTGCCCTGCTCGCCGACCCGGCGTGGGTCAACCACCTGCGCGACGGCAAGCTCGACGAGTTCGGTGGTTTCGAAGCGGCCACTGCGCTGGCCCGTTTGTATTGACAGCTACCCCGTTTGTATTGAGAGCTACAGGGAACACACAGCGACAACCAGACGTTAGGACTGACGTGGCTACCCAAGACCTGACCGCACAGAACTTCAACGACACCATCACCGGCAACGACATCGTGCTGGTCGACTTCTGGGCGTCGTGGTGCGGACCGTGCCGGGCCTTCGCGCCGACCTTCACCGCGTCGTCGGAACAGCACCCGGACGTCGTCTACGGCAAGGTCGACACCGAGGCCGAGCAGGAACTGGCGGCCGCCGCTGAGATCCGCTCCATCCCGACGCTGATGGCGTTCAAAAAGGGCAAGCTGATTTTCAACCAGGCTGGTGCACTTCCGCCCGCGGCGCTGGAGGACCTCATCCGCCAGGTCAAAGAGTTCGACGTCGACTCGGCGGTCTCGTCCCAGTCCAAGGACGCCTGATCCCGTAGGCGGGTTACCGTGCAACGGTGATTCGTGACACAGGTTTCGTCCTCGTCGAAAAACCGCAGCCCAACATCGCTCTGGTCACCCTGAACCGGCCCGAGCGGATGAACTCCATGGCGTTTGACGTCATGCTGCCGTTGCGGGAAGTCCTCACCGAACTCAAGCACGACAACGACGTGCGTGCGGTCGTGCTGACCGGCGCCGGCCGGGGGTTCTCGTCCGGCGCCGACCACAAGTCCGCCGGCTCGGTCCCGCACGTCGCCGGGCTGACCCGCCCGTCGTTCGGGCTGCGGTCGATGGACGTGCTCGACGATGTGATTCTCGCCATGCGCAAGCTGCACCAGCCGATCATCGCCGCGGTCAACGGCGCGGCCATCGGCGGCGGGTTGTGTCTGGCGCTGGCCGCCGACATCCGGGTGGCCTCCAGCGGCGCCTATTTCCGCGCCGCCGGCATCAACAACGGACTCACGGCCAGTGAACTGGGCCTGAGTTACCTGCTGCCCCGCGCGATCGGCTCGTCGCGGGCCTTCGAGATCATGCTCACGGGGCGCGACGTCGATGCGCAGGAGGCCGAACGGATCGGACTGGTGTCCCGTCAGGTGCCCGACGAGGACCTGCTGCCGGCCGCCTTCGAGATCGCTGCCCGCATCGCGGCGTTCTCCCGGCCCGGAACCGAGTTGACCAAGCGGACGCTGTGGAGTGGACTAGACGCCGGTAGCCTGGAAGGGCATATGCAGGCCGAGGGCCTCGGGCAGCTTTATGTGCGCCTGCTCACCGCCAACTTCGAAGAGGCGGTCGCTGCGCGCGCCGAGAACCGCGCCCCGGTCTTCACCGACGACAAGACTTAACAAGGAGTAGCGCGCGTGATCACCGCAACGGACCTGGAGGTCCGCGCCGGCGCGCGCACACTGCTTCTCGCCGAAGGCCCGGCGCTGCGCATCCAGCCCGGCGACCGCATCGGTCTGGTCGGCCGCAACGGCGCAGGCAAGACGACGACCATGCGCATCCTGGCGGGGGAGGGCGAGCCCTACGCGGGCACCGTCGTGCGCACCGGTGACGTCGGGTACCTGCCGCAGGATCCTCGCGAAGGCGACCTCGACGTGCTGGCCCGCGACCGGGTGCTGTCGGCGCGCGGCCTGGACACGCTGCTGTCGGATCTGGAGAAGCAGCAGGTGTTGATGGCCGAGGTGGTTGACGAGGCCGCCCGCGACAAGGCGGTGCGCCGCTACGGCCAACTCGAGGAACGCTTCGCCGCGCTCGGCGGGTACGCCGCGGAAAGCGAGGCGGGCCGCATCTGCGCGAGCCTCGGTCTGCCCGACCGGGTGCTCACCCAGCCGCTGCGCACCCTGTCCGGCGGGCAGCGCAGGCGCGTCGAGCTGTCCCGGATCCTGTTCGCCGCCAGTGATACTGGATCCGGTTCGGCCACCACGTTGCTGCTCGACGAGCCCACCAACCACCTCGATGCCGACTCGATCGGCTGGCTGCGAGGTTTTCTGCAGAACCACACCGGCGGGCTCGTCGTGATCAGCCACGACGTCGACCTGCTTGCCGATGTGGTCAACCGGGTGTGGTTCCTCGACGCCGTGCGCGGCGAGGCCGACGTCTACAACATGGGCTGGCAGAAGTACCTCGACGCCCGGGCCACCGACGAGCAGCGCCGGCGCCGCGAACGCGCCAATGCCGAGAAGAAGGCCAGTGCGCTGCGTACCCAGGCCGCCAAGATGGGCGCCAAGGCCACCAAAGCCGTTGCCGCACAGAACATGTTGCGCCGAGCTGAGCGGATGCTGGCCGAATTGGACGCCGAGCGGGTTGCCGACAAGGTGGCCCGGATCAAGTTCCCGACGCCCGCGCCGTGCGGCAAGACCCCGCTGGTCGTCAAGGGCCTGACCAAGAACTACGGCTCCCTGGAGGTGTTCACCGGCGTCGACCTGGCGATCGACCGCGGCTCACGCGTCGTGGTGCTGGGCCTCAACGGCGCAGGTAAGACCACGCTGCTCCGGTTGATCGCCGGCACCGAGACTCCCGATGCCGGCGGACTGGAACCCGGCCACGGGCTCAAGATCGGTTATTTCGCACAGGAACACGACACGCTCGACAACAACGCGACGGTGTGGGAGAACATCCGCCACGCCGCCCCGGACACCGGCGAACAGGACTTGCGCGGCCTGCTCGGCGCGTTCATGTTCACCGGTCCGCAGCTCGAGCAGCCGGCCGGCACGCTGTCCGGCGGTGAGAAGACCCGGCTGGCGTTGGCGGGTCTGGTCGCCTCGACGGCGAACGTGCTGCTGCTCGACGAGCCGACCAACAACCTCGATCCCGCGTCCCGCGAACAGGTTCTGGACGCGCTTCGCAGTTACCAGGGTGCAGTCGTGCTGGTGACCCACGATCCGGGTGCCGCCGAAGCGCTCGACCCGCAACGGGTGGTGCTGCTCCCGGACGGCACCGAGGACTTCTGGTCCGACGAGTACCGGGACCTCATCGAGCTCGCCTGACAACTGGCATAAACGATTTCGGTCATTCCCCCCAACTCGCCGACCCGCGCTTCTACTCTCATGCCTATCGGCGTGGATCCACCGGGGAGGGTGATCATGAGGAAGCCCAACGAAGCTCGAGACCAGTTGCTGGACACTCTGCGAAACGCCTACGAGGGCGGCGCGAGCATTCGCACCCTGGTGGCGTCGACGGGCCGTTCGTACGGTTCGATCCATGCGCTGCTGCGCGAGTCCGGGACCACGATGCGCAGCCGCGGCGGGCCCAATCACGTCACGCGTCGGTAGCCCGCACCGAATCCTCCACCAGATCCAGCACTGCCGAAAGTCGCTGGGGATCTTCGCCCGTCGCCAGCCGCGCGACCAGTCCGTCGAGCACCAGGTCCAGGTAGCACTGCAACACGTCGGGCGCCACGTCATCGCGTAGCCGGCCGGCCTGCTTCTGCTGGCGCAGCCGCTCCGAGGTCGCCGAGGCCAATTCCGCTGAGCGCTCCACCCAGCCCTGATGAAACACCGGGTCGTTTCGCAGCTTGCGGGCGATCTCCAATCGTGTGGCAAGCCAATCGAATTGATCGGGCGCGGCCAGCATGTCCCGCATCACCTGGATGAGACCCTCGCGTGCCGCCACCTCGGCCATCCGCGCGGCATCCTCGCGGGCGAGTGCAAAGAACAGTGTGTCCTTGTCGCGGTAGTGATGGAAGATCGCACCGCGCGACAGACCGATGGTCTGCTCCAGCCGGCGCACGGTCGCCTGCTCATAGCCGTACTCGGCGAAGCAGCGCCGTGCGCCGTCGAGGATCTGGCGGCGGCGGGCCGCCAGATGATCCTCGCTGACCCTGGGCACGTCGGAGTTAGCCGGTCCGCAGCATGTTGCGCAACACGTACTGCAGGATGCCGCCGTTGCGGTAGTAGTCGGCCTCGCCAGGGGTGTCGATGCGGACCACGGCGTCGAACTCCACCGCGGACCCATCGTCCTTCGTTGCCTTGACGTGAACGGTCTTCGGCGTCTTGCCGTTGTTCAGCTCCTCGATCCCGGTGATGTCGAAGACCTCGGTGCCGTCCAGCTTCAGCGACGCCGCCGACTCGCCGGCCGGGAACTGCAGCGGGATCACACCCATGCCGATGAGGTTCGACCGGTGAATGCGCTCGAAGGACTCGGTGATCACCGCGCGCACACCCAGCAGGCTGGTGCCCTTGGCCGCCCAGTCTCGCGACGAGCCGGAGCCGTACTCCTTGCCGCCCAGCACGACGAGCGGAATGTTCTGTGCCGCATAGTTTTGCGCGGCGTCGTAGATGAAGGCCTGCGGCCCGTCCGGCTGGGTGAAATCACGCGTGTAGCCACCGGACACGTCGTCGAGCAACTGGTTCTTCAACCGGATGTTGGCGAAAGTGCCGCGGATCATCACCTCGTGGTTGCCGCGGCGGGACCCGTAGGAGTTGTAGTCCTTCTTGTCCACGCCGTTGCTGTCCAGGTACTGCGCCGCCGGGGTGCCGGCCTTGATGTTGCCGGCGGGGCTGATGTGATCGGTGGTGACCGAATCGCCCAGCAGGGCAAGCACTCTGGCCCCGGTGATGTCGTTGACCGGCTGCGGCTCGGCGGGCATGCCGTCGAAGTACGGAGGCTTGCGGACGTAGGTCGAGTCCGCGTCCCACTCGAAGGTCTTGCCCGACGGCGTCGGCAGGTTCTGCCAGCGCTCGTCGCCCTTGAACACGTCGGCGTAGTTCTTCTTGAACATCTCCTGGTTGATCGCCGAGGCGATGGTGTCGGAGATGTCCTTCGACGACGGCCAGATGTCCTTGAGGAAGACGTCGTTGCCGTCACTGCCCTTACCGAGCGGATCGGTCTCGAAGTCGAAGTCCATCGTGCCGGCCAGCGCGTAGGCGATCACCAGCGGCGGGGACGCCAGGTAGTTCATCTTCACGTCGGGGGAGATGCGGCCCTCGAAGTTGCGGTTGCCGGACAGCACCGCGGTGACCGTCAGGTCGTTGTCGTTGATCGCCTTGGAGATCTCCTCGAGCAACGGGCCGCTGTTGCCGATGCAGGTGGTGCAGCCGTAGCCGACGAGATAGAAACCCAGTTTCTCCAGGTACGGCCACAGGCCGGCCTTGTCGTAGTAGTCGCTGACCACCTGGGAGCCGGGGGCCATCGACGTCTTCACCCACGGCTTGGCGGTCAGGCCCTTCTCGACGGCGTTCTTGGCCAGGAGCGCCGCACCGAGCATCACCGACGGGTTGGAGGTGTTGGTACACGAGGTGATCGACGCGATCGCGACCGCGCCGTGGTCGAGCACGAACTCGCCGCGATCCTCGACGCTGACGTTGACCGGCTTGGTGGGCCGGCCTTCGGCCCCCGCGGCAGCGGAGTGCAACGGCTCGGCACCGTTGTCGGCGAACGACAGCACGGCCGGGTCGCTGGCGGGGAACGACTCTTCGACGGCCTCGTCCAGCTTGGTCTGCGGGGCGGGATTGCCGTTCTCGACGTAGTTGTGAATGTCCTTGCGGAACGCCGACTTCGCGTCGGAGAGCTCGATGCGGTCCTGCGGGCGCTTGGGCCCAGCGATCGACGGCACGACGGTGGACAGGTCGAGCTCGAGGTACTCGGAGTAGGTGGCCTCGTGCTCAGCGTTGTGCCACATGCCCTGCGCCTTGGCGTAAGCCTCGACCAGTGCCAGCTCCTCGTCGCTGCGACCGGTCAGCCGCAGGTAGTCGATGGTCACGTCGTCGATCGGGAAAATGGCCGCCGTCGAACCGAATTCGGGGCTCATGTTGCCCAGGGTGGCGCGGTTGGCCAACGGCACCTCGGCGACGCCCTCGCCGTAGAACTCGACGAACTTGCCCACCACACCGTGCTTGCGCAGCATCTCGGTGACGGTGAGGACGACGTCGGTCGCGGTCACGCCGGGCTGGATCTCGCCGCTGAGCTTGAATCCGACGACCCGGGGGATCAGCATCGAGACCGGCTGGCCCAGCATCGCGGCCTCGGCCTCGATGCCGCCGACGCCCCAGCCCAGGACGCCCAGGCCATTGACCATCGTGGTGTGGCTGTCGGTACCGACGCAGGTGTCCGGGTAGGCGACCCCGTCACGGACCATGGTCACCCGGGCCAGGTATTCGATGTTGACCTGGTGCACGATGCCGGTGCCCGGGGGCACCACCTTGAAGTCGTCGAAGGCGCCCTGGCCCCAGCGCAGGAACTGGTAACGCTCGCCATTGCGCGAGTACTCGATCTCGACGTTGCGCTCGAAGGCGTCCGCGCTGCCGAACACGTCGATGATCACCGAGTGGTCGATCACCAGCTCGGCCGGGGCCAGCGGGTTCACTTGATCGGGGTTTCCGCCGAGATCGCCGACGGCCTCGCGCATGGTGGCGAGATCGACGATGCAGGGGACACCGGTGAAGTCCTGCATGATCACGCGCGCCGGGGTGAACTGGATCTCGATACTGGGATCGGCGGACGGATCCCAGTTCGCGATCGCGTTGATGTGGTCGGAGGTGATGTTGGCGCCGTCCTCGGTGCGCAACAGGTTCTCGGCCAGCACCTTGAGGCTGTAGGGAAGTTTCTCGGTGCCGGGAACCGCGTCGAGGCGGTAGATCTCGTAGCTGTTGTCGCCGACCTTCAAGGTGTCGCGCGCTTCGAACGTGTTCAGGGACGAATTCGACGAATTTTCGCTGCTCACATCAACTCCCGGCGTTGTCCTCGATGTCGACGGGCTGTGTCGACATCGGTCTCCATATTAACAGTACGGCTGTCCTGTTAAAGGGGTGGTTCGGTGTCCGCCACGGCCGGCGGGCCAACACCCAGTCTTGTCTTCTCCGGCGCGTGGTGCCACCCCGGGGTGGGCCGCGCGGTACCGTTTCGGACCGTGACGATTCCGCACGCGCCGACCTTCATCCCGGTGGAGGTGTGCAGCAGTGCCGGGCTTGCCCCGTCGACTCCGGTCGACCAGTGCCTGGCCGCGGTCAAGGCCGATGTGGCCGCCGACGGTGTCGCCGCACCCGCGGCCGACGTCGCCGCCTTGCAGAGGGTGGTGGCCTCGGCCAAGGGACACGGCATCGATCTCAAGGTCGTCGTGATGGACAAGAGCCCGGCGATCGACACCCCGCTGCGCGATATCGCCACCGAGATCGGGCAGGGCAATCCCGGCTCTACGGTGCTGGTCCTCAGCCCCGGGTGGGCGGGGACGTACAGCACAACCTATGACCGCGTCATCCTCGAGGCGGGTCAGGACGTGGCCAAGACGGCGCCCAATCCGGTGGTCGGTACGCAGGCATTTGTCGATCAATTGCAAACCCCCGACTTTCCCTGGATCGGATTAACGATCACGCTTGTGATCGGGGTGGCTGTAGCGGCTGTTTTGACCCGGGTTCTGCAGCTTCGAGCCCGCCGTTCGCAACCTAGCGATATGGCATCTGAGCAGGGATAATAGCCATCCCTGGCAAATCAATAAGATTACTTTTCGGCAACATCCCGTAAATGACAAACATGTAATTCTTGCCGGAAGTTTCCTCTGCGACAAATGTGACGTACGGTGCAACTGTCGCCATTGTTAATGATGTGACTCATGTGACATCTGTTGCTGGCGTGACTGCACGTGTGAAGCAGAGGAGACCAGGGTCGAATGAGACGTTCCCTTCGCGGCTCTCTTGTCCGGCCGGCCATTAGGATCGCCAAGCCGGTGGGCCCGCTGGCGCTCAGCGTCGCCATGACGTTCACGATGCCCGGACTGGCCCAGGCCGAGCCCGGTGCCGCGCCCACCACCATCGCAGGGCTGATCGCCGATGTCGCCGACGCCAACCAGCGGCTGCAGGACATCGGCGCCAAGGTGCAGGCCGAGCAGGAAAGCGTCAACAAAGCACTCGTCGACGTCCAGACCGCGCGTGACGCGGCGGCCGCGGCCCAGGAAAAGGTCGACGCCAGCGCGCAAGGGGTGAAGGACGCCAATGCCGCAATTGCCGACGCCCAGAAGCGATTCGACACCTTCGCCGCCGCGACCTACATCAACGGGCCGTCGGCCTCGCTGGTCATGGCGACCAACCCCGAGGACATCCTGTCCACCGCCTCGGTGGGGCAGACCCTGGCGGTCAGCTCGCAGCAGGTGATGACCGACCTGCAACGGGCCCGCACCGAACAGATCAACCAGGAGTCCGCGGCCCGGCTGGCCAAGGACAACGCCGACAAGGCCCTCGCCGACGCCGAGGCCAGCCAGCAGTCCGCGGTCGACGCGCTGACCGCGGCCAAGCAGACGTTCACCGACCAGCAGGCCGAGATCAACCGGCTGGCCGCCGAGCGCAAGACCGCCCAGGACAAGCTCGACGCCGCCCGGCAGTGGTCGGCGCCCGCGAATTCGCCTGCGGCGGTTCCACAATCGGCGGCGACCGGCCCGGCGACCCCGGGGGATCGTTGGGACCCGGCCGCCCCCGGCTCGCCGAAGGCGCCGGGCGGCGGGACGATCCCGCCCTACGGCAGTGCCTCCGAATGGGACACCACGCTGCCGATGGTGCCCAGCGCCTTCGTCTCCGGCGACCCGATCCAGATCATCAACGCCGTCCTGCAGATCTCGTCGTCGTCGCTGAACGCGACCAAGCAGATGGGCAAGAGCTTCCTGCAAAAGCTCGGCATTCTGAAGCCCGACGACACCGGCATCACCAACGGCGTGATCCCGTACGCCAACGGCGCGCAGGCCTCCGAGTACGTCATCAAACGCGCCATGTCCCAGATGGGCGTGCCGTACTCGTGGGGCGGCGGGACCGCCACCGGCCCCAGTAACGGCATCGACAGCGGCGCAGGCACCGTCGGCTTCGACTGCTCGGGGCTGATCCTCTACGCGTTCGCCGGCGTCGGCATCAAACTGCCGCACTACTCGGGGTCGCAATACAACATGGGCCGCAAGATCCCGTCGTCGCAGATGCGCCGCGGTGACGTGATCTTCTACGGCCCGGGCGGCAGCCAGCACGTGACGCTCTACCTGGGCCAGGGCCAGATGCTCGAGGCTCCCTACACCGGATCGAGCGTCAAGATCTCACCGGTGCGTACCAGTGGCATGACACCGTTCGTCATCCGCTACATCGAATACTGACGGAGTTTCACCCATGTCTCGCAACACTTCTCGACGGCTCTTCGTCGGGACGATCCTGACGGCACTCACGTTGGGGCTGGGCATCGCCAGCCCGGCCAATGCCGATCCGGGCGAGTGGGATCCGACGCTGCCCAAGATCCTGAGCGCGGGAGCACCCGGTGATCCGGTCGCGATGGCCAACGCCTCGCTGCAGGTCACTCAGCAGGCCGCCCAGGCGACCATGGACCTGGGCCGCAAGTTCCTGTCCGGTCTGGGCTTCGGCGGCTCGCCGTCGGCGCTGCCGGGCAGCCGGGTTCGCGGACCGCAGGCCATCGAATACGTCATCGCCCGGGGCGCATCGCAGCAGGGCGTCCCGTACTCGTGGGGTGGCGGCGCGATCAACGGGCCCAGTGCCGGCGTGGAGGAAGACGCCGGCAAGGTGGGCTACGACTGCTCGGGCTTCACCCGGTACGCCTTCGCCGGCGTCGGCGTGCAGATTCCCAAGTACTCCGGCGATCAGTACAACGCCGGCCGGCACATCCCGCCGTCGCAGGCGAAGCGCGGCGATCTGATCTTCTACGGACCCGGCGGGACCCAGCACGTCACCATCTACCTGGGCAACGGGCAGATGCTCGAGGCATCGTCGGCGGCCGGTCACGTGACCGTCAGCCCGGTCCGCACCGCAGGTATGACGCCGTACCTGACCCGCATCATCGAGACCTAGCCGTTGTCCGATCGTCTGGCTCCTCGACGCGCCAGCGAACGGGGCACGTCGACGGATCTCAGAACGCCTGGAATAGTTGTGGCAGGGCACGGCGTGCCCGCCAAAACCAACAGCTCGTGGAGGAAGTCGATGACGTCACCAGGTGGGTCGCCCGCAGGCCCCGGATCGTTTGCCGGGCCGAGCGGAGCCCCGGCCGCCCCACCGTCGGGCCATAACGGTCTGGCCGGCGAGGTGAACACCCTGGAACGGGCGATCTTCGAGGTCAAGCGCATCATCGTCGGTCAGGACCAGCTGGTCGAGCGGATCCTGGTCGGGCTGCTGGCCAAGGGCCACGTGCTGCTCGAAGGTGTGCCCGGCGTCGCCAAGACCCTGGCGGTCGAGACATTCGCCAAGGTGGTCGGCGGTACCTTCGCCCGCATCCAGTTCACCCCCGACCTGGTGCCCACCGACATCATCGGTACCCGCATCTACCGCCAGGGCCGGGAAGAATTCGACATCGAACTCGGCCCGGTCGTGGTGAATTTCCTGCTGGCCGACGAGATCAACCGCGCCCCGGCAAAGGTGCAGTCGGCGCTGCTGGAGGTCATGGCCGAGCGCAAGATCTCCATCGGCGGCAAGACCTATGAGCTGCCCAAGCCGTTCCTGGTGATGGCGACCCAGAACCCGATCGAGAACGAGGGTGTCTACCCGCTGCCGGAAGCCCAGCGCGACCGCTTCCTGTTCAAGATCAACGTGGACTACCCGTCGCCGGAAGAAGAGCGCGAAATCATCTATCGGATGGGTGTCACCCCGCCGGAGCCCAAGCAGATCCTCGAGACCGGTGACCTGCTGCGCCTGCAGAACGTCGCGGCCAACAACTTCGTCCACCACGCGTTGGTCGACTATGTGGTCCGGGTCGTCACGGCGACGCGGCGGCCCGAGCAGTTCGGCCTGCCCGACGTCAAAGCCTGGGTTGCGTTCGGCGCCTCGCCGCGTGCGTCGCTGGGCATCATCGCCGCCGCCCGCGCCCTGGCACTGGTCCGCGGCCGTGACTACGTCATCCCGCAGGACGTCATCGACGTCATCCCCGACGTCCTGCGCCACCGACTGGTGCTGACCTACGACGCGCTGGCCGACGACATCAAAGCCGAGACGGTTATCAACCGCATCCTGCAAACCGTCGCGCTGCCTCAGGTCAATGCCGTTTCGCAGCAAGGGCATTCGGCGCCGCCGGTGGTTCCCGCCGGGGCGGGTGCCAACGGTCGGTGAGCGAATCCGAAACCGTCCACCCGCCGTCCTTCCAGCGCGGTGAGATCGGTGACGCCAAGCTCTCGGCGGCGCTGCGCACCCTCGAGCTCACGGTCAAGCGCAAGCTCGACGGGGTGCTGCACGGTGACCATCTCGGCTTGATCCCCGGCCCGGGCTCCGAGCCCGGTGAGTCGCGGATGTACCAGCCCGGCGACGATGTGCGCCGGATGGACTGGTCGGTCACCGCCCGCACCACCCACCCGCACGTCCGGCAGATGATCGCCGACCGCGAGCTGGAGACCTGGCTGGTGGTCGACATGTCGGCCAGCCTGGACTTCGGCACCACCGGCTGCGAGAAGCGCGACCTCGCGGTGGCTGCCGCCGCGGCGATCACCTACCTCAACAGCGGCGGCGGCAACCGGATCGGCGCGATCATCGCCAACGGCGACAAGATCACCCGCGTGCCTGCGCTGTCCGGCCGGATGCACGAGCAGACTCTGCTGCGGACGATCGCCACGATGCCGCAGGCTCCGGCCGGGGTGCGCGGCGATCTGGCCGCGGCCATCGATGCGCTGCGCAGGCCCGAACGCCGACGCGGGATGGCGGTGGTGGTCAGTGACTTCCTCGGCCCGATCACCTGGATGCGGCCGCTGCGCGCGATCGCCGCGCGCCACGAGGTACTCGGCATCGAGGTGCTCGACCCGCGTGACGTCGAACTGCCCCCGGTCGGCGATGTGATCCTGCAGGACACCGAATCCGGGGTCACCCGGGAATTCACCATCGACGAGCAACTGCGCTCCGACTTCGCCCGAGCCGCCGCGGTGCACCGCGAGGAAGTGGCACGCACCCTGCGCCGCTGCGGTGCGCCGCTGATGACCCTGCGCACCGACCGCGACTGGATCGCCGACATCGTGCGGTTCGTCGCGTCCCGTCGCCGCGGTGCACTGGCGGGCAGCCAATGACCCTGCCGTTGCTCGGGCCGATGACGCTTGGCGGCTTCGAACACCCGTGGTTCTTCTTGTTCCTGCTCGTCATCGCCGGACTGGTCGGGCTCTACGTCGTCGTGCAGTTCGCCCGCCAGAAGCGATTCCTGCGCTTCGCCAACATGGAGCTCCTGGAAAGTGTTGCGCCCAAACGGCCCAACAAGTGGCGGCACCTGTCGGCGATCCTGCTGATCTCCTCGCTGGTGCTGCTGACTATCGCGATGGCCGGACCGACGCACGACGTGCGGATCCCGCGTAACCGCGCCGTGGTGATGTTGACAATCGACGTCTCGCAGTCGATGCGCGCCACCGACGTCGAGCCGAGCCGGCTGGCCGCCGCGCAGGAGGCCGCCAAGCAGTTCGCCGACCAGCTGACCCCGGGCATCAACCTGGGCCTGATCGCCTATGCCGGCACCGCCACCGTGCTGGTGTCGCCGACGACCAACCGGGAAGCCACCAAGAACGCCATCGACAAGTTGCAGCTGGCCGACCGCACCGCCACCGGCGAGGCGATCTTCACCTCGCTGCAGGCGATCGCCACCGTCGGCGCCGTCATCGGCGGCGGCGACACCCCGCCGCCGGCGCGCATCGTGCTGATGTCCGACGGCAAGGAAACCGTGCCGTCCAATCCGGACAACCCCAAGGGCGCGTTCACCGCCGCCCGCACGGCCAAGGATCAAGGCGTGCCGATCTCCACGGTGTCGTTCGGCACCCCGTACGGCTACGTGGAGATCAACGATCAGCGCCAGCCGGTCCCGGTCGACGACGAAATGCTCAAGAAGATCGCCGAGCTCTCCGGCGGCAACGCCTACACCGCGTCGAGCCTGCAGCAGCTCAAGGAGGTCTTCACCTCACTGCAGGACCAGATCGGCTACGAGACCACCAAGGGTGACGCCAGCACCGGCTGGCTGCGGCTGGGTGCGTTGGTCCTGGCCGTCGCGGCGCTGGCCGCACTGCTGGTCAACCGGCGCCTGCCGGGCTGATTTCGGTGAAATCGCCGGTGGCGGATTTCGGTCCGGCCGACGGCAGGCACTAAGTTGACTCCCATGTCCGAAACCGCTGCCGCTGAATCGGCCGACGCCAAACCGGCCGGCAAACCGCCGTTTGTCTCCCGTTCCGTCCTGGTCACCGGTGGAAACCGGGGCATCGGCCTGGCGATCGCGCAGCGGCTCGCCGCCGACGGGCACAAGGTCGCCGTCACCCACCGCGGCTCCGGAGTGCCCGAGGGGCTGTTCGGCGTGGAGTGTGACGTCACCGACACCGCGGCCATCGACAGGGCGTTCACCGAAGTCGAGGAACACCAGGGACCGGTCGAGGTGCTGGTGTCCAACGCGGGCATCTCCAAGGACGCGTTCCTGATGCGGATGACCGAAGAACGCTTCCAAGAGGTCATCAACGCCAACCTCACCGGCGCGTTCCGGGTGACGCAGCGAGCGTCGCGCAGCATGCAGCGCAAGCGTTTTGGCCGGATCATCTACATCGGCTCGGTATCGGGCATGTGGGGGATCGGCAACCAGGCCAACTATGCGGCCGCCAAGGCCGGCCTGATCGGCATGGCCCGGTCCATCTCCCGTGAACTGTCCAAGGCCGGCGTGACCGCCAACGTGGTGGCGCCGGGCTACATCGACACCGAGATGACGCGCGCGCTCGACGAGCGCATCCAGGCCGGTGCGCTGGACTTCATCCCGGCCAAGCGGGTCGGCACCGCCGAGGATGTGGCCGGGGCGGTCAGCTTCCTGGCGTCGGAGGACGCCGGTTACATCGCCGGCGCGGTGATCCCGGTCGACGGCGGCATGGGCATGGGTCATTAGGCCCCGACCGGCCCAGCGGCACTAAGAGAGAAGGAATCTTCGCATGACACTTTTGCAGGGCAAGCGGATCCTCGTCACGGGGATCATCACCGACTCGTCCATCGCATTCCACATCGCCAAGGTGGCGCAGGAAGCCGGCGCCGAGTTGGTGCTCACCGGCTTCGACCGGATGAAGCTGATCCAGCGGATCGCCGACCGGCTGCCGAACCCGGCGCCGCTGCTCGAACTGGACGTGCAGAACCAGGAGCACCTGGATTCCCTGGCCGGCCGGATCACCGAGGTGATCGGCGACGGCAACAAGATCGACGGCGTGGTGCACTCCATCGGGTTCATGCCGCAGACCGGCATGGGCATCAACCCGTTCTTCGACGCCCCGTACGAGGACGTCGCGAAGGGCATTCACATCTCGGCGTATTCGTATGCCTCGCTGGCCAAAGCCGTTCTGCCGGTGATGAATCCGGGCGGCGGGATCGTCGGCATGGACTTCGACCCCACCCGCGCGATGCCGGCCTACAACTGGATGACGGTCGCCAAGAGCGCGCTGGAGTCGGTCAACCGCTTCGTCGCCCGAGAGGCAGGCAAGGTCGGCGTGCGCTCCAATCTCGTTGCCGCAGGCCCGATCCGCACCCTGGCCATGAGTGCCATCGTCGGCGGCGCGCTCGGCGAGGAGGCCGGTGCGCAGATGCAGCTGCTGGAAGAGGGCTGGGATCAGCGTGCCCCGCTCGGCTGGAACATGAAGGACCCGACGCCGGTCGCCAAGACCGTGTGCGCGCTGCTGTCCGACTGGCTGCCCGCCACCACCGGAACCATCATCTTCGCCGACGGCGGCGCCAGCACCCAGCTGCTGTAGTCCCACCATCGTGCCCACCGCATTTGATGCGCTGCTGATCCTGTCGTTCGGTGGCCCGGAGGGGCCGGACCAGGTGATGCCGTTCCTGGAGAACGTCACTCGCGGCCGCGGGATCCCGCCGGAGCGGCTTACCGCCGTGGCCGAGCACTACCTGCATTTCGGCGGGGTCTCACCGATCAACGGGATCAATCGCGCCCTGATCGAGGAGATCCGCGCCGAACTCGCCGAGCGCGGTGAACAGCTGCCGGTGTACTTCGGCAACCGCAACTGGCATCCCATGGTCGAAGACACCGTTGCCGCAATGGCTTCCGACGGTGTGCGACGAGCCGCGGTGTTCTCCACCTCGGCATGGGGCGGGTACTCCGGGTGCACGCAGTACCAGGAGGACATCGCCCGAGCCCGCGCGGCGGTCGGTGACGGTGCCCCGGAACTGGTGAAGATGCGCCAGTTCTTCGACCATCCACTGCTGGTGGCAATGTTCGCCGACGCCATCGCGGCGGCGGCCGCGACGTTGCCCGAGCCGCTGCGGGCCGGCGCCCGGCTGGTGTTCACCGCGCATTCGATACCGGTGCGGGCAGCCGATCGGTGCGGCCCCGACCTCTATGCCCGCCAGGTCCGCTACGCCGCCTCGCTGGTGGCTGCCGCGGCAGGCTACGACGACTATGACGTGGTCTGGCAGTCTCGGTCCGGTCCGCCGCAGGTGCCGTGGCTGGAACCCGATGTGGGAGATCACCTCTCAGCGCTGGCCGAAGCGGGCACGAAGGCCGTGGTGGTCTGCCCGGTGGGCTTCGTCGCCGACCACATCGAGGTGGTGTGGGACCTGGACAGCGAACTGCGCGAGCAGGCCGAGGGCCTCGGCGTCGCGTTGGTGCGGGCCTCGACGCCCAATGCCGAGCGCCGGTTCGCGAAGCTGGTCCTCGATCTCGTCGACGAAGTTCGTGACGGCGGCGAACCCGCGAGAGTGGTTGGAGTTCAACCGGTTCCGGGTTATGGCTGCAGCGTCAACGGCGCGTTCTGCACGCCCGCGTGTGAAGTCAGTGCCAGGCCGAGTGCAGGATCGCGGTAACCGCGGCGATCCGCGCCGAGCGCACGACCGCCGCCAGCGGCCGAAGCGCATCGTTGGCGATCTGAGCCTCTGACGCGCTCTGCGTGCCGATCGGCATGAGTCCTGAGCTGACCGTGATGATCGCGTCGACGTGCGCGGCGTTCTCGAGCACCCGCAACGCCCGGGTCGGAGCGTGATCGGGAGCCCGGTGGTGCCGAGCGGTTTCCAGTATCTGCTCGACGAGACCGCGCGGATCGTCGATGCCGCCCGCGGCACCGAGTTCCAGTGTGCCCAGCGCTTCGGCAGCCGACCGCACCGCCGACCGCAGATCGTATTCCGCCTCGCCGAGGTCGAGGTGATCGACCACGGGGCGCGACGGCAGTGAGTACACCGTCCAGGACAGTGCGCACAGTTCGGGCAGCCGATCGTAGTCCGGTAGTTCGTCGTCGGTGTCGTCGTACTCGAAATCGGGGACCAGGCCGATGGTGTCGCCGATCGGGCTGGTGACGATGATCGCCTCACCGGCCGACAGGGCGTCCTGCTGGAACTGGGTGCCCGCCGCCAGGCCGCGGACATCGCCGGGCACCGGCAGGGCCACGCTGATCGCGGGCGGGCCTGCGTCGAGCGCGCGGCCGGCGACGGTACGCAGCGTCTGCAACAGCGACACCGCACCCGCATCGTCGACATCGGGCCACGGCAGGCCGGTATGGCCGGCCGCCACCGAATCGTAGGCGATCACCGAATGCGTTGGCGCCCAAGCGGATAGCGCGTCAAGGACGTCGTCGGGTGCGGCCTTGCCGGCGAGCCAGGCATTGGCCCAGACGGAGAGCGAAACACTTGGGCACCACATGATGCTCGCAGTGTAGTGGTTCGGCACCGAACCGGCTTTCCGCAACCGCGTGATCGGCCTCCGCGTACCCTGGCAATATGCCCGCGGCGCTGATCTGGCTCGTGTTCGCGCTGGGCCTTGCCGGTGCCGAAGCGCTGACCGGTGACATGTTCCTGCTGATGCTCTCCGGCGGCGCACTGGCCGCCGCCGGGTCAAGCTGGCTGCTCGACTTGCCGGTGTGGGCCGATGGCGCGGTGTTCCTGGTGGTCTCGGTCGTACTTCTGGCGCTCGTTCGCCCGGCGCTGCGGCGCAAGTTCACCGCCGGAAAGGGCCTGCCCGAACCGATCAAGGCGCTGGAAGGCAAGAGCGCACTGGTGCTCGACCGGGTCGCGCGCCATGAAGGCCAGGTGAAACTCGACGGCGAAATCTGGACGGCGCGGCCGTTCAACGACAACGATGTCTACGAGCCGGGCGACCACGTCACTGTCATGCACATCGACGGTGCCACCGCGGTCGTCTGGAAGAACGAGTGAGGAGAACGTCATGGACGGTGCCATAGCCGGTTTGGTTCTGCTGGCGGTGCTGGTGGTGTTCGCCATCATCGTCGTCGCCAAGTCCGTCGCCCTGATCCCGCAGGCGGAGGCGGCCGTCATCGAGCGGCTGGGGCGCTACAGCAAGACGGTCTCCGGGCAGCTCACGCTGCTGATCCCGTTCATCGACAAGGTCCGCGCCCGCGTCGACCTGCGCGAGCGGGTGGTGTCCTTCCCGCCGCAGCCGGTGATCACCGAGGACAACCTGACCGTCAACATCGACACCGTCGTCTACTTCCAGGTCACCAACCCGCAGGCGGCGGTGTATCAGATCAGCAACTACATCGTCGGCGTCGAGCAGCTGACCACCACCACGCTGCGCAACGTCGTCGGCGGCATGACCCTCGAGCAGACGCTGACATCACGAGACCAGATCAATGGGCAGCTGCGCGGTGTGCTCGACGAGGCCACCGGACGCTGGGGCCTTCGGGTGGCGCGGGTCGAGCTGCGCAGCATCGACCCGCCGCCGTCCATCCAGGACTCGATGGAAAAGCAGATGCGCGCCGACCGGGAAAAGCGCGCGATGATCCTCACCGCGGAAGGCAGCCGGGAGGCGTCGATCAAGCAGGCCGAGGGTCAGAAGCAGGCGCAGATCCTGGCGGCCGAAGGCGCCAAGCAGGCGGCGATCCTGGGCGCCGAGGCCGAGCGGCAATCCCGAATCCTGCGGGCCCAGGGTGAGCGAGCCGCGTCCTACCTGCAGGCGCAGGGCCAGGCCAAGGCGATCGAGAAGACGTTCGCCGCGATCAAGGCCGGCCGCCCCACGCCGGAGATGCTCGCCTACCAATACCTGCAGACGCTGCCGCAGATGGCCAAGGGCGAGGCCAACAAGGTGTGGCTGGTGCCCAGCGACTTCGGCTCGGCGCTGCAGGGCTTCACCAAGATGCTCGGCGCACCCGGCGACGACGGGGTGTTCCGCTACACCCCGTCGCCGGTCGACGACCATCCGGCCAAATCCGACGAGGAAGACGCAGCCGAAGTCGCCGACTGGTTCGACACGCAGACCGACCCGGCGATAGCCCAGGCGGTGGCGAAGGCCGAGGCCGAAGCCCGCGCAACCGTGTCCCCGGTGGGCGCCGCTCCGATTCCGCCGCCGCCGCAGATCGCCCCGCCGGTGTCGTATCCGCCGCTGTCCGAGCAGCAGGCCCCGCCGGCCGACCCGCAGTACGCGCCACGGCACGGTTCCGAACCGCAGTAGGGATCTACGGGGTGTTGGCCGCGATGTCGTCGCCGTCGCGCACCTCGGCCTGACCGGCCGGGTGGTGGCGGCGATGGGTGCGGACCTCGTAGACCAGGCCCGCGAGGCCGACGGCTGCCGTGCACACCGATACCAGAATCAACAGCGGGCTGACGTTGCCGGTGAGGGCATCGCCGAGGAAGACCACGGCGGTGGTGCCGGGTATCAGACCGGCCAGCGTCGCCCACAGGTACGGCATCACCCGCACGGCAGATGCGCCGGCGGCATAGTTCAGCACCGAGAACGGTACCGCGGGGATCATCCGCAGCGAGAAGATCGCCTGCCAGCCGCGGGCGCGCAGCCGGGCATCCACCGACTCGAGAGCCGGATGGCTGACCAGCTTGCTGAACTGCCAGCCCAGGGCGCGCACCAGCAGCAGGGCGAGCAGCGCGCTGAGCGCACTGGCCACCACCGCGATCCCCACGCCCAACGCGGGACCGAACAGCAGCCCGGCGGCCAGGGTGAACGCGGTCCGCGGGAACGGGAACACGGTGACGACGATGTGGGCGGCGAAGAAGGCCAGCGGGAACCAGACGCCGAGCGACGTTGCCCAGTCCCGCAGCTGCACCGCGGTCGGCAGCGGCACCAGCAACACCACTGCGACGAGAATCACAGCGGCGGCGGCGGTGACGACGAGGCGCGTCCGGGAAACCTGGCGCGCCGTCGAGATCACCGCTGAGCGCACACTGCGCCACGTGCTGCGGGTCTTCGACGTCACGTTCACCAAGGTTACGGCCCTCCCGTGAGAACGCGCCGGGTGCGACGCCGGTTACCGACGGGTAGCCGTAGTCGGCCACGTCACGGCTGGAGTGATCATTTAGCCTGATGGTCTGATGGCTGGTCCCGCGACGGGCTGCCACATGCTGCGACAACAGGAGTTGCCGGTGTCAGTAGAGGTTGAGGAAGGTCGCGCCCGCTGGCGCACCGGGGTAGCCGGCGTGCTGGCCAAGAGCAGCCGGAAAGACCCAGCGGATCTGCCCGCCGAGCCCGAAAGGCTCTTGGACTCAGCCACTTACGAGGGCTTTGCGATCCGGCCTCTCTACACCGCACTCGACGCGCTGCCCGAAGCGCCGCTGCCCGGCACCTGGCCGTTCGTCCGCGGTGGTGACGCCCATCGTGACGTCATCGCGGGCTGGAAGGTCGCCGAGGTATTTCCGGGTCCCGGCTTCTCCGGCCAGGTTGCCGACGGCAACGCCGCGGTGCTGGGTGCCCTGGGGAACGGGGTCAGCGCGCTGGTGCTGCGCGTCGGTGACACCGGCGTCGCCCCCGCCGACCTCGACCGACTGCTGGAGGGGGTCTTCCTCGAGCTCGCGCCGGTGATTCTGGACGCCGGGGCGCAGTTCGCCGCCGCCGCCGAAGCGGTGCTGACCCTGATTGCCGGCGCCGACGACACCCAGCGCGCCACGATGTCGATCGACCTGGGTGCCGACCCGCTCACCGCGGCGCTCAGCGGCGCGCCCGCACCGGCCCTCGATGAGGTCACCCGCGTCGCCGCCAACGTGGCAGGTGGCACGGGAGTGCGCGCGATCACCGTAGACGGACCGGCATTCCACAATCGCGGCGCCAACGCCGCGTGGGAACTCGCCGGTGCGCTGGCGGCCGCGGTCGAGTACGTGCGGGCCCTGGCCGACACGGGCGTCGAGGTATCCGATGCGCTGCGCCAGATCAGCTTCCGGCTGGTGTCCGACGACGACCAGTTCCTGACGATCGCGAAATTCCGTGCGGCCCGCCAACTCTGGGCCCGGATCGCCGACGTGCTCGGCCACCCCGACAGCGGGGCCGCCACCGTGCATGCGGTCACCTCGCTGCCGATGATGACCCAGCGCGACCCCTGGGTGAACATGCTGCGCACCACGCTGGCCGCCTTCGGCGCCGGTGTCGGGGGAGCGGACACCGTGACAGTGCTGCCGTTCGACGTCGCGATCCCCAGCGGCTTCCCCGGAGTCAGCGCCGGTTTCGCCCGCCGCATCGCCCGAAACACCCAGCTGTTGCTGCTGGAGGAGTCACATATCGGGCGGGTGCTCGATCCGGCGGGAGGTTCCTGGTACGTCGAGGACCTCACCGGAAATCTTGCCGCGCAAGCCTGGTCGCACTTCCAGGACATCGAGTCCCGGGGCGGGTTCGGCGCGGCCGGCGATCACGTCGCCGAGCAGATCGAGCAGGTGCGGGCGCGCCGGGCCGACGACATCGCCCATAGACGGACACCGGTGACCGGAATCAATGAGTTCCCGAACCTCGCCGAACCGCCTCTGCCGCACTACAACTCGTCGGACACCGTCCGGCGCTACGCGGCCGGATTCGAAGAGCTGAGGGACCGCTCCGACGCTTTCCTGGACCGCACCGGTGCCCGGCCGCAGGTGCTGCTGCTGCCGCTGGGCCCGCTGGCCGAGAACAACATCCGCGCGACGTTCGCGGCCAACCTGCTGGCCTCCGGGGGGATCGAAGCCGTCAACCCGGGCACCGTCGACGCCGCAACCGTTGCCGCCGCGGTCGCCGACAGCGGCGCCTCGGTCGCGGTGCTCTGTGGCACCGACGCCCGCTACGGCGCCGACGTCTCCGATGTGGTGGCGGCCGCGCGGGCCGCGGGTCTGACCCAGATCTACCTGGCCGGCCCGGAGAAGGCGGTCGCGGAGGCGGCGGCCAAACCCGACGGCTATCTGACCGCGAAAATCGATGCGGTCGAAGCGCTTTCGTCCCTGCTCACCCGATTGGGGGCCTGATCCATGACTGCGTCAACCACGGGCACCGTACCCAGCTTCGCCGACGTTCCACTGCACGGCGACCGGCCCGCGCCGGCCCCCACCGAGGCCGCCGTCGCCGATCATGTCGCCGCCGCCGCGTCGGCGCACGGTTACACCGCGGAGCAGCTGGAGTGGCAGACCCCGGAAGGCATCGCCGTCAAGCCGGTCTACGTCGGCGCCGACCGCGACGCCGTCGCCGCGGCGGGATATCCGCTGAACAGCTTCCCCGGGGAACCGCCGTTCATCCGCGGGCCGTACCCGACCATGTACGTCAACCAGCCGTGGACCATCCGGCAGTACGCCGGATTCTCCACCGCCGCAGAATCGAATGCCTTCTACCGGCGCAATCTGGCCGCCGGTCAGAAAGGTCTGTCGGTGGCCTTCGACCTGGCCACTCACCGTGGCTACGACTCCGACCATCCCCGCGTCGCCGGGGACGTCGGCATGGCCGGCGTGGCCATCGACTCGATCCTGGACATGCGCCAGTTGTTCGACGGCATCGACCTGTCGACGGTGAGCGTGTCGATGACCATGAACGGCGCTGTGCTGCCGATCCTGGCGCTCTACGTGGTGGCCGCCGAAGAGCAGGGGGTGTCGCCGGACAAGCTGGCCGGGACCATCCAGAACGACATCCTCAAAGAGTTCATGGTCCGCAACACCTACATCTATCCGCCGAAGCCTTCGATGCGGATCATCTCCGACATCTTCGCCTACACCAGCGCCAAGATGCCGAAGTTCAACTCCATCTCGATCTCCGGCTATCACATCCAAGAAGCCGGGGCCACAGCCGATCTCGAGCTGGCCTACACCCTGGCCGACGGTGTGGAGTACCTCAAGGCCGGCCGCGACGCCGGCCTGGACGTCGACAAGTTCGCGCCGCGCCTGTCGTTCTTCTGGGGTATCGGGATGAACTTCTTCATGGAGGTCGCCAAGCTGCGGGCGGGCCGGCTGCTGTGGAGTGAGCTGGTTGCCGAGTTCGGCGCCAAGAATCCCAAATCACTGTCGCTGCGCACGCATTCGCAGACCTCCGGTTGGTCGCTGACCGCCCAGGACGTGTTCAACAACGTCGCGCGGACCTGTATCGAGGCGATGGCAGCGACTCAGGGCCACACCCAGTCGCTGCACACCAACGCCCTCGACGAGGCGCTGGCGCTGCCCACCGACTTCTCGGCGCGGATCGCGCGCAACACCCAGCTGCTGCTGCAGCAGGAGTCGGGCACCACCCGGCCCATCGACCCGTGGGCGGGCTCCTACTACGTGGAGTGGTTGACCTACCAGCTGGCCGAGAAGGCCCGGGCGCACATCGCCGAGGTCGCCGAGCACGGCGGCATGGCGCAGGCGATCAACGAGGGCATCCCGAAGTTGCGCATCGAGGAGGCCGCCGCACGCACGCAGGCCCGCATCGACTCCGGTGCGCAGCCGCTGATCGGGGTCAACAAATATCAGGTCGACGAGGACCAGGACATCGAGGTTCTCAAGGTCGAGAACAGCCGGGTGCGCGCCGAGCAGATCGCCAAGCTGGCGCAGTTGCGCAGTGAGCGGGATGAGCAGGCGACGCAATCCGCGCTGGACGAACTGTCCCGCGCCGCGGACGCGTCCGGTCCCGCCGGTGACGACGGCCTGGGCAACAACCTGCTGGCCCTGGCGATCAATGCCGCGCGCGCCAAGGCCACCCTCGGCGAGATCTCCGACGCACTGGAGAAGGTGTACGGCCGGCATCAGGCCGAGATCCGCACCATCGCCGGGGTGTACCGCGACGAGGTCGGGAAGGCCCAGAACGTGAGCACCGCAACCGAACTGGTGGAGAAGTTCGCCGAGGCCGACGGCCGCCGGCCGCGCATCCTGGTCGCCAAGATGGGCCAGGACGGCCACGACCGCGGCCAGAAGGTCATCGCCACGGCGTTCGCAGACATCGGCTTCGACGTGGACGTCGGCTCGCTGTTCTCCACCCCGGAGGAAGTCGCGCGCCAGGCCGCCGACAACGACGTGCACGTCGTCGGGGTGTCCTCCCTGGCCGCCGGTCACCTGACGCTGGTGCCTGCGCTGCGCGATGCGCTCGCCGAGGTGGGGCGACCCGACATCATGGTGGTAGTCGGCGGTGTCATCCCGCCCGGCGACTTCGACGAGCTGTACGCCGCCGGCGCGACTGCGATCTTCCCGCCCGGCACGGTGATCGCCGACGCTGCCGTGGATCTGCTGCACAAGCTCGCCGACCGGCTCGGCTACAGCCTGTCCTGATGCCCGACATCCCCGGACTGGCCGAGGCGATCCGCGGCGGCGATCGTGCGGCGCTGTCGCGGGCCATCACGTTGGTCGAGTCGACCCGCGCCGATCACCGCGACCAGGCCCAGCAACTGCTCCTCGAGCTGATGCCCGACGCGGGGAAGGCGCTTCACGTCGGGATCACCGGCGTCCCCGGCGTGGGCAAGTCGACCACAATCGAGGCGCTGGGGATGTACCTCATCGAGCAGGGGCACCGGGTCGCGGTGCTGGCCGTCGACCCGTCGTCCACCCGCACCGGCGGCTCGATTCTGGGCGACAAGACCAGGATGGCGAGGCTCGCCGTGCACCCCGACGCCTACATCCGGCCGTCGCCCACGTCGGGGACGCTCGGTGGGGTGGCAAAGGCGACCCGGGAGACCGTGGTGCTCGTCGAGGCCGCCGGGTTCGACGTGATCCTGGTCGAAACCGTCGGTGTCGGGCAGTCCGAGGTGGCCGTCGCCAACATGGTGGACACCTTCGTCTTCCTCACCCTGGCCCGCACCGGCGACCAACTCCAGGGCATCAAGAAGGGTGTGCTGGAGCTCGCCGACATCGTCGTGGTCAACAAGGCCGACGGGAAGCACGCCACTGAGGCCAAGGCTGCGGCTCGTGAGTTGACCGCCGCGATACAGCTGATATACCCGCGCGAAACCCTTTGGCGCCCACCGGTTTTAACCATGAGCGCGGTGGAGGGGACCGGCCTGCGGGAGATGTGGGACACGGTGTGCCAACACCGCGACGTGTTGACCAAGGCGGGCGAGTTCGACGCCCGCCGGCGCGCACAGCAGGTGGACTGGACGTGGTCGATGGTGCGCGACGCGGTCCTCGACCGGGTGCTGAACCATCCGGCCGTGCGGACGCAGCGCGCCGAGATCGAGCGCCAGGTGCGCGAAGGTGAGCTGACCCCCGCGCTGGCCGCGCAGCGAATCCTCGACGCCGCCGAGCAGTCAAACTGACGCCCCGCGCGTCAAGCTAACAAAATGGCAACAATTTGTTACAGGTGTGCTTAGACCGATTAAATTCTCAGCTGTGACTCAGGCGACTCCCGGACACGACGCACTGCCCCACGGGCTGCAGGGCGCCGCGGATCCGCACTTCGCCTGCGCGTTGCGCAATTTCTCCGCGATGTTCCCGCATCCCCGGTTCGGGGGCGGCGCGCTGGCGGTTTACCTCGACGGGCAGCCGGTGGTCGACGTCTGGACCGGTTGGTCGGACCGACGGGGACGGCAGCGCTGGTCGGCCGACACCGGCGCGATGGTGTTCTCGGCGACCAAAGGCGTGGCGTCGACCGTCATCCACCGGCTCGTGGACCGCGGCCTGATCGACTACGACGCACCCGTGGCCGAGTACTGGCCGGAGTTCGGCGCCAACGGCAAGGCCGCCATCACCGTGCGCGACATGATGCAGCACCGCGCCGGTCTGGCACATCTGCGGGGAGTCCGCAGGCGCGATCTGCTCAACCACGTGGTCATGGAGGAGCGCATCGCGGCGGCGCCGGTCGGCCGGAACTTCGGCAAGCCCGCGTATCACGCGCTCACCTACGGCTGGCTGCTGTCCGGGCTGGCGCGTGCGGTCACCGGGATCGGGATGCGGGAGCTGATCCGCACCGAGGTCGCCGCGCCGCTCGACACCGACGGGATCCACCTGGGCCGGCCGCCGGCGGGCGCGCCGACGAGAGCGGCCTCGATCATCGGCCCCCAGATGAACATCCCGAACCCGTTCTTCAACAGCGTCGCGCCCAGGATCGCGGCCCTCGAGCTGTCCGCCATCTTCGGCTCCATGTACTTCCCCGGCATGAGGTCGACGGTGCAGGGTGCGATGCCCCTGCTGGACAGCGAGCTGCCTGCGGCCAATGGGGTCGCCACAGCACGCGGCCTGGCCCGCATGTACGGCGCGATCGCCAACGGCGGTGAGATCGACGGTAAGCGCTTCCTGTCCGCGGAATTGGTCGCGGGCCTGACCGGTCGGCGCAATCTGACCCCGGACCGCAATTTGATCCTGCCGCTGGCATTCCATCTCGGATATCACGCGCTGCCCATTCCGGGTGTGCTGCCCGGCTTCGGTCATGTCGGACTCGGCGGGTCGCTCGGCTGGGCAATTCCGGAGGCCGGGCTGTCATTCAGTTTCGTGCACAACCGGCTGCTGACCCCGTTCGTGCTCGCTGACCAGGCCGGCTTCGTGACGACCGCCGCACTGATCCGGCGCGGCGCCACGTCGGCGCGCAAGCACGGCTTCGCGCCGGTCACCGAGTTCGGGGCCCGGTTCCCGCGGCCGATATCGGGAGTCGTCGCGGGTTAGCTCCGCGTCACATCGCCGTTCTGAGCCCTTGCTGTGGAACCCCGATGTTCGGGAAGTTGCCTGGTCGGAGGGTTCCGGGACACCGCCGCCGGCCTCGCCACACGTCCCTCGTCGGGGCTCCAGCTAACTTTCACAGCGAGTTCACAAGACCCCCTTAAGCGGGTGATAAATGTCACGGGGCGTCGGCTGAACCGCACTAAAGATCCCTTTCCGGCAAAAGTTCGCCAAATATCTGCGAATAGCCGGTCATTTATCCAGAACCGTTTGCTGCCACAGCCTGTGAAATATCAGCGAGCCCGGAATCGGAACGTCTGCCGACAAGTAAATGTGGCCTGAATCACGTCTCCCTGGTTTCTGATATCGAAATCTCAGCCTACTCTCAGGTTAGTAGCCATCTCCTGTGTAACGGAACGATAGCTGCAGGCAAGAGGGTTTTCTGATGCTGAGGCGCGGTAGCGGAAACTCTCAGGGACGCCACGCTATCACGCAGGTGCGGTGTACGTTCCCGGGCGATATGGGACACCATCGAATGGGGGCTGGCAAGCAATTGTGATCCACCGGGCGAGCTTTTCCGGTGGCTCCATATCCTAAATTTGCTATAACCCTCTCGAAGCCTAATTGTGGCTGAATTGCGATAGAAAACACCCTGCAACTTCGCACTTGGCCCCCGGAACGGGGTTGTCGGCGGTGTTCGGCGGTTTGCCCAGATGGCAAAGACTTTGCAAAGTCGCAGGTAGAGGCGGTTTTTAGAATCGCTCGATAAAGCGCTGCAGCTGTCTTGTCGGGTCCCGTGAGAGAAACGGCAGCAATCAGATATGCGCCGGACCAGCCAACCTCTTAGGGCCAAAGGTCACTTTGCCCAATCCCTAATCAAAAACTCGAAACATTTGTCGCGCACTTAACGAAAAACAGCTAGGCTACCGAGGACATTGGCAACTTTGACGTGGCGCGCGGGGCTACAAGGTCAGGTTGGGTTGCCTTGGCAAGTGCCAAGAGAGGTGTGAGCGGACGTGCGTCAGACATCTGTCACCCCCATCGCCGTAGTCGGCATGGCGTGCCGGTTGCCCGGTGGTATCGACTCTCCTCACAAGCTGTGGGAAGCGTTGCTCGACGGCGCCGATCTGGTCACGGAAGTTCCGGCCGACCGCTGGGATGCTGACGACCTCTACGACCCGGAGCCCGGCGTGCCCGGCCGCTCGGTGTCGAAGTGGGGTGCCTTCATTGATGACGCAACCGGTTTCGATCCCGACTTCTTCGGCATCAACGAGCGCGAGGCCACCGCGATGGACCCGCAGCACCGGGTGCTGCTGGAGACCAGCTGGGAAGCCGTCGAGCAGGCGGGCTTCACCCCGTCCTCGCTGTCCGGCTCGTCGACCGGTGTCTTCATCGGCATGTCCCACGACGACTACGCCATGGTGACCAGCGACGCCGGCGCCTTCGACCAGGCCTATGCCTTCACCGGTAACCCGTTCAGCATGGCCTCGGGCCGCATCTCCCACGCGCTCGGACTGCACGGCCCGGCGCTGACCACCGACACCGCCTGCTCCTCGAGCCTGGTCGCGGTGCATCAGGCCTGCCGCAGCCTGCATGAGGGCGAAAGCGACATGGCGTTGGCCGGCGGCGTGATGCTGATGCTGGACCAGCGCCTCTACGCCTCGTCGTCGGGACAGGGGATGCTGTCGCCGACCGGACGGTGCCACTCCTTCGACGTCGCCGCCGATGGGTTCGTGCGCTCCGAGGGCTGCGGGATCGTTGTCCTCAAGCGACTCGACGACGCCCAGCGTGACGGCGACCGGGTGCTGGCTGTCATCAAGAGCAGCGCCTCCAATCAGGACGGCCGCACCGAGAACATCCTGACCCCGTCGCGCGACGCCCAGGTCTCCGTCTTCCAGGCCGCGCTGGCCGCGGCCGGCGTCGACCCCGCCACCGTGGGCATGGTCGAGGCGCACGGCACCGGCACCCCGGTCGGGGACACGATCGAGTTCAACAGCGTCTCCACCGTCTACGGCACCGACGGTCCGTGCGCGCTGACGTCGGTCAAGGGCAACTTCGGCCACGCCGAGTCCGCCGCGGGTGTTCTCGGCCTGATGAAAGCCGTCCTGGCCGTGCATCACGGCGTTGTGCCCCAGAACGTGCACTTCACCCAGCTGTCCGAGAAGAACGCCAAGGTCAAGACGGGCATGTTCGTCCCGACCGACAACATCCCGTGGCCCAAGGACAGCGGGCCGCGCCGCGCGGGCGTCTCGTCCTACGGCATGTCGGGCACCAACGTGCACCTCATTCTCGAGCAGGCGCCCGAGGCCCCCGTGGTCGTCGAGTCCGCCACGCCCGACGCCGCGAAAGAGCTCCTGGTTTTCCCGGTGTGCTCCAGCTCGGTCGAGGAGTTGCGCAACACCGCGGCACGCCTCGCCGATTGGGTCGAGTCCGCCGGCGAGGAGCTGTCGCTGCGCGACCTGGGCTATACGCTCGCCCGACGCCGCGGACACCGCCCGCTGCGCACCTCGGTCATCGCCGACGACCGCGCCGAGCTGATCGCCGGCCTGCGCCACGTCGCCGAGGGCGACGACCCGTTCCAGCCCGCCGTGGGTCACGATGACCGCGGCCCGGTGTGGATCTTCTCCGGCCAGGGCTCGCAGTGGGCGTCGATGGGCACCGAGCTGTTGGCCACCGAGCCGGTCTTCGCCGCCAAGATCGCCGAGATCGAGCCGCTGATCGCCGCCGAATCCGACTTCTCGGTCACCGAGGCGATGACGGCGGCCGACACCGTCGAGGGCATCCATCGCGTCCAGCCCACGATCTTCGCCGTGCAGGTCGCGATGGCCGCCACGATGCGCTCCTACGGAGTCCAGCCCGGAGCGGTCATCGGCCACTCACTGGGTGAGGTCGCCGCCGCCGTCGTCTCCGGCGCGCTGTCCCTTGAGGACGGCGTCAAGGTCATCTGCCGTCGCTCGCTGCTATGCCTGCGGCTGGCCGGCGGGGGAGCGATGGCGTCGGTCGAGATGCCCGCCCAGCAGGTCCGTGAAGAACTCGAACAGCAGGGCATCGAGGACGTGGTGGTCGCCGTCGTGGCGTCGCCCAAGTCGACCGTGATCGGCGGCGACACCGAGACCGTCCGCCGGATCGTGGCGGGCTGGGAAGCGCGCGAGATCATGGCCCGCGAGGTCAACGTCGACGTGGCGTCACACTCGCCGCAGGTCGACCCGATCCTCGACGAACTCTCCGAGATGCTCGACGACATCAGCCCGATGGCCCCCGAGGTGCCCTACTACTCGGCCACCTCGTTCGACCCGCGCGAGCAGCCGTACTGCGACGCCGACTACTGGGTCGACAACCTGCGCCACACGGTCCGGTTCTCGGCCGCCGTGCAGACCGCGCTGGAAGACGGCTTCCGGGTGTTCGGCGAGCTGTCCCCGCACCCGCTGCTGATCCGCGCGATCGACCAGACCGCCGCCACGCTGGACATCTCCGTCGCCGCGCTGGCCGGGATGCGACGTGGCCAGGACGTGCCGCACGGCATGGGCGAGTTCCTCGGCGACCTGTACTCCGCCGGTGCGAAGGTCGACTTCTCGGTGCTGTATCCGGCCGGCCGCCTGGTCGACGCCCCGCTGCCCACCTGGGCCCACCGCAACCTGGTGCTGATTCCGGACGGCGCGGAGAACCAGACCCGCGGCACCCACCTGGTCGCGGCTCACCCGCTGCTGGGGTCGCACGTCCGCCTGCTGGAGGAGCCCGAGCGCCACGCCTGGGCGGCCGAGGTCGGCACCAGCGCGCACCCGTGGCTGGTCGATCACCAGATCAACAACGTCGCTGCGCTCCCCGGCGCGGCCTACTGCGAGATGGCTCTGGCCGCCGCGCGCACCATCTTCGGTGACGACGCCGAGGTCCGCGACGTCACGTTCGACGCGATGCTGCTGCTCAAGGATCTGACCCCGGTCAGCGCCACCGCCTCGGCCGAAGCCCCCGGCGTCCTCCAGTTCATGGTGGAGACCGATATCGACGGCGAGCGTGAGCAACGCGCCAGCGCGGTGCTGACCGCACGTGAGGCCGGCGAGCAGCCGCAGCCCTACGACATGGATGCGCTGCAGAGCGCCCATCCCACCCGCGCCGACGGCGACGGCGTGCGGCAGTGGTTCGACGGCCGCGGCGTTCAGTTCGGCCCGGCGTTCACCGCGCTGCAGGCCGTCAACGCCGCCGACGAGAACGCCGACACCGTGCTGGCCGAGATCGGCCTGCCGACCTCCATCCGCAACCAGCAGACCTCCTACGGCGTGCATCCGGCGCTGCTGGACGCCTGCTTCCAGTCGGTCGCGGCCCACCCGGGCGTGCAAGCCTCCGGCACCGGCGCGCTGCTGCTGCCGCTCGGCGTGGACCGGCTGCGCGTGCACGGCGCGGTGCGCAACGCCCGCTACTGCCTGACCCGGGTGACCTCACTCGACGGCTCCACTGTTCAGGCCGACATCGATCTGCTCGACGACTACGGCACGGTGCTGTTCACCGTCGAGGGTCTGCGCATGGGCAGCGGCATGTCGGAGAGCAACGAGGGCGATCGGGTGCTCAACGAGCGTCTGCTCGGCATCGAGTGGCGCCAGCATCAGCTCGCCGAAGTCACCCAGAACAACTCCGCGACCTGGTTGCTGGTCAGCACCTCCGACACCGTGGACCTGCTGGCCTCGGCGCTCACCGATGCGCTCAAGCTCAACGACGCCGACGTGACCACCATGTCCTGGCCGCAGCAGGCCGACCACGCCGGCAACGCCGAGCGGCTCGCGTCGTACTTCTCCGAGGGCGGGTTCGACAACGTCGTCGTGGTGTCCCCGGCGCGCATCGCCGGCTGCCCGGAAGAGCAGATGCCGCTGCGCGGCGGAGAGCAGGTTCGCCACCTGGTCCGGATCGCCCGCGAGCTCGCGGACACCGCAGGCGAACCGCCGCGGTTGCACGTCGTCACCCGCAACGCCCAGACGGTGCTGGCCGACGACCGCCCCAACCTCGAGCAGGCCGGCCTGCGGGGTCTGCTCCGCGTGATCGGCGCCGAGTACCCGCAGCTGCGGCCCAGCCAGATCGACGTCGACGACGATGTCGACGCCAAACTGGTGGCCCGCGCACTGCTGACCGGTTCGGAGGAGGACGAGACCGCCTTCCGCGCCGGCAAGTGGTACACCGCGCACCTGTTCCCGAGCCCCCTGCAGCCGGACGAGCGCTACACCACCGTCGTGGACCACTCCCGCGACGGCATGCGCCTGGAGATCCGCGTCCCCGGTGACATGCAAACCTTGGAGCTGGCGGCGTTCGACCGGATCCCGCCGGGGCCGGGTCAGATCGAGGTCGCGGTCACCGCGTCCAGCCTGAACTTCGCCGACGTGCTGCTGGCCTTCGGCCGGTATCCGAGCTTCGAGGGCCTGCACCCGCAGCTGGGCATCGACTTCGCCGGTGTGGTCACCGCGGTCGGTCCCGACGTCACCTCGCACCGGGTCGGCGACCACGTGGGCGGTATGTCGCCCAACGGCTGCTGGGGCACCTTCGTGACCTGCGATGCCGACGTGGCCGTCACGCTGCCGTCCGGCCTGCGCGACGATCAGGCCGCAGCGGTGTCCACCGCCTCGGCGACCGCCTGGTACAGCCTGGTCGACCTGGCCAAGATCAAGGCCGGGGACAAGGTGCTGATCCACTCCGCGACCGGTGGTGTGGGCCAGGCCGCGATCGCCATCGCCCGCCACTTCGGTGCGGAGATCTTCGCCACCGCGGGCACCGAGGAGCGCCGCGACATCCTGCGCGGCATGGGCATCACCCACGTGTACGACTCGCGCAGCGCCGCCTTCGGCGAGGAGATCCGCCGGGACACCGACGGTTACGGCGTGGACATCGTGCTGAACTCGCTGACCGGCGCCTCCCAGCGGGCCGGCGTCGATCTGCTGGCCTTCGGCGGACGGTTCGTCGAGATCGGCAAGAAGGACATCTACGGTGACACCCGCCTCGGGCTGTTCCCGTTCCGCAAGAACCTGTCCTTCTACGGTGTCGACCTGGCGCTGATGGCCACCACGCATCCCGCGCAGATCCGCGAGCTGCTGGACACCGTGTACCGGATGACGGCCGAAGGTGTGCTGCCGCAGCCGGAGACCACGCACTATCCGCTGGCCGACGCCGCCACCGCCATCCGCGTCATGGGCGCCGCCGAGCACACCGGCAAGCTGCTGCTGTCGGTTCCGAAGGTGGGCCACAGCAGTGTGGTGGTCCCGCCGGAGCAGGCCAAGGTGTTCCGCCGCGACGGCTCGTACATCATCACCGGTGGTCTCGGCGGGCTGGGCCTGTTCCTCGCCTCGAAGATGGCCGACGCCGGCTGCGGCCGGATCGTGCTGAACTCGCGGTCGGAGCCGAAGCCCGACGCGCTGGTCGAGATCGAGCGCATGCGGGCCGCCGGAACCCAGGTCGAGGTCGTCAGCGGCGATATCGCGCTGTCGGAGACGGTCGACCGCCTGGTGACGGTGGCCACCGCGACCGGCATGGCCGTGCGTGGTGTGCTGCACGCGGCCGCCGTCGTCGAAGACGCCATCCTGCCCAACATCACCGACGAGCTGATCGACCGGGACTGGGCTCCGAAGGTCTACGGCGCCTGGCACCTGCATCGGGCCACCACGGCACAGCCGCTGGACTGGTTCTGCTCGTTCTCCTCGGCGGCCGCCCTGATGGGCTCGCCGGGACAGGGCGCCTATGCCGCGGCCAACAGCTGGCTCGACGGGTTCACCCACTGGCGTCGTTCGCAGGGTCTGCCTGCCACGGCGATCGCGTGGGCGGCCTGGGACCAGATCGGTGCGGGCAAGCACCTGGCCGCCGCCGGCGACACCACCATGATCAGCCCGGACGAGGGCGCTCGCGCCTTCGAGGCGCTGCTGCGCCACGACCGCGCCTACAGCGGTTACGCGCCGATGATCGGGACGCCGTGGCTGACCGATCTGGCTGCCCGCAGCCCGTTCGCCGAGGCCTTCAAGGCCAGTGGCGACCGTCCGGCGGACACCAGCACGTTCCGGGCGGAGTTGCACGAGCTGCCGGTCGAGGAATGGCCGACGCGGGTGCGTCGTCTGGTATCCGAGCAGCTCAGCCTGATTTTGCGTCGTTCGATTGATCCGGACCGGCCGATTTCTGAATACGGTCTGGACTCATTGGGCAACCTGGAACTGAGAACGCGTATTGAAACTGAAACGGGAATACGCGTCAGATCGATGGACATAACGACTGTCCGGTCGTTGGCCGAGAGCCTGTGCGAAACACTGGCCGGCGTCATCACGTCAGCTGCATCCCGCTAACTGGGTCGAAGGGGTATTTAGGGTGGTTGCACTTACCGCAATCCATGACTGGGTGGACGCGCCAGGCAAGGTCGTGTCGTGGAGCCCGTCGCCGGCGTGCCTGAAGAAGGTTCAGGACGCACCGGTCAGCGATGTGCCTGCGAGCTACCAGCAGGGTCAGCATATTCGCAGCTACCGCAATCACACGGCCAACGGCCTGGAGATGGCGCGGCTGCTCATCCCGGCGTGGAACATGCCGGGCAAGTGCGACGTGCGCGCGATGACCTTCGTCATCAACGCCTACCTGCGCCGGCATGACACGTTCCACAGCTGGTTCGAGTTCGTCGCCGACGACAACGGCACCGACCGGCTGGTCCGCCACACGCTGGAGAACCCGAACGACATCCAGTTCGTGGCCACCAAGCACGGCGACATGAACTCCGCGCAGTGGAAGAAGCACGTGCTCGACACCCCGAGCCCGCTGGAGTGGGACTGCTTCCGATTCGGCGTGATCCAGCGTGACGATCACTTCACTTTCTACGTCAGCGTCGACCACCTGCACGCCGACGCGATGCTGATGATGGCGCTGTTCGTAGAGATGCACATGAACTACGAGGCCCTGGCCGGCGGCGGCGCGCCGCTGCGCCTGCCCGAGGCTGGCAGCTACCAGGACTACTGCGCGCGTCAGCACGACTACACCGGGCAGCTGACCATGGATTCGCCTGACGTCCGCGGCTGGCTGGACTTCCTGGAGAGCAACGGCGGCACCATGCCGACGTTCCCGCTGCCGCTGGGCGATCCGTCGGTGCACTGCAGCGGTGACCTGCTCACCGTGCAGCTCATGGACGAGCACGAGTCCGACCGCTTCGAGTCGGCCTGCACCGCGGCCGGTGCCCGGTTCATCGGCGGGGTGTTCGCCGCCGCGGCGCTCGCTCACCGGCAGCTGACCGGCGACGACGACTACTACGTCATCACCCCGACCACCACCCGCAGCACGCCCGCGGAGTTCATGACCACGGGCTGGTTCACCGGCGTGGTTCCGCTGTCGGTGCCGGTCGCCGCCCGCAATTTCGCCGAGGTCGCCCGGGCCGCCCAGGAGTCATTCGACTCCGGGATGCCGCTGGCCAACGTGCCGATCGAGCGGGTCTATGAGCTCGCGGACACCGAGGACACGCCGCGCATCCGGCCGGCCGGTCCCGGCGTGCCGATGCTGTCCTACCTCGATGTGGGTCTGCCGCCGCTGAACCCGGTCATCATGTCGCAGTGGTACGCCCAGAACGGGCACATCTACACCGATCTGGGCGCGGCCAATCAGGTCGGCATGTGGGTGAACCGTCGTACCGAGGGCACGATCATCACCGTCGCCTACCCGGACAACCCGATCGCCCGCGAATCGGTCGCCGAGTTCGTCGAGCTGATGAAGTGCATTTATCTGCGGGTGGCCGACGGCCGTTCCGAGCTGGTCTCGTCGTCTCGCGTGCCTATCGCGACGGTCTGACCCGGTGGGGAAGCCCAAACCTGACAACGTAGTGCCCTACGCCGATCAGGCGTTGTTGCTGGCGCTGCGTGGCGCCGGCCAAGAGGCCGTCATGCAGCTCATCTGGATCTACGAGCACACTGTCGACCTCGACGGTGTTCGGCGATTTCACCAGAACTTCGGCCGCGGACTCGTCGGCCGGTTGGTCGAGACCTCACCGCTGCCGTTCGGCCGGCACCGGTGGGTGTCGGTCGCCGGACCGCAGGCGCCGCTGGAGATCGCCGAGCAGCCGCGACCCCGCGAGGAGCTGTGGGACTGGGCGCACGAGCAGGTGGAGTTGCCGCTCGACCCTGAATACTCACCGGCCTGGCGGATGGGCGTCCAGTCGTTCACCGACGGCACCAGCGCGGTGAGCCTGGTCGTATCGCACACCGTCGTCGACGGCGGCGGCGTCGTGGCGTCGGTCATCGCCGCGGTCCACGGCGCCGGCAAGGATCTCGGTTATCCGCCCCGGAACTCTCGCACCCGCTCACGCGCCGTGCTGGAGGATCTGCGTCAGCTCGGGTCCGATCTGCCGGAGATCGGGCGGACGCTGGTCAAAGCGGCCAGGGTCGCCACCCGTCGTAAGGACGAGCTGGTACGCCCGAGCGAGCCGGTGTCGGTGCCCACTCACGGTGCCGGCCAGCCGGTGATGATTGCGTTCACGACGGCGGTCATCGACAAAGAACTGTGGGATCAGCGCGCGAAAGACCTTGGCGGGAACCACTTTTCGCTGGTAGCCGGGTTTGCAGGCAAGCTGGCACAGAACCTCGGCCGAACCCGCCCCGGTGACGGTGCGGCGACGCTGATGATCCCGGTCAGCGAGCGCGACAGCCCCGGCGACACCGGCGGCAACGTCGTGACGATCGCCAACGTGACGTTCGACCCGGGCCCGGTCGCCAAGGATCTCTCCGGCGCTCGCTCGGCGATCAAGAAGGGTTTGATCACCGCCCGCGAGAAGCCCGACGAGATGGTCGCGCTGCTCCCGCTGATCCCCTTCCTGCCCAAGCGGGCGATGGGTCGCATAGCCGACATGGCCTTCAACTTCTCCACCGACGTGCCGGTGTCCTGTTCGAACATGGGTGACGTCCCAGACGATCTGCTGCAGCTCGACGGGACACCGTGCGAGCGCTTCTACTTCGGCGGGGTCGACCGCAACCTCACCCTCGACGTCCTCGAACGGCGGCGCGGCCTGATGACGGTGGCGTCGGCGCGCGTCGGCGGTATGGTCATCGTTCCCGTGATGAGTTACCAACCGGGCGCCGACAACTCACGTCACCGCCTGCGTGAGGTGATCGCCCAGACCCTGGCGGAGTTCGAACTGTCCGGCATCGTCGAGTGAGGTTGCGCTGTGAGTGCTGAGTCGCAAGAACATCGGCTCGAGTTCTTCGATCAGACGGCCTTCGAGCTGATGCGTGCCACCGGTCGCGGGCAGCTCATGCAAGCGGTGTGGGTGTACGAACATCCTGTCGACTTCGAGGGGCTGCGACGATTCCACCGCAACATCGCCGACTCGCTCGGCGGCCGGCGCATCGAGCGCTCGCCGCTGCCGTTCGGCAGGCCGCGGTGGGTCCAACCCCGTGAGGCGCCGTCGGAGATCCAGTTCAACGAGACGCCGCGTCCGCGTGACGAACTCATGGACTGGGCCGACGAGCTCGCGACGCTCCCGATCGACCCCGAACACGGCCCCACCTGGTACCTGGTGGTCCAGCCGCTGACCGACGGCGCCACCGCTGTCAGCATCGTGGCGTCGCATGTGATCGGCGACGGCACCGCAGCGGGGCTGGCGATCTTCGAGGCGGTCACCGGCAATGTCCGCGACGGTGGATATGGCCGCCCCGGCTCGCGGCCCCGGCGCCAGGCGCTGGCCGCCGACGCACGCCAGGCGCTGAGGGACCTGCCCGAGACGCGTCGGGCGCTGGCCATCGGCGCGAAGCTGCTGTGGAGCAAGCGGCGGGACGTGATCCAGTCCCGCAGGAAGCGCGTCGATCAATCCGGCCTGGACGAGATCGTCCACGTGCCCTCGGTGGCCGCGTTCGTCGACATCGCCGAGTGGGATGCCCGTGCGGAAAGCCTTGGCGGCAACAGCTATTCGCTGCTCGTCGGCGTTACTGCGAAGGTCGCCGAGCGGATGGGCCGGCGTCGTAAGTCCGACGGCGCGGTGTCGCTGGTGATCGCGATCAACCTGCGCGAGAGCCTAGAGGACGACCGTGCACTGGCAATGGCCTTCGCCAACGCCACCGTCGACCCGGAGAAGGTGACCGCCGACCTCACCGAGTCGCGTGCCGTCGTGCGTGAGTCACGGCAGATGGCCAAGGAACAGACCGACCCGGCGATGCAACTCTTCCCGTTGATGCCATGGCTTCCTCAGGTCGCCGTCAAGGGAGTGGCCGAGCTGTTGTTCTCCTACTCCGAGGACCTCCCGGTGTCCTGCTCGAACCTCGGGGATCTGCCTCCGCAGATCGCTCAGGTCGACGGCACAACCGCGGAGAAGGTCGTCCTGAGGGCCCTCGATCAGAACGTGACGCGGCGCGAGATCGAACGTTCGCACGGTCAGCTTGTCGTGGTGTCCGCGCGGATCAACGGCAAGGTCGTGATCTCGATCGAGGCCTACGAGATCGGCGCCGAGAACACCAAGCAGCGACTGCGGGACCTGGTGGGTCAGACACTGACCGAATTCGGGCTCAACGCCGTCATCGAGTGACTCGCGGCGTCACAGGCCGTGCAGGCCGACCAACATCAGGATCACACCGACCACCGCGACGAAGATGCCCGCGTGCCTGCGGGTGCGGGTGCGGATCCATTCGTTGAAGCGCTGCACCCACACTCGGGTCTTGGCCGGCGCCACCATGAAGCTGAGTAGCGGGATGACCGCTGCCCAGCTGGCCAGCAGCAGGAAGGTGACCAGGGCCGCGGCCTGCTCGGCCGGCGGGGTCTTGGACGCGATGATCAGCGCCAGCAGGGCCATGTAGTCGACGCTCGGCATCGCCAGGGCGGCGCCGATGGACCCGGAGAACCAGGACGATTCGCCCTGCACGAAGGCGCGCACCTTGGTGGTCAGTCGCTTGAACCGGCCCGGCGCCAGTTCTTGTTCGACCTCCAGGACGGTCTCGTTGGCGCCCCCGGCCGGCACCTCGGCCATCTCCTTACGGGAGAACTGGCGGAGCGGGATCTTCGACATCAGCAGGGCGCCGAGAAGCACGGCGACGACGCCGATGCCGATCTGGATCAGGGCCGGGTTGAGATCGGCCTTGCCCAGGAAGCTGTGATGGAAGATGAACAGCACCGTGAAGCCGACGCTGAGGCTCATCGCCAGGCCGGTGCACAGGAAGACCGTCAGGTGCCGCGCGGGACGTGGTCGGGTCAGCAGCAGTGCGATCAGTGCGATACGTGCGGGCTCGATGCTCACGGCGAGGCCGAGCAGCACCACGGTTGTCCACACAACGCCGAATTCTACCTTGCCGGGATGCGGTGGGCAGAGTGGACGTCACCCCGCGTGGCGGTTGCGGGCGGCCTTCTCCAGAAGGTCGGCTGCCGTCGCGACGCTCTCCGACGGCGTACTCATCCGCGCGGCGAGCAAACGAGCCTGCTGTGCCATTTCCGGAGCCAGCACGGCTCGCAGGTCGGTTAGTAGCGAACCGCGCGTGGACGCAGCGAACCGCCGGGTCGCGCCGATGCCGAGCCGCTCGACCTGTTTGCCCCAGAGCGGCTGTTCGGCCGCCACCCACAGCACCAGGGTGGGGACTCCGGCGCGAATGCCGGCCGCGGTCGTGCCCGCGCCGCCGTGATGCACCACCGCGCGGCAGGCCGGGAACACCGCGGCGTGGTTCACCGACGGCACGATTTTGACGTGCGGCGCCGTGCCGGTGGTGTCGAAGTCGGAGAATCCCGCGCCGATCAGCGCACGCTCGCCGAGTTCGGCGCACACGTCGCTGATCAGCCGTACCGCGTCGGCGGGGGAGTCCAGCGGCATGCTGCCGAAGCCGAAGTAGATGGGCGGCGTGCCGGCGGTGATCCAGGAGCGGACCTCATCGTCGACCTCGGTGGGCATCTGCAGCGTCAGGGACCCGATGAGCGGTCGCCGATCACCCCACTCGCCGGCGAGCCCCGGAAAGAACACCGGGTCGTAGGCCTGGATCTCCAGGCTGCCCGCGCTGACGATGCGGCCGACCGGTCGGGTCCTGGTCGCCGGCAAGCCCAGGGTGCGGCGCTGCCGGGTCTCGGCCGGTTTCAGCAGCTGCCAGTGCATCCACTCGCCTGCCGCATACGCCGCCCGGACCATCGGCGCAGGGAGTCGCAGCGGCAGGATCTGGGTGTTGGCCCGGACGGGGAAGTAGTGCACTTCGGCCAGCGGGAGACCGCGATACTCCGCTACGTTGGCGGCGATCTCCTGATAGGCCGTCCCGCTGATGATCAGATCGGCGCCCTCGGTCATGCCCAGCAGCGTGTCCGCCATCTCGTCCCAGCCGCGGGTGGCCGCGGCTCGGGCCTTCCGCACCGCTGTGAGCGGATTGCCCAGCCGCACCCAGTCCGCCGGGCCCGCGGCGGTCAGGGCATCGGGCCGCTCGAAAACGTCGCCCCGCAGCTGTTGTTGCGAGTCGGGTCCGTAGGCCACGGTCGACAGCAGTCCGGCGGACCGGACGAAGGCGACGAGGTTCGGGGGCACGGCCATGCGTACGTCGTGGCCGCGGCGCTGTAACTCGAGTCCTACCGCCGCGCAGGGTTCGACATCACCACGGGTCCCGTGGATAGTCACCGCGATTTTCATCGATCACCATTATCGGGCCCGCGGAGTGCGGGCGTGCCATCAGCTGGGCGTGTGAGTGAACCATCGAGTCTTGATGCGCCACGAATGTGCCGATGTCAGCGCGAAGCCGGCACCGCAGAAGCAGGCGAAGAACCACACCAGCGTGCCACCTTCGATCTCCTGCAGCGCGGGCACGTAGGCGGTGACGATGCGGATCGTGCAGGCCAGGATGCCGCTGGCCGACGCCAAGAGGTAGATGTTGGCGATGCGCCGCGATCGCGGGTCCTGGCGCAGGACGTACAGCGCCCGCGCGCTGTAGCCGAGCAGATAGATCAGCGTTCCGCACAGCACCAGCCAGTAGGCCGACAGCCAGAAGTCGGTGGGCACGGTGAAGAAGTCGGAGCGATATATTTTCGCGCCGTTGCCCATCGAAAAGGTTGCCAAAAGCAAGGGAATGCACAGCGTCGCCGGACGCTCGACATATTGCTTGAATGCCGCCTGCGTCGCATTGTCGTCCCGCAGTCGGCCCAGCGCGTTGTAGACGATCGCGGAGGCCGCCACGACATAGCAGTCGTGGCCGATGTAGTCCTCGAGGTTACACACTCCGGTCAGCGAGTGCAGCAGCTGACCGATGGTTTCAGAGGCGAACGGCGACATCAGGAACACCGCTGCACCCTGCAGTGCGATGTTCAAGGTGGCTGCGACTTCCCAGCGGCAGGACCAGGTGAGTCGCCTGATCCACAGGCTCCACGCCACGCATGCAAGCGTGATCGCGATTAGTGCCCCAAGACCCATGCCTTCGTCGCCTTACGCCCCCGAATAACTTCAGCAAATACTACAGCGGAGGAGCGTCGAGTCGAGGCTTCAATTCTGAGAATTTCGCGGGATTACGCGTCGCGGTGACGGTATTAATTGTCGCCAACGTAAATGGCGAAGATTCGACATATTGCTGAACTTCTTCGCGACTCATTAGTCCGAATCGCACTTGCAAATCGGGATAGCTGAGCCCGAATCGGGACGCCACCAGGCGCAGTTCCTCGGCGTTCGGGTAGTCGTGGTCCTTCACGCGCCGGTAATAAGTGCTGCTGGAGGTGCCTAGCGCGTCATAGATGTCGCGGGCCTCGATGTCCCCGTCGAGGAGATAGTCGAGCAGGGTTTTGAGCTGGCGTCCGTTCTCATCGGTCCTGGGCACGCCTCACAATAACCCGAACTCCCGGTATTGGGTATCGCCGCCTGCACGCGACAAATGGATAACTTAATTGACACCGTCGTCACACTTCTGGGATGGGTCTCCCATTTATGGGACACGACCGCTACGGTGAGGGCATGGTTGCTCCTGTGACCTACCCGTCTAGCAATGTGCGGGTAGTCGATGATGAGATTCCCGGCCGGCCTCGACCAGAAGATTTGGTTCGATTGTCGGCGCCCCTGTCCCACGAACTGACCGCCGAACTGGACGGAGCGGTCGATGCTGCCCGGGTCGGTATCGAGGAAGTGCTGCTGGCCGCTCTGGGGCGGGCGATCGCCCGAACCATCGGGGTCGGTTTCGTGACGGTCAGTGGCTTGACCGCAGTGCAGCCTTTTCGGCTGTGCTGTGCCGATGAACGGGGCATGGCCGCCAACGACCTGTTGGCCGAGGTCCGCGAAGCGCTGACGCCAGCCCGGCTCAGCACGTCGCCGGCCGACGTCGCGTTCTCGTTCCTCGGGCTGCCGCCGGAGCCGTCGCTCGGGCCGCTGCAACTGGCCGACGGTCCCGCGCTGGGCGTGCTCGCCTACCGCGGCGACGGCGAGGTGCAGATGGACTGGTGGTACGACTCGCGTCGGCTGGACCACTGCACGGTCGAGGAACTGGCCAACCAGTTCCGGCTCGGCCTGATCAGCGTGACGTCCGAGGCCACCCCGGTCTACCACACCGTCTAACGGCTAGAATCTTCGCCAGCGGCACCGATCCGGCCATCACCGGGGAGCCTTCGGAAGAACAGTCACACGTCGGGACTCAGTAGAACCGAACGGGTGGGCCCGTCACAGCCTGTCAAGAGCGACGCACGATACGTGCGTAAGCGGGGTGGTACCGCGGCGCTCGCGCACTCCGCGCGTCGTCGTCCCCGTGTCCAGACACCTGGCACAGGAGACGAACGCGCCCGTGACCGAGAATGGCTATCCGAAGCCGGCTGGTGGTTCACCCAGCTTCCCGGCCCTCGAACTCGATGTCCTCGACTACTGGGCGTCCGACGACACCTTCCGGGCCAGCGTCGCCCAGCGCGACGGCGCCGAGGAATACGTCTTCTACGACGGTCCGCCGTTCGCCAACGGACTGCCGCACTACGGCCACCTTCTGACCGGGTACGTCAAGGACATCGTGCCGCGCTACCGCACGATGCGCGGCTACAAAGTGGAGCGTCGGTTCGGCTGGGACACCCACGGGCTGCCCGCCGAACTCGAGGTGCAGCGTCAACTCGGCATCACCGACAAAGCCCAGATCGAAGAGATGGGCATCGGGAAGTTCAACGACGCCTGCCGGGCCTCGGTGCTGAAGTACACCAATGAGTGGCGTGACTACGTCACCCGTCAGGCCCGCTGGGTCGACTTCGACAACGACTACAAGACCCTGGACCTGTCGTTCATGGAGTCCGTCATCTGGGCGTTCAAGCAGCTGTGGGACAAGGGCCTGGCCTATGAGGGCGTGCGGGTGCTGCCGTACTGCTGGAACGACGAGACCCCGCTGTCGGCGCACGAGTTGCGCATGGACGACGACGTCTACCAGAGCAGGCAGGACCCGGCGATCACGGTCGGGTTCCGAATCAACCAGGCCGGCTCCGACCTTGATGGCGCCTACCTGCTGATCTGGACCACCACGCCCTGGACGTTGCCGTCCAACCAGGCCGTCGCGGTCAACCCCGACGTCACCTACGTGGTGGTGCAGGTGGACGGCCGGCGCCTGGTGCTCGCGCAGGCCCGGCTGGCCGCCTACGCGCGGGAGCTGGGGGAGGAGCCCGAGGTGCTCGCCACCGTCACCGGTGAACAGCTCCTCGGGTTGCACTACCTGCCGCCGTTCCCGTACTTCCTGAACTCCGCCAATGCTTTTCAGGTGCTTCGCGGCGACTTCGTCACCACCGAGGACGGCACCGGCGTGGTGCACATGGCCCCGGCGTACGGCGAGGACGACAAGGCCACCACCGACACCGTCGGCATCGTGCCGGTGACGCCGGTGGACTCCAAGGGCCGCTTCGACGCCAGCGTGCCCGACTATCAGGGCCAGCACGTGTTCGACGCCAACCCGCAGATCATCCGGGACCTGAAGAACGGCACCGGATCCGCCGCGGTCAACGCCCCGGTGTTGATCCGCCACGAAACCTACGAGCACTCCTACCCGCACTGCTGGCGGTGCCGCAATCCGCTGATCTACCGGGCGGTGTCGTCCTGGTTCGTCAAGGTCACCGAGTTCCGCGACCGGATGGTGGAGCTCAACCAGCAGATCACCTGGTATCCCGACCACGTCAAGGACGGTCAGTTCGGCAAGTGGCTGTCCGGTGCCAGGGACTGGTCGATCTCGCGAAACCGCTACTGGGGCACGCCGATTCCGGTGTGGGTCTCCGATGACCCGGCGTACCCGCGGATCGACGTCTACGGCAGCCTCGACGAACTCGAGCGTGACTTCGGCGTGCGCCCGGACAATCTGCACCGGCCTTTCATCGACGAGTTGACGCGGCCCAATCCCGACGACCCGTCCGGCAATTCGACGATGCGCCGCATCGAGGACGTCTTCGATGTGTGGTTCGACTCCGGGTCGATGCCGTACGCGCAGGTGCACTACCCGTTCGAGAACCAGGATTGGTTCCAGACGCATTTCCCCGGTGACTTCATCGTCGAGTACATCGGCCAGACCCGCGGCTGGTTCTACACCCTGCACGTGCTCTCCAGTGCGCTGTTCGACAAGCCGGCGTTCAAAACCTGTGTCTCCCATGGGATCGTGCTCGGCAACGACGGCGCCAAGATGAGCAAGTCGCTGCGCAACTATCCCGACGTCAACGAGGTGTTCGACCGCGACGGCTCAGATGCGATGCGGTGGTTCCTGATGGCGTCGCCGATCCTGCGGGGCGGCAACCTGATCGTCACCGAGCAGGGTATCCGCGAAGGTGTCCGCCAGGTGCTGCTCCCGCTGTGGAACGCCTACAGTTTCCTCGCCCTGTACGCGCCGAAAGTCGGTACCTGGCGCGCGAATTCGACCCATGTGCTGGACCGCTACATCCTGGCCAAGCTCGCCGAGCTGCGCGGCCAGCTGACCGAGTCGATGGACGTGTGCGACATCTCCGGTGCGTGCGAGCAGCTGCGCCAGTTCACCGAAGCGTTGACGAACTGGTATGTGCGCCGGTCGCGTTCGCGCTTCTGGGAAGAGGATCCCGACGCCATCGACACCCTGCACACCGTGCTGGAGGTGACCACCCGGCTGGCGGCCCCGCTGCTTCCGATGGCCACCGAGGTGATCTGGCGCGGTCTGACCGGTGAGCGCTCGGTGCATCTGACCGACTGGCCGCAGGCGGGCGTGGTCCCGGCGGACCCGGCGTTGGTGGCCGCCATGGACCAGGTGCGCGACGTCTGCTCGACTGCGTCGTCGCTGCGCAAGGCCAAGAAGCTCCGGGTGCGCCTGCCGCTGCCGAAACTTACTGTCGCAGTGGAAAATCCGCAGAGTCTCGAACCTTTCGCGGACCTGATCGCCGACGAGCTGAACGTCAAGGCCGTCGAGGTCACCGACGACGTGCCCGCCTACGGCCGTTTCGAGCTCGCGGTCAACGCCCGCGCCGCAGGCCCACGCATCGGCAAGGACGTGCAGGCCGCGATCAAAGCCGTCAAGGCGGGCGAATATGTGCTCAACGCCGACGGCACGCTCACCGCGGGCCCGGCCGTGCTGCTTCCGGAGGAGTTCACGGCCAAGCTGGTGGCCGCCGATCCGGAGTGGACGGCGGCACTGCCCGACGGTGCCGGCCTGGTGGTGCTGGACGGCGCCGTCACCCCGGAGTTGGAGGCCGAGGGCTGGGCCAAGGACCGCATCCGCGAACTGCAGGATCTGCGCAAGTCCAGCGGCTTGGACGTCAGTGACCGCATCCGGGTGGTCATGTCGGTTCCCGCCGAACGGGCGGATTGGGCTGCGGCGCATACCGATCTGATCGCGGGCGAGATTCTGGCGACGAGCTTCGACTTCGGCGAGCCGGCCGACGGCGTGGAGATCGGCGACGGCGTGCGGGTCGCGATCACCAAGGCCTGAGACTCACCCGGCGACGGTGGCGTTGCCGAGCGGTGCCGCCGGCGGGCTGTTCTGCGCTTGGGAGAGAAGGCCGCCCAACAGGAAGAAGCCGACGAACACGAACTGGACCATCGCCAGATAGACGGTGGCAACCGCCGTCTGGATGGCTGTCACGACGCGTCCGAGCGGCGTGAGTGCGAAGGCCTCCAGGTCCAGGCCCCACGGCGGTCCGGCGATGCGGGTGGTGGCCGTGCCGGTCGTGGTGTCGAGGTTTGCGCTGAGCCCGGCGAATGTTCTGACCACGACGTGGTGGCCGTCGGCGCTCAGCTGGGGAAGTACGGCAGGGGTCCCCGTGAGCCGGGTGGTGACTCCGACCTGGTTGCCGGTCGCGGTGTCGATCACCGCGACGCGGGAGCTGCTGCCGTGAGACCTTGTCGCGGCGGTCCGGGTGACGATCGTGGTGTGGTTGCCGCCGTCGCTCACTATCGCTGCGCCCGATTCGCCGGACAGCGTGATACCGGTACCGGCCTGGGCGCCGGTGGTGATGTCGATCACGATCAACCGCGTCTGGTCCGCGTCATCCAGAATGAACAGGGCGTGGGTACCGTCCGCGGCCGGCGACGGCGCGGGCCAGCCGACGAGCTCTCCGGAATAGGTAAGCGGGGCACTCACTTTCGCGCCCGTCGCGGAATCGAACGAGGTGAACTCGGTCGAGCCGCCGGTAGTGGTGGCGACCAGCACATGCGTCCGGCCGGCATCGGCGAATGTGTAACTCAATGCACCGCCTACCGGGTCGGGGCGGCCCGTCTGCTCGCCGGTGGTTGTGTCGACTACCACGACCTGCGTGGAGTCGCCGATGCTCGCGACGAAGACTGCGTGGACGCCGTCGGTGTTGATCACCGGACCCGTCACCCGGCCGGGGAGGGTGAGGGTGGTGCCCGCCCGGTCGCCGGTCGTGGCGTCGACAACCGCGATGTGGGTGCCCGCGCCGTCATCGGCGGTGAGCAGGACATGAATGCCGTCGGCGGCCGGGAGTACGGAGCCTGGTGCGCCCGGAAGGTCGAGCGTGCCGCCGCTGTGTTCGCCGGTGGCGGTGTCGATGACGGCGACGTGCGTCGCGGCGCCGGTGCTTGTGGTGAGCAGGACATGGACACCGTCGGCGTTGACCAGCGGTGTGCCCCACAGTGAACCGTCGAGGCTCAGCGTGTGCCCTGCCTGGGTGCCGGTCGTGGTGTTCAACACCGCCGCATTGACGGTCGGCGAACCCGGTTTGACGGTGATGACCAGTACGTTGGTGTTGGCGGCGCTCAGCGGTGGGGTGTCCCAGGGGCTGCCATCGAGGGCGAGTCCGGTACCGACCTCGGCGCCCGTCGCGATATCGAGGGTCGTGAAGTGCGTTGCGCCGCCGGTGGTTGCGTCGTAGACGTAGGTGCTGATCACCGCGAGGCTTTTGTCACCGACCAGCTGCATCCGGGGGTAGCCGTCGAAATCCAGGGTGGTGCCGGTCTGGGTGCCGGTCTCGGTGTCGATTACCGCGACCTGGCTCGCGTACGTGCCATAGGAGATTTCAGCGCTCGTCGCGATCACGGCGTGTGCGCCTCCGGCGTCCAGCAGGGGAGCCTGAGCGACCTGACCGGCGAGAACAAGAGTCTCGCCCGTCTGAGTGCCGGTCACGTTGTCCCGCAGGGAAACTCGGGTGGTGAAGCCGCTGGACCCGTCGCCGGTCGTGTCGATGACCAGATTGCGGCCACCGTCGATGGGGATTGCGTCGGCGACCGGGGCGGCGCTCCTCGTGGTCCGCCTCGCCTCGGTCGTACCGGACGCGGCCATCAGAAGCGTCACCGACGCCGCCGGGGCGTCGACGCTGCGTTTCGGCGCGGGCTTCATCGAGGCGACGGAGTGTGCGCGCTGCGGCGGCCTCGCCGACTTCGCAGTGCTCGGCGAAGCGCTATGCGACGACGACCCTGATGCGGTATCGGCCGACGCCGTCGGCGCACTCACCACCACCGCCGCGCCGACGCCCAGCGCCACCGCCAACCCACCGACGTAACCGACGAGATGCCCAGTGCTCATAGCAGTGATCGTGCGACGCGCTCGACCGCGCGGATTCAGTAGCCGGCTACTGCATTCGGCCCAGCCAATAGCATCGGGAGTCGTGGAGCGCTGGGTCTTGCATTTCGACATGGATGCGTTCTTCGCGTCCGTCGAACAGCTGACCCGCCCAACCCTGCGTGGCCGCCCCGTCCTGGTCGGCGGGCTCGGCGGCCGCGGCGTGGTGGCCGGCGCCAGCTATGAGGCGCGGGTGTTCGGCGCCCGCTCGGCGATGCCGATGCACCAGGCCCGGCGCATGGTTGGCGCCGCCGCCGTGGTGCTGCCGCCCCGTGGCGTGGTGTACGGGGTGGCCAGCCGGCGGGTGCTGGACACGGTGCGTGCCATGGTGCCCGTCCTCGAGCAGCTGTCGTTCGACGAGGCGTTCGGTGAGCCGATCGAACTGGCCGGGGCCGGCGCCGAGGAGGTCGAGGAGTTCGCCGCTCTGCTGCGCCGCCGGGTCCGCGAAGAGACCGGCCTGGTGGCCTCCGTCGGGGCCGGATCGGGCAAGCAGATCGCCAAGATCGCCTCGGACCTGGCCAAGCCCGACGGGTTTCGCGTCGTACGCCGCGACGAGGAGCGCACCCTGCTCGACGGCTTGCCGGTACGCCGGCTGTGGGGGATCGGCCCGGTCGCAGAGGACAAGCTACACCGGCTCGGCATCGACACCATCGGCCAACTGGCCGCGCTCACCGACGCCGAGGCGGCCAGCATCCTCGGTGCCACCGTCGGACCCGCGCTGCACCGCCTGGCCCGCGGCATCGACGACCGCCCGGTGGCCGAACGCGCCGAGGCCAAGCAGATCAGCGCCGAGTCGACGTTCGCCGCCGACCTCACCACCATGGATCAGTTGCGCGACGCCATCGGCCCGATCGCCGAGCACGCCCACCAGCGGCTGCAGCGCGACGGTCGCGCCGCCCGCACGATCACCGTCAAGCTCAAGCGGTCCGACATGAGCACCCTCACCCGTTCGGCAACACTGCCGTACGCCACCGGCAACGTCGGCACTCTGACCGCCACCGCGTACCGGCTCCTTCTCGACCCCCGGGAGATCGGCCCCATTCGCCTTCTGGGCGTGGGCTTTTCCGGGCTGTCCGATGTCCGTCAGGAGTCGTTGTTCCCCGATCTCGAGCAGCTGGAGGCCGAGGTGGCCGAGGCGCCGGACACCCACGCACCCACGCCGGTGCCGGTGCCCGAAGCCGGAGGCTGGCGCATCGGTGACGACGTCAGTCATCCCGAGCTCGGTCACGGCTGGGTGCAGGGCGCTGGGCATGGCGTGGTCAGCGTGCGCTTCGAAACGCGCGGCAGCGGGCCCGGGGTGATGCGGACGTTCGCCATCGACCAACCGGACCTGGTCAAAGCCAACCCGGTCGACAGCCTGGACTGGGCCGAGTACGTCGGGGGTCTGGAAAGCCGGGCTTCAGCCCAGGCGGGCGATGACGTCGGCCACGGGTAGCCCCGCGCTCAACGCCGCCATCATCAGCACCCGGGCCTGGCTGCTGCGCAACTGCGGCACCAGCACCGCTCCGGCGCTCACCAGGTCGTGGCCCGGCCCGTAGGTCGCCGCCGTCGGCCCGCCGGGGACCCGGGTGGTCACCGCCACGGCCACCCCGCGGGCGCAGGCCCGGCGCACCGCCTCGATGACCCGGGTCCCGGCGTTGCCTGCCCCCATCGCCTCGATGACCAGACCCGCGGCACCGGCGCCGACGAACGCGTCGATCGCGGTGCCGTCGGCGCCGGGATAGGCCGCCACGATGTCGACGCGCCCGGCCTCCGCGACCGCGCCCAGGTACGCCCGCCGCGTGCCGCCGGTCCACTCGACTGCCCCGTCGCTCACCCGGCCCACCGGTGTGGTGCCGCCGAACAGGTCGGGACCGCCCACCTTGGTGGTGCCCAGCGCCGGGCGCACCCAGCCGGCGAAGCAGATCAGCACGCCCAGACCGCGGGCGCGCGGGCTGGCCGCCACCGCGAGGGCGTCGCGCAGGTTGGCCGGCCCGTCTGCGTCCGGGGCGTCGGCCGACCGGGCGGCGCCGGTGACGACCACCGGTGCGTCACCGGCGTACGTCAGCTCCAGCCACAGGGCGGTCTCTTCCATCGAATCGGTGCCGTGCGTGACGACGACGCCGTCGGCCCCCGTGGCGGCCGCGGTGACGGCGTCTGCGATCCGCACCCACTCGGCGGGTGTCAGCTGCGAGCTGTCCAGGGTGAACAGGTCGATCACCTGCGCGTCGTGCCCGGCGACCAGCTCGGCTCCGCCGTGCACCGGTCGCAGCACGCCCTCATCGTCTGCGCTGGTGGCGATCGTCCCGCCGGTGGTAACGACGACGAGTCGGGGCATGCCCAACAGACTAGGGAATGATGGGGGTGTGACCGACGAATCTCCGGACAGCGCCAAGGCACCACGTCGGCTGCGGCTGCTGCTGTCGGTGGCGGGTGTGGTGCTGGCCCTCGACGTGATCACCAAGGTGCTGGCCGTGCGCTGGCTGACCCCCGGGCAGCCGGTGTCGATCATCGGTGACACCGTCACCTGGACGCTGGTGCGCAACTCGGGAGCCGCCTTCTCGATGGCGACCGGCTACACCTGGGTGTTGACGCTGGTCGCCACCGGTGTGGTGATCGGAATCTTCTGGATGGGCCGACGGCTGGTGTCGCCGTGGTGGGCGGTCGGCCTCGGAATGATCCTGGGCGGCGCGCTGGGCAACCTGGTCGACCGGTTCTTCCGCTCGCCCGGCCCGCTGCGCGGGCACGTCGTCGACTTCCTGTCCATCGGCTGGTGGCCGGTGTTCAACGTGGCCGATCCGGCGGTGGTCGGCGGGGCCATCCTGCTGGTCGGGCTGTCGCTGTTCGGCTACGACTTCGACACCGCGGGTCGCCGCACGGCCGAACCGGCGGCCAGCGACGACAAGGCCGAGACGGCCTGATGTCCGAACGGTCCATGCCGGTCCCCGAGGGTCTGGCCGGCATGCGCGTCGACGCGGGCCTGGCCCGGCTGCTGGGGCTTTCCCGGACCGCCGCCGCCGCGATCGCCGAGGACGGCGGCGTCGAACTCGACGGCGCACGGGCAGGCAAGTCCGACCGTCTCGAGGCCGGCGCGTGGCTGCACGTGCAGATCCCCGAGGAAGCGCCGCCGCCGGAGAACACGCCCCAAGAGATCGAGGGCATGACGATCCTGTACTCCGACGCCGACATCGTCGCCGTCGACAAGCCGCCCGGGGTGGCCGCCCACGCCACCGTCGGCTGGCACGGACCCACCGTGCTGGGCGGTCTGGCCGCGGCCGGATTCCGGATCAGCACCTCGGGCATCCACGAGCGGCAGGGCATCGTGCACCGGCTCGACGTCGGCACGTCCGGTGTCATGGTGGTCGCGCTGTCCGAGCGGGCCTACACGCTGCTCAAGCGGGCGTTCAAGCAGCGCACCGTCGACAAGCGCTATCACGCTGTGGTGCAGGGCCATCCGGATCCGTCGAGCGGAACCATCGACGCGCCGATCGGCAGGCACCGCGGCCACGACTGGAAATTCGCCGTCACCGAAACCGGGCGGCACAGCATCACCCACTACGACACCGTCGAAATGTTCAGGGCCGCAAGTCTTCTCGACATCCACCTGGAAACCGGTCGCACGCACCAGATCCGGGTGCACTTCGCCGCGCTGCACCACCCGTGCGCCGGCGATCTGACCTACGGTGCCGACCCGGTCCTGGCCAAGCGGCTCGGCCTGGAACGGCAGTGGCTGCACGCGCGCTCGCTGGCGTTCGCCCATCCCGCCGACGGCAGACACTTCGAGGTCACCGCCCCTTACCCGGCCGACCTGCAGCACGCATTGGATGTGCTGCGCGGCGAATCGTGACGGCCCCCAAACAGGACACCAAGACCGGCGGTCTGCTCTACGGCATCGGTGCCTACGGGTCCTGGGGTCTGTTCCCGGCGTTCTTTCCGCTGCTGAAACCGGCTGGGGCGCTGGAGGTTCTGGCGCACCGCGTGGTCTGGACGCTGGTGCTGATGGCCGGTGTCGTCGTCGCCATGCGCAAGCTGTCCGACCTGCGGTCGATCACCGGACGCACCTGGCTTCTGCTGCTGTGTGCCTCGGCGCTGGTGTCGGCCAACTGGGTCATCTTCATCTTCGCGGTCAGCAACGGCCATGTTGTCGACGCCGCGCTCGGCTACTTCATCAATCCACTGATCAGTGTGCTCCTCGGGGTGCTGATCTTCCGGGAACGGCTCAACCGGGCCCAGGTGGTGGCCGTGCTGATCGCGCTGGCCGCGGTGATCCTGCTCGGCATCGAGGTCGGCGGGCCGCCGATCATCGCGCTCGGGCTGGCCTCGACGTTCGGCCTCTACGGTGTGGTCAAGAAGGTGGTCCCCACCGACCCGCGGGTCAGCGTGGGTGTGGAGGCCGCGCTCGCCGCCCCCTTCGCCATCGCGTACATCGTCGTGCTGCAGCTCAGTGGGCACGGCCAGTTCGCCAGCAACGGGCCGGGCCACCTTGCGTTGATGGTTCTGTCCGGGCCGATCACCGCGATCCCGCTGCTGTTCTTCGCCGCCGCGGCCCAGCGCCTGCCGCTGGTCACCCTCGGGCTCCTGATGTACCTGAATCCGGCCATGCAGATGACGTGGGGCGTGCTGGTGGCGCACGAGCCGATGCCGCCGGCCCGCTGGGCCGGTTTCGCGCTGATCTGGCTGGCGCTGCTGGTATTCAGCGGTGACGCGCTGCGGCGGGCCCGTCAGGCGCCCGCGACGCCGAGCTGACGGCGCAGCGCGCTGTACTCGGAGTCCAGCTGGGTGCGCAGCCGGTCGACGGCGGCACGCTTGTTCGCCCGGATGGCGCGTGAGTCGGCCAGCGACTCCAGAACGCGGTCTACGACGGCAGTGCCGGTCACCTGATCGGTGCGGATCAGCGACCGCTCGTCGTCGATCGACATCGCGAAGTCGCGGCACTTCGGTTGGTACTCAAGGCAAACCACCGGGGTGTCCGACAGTGCGGCGAGGATTCCGGCGTGCAGCCGGCAGACGATGGCGGCCGAGCACCGGGCGAATTCCCGTGCGGCCGCAGTGGCGTCGGGCGGCCGCACGATGTCGGCCGCCACGCCCTCGAAGGCCACCTCCAGCCACTTGCGATCGCTCGGGTTCATCAGGATGCCGACGAACCGATGACCGCGGCCCGCGAGTTCCCGCACCGCGGCCGCGACCTGGTTGGCAACCCCGACCGGATCATGCCCCCACAGGTCGTCGCCGTAGCCGAGGTTGACCCCGATCAAGCCGTCGGAGACCGGCACTGTGGGTCGCGGCAGGATCAGCGCCGGATCTCCGGTCACCTGTGCGGTCAGCCCGATGTCGGCGAGCAGTTCGACGCTGCGCGGCCCGCGTACCGATACCGAGTCGAACCCGGCCAGGATCGGCTTCCACTTGGTCAGTTCGTCGTTGCCCGACCCGCTGCCACGCCCGGCATAGCCGGGGTCTTGAACGCCGACGCCGATCGCGTACTTGCCGTCGTTCTTCGTCACCGCAAGGCCCGCCCTCGCCAGCAGCCGGAAGTAGCGGACCCCGACCAGCGTCCCACCGCCCATCACCAGCGTGCTGGGTGTGCGAGCCCGGTGCAGGGCCGCGCCGACGGGGAACACGAATTCGTGCGCCAGCCGGGGGACGTCATTGAACGTGACCCCGGGGAGCTGGGATTTCACTGCGTCGTAGATCGCGTCGTCGCCGAGATTGTCCTTGTCGTGGAAGCCCAGATAGGCGACCGTCGCGTCTTGGCTCACGTGAATCGACCCTATACTCATCCGATGCCGAGCACCGCGGTCGACACCGGGAGCAGGCGCGGCTTCTTCGTCACGTTCACGGTGCTGCTGGTGTTGTGGGCCGCGGTGCTTCTGACGCTTGCGATCACGGTGGTCCCCGACGGCTATTGGTATTCCTACTTCGCCATCGACTACTCGGTGGGTTTCATCCGGCGCGGTCTTGCCGGCGAGCTGCTGGGCCTGTTCGGCACCGCGCACTACTTCGGCGGTCTGGCTGTGCTGCGCTGGATTCCGACGGTGGCCTTCGTTCTCGGCCTTGCCGCAGTGGCCTGGACGATAGCCGTCAGATCCGGTCGTTCCCAGCGACGGCGGCTGATCGCACTGCTGATCCCCGTGCTGCCGTTCGGGTTCGCGTTCGCGCTGTTCTCGGCGCGCACCGATCTGCTGGGTGGCGCCGCGCTGGCCATCTTCGCCGTCGTGCTGACCAGGATCGCCACCGCCCGTGCGACCGTAATCGCCAGTGCTGTCTACGGTTTGACGCTTGCCGTGTTGACGCTGATCCATGAGGCGACGCCGTTCCTGTTCGGGCTCGGCGTGCTGTCGGCGCTGACGGTGCTCGCGCGGCGCCTCGACGCCAAGGCGTTCTGGACCGCTGTTGTCGCGGCGCTCGGGCCGTCCATACTGATCGCGCTCGCGTTGGCCGCATTCGGCAGGCAGAAGGTTTCCCCGCAGCTGTGTCAGCTGGTGCAGCACGGGCCGATGAACCATCCGCTGGCCGGCAAACCGACCATCGGCCAGCTGCTGAGCGGTTTCCACTACTACGTCGACTATCACGACTGGTTCTGCCGGGCCTTCCTGCCGTTGTTCGACATGACTTTCAGCGAGGGCCTGCGCTTCGTCGGTAGCATCGGCGTGGTCGCACTGGCCGGTTCGACGGTCTACGGGCTGGCGACGCTGGTCATCGGCATGCTGGCGATCAGCCACGTCGCAGGTGTTCCGGTCCGGCGGTTCATCGCGATCCTGCGGGGCCGGCCGCTGGCCATGCTGGTCGGGATCGTGATGATCCTGCCGGTGTTCGCGACCGGGGTGGATTGGGTCCGGTGGTGGGTGATCATCGCCTTCGACCTCGGGGTCGTCTTTTTGCTGTACACCCGCAACCAGCCCGAAATCGATGAGCCCCCGACCCGCCGCACGCTGATCGTGTTCGCTGTCGGCGCCATTCTGCTGGCGGTGATCCCGATCGGGATCATCCCCGGCTTCGGTGCGCCGGTCCCGATGTAGCTGCACCGTAACTCGTTGTCGTGGCGCTATTCCCCGAAAAGCAACGTGGGCGCGGTCCGGTCACGCCAAGATTGGCCGGGTGGGAGGGGACAGCGCGTCTGACGCGCTACTGAAGCTCGGCCGATTTGTCACCGGCTGGGCGGAGTCGGACGACGGCCGCGCGGTCTTCCGCCGCGGTGGGCGCGCCGGCGATGTCTTCTATCGCGACCGGTGGAGCCACGACAAGGTGGTCCGGTCCACTCACGGGGTGAACTGCACCGGATCCTGTTCGTGGAAGGTGTACGTCAAGGACGGCATCATCACCTGGGAGATGCAGGAGACCGACTATCCCTCGGTCGGTCCGGACCGTCCGGAATACGAACCGCGGGGCTGTCCGCGCGGTGCCGCGTTCTCCTGGTACACCTACTCGCCGACCCGGGTGCGCTATCCGTACGTGCGTGGGGTGCTGCTCGAGATGTACCGGGAGGCCAAGGCCCGCCTCGGCGACCCGGTCCTGGCCTGGCGGGACGTCACCGGTGACCCCGAGCGTCGTCGCCGGTATCAGCAGGCCCGCGGCAAGGGCGGCCTGGTGCGGGCGTCGTGGCAGGAGGCCATCGAGATCGCGGCCGCGGCCCACGTCAACACCATCGCCACCTACGGGCCCGACCGCTGCGCGGGTTTCTCGCCGATCCCGGCGATGTCGATGGTCTCGCACTGCGTCGGCACCCGCTTCATTCAGCTCATCGGCGGCGTCATGACGTCGTTCTACGACTGGTACGCCGACCTGCCGGTGGCCAGCCCCCAGGTGTTCGGCGACCAGACCGACGTACCTGAGTCAGGGGACTGGTGGGATGCCACCTACCTGATGATGTGGGGATCCAACGTGCCGGTGACCCGCACACCGGACGCGCACTGGATGACCGAAGTCCGTTATCGCGGAACGAAAGTCGTCGTCGTCAGTCCCGACTACGCCGACAACACCAAATTCGCCGACGAATGGATGCCCGCCCAGCCGGGTACCGATGCCGCCCTGGCGATGGCGATGGGCCACGTGCTGCTCACCGAGTTCTTCGTGCAGCGGTCCGTCCCGTTCTTCACCGACTACGTGCGGACCTACACCGATCTGCCGTTCCTGATCCGGCTCGAGCCGCACGGCGACGCGTTCGTGCCGGGCAAGTTCTTGACCGCGGCGGACCTGTCTGCTGCCACCGTGCCCGAAGACGCTTGGAAGACGGTCCTTCTCGACGAGAACACCGGCTCACCAGTCGTTCCCAACGGATCCATCGGCTTCCGATACGCCGAATCGGGGAAGGGACTCTGGAACCTCGACCTCGACGGTGTCACCCCGGCCCTGACCATGACTGGTCCGGACGCCCAGCCGCTCGAGGTGTTGCTGCCCGCCTTCGACGCGCCCGACGGATCCGGTTCGGTGCTGCGGCGCGGGGTTCCGGCTCGCGAGGTCGGGGGTTACCTCGTCACCACGGTCTTCGACCTGATGCTGGCCCAGTACGGGGTGGCGCGGCCGGGCCTGCCCGGCCAGTGGCCGACCGGATACGACGACGCCGACACTCCCTATACTCCGGCCTGGCAGGCCGCCATCACGAATGTCTCTGCGGCCCAGTGCATTCGCATCGCCCGCGAGTTCGCCACCAACAGTGAACAATCCCAGGGCCGCTCGATGATCATCATGGGCGCCGGCATCTGCCAGTGGTTCCACGGTGACGTGACCTACCGCGCGATCCTGTCGCTGCTGATTCTGACCGGCTGCATGGGCCGCAACGGCGGCGGCTGGGCGCATTACGTCGGGCAGGAGAAATGCCGGCCGATCACCGGCTGGATCTCATTGGCCAACGCGCTGGACTGGTCGCGGCCGCCGCGCACCATGCCCGGCACGTCGTATTGGTACATGCACACCGACCAGTGGCGCAATGACGGCTACCTTGCCGACTCGCTGAACTCACCTCTGGCACAGGGGCATCTGGCCGGGGCGCACACCGCCGACGCGATCGCCACCTCGGCCGCCAACGGATGGATGCCGTTCTACCCGCAGTTCAGTACCAACCCGCTGCAGGTCGCCGACGATGCGCAGGCCGCGGTCGACGCCGGGACGGCCGACAGTGCCGCGGGCTACGTGGCGGCGGCGCTGGGCGACGGCCGGCTTCAACCGGCGATCCGGGACATCGACGCGCCGCAGAACTGGCCGCGCACGCTGGTGCTGTGGCGCTCGAATCTGATGGGCAGCTCGGCCAAAGGAAACGAGTACTTCCTGCGCAACCTGCTCGGCACCCATCACAACGTGCTCGGCGAGGAGAATCCCGACGCGCCGCGGCCGTCGGAGGTCGTCTGGCACGACCAGGCTCCGGAAGGAAAGCTCGACCTGCTGGTGTCGGCCGACTTCCGGATGACCTCGACCACCCTGCTGTCCGACGTCGTGCTGCCAGCGGCCACCTGGTACGAGAAGCACGACCTCAGCTCCACCGACATGCATCCGTTCGTGCACGCGTTCACCCCGGCCATCGATCCGCCGTGGGAAGCCAAGACCGACTTCGATGCGTTCCACCTTCTGGCGCAGCGCTTTTCCGAGCTGGCCAGGACCCACCTCGGTGTGCGCAAGGATCTGGTCAGCGTCCCGTTGATGCACGACACCCCGGGGGAGACGCCGCCGCCGGGGCCGACCACCCCCGTTTATGCGGTCGTTGAACGCGATTACACCGCGATCGCCGACAAGCTCGCCAGTATCGGGCCGCTCGCGGACAGTGCCGGATTCACCGTCAAGAACGTCACGTTCCCGATTGCCGACGAGACGGCCCGGCTGGCCCACAAGAATGGGGTGATGCTCGGCGGGGCCGGCGACGGCCGACCCGCGATCGACACCGACGCCAAACTCGCCGAGGCGATCCTGTCGTTCTCCGGAACCACCAACGGGGCATTGGCCGTTGCCGGGTTCCGTAGCCTCGAGCAGCGGGTCGGCAAGCAGCTGCATGACCTTGCTGAAGGCTCCGACGAGAAGCGGATCACGTTCGCCGACACCCAGCGTGCCCCGGTTCCGGTGATCACGTCCCCGGAATGGTCCGGCTCGGAGACCGGCGGACGGCGCTATGCCCCGTTCACGGTGAACATCGAGCGGCTCAAGCCTTTTCACACGCTGACCGGCAGGATGCACTTCTACCTCGACCACGACTGGATGCTGGACGCCGGTGAGGCGCTGCCGATCTACCGTCCGCCGCTGGACATGCACCGGCTGTTCGGTGAGCCGCGGCTGGGGCCGGACGGCTCGGCGCAGGTGACCGTGCGCTACCTGACCCCGCACAGCAAGTGGTCGATCCACTCGGAGTACCAGGACAACCTGCTGATGCTGTCGCTGTCCCGGGGTGGGCCCACGGTGTGGATGAGCGCCGGGGACGCCGCCGGGATCGACGTCGCCGACAACGACTGGGTCGAATGTGTCAACGCCAACGGGGTTTTCGTCGGGCGGGCGATCGTGTCGCACCGGATCCCGGACGGTCTGGTGTACGTCCATCACGCCCAGGAGCGCACCATCGACGTGCCGAAGTCGGTGGCCACCGGCCGGCGCGGCGGGATCCACAACTCGGTGACCCGTCTGCTGGTCAAGCCCACACATCTGATCGGCGGTTACGCGCAACTGTCCTACACGTTCAACTATCTGGGCCCGACCGGCAATCAGCGCGACATCGTGGCGACGGTGCGCAAGCGACCGCAGGAGGTGAGCTACTGATGCGGGTGATGGCCCAGATGGGCATGGTGATGAACCTCGACAAGTGCATCGGCTGCCACACCTGTTCGGTGACCTGCAAGCAGGCCTGGACCAACCGGGCCGGCACCGAGTACGTCTGGTTCAACAACGTCGAAACCCGCCCCGGACAAGGTTATCCGCGCCGCTACGAGGATCAGGACCGGTGGCGCGGCGGCTGGGAACTGACCCGTCGGGGCAGGCTTAGGCCCAAATCCGGTGGGCGGCTGGCCAAGCTGCTGGGCATCTTTGCCAGTCCGGTCCAGCCGGAACTGTCCGACTACTACGAGCCGTGGACGTATGACTATCAGACCCTGGTGGACGCCCCGCTGGGTGACGACTTCCCGGTGGCCCGGCCGAAATCGCTGATCACCGGTGAGGACACCGCGGTCACCTGGTCGGCGAATTGGGACGACAATCTCGGCGGGGCAAGCGAATACGGCGACCGCGACCCGATCGTCGAGAAGGTCCGCCGGGAGTCGGAGGAGAAGGTCCGCTTCGAACTCGAGAAGACCTTCATGTTCTATCTACCCCGGATCTGCGAGCACTGCCTCAACCCGTCGTGCATGGCGTCGTGCCCGTCCGGCGCGATCTACAAGCGGGCCGAGGACGGCATCGTGCTGGTTGATCAGGACCGCTGCCGCGGCTGGCGGCAGTGCATCACCGGCTGTCCCTACAAGAAGATCTACTTCAACCACCGCTCCGGCAAGGCCGAGAAGTGCACGTTCTGCTACCCCCGCATCGAGGTCGGCCAGCCGACGGTGTGCTCGGAGACCTGTGTCGGGCGGCTGCGCTACCTGGGCCTGTTCCTGTACGACGTCGACCGGGTCGGGGCGGCGGCAGCCACGACCGATCCGCAGGAGCTGTACCAGGCGCAGCTCGACGTACTGCTCGACCCGAACGATCCGGCGGTCGCCGCGGCGGCCCGGCGCGACGGGATCCCCGAGGACTGGCTGCAGGCCGCCCGCCGGTCACCGGTGTACGCGCTGGCCAAGGTGTACCGGGTCGCGCTGCCGCTGCATCCGGAATACCGCACCATGCCGATGGTCTGGTACGTCCCGCCGCTGTCGCCGGTGGTCGACGTGCTCAGTTCGCAGGGTCACGACGGCGAAGACCACGCCAATCTGTTCGGCGCCATTGATGCGTTGCGCATCCCGGTCGAGTATCTGGCCGAGCTGTTCACCGCCGGGCGCACCGACATCATCACCGAGGTGCTGCGCAAACTCGCCGCCATGCGCGCCTACATGCGCGGAGTCACTCTTCGGGGAGAGGGCGATCCCGCCGTCGCGGCGAGTGTCGGCATGTCCGAGGAGTCGCTCTACGAGATGTACCGGCTGATGGCGATCGCGAAATACGAAGAGCGCTATGTGATTCCGACGGCGTATCAGGAGCAGGCGCACGAGCTGGAGGAAATGGGTTGCTCACTGGACTTCGACGACGGCCCGGGAATGTACGAGTCGGGGCCGTTCGGAGAGGCAAGTGGCCGGCCCATCCCCGTCGCGGTCGAGACCTTCACGGCGCTGCGGCAGCGGCAGACCAGTGACACCGCGACCTCGGGTGCCGAGCTGCGCACCGAGCGGGTGAATCTGCTGAATTGGGACGGCAACGGCAGCTCGGCGGGACTGTTCCCATGAGACGACGGCGGCCGTCCCGGGATGATAGGGTGCTCTACCTGATCGCCGCCCGCTGCCTGGACTATCCGAGCGCCGACTTCGTCGAGATGTTGCCGGCGTGTGTGGCGGCACTGGACGAGCAGGGCGACTCAGAGGCCGTCGCGGCGCTGCGGGATCTGCTCGGCACCTTCGGCTCGCGGTCACTGGCCGAACTGCAGCACGGCTATGTCGACACCTTCGACTTCAACGCCAAACATGCGCTGTATCTGTCGTATTGGACCGATGGGGACACCCGCCGGCGTGGTGAGGTGCTGGCCCGGTTCAAGGCCGTGTATCGCGGGACCGGCGCCGTCATCGACACCCACGGCGAGCTGCCGGACTACCTGCCGCTGGTGCTCGAATTCGCCGCCCGCGGTGACCTCGACGCTGGCCGGGCGCTGCTTGCCGAATACCGCCCCAGCCTGGACATGCTCCGAAAGAGTCTGCACAACAAAAGAAGTCATTACGTCCGAGCCGTCGCCGCGGTCTGCGACACCCTACCGGCGGCCCGGGCGCCAGAAGCGCAACCACCGCCCACCGAGCTGGTGGGCCTCAGCGGATATGAGGCACGGCCATGAACCTTCTGCTCTGGGGTGTGCTTCCGTACCTGTGTATCGGCAGCCTGGTCGGCGGCACGATCTGGCGCTACCGGTACGACCGATTCGGGTGGACCACCCGCTCGTCGCAGCTCTACGAGTCGCGCCTGCTGCGGATCGGATCGCCCCTGTTCCACTTCGGCATTCTGGTGGTGGTCGTCGGACATGTTGTGGGGCTTCTGATTCCGCAGTCGTGGACCGACGCCATCGGTGTCGACGAAAGTCTGTACCACTTTCTGGCGCTGTCGCTGGGGGCCGTGGCCGGCGTGTGCACGCTGGTCGGCATCGTGATCCTGGTGTACCGCCGCCGGACCACCGGGCCGGTGTTCATGGCCACCACGAGGAACGACAAGCTGATGTACGTGCTGCTGGTCGGCGCGATCGTCCTGGGTCTGTGGACCACGGTGGTGGCCATCGGCGCCGGCCATCAGGCAGCCAATTACCGCGAGACGGTCTCGCCCTGGTTCCGTTCGGTCTTGCTGCTGCGCCCCGACGTCGCGGCGATGGCCGCCGCGCCGATCCAGTTCCACATCCACGCGGTGGTCGGCATGCTGCTGTTCGCGGTCTGGCCCTACACCCGGCTGGTCCACGCGTTCACCGCGCCGGTGCACTACCTGTTCCGGCCGTACATCGTCTACCGGTCCCGTGATCAGCGATCGCCGGGCACCCGCCCGACCCGGACCGCGTGGAGTGCGGTCGGAACCTTGGACCGCGACCGATGAGCGCACCGGGTCCCGGCAACGATGTCGCCCTGCCCGGCCGCGGGCGCAACCTGGCCTTGGCGACGTGGGCGTTCGCGGTGACGTTCTGGGCCTGGAACATCATCGGCCCGCTGGCGGTCCGCTACGCCCAGCAGATGCACCTCGACAGCAATCAGAAGGCGCTGCTGATCGCCACTCCGGTGCTGGTCGGGGCGCTCGGCCGGATTCCGGTGGGTGCCCTCACCGATCACTACGGCGGACGTCTGATGTTCCCGATCGTCACCGCCGCCACCGCGCCGTTGGTTCTGCTGGTGGCGTTCGCCGGGAATGCCGGCTCGTTCACCCTCATGCTGGTCTTCGGATTCTTCCTGGGCCTGGCCGGCACCACGTTCGCGATCGGTATCCCGTTCGTCAACCAGTGGTATTCGCCGAGCCGGCGCGGGTTCGCCACCGGCATCTTCGGGGCAGGTATGGGCGGTACCGCGCTGTCGTCGGCGTTCACCCCGCGCTTCGTCGCCTGGTTCGGTTACGTCACCACGCACGTGATTCTGGCGGTCGCTCTGCTGGCCACCGCGGTGCTGTGCTGGTTCGCGATGCGTAACTCACCGAACTACGTGCCCAACCTCGACCCCGTCCTGCCGAAACTGCGTGCGGCGGTGAAGCTTCCGGTCACCTGGCAGATGTCGCTGCTGTACGGGGTGGTGTTCGGCGGTTTCGTGGCGTTCTCCACCTACCTGCCGACGTACCTGAAGGACGTCTATTCGTTCGATCTCGCCGGGGCGGGTACCCGCACCGCCGGCTTCGCGATCGCGGCTGTGATCGCGCGACCGATCGGCGGCATCCTCTCCGACCGGATCGGTCCCCGCACCGTCGTCAGCATCTCGCTACTGGGTACCGCGGTGCTGGCCGCGGTGGTGGCGTTGCGTCCGCCGCTGGAGTGGCCGGCCGGTGTCGACTTCGTCGGCCTGGCGTTCTTCCTCGGCCTCGGTACCGGTGGTGTCTTCGCCTGGGTGGCCCGGCTGGCCCCGCCCGAGCGGGTGGGCAGCGTCACCGGACTGGTCGGCGCGGCCGGTGGGCTCGGTGGCTACTTCCCGCCGCTCGTCATGGGTGCCACTTACGAGTTGCTGCTACCCGGCTACGGCGTCGGGCTCGCGCTGTTGACTCTGGTCGCACTGAGCGCAATGGTCTTCGCGCGGTTCGGAATCAAGGACGCGCCGCGTGACGTCCGATTGGGGTAGCTTCACCAGTCGGCACGTTCGCCGCAGATCGAGGAGCGCATGACCGACAAGTCCCCCCGCAACCGGCGGATCATGATCGCCGTGGTGGCGGCGCTGGCCGCGGCGGCGATCGTGGTGCCCGTCCTCGGGGTGCTGCTCACCCCCGGCGTCCTGACCAAACAGCAGGACACCGTCGGCATGACGACCACGACCACCACTCCACGTCCGCTGACCATCAAGCCGCTGTCACTGCGGCCGGTGACCGGGGGGCCGTTCGTCATTCGGCCGGGCGACTGCGACCCGCCGCCGCCGACGCCGCCCGAGGCGCCGCTGCGCATCTGCGACATCGTCAAGTCCGCGGTGTACGAGCTGGGGCCGCAGGCGCTGACGGTTCAACTCACCGATGTCGACTCGTTCCTGAACCCGCTGACCGCCAAGCAGATGGTGCAGGTCACGATGACCCCGGAGTCGGCGCGGGCGTTCGCCGATTTCACCGGGTCCCACATCGATCAGCAGGTCGCGTTCGTGCGGTCCAACCTGGTCGTGTGGGCGCCGAAGATCACCGAACGGATCGACGGCGAGGTGCTGCAGCTCTCGGGTGACGTGACCGAGGAGCAGGCCCGTGAGATCGCCCGCATGCTCAAGGACGAGGCCTAGAGGCGGCTGTACTCCACGAGCATTGCCGCGCCCACACCGGCGACGAGCGCGATCATGACCGCGGTGGCCCCTGGGACGAAGTAGCGCGAGAGCGGCGTCTGCCCGGCGAGCACTGCGGCGCGGACCCGTCGATAGCGCCGCCGGACCAGAACCAGACTGGCCAGCGCGGCTGCGGTGGTGAGGATGATGGCCGGCCACAGCGGAAACCGTTCGACCACGCTCCACCGCACCAGCAGGGCGCCGATCGCCAGTACTCCGATGGTCGTGCGCTGCCACGCCAGCGCCGTGCGCTCGGCCACCGCCGTGATGTCCGGGTTCTCGGTCACCGGCCGAACTCGGCGAGGTACACCAGCACCGCTGCGGCCACGATGATGATCGCCGCCCCGGCGACGATGATCCGGGGCAGCGGATCGGTCGGTAGCGGTCGCTTCTCCCGCATCGCCCGCTCGGCGCGATCCCACCGGACGTAGGCACCTGCGGTGACCACCAGCGACAGCACCAGCAGCAGCACCGTGATCACGATCCGGAACGGACGCGGCCCGAAATCGTGGACCAGGCTGGCCAGCGCCACCGCGCCGGCCAGCAGTGCCAAACCGGTCCGCAACCAGGCCAGGAAGGTCCGCTCGTTGGCCAGGGTGAAGCGGTAGTCGGGGTCGCTGCCCACACTGCGCAGCGGGGGCTTGGGCGCGAACATAGGGTTCTGCCTATCAGGAGTGACGGGCCGGCGCGGAGAGAATCGACACGAGCCGCCAGACACGTACGCGACACGCCGAAGGCTGTCGGTCCGCGGCCCTAGACTGACGGGCCTATGGGTACTGGAACTTCTGCCGGCTCTTTTGTGCACCTGCACAACCACACCGAGTACTCGATGCTCGACGGTGCGGCGAAGATCACGCCCATGCTCGCCGAGGCGCAGCGCCTCGAGATGCCCGCCATCGGCATGACCGACCACGGAAACATGTTCGGGGCCAGCGAGTTCTACAACGCGGCCACCAAGGTCGGCATCAAACCGATCATCGGTGTCGAGGCCTACATTGCGCCCGCTTCTCGATTCGATACCCGCCGCATCCTGTGGGGCGATCCCGGCCAGAAGAGTGACGACGTGTCGGGCAGCGGCTCCTACACGCACATGACGATGGTCGCCGAGAACGCCACCGGCCTGCGCAACCTGTTCAAGCTGTCGACGCTCGCCTCGTTCGAGGGTCAGCTCGGTAAGTGGTCCCGGATGGACGCCGAGATCATCGCCGAGCACGCTGCGGGCATCATCGCCACCACCGGCTGCCCGTCGGGCGAGGTGCAGACCCGGCTGCGGCTGGGCCACGAGAAGGAGGCGCTGGAGGCCGCCGCCAAGTGGCGGGAGATCTTCGGGCCGGACAACTACTTCCTGGAGCTCATGGACCACGGGCTCTCGATCGAGCGCCGGGTCCGGGAGGGCCTGCTGGACGTCGGCCGCAAGCTCGGCATCCCGGCCTTGGCGACCAACGACTGCCACTACGTGACCCGCGACGCGTCGCACAACCACGAAGCGCTGCTGTGCATCCAGACCGGCAAGACGCTGTCGGACCCCAACCGGTTCAAGTTCGACGGCGACGGCTACTTCCTGAAGTCGGCGGCGGAGATGCGCGCTCTGTGGGACTCGGAGGTTCCCGAGGCCTGCGACTCGACGCTGCTGATCGGCGAGCGGGTGCAGTCCTACGCCGACGTGTGGGCCCCCACCGACCGGATGCCGATCTTCCCGGTGCCGGACGGCCATGACCAGGGCAGCTGGTTGCGTCACGAGGTGGCGGCCGGCCTGCGGCGGCGCTTTCCGGACGCGGTGCCGCCGGAATACACCGAGCGGGCCAGCTACGAGATCGACGTCATCTGCGGCAAGGGTTTTCCGTCGTACTTCCTGATCGTCGCCGACCTGATCAACTACGCGAAGTCGATCGACATCCGGGTCGGGCCGGGCCGTGGTTCGGCCGCCGGGTCGCTGGTGGCCTACGCGCTGGGCATCACCAATATCGACCCGATCCCGCACGGGCTGCTGTTCGAGCGGTTCCTCAACCCGGAACGCCCGTCGGCACCCGATATCGATATCGACTTCGACGATCGTCGCCGCGGTGAGATGGTGCGCTACGCCGCAGAGAAGTGGGGAAGTGACCGGGTCGCCCAGGTCATCACCTTCGGCACGATCAAAACCAAGGCGGCGCTGAAGGATTCGGCCCGCGTCCACTACGGCCAGCCGGGCTTCGCGATCGCCGACCGGATCACCAAGGCGCTGCCGCCGCCGATCATGGCCAAGGACATCTCGGTGGCGGGTATCACCGACCCGAACCACGAGCGATACAAGGAGGCCGCCGAGGTCCGGGCCTTGATCGACACCGATCCCGACGTCCGCACCATCTACGAGACGGCGCGTGGGCTGGAGGGCCTGGTCCGCAACGCCGGTGTGCACGCGTGCGCGGTGATCATGAGCTCGCAGCCGCTGATCGAGGCGATCCCGCTGTGGAAGCGGCCGCAGGACGGCGCGATCATCACCGGCTGGGACTACCCGTCGTGTGAGGCCATCGGCCTGCTGAAGATGGACTTCCTCGGCCTGCGGAACCTGACGATCATCGGTGACTGCATCGAGAACATCAAAGCCAACCGCGGTATCGACGTGGACTTGGATTCGCTTCCGCTGGACGATCCCAAGGCTTACGAACTGTTGGGCAAGGGCGACACCCTTGGCGTGTTCCAGCTCGACGGCGGGCCGATGCGGGACCTGCTGCGGCGCATGCAGCCCACCGAGTTCAACGACATCGTCGCCGTGCTGGCCCTGTATCGCCCCGGCCCGATGGGCATGAACGCCCACAACGACTACGCCGACCGCAAGAACAACCGGCAGGCGATCAAGCCGATCCACCCGGAGCTCGAAGAGCCGCTCAAGGAGATCCTGTCCGAGACGTACGGTCTGATCGTCTACCAAGAGCAGATCATGTTCATCGCGCAGAAGGTCGCCTCCTACTCGATGGGCAAGGCCGATGCGCTGCGAAAAGCCATGGGCAAGAAGAAGCTCGAGGTGCTCGAGGCGGAGTACCAGGGCTTCAAGGAGGGGATGACCGCCAACGGGTTCTCCGAAAAAGCGGTGAAAGCGCTGTGGGACACCATCCTTCCGTTCGCCGGGTACGCATTCAACAAATCGCATGCCGCCGGCTATGGACTGGTGTCCTACTGGACCGCCTACCTCAAGGCCAATTTCCCGGCCGAGTACATGGCCGGGCTGCTCACGTCCGTCGGCGACGACAAGGACAAGGCGGCCGTCTACCTCGCCGACTGCCGGCGGCTGGGCATCACGGTGCTGCCGCCCGACGTCAACGAGTCGGTGCAGAACTTCGCCTCGGTGGAAGACGACATCCGGTTCGGGCTCGGCGCGATCCGCAACGTCGGCGCCAACGTGGTCAGCTCGCTGATCGCGACCAGGACCGCCAAGGGCAAGTTCACCGACTTCTCCGACTACCTGAACAAGATCGACATCGCGGCCTGCAACAAGAAGGTCACCGAATCCCTGATCAAGGCAGGGGCTTTCGATTCGCTGAAGCATCCGCGCAAGGGCTTGTTCCTGGTGCACACCGATGCCGTCGACTCGGTGCTGGGCACCAAGAAGGCGGAAGCGATCGGGCAGTTCGACCTGTTCGGCGGGGGAGACGGTGAGGGCGCCGACAGCGGCGATTCGGCGTTCACCATCCGCGTGCCCGACGAGGAGTGGGACGACAAGCACAAACTGGCCCTCGAGCGGGAGATGCTGGGACTGTACGTGTCCGGGCATCCGCTCAACGGGGTGGCGCATCTGCTGAACGCCCAGGTCGACACTCAGATCCCGGCCATCCTCGGCGGCGACGTCGCCAACGACACCCAGGTTCGGGTCGGCGGCATTCTGGCCGGTGTCAACCGCCGGGTCAACAAGAACGGAATGCCCTGGGCCTCAGCGCAGTTGGAGGATCTCACCGGCGGTATCGAGGTGATGTTCTTCCCGCAGACCTACTCGCTGTTCGGCGCCGAGATCGCCGACGACGCGGTGGTGCTCGTCGGCGGCAAGGTCCGCATCCAGGACGATCGGATCTCGTTGATCGCCAACGAGCTTGTGGTACCGGACTTCTCGGGCGCACAGGCGAACCGGCCCCTTGCGGTGAGCCTGCCCACCCGGCAATGCACGATGGACAAGGTGAGCGCCCTCAAGCAGGTACTGGCTCGCCATCCGGGTACCGCACAGGTGCACCTGCGGCTGATCAGCGGTGACCGGATCACCACGCTGGAACTCGACCAGTCGCTGCGGGTGACGCCGTCCTCGGCGCTGATGGGCGACCTGAAGGCGCTGCTGGGGCCGGGCTGTCTCGGGGGCTAGGCCAAGCGATCAGCTCAGCGCAACCAGTTCGTGCACCGAGTCGAGCGGCAACATGCCGTCGACGACCGCGGTGACCTCCATGCTGTTGAGCGTGATCGCGCCGTTGTGGTTGTCCAGAAACGCGGTGTCCGCGGCGTCGCGGCCGGTGGAGATCCGCACCATCGATTGACGTGGTGCCAGGCAGGTCGCGTCGACGACCTGCCAGGCGCCGTCGACGAACGCCTCGGCGACGGCGTGGAAGTCCATCGGGTCACAGCCCGGTGCATAGACCGCGACCAGCCGGGCCGGGACGTTCACCGCGCGCAGCAGCGCGATCACCAGATGCGCGTAATCGCGGCAAACGCCGGCGCCGGCGAGCAGCGTGTCCACCGCGCCGTCGGTCGGATCACTCGATCCCGGAACGTAATTCAGCCGTGTCCCCACCCATGACGACACCTTCTCCAACACCGTGACGGAGTTCGCGTATTGGCCGAATTCGGTTGCGGCGTAGCCGAAGAACTTGTCGGCTTCGGCGTAGCGGCTGGGCCGCAGATAGGTCGAGAGGTCGATATCGCGCACGGGTGGCGGATCGATGCGGCCCTCGATGGTGGCGCGATACGAAGTGGTCACCGAGCCCTCACCGGCATCGAAGCGATGAATGCGGGTGCCGTGCTCGCCGATGATCTCGTCTGGGCTGATGAGTTTTCCGTTGACGCGGTATTCCAGCGATTCGGTGAGGTGCGCCCCCGGAACCGGGGCGACGGCGATCTGGAACTCCAAAGTCGTTGGCGCCGTGACCGTCACATCGATCTCGGCGCCGACGTCGCGCTTCAGCACCTCGGTACCATCGCCGGAACCCGCATCGCGCACCACCTTCGCTGGACCCGTGTGCCGTTGATCTAGCCACACTAACGGGCCGCGATGGTTGTCGCTCAGCGGAGGCGGCCGGTCAGCTCGACCCGCACGATCGCGCTGCCCGGCCAGACGGTTCGGGTGCGGACCCGCTGCCACTTTTCCCGCCACGGCAAGCCGGCGTCGACATTGTTGACGCCGGGCAGGGGTAGCAGCGGGACGAGGTTGTACTGCCAGCCGTACCGCGCGTGCAGCTGCCGATTGGCGTGTTCGGCCGCGGCGCCCGACAGCAGGCTCGCGTGCCCGTCGAACGCGGGAGCGGAGCCGGGCACGCGGCCCTTGTAGTCACACACTCGCAGCTGCACCCGCGGGTCGTTGACGATCCGCTTGGTCTTGGGCCCCACCTTGGTGCGGAACACCAGGGTGGAGCCGTCGAGGTGGAACCAGATGGGGGTGTCGACTCCGCTGCCGTCTCGGCGGTAGGTCCGCAGCTGGGCGTAGCGGCTGGCGCGCAAGGTATCCATAGCGGCCATTGAAGGACTTAGAGTTGGCTCCAAGTCAAGCAGTCCGGGAAGGTGCCCATGACCACTGCGCTCTCCATCGGCGACGTTGCTCGCCGCACCGACGTGGCGGCGACCACGGTGCGTTACTACGAGAAGATCGGGCTGCTGCCTGTGCCGTCGCGGGCCGGCGGGCAGCGCCGTTACGACGGCGCCGTGCTGACCAGGCTCGAGGTCATCGGGCTGTGCAAGGCCGCCGGGTTCACCCTCGACGAGATCGCCGTGTTGCTGCAGGACCAGGCGCCCGGGCGGCCGGCCAGCCGCGCACTGGCCGAGGCGAAGCTGGCCGATATCGATGCGCAGCTGGCGACGCTGGCCCGGGCTCGCGGCATCATCGAATGGGCGATGGCCTGCACCTGTCCGTCGATCGACACCTGCACGTGCGGGATTCACTGCAACGAAGGACAACCATGACCGACGACACCGCGAACGAGTCCCGGCACATCAGCGCGTGGATCAACAGGTCGGCGCTCGAGGTGTATCGCTACGCATCCGATCCGGCTCACCTGCCGCAGTGGGCGGCAGGCCTGGCGACGAGCGAGCTGACCCGGGTCGGCGACACCTGGGTCGCGCAGTCACCGATGGGGGAGATCACGATCGAGTTCACCCCGGCCAACGATCTCGGCGTCCTCGACCATGTGGTGAATCTGCCGTCGGGTGAGCCGGTGTTCAATCCGTTGCGGGTGGTGCCTGCCGGCGAAAACTGGTGCGAGGTGGTGTTCACGTTGCGGCGCAGGCCGGAGATGTCCGACGACGACTACGCGGCCGACGCGGCTGCGGTGGCGGCCGACCTGGCGACCCTGAAACGAGTTCTGGAGCGTTAGCGGCTGCGGCGCAGCCCGAACGCGAGCCACACCGCGGTCGAGCTGCCGGCGGCCAGTAGCACGGCGGGGGCGGCGCTCATCGTGACGACGCCGACCACGGCGAACACGATCAGGCCGAGCATCAGAGCGACGAGCTTGTAGCGCGGCCACGGAACACCCGCGATCTGCACCAGATCCATGCTCGTCATGGCTCGACTATACCGCGTTTTCGGTCACCCGAAACCTAGGATTCGGCAACCGTTGCTTTCGGGTGCGATGGCAGCACTGCCAGCACAAATACCGCCCCGGCCAGGCAGACCCCGGCTGCGGTCAGGCATCCGGCCTGCATCCCGGCGAGGAACGCGGTGTCGACGGCGCCACGCACCGCGCCGGCGAATGGCGGCGGCGCCTGGCCGGCTACCGCGAGCCCTTGGGCCAGCCCCTCACGCGCGGTCGACTGCGCGGCCGGCGGTAATGCGCTCACCGTCGGGCTGTCGGCCAGGTGCCGGATGTAGAGGGTGGAGAAGATGCTGCCGATGACCGCGACCCCGAGGGTGCCGCCGACCTGGCGGGTGGCGTCGTTGACCGCCGACCCCGCCCCGGCCTGCTCGGGCCGCACCACGCCCATGATCGAGTCGGTGGCCGGTGCCGTGGTCAGCCCGAGTCCACCGCCCAGTAGCACCATCTGCATGGCCATCGTCGGATAGGTGACCCCCAGATCGCTGGCCGCGATCCAGCCGAACGATGCCGTCAGCAGTAGAAGGCCAACGAAGACAACGAGTTTGGTGCCGATCCGCGTCACCGCCAACCGGGTGCCGAGGATCGAGCCGACGGCGATGGACAGGGCGACGGGCAGGATACGGACGCCGGTCTCCAGCGGGCTGTTGCCCTGCAGCAGCTGCATGAATTGGGTGATCAGGAAGATGAACCCGAACAGTGCGAAGAAGGCGACGGTCACCGCACCGCTGGCGGCGCTGAATCGCAGGTTGGTGAACAGGCTGATGTCGATCAGCGGGTCGGATCGGCGGCGTTCCCACCACGCGAAGCTCACCGCGGCGATCAGCGCGACGGCGAATCCGGCCAGGGTGGGCGCGCTGGTCCACCCGCGGTCGGGCGCTTCGATGATCGTGTAGACCAGCGCGCCGAGCATCACGACTGACAGCACGAGCCCGCCGCGATCCAGCCGATGATGCCTGCCGGGCGTCGAGGCCGGGATGACGATCGGGGCGGCCAGCGCGGCGGCCACCGCGATCGGCGCCAGCGCGAGAAACAGGCTGCCCCACCAGAACACCTCGAGCAGGGCGCCGCCGAGGATGGGCCCGACGGCCACGCCGAGGCCGGTGACCGCGCCCCAGACTCCGATGGCCGCCGCGCGGTGCCGGGGATCGCGGAAGGTGTCGGTGATGATGGCCAGCGTCGTCGGGTAGATCAGTGCCGAGGCCACGCCCATGACCAGCCGCATGCCGATCAGCGGTCCGGTCGACGTGCACAGAGCGGCGCCGACGCTGGCCGCCGCGAACAGGGTCAGGCCCGCGATCAGGGTGCCCCGCCGGCCGAACCGGTCGCCGATGGTGCCGCCGGCCAGGACCAACGCCGCGAAGGCGAGGTTGTAGGCGTCGACGATCCACTGCAGCGCCCGGGTGGAGGCGCCGAGGGCCGAATTCAGGGTCGGCAGAGCAACATTGACGATCGTTGTCTCGACGTTGATGGCCAGGGCGGCGACCAGGACGACCGCGAGGATCGCGACCGGCTGGCCACGCCGACCCGCCTTGTCGGATGCCGGAAGCGGCTGGGTGTCGACGGACATGGGCGGCGTCCTTTATGTTGACGGCGTTAACATCGACCAGCATGCCAACGGAAGTTAACGTTGTCAACATTTGGTTCAGCGCAGGCCGGCGCCGATCACGTCGAGCAGCCGGTCAGTGATCAGATGCTTGCGTTCGATACCGGCCTCGCTCAGCGGGCCGTCGAGAAAAAGCGTTGCCACCCCGTGCACCGCGGCCCAGGCCGCTTCGTCGAAACCGTCCCTGGCGTCCTCGGCGAGAACTCCCGCTGACACCAGGTCGTCGACGCACCCGCGCAGGATCTGGAAGGGATGACGGTCGGCGGGCACCTCGTCCTCGCCCGGCTGGCCGTCGAGGGCGAACGCGGTGCGGAACAGGCCCGGTTCGACGAGGGAGAATTCGACATACGCCTGCCCGGTGGCGCGGAACCGTGCCAGGGCACGGTCGGCAGGCGAGGGATCACCGGATGCCTGGTCGATGGCGTCGAGCATCCGCGCGCCGAGTTCGCTCATGCCGTACACCTTCACGGCTGCCAGCAGCGCGTGGCGATCGGCGTAGTGCCGATAGGCGGCCGAGTTGCTCACCCCGGCGAGGCGCTGGACGTCGCGCAGCACCACCGCGTCCGGCCCACCTGCCCGGGCGAGCGCGACGCCGTGCTCGAGCAGGGCCTGCCGAAGATTGCCGTGGTGGTAGGAGGCGGTTGCCATGTTGACAAGTGTTACATCGCCGGGCGAGTTCTCACACCAGCGCCGCCGACGATGTGAGCGCGCTTTATTGTCGCGATAACGCGCGTCGGCGCCTCCCGTAATGTCCGCCGGGCACTGTTGCGCCGTGGCTGCCGGGAGAGAGTGCGCCGACCACATCCGCACCGCCTGCTCGTATTGCGGCGTCGGGTGTGGCATCGAGGTGCGCACCACACCCGGCCCTGGAGGTCCGGTCATCGCCAGTGTTGTCGGTGACCGGCTTCACCCCACCAACTCGGGTCGCCTGTGCACGAAGGGTGCCACGCATGCCGAATTGATGGGCAGTGCCGACGGTCGCGCGATGAATGCCCTGATCCGGCCCGCCCGCGGCGAGGAATTCGAAGCCGCATCCGTCGACGATGCCGTCGCGACGGTCGGCGCGCGACTGGCGGACATCGTGGCGCGGCACGGCCCGGATTCGATCGCCCTCTACGTCTCCGGTCAGATGTCGCTCGAGGCGCAATACCTCGCCACCAAACTGGCCAAGGGTTTCATCCGCACGGTCAACATCGAATCCAACTCGCGATTGTGCATGGCCAGTGCCGCGACCGGCTACAAGCAATCGCTCGGAGCCGACGGGCCGCCCGGTTCGTACACCGACATCGACTGTGCCGATCTGTTTTTCGTCATCGGCGCCAATATGGCCGACTGTCATCCGATTCTGTTCCTGCGGATGGCCGATCGCCTGAGGGCCGGGGCCAAGCTGATCGTCGTCGACCCGCGGCGCACCGCCACCGCGGACAAGGCCGACCTCTTCCTTCAGATCCGGCCCGGCACCGACCTGGCGCTGCTCAACGGGTTGCTGCACCTGCTGGTGGAATCCGGCGACATCGACCGCGATTTCATCGCCGCACACACCGAGGGCTGGGCGACGATGCCCGAATTTCTGGCGGACTATCCACCGGCCAGGGTCGCCGAGCTCACCGGCCTGTCCGAGGCCGACATACGCTGTGCGGCAACGATGATCGCCGAGGCCGGCGAGTGGATGTCGCTGTGGACCATGGGGCTCAACCAGAGCACCCACGGAACCTGGAACACCAACGCGATCTGCAACCTGCATCTGGCCACCGGCGCGATCTGCCGCCCCGGCAGCGGTCCGCTGTCGCTCACCGGTCAGCCCAACGCGATGGGCGGCCGCGAAATGGGCTACATGGGACCGGGATTACCCGGTCAGCGCTCGGTGGCCTCCGCCGAGGACCGATCGTTCGTCGAGGCGATGTGGGGTCTCGAGCCTGCGACGATCCGCACCGAGGTGAACCGCGGGACCATCGACATGTTCGAGCGGATGGCAGCCGGCGACATCAAGGCCTGCTGGATCATCTGCACCAACCCGGTGGCCAGCGTCCCCAACCGCGCCGCCGTGGTCGACGGTCTGCGGGCCGCCGAACTCGTGGTCACCCAGGATGCCTACGCCGACACCGCGACCAACCGCTTCGCCGACGTGGTGTTGCCCGCAGCGCTGTGGGCCGAGTCCGACGCCGTGATGGTCAACTCCGAACGCAACCTCACCCTTGTCCGGCAATGTGTTTCGCCGGTGGGCGACGCCAGGCCCGACTGGCAGCTGATCTGCCAGGTCGCGGCCGCGATGGGATTCGGTGCGCACTTCGACTACCAGTCCAGTGAAGAGATCTTCGACGAGATCCGCGGCTTCGCCAACGCCCAGACCGGCTACGACATCCGGGGCGTCAGCTATCGGCGGCTGCGGGAAACGCCGGTGCAATGGCCGTGCCCGCCCGGCGACACCGACGACCGGCACTCGATCCGCTACCTCGCCGACGGAGTGCTGACCTTCGCCACCCCGTCCGGCCGTGCCGTCTTCCATGCCCGGCCGCACATGGAACCGCACGAGTGTCCCGACGACGCATTCCCGTTGCTGCTCAACACCGGTCGGCTGCCGCACCAGTGGCACACCATGACCAAGACGGGCCGGGTGGACAAGCTCACCCGGCTCGACAACGGACCCTTCGTCGAGATCCATCCCGCCGACGCCGCCGCTCTCGACATTCTCGACGGCCAACCCGTGGAGGTGTCGTCGAGGCGCGGCCGTGCGGTGCTGCCTGCCGTCGTCACCGACCGGGTACGGCCGGGAAACTGCTTCGCGCCGTTCCACTGGAACGACGAACACGGCGACGATGTCACGGTCAACGCGGTGACCAACGACGCGGTCGATCCGCAGTCGTTGCAGCCCGAACTGAAGGTGTGCGCGGTGCGGCTACACCCGGTCGGTGCGCCCCCGGTGCAGGTGCAGCCCGATCGAACGCGACTGGCGGGCAACGGTCCGGTGGTGCTGTGGGCCTCGCAGACCGGCAACGCTGAGGACCTCGCCATTCGGCTGGTGGATGAATTTGCCGCACAGGGCATTGACGCTGAATCAGCGGCGATGGCGGATATCCACCCCGCTCGGCTGGCCGGCGTCAGGAACGTGTTCGTCGTGACGAGCACCTTCGGTGACGGCGGCCCGCCGGACAACGGTGCCGACTTCTGGGACCGGCTCAGCTCACCGGATCCACCTGCTCTGGACGGGCTGGAATTCGCCGTTCTGGGCATCGGTGACCGCTCCTACGGCCAGTTCTGCGGACACGCTCGCGCGCTGGACGCCCGGCTGGCCGAACTTGGTGGCCGCCGGCTTCTCGACCGCCACGACACCGAGATCCACGACGACGACACCGTCGACGCCTGGATCCGGCGAATCGTCACGCTCGTCAATCCTGCTGCGGTGCCGTTCATCCCGACGGTCTCGACGCCGAAGCGATTCACCCGGGCCAATCCCATCCATGCGAAGCTCAGCCGCAACCTCCGGCTCACGCCCCGTTCGGCGGCCAAGGAGGTGCGGGAGTTCGGTTTCGACATCTCCGAGCACGACGTCGGATACTCGGTCGGCGACTCGCTGGGAGTGATGCCCATCAACGATGACGACGACGTGGCGGAATGGCTGTCCGTCACCGGGCTGTCCGGTGACGACGTCGTCGAGGTCGACGGGGCGCAGTGCTCATTGCGGGAAGCGCTGACCACCAGCTACGACATCTGCCGCCTGACCCCGAACCTGGTGACGTTCCTCGCCGACGCCGCGACCGACAAGGCGGTGGTCAAACACCTGCGGTCGGCACTCGCCGACCTGGAGTCATGGCGGTTGGGACGCAACGGAATCGATGCCATCCGCGCCTTCGGCGTGCGGGCTGACGCCGCGCAGTGGCAGGACGCGCTGGTGCGGTTGGCGCCGCGGTTCTACTCGATCTCGTCGAGCCCGCTCATCAGCCCGCACGAGGTGCAACTGACCGTGTCGGTGGTGCGTTACGACGGACCGGACGGCGCTCGGCGCGGGGGAGTGTGTTCGACCTACCTGGCCGACCGGGCGGCCGACGCGGCCACTCCGATCTTCCTGCAGCACTCCCCGCATTTCCGGCCGCCGCAGGACCGTTGCGCCCCGATCGTGATGATCGGCGCCGGCACCGGCATCGCGCCGTTTCGCGGGTTCCTGCAGGAGCGCCGCGCGCTCGGCCACACCGGCCGCAACTGGTTGTTCTTCGGCGATCAGCACCGAGCTGAGAACTTCTACTATGCCGACGACCTGACCGACATGGTTGAAGACGGCTTCCTCAGCCGGCTCGACCTGGCGTTCTCCCGTGACCAGGCCAAGCGAATCTACGTGCAGAACAAGATGATTGACAACGGGGCGCTACTGTGGGGTTGGCTGCAGGACGGCGCGCATGTGTACGTGTGCGGCGATGCCAACGGCATGGCCACCGGCGTGGACGCCGCGCTGAGCACGATCATCGCCACCCATGGGCACCTCAGTGCTGAAGCAGCCCACGATTACAAGCGTGAACTCGTCGCCACCAAGCGCTATCTGCGCGACGTGTACTGACCTCACCGCGGCGCGATAGGGAAAGTGAGCGAGTTGTGACATCAGGATCACCGCGCAGGTGCGAAGGCGCAACAAAGAATTCCTACCGTGAGCGCATGCAGACTTCACCTACCCGCAGCGGCTACGACATCGACGACTGGGACGCCGAAGACGTCGAGGCCTGGAACGCCGGCGGCTCGAAAATCGCTCGCCGCAACCTGATTTGGTCGATCTTCGCCGAGCACGTCGGATTCTCGGTGTGGTCCATCTGGTCGGTGATGGTGTTGTTCATGCCGCAGAACGTCTACCACATCGATGCCGCAGGCAAGTTCTTCCTGGTGGCCGTGCCCACCCTGGTCGGAGCCGTGCTTCGCATTCCCTACACGTTCGCCACCGCCCGCTTCGGCGGTCGTAACTGGACGATGTTCTCGGCCTTGGCGTTGTTGGTGCCGACTCTGCTGACGCTGTATTTCATGGCGCACCCGGGCACCTCGTACACCACGTTCCTGATGGTGGCCGCCTTCGCCGGACTCGGCGGTGGCAACTTCGCCTCCTCGATGACCAACATCAACGCGTTCTATCCGCAGCGGTACAAGGGCTGGGCGCTTGGCCTCAACGCGGGAGGCGGCAACATCGGCGTCGCCGTCATCCAGATCATCGGGCTGCTGGTCATCGCGACCGCCGGCAACCGGTCGCCGCACCTGGTCTGCGCGGCCTACCTGGTGTTGGTCGCACTGGCCGCAGTGGGCGCGTCGATGTTCATGAACAACCTCACCAACCAGCGCACTGACGCGCGGTCGATGATCGAGGTTCTGGCGCATCGTGATTCGTGGCTGATCTCACTGCTCTACATCGGTACCTTCGGATCTTTCATCGGATTCGGCTTCGCCTTCGGCCAGGTGCTGCAGATCAACTTCCTGGCCGGACTGTCGCACGGCGGCCCCGTCACCCCGGCGATGACCGCGCAGGCGTCCCTGCACGCCGCCCAGATCGCCTTCATCGGACCGGTTCTCGGCTCCCTGTCACGTCCGTTGGGCGGCTGGCTGTCGGATCGCTTCGGCGGCGGCAAGGTCACGCTCTACACGTTCTTCGCCATGATCGCCGCCGCCGGCTGGCTGGTCGCCGCCGGCGAGATCGACGACGCGACCCCGGGACCCGCGACGGGTGCCACCATGGCCGCGTTCATCGCCGGATTCATCGCGCTGTTCATCCTGTCCGGCATGGGAAATGGCTCCACCTACAAGATGATCCCGTCGATCTTCGAGGCCAAGTCCCGTGGCATGGACCAGCTCAGCGCACCGGACCGCAGCGCCTGGTCGCTGCGGATGTCGGGAGCGCTGATCGGGATCGCCGGCGCGATCGGAGCCCTCGGCGGAGTCGGCGTCAACATCGCACTGCGGGCGTCATACCTGTCGCCGGCGAAATCCGCCACCATGGCCTTCTGGGTGTTCCTCGGCTTCTACGTGTTGTGCGCGGTGATCACCTGGGCCGCCTACGTGCGAAGGCCGAAGACGGCCACTGTCATCGGAACCGACACCCCCGCGGTCGACAGCGCCGCAGCCGCCGCATGACCGCCGCACGCCGGACCGTCGTGGTCATCGGTCACGGAATGGTCGGCCACCGGTTCGTCGAGGCACTGCGCGATCGCGACCGCGACGGAAGCTGGCGGGTGGTGGTGCTCTGCGAGGAACCCACCGCGGCCTACGACCGGGTCGGGTTGTCCTCCTATATCGACGGATGGGACCGCGCCGGCCTGGCGCTGTCCGGAAATGACTACGCCGGAGACACATTGGTCGACCTGCGGGTCGGGGAACCGGCCGCCGCGATCGACCGGGACGCCCGCGAGGTCGTCACCTCGACCGGGGAGCGCATCAGCTACGACGCGGTGGTGTTGGCCACCGGCTCGTACCCCTTCGTGCCGCCCATCCCGGGCAGCGATCTGGACCGGTGCTTCGTCTATCGCACGCTCGAAGACCTCGACGCGATCCGCGCGGCGGCCTCGGCGACCAGCCCCGGGGCGACCGGCATCGTCGTCGGCGGCGGCCTGCTGGGGCTGGAAGCGGCCAACGCACTGCGCATGCTGGGGCTGACTCCACATGTGCTGGAGCGCTCTCCCCGACTGATGCCAATTCAGGTCGACGACGGTGGCGGCGCACTGCTGAACCGGTTGATCACCGAGCTCGGCATCGTCGTGCACACCGACGTGGCGTCCACCGACATCGTCGACAACGGTGACGGCATCACGGTGTCACTGTCCAACGGTGAACAGCTCGAGGCCGCGGTGCTGGTGTTCTCGGCCGGCGTGCGCCCACGTGACGAGTTGGCCCGTGACTGTGGTCTGCCGATCGCTGAGCGCGGGGGAGTGCTGACCGACATCAGTTGCGCCACCGGTGATCCCCGGGTGTACGCGATTGGTGAGGTTGCCGCGGTCGAAGGCCGCTGCTACGGCCTGGTCGCGCCCGGCTACACGATGGCCGAGGTGGTTGCCGACCGGCTGGTCGGCGGTACCGCCGAATTCCCGGGTGCCGATCTGTCCACCAAACTCAAACTGCTCGGTGTCGACGTCGCGAGCTTCGGCGACGCGCACGCCAGCACACCGGGCGCGCTGGAGGTCGTCCTCAACGACGCCGTCAACCAGACCTACGCCAAACTCGTGGTTTCCGATGATGTTTCGACCCTGCTGGGTGGCATCCTGGTCGGCGATGCGAGCGCCTACTCAACCCTGCGCCCGCTGGTCGGCCGCCCGCTTCCCGCCGACCCGGCGACGCTGATCTCGCCGGCCGGGGCCGAGGTCGGGGTCGGCGCGCTGCCCGACGACGCGCAGATCTGCTCGTGCAACGCGGTGTCCAAACACAGCATCTGCGGCGCCATCGCGGACGGCGCCCATGACGTGCCGGCGATCAAGTGTGCGACCGCCGCCGGAACCTCCTGCGGCAGTTGCATTCCGATGCTCAAGCGGCTCCTCGAGTCGCAGGGTGTCGCGATGTCGAAGGCGCTGTGCGAACACTTCGGCCAGTCCCGCGCGGAGCTGTTCCAGATCGTGGCGTCGACCGGTATCCGGACCTTCTCGACACTGATCGCCGAGCACGGGACCGGCGCCGGCTGCGACATCTGCAAGCCGGTGGTCGCATCGATCCTGGCATCCACGTCGTCGGACCACATCCTCAACGATGAGACGGCCGCACTGCAGGACACCAACGACCATTTCCTGGCCAACATTCAGCGCAACGGCACGTATTCGGTGGTGCCGCGACTGCCCGGCGGTGAGGTCACACCGGAGCAGCTGATGGTGATCGCCCAGGTGGCGCAGGATTTCGGCCTCTACACCAAGATCACCGGCGGCCAGCGGATCGACCTGTTCGGTGCCCGCGTCGAGCAGCTGCCGCAGATCTGGAAGCGGCTGGTCGACGCGGGGATGGAATCCGGTCACGCCTACGGTAAGTCGCTGCGCACAGTGAAGAGTTGCGTCGGCTCGTCCTGGTGCCGCTACGGCGTCCAGGACTCGGTCGCGATGGCCGTCGCGCTCGAATTGCGTTACCGGGGATTGCGTTCGCCGCACAAGATCAAGATGGGAGTGTCGGGCTGCCAACGCGAATGTGCTGAGGCGCGCGGCAAGGACGTCGGGGTGATCGCCACCGAGAAAGGCTGGAACCTCTACGTCGGTGGCAACGGTGGCGCCAACCCCAAGCATGCGCAACTACTGGCCGGTGACCTCGACTCCGAATCCCTGGTCCGCTACATCGACCGGTACCTGATGTTCTACATCCGCACCGCAGACCGCTTGCAGCGCACCGCCGTCTGGCAGGAGACCATCGACGGTGGGCTTGATCACATCCGGGACGTGGTGTGTGCGGACTCGTTGGGGATTGCCGCGGATCTCGACGACGCGATGGCGCGCCATATTGATGGCTACTCCGACGAGTGGGCGGGCGTGCTGAACGACCAGGAGAAACTGGCTCGCTTCGTGTCGTTCGTCAATGCCCCCGACGAGTCGGACCCGACGGTCGCGTTCGACGAGAGCGGCCCGCGCAAGGTGCCGTTGCTGCTGGGTATGCCCGGCAGCGTCAACGCGGTGGAAAGCCGCGCGTAACAGCGGCGAAACACGACCCCTCTATCAAGGTCTTGGAGGCTTGAAACCATGACAGTTCTTGCAGATACCCGCCTGGGGCTCGACCTCGATGTGTGGACGCCCGCCTGCCCGCGCAGCGCGCTGCTCGCCGGGCGCGGCGTTGCGGTGTTGCTGCCCGGCGGTGAGCAGGCGGCGTTGTTCTTGCTGGCCGACGGCACGCTGGCCGCGGTCGGCAACATCGACCCGTTCGGCCGTGCCGCGGTCATGTCGCGCGGCCTGGTCGGGGACCGGCGCGGTGAGCCCACGGTGGCCTCACCGCTGCTCAAGCAGGTTTTCTCCCTGGTCGACGGTCGCTGCCTCGACGACGAGTCACACGCACTGCCGGTCTACGACGTCAGGGTGGTCGATGGATTCGTCGAGATCAGAAGTCGCTGACCCGCTGGCCGGGTTCACCGTCGGGGTGACCGCCGCGCGCCGGGCCGAAGAGTTCATCACGCTGCTGGAGCGGCGCGGTGCCGCGGTTGTGCACGCCCCGACGATCCGGATCGTGCCGCTGGTCGACGACGTCGAACTGCACCGGGTGACCGAGCAACTCATCGCCGAGCCACCCGATCTGGTTGTCGTGACCACCGGGATCGGGTTCCGCGGCTGGGTGGAGGCCGCCCACGGCTGGGACGTGCACGACGGCCTGCTCGCCGCACTGGGGTCGACGCGCATCCTGGCCCGCGGGCCGAAGGCGCGGGGCGCTGTGCGGCAGGCCGGGCTGTGTGAGGAGTGGAGCCCGGAGTCGGAGTCGTCGGTCGAAGTGCTGGAACGGCTGCTGTCCGAAGGCGTGGACCGGCTGCGGATCGCGGTGCAGTTGCACGGTGCGGCAAGCGAATGGGAGCCCGACACCGACATCTGCGACGCGCTGACCCGGGCCGGCGCCCAGGTGGTGAAGGTGCCGGTGTATCGCTGGGAACAGCCCGAGGACACCCGGCGCATCGACCAGCTGATCGGCATGATCGTCAACGCCGACGTCGACGCGGTGAGCTTCACCAGCGCGCCCGCCGTCGCATCCCTGCTCGAGCGCGCGAAAGCCATTGGCGCACTGGACTGTCTGATCACCGCGTTGCGCAACAACGTCGCGGTGTTCTGTGTCGGTCCGGTGACGGCGACCCCGCTGGCCCGGCTGGGTATCGAGCCGCGTTCTCCGCAGCGCTATCGCCTCGGCGCCCTGGCGCGGCTCATCACCGACGAATTGCCCTGCCTGGCAAAGCAATACAGTGCCGGAGGGCACCGCATCAGCGTTCGTAGCACCAGCGTCGAGGTGGACGGTCAGCTCAAGGTGCTGCCGCCGGCCGGCATGGCGCTGTTGCGCCGGCTGCTGGTGGCACCCGGTCTGGTGGTGTCCCGCGAGGAGCTGCTCGCCGAACTGCCGGGCGGCGGCGGCGACACCCACGCGGTCGAGACCGCGATGGCGCGGCTGCGTTCGGCGCTGGCCGCCCCGCGGGTGGTCCAGACCGTCGTCAAACGCGGCTACCGACTCGCCGTGGATGTGGAGGCGACATGACACCCGAGCTGATCCTGGTCGCCCACGGCACCCGAAATCCGCAGGGGCTGGCCACCGTCACCGAGATCGCGTCGGCCGTAGCCGAACACGTCGGTCCGGTGCGTACCGCGTTCGTCGACGTCCTCGGGCCCAATCCCCGCGAGCTGCTGGCCGAGTCGACGAGCCCTGCGATCGTGGTGCCGGCGTTCCTGGCCTCGGGCTATCACGTCAACACCGATCTGCCTGCTCGGATCGCGGAGAGCGGCCACACGGAGGTCACCATCACCGCCGCGCTGGGCCCCGACCCGACGCTGGCCGAGATCATGCGCACCAGGCTGCTCGAGGTGGGCTGGACACCCGGTGACGCGGTGGTGATGGCGGCGGCCGGGTCCTCCGATCCGACGGCGCGGCGCGAACTGGTCCGGGCCGCGGCCCTGCTGGGCGATCTGGTGGGCGAGGTGCACCTGGGCTTCGTGGCCACCGGCGCCCCAACCGTCGCCGGCCTGGTGGGCCGGATCCGAGCGGCGGGGCGGCGGGTGTTCATCGCCTCCTACCTGTTGGCGCCGGGTGTGTTCCACGCCAGGCTGGCCGGTTGCGGTGCGCACGGAGTGACCGATCCGCTGGGCGCGCACCCGGAACTCGTGGCGCTGTTGGCGCGCCGGTTCGCGCTCACCCCGATTCCCGCATTCGGCCCTGGTGGTGGCACCATTGATCGGTGTCCGCTGAACTGACCCAGGATTCTCGAAGGACGCCGCTGACCACACCGATCTCGGCGGCCGACATCGATGAGGCCGGTCAGCGAATCGCGGACGTGGTCAGCCAGAGCCCGCTGCAATACAGCGACCGGCTTTCGCAGGCCACCGGCGCCGAGGTGTACCTCAAGCGTGAGGACCTGCAGAGCGTGCGGTCCTACAAGGTGCGCGGTGCCTACAACCTGCTCAAACAGCTCTCCGACGCTGAGATCGCCGCCGGGGTGGTGTGCTCGTCGGCCGGTAATCATGCGCAGGGCTTCGCGCTGGCCTGCCGGTCGATGGGCGTGCACGGCCGGGTCTACGTGCCGGCCAAGACCCCGAAGCAGAAGCGCGACCGCATCCGCTATCACGGTGGGGAGTTCATCGACTTGATCGTCGGCGGGGCGACCTATGACCTGGCGGCCGAGGCGGCTCTCGACGATGTCGCCCGCACCGGCGCCACCCTGGTTCCGCCTTTCGACGATCTGCGCACGATGGCCGGCCAGGGCACGATCGCCGTGGAGATCCTCGCCCAGCTCGACACTGAACCGGACCTGGTGATCGTCCCGGTCGGCGGCGGCGGCTGCATCGCGGGAATCACTTCCTACCTGGCCGAGCGGACGTCCAACACCGCGGTGCTGGGCGTCGAGCCCGCCGGCGCGGCCTCGATGATCGCGGCGCTGGCCGCCGGCGGCCCGGTCGAGCTGGAGCACGTCGACCAGTTCGTCGACGGCGCGGCGGTCAAGCAGATCGGTGCGCTGCCGTATCAGGCGCTGGCCGCGGCGGGCGACATGGTGTCGGTGACGACGGTCGACGAGGGTGCGGTCTGCACGGCGATGCTGGACCTGTACCAGAACGAGGGCATCATCGCCGAGCCTGCGGGGGCGCTGTCGGTGGCCGGGTTGCTTGAGGCCGGCGTGGAGCCGGGGTCGACGGTGGTGTGTCTGATCTCCGGCGGCAACAACGACGTGTCCCGCTACGGCGAGGTGCTCGAGCGGTCGCTGGTGCACCTGGGCCTCAAGCACTACTTCCTGGTCGACTTCCCGCAGGAGCCGGGCGCACTGCGCCGGTTCCTCGACGAGATCCTCGGACCGAACGACGACATCACCCTGTTCGAGTACGTCAAGCGCAACAACCGCGAAACCGGTGCGGCGCTGGTCGGCATCGAACTCGGCTCGGCCGCCGGGCTCGACGGGCTGCGGGCCCGGATGGATGCGTCCGGTCTGCACGTCGAGCCGCTGGAGCCGGGCTCGCCGGCCTACCGGTATCTGACCTAGCCGGTGCGCGTCACCACGACCGAGTGCCCGGGCAACTCGGTGCCGTGCGCGCCCACCTCGGGCTCACCCCAGGCCAGCAGAATCTCGCCGGTGGCCGGCACGCTGACCGACTGCTCGCCGAGGTTGCAGGCGATCGCAATGTGCCCGCGCCGCATCACGATCCAGCGTTCGTCCTCGTCGAAATCGACCACCAGGTGCTGCAGCCACGCGTCGGCCATCTCGGGTTCGGTGCGGCGCAACGCGATCAGACCGCGGTAGAAGTCCAGCAGCTCGGCGTGCCTGCCCTCGCCGACCTCGTCCCAGTTCAGCTTCGAGCGCACAAACGTCTGCGGGTCCTGCGGGTCCGGGATGTCGTCGGCATCCCAGCCGTGGTCGGCGAACTCCGCCTTGCGGCCCTCCGCCGTCGCCTTGGCCAGCTCGGGTTCGGGGTGCGAGCTGAAGAACTGGAACGGGGTCGACGCCGCCCACTCCTCGCCCATGAAAAGCATTGCGGTATAGGGTGATCCGAGTGCAAGCGCAGCCTTGATGGCGAGCTGGCCGTAGTCCAGGTTCTGCGACGGCCGGTCCCCGGTCGCGCGGTTGCCGACCTGATCGTGGGTGCAGGTGTAGGCCGTGAGCCGGGTGGCCGGGATCAGCGTCTTGTCCAGCGGCCTGCCGTGCCTGCGGTGCCGGAACGACGAGTAGGTGCCGGCGTGGAAGTAGCCGTTCTGCAGCGTGCTGGCCAGTGCCGACATCGAGCCGAAATCGGCGTAGTAGCCCTGCCGTTCGCCGGACACCGCGGTATGGATGGCGTGATGGATGTCGTCGTCCCACTGCGCGGTCAGACCGTACCCGCCGCGGTCGCGCGGAGTGATCAGCCGTGGATCGTTGAGGTCGCTCTCGGCGATCAGCGACAGCGGCCGGCCCACAACGGTTGACAGTGAGTCGGTTTCGGCGGTCATCTCTTCGAGGATGTGGATCGCGGTGTTGTCGACCAGTGCGTGCACCGCGTCGAGTCGTAGACCGTCGGCGTGGAAGTCGCGCATCCAGCGCAGCGCGCAGTCGAGGATGTAGCGGCGCACCTCGTCGGCGTCGGGCCCGGTCAGGTTGACGCCTTCACCCCAGGGGTTGCTGACCGAGGACAGGTACGGCCCGTACTTGGGCAGGTAGTTGCCGGACGGCCCCAGGTGGTTGAACACCGCGTCGATCAGCACGCCGAGTCCGCGAGAATGTGCGGCGTCGATCAGGCGCACCAAACCGTCTGGGCCGCCATATGGTTCGTGCACCGCATACCACAACACTCCGTCGTAGCCCCATCCGTGCTCGCCGCTGAAGGCGTTGACGGGCATCAGCTGGACGAAGTCGACGCCGAGGTCCACCAGATAGTCCAGCTTCGCGATGGCGGCGTCGAACGTGCCTTCCGGGGTGAACGTGCCGGTGTGCAACTCGTAGATCACCGCACCCTCGATGGAGCGGCCCGCCCACTGCGCGTCCGACCATTGCGCGGAGGAGGGATCCCATAGTTGGGATCGCTCGTGCACACCGTCGGGCTGGCGGGCGGAGCGCGGATCCGGCAGCACCGTCGGGTCGTCGTCCAGGACGAAGCCGTACCGGGCGTCCGGGGCGGAGTCGACGTCGGCTCGCCACCAGCCGTTGTCGTCGACCGTCATGTTATGGAGCTGCCCGTCGACGTCGAGGCGCACCCGCTTGGGCAGCGGTGCCCACACGGCGAATTCAGGCATGTGATCTCTCCAAGAGGATGACGGGCAGTTCGGCGAACAATTCATCGGCCCGCGTCGGGCCGGTCCACCGGTTACCGGTCAGGCGGTCGGTCCACGTGCCGTCCGGCAATGGCAGGGTGGTGTCGCCCCAGCCGTCGTGGTGCAACCGGACGGTCCAGCGGCTGACGGCGACCAGCACGTCGACGCCGCGCTGGAACGCCACGATGTGAGGTGCGGCAGTACCTTCGGCGAGCACCGGACGGTAGTCACCGGACAGGAACGCCTCGGGATGGTCGCGGCGGGCGTGCAACGCTGCTCGTACTACGCGAATCTTGCTGTGCGACAGCCGTTCCAACTCCGCGCTGCGCGCCGGGTAGTCGACCGGCCTGCGGTTGTCCGGGTCGACGAGGCTGTCCTCCCACAACTCGGTGCCCTGATAGACGTCCGGGATGCCGGGGACGGTGAGCGCCAGCAGCTTCTGGCCGAGTGCGTCGCTGTGGGCGTGCGGTTCGAGCTGCACCACCACTCCGGTGAGCTCGGTGGCGACCGGGCCGTCCAGGATGGCGTCGACCCAGGCGTGCACCGCGTCCTCGAACTCGGTGTCCGGGTCGTTCCACGAGGTGTGCCACATGGCTTCCCGGATGGCCTTCTCGGTGTAGGCGTGCACGCGCGTCCGCAGCTCGTCGGTGACCTGTCCGTCGGCAGGCCATACGCCGAAGATGTTCTGCAACAGAAACAATCCGGTTGCGGCGTCAGGCGCGGGTGTGGTGTTCTGCCAGCTGCCCACGAACTCGGCCCACAGCGAGGGCACTTGCGACAGCACGCCGATGCGGGCCCGTACATCCTCGCCGCGCTTGGTGTCATGGGTGGACAGCGTGGTCATCGACTTGGGCCACAGGCGGCCGCGGATCGCCGAGCTGCGGTGGAATTCCGCGGCGCTGACGCCGAACCGGTGCGGCTCGCCGCCGACCTCGTTCAGCGACACCAGCCGGGCGTCGCGGTAGAAGTAGCAGTCCTCCACCGACTTCGCCGTCATCGCGCCGCACAGCTGCTGCAGCCGTGCGCCCGGCTCGCTGGAGTCACCCGCCAGAGCGGCCGACACCAGCTGCAGTGGCACGGCCAGCTCCGGCTGGGCGGCCACGGTGTGCGCGAACGCGGTGGACAGCACGGCCGACAGGGTGAGGTAATCCGACCGGTACACACCGACCTCGGTGAGCAGTGCCGCCACCGCATCGGGCAACTGCGGATGATCGGCGCCAACGGCAGCCACGATCGAGCGGCACAGTCGAGCGAGCTCGCTGGACAGCGTGGTGGTGGCGGTGCTGATCTTCAACTGCCGCATCAGTTCCGGGGCCCCGGCGTAGTCGAAACCCTCGGCATCGACCAGATCGGTCAGCGCCTCGGCGCCGGTGGGGTCGACGAAGACACCGCCCACCTCGCGCAGTACGTCGTAGCCGGTGGTGCCGTCGATCGGCAGCGTCGGGTCCAGCGCTTCGTCGACACCAAGGATCTTCTCGATCACGATCCAGGCCTGCGGGCCGGTCAGCTCGCGCAGCCATCCCAGGTATCCGGTCGGATCGGTCAGGCCGTCGGGATGGTCGATACGCACCCCGTCGACCAGGCCCTCGCTGAACCAGCGGGCCACTTCGGCGTGCGACTCGTCGAAGACCGCCCGGTCCTCCTGGCGCAGACCCGCCAGTGAGGTGATCGAGAAGAATCGGCGATAGCCGCACACCCCGTTGCGCCACCCGATCAGCTTGTAGTGCTGCTGATCGTGCACCTCCGGGCCTGAGCCGTCGCCGGTTCCGGGGGCGATGGGGAACGCCAGGTCGCCGAGTCGCAGCAGGTCACCGTCCACCGTCAGATCCGCCACGTCGCTGTCAGATCCCAAGACCGGCAACAGGATTCGGCCCTCGGGATCGACGGACCAGTCGATGTCGAAATAAGTGGCGTACGGGGACTGTCGGCCGTGCTTCAACACGTCCCACCACCAGGGGTTGCGCTGTGGCTGATCAACCCCGACGTGGTTGGGGACGATGTCGACGACCAGACCCAAGCCGCGTGCCTTGGCGGCCTCGGCCAGCCGCGCCAAGCCGTCGGCACCGCCCAGTTCCTCGGAGACCGTGGTCGGGTCGGTGACGTCGTAGCCGTGGGTGGAGCCCGGCGCCGCGGTCAGGATGGGGGACAGGTAGAGGTGGGAGACGCCGAGATCGTCGAGATAGGAGATGAGTTTCTCGGCGTCGGCGAAGGTGAACGCGTCGCCCGCCGAAGCGCCGCGTAGTTGCAGGCGGTAGGTGGACAGCACCGGGTAAGCCATAGCTGAGCCTGTTCCCGCTAGGCGGTCTTTTGAAGCACCAAGACCGAGCGAGATGGGACACTTATCGTTTCGCCCGCTTTCACGACCACGTCGGTGGTGCCGGTGGCCTCCGAAGTGTCCAGAACGGCGCTCCACTGCTCGGCGTAGTCCCCGTCGGGTGTGACGAAGTCGACCGGCTTGCTGTGGGCGTTGAAGCACAGCAGGAACGAGTCATCGACGACGCGTTCCCCCCGCAGGTTGGGCTCGGGGATGGCCTCGCCGTTGAGGAAGACGCCCACGAATTTGAAGCCCGAACCCCAGCCGTCGTGGGTCATCTCCTGGCCGGCAGGCGTCAGCCAGGCGATGTCACGGACCTGGTCGCCGGTGCGCAGCGGTTCGCCCTCGAAGAACCGGCGACGCCGAAAGACCGGGTGCGCCTTGCGCAGAGCGGTCACCTTCTTGGTGAACTCCAATAGGTCGGCGTGAGTTTCCTTGAACGTCCAGTCCATCCAGGACAGCGGTGAATCCTGGCAGTAGACATTGTTGTTGCCCTGTTGGGTGCGGCCGATCTCGTCGCCGTGGGCGATCATCGGGGTGCCCTGCGAGAGCAGCAGGGTGGCCAGGATGTTGCGCATCTGCTGATGGCGCAGTGCCATGATCGCCGGGTCGTCGGTCGGGCCCTCCACACCGCAGTTCCACGACCGGTTGTGACTTTCGCCGTCGCGGTTGTCCTCGCCGTTGGCCTCGTTGTGTTTCTCGTTGTAGGACACCAGGTCGGCGAGAGTGAAGCCGTCGTGGCAGGTGACGAAGTTGATGCTCGCGCTGGGACGTCGGCCGGTCGCCTCGTAGAGGTCCGACGAGCCGGTCAGCCGGGAGGCGAACTCGCCGAGGGTCGCGGGCTCGCCGCGCCAGTAGTCGCGGACGGTGTCGCGGTACTTGCCGTTCCACTCGGTCCACAGACCGGGGAAGTTGCCGACCTGATAGCCGCCCTCGCCGACATCCCACGGTTCTGCGATGAGCTTGACCTGGCTGATCACCGGGTCCTGTTGCACCAGGTCGAAGAATGCCGAAAGCCGGTCGACGTCATAGAACTCCCGGGCCAGTGTCGAGGCCAGGTCGAAGCGGAATCCGTCGACGTGCATCTCCAGCACCCAGTACCGCAGCGAGTCCATGATCAGCTGCAGGGTGTGCGGATGCCGGGCGTTGAGACTGTTGCCGGTGCCGGTGAAATCCTTGTAGAACCGTTTGTCGTCGTCGAGCAGCCGGTAGTAGGCGGCGTTGTCGATGCCGCGGAAGTTGATCGTCGGGCCCAGGTGGTTGCCCTCGGCGGTGTGGTTGTAGACCACGTCGAGGATCACCTCGATGCCGGCGTCGTGGAACGAGCGAACCATGGTCTTGAATTCGGCCACCGCTCCGCCGGCGTGCTGGGTGGACGAGTACTGATAGTGCGGTGCGAAGAACCCGAAAGTGTTGTAGCCCCAATAGTTTCGCAGTCCCAGGTCCAGCAGGCGGTGATCGTGCAGGAACTGGTGTACCGGCATCAGCTCGATGGCCGTCACGTTCAGGCTTTTGAGGTGGTCGATGACGGCCGGGTGGCCCAGCCCGGCATACGTGCCGCGAAGCTCGTCGGGGATACCGGGATGGGTTTGGGTCATCCCCTTGACGTGCGCCTCGTAGATGATCGTCTCGTGGTAGGGCGTCCGCGGCGGATGGTCGGAGCCCCACTGGAAGAACGGGTTGATCACCACGCTGGTCATGGTGTGGCCCAGCGAGTCGACCATCGGCGGGGTGCCGCCGGATGCGAGGTCCTCGGCGTCCAGGTCGTAGGAGTACAGCGCCTGGCCGAATTCGAAGTCGCCGTGGAAGGACTTGCCGTACGGGTCGAGCAGAAGCTTGCTGGGATCGCACCGGTGGCCGGCCGCCGGGTCCCACGGGCCGTGCACCCGGAAGCCGTAGCGCTGTCCCGGAGTGATCGTCGGCAGGTAGGTATGCCAGACGAATCCGTCGACCTCGTCGAGTTCGATGCGGGTCTCGGTGCCGTCTTTGGCGATCAGGCAGAGTTCGACGGAGTCGGCGACCTCGGAGAACACCGAAAAATTCGTGCCGGCGCCGTCATAGGTGGCCCCGAGCGGGTACGGGGTACCCGGCCACCTGGTGACCAGCGCGGGTTCACTCGATGCCATCGTTAGACCTTATCGACGTGGCGCGCGTGATGCGCAAGTTGTCACCACCACCGGGTGGCTGCCCCCAGCTGCCTGCCCAGCTCAGGGATCAACGTGCGCATGTACGTCGCGGAGATGTGATGAGAATCGTGGTAGATCAGCACATTTCCCTCGACGGCGCGGCACACGTCCGGACGGCACACCGCGTCGCTGAGGTCGAGGACCCGCATCTGCGGGAACTGCGCCAGGAAATCCAGGGTCTGGTTGCGATCGGAGAGCACGTCGGAGCGCTTGATCCCGCATGATTCCGCGTCGCCGCCCTTGGCCAGGCAGTCGGTCGGGAAGAACGGTTCACCGTTGCGCACCAGCCACGGGGTGTCGCGCATCGCCAGGATCGGAATGTCGTTGTCCGACAAGGTTTGCCAGATCCCGATATAGGTGGCCGGCATGACGTCGCCGGGCTTGATGTTCCACGGTCGGGTCGACGTGGTGAACACGAAGCTGGGGCGGTCGCTGATCAGCTTGGCCATCACCCGTTCGTTCCACTCGTGGCAGTTCGGGTACGGCCGGTTGTCGCCCATCACCAGCGGTTCCTGCTCGGTGGTCAGCGGGCAGCCCATCTTGAGGTACGTGACGATCTTGAAGTGGTGCATCTTGGCCAGCGCGTCCAGGGCGGTGATCCAGTGCTCGGCGTGCGATCCGCCCGCCAGGGCGATGGTTCGGGTCGCCGACAGGTCGCCATAGGTGCAGTTGATGACCCCGACGTTGTCGAAATCACTGATGCATCCGTCGTTGGTGGATTCGGGCAGGTCGTTCTTGGCCTCGAGCACGGTGGGCCGCATGGGCAGCTTCGGCACTCGGGCGTGTTCGGTCAGGGCCCGTGCTCCCGGGTAACCCGCGGTGGAGAGCGTCACCAGTTCCTTGCCGTGTGAGCGCTGCACGGTGACGTGCTCGCGCCACGTGAACGACGTCGCCGTCAGCGCCACCCCGAGTAGCGCCACGGTGGTGCCCAGCGCGATCGTGGGCCGGCGCAGGCGGCTGCGCCACGGAATGGTGGGCTGCGGCGTCACCTGCGCCGCGCCACTGCGCCGGAACCGCAGCGGCTCCTCGACGAATCGCATGGTGAGGTAGGCCAGCACGCCGGAGATCGCGAGGATGATTGCGCCGTCGACGAAGCCGGCCCGGCTGCCGTCGGTGTAGGCGAGCCAGAAGATCAGCAGCGGCCAGTGCCACAGGTACAGGGAGTAGGCCATCGCGCCGAGGGTCATCAGCGGGGCGGCCGACAACAGCCGGTTGGGCAGCGGCAGGCGGTCACTGGTCGACGGCCGCGCCTGGCGGTTCGCCGCGGCCAGGATCATCAGCACGGTCGCGCCGACCGGCACGAGCGCCCACGGACCGGGGAACTCGCGGACCCCATCGATCAGCGCACCGCACGAGACGATGGCGGCCAGCCCGACCGTCGCCGCCGCCGTACGCAGCCACATCGGCCAGCGGATGTACGGCACCGCCGCGCCCACCAGGACCCCCAGCAGCAGCTCCCAGGCGCGGGCGAAGCTGTTGTAGTACGCGGCCGTCTGGTCGTTGACGTGCAGCACGGCGGCAAAGCTGAATGACGCGATGGTGAGGACGGCCAGCAAAGCAACGAACGTTGGCCGCAAACGCCTGCCCAGCGGGCGCCTCAGCAAATATGCGAACGCGAAAATAAGAACAAGGAACGAAAGGTAGAACTGGCCCTGAACGGACATCGACCAGATGTGCTGCAGTGGGCTGACCGCCTCGCCGGCCCGGAGGTAGTTCGACTCGGTCGCCGAAAGCTCCCAGTTCTGGTAGTACGCCAGGCTCGCCAGGCTCTGGTCAGCAAAGGTCTCCCAGCGGGTCTGGGGCTGGATGAGGACGGTCAAAACGGCACCTGCGGCAAGCACCACGACCAGTGCGGGCAGCAGTCTGCGGACAAGTCGGCGGATCTCTGGCCAGGGCGACAGCGAAGAGTCAGGGTTCAGCGCGGTGCGCAACAGGGAACCGCCGAAGAAAAACCCGGAGAGCACCAGGAAGACGTCCACCCCGCCCGAGACGCGCCCGAACCACACGTGGAACACCGCGACGAGGGCGATCGCCAACCCGCGCAGACCGTCCAGATCGTGACGGTAGAAGCCCGATTTCCGCGATCCCATCGCCGCGCCGGGTGGGGAGTCCGCTGGCGTCACTGCTGACGGGCGGGGCGGGCTGAGGGTGAACATGATCGGGACTCAATCTACCCAACCCCGGTATTCTTCTCATCCGCAGCGAACGGCGCGTCGAGGCTACGGAATCAGTTGAGCAAACGTGCTCGGGGGCTGCTGCAGACCTCGGCTAGGCTCACACAGCGTGTCGGCGTTGACCCCCCACCAGATCAGTCAGATCGACGCCGCGCACATCTGGCACCCGTACAGCACGATCGGTGCCGAGGCCATGGCGCCGGTGGTGGCCACCCGCGCCCACGGCGCGTGGCTGACCCTGGTTCGCGACGACACCGAGATCAGGGTGCTCGATGCGATGGCGTCCTGGTGGACGGCGGTGCATGGTCACGGCCACCCGGTGCTCGACGCGGCGCTGAGCCGCCAGTTGTCGACGATGAATCACGTCATGTTCGGCGGGTTGACCCACGAGCCCGCCGCGCGTCTCGCGCAGCTGCTGGTGGACATCACGCCCGCCGGGCTGGAGACCGTGTTCTTCTCCGACTCCGGCTCGGTAGCTGTGGAGGTCGCGGTAAAGATGGCGCTGCAGTACTGGCGCAGTGCGGGTCGCTTCGGCAAGTCCAAGCTGATGACGTGGCGTGGCGGATATCACGGCGACACCTTCACCCCGATGAGCGTCTGCGACCCCGACGGCGGCATGCATTCGCTGTGGAGCGACGTGCTGTCCCCGCAGGTGTTCGCGCCCCCGGTGCCGGGTGACTACGACCCGGACTACGTCGCGGCGTTCGGAGACCAGCTGCTCGAGCATGCCGATTCGCTCGCCGCCGTCATCGTCGAGCCGGTGGTGCAGGGCGCCGGTGGGATGCGATTCCACGATCCGCGCTACCTGACCGACCTGCGCGCGCTGTGCGACCGCGCCGGAGTGCTGCTGATCTTCGACGAGATCGCCACCGGGTTCGGGCGCACCGGCGAGCTGTTCGCCGCCGACCATGCCGGGGTCAGTCCGGACATCATGTGCGTCGGCAAGGCGTTGACCGGTGGTTACGTCACGCTGGCGGCCACACTGTGCACGCTGGACATCGCGCGGACGATCAGCGGCAGCGAGGCCGGTGCGTTGATGCACGGCCCGACGTTCATGGCCAATGCGCTGGCGTGTGCGGTGTCGGTGGCCTCGGTCGAACTGTTGCTTGCGCAGGACTGGCGCGGCCGGGTCGCCGAGATCGGTGCCGGGCTGGCCCGGGGGCTCGAGCCGGCCCGCGGGCTGTCGTCGGTGGCCGATGTCCGGGTGCTCGGTGCGATCGGAGTGATCGAGACGCGGCAGCCGGTCGACCTGACCGTCGCCACCCCGGTCGCCCTGGACAACGGCGTCTGGCTGCGGCCCTTCCGCAACCTGATCTATGCGATGCCGCCGTTCATCTGCACGCCGGACGAGGTGGATCAGATCACCTCGGCGATGGTGGCCGTGGCCCGTGCACTGGCGTGATGGCGCGACTTCTCACCCCTCGTTCCTCGGCGCTCGTCGTCACGCTAACCTGAACGGTGTTCAAGTAGCGTCGGAGGAGTGCCTGTGACCCGCGTCGGTCTTTCCCCACTGGCCTGGCTCGACACTGTCGAGCAGCAGCGCCGGGACGCCGGCCTGCGCCGATCGCTGCGCACCCGGCCCGCGGTGGCCACCGAATTGGACCTGGCCTCCAACGATTATCTGGGCCTCTCCCAACATCCGGCGGTGATCGACGGCGGGGTGGCCGCGTTACGCACCTGGGGCGCGGGCTCGACCGGTTCGCGGCTGGTCACCGGAAACACCGAACTTCACGAGGAATTCGAAAGCGCCCTGGCCGATTTCGTCGGCGCCGAGGCCGCGCTGGTGTTCTCCTCGGGCTACACCGCCAACATCGGCGCCACCGTGGCGCTGTCCGGCCCGGGATCGCTGATCGTGTCCGACGCCCTGTCGCACGCCTCGCTGGTCGACGCCTGCCGGCTCTCGCGGGCGCGGGTCGTCGTCGCGCCGCACCTCGACGTCGAGGCGGTCGAGGCCGCGCTGGCCGGGCGTGACGAAGAGCGGGCGCTGGTCATCACCGAATCGGTGTTCAGCACCGACGGCGCGCTGGCGCCCCTGCGCAGGCTGCACGACGTCTGCCGCAAGCACGGGGCGCTGTTGTTGGTCGACGAGGCCCATGGCCTCGGCGTCCGCGGCGCCGGCGGACGTGGCCTCATCCACGAGGCCGGATTGGCCGGGGTGCCCGACGTGATCATGACGACGACCATGTCGAAGTCGCTGGGCAGCCAGGGCGGCGCGGTGCTCGGCCCCGCCGCGGTGCGCGACCACCTCATCGACGCCGCGCGCACGATGATCTTCGACACCGGACTGGCCCCGGCGCCCGTCGGCGCCGCGCTGGCCGCGCTGACCGTGCTGGTGGCCGAACCGGACCGGGCGACGGCTGTGATCGATCGGGCGGGTGAACTCGCCGAGATGTGCGACGTCCCCGAAAAACCTGAATCTGCCGTTGTATCAGTCATTCTCGGCGACCCGGAGATCGCGGTGGCCGCGGCGAGCGCATGTCTGGCGGCCGGGGTGCGGGTCGGCTGTTTCCGGCCACCGACGGTTCCCGCAGGCACCTCGCGGCTGCGACTGACCGCGCGGGCATCGTTGACCGACGACGAGATGGACGCCGCGCGCCACGTCTTGAACTCGGTATTGGCGGCGCACCCCCGATGAGCGTTCTGATCGTCACCGGCACCGGGACCGGGGTGGGAAAAACCGTGGTGACCGCGGCGCTGGCCTGCCACGCCCGGGTCGCCGAGCGGGACGTCGCGGTGTGCAAGCCGGTGCAGACCGGCACCGCCGACGGCGACGACGACCTCGCCGAAGTCGGCAGGCTCTCCGGCGTCACCGAACTGTTCGGCGTCGCCCGCTATCCGGATCCGCTGGCGCCGGCGGCCGCGGCCGAAAGCGCCGGCCTGCCGCTGCCCAGCACCGGCGAGCTGCTGACCGTCATCCGCGACGTCGACCGGCCCGGCCGGCTGACGCTCGTCGAGGGGGCCGGTGGCCTGCTCGTGGAACTGACGGCCGACGGTGCGACGCTGCGCGACCTCGCGGTCGAACTGGCCGCGCCGGTGCTCGTCGTCGTCGAACCGGGCCTGGGCACGCTGAATCACACCTCCCTGACGCTGGAAGGGCTTGGCGCCAAAGGGCTTTCCTGTGCCGGTCTGGTGATCGGCGCCTGGCCCGCCGAGCCCGGCCCGGCGGAGAAGTCCAACCGTGACGCGCTGGCCAAACTGGCTCCGGTCCGTGCCGCGCTGCCGGCGGGAGTGGCCGGGGTGTCGCCGAATGACTTCGCGCTGTTCAGCGCTCGGGCATTCGACCCGGACTGGGTCGCCGGCTTGATCTGAGATGGCGCACTCGATTGAGCTGCTCCTGGACCAGCGTGCCGACGGTGCGGTCCGGCACGCCTGGCAGGCTTTGGCGGACGCCGGTCTGCCCAGTCAGCTGCGGGTCACTTCCGACACCAACCGCCCGCACATCACGCTGATCGCGGCCGAGCGGATCTCGCCCGACGTCGACGACCGTCTGGCCGAACTGGCGGATCGCTTCCCGCTTCGTGCTGTCCTCGGCGCACCGCTGGTCTTCGGCGTGGGGCGGATGACGCTGGCCCGGCTGGTGGTTCCCTCCGCGGGACTGCTGGCTCTGCACGAACACATCTACGACGTGTGCCTGCCGTCGGTGACCAATGTCTTCGCACACAGCGCCCCGGGTCGGTGGACCCCGCACGTCACGCTGGGGCGCCGGTTAACCCCGGCTCAAGCAGGCGACGCCCTCGGATTGGTCGACGGGATCACCGCCGACATCCGGGCCGGCATCGTCGGGTTGCGGCGTTGGGACAGCGACGCGCGGACCGACCGCGTACTGATCAGTTGACTTGCGCGGCAACGCTTTTGGGAACGCACATCTTCCGGCCGTCGATCACCAGTTCGCGTACCTCGTCGAGGTCGGCCGCATCAAGGCGGACGTGGATCCAGTTGTAGCGCATGTCCGATTGCCGAGGCAGTGCAAACTTGTCCGGCTCGGCGGCCACCATCGCCTCGCGTTCCTCCTTCGGGAACCCAACCCGGCCCGGAACGTGATCCGGTCGCGGACCACGGTCTCGTAGGCCCTCGGCAGCGCAAGTGCGATCGGGCGCACCTGGTCTGACGGTGATCACACCGGCAGGCTCCGCCGCGCTGCGATGCCGTCGACCAGCAGTTGCACCCCGAAGCCGAACCGGCGGCTGGGGTCGGCACCGAGCACGGATTGTTCGTCGGGGAGGTCGGCGCCGGCGGCGTCCCACTGCAGACGGGACTGCTCGTCAGCGGTGAAGCCCAGTACGTAATAGAGGACAGTGCGGCCGGCGGTCACGGCGTGCCCGGTATCGACGCCCGCGGCGATCGCCGCATCGGCCAGCCAATCCAAGATCTGCGTCATCGCCTCCGACTGGCCTGCGGCGAAACTGGCGGACACCAACTCGGCGCCGTCGGTGTGGGACAGCAGGGCGTCGCGCAACTGATCGCAAATCGCCTCGACGCGGACACGCCAGTCCGCAGGCACGTCGTGGACAGTGCACAGGATTCGGTCAGCCACCGCGCCTAGCAGTTGCTGTTTGTTGGCGAAGTGCCAGTACAGCGCGCCAGGGGAGACCGCGAGCTCGCGGGCCAGCCGCCGCATGGACAGGTCGGCCATACCGTAGTTGTCCAGCAGTGTCGTCGCCGCATCGACCACGTCGCGTTTGTGGAGCTGCACACGCGTAGCCTAGCCTGAACACTGTTCAAGTTGGCGAACGCAGGAGGACAAGCCGGTGACGCAGGCAGCGACGGACGTATTGGCACTGGCGCGCGAGCAGGTGCTCGAGCGCGGCGAGGGTCTGTCCCGCGATCAGGTGCTCGAGGTCTTGCAGCTGTCCGACGATCACCTCGAGGAACTCCTGGCCTTGGCCCACGAGGTCCGGATGAAGTGGTGTGGCCCGGAGGTCGAGGTCGAGGGCATCATCAGCCTGAAAACCGGTGGCTGCCCGGAGGATTGCCACTTCTGTTCGCAGTCCGGCCTGTTCGCCTCGCCGGTGCGCAGCGCCTGGCTGGACATCCCGAGCCTGGTCGAGGCCGCCAAGCAGACCGCCAAGTCCGGCGCCACCGAGTTCTGCATCGTGGCCGCCGTGCGCGGACCTGACGAGCGGCTGCTGGCCCAGGTGGCCGCGGGCATCGAAGCGATTCGCAACGAGGTCGACATCCAGATCGCCTGCTCGCTGGGGATGCTCACCCAGGAGCAGGTGGATCGCCTCAAGGAGATGGGCGTCCACCGCTACAACCACAACCTAGAGACCGCGCAGTCCTACTTCCCGAACGTCGTCACCACCCACTCGTGGGAGGAGCGCTGGGGAACGCTGGAGATGGTGCGCGAGGCCGGCATGGAGGTGTGCTGCGGCGGCATCCTCGGCATGGGGGAGACGCTCGAGCAGCGCGCCGAGTTCGCCGCGAACCTGGCCGAACTCGATCCGCACGAGGTGCCGCTGAACTTCCTGAACCCGCGTCCGGGCACCCCGTTCGGTGATCTGGAGGTGTTGCCGGCGTCGGAGGCACTCAAGGCCGTCGCCGCGTTCCGCCTGGCACTGCCGCGGACGATGCTCCGGTTCGCCGGTGGCCGGGAGATCACGCTCGGCGACCTCGGCGCCAAGCAGGGCATCCTCGGTGGCATCAATGCCGTGATCGTCGGAAACTACCTGACCACGCTGGGTCGCCCGGCTGAGGCCGATCTCGAGCTGCTCGAAGATCTGCAGATGCCGATCAAGGCTCTGAACGCCAGCCTGTAGTGGCGATGGTCGGACAGCTGCCCGCACCGGTGAGTGCCGGGGTCTACAACGTCTACACCGGCGAGCCCGCAGGCAGCGTCGTGCCCACCGCGGCTCAGCTCGGTCTGGAGCCGCCTCGTTTCTGCGCGGAGTGCGGACGCCGGATGGTGGTCCAGGTGCGCCCGGACGGCTGGTGGGCCAAGTGCTCGCGACATGGTCGGGTCGACTCCCATGATCTGGAGGACCAGCGGTGAATCTCGAACCACGACAACGTTTTTCGAGGCGTCGCGCGGCAATCGTGGTGTTCATCGGGTTGACCGTGGCAGGCGTGGTGATCGGCGCGGTGTGGTCGGTGCTGGCGCCCTCGGCGCACGGTGTGGTGGCGCTGACCCGCTCCGGTCACCGGGTGCAGACCTACCTCGGCAGCGAATCCGATCATCTGTTCGTGGCGGCGGCATTGCTCATCGGGTTGTTGACGTCGATGGCGATCGTGGCGGCGGTTCTGGTGTGGCAGTGGCGCGCCCATCGTGGCCCACTGCTGGCGACGGCGCTGTGGGTGGGTTCGATCGCCGGCGCCGGTGCAGCCGCGGGTGTGGGTGCGCTGCTGGTGCGCTGGCACTACGGGCCGGTGCCGTTCGACACGGCTCCGGTCACCCCGGAAAACCGGATCTTCTACTACTCCGAGGCGCCGCCGGTGTTCTTTGCGCACGGACCGTTACAGATCGCGACGACGCTACTGTTTCCGGCCGCTATCGCGGCGCTGACATATGCCTTGATGGCGGTGGCCACCCCGCGTGACGATCTCGGGGCTCTGCCTGCGACCGGACGCGCTCCCGCTTAGAGCTGGGCCCTCAGAGCTGGGCCCTCAGAGCTGGGCCCTTAGAGCGGGCGCAGCGGAACCCGGCCGCCGGACACCACGCGCGCAACGATCCCGCCGAGGCGCCACATTCCCGCGTAGGTCATGGGATTGAGCAGCGTCGGCCACTTCGTCCGCACGATGTGCTCGTCGATCGGGCGCTGGGCGAACCGGTCGGTCAGCCAGCGCAGCGTCATCGGCGCCGACATCGGGTGCAGCAGCATGTGCTCGCTGAACATGTCGCGGTGGTAGGTCACCCGCGCCCCGCCGGTGGAGTAGGTGTGCACCAGGTCGTCGATGTCGTCGACGTCGATCACCGAGTCGTGCACGGCCTGCACGATCAGCACCGGAAGGTCGGGCACCGCCTTGCCGAGCTTGATGTTGTCGAAGACGTACTGAACCTCCGGCGTCGCGAGGATCTCCTCCAGCGGCGGGTGCACCAGGTCGTCGAAGTCGGTGCGGAACAGCCGGACGACGGCCTCCGCGGTCGTCATGTTCTCGAGGCTCCGCAGAAGGGCCAGCCCGTCCTCGGTGGCGTTCTGCTCGATCACCCGGTTCAGGTCGGGATAGGTCTTGGCCAGCGCGGCGACCACGAGCGCGGGCAACGCGGCCAGGTACGAGCCGTTGAGCCGGCGGAACGTGTGGCCCAGGTCGCCGACCGGCGAACCCAGGACGGCGCCGACGATGTTCAGCTCTGGGGCGTAATCTTCGTGCACCTCGGCCGCCCACGCGGTGGCGAGCCCGCCGCCGGAGTAGCCCCACAACCCGACCTGGCTGTCCGCGGCGAGGCCGAACGCCTCGAACCCGAGCGCTGCCCGCAGACCGTCGAGGACGGCGTAGCCAGGTTCGTAGGGGGCGCCCCAGATGCCGGCCGGACCCTCATGGTCGGGGACCGAGATCACCCAGCCCTCGGCGAGTGCGGCCGCGACGAGCAGGTACTCAAGCTGGGGCAGCGAGCCGACGGCCTTGGCGTGCCGGCGCATGGCGTACGAGGGAAAGCAGCGCGAGGCCACCGCGTCGATGGCGCACTGGTACGAGACGACGTTGCGGACCTGGTGAGGGGTGTGGCCGGTCGGGATGAGCACGGTGGTGACGGTGGCCTGCGGCAACCCGTTGTGGTCGGTGCTGCGGTACAGCAGCTGGGTGGCCCGCACTCGCTGCGGGATCAGTCCCAGGAAACCCAGTTGGACGTCGCGGGAGCGCAGCACGGTGCCCGGCTCGGCATGCTCGAAACCGGCGGGCGGTTCGTAGAACGGGTCTTCGGCCGGAAGCAACGGATGCGCACCACGCTCGAGTTCCTCGTGCGGGGCGCGGCCGATCCATTCGGGGCTCGGCGCCCCGGTGCCTACCGGATGCATTCCACCCTTTCTACCTTAAGAAGGGTCTAAGAAGCCAGTCGACTCACCCGGGTGGCCGCAACGCGGCAAACTCGTCGGTCACCCTCAAATGCGAGTCGGTGAAGCGGTACAGCGCCGCCGGACGGCCGCCGCTGCGGCCGGGATGGGCCGTCGTCCCGGTCGGTGTGATGACGCCGCGGCGCGCGAGCACCCGCTGCAGATTGGTGGCGTCGACCTGATAGCCAAGGGCGGCACCATAGATGTCGCGCAACGTCGAGAGCGCGAATTCCCTTGGCGTCAAGGCGAATCCGATATTCGTGTACGACAGCTTCGCGACCAGCCTGGTGCGGGCGTACTCGACCATCGGGGCGTGGTCGAAGGCCATCTCCGGCAGGGCGCTGACCGGATGCCAGCGGGTGTCCGGCGGCAACTCGGGGGTGGCGACCGACGGCACCAGGCCGAGGAACGTCGAGGCGATCGTGCGAACACCGGGCACGCGGCCCGGGTCGGAGAAGACCGCGAGCTGTTCCAGGTGGGCGATCTCGCGGACGTCGACCTTCTCGGCGAGCTGGCGGCGCACCGAACTGGTCAGGTCCTCGTCGGCGCGCAGCCTGCCACCGGGCAAAGACCACTTGCCCCGCTCGGGATTCAGGCCGCGTTGCCATAACAGCACGTTAAGGGCGGGTGTACGCGACTGGACGTCGCCAACCTGGAATACGACGGCGAGTACTTCGTGTTCGGTGCTAGTATGGGGCACGTTTTCGATTATAAGTCGAAAACCTCGGAAGCAAGACAGGAGGCGGAAATGACCGTCCTGGATCGTTCTGACGCCGTCGACGGCGCCGTTGGGGCTGGCCTTGTCGCTCGCATCACCGACGGACCCGGTGGTTACAGCGGGGTGAACGGTGACGAGGAATGGGCCGCCGAGGTTCGCCGGCTGGCCACCTTGCGTAACGCGACCATCCTGGCGCACAACTACCAGCTGCCGGCAATTCAGGACGTTGCCGATCATGTCGGTGACTCGCTGGCGCTGTCCCGGATCGCCGCCGAGGCCGCCGAAGAGACGATCGTGTTCTGCGGCGTGCACTTCATGGCCGAGACCGCCAAGATCCTCAGCCCCGAGAAAACGGTGCTGATCCCGGATCAGCGCGCCGGCTGCTCGCTGGCCGACTCGATCACCGCCGAGGAACTGCAGGCCTGGAAGGACGAGCACCCCGGTGCGGTCGTCGTCTCTTACGTCAATACCACCGCGGCCGTGAAGGCGCTCACCGATATCTGCTGCACCTCGTCCAACGCCGTCGAGGTGGTGGCCTCCATCCCGGAAGACCGGGAGGTGTTGTTCTGCCCGGACCAGTTCCTCGGCGCCCACGTCCGCCGGATGACCGGCCGCACCAACCTGCACGTCTGGGCCGGCGAGTGCCACGTGCACGCGGGTATCAACGGCGACGAACTGGCCGATCAGGCTCGCAGCCACCCCGATGCCGAGCTGTTCGTCCATCCCGAATGCGGTTGCGCCACATCGGCGCTTTATTTGGCCGGTGAAGGCGCCTTCCCGTCGGACCGAGTCAAGATCCTGTCCACCGGCGGCATGCTGGACGCCGCCAAGGCCTCGCATGCCAAGCAGGTACTGGTCGCCACCGAAGTCGGGATGCTGCACCAATTGCGCCGCGCCGCACCGGGAATCGATTTTCAGGCCGTCAACGACCGGGCCTCCTGCAAATACATGAAGATGATCACCCCGGCCGCTCTGCTGCGCTGCCTGGTCGATGGCGCCGATGAGGTCGACGTCGATCCCGAGACCGCCCGGCTGGCCCGTGCCAGCGTGCAGCGGATGATCGAGATCGGCCAGCCCGGCGGCGGCGAATGACGCGCTCATTCGCCTGCGGGGTCGGCGCCGCGGGTGTGGACTGGCAGCAGCGCGCCGACGTCGTGGTGATCGGCACCGGGGTGGCGGGTCTGGCAGCGGCCCTGGCCGCACACCGAAAGGGCAGTCGCACAGTCATTCTGAGTAAGGCGCCTGATACCGCGACGTTCTACGCCCAGGGCGGCATCGCGGTGGTGCTGCCGCACACCGACGATTCGGTGGAAGCGCACGTCCGCGACACTCTGGCGGCCGGCGCCGGGTTGTGCGACCCCGAGGCGGTGCGGTCGATCGTCGCCGACGGCTACCGCGCGGTGGCCGACCTGGTCGAAGACGGCGCCCGGTTCGACGAGAGTGCTCCCGGGCAGTGGGCGCTGACCCGTGAGGGTGGCCACTCCCGCAGGCGCATCATCCACGCCGGGGGCGACGCCACCGGCGCCGAGGTGCAGCGCGCACTCGACCATGCCGCCGCCACCCTGGACATCCGGCGCAATCATGTTGCGCTGCAAGTCCTCAGCGATGGCACCGCTGTCACCGGGGTGCTGGTCCGCAACTCCGACGGTCTCGGCATCGTGCACGCCCCGTCGGTGATCCTGGCCACCGGTGGACTGGGCCACCTGTACCGGGCGACCACCAACCCGGAAGGCTCCACCGGCGACGGCATCGCCCTGGCGCTGTGGGCCGGCGTCGGCGTCACCGACATCGAATTCGTCCAGTTCCACCCGACCATGCTGTTCGACCGCAATGCCACCGGACGCCGGCCGCTGATCACCGAGGCGCTGCGGGGCGAGGGTGCGGTGCTGCGCGACGCCCGCGGCGAGTCGATGACCACACAACACCCCATGGGCGATCTCGCCCCGCGCGACGTCGTCGCCGCGGCCATCGAGGCCCGACTGCGCGAAACCGGCGACGAGTGCGTGTTCCTCGACGCGCGCTCCATCGAGCGGTTCGCGCAACGCTTCCCGACGGTCACGGCAGCCTGCCGCGCCGCGGGCATCGACCCCACCCGGCAGCTGATCCCGGTCGTGCCGGGCGCGCATTACAGTTGCGGCGGGGTGGCCACCGACGTGTCCGGCCGGACCGAACTGCCTGGCTTGTTCGCCGCCGGCGAGGTGGCCCGAACCGGCATGCACGGCGCCAACCGGCTGGCCTCCAACAGCCTGCTCGAAGGTTTGGTGGTCGGCGGCCGCGCCGGGCGGGCCGCCGTCGGGCACGCCCGCGAGGCGGGTGCGCCGGTAGCGAAAGCCGATGAGCGCCAACACAATGCACTCGACCGCACACAACTGCAAGCCGCCATGACCCAGTGGGCTTCCGTAGTAAGGGACGCTACCGGTCTGCATCAACTCACCGACATCCTGGCCGAGGCAACACCAACGCGCATGACCACCCGCGCCGCCGCCGAGGATGTCGCACTCACCGCCACCGCCCGCGCGGTGACCACGGCGGCGTTGGCGCGCACCGAATCCCGCGGCTGCCACCACCGCGGCGATCACCCGGACACCGATCCGGCACAGGCCTTCAGCCGCACCCTCCACGGTGACCACGCGGCGGCCTGCCTGCAATGAAACTCACCGACGACGAGCTTGCGCAAGCCCGCATTACGATCCTTCGCGGCCTCGACGAGGATCTGCGCCACGGCCCCGACGTCACGACCCTGGCGACGGTTCCCGAGAACGCCGGCACGGTTGCGTCGTTGGTGTCCCGGGAGCCCGGGGTCGCCGCCGGCATCGACGTGGCGCTGCTGGTTCTCGACGAAGTGCTCGGTCAGGACGGCTACGAGGTCGTCGACCGGGTGGACGACGGCACCCGGCTGGAGGCCGGGGCTGCCCTACTTCGGGTGCAGGCACCGACGCGGGGGCTGCTGACCGCCGAACGGACCCTGCTGAACCTGGTGTGCCACCTGTCGGGGATCGCGACCGCCACTGCGGCGTGGGTCGACGCCGTCGACGGCACCAAAGCCAAGATCCGCGACACTCGCAAGACGCTGCCAGGGCTGCGGGCACTGCAGAAGTACGCGGTCCGGGTGGGCGGCGGCGTCAATCACCGGATGGGCTTGGGCGACGCCGCGCTGATCAAGGACAACCACGTCGCCGCCGCCGGTTCGGTGGTCGCCGCGCTGCGGGCCGTGCGTGCCGCCGCGCCGGATCTGCCGTGCGAGGTCGAGGTGGACACCCTCGAGCAGCTCGACGAGGTGCTCGCCGAGGATGTGCAGCTGATCCTGCTGGACAACTTCCCGGTGTGGCAGACCCAGATCGCGGTCCAGCGTCGCGACGCCAACGCCCCCGGCGTGCTGTTGGAGTCCTCAGGCGGCCTCAGCCTGGACAGCGCCGCCGAATATGCCGGTACAGGGGTCGACTTCCTCGCCGTGGGGGCGTTGACCCACTCGGTACGGGTCCTCGACGTCGGTCTGGACCTCTAGGCGATATCGGCGACGAACGCGCCGACGCCGCGCTTCACGCCGCGACGGGCAACCCCGGGCAGCGACGGATCGTCGGTGCCCGCGGGCACCACCCGCGGATTCACCAGATGCAGGGTCTTGCGGCCGTGCCGGATGTCGGCCTCGCCGGCAGCCAGGATGTTCTTGACCCAGTTGGTCTTGCCGTGGCCGAGCATGACGGCCAGGGTGTCGCCCTTGCGGAAGGCCGAGACCACCGTCTCGTACTGCTTGCCCGAGGTGCGGCCGCGGTGCGAGATGACCGACATGCCCGGCATGAATTTGGCCAGCGGCTTCACTGCCGGATTGAAGTACTTGATCTGGAAGTTCTCGAACCAGACCGGGAACTTCATCGGCACGCCAGGGGCGTTGTTCGGGTGATCCTTGGTCGACATGGCGCTCACGTTAGGCGGCCGCGCCCCGGCGCACCAGGGACAGCACCACCGCCGCCGCCGCGAACAGGCCGGAGAACGTCCGGTTCATCGCTCTCTGCCGGCGTGGTGTGCGCAGCCACCGCAACAGCCGGGATGCCAGCCCGGTGTAGGCGCCCATCACCACCAGGTCGACCACGACCATCGTCGCCCCGATGGCGAGGTACTGCGGCAGCAGCGGAGCGGTCGGCACGACGAACTGGGGGAGCACAGCCAGCAGGAACACCAGCCCCTTGGGGTTGGTGACATTGACCAGGCAGCCGCGCACCAGCAGGGACCACCGCCCGCCACCGGCGGTGGTGTCGAGCTGTTCACCCAGGTCAAAGGGCTTGCTGCGCCATTGGCGGACGGCCAGATAGACCAGGTAGACCACGCCGATCCACTTGATCACCGTGAATGCGACGATCGACTGCGCGACCGCTGCGCCGAGGCCGACGGCCACCGCCACGAGTTGCAGCATCAGGCCGATCTCGAGCCCGGTGATACTCCAGTAGCCGCGGCGCAGGCCGTGCGCCAGACCGGTCGCCATGGACTGGATCGCACCGGCCCCGGGGGACACACTGATGGCGATCGCGGCGCCGATGAAGGCCAGCCACAGCTCGAATTGCATACCCGCAGTATCCGGGCCGGTGACTGCCGCGCTCAATCGATTTTTATTCGGGTGCACCGATCGGGGACAATTGATCCGATGACCAGCTTCGCCATGAACCGGATCGACCTGCGCGGCCGCGTGCTGACCGCCGCCTCGCTGCGTGCGGCGCTTCCGCGCGGCGGCGTGGACGTCGACGCCGTGGTCCCCAAGGTCCGGCCGATCGTCGACGACGTCGCCGGGCGCGGTGCCGTCGCGGCACTGGAGTACGGCGAGAAATTCGACGGGGTGCGCCCCGCGACCGTGCGGGTTCCCGTCGCCGCCCTCGGTGAGGCGCTGGCCGCACTGCCCGCCGATGTGCGCGCCGCGCTCGAGGTGGCGATCGATCGCACCCGCGCCGTGCATGCCGATCAGCGGCGCACCGACACCACCACGCTGTTCGACTCCGGCGCGTCGGTCACCGAGCGCTGGGTGCCGGTGGAGCGGGTCGGTCTGTACGTGCCGGGCGGCAATGCCGTCTACCCGTCCAGTGTGGTGATGAACGTCGTGCCCGCGCAGACCGCCGGGGTCGACTCACTGGTGATCGCCAGCCCCCCGCAAGCCGGCCATGGTGGTCTGCCGCACCCGACGATCCTCGCGGCGGCCGCGCTGCTCGGCGTCGAGGAGGTGTGGGCGGTCGGCGGCGCGCAGGCGGTGGCGCTGATGGCTTACGGCGGTACCGACACCGACGGCGCCGAGCTGGCACCTGTCGACATGGTCACCGGGCCGGGCAACATCTATGTGACCGCGGCCAAGCGGATCTGCCGCTCGCAGATCGGTATCGACGCCGAGGCCGGGCCCACCGAGATCGCGATCCTCGCCGACCACACCGCCGACCCGGTCCATGTCGCGGCCGATCTGATCAGCCAGGCCGAGCATGACGTGATGGCCGCGAGTGTGCTCGTGACCGACAGCACCGAGCTGGCGCAGGCCACCGAAGCCGAGTTGGCCGTGCAGCTGGAGACCACCAAGCATCGGGAGCGGGTGACCGAAGCGCTGCGCGGGCGCCAGTCCGGCATCGTGCTGGTCGACGATGTCGACACCGGAATTCGGGTCGTCAACGCTTATGCCGCAGAACATTTGGAAATCCAGACCGTGGACGCCAACGAGGTGGCCGGCCGTATTCGCGCGGCCGGGGCGATCTTCGTCGGGCCGTGGTCGCCGGTCAGCCTCGGCGACTACTGCGCCGGGTCGAACCACGTGCTGCCCACCGCGGGCTGCGCCAGGCACTCCAGCGGCCTGTCGGTGCAGACCTTCCTGCGCGGTATCCACGTCGTCGACTACACCGAGGCGGCGCTCAAAGACGTGTCAGGACATGTGATCACACTGGCCAAGGCCGAGGATCTGCCGGCTCACGGTGAGGCGGTCCGCCGGAGGTTCGAGCGGTGAGCCCCATTCCCGGAGCCGGCGTGACGCTGGCCGATCTGCCGCTGCGCGATGACCTGCGCGGGAAATCTCCCTACGGCGCTCCGCAACTCGACGTGCCGGTGCGGCTCAACACCAACGAGAACCCGCACCCGCCGAGCCCGGCACTGGTCGAGGACGTCACACGGTCGGTGCAGGCGGCCGCAGCCGCACTGCACCGCTATCCCGACCGCGACGCCGTCGCGCTGCGCGCTGACCTCGCCGCCTACCTTCGCGATCAGACCGGAGTCGAGGTCGCGGAGGAAAACGTCTGGGCGGCAAACGGATCCAACGAGATCCTGCAGCAGTTGCTGCAAGCGTTCGGCGGCCCGGGCCGCAGCGCCATCGGTTTCGTGCCGTCGTACTCGATGCACCCGATCATCTCCAACGGCACCCAGACCGAGTGGGTGGAGTCGGTGCGCGCGGCCGATTTCAGCCTCGACGTCGACACGGCGGCGACCGTCATCGCCGCCCGCGACCCAGACGTCGTCTTCGTCGCAAGCCCCAACAACCCGTCCGGCCAGAGTGTTCCGCTCGACGACCTGCGGCGGCTACTGGACGCCATGCACCACGGCATCCTGATCGTCGACGAGGCCTACGGTGAGTTCTCCAGTCAGCCCAGCGCCATCGCGCTGATCGAGGAGTATCCGTCCCGGTTGATCGTCAGCCGCACCATGAGCAAGGCATTCGCGTTCGCCGGCGGCCGGCTGGGGTATCTGATCGCCGCCCCGGCGATCATCGACGCGGTGTTGCTGGTCCGGCTTCCCTACCACCTCTCGGTGGTCACCCAGGCGGCCGCCCGTGCCGCGTTGCGCCACGCCGACGACACCCTGGGCAGCGTCGCGACGCTGATCGCCGAGCGGGAGCGGGTCAGTGCCGCGCTGACCGACTACGGTTTCCGTGTCATCCCCAGCGACGCCAACTTCGTGTTGTTCGGCGAATTCGCCGACGCCGGCGCGGCCTGGCAGCGCTACCTCGACGAAGGCATCCTGATCCGCGATGTCGGCATCCCCGGATATCTGCGCACCACCATCGGATTGGCCGACGAGAACGACGCCTTCCTCGCCGCCAGCGCCAAAATAGGAGCACCATGACCCGCATCGCCAAGGTCGAACGCAAGACCCGCGAATCCGACATCGTCGTCGAGCTGAATCTCGACGGCACCGGAGAGGTCAGCGTGCACACCGGGGTGCCGTTCTTCGACCACATGCTGACCGCGCTGGGCACCCACGCGAGTTTCGACCTGACGATCTCCGCCAAGGGCGATGTCGACATCGAGGGTCACCACACCATCGAGGACACCGCGATCGTGCTCGGCACCGCGCTCGGGCAGGCCCTCGGCGACAAGAAGGGCATCCGTCGCTTCGGCGACGCCTTCATCCCGATGGACGAGACGCTGGCCCACGCTGCCGTCGACGTCTCGGGCCGCCCCTACTTCGTGCACACCGGTGAACCCGACTACATGGTCGACTTCACCATCGCCGGCTCCAGCGTGCCCTACCACACGGTCGTCAACCGGCACGTGTTCGAGTCGCTGGCATTCAACGCCCGCATCTCGCTGCACGTGCGCACACTGTATGGCCGCGATCCGCACCACATCACCGAGGCGGAATACAAGGCGGTGGCGCGGGCACTGCGACAGGCCGTCGAGCCCGATCCCCGGGTCTCTGGCGTGCCGTCCACCAAAGGCTCACTGTGACAGCTAGATCCGTCGTCGTCCTGGACTACGGCTCGGGCAACCTGCGCTCGGCGCAGCGGGCGCTGGAACGTACCGGGGCCGACGTCGAGGTGACCGCCGACGCGCAGCGTGCGCTCAACGCCGACGGCCTGGTGGTGCCCGGGGTCGGCGCGTTCGAGGCGTGCATGGTCGGCCTGCGCGGCATCGGGGGCGACCGCATCATCGCCGAGCGGGTTGCCGCGGGCCGGCCGGTGCTCGGCGTGTGCGTGGGCATGCAGATCCTGTTCGCCCGCGGCGTGGAGTTCGGGGTCGAATCGAAGGGCTGTGGGCAGTGGCCGGGCTCGGTCACCCGGCTGGAGGCGCCGGTGATCCCGCACATGGGCTGGAACGTCGTCGACGCGGCGCCGGACAGTGTGCTGTTCAAGGGGCTCGACGCCGACACCCGGTTCTACTTCGTGCACTCTTATGCGGCGCAGAAGTGGGAGGGCGCACCCGAGGCGAAGCTGACCTGGGCCAGCCATCACGTGCGGTTCCTGGCCGCGGTCGAAGACGGTCCGCTGTCGGCGACACAATTTCATCCGGAGAAGAGCGGTGACGCCGGTGCGGCGTTGCTCACCAATTGGGTTGAGGGGCTGTAAGAGTGCCACTGATTTTGTTACCTGCCGTCGACGTGGTCGAGGGCAAGGCGGTCCGTCTGGTGCAGGGCAAGGCCGGCAGCGAGACCGAGTACGGTTCGGCGCTGGACGCCGCACTGACCTGGCAGCGCGACGGCGCCGAATGGATCCACCTGGTGGACCTCGACGCCGCATTCGGTCGCGGCTCCAACCGTGAACTGCTGGCCGAGGTCGTCGGGCAGCTCGACGTGAACGTCGAACTGTCCGGCGGGATCCGCGACGACGAGTCGCTCAAGGCTGCGCTGGCGACCGGCTGCACCCGGGTCAACATCGGCACTGCGGCGCTGGAGAACCCACTGTGGTGCGCGGCTGCGATCGCCGAGTACGGCGACAAGGTCGCCGTCGGCCTGGACGTGCAGATCGTCGAGGGGGAGCACCGGCTGCGCGGCCGCGGCTGGGAGACCGACGGCGGGGATCTGTGGCATGTGCTGGAACGCCTTGACAGCGAAGGCTGTTCGCGGTTCGTGGTCACCGATGTCACCAAGGACGGCACTCTCACCGGACCCAACCTCGACCTGCTCGAAGGTGTGGCCGAGTGCACCGACGCGCCGGTCATCGCGTCGGGAGGCGTGTCCAGCCTGGACGATCTGCGCGCGATCGCGACGCTGGTCGACAGCGGTGTGGAAGGCGCGATCGTCGGAAAGGCGCTCTACGCCGGCCGATTCACGCTGCCGGAGGCGCTTGCCGCGGTGAGCCAATAGTGGACCTCGACACCCTGGTGGCCCAGGCGGCGGTGATTCTGGACGAGGCGTCCGCACCGTTCATCGCCGGGCACCGGGCCGACTCGGCCGTGCAGAAGAAGGGCAACGACTTCGCCACCGAGGTGGACCTGGCCATCGAACGCCAGGTGGTCCAGGCTTTGGAGGCGACCACCGGCATCGGTGTGCACGGCGAGGAATTCGGCGGCGCCCCAATCGACTCCCCGCTGGTCTGGGTGCTCGACCCGATCGACGGCACCTTCAACTACGCCGCAGGGTCGCCGATGGCCGCGATCCTGCTGGGTCTGCTGCGGGACGGCGAGCCCGTCGCCGGGCTGACCTGGCTGCCGTTCACCGACCAGCGGTACAGCACGGTGGTGGGCGGCCCGGTGTACTACAACGGGAAAGCGCAAGTCCCGATCGGGCACGGCGAGATCGGCCAGTGCGTGATCGGTATCGGAACGTTCAACGTCGACTGGCGGGGACGTTTCCCCGGCCGCTACCGGCTGGCCGTGCTGGAGAATCTGAGCCGGGTCTGTTCGAAGCTGCGCATGCACGGCGCGACCGGTGTCGACTTCGCGTACGTGTCGTCCGGAATCATGGGTGCGGCAATCAGTTTCGGCGATCACATCTGGGATCACGCCGCCGGAGTCGCCCTTGTACGCTCGGCCGGCGGAGTCGTCACCGACCTGTCCGGAGAGCACTGGACGCCGTCGTCGCGGGCCGCGCTGGCCGCCGCCCCCGGTGTGCACGAGCGCGTCATGGAGATCCTCGACCGGGTCGGTCCTCCGGAGAATTACCTCTGATGGACGTCGCGGTGCGTGTGATTCCCTGCCTGGACGTCGATGCCGGCCGGGTGGTCAAGGGTGTGAACTTCGAAAACCTCCGGGATGCAGGCGATCCCGTCGAACTGGCCGCCGTCTATGACGCCGAGGGTGCCGACGAGCTGACCTTCCTGGACGTCACGGCGTCCTCGTCGGGCCGCGCGACGATGCTCGACGTGGTGCGGCGCACCGCCGAGCAGGTGTTCATTCCGCTCACCGTCGGCGGTGGAGTGCGATCGGTCGAGGATGTCGACGTGTTGCTGCGCGCCGGGGCCGACAAGGTCTCGGTGAACACCGCCGCGATCGCCCGCCCTGAACTGCTCGCCGAGTTGTCCCGGCAGTTCGGCTCGCAGTGCATCGTGCTGTCGGTGGATGCCCGCACGGTGCCGGCCGGATCGGCGCCGACCCCGTCGGGCTGGGAGGTCACCACGCACGGTGGCCGGCAGGGGACCGGTATCGACGCGGTCGAATGGGCAAGACGCGGAGCCGAATTGGGTGTCGGCGAGATCCTGCTGAACTCGATGGACGCCGACGGCACCAAAGCCGGTTTCGATCTGGCGATGCTGCGTGCGGTCCGCAAGGCGGTCACGGTCCCGGTGATCGCCAGTGGCGGTGCCGGCGCGGTCGGCGACTTCGCGCCCGCCGTCGAGTCGGGAGCCGATGCGGTGTTGGCGGCCAGCGTCTTCCATTTCGGCGAGCTGACTATCGGTGAGGTGAAGGCGGCGATGGCCGCGAAGGGAATCACCGTTCGATGAACCTTGACCCGGATATCGCCAAGCGGCTCAAGCGCGACGCCAACGGGCTGTTCGCCGCGATCGCGCAGGAGCGTGGCAGCGGCGACGTCCTGATGGTCGCCTGGATGGACGACGAGGCGCTGGCCCGCACGCTGGAAACCCGCGAAGCGACCTACTATTCGCGCTCGCGCGGTGAGTACTGGGTCAAGGGCGCGACCTCCGGGCACACCCAGCATGTGCACTCGGTGCGGCTGGACTGCGACGGCGACGCGGTGCTGCTGGAGGTCGACCAAGTCGGCGGGGCGTGCCATACCGGCGATCACAGCTGCTTCGACGCCGACCAGATCCTGGCGCCGGACAAGTGATCCCAGGTCGGTTGGTCAGCGAGCCTGCGGAACCGACTGAGGGTAGGTGAACAGGCCACCCGGATCCCAGGTCGCCTTGACCTGGCTGAGGCGCCCGAGGTTGTCGCCGTAATACGCGGTGGCCCAGTCCGGCAATTCGGGGTCGGGGAAATTCTGGTAGGAGCGACCGGTGGTGTGCGGCAGCAGCGTCTCCCACAGTTCCTCTTCCCACCCACGGATGTCGTCGGGGATAGCGGTTACGGGAGCGCCCGGAGTGGGTGGAGTGGGCCAGCCGGCCGACATCTCGACCAATACCCGCGCACGGCGGTGAACATATGCGGTCGCGGCAGCCTCGACATCATGCACCGCGCCACCGACCCAGCCGTAAAGGCCCATCGCGCCGTAACGTTCGGCGCCTGCGGGAAATCGCGCGACGACATCGAGGGCCGCCGACAGGACCTCACCGGACAGGAAGTCGTCGGCATAGAGTGAACGATCCCAGAAGGAGTACGCAGGCGACGGTGGCGTCACGTACCAGCCGTAGGCGTCCCACCAGCTCCGCTGGGTGATCTCGGCGTGGACGCCGGGGATCGCCAGCAGCCGGGTCAACAGGTCCCGGGCGTTCCTCTCGTCGGCGAGGATCTGCGTTGTCAGGACGGCCTCGACTCCGTCTTGACTGTGGCCCAGGTACAGATTTCCGGTCGCAATGCGTTCGGCTTGGTGGCGAAGTCCCTGAAACGCCAACGCTGTCGCCAGTGCGGCATCGCGGCCGGTGACGACGATCTCGGCTGTGGTGACCGGGGTGGTCGGAACTTCGACGAGTTCGAACTCCATATCGGTCACGACGCCGAAATTACCGCCGGCGCCGCCGCGAAGCGCCCAGAACACATCCACGTTCTCGGCCCCGCTCGCCGTTACGATGTCACCGGCAGCGGTGACGAGCGTGACTGTGCGTAAGCGGTCAGCGGTGAGGCCGGCCCACGGCGCGTTCGGCCCGATTCCGCCGCCGAGAGTCAGTCCCGCCACACCGACACCCGGACAGTTCCCGCCGGGCAACAGAAGTCGGCCGTGGTCAGTGCGCGGGAGCAGTGCGGCGAGGTCAGCGTTGCGCACCCCGGCGCCCGCACGCAACGAGTTGCCGTTTATCGTCGCTGCGTTCATCGTCCGGGTGGAGATCAGCAGCCCGTCCGTACTGGATGCACGCGCATAGTTGTGGCCGCCACCGCGAATCGCGAACGGGGTGTTGGTCTTTCGTGCCCAGCGGATAGCAGTCGCTACATCGTCGGCATCGGCGCACAGGGCCACTGCCGCCGGCACCGTAGCCGCGAAGCGAAGATTGCGCGGGGTGGTCAACGGCGCGAAATCCGGCTGTCCGGGCCGCAACAGCGGGCCACGCAACCGGTTCCGCAGATCGTCCCAGGCGTTGTCCGCCGCACAGGACACCGCAATACCTGCGGCCGCGACACCCATCGCAGTCAGCAGTTCGCGACGCGTGAGGGCGCTCATGGCGCCGTCAGTTCCCGTACCACCACGAGCGGGCCTCCGACGCCCTCGTCACTCCAGCACGATAACCCCGGCTACCTGACCAGGAGCGTCAAACGGACAACTAGACGTCGATCGCCGTCGCCTTGGCCCGCGCGGTCCAGCGGCCCTGCTGATAGCCGACCACGATCGGGTGCGAGAACGCGACGGTGACATTGTCAGTCGAAATCGCCTCGCGCGCAGGCCCACTCGCCACCGTGCGCCCGTCCGAGATCAGCAGCGCGTGGGTGGTGGTGGTCGGCAGCTCTTCGAGGTGATGGGTCACCAGGATCGACGCGACGTCGGGATGGGTGTGGTCGAGGCTGTCGATGGTCTCCAGCAGCTGCTCGCGGGCGGCGACGTCCAGCCCGGTCGTCGGCTCGTCGAGCAGGAGCAGTTCGGGCTCCGAAACCAGTGCTCGCGCAATGAGAGCGCGGCCACGCTCACCCTGTGACAGCGTCGGCCACACGTCGTCGGACTTACGGCTCATCCCCACCGCGGCGATCATCGCGTCGGCGTGCTCAGCCTGTTCCGGGCTCGGCGTCCAGCGCATCGGCAGGTCGATGGTGGCGGTGATGCCGGTGAGCACCACTTCGCGCACCGTCAGCGAATACTGAAGGCGGTGGCGGGGATTGACATATCCGATCGAACGGCGCAGCGCGGCCAGATCGGTGCGTCCCATCTGGCGGCCGAGTACCGTGACCGTGCCGGTGGTCGGGAACGTCTCGGCGGCGCAGAAACCGAGCAGGGTGCTTTTGCCCGCACCGTTGGGGCCGAGTAGTGCCCAGTGCTCGCCGCGCTCCACCGTGAGCGATATGCCGTCGATGATCTGCTTGCCGTTGCGGCGGAACGTCACATCCGACAGACGCAGAATCGACACGCGTCGTCAGGCCTTCTGGCGCTGACGCAGCACCTCCAGCGCCTTGTCCGCATGGGCGTCCATGTTGACCTCGCTGGAGATGACCTCGAGCACCGTGCGATCGGTGTCGATGACGAACGTCGTGCGCTTCACCGGGATCAGCTTGCCCAGCAGCCCGCGCTTCACGCCGAACGCGGTGGCGATCGCGCCGTCGGCGTCGGACAGCAGCGGGTAGTCGAAATTCTGGGAGTCGGCGAACCGGGCCTGCTTGTCCACCGCGTCGGTGCTGATGCCCACCCGGTTGGCGCCGAGTGCGGCGAACTCCGAGCCGAGGTCGCGGAAATGACACGCTTCCTTGGTGCAGCCGGGCGTCATCGCGGCGGGGTAGAAGAACAGCACGATCGGGCCATCGGCCAGCAATTCAGTCAGTGAGCGCACGGTGCCGCTCTGGTCCGGCAGTTCGAAGTCCGCAACCCGGTCTCCACGTTTCATGGGTGCAGGCTACGCCGGTCAATCGGGCACGGCGGGTCTGGGAGGATGTACCCGTGCAATCCAACCTCGCCGCCACCACCACGCGTGAGGAGTTCCGGGCGCTGGCCGCCGTACATCGCGTGGTGCCGGTGATCCGCAAGGTGCTCGCCGACAGCGAGACACCGCTTTCGGCGTACCGGAAACTGGCGGCCAACCGGCCCGGAACATTCCTGCTCGAGTCCGCCGAGAACGGCCGGTCGTGGTCGCGCTGGTCGTTCATCGGGGCGGGCGCACCCTCGGCGCTGACCGTGCGTGACGGCGAGGCCGTCTGGCTGGGCGCCACCCCGCAGGACGCCCCGACCGGTGGCGATCCGTTGCAGGCCCTGCACGAGACGATGACGTTGCTGTCCACCGAATCGCTGGCCGGAGTGCCACCCCTGTCGGGCGGCATGGTCGGATTCTTCGCCTACGACTTCGTCCGGCGCCTCGAGCGGCTGCCCGAGTTGGTCACCGACGACCTCGGCCTGCCCGACATGCTCCTGCTGCTGGCCACCGATCTGGCCGCCGTCGACCATCACGAGGGCACCATCACCCTGATCGCCAACGCGGTGAACTGGAACGGCACCGACGAGCGGGTGGACGAGGCCTACGACGACGCCGTCGCGCGCCTCGACGTGATGACCCAGGCGCTCGGCCAACCCCTGTCGTCGACCGTGGCGACCTACTCCCGCCCTCAGTCTCGGCACCGCTCCCAGCGCACGATGGAGGAGTACAGCGAGATCGTCGAGCGCCTGGTCAAGGAGATCGAGGCCGGTGAGGCATTCCAGGTGGTGCCCTCGCAGCGCTTCGAGATCGACACCGCCGTCGACCCGATCGATGTGTACCGGATGCTGCGGGTCACCAATCCCAGCCCGTACATGTATCTCATGCACGTGCCGGATGAGACTGGGGGAACGGCGTTTTCGATCGTCGGCTCCAGCCCGGAGTCGTTGGTGACGGTGAAGGACGGCTGGGCCACAACACATCCGATCGCCGGAACACGGTGGCGCGGCCAGACCGAGGAGGAAGACCAGCTGCTCGAGAAGGAGTTGCTGGCCGACGAGAAGGAACGCTCCGAGCACCTGATGCTGGTCGACCTCGGACGCAACGACCTCGGCCGGGTGTGTGTCCCGGGCACGGTGCGCGTCGAGGACTACAGCCACATCGAGCGCTACAGCCACGTCATGCACATCGTGTCGACGGTCACCGGGCTGCTCGCCGACGGCCGCACGGCCCTTGATGCGGTGACGGCCTGCTTCCCGGCCGGCACGCTGACCGGTGCGCCGAAGGTGCGGGCCATGGAGCTCATCGAAGGGGTGGAGAAGACCCGTCGCGGCCTCTACGGCGGGGTCGTCGGCTATCTGGACTTCGCCGGCAATGCCGACTTCGCCATTGCCATCCGCACCGCCCTGATGAGTAAGGGCACCGCCTACGTGCAGGCCGGTGGTGGCGTGGTGGCCGACTCCAACGGTCCCTACGAGTACAACGAGTCCGCCAACAAGGCCAAGGCGGTACTGAACGCGATCGCCGCCGCCGAAACGCTGAGTGCCCCGTGATCCGCGTCGGACAGCTGCTGCTGGTCGTCGCGGCGGTGCTGCTGTGGGTGGCCTCCCGGCTCACCTGGGTGTCGGTAACGTCGTTCGACGGTCTCGGGCAGCCCAAAACGGTGACGCTGACCGGTGCCAGCTGGTCCAACGCCCTGCTGCCGCTGGCCGTTCTGCTGCTCGCCGCCGCGGTGGCCGGGCTGGCGGTACGGGGATGGGGCCTGCGCGCGGTCGCGGTGCTGGTGGCGGTGGTCACCCTGCTGCTCGGTTACCTCGGTGTCAGTTTGATCCGCACCCCGGACGTCGGTCCGCGCGCCGCCGAACTCGCCCAGATCCCGGTTCACACGCTGGTCGCCAGCGGCCGGGAGTACCTCGGCGCCGGGCTGACCATCGGCGCGGCGGCATGTGCCCTGGTCGCTGCCGTCCTCCTGATGCGCTCGGCGGCCTCCGGGCGCCAGGCCACCGCCAAATATGCGGCGCCGGCGGTTCGTCGTAGCGCCGCGCGTAGCGAGGACACGGATACGGGCGTTTCGGAGCGGGGCATGTGGGATGCGCTCGACGAAGGTGTCGATCCCACAGATCGTCGTACCGACACCGAGGGTCGGTGACGGATGCGCGGCTCGATACGACTACCCTTCACTGGACGACGCAAGCGAGATCGCCAGGGCGTGAGAAGGGATCCGGCAGCCATGACTTCGGCAAGCGTGCTCGACTCGATCATCGAGGGAGTGCGCGCCGACGTTGCCGCCCGCGAGGCGATCATCAGTCTGGCTGAGGTCAAGGCCGCCGCGGAGGCCGCGCCGGCGCCGCTGAACGTGCTGGCCGCGCTGCGCGCGCCGGGTATCGCCGTGATTGCCGAAGTGAAGCGCGCCAGCCCTTCCCGCGGCCAGCTGGCCAATATCGCCGACCCCGCCGAGTTGGCTCGCGCGTATGAGAGCGGCGGCGCCCGCGTGATCAGTGTGCTCACCGAGGAACGCCGCTTCCACGGATCGCTGGCCGATCTCGACGCGGTGCGTTCGGCCGTGCGAATCCCGGTGCTGCGCAAAGACTTCATCGTCCGGCCGTATCAGATTCATGAGGCCAGGGCGCACGGCGCGGACATGCTGTTGCTCATCGTCGCCGCGCTCGAGCAGCCGGCCCTGGAGTCGCTGCTGGAGCGCACCGAGTCGCTGGGCATGACCGCGCTGGTCGAGGTGCACACCGAGGAAGAAGCCAGCCGGGCGCTGCAGGCCGAAGCCAAGGTCATCGGCGTCAACGCTCGCGACCTCAAGACGTTGGAGGTGGACCGGGACTGCTTCGCGCGGATCGCGCCGGGGCTGCCGTCCGACATCATCCGGGTCGCCGAATCCGGTGTGCGGGGCACCGGTGACCTGCTGGCCTACGCCGGCGCCGGAGCAGATGCGGTGTTGGTCGGCGAAGGTCTGGTCACCAGCGGGGACCCGCGCAGCGCCGTCGCAGACCTGGTGACCGCGGGAGCCCATCCTTCCTGCCCGAAACCCGCTCGCTGAGTCGTGGCTGATATCTCCACTCCGAACGTGCCGCGCATGAGCGCGGCCGTGGCCGAGCAGACGTTGCACGAACCCGATGCCCGCGGGCACTTCGGCGCGTACGGCGGGCGGTACGTGGCCGAGGCGCTGATGGCCGTGATCGAAGAGGTGACGGCAGCGTACGAAAAGGCCCGCACCGACCAGGAATTCCTGGATCGCCTCGACAACCTGCAGACCCACTACGCCGGGCGCCCGTCGCCGCTGTACGAAGCGGTCCGGCTGAGCGAACACCTCGGTGGGGCGCGGATCTTCCTCAAGCGCGAGGACCTCAACCACACCGGCTCGCACAAGATCAACAACGTGCTCGGCCAGGCTCTGCTGGCCAAGCAGATGGGCAAGACCCGGGTGATCGCCGAGACCGGCGCCGGCCAGCACGGCGTGGCAACCGCGACGGCCTGCGCGCTGCTGGGTTTGGAGTGCGTGATCTACATGGGTGCGGTGGACACCGCGCGCCAGGCTCTCAACGTCGCGCGCATGCGGCTGCTGGGCGCCGAGGTGGTGTCGGTGGAGTCCGGCTCCAAGACGCTCAAGGACGCCATCAACGACGCCTTCCGCGACTGGGTCACCAACGCCGACGACACGTACTACTGCTTCGGGACCGCCGCCGGACCGCACCCGTTCCCGATGATGGTGCGCGACTTCCAGCGCATCATCGGCCTCGAGGCGCGGGCGCAGATGCTGGCGCAGGCCGGCCGGCTGCCCGACGCGGTGGCCGCCTGCGTGGGTGGCGGGTCCAATGCGATCGGCATCTTCCACCCGTTCATCGATGACGTGGGTGTGCGGCTGATCGGTTACGAGGCGGCCGGTGACGGCGTCGAAACCGGAAGGCATGCAGCAACTTTCGCCGGTGGAACCCCGGGGGCGTTCCAGGGGTCATACTCGTATCTCCTGCAGAACGAGGACGGCCAGACCATCGAGTCGCATTCGATCTCGGCGGGTCTGGACTATCCGGGCGTCGGCCCCGAGCACGCGTTCCTCAAGGACATCGGGCGCACCGAGTACCAGCCGATCACCGACACCGAGGCCATGGACGCGTTCCGGCTGCTGTGCCGGTTGGAGGGCATCATCCCGGCCATCGAATCGGCCCACGCGGTGGCGGGCGTGGTGAAGCTGGCGGCCGAGTTGGGCCCGGGTTCGATCATCCTGGTCAACCTGTCCGGCCGCGGCGACAAGGACGTGGAGACGGCGGCCAAGTGGTTCGGGCTGTTCGACCAGTCCGGCCCGGGAGCCTCATGACCGTCCAGCACGCCCAGGCGGGACGGCTCGGTTCGGTGTTCGCGGCGTGCCACGACGAGGGTCGCGCCGCCCTGATCGGGTATCTGCCGACCGGGTATCCGTCCGTCGACGTGTCGATCGACGCGCTGGTGGCTCTGGTCGAATCTGGTTGTGACATCGTCGAAGTCGGGGTTCCGTACTCCGATCCGGGGATGGACGGGCCGGTCATCGCGACCGCGACCGAGGCCGCGTTGCAGGGCGGCGTCCGGGTTCGCGACACCCTGCGCGCGGTGGAGGCCATCAGCGCCGCCGGCGGTCATGCGGTTGTCATGACCTACTGGAATCTGATGCTGCACTACGGAATTGACGCGTGGTCGCGGGACCTGGCCGCCGCCGGGGGACTGGGCATGATCACCCCGGATCTGATTCCGGACGAGGCCGACGAGTGGCTGGCCGCCGCCGAGGCACACGATCTGGACCGGATCTTCCTGGTGGCACCGTCGTCGACCCCGGAGCGACTGACGAAAACCGTGCAGGCCTCGCGGGGTTTCGTCTACGCGGCATCGACCATGGGTGTCACCGGCGCGCGGGACGCGGTGTCGAGCGCCGCGCCGGAACTCGTGCAGCGGGTCAAAGAGATTTCCGACATCCCGGTGGGGGTCGGCCTTGGTGTGCGCTCCCGTGAGCAGGCCGCCGAGATCGCGGCCTTCGCCGACGGGGTGATCGTGGGTTCGGCTCTGGTGTCGGCATTGACCGACGGGTTGGCGGCAGTGCGGACGCTGACCGAGGAGTTGGCCGTGGGTGTGCGACAGAAGGTGTCCGCTTCGTGACGACGACCGTCTTGGCTTATTTCCCGAGTCCGCCACAGGGCGTCTGGCATCTGGGCCCGGTACCGATTCGGGCGTATGCGCTGTGCATCATCGCCGGAATCATCGCGGCGCTGGTGATCGGTGACCGCCGCTGGGTCGCCCGTGGTGGCGAGCAGGGCGTCATTTACGACATTGCGCTGTGGGCGGTGCCGTTCGGTCTGATCGGTGGGCGCCTGTATCACCTGATGACCGACTGGCGAACGTATTTCGCGGAGGGCGGCGCCGGCGTCGGCGCTGCTTTGCGGATCTGGGATGGCGGCCTCGGCATTTGGGGTGCGGTGGCTCTCGGCGGTGTCGGAGCGTGGATTGCGTGCCGGCGCAGGGGGATTCCATTGCCCGCCTTCGGTGATGCGATCGCGCCGGGAATTGTGTTGGCGCAGGCGATCGGCCGGCTCGGGAACTACTTCAACCAGGAGCTGTACGGCCGCGAGACCACCGTGCCGTGGGGGATGGAGATCTTCTACCGGCGGGACTCGTCCGGGATGGTCGACGTGCATTCCCTCGACGGGGTGTCGACCGGGCAGGTCGCCGCGGTGGTGCAGCCGACGTTCCTGTACGAGCTGTTGTGGAACGTGCTGGTGTTCGCCTTCCTGATCTGGATCGACCGGCGGTTCAAGATCGGCCACGGCCGGCTGTTCGCGGCTTATGTGGCGGCGTACTGCATCGGCCGGTTCTGGGTGGAGCTTCTGCGCGACGACACCGCCACCCATATCGCGGGTATCCGGGTGAACTCGTTCACGTCGGTGTTCGTGTTCATCGGCGCGATCGTGTACATCCTGCTGGCCCCCAAGGGCCGCGAGGATCCGGCCACGCTGGGCGGTGAGCAGCCGACCGGAGAGCCCGAGGAGGAGTCGCCCGCCGAGCGGATGGCCGAGGACTTGGTGGCCGTCGCCACGGGCGGCGGTATTGTCGCCGCCGCGACTGTGGCAGCCGAACATGACTCCGAAGACGCTGTCGCTGTTGGCGATACGGAGGAGCCGGAGGCTGAGGCCGAAGCCGAAGCCGAACCGACTGCTGAAGCGGAGCCGGAGGCGGAAGCCGAACCGACGGCTGAGCCCAAGCCCGAGCCCGAGCCGGCACCAGAGCCAGAGCCCGAGCCCGAACTCGAGCCGGCGCCAGAGCGCGAGCCCGTACCTGCGCAGCAACCCCGCGGATTCCGCATGGTCGTCCGCCGCGTGCTCTGGGGCGTCGAAGTCCACCGCGACTGACGTTGCTTGCATTCCGCTCGGCAAAGTAACCACCGGGCGCGACCACTCAAATTGACGTAGTCGACTACGCGGGACAAGCAGTACCGCGCGCCTTAGGCTTCGCTCGAGTTCTCCCAGCATCCTCGCAGGAACTCCCAAGGAGCCTCACATGAGCTATTCCCGGTATGTCGGTCGCGTCGGCGGGCTCGCCATAGCCCTCGGAATCGGCGCAGCAATCGGGAGCGCATGTGCGGTCGCGTCGGCGGATGACACCGGTGCGGGCTCGTCACGCCAGCACGCCCAGTCAGGAACGAGCCCGAACAAGGCCGGCCCTCGGTCCGCAGCAGTCAAGCCGCGCGTGGTTGCGCCGAGCCTCGCCGCCGGGCCTCGCGTTGCCAAAGCCCGAGCTGCAGCGGCCCCTTCGGCGCCTGGTCCGACCGGGACTCTCGAGCCAGTCCTGCTGACGGTCGCCCAGTCAGGCCGCGAGCGTTCCGGGGTCAAGCCGGCCGCCGCGCCGTCGGCCGCATCCACGCCGACAGGCACGTGGGTCGACATCATCACCAATCACTACGACCGGATCGCCCAACAAGGCCTGGGCACGTACTTGGGTATGAACTCGCCCTACAGTGACGATCTCGTCGACCCGACGGGCATTCTCGATGTGGCATACAATTTTTCGGCCGACAAAGAGACGGTGCTGACCGAATCCTTCAGGTTCACCGCAGACCCGTACACCGAGCCTGTGTGGAATTGGTCAACCCAGAATTTCGACACCGTTCCGAGCACGAACCTCGACATGTACCTGGTCAAGATCGATCCGACCAGCTACGCGATCGTGGGCGTCCACAAGCTGACGCCAGGGCTCTTCACCGTGAAATATGAAGGGCGCGATCCCTATACCGAGTTCGTTGCCATCGCGGTGGTCAAGGGAACCACCATTGGCGAGTTCGACGGCGTGCCCAACATCGTCCCCATCAAGCCGGGCGACCCCGGAGATCCCGGCAACCCGGGTCCAGGCCCCGGCGACGGCGTCCCGCTGACCCCACCGGTCTTGACGACGCGAGACATCACCGCGCATGCCGTTGAGCTTGTGCCTGACAAAGACGGCAGCGACGACACCCGGGTGGTCGGGTACAACATCTATCGCGATGGCGTGAAGGTCAACGACAAAGTCGTCTCGACCATCTTCATCTTCACCGACACGAACCTGGACGCGGACGTGACGTACACGTACACCGCGCGCTCCGTCGATGCCGACGGAAAGGAAAGTCTCAACAGCAATACCCTGAAGGTCACCACGTACTCAGATGCTGAGAAGCCAAGCTTCATCCAGAAGTTGCGCAACAAAATAATCGACTTCGTCGTGCCCGACGAGAATGGACAGAACAGTCCGTTCGAGGTGTTCTTCGAAGCAACCCGGAATGTGATTTCGATCGTCCCCGGCGCCGGTCTGGTCTTCGCGGCGGTCACCATCCCGGTGGATCTTGTCCAACTGGTCCTCGCGGTACTTCAAGGCAAAGACGCCGATCGAAATGACGAGGCGAAGGACATCGCCGAGGACATCAAGCAGGCCATCGGCCTGGTGAACAGCATCAAATTCCTGAAAGCCGTCTCCGAGTCGCTCTGAGCGACCCCGGGGTGTCACACCCCCCTGGCATACTAGAACACATGTTCGATCAATGGCCCGGCGAGTCGTTCGAGCCGGCCGATACGGATGAGTCGCGCGGCCTGGTGTACCGGCTGACCAACGCGGCGCGGCTGGAGAATCAAGCGGCCGCAATGCGATTGCGCGCGATCGCCGATCTCTTCGAACTGCGCCGGCTCGACCACGGTGAGCGGGAAGATTGGGCGGTAGACACCTGGGCCACTGTGGGCGCCGAAGTCGCCGCCGCACTGCGGCTCAGCCTGGCCAAGGCCAACAGCTACATGAACTACGCGTTGGCCATGCTGCGGTTGCCTGCGGTCGCCGCCGTCTTCGAGGCCGGCGACATCGACTGCCGGCTGTATCAAACGATCGTCTTCCGCACCCACCTCGTCACCGACGCCGACGCCATGGCTGAGCTCGATGCGGACCTGGCCGCCCGAGTTGCCCGCTGGCCGTCGATGACCCGGGGCAAACTCGCCAGCGAAATCGACGATCTCGTGGTGCGACGCGATCCGGACGCAGTCCGGCGGATCAAAGATCGCGGCAGTGACCGTGACGTCACCTTCTGGGAGTCGTGTGACGGTTACGTTGACCTGACGGCACGGCTGTCCACCGCCCACGCAGCAGCCCTCGACAAGCGGCTCAACGCTTTTGCGAAGTCCGTCTGCGAGAACGATCCGCGAACGGTGGGGCAACGTCGCTCCGACGCGCTCGGGGCGCTGGGCATCGGTATTGACCGGCTTCCCTGCGACTGCGGCGAACCCGATTGCACCGCAACGGAAAAGCCCGCAGGGTCAGTCGTCATCCATGTTGTCGCCGAGCAGTCCACGCTCGATGGCACCTCCAACAAACCCGCCTACCTGCTCGACAGTGGCGAGTTGATCACGCCAGAACGGCTGGCCGAATTGAAAGCCATGGCCCGTCAGCGTCCGGTCATCATTCCCGTCGACATGCTGTCCGACTGCGACTACCACCCCTCGCGTGCGCTTGCCGACTTCGTGCGAGCCCGCGACCTCACCTGCCGGGCGCCCGGCTGCGACCGCCCGGCCACTCATTGCGACATCGACCACACTGTTCCGTGGCCACACGGGGCGACGCACGCCTCCAACTTGAAATGCCTATGCCGAGAACACCACATCCTCAAGACTTTCTGGGGCTGGAAGGATCAGCAGCTTCCCGACGGCACGGTGATCTGGACATTGCCCAATGGCGAGGTCTACGTGACGACACCAGGAAGCGTCTTGCTGTTTCCCGGGCTGATGACGCCTACCGGTCCGCCGCCTATCCCGCAGCCCGCGGTTCATCGCTGTGGTGACCGCTCGGTGATGATGCCGAAGCGGCGGACAACCCGCCGACAGAATCGCGCACACCAGATCGCGGCCGAGCGTGCCCGCAATCGGGCTGAACGCACACCCTCCGCGTCGGGACCGGCGCCACCCGGTTCGGACGACGACGTGCCACCTTTCTAGGTGGCCGGGCAGAATCGCTCTGACGCCCGCCCGGCGAGCAACTGCCGCGTCACCGTGGCGACCCGCCGGCCGAGGTGTTCGCACGTGCGCACGTCGGCATCGTGCACCGCGGTCGGGTCGGCGTCGACATCGGTCGAGGCGCCGGCGCCCAGCCAGAAGCCCAGCCGATTCAGATCGAATTCGCTTGCAGCGCTGGTGTTCCAGCCTGCGGTCAAGCCGAGGTTGACCCAATGCATGTGATGCTGGGCGGCGAACACCGCCAACGCGCTGAGGGTCTGCAGCTTGTCACCGGCCTTGGATCCGGAGTTGGTGAAGCCGGCAGCCACCTTGTCGCGCCAGGTGCCCTCCATGCAGCGCCGGCCGGTGCGTTCGGCGAAAGCCTGAAAACCGGCCGAGACATTGCCCATATAGGTGGGGCAACCGAAAATGATCGCGTCGGCGGCATCGAGCACCGGCCAGTCGTCGTCGCCGACGGTGTCGACCGCGATCAGCTGAACCTGTGCCTGGTCGGCTTCCGCCCCACCTGCAACGGCATGCGCGAAGGTCGCGGTGTGGCCGAAACCCGAGTGATAGGCCACCACCACGTGCGGTGTCACCATGCTTGTCCTCCGTATGCGTTCTCGGCCACCTCGCGGTAGCGCTGCTGCCAGTCGGGTAGGTCACCCCCGGACAAGTGCGCCTCGAGGCGGTCCAGGTAGGCATGCGTCCCGGGCCGAAAACCGTTGGCATTGCGCACACCAAGCCCGCGGTGACTGAAGCGCAGGAGTGTTCCGTCGCCGTCGGGTTGTAGCTCGTAACGCACGACGCCAGGTTCGACGATCCGCTGGTTCCACTCGTGCTCGAAGACATGCGGCGGGTCCCAGACCAGGATCCGGCCCGACATCCGCTTCTGGTCGGCGGGAATCGGCGGTGCGGCAGGGATCATGTCGATCGTCCCGCCTTCGCGGGCGTCGATGGTGGTGTCACCCATCCATTTGCCCCGTTCGCCGGGATCAGTGATCGCGGCCCAGACCCGCTCGACAGGGTGGGGAAGTCGTCGCTCGAAAGTCAATATGGCCCGGTCATTTTCGATACTGAGCCGGCCCTCGCGGCTGGTCATGAATCCTCCTCGGTCGAATTGAGGTGGCGTTCGAGGGCATCGAGGTGGCCGGTCCAGAACTGGCGGTATTGCTCGATCCAGCTATCGATCGCGACCAGCCCGTCGGCGTGCAGTGCATAGATCCGGCGCTGCGCGTCCGGGCGGACCTCGACCAGTCCGACTTCCCGCAGGATGCGCAGATGCCGCGACACCGAGGGTTGAGTCAGATCAGGAAGTGCCGCAACAAGTTCCCCGGCGGTGCGATCACCGGCGGCCAAGGTATCGAGCAGCACCCGGCGATTTGGTTCGGCGACTGCCTCGAAGACGTCCACGTCTTCGAGTATTGCACTACGCCTATATAGACGCAAGCGGATATAAGGTTCTACCGGCGCTGCACCAACAGCGTCTGCGCCGAGGTTCCGATGAACCCGTCGCGGTCGAACAACTCGGCGGTGGTCACCCCGATCCCGTCCGGCCCGATCGACCCGCGAGCGCGGACACCGAAATCGCAGCCCAACGGCGCGCGATGCAGATGCACCGCGGTGTCGGTGTTCATGTAGATGAACTTCTGCGGATCTATCGCGGCGCCAATGCCATTCGCGGAGTCGACAACCATCGCCAACCGCTCGAGCGCGGTGGTGGGCTCGTCGTCCACCAGATTTGCGATCGGCGACATCCAGTACACCTTGCCGCTGCCGGACCCGTCGTACTGCGGCCGCCATTCCACCGACTCGACGTACCCGTGCGCGTCCTTCCAGTGCAGCTCCAGCGGCGCTGTCGGCCCCTCGATCAGCGGTGGATAGCGGTCGGTTGCGGCATCGGAGGTATCTGAGGTCGCCAACGCCCATGCCGTCACCCGGGCCACGGCGCGCGGCGGCCCGTCGGAACGCTCCGCCGACATCTCGGCCGACAGCATCGAGATGCGGCTGCCCGGCCGGTCAACCCGCGCCTGCACCCGCATCTCGGTGATCGGTATCGCCCCCAGAATGTCCAGAGTCAACCGGCCGATCCGCATACCGTCGGACAGCTTCGCCTCGATCGCCTTGGTCAACAATGCCAGCGGCGGCGACCCGTGCTGGATGTCGGAATTCCAGTTGCTGCGGGTGTCGTCGGTGGACGCGAAAAGCTCTGCCTCGCCGTCGGTTCCGAGCCGCCGAAAATAACAGCTCATGCGGCCGGCTCACCGCCGATCTGTTCGGGCCAGCCAGGATAGGGCGGTGGCGTGCCGCCATACGCCGGACAGAGCGCCTGATGGCTGCACCAGTTGCACAGGCGCGAGGGGTTGGCCCGGAAATCGCCTGTCGCACCGGCAGATTGGATGGCGCGCCAGATCGCCATCAGAGTCTTCTCGAAGCGCAGCAACTCGTCGAGCGCAGGGGAGTAGTCGAGCACCTGGCCGTCGGCGAGATAGATCAGCCGCAACCGGCTGGCCAGCACCTCGCGGGAACGCAACAGCGCGACGGCATAGAACTTCATCTGGAACAGCGCCTTGAACTCCGCGAGCGCCCTGGCCTCCGGTGGTGCTTTCCCGGTCTTGTAGTCCACCACCCGGAGCTCGCCGGTGCCGGCGACGTCGATCCGGTCGACGAAACCGCGCAGCAGCGTGCCGTCGGCCAGTTCGACCTCGATCCGTTGCTCGCAGCTCTGTGGATCGAACCGGGTCGGGTCCTCGAGCCGGTAGTAGCCGGTCAGCAGGGCGCGTGCCTCCGCGACGAGTTGGGTGCGTTGCTCGTCGGTGAAATCGCCCGCGAAGTCCGGGTGTTCGGACAACACCCGCTCCCAGGCCGGGTCGACCAACGACAGTGCGGTGTCCGGGCCACGCTCAGCGGCCGGCAGACCGTACAGCTGCTCGAGGGCGGCGTGCACCACCGAACCGCGCAGCTGAGCGGTCGACGGCGGCTCGGGCAGCCGGTCAACAGCCCGGAAGCGGTACAGCAGCGGGCACTGCTTGAAGTCGGCGGCGCGCGACGGCGACAACGCGGGACGCGAGGCCTGCAGCACCTGATCAGACATAACTGCAGCCTAGGACGGTGTGCCGACAAGGTGACGGTATGCGCTGCGGCGAGTCCGCTATGGCAGGCTGAACGGCTGTGACCGACGATCCCGCCCCGCGCCGCACTGGCCCCTTCGTCGTCGGGGACCGCGTCCAGCTCACCGACGCCAAGGGCCGTCACTACACGATGATCCTCAACCCTGGCAGTGAGTTCCACACCCACCGCGGAGCCATCGAGCACGACGCGGTGATCGGACTACCGGAAGGCAGCGTGGTCAAGTCGACCAACGGCGACGCTTTCCTGGTGCTGCGCCCGCTGCTCATCGACTACGTACTCTCGATGCCGCGCGGCGCCCAGGTCATCTACCCCAAGGACGCCGCCCAGATCGTGCATGAGGGTGACATCTTTCCGGGCGCCCGGGTCCTGGAGGCCGGAGCGGGTTCCGGCGCGCTGACGTGCTCCCTGCTGCGTGCCGTCGGCCCCGACGGCGAGGTGATCTCCTATGAGGTGCGTGACGACCACGCCGTGCACGCCCGGCGCAACGTGGCGACGTTCTTCGGCCAGGACCCGGAGAACTGGCGGCTGATCATCGGCGACATCGTCGACTCCGACCTCGACGAGGCGTCGGTCGACCGCGTCGTGCTGGACATGCTGGCGCCCTGGGATGTCCTCGACACCGTGGCTCGGCTGCTGATCCCCGGCGGGGTGCTGATGGTGTACGTGGCGACAGTGACTCAGCTGTCCAAGACCGTTGAGCTGCTGCGCGAACAGCAGTGCTGGACCGAACCCAGGGCATGGGAATCCTTGCAGCGCGGCTGGAACGTCGTCGGCCTTGCGGTGCGTCCGCAGCACAACATGCGCGGCCATACGGCGTTCCTGATCTCGGCGCGACGGCTGGCCCCCGGCACGATCACGCCCACCCCGCTGCGCCGCAAGAAGCTCGCGCCTTAGTCGTCGCTGTGGTGTAGTCCGCGCCGCACCGACAGCAGTTCGATTTCGGGGCGTGCCGCGACCAACCGTTCGGCGGCGTCGAGCACTTCGACGACGTGGGCCCGCTCGCCGGCGGCCACCGCCACCCCGATGCCGGCCCGCCGGTGCAGATCGGTCGAACCCGTCTCGGCCGCCGACACCGTGAAGCGGCGCCGCAGTTCGGCCACGATCGGCCGCACCACGGCCCGCTTCTCCTTCAGCGAGTGGACGTCACCGAGCAGGACGTCGAATTCCAGCCAGCCGATCCACATTCAGGGCGTCGGGGTGGGGCTCGCCGGGCTTGCGCCGCCACGGGCGTTGCCGAAGGCCAGCAGCATGTCAGCTGTCTCGCGAGAAAGCTGCCAGCTGCCCCGGTCCTGCCGGAACTCCATCGGGAACGTGAAGTTACCGGGGTTGGCCGGGTTCGAGGTGGTGACGTTGATCGATGCCAGCGCATCGTTGGGGCGGCGGTCCGACCACCGGATCTCGGAGGCGGTGAACGTCAGCGGTGTGAACCCGCCGTCGCGCAGCGCCGCCGCGAACTTGTCGATGGTCGCGGCGTCGGCAGGCGTGGTGGACTCGACCAGCTGGAGCTTGTCGGCCCCCTTCACCGCCGGATCGGCCAGCCGATAGAGCACATCGGTCAGCGCGTCGGGCGCAGGCAGGGGAGCGGCGTCGTGCTCCGCCGGCACCAGCGGTGTCGACGACTGCCCGAACGGGCTCTGGGCCGGCTTCGGCTCGACGTGGTCAGAACACCCCGAGAGGCCGAGCGCCGCCACGATTGTGGCGGCGCTCAAACCTACGAGAAACGGGTGTCGCATCCCGCGCTGGCTCAGCCGGCTCCTTGCATCAGCGCTAGCGCCGACTGCTTGGTCAACTGCCAGCCGCTGGGGCTGGGGCCTTCGACGAACTGGATGCTCTGCGTCGCGGTCTGACCGTTGGGCGCGGTCGCGGTGACATTCGCCGTCGCGGTCGGGCCTTCCTGGTCGATGTCGGCGACGTTGAAGCTCAACGGCAGCAGGCCCTTGGCCGATGCGTTGTTGAACGCGCGGTCTGCGGCGATGCCCTCGAAGCGGCCAAGGCCGAACTGGATGTACGAGGCCTTGGAGCCGGAGAACGATCCGCCGCCCTGGATCCCGTTCAGGGTCTCAACAAGCTGGCTCTGGAGCTCCGGCGCCGGCGCTTGCGGCATCGGTGCGCCGAAGACGACGGGCTGCACGGCCGGTGCAGGCACCGGCGAGCTGAATGCAACCGACGTCACACCTGCGGCAACGCCGCCGATGATCGCTGCGGTGGCAACGCCCGTGGCTAGGACTTTCAGGGTCACGACTGTCCTCTCGATTCGCCCGACTCATTAGAGAGATTAACAGTGTTGCCAGTGTGTCGAAATTCCCCGCACGCACATGATCGAGGTTGGGCCGGTAGCGTTGAGGTATCCACCGCGCCAACTCTCGGTGTGGGAAAGGAGCGCAACATGAGCGAGGCACAAGAACCCCAGCTGTCCGGCGAAGATGCCGCCGAACTAGAAGAGCTGCGCCGCGAGGCGTCAGTACTGCGCGATCAGCTGGAGAACGCCATGAGCGCACAGGGCGGCGCTCGCAGTGCTCGTGATGTGCATCAGCTCGAGGCGCGCATCGACTCCCTGGCGTCGCGCAACGCCAAGCTGATGGACACCCTCAAGGAAGCCCGCCAGCAGTTGCTCGCTCTGCGCGAGGAGGTTGACCGCCTCGGTCAGCCGCCGAGTGGATACGGCGTCCTGTTGGGCTCCCACGAGGACGACACCGTCGACGTGTTCACCTCCGGCCGCAAGATGCGACTCACCTGCTCGCCCAATATCGACGTCAAGTCGCTGAAGCAGGGCCAGACGGTCCGCCTCAACGAGGCACTCACCGTCGTGGAGGCCGGCAATTACGAGTCGGTCGGTGAGATCAGCACGCTGCGCGAAATTCTCGCCGACGGTCACCGGGCGCTCGTCGTCGGGCACGCCGACGAGGAACGCATCGTGTGGCTGGCCGAACCGCTGGTCGCCATCGAGGACCTGCCGGCCGACGTGGCCGAGGAACTCGATGACGACGATCTGCGTCCCCGCAAGTTGCGCCCCGGCGACTCGCTGCTGGTCGACACCAAGGCCGGCTACGCCTTTGAGCGGATTCCCAAGGCCGAGGTCGAGGATCTGGTTCTCGAGGAGGTGCCCGACGTCGCCTACAGCGACATCGGCGGCCTCACCCGCCAGATCGAGCAGATCCGCGACGCCGTCGAGTTGCCGTTCCTGCACAAGGAGCTCTACCGCGAGTACGCGCTGCGGCCGCCGAAAGGTGTGCTGCTCTACGGCCCGCCCGGGTGCGGTAAGACTCTGATCGCCAAGGCCGTGGCCAATTCACTGGCGAAGAAGATGGCCGAGGTTCGCGGCGACGATGCCCGCGAGGCGAAGTCGTACTTCCTCAACATCAAAGGCCCCGAGCTGTTGAACAAGTTCGTCGGTGAGACCGAACGACATATCCGGCTGATTTTCCAGCGGGCGCGCGAAAAGGCTTCCGAGGGAACGCCGGTCATCGTGTTCTTCGACGAGATGGACTCGATCTTCCGTACCCGCGGCACCGGTGTCAGTTCCGATGTCGAGACGACGGTCGTGCCCCAGCTGCTGTCGGAGATCGACGGTGTGGAGGGGCTGGAGAACGTCATCGTGATCGGTGCCTCCAACCGCGAGGACATGATCGACCCGGCGATCCTGCGGCCCGGCCGCCTCGACGTCAAGATCAAGATCGAACGTCCGGATGCCGAAGCGGCACTGGACATCTTCAGCAAGTACCTCACCGAGGACCTGCCGGTGAACGCCGACGATCTCGCCGAGTTCGGCGGTGACCGGGGGCTGTGCGTCCGGGCGATGATCGAGAAGGTCGTCGACCGGATGTACGCGGAGATCGACGACAACCGATTCCTCGAAGTCACCTACGCCAACGGTGACAAAGAGGTCATGTACTTCAAGGATTTCAACTCGGGCGCGATGATCCAGAACGTCGTCGACCGGGCCAAGAAGTACGCGATCAAGTCGGTCCTGGAGACCGGGCAGAGGGGTCTGCGGATCCAGCACCTGCTTGACTCGATCGTCGACGAGTTCGCCGAGAACGAGGATCTGCCCAACACCACGAATCCCGATGACTGGGCGCGGATTTCGGGCAAGAAGGGCGAGCGGATCGTCTACATCCGCACGCTGGTCACCGGCAAGAGCAGCAGTGCCAGCCGGGCCATCGACACCGAGTCGAACCTGGGCCAGTACCTGTAGGAGTACCGGCCCAGGTTCGCGCCGTCAGTGTCCGCAGAGCTGGGTCTGGGCGGCGGTGTAGAAGAAGGCCGCATCCTTGGGCTCGACACCGTCGGTGGTGTTGTCCGAGATGGTCTGCAGCGTCGTCGCCTGCGGAACGCCGGCGGCGATGTCACTGCAGATGTGCTGGCCCAGCGCCACCGCGGTCTCGACGGGCCCATGCCAGCCGTCGTTGGCCAGCGTCGTGATGAAGGAGTCCTGGTCCGCGTATGCCGGTGAGGCGAGTGCCAAACCGAGTCCCACAGCGGCGATGCCGGTGATCACGAGTTTCTTCATGGTGTTTCCCTTCGGCCCCGATAGCGCGCACCTTCGCCGACATCGGCGGCACACGATGGCCGGAGTGTATGACGAAGGTGAGCCTTACTGCAGCGTTATCGTCGTCACCGTCAGTTTGTTACAGCGGCTCAAAACTCCAGGGAGTAGCTGTTGCCGAGATTGTCTTGCGTCACGTGGGCGTCGCGAGTGGTGGTGTCGACGCTCAGTCGTTCGGTGAGCGTGCGTGTCTCGTAACGCCACCCCTCGGGCAGATCCAGCCGGCCGGCCAAATCCGGCAGGTTCGTGAGGATGAGCCCGCGGTCCACCGCCTTGCTGTAGGTCTGCATGACCCAGCGCTGTCCCTGCGGGTCGACGAGCTCGAAAACCGGTCGGCCGGCATCGAAGTTGAAGACGGTTCGGCGGTCGACATGGTTGACGGTGTACGGCGCGGGATTCATCGACGACAGCTTGACCGTGGCCTGCTTGATCATGTCGATCCCGCCGAAGCTCTCGACCTCCTGGCGATCGGGCGCCACCTTGTCGATGGTGCTCATCAGCCAGTGTCGAGGGCCGTTCAGCAGCGCGGCCATCGCGCCGTGCTCCTTGGCGATCGCCTCGGCGTCGAGCTTGTCCCAGAGCTCGGCCGGGCAGTCGTTGAGCGGAAAGCTGTTGTAGACGGCCGCTTCGGGTCCGTCGGCGCCGGCCGTTACCAGCAGCACCTCCCCGTACCGCTTGTCGAATACGTCATCGCGCTCGGTCATCGCTTGCCTCCATCTCCAGATACGCGTCGCGGCCGGCGAGACTCACGGCGACGTCCGCGACCAACGGGTCGAAGAACCGTTGCCGGTACAGAGGGTCAACGCTCGTGCTGACCGTGAAGTACAGCCCGGACAGCACCGCCACGAATAACGAAGTGTGCACCACCGTCTGGGGTATCGGCACGTGGATTCCGAACCATGTTCCGGCACAAGGGGGTTGGCCAACCGGGCAGGACTGCTCCGCCGACCACAGCACCGTGACGTCGTCGGGAATCGCGATGGTGCCCAGCGCGAGGAAGAACGCGAACAGTCCGGTGGTGAAGAACACCACCTGGATCGCCTGGGCGACCACCATGACGGCGACGACGTTGACCTGTTCGGCCGGCGACAACGGCGTGCGCACCGGGTCGGTCCGGGTGGCCAGGGGGGTGTGCCGGCCAGCAGTGCCGCGGTGTCGCGCGGGCCCGAGCGGTCCTCGCGTAGCGCCGACACCTCGTCGCGGATCGTCACCACCATGAACAGCAGCGCCACCAGGGCCAGGAAACCGATTGTCTGCCAGAGGCGTTCACGAGTCATGCGGGCCGACAGCTGCCACAGTTCGCCGGTGAAGTACACCACCACGGTCAGCATCAGAAGCGGTAGCGCGCGGCTCATCAGCGTTCCGAGCGCCCCGAACTGTACCCACGCGAATCGGAAGGCCCACAGGACAATCGACCCGATACCGAGATAGGTCAGCCAGATGGCGAGAAGCGCGATCACCCCGAACCCGGCCACTTCGGCCGCGGTCAGCCCGGTCCAGCCCCGGTCCACCAGCGGGAAGCCGATCACGAACAACGCCATCACCAACAGGGCGGCGCTGCGCCGACCCGCCTCGCTGCGGGTGGTGCCTGCTCGGTGCAGCAGATACAGCACGAACGGTGCCGCAGTCAGCACGACGGCCATGATTCCCAGCCGCACAACGGTTCCCGCGTCCACCTGACCGTCGCTGACATCTCCGATCAGTGCTGTCACCGCGATCAGCGCGCCGATACCGCTGACGACCGGCGCCGACCGGGCGATCAACCGTCGCGAGCGCACCCGTCGCGTCAGGACCAGGGGCAGGCCGCGGGCCAGGAACCACTCGTGAACGTCGCGGGCGGAGGCCGACGTCATGTCAGCGTTCCCGCCGCGAGGAGCGGTAACGATCCCGCGCCACCAGGGTGAGTCGGAGCTCGGCCAGCAGCGGGTCGAGGAATTGCGCGCGGTACTCCTTGTCCGTGACGGCCTTGGCCGCCAGGTACATGAACGTGATCGCGGTCAGCATCATGGTCGTCTGGAGCAGCGGGTCGGGGACCGGCAGCGTCATGCCGAGGATGTGGCCGTCGTTGCGCCCGCTGTCACGCGTCCACGACGCCAGCAGCGGCGGGCTGAGAACGATCAGTCCGAGTACGAAGAAGATCGCCCCGGTTGCCAGCGCGACCGTCAGCACCTGGCCGACCTGCGAGGCCGCCACGACGAACACCACGTTGGCCCGCTCGGCACGGGAGAGCGGGTCGACGCCGGGTTCGTCGGCGATCCCCTCGAATGGCGTGCCGCCCAGCCGGTCTGCGTCCTCGGGGCCGGCTGCGGTCTCGCCGAGGATCGGCCGGACCCGCTCCAGGGTGCTCGACACCAGGAACGCGGCGGCGATCGCGAACAGGAATCCGATGGCCAGCCACAGTCGTTCGCGGCTCACGATCGCCGCCATCAGCCACACGTAGGTGTTGAAGAAGACCAGGAACGTCAGCAGCACCACCGGCAGTGCGCGGACGAACATTCCGCTGGCCAGCGCCAGGTTCGACATGGTGTCCCGCGCCGCCCAGCCGGCGATCGAGCCGACACCGGATGCGGTCGCCACGACGATGACGGCGATCGAGATGCCCACCAGCAGCAGGTTCACCATGATGCGCGGGCTCGGGCCGCCGAAGACGCACCCGAGGATCGCGACCGCCACCGAGACGTTGGCGGCCACGACTCGCCACAGCGGGCGCTCGATCCGCGACACCAACCAGCCCACCAGCGCCGCCACTGGTAACACCAGCACGATCAGGGCCAGCAGGAATCCCTCGGCGACCGTCGGCCTGCCGTCGATGTCGATGGTGTGCTTGCCCGACAACGTCACCACCAGGATGGAGTTGGCGGCGAAGACGGCCACTCCGGCCAGCGCCGGTGCCGATCGGCCCCAGATCCGGCGCAGCAGCGCGCCGCGCCGCACGACCGCCGGAAGACCGCGAACGAGAAACCAGCGTTCTTCGACGTACCGGTCCGGTGATGTCATCGTTGCGCGGCTCCGATGTGGGCTTTCGGGTCAGGTCACCCTAGCCGGAAGTGGCACCGTCCACGCGCCAGGCGCGCAACACCGGCGGCTAGGCTGGCGGCCATGCAAAGGATCATCGGAACCGAGGTGGAGTACGGCATCTCCTCGCCTTCCGATCCCACCGCCAATCCGATCCTGACCTCAACCCAGGCGGTGTTGGCGTACGCCGCGGCCGCCGGCATCCAGCGGGCCAAGCGCACCCGGTGGGACTACGAGGTGGAGTCGCCGCTGCGAGACGCCCGTGGATTCGACCTGAGCCGCGCGTCGGGGCCGCCGCCGATCGTCGACGCCGACGAGGTGGGGGCGGCGAACATGATCCTCACCAACGGCGCCCGGCTCTACGTCGATCACGCCCACCCGGAGTACTCGGCGCCCGAGGTCACCGACCCGATGGATGCGGTGATCTGGGACAAGGCCGGAGAACGGGTGATGGAGGCCGCGGCCCGGCACGTGGCCAGCGTGCCCGGTGCGGCCAAGCTGCAGCTCTACAAGAACAACGTCGACGGCAAGGGCGCGTCCTACGGGTCGCACGAGAACTACCTGATGAGCCGTCAGACGCCGTTCTCGGCGGTGATCTCGGGTCTGACGCCGTTCATGGTGTCGCGGCAGGTGGTGACCGGTTCCGGTCGTGTCGGGATCGGTCCGTCCGGTGACGAACCGGGTTTTCAGCTGTCCCAGCGTGCCGACTACATCGAGGTCGAGGTCGGCCTGGAAACCACCCTCAAGCGCGGCATCATCAACACCCGTGACGAGCCGCATGCCGACGCGGACAAGTACCGCCGGCTGCACGTCATCATCGGCGACGCGAACCTGGCCGAGACCTCGACGTATCTGAAGGTGGGAACGACCTCGCTGGTCCTCGATCTGATCGAGGAAGGCCCGAAATACGGCCTCGACCTGTCGGATCTGGCGCTGGCCCGGCCGGTGCACGCGGTCCATGTGGTCAGCCGGGACCCGTCGCTGCGGGCCACTGTGGCGTTGGCCGATGGCCGCGAACTCACCGCGCTGGCCATCCAGCGGATCTACCTCGACCGGGTGGCCAAGCTGGTCGACGCGCGCGACCCCGATCCGGAGGCCACGCAGGTCGTCGAAACCTGGGCGGATATCCTGGACCTGCTGGAACGTGACCCGATGGAGTGCGCCGAGCTGCTGGACTGGCCGGCCAAGCTGCGGCTGCTGGAGGGCTTCCGGCAGCGGGAGAACCTCGGCTGGTCGGCCCCGCGGCTGCATCTGGTGGACCTGCAGTACTCCGATGTCCGGCTCGACAAGGGTCTGTACAACCGGTTGGTGGCGCGCGGCTCGATGAAGCGTCTGGTCACCGAGCAGGAGGTGATTGACGCCGTTGACAACCCGCCGACCGACACCCGGGCGTACTTCCGGGGCGAATGCCTGCGCCGCTTCGGTGCCGACATCGCGGCGGCGAGCTGGGACTCGGTGATCTTCGACCTGGGCGGTGATTCGCTGGTGCGGATTCCGACCCTGGAACCACTGCGCGGCAGCAAAGCCCATGTGGGCGCGCTTCTCGATTCGGTCGACAGCGCAGTGCAACTCGTGGAACAACTGACGACCTGACGTTCGTTAGACGGAGCAATACCGGTCTCGACCGGTAGGGTAGAAGAACCGGCGGCCCGTGCCGAATGGCACGACACAGTCGCCGATCCCGAGCAGGAGGCAGCGATGGCTCAAGAGCAGACCAAGCGTGGCGGCGGGGGCGGCGAGGATGACGACCTCGGCAGCACCGGCGCCGGCGGGCAAGAGCGTCGCGACAAGCTCGCGGAAGAGACCGACGATCTGCTGGACGAGATCGATGACGTCCTGGAAGAGAACGCTGAGGATTTCGTGCGTGCATACGTGCAAAAGGGCGGACAGTGACCTGGCCGTTCTCTGATCGCCTTGCCACCAGCTCACCTCTGACCGATCTGTCCTCGTTTTCCGACTATCTCCGGCGGGAAGCGCCCCAGCTGCTGCCGACCAGCACCGGCGCCAGCGGTGCGCTGCCGGGTGACGCGCTGCCCCACGGCACCACGATCGTCGCGCTGAGGTATCCGGGCGGAGTGCTGATCGCCGGTGATCGCCGCGCTACCCAGGGCAACATGATTGCCAGCCGGGACGTGCAGAAGGTGTACATCACCGACGACTACACGGCCACCGGTATTGCCGGCACCGCGGCGATCGCCGTCGAGTTCGCCCGGCTGTACGCCGTCGAGTTGGAGCACTACGAAAAAGTCGAGGGCGTCCCGCTGACGTTCCCCGGCAAGGTCAATCGGCTCTCGACGATGGTGCGCGGCAACCTCGGTGCGGCACTGCAGGGCTTCGTCGCACTGCCGCTGCTGGTGGGTTACGACCTCGATGACCCTAATTCGGAAGCGGCCGGACGGATCGTGTCGTTCGACGCGGCCGGTGGCTGGAACATCGAGCAAGAGGGTTACCAGTCGGTGGGCTCCGGTTCGCTGTTCGCCAAGTCGTCGATCAAGAAGCTCTATCCTGGTGTCACCGATGCGGATTCGGCATTGCGGGCTGCTGTGGAGGCGCTCTACGACGCCGCCGACGACGACTCGGCGACCGGTGGTCCGGACCTGGTGCGCGGTATCTTCCCGACGGCCGTCACCATCGAGGCCGAGGGTGCCACCGACGTCCCCGAGGAGCGGATCTCCGCGCTCGCGCGCGAGGTGATCGAAAAACGTTCCACGACCAACACATTCGGGCCCGGCACGGGACCCAGTAACGAAGCACCGCGGGTGGACTAAGTGAGCTTCCCATACTTCATCTCGCCTGAGCAGGCGATGCGTGAGCGTTCCGAGCTTGCGCGCAAAGGCATTTCCCGGGGCCGCAGCGTCGTGGTGCTGGCCTACGACTCCGGGGTGCTGTTCGTTGCGGAGAACCCGTCGCGGTCCCTGCAGAAGATCAGTGAGCTATACGACCGCGTCGGCTTCGCCGCCGTGGGCCGGTTCAACGAGTTCGACAACCTGCGCCGCGGCGGCATCCAGTTCGCCGACACCCGGGGATACGCCTACGACCGTCGCGATGTGACGGGCCGCCAGCTCGCCAATGTCTACGCGCAGACCCTCGGAACGATCTTCACCGAGCAGGCCAAGCCCTACGAGGTGGAGCTGTGTGTGGCCGAGGTGGCCCACTCCGGCGAAACGAAACCGCCTGAGCTGTACCGGATCACCTACGACGGCTCGATCGCCGACGAACCACACTTCGTCGTCATGGGTGGCACCACCGAGCCGATCATCACCGCGCTCAAGGAGTCGTATTCCGAGAACGCGCCGCTGAAGGATGCGGTCGGTATCGCCGTCGAGGCGCTGAGGGCCGGTATCAACGGCACCGGCGGCAGCGGAAGCACGCCGCCGACCGAGCCGCGGGTGCTGGGCCCGGCCACCCTGGAGGTGGCCATCCTGGACGCCAAGCGGCCGCGACGTGCATTCCGGCGGATCACCGGTTCGGCGTTGGAGGCCTTGCTACCCAGTGCGGGTGAGGAGCCCGCCGACGAGGGCGCCGCGGAGGCCACCTCCTGAGTTCGCACGCCGTCATCTCCGGTGCGGGTATCGCCGGACCGGCGCTGGCCGACCAACTGACCGCGCGGGGCTGGCGCACCACGGTGATCGAGCGCTACCCCCAGCGACGCGACGAAGGCCAGAACGTCGACATCCGTGGTGCGGCACGGGAAGTCGTGCGCAGGATGGGCATCGAAGACGAGGTCCGCGAGGCCAACACCGGTGAGATCGGAACCCGGTTTGTCACCGAAGCCGGCAAGGCGGCGGCTTCTTTTCCGGTCGGCGCCCCGGGCGGTCCCGACGGCCCGACCGCGGAACTGGAGATCCTGCGCGGCGAGCTGTCACGCATATTGCTCGAACGCACCCAGGGTCAGACGGACTACCGCTTCGGCACCCAGATCACGGACGTCACCGAGCACGGCGGCCACGTGACCACCGTGCTCGACGACGGCACCGTGCTCGACTCCGACGTCCTGATCGTCGCCGAAGGCCTGCGCTCCCGATCGCGCAGGTTCGTGAGCGCCGCCGAGGTCAACGATCTGGGAATGTACTTCGCGTACGCCACCATCCCTCGGTCCGACAGTGATGACCAATGGTGGAACTGGCAGCACGCGACGCGATCCCGCGGAGTGCATCTCCGGCCGGACAACCTGGGCAGCACCAGAGCCATCCTGACCTTCATCTCCGATGTCCGCGGTATCGAAGATCTCGATCCGGGTGACCAAATCGCGATCCTGCGCAAGACTTTTGCCGACGTCGGCGGTGCCGCTCCGCGCATTCTGCGCGAGATCGACGCCGGTGCTCCGATGTACTTCTCGGTCGCCGGCCAGATTCACGTGCCCTCGTGGAGCAAGGGTCGCATCGGCCTGCTCGGCGACTGTGCATTCTGCAACGCCACGTTCGGCGGTGCAGGCACCAGCCTGGCGCTGATCGGTGCCTACATCCTCGCCGGCGAACTCGCCGCCACATCCGACCATGCGGCGGCCCTGGGCCGGTACCAAGACCGCATGCAGCCGTTCGCGGCCTCGGCTCCCGTCGTGCGTTCGGGAGTGTTGCGGATTGCCAACCCGCGCAGCCGGATTGGCATCGCGACGCTCCATGGCGTTGCCCGCACCGCGGCGAGCCCGGCGGCCAAGGCGGCGACGGCGCTGATGTCGCGCGCATCCGCCGGGGTGGGGCAGCGATTGGCGCTGCCGGATTACCCCGTGGCGTAGCCGATCTCAACCGACCCGGATGTGCTCGCGGTCGCCGGTGATGACCGCCAGGATGTTGCGCCACGCGTCGGACGGCTCGTTGAGGACGTCGCTGTGCGACGACAGTCCCCCCATCGGCCCGCCGGTGAGGGTGCGCCCGGCGGCCAGCGGGATCACACCGGGCAACCGGTCGGGGTCGGCCCCGTGCGGCCCGAGCGGGATGCCCTGCACCAGGCCGATCGGATCGCCGGGCGCGGTGAGGGAGAATCGCAACACATCGGGGTTGCGGTTGTGCCAGTCCGACGGATCATGAACGCCCACACCGGCACCCGCGGCCTCCACGTAGATCACCCGGTCGGCGGTCAACCCGAAATGTTCCGCCGTGCCCAGGATCGACCCGCCGTACGAATGTCCCAGGTAGGTCACCGGCATCGACCCGGCGCGCCGTTCGACGTCTTCGCTGAACGCCACCAGTCGCGGCGCCATCTTCAGCGCATAGCGCGGATCGGCGGCGTCGGCCACCCCGGCGAGCAGCTGACCGGTCGGGAACGGGCCACCCAAATAGGTGATCATCGCGACGTCGCCTTTGGAGCCGGCGACAAAACGCCGCGCCGTGGCGACATCGTCGGCGGCGCCGTCGAAGGTGGTGTTGAGTCCGGGCACCAGCACCGCGAGTGCGTGCGCCCGCGTCAGGTCACCGGACAACTCGATGAAGCTCTCCCGCTGCGGGTCGAAGGCCAGGATCTGTCTGGGCACCCGCCGATCACGGTCCACCGGGTCGGGAACGTCGGCGAGCAGGCTCTCGTAGTAGGCGATGCGGCTGCGTGCGTCGTGGTCGAAGGCGGCGATCGCCGCGGCCCGCATGGTCGGATCTACGTGCAGTGTCGCCCAAAGTCGTTCAGCATCAGCTGCTTCCAACGTCGGTGCGACGGCGGCACGTAACTTCACGTCGTCGGGCACCTCGATGCGGCGGCGTTCATCGAGGATCGCGTCGGCGATGTTGATCCGGTTGGCGGCGATCCGGCCCTCCCACGGAACGCCGTCGGTGTTGCCCACCTCGTGCGGCCTGGACTCGATCAGCCGCTGGCGGTCGGCGTCGGACATCCCGGCGACCGCCGCGGCGATGCTGTCCTGGCTCAGCCGCGGCCAGTCGGCCACCGGATTGCCCGCGGCCCCCGCCGGGCGCACCGGTGCCGGCTCGGCCGGGGTGGCATCGAACGCCGCATCGATCGCGGTGGCGGCCTCGGCATCGGCCGCGCCGAGCGCCGACAACGCCCCCTGCAGAACGCGAGTCAGCTCGGCCGCCCGGACCTCCAGCATCGTGCGCGCCACCGCATCGGAACCGCCGCCGCACGCCACCAGAAGCGCCGACGGTGCCGTCGGGGGATTCACCGTCCCGTCCTCGCGCACCTCGCATCCGTCGCGCCGGGCGTCGGCCGCCACCGCCAGGACCCGGTCGCGACAGCGGGTGATGACCTCGGCGGCGTCCCGAGCCTGCGCGGCGGCCAGGATCAGCGCCCGGCACACCCCGCGCAGACCCGCGGTGGTCGGACCGATCGCCTCGCGGGCCGCGCCCGCGGCCGAACCGGTGAACACGCCGGTGCTGCCGGCAACCTCGTCGTCGACGGCGTCGGCCTGAGCCTGAAGCCGGCCCGCGGCCTCGTTCCATGCGCCGGCCAGATCGATGAGCTCGTCTGGCCGCCAGGCGAGCACCTGCGACACCGTCGGCGGGCTCACCGCGGCTGGAGACGCTGTGCGGCGGTGTCGTCGGCGGCGGCGAGTTCCTCCACCGACCGGCGCACCGAGCAAACCCAATCCTGCAGAGCCGTGCCGAGTTGGTGCACCTCAGCCGTGACGCGTGCCGGTGCGGCCAAACCGCCCAGCGCAGAACCGGGTAGCTCCGCGACGCCGGGGATCGCAACGCCCGCGAGTTGACCTGCGCTGCGGGTCAGCGTGTCCGCCAGCGCCCCCAACGTGGCGGTATCGACGACGACGCGCTCGGGCACGGCTCATGCTGGCATGTCCCGCGGCGGCGGCTTTTCCCTAATCCACAGGGATTCTGAACCCGTTTCGCGCCCCGCTTGCCCACCGCTAGTCCACAGCAACCAGTAGGCTCGGTGTCGTGCAGCGGAGAATCATGGGCATCGAAACCGAATTCGGTGTCACCTGCACGTTCCACGGCCATCGCCGGCTCAGTCCGGACGAGGTCGCCCGGTACCTGTTCCGCCGGGTGGTGTCGTGGGGCCGCAGCTCGAACGTGTTCCTGCGCAACGGCGCGCGCCTGTACCTCGACGTGGGCAGCCACCCCGAGTACGCCACCGCCGAGTGCGACAACCTGACGCAGCTGGTCACTCACGACCGCGCCGGTGAGCGGGTGCTGGAAGATCTCCTGATCGACGCCGAACAGCGACTGGCCGACGAAGGCATCGGCGGGGACATCTACCTGTTCAAGAACAACACCGATTCGGCCGGAAACTCCTACGGCTGCCACGAGAACTACCTGATCGTGCGGGCCGGCGAGTTCTCCCGCATCTCCGATGTGCTGCTGCCGTTCCTGGTCACCCGCCAGCTGATCTGCGGCGCGGGCAAGGTGTTGCAGACCCCCAAGGCGGCCACGTTCTGCCTGAGCCAGCGCGCCGAACACATCTGGGAAGGCGTCTCGAGCGCCACCACCCGGTCGCGCCCGATCATCAACACCCGAGACGAACCGCACGCCGACGCCGAGAAGTACCGCAGGCTGCATGTGATCGTCGGGGACTCCAACATGTGCGAGTCCACCACGATGCTCAAGGTCGGCACCGCCTCGCTGGTGCTGGAGATGATTGAGGCCGGTGTCGCGTTCCGCGACTTCTCACTGGACAACCCCATCCGGGCGATCCGCGAGGTCAGCCACGACCTGACCGGACGCCGGCCGGTGCGCCTCGCCGGTGGACGGCAGGCCAGCGCCCTGGACATCCAGCGCGAGTACTACGCCCGCGCGGTGGAGTACCTGCAGACCCGCGAGCCCAACACCCAGATCGACCAGGTGGTCGACCTGTGGGGCCGCCAGCTCGACGCCGTCGAGAGCCAGGACTTCGCCAAGGTCGACACCGAGATCGACTGGGTGATCAAGCGCAAGCTGTTCCAGCGGTATCAGGACCGCTACAGCATGGAGCTGTCCGATCCGAAGATCAGCCAGCTGGACCTGGCATACCACGACATCAAGCGCGGCCGCGGCGTGTTCGATCTGCTGCAGCGCAAGGGCCTGGCGACTCGGATCACCACCGACGAGGAGATCGAGGCCGCCGTCGACACCCCGCCGCAGACCACGCGGGCCAAGTTGCGCGGCGAGTTCATCAGCGCCGCCCAGGAGGCGGGCCGCGATTTCACCGTCGACTGGGTGCATCTCAAGCTCAACGACCAGGCTCAGCGCACTGTGCTGTGCAAGGACCCGTTCCGCTCGGTCGACGAGCGGGTGAAGCGACTCATCGCCAGCATGTGACGAGCGCGCCGCAGGGGCGGCGCACCGTTTCCCGCTAAGGTTTTCCGAGTGGCGACATCCAAAGTAGAGCGGTTGATGAACCTCGTCATCGCGCTGCTGTCCACGCACGGCTACATCACCGCGGATCGCATCCGCGCCAGTGTGGCCGGCTACGCCGAGAGCCCCAGCGACGAGGCGTTCTCCCGGATGTTCGAGCGCGACAAGAACGAGCTGCGTGATCTGGGCATCCCCTTGGAGACCGGGCGGGTGTCGTCGTTCGACCCCACCGAGGGCTACCGGATCAACCGCGACGCCTACGCGCTGCCCGACATCGAACTCACCGACGAGGAGGCGGGCGCCGTCGCGATCGCCACCAAACTCTGGGAATCGCCGGAACTGATCACCGCGACCCAGGGCGCCCTTCTGAAGCTGCGGGCGGCCGGCGTCGACGTCGATCCCGACGCCGCCGTCGCGATCACCACCGCTTCGGGACCGCCCGGGTTGCGCGGATCCGAAGACGTGCTGGGAAACCTGTTGTCGGCCATCGACTCCGGTCAACCGGTCCAGTTCCGCCACCGGTCCCTGCCGACCGACCCCTACACCGTGCGCACCGTGGAACCGTGGGGAGTGATCACCGACCGGGGCCGCTGGTATCTCGTCGGGCATGACCGGGACCGCAACGCCACCAGAACATTTCGGCTGTCCCGCATCGGCGCCGACATCGCATGCGTCGGACCACCGGGATCTATCACCAGACCCGTCGGGGTCGATCTGCGGGCGATCGTCGACCGGGCGATCGGCGAAGCCCCCAGCGGGGTGAAGGCATCGGTGTGGGTTGCCGACGGGAAGGCGACGTCGTTGCGCCGCAACGGAAAATCCACGGGAGCGCGCAGCATCGGCGGACGCTCAGGCGAGGTGATCGAACTCGACATCGGCACCCGGGACCGGCTCGCCCGCGAGGTCGCGGGCTACGGCGCCGACGCGCTGGTCCTGGAACCGGCCACACTGCGCGACGACGTGGTCCAGCGGTTGCGGGTGCAGGCGGGGGTGCAGGCATGACACCCGTTTCCACGCGGCTGGTGCGGCTGCTCAACATGGTGCCGTACCTCAAGGCCAACCCCAGCATCACCTATGACGAGGCCGCCGCCGATCTGGGCGTGACCCGCAAGCAACTCGAGCAGGACCTCGACCAGCTCTGGATGTGCGGCCTGCCCGGGTACGGGCCCGGCGACCTGATCGACTTCGAGTTCTCCGGCGACTCGATCAAAGTGACGTTCTCGGCGGGCATGGACGAGCCGCTGCGGCTGACCTCGCCGGAGGCCACCGGTCTGCTGGTCGCGCTGCGGGCGCTGGTCGACATCCCCGGTGTCGTCGACCCGCAGGCCGCGCTGAGCGCCATTGCCAAGATCGAATCGGCGGCCGGCACCGTCGGCCATGACCACACCCATGCCGTCGTCGCGGTGGACGAGCGAGCGCCCATCGAAAGCGACACCGCCGCCGCGGTGCGCGCCGCCGTTCGTGACGGTCGGGCCCTGAACATCGAGTACTACTCGGCGTCCAGGGACACCTTGACCAGCCGCGTCGTCGACCCGATCCGGGTGGTGCTGGTCGGCGACCACAGTTATCTGCAGGCCTGGGCGCGCGACGCCGAGGGAGTGCGACTGTTCCGGTTCGACCGCATCGTCGAGGCCACCGTGCTCGACCAGGCCGCCGTTCCGCCCGAGCCGGCCAAGCAGGCACCCCCGGACACCTCACTGTTCGACGCCGATCCTGCGCTGCCCGCCGCCACCCTGCTGCTGGCCCCGACGGCGACCTGGATGCTCGAGTACTACCCGATGCGGATCCTCGAGGAACTGCCCGACGGCTACCACAAGGCCTCGATGACCTACGCCTCGGAGGAGTGGATGTGCCGGGCGCTACTGGGATTCGGCGCCGACGTCCGAGTCCTCGAACCGGAGACGCTGGTAACCCGGGTGCGTGAGAGTGCGGCCGCAGCCTTGGCCGCGTATTCCGAGCTGAGCGGCTGACCTGCATACCGGCTGGACGTGGGGCCGGTGGGGTAGCATCGAGACAACTTCTGGAGGTGACCAAATTGGGTGCTCTACAACCGTGGCACTGGCTGATTCTCATCGCGGTGGTCGTGCTGCTCTTCGGGTCGAAAAGGTTGCCTGATGCCGCCCGCTCACTGGGCAAGTCGATGCGCATCTTCAAGTCAGAGGTCAAGGAGCTGCAGAACGAGCACAAGGCGGACACTCCCGTCACGCCCGCGCAGCCTCCCACTCAGGTGCAGTCCGAGCGCGTCGAGGCACCGGTGACCCCGCCGGCCCAGAGCCACACCGACGCCAAACCGGCCTGAACCGACGACAACCGGGCGCCCCGACGCCCGTAGTCTGCCGCTGCCGTGCGCACACCTAAACTTCTGTCGCGGCTGGACCCCCGTCAACGCCGCAGCCGCGTCAATCCGGACGGGACCATGTCCCTTGTCGACCACATCCGGGAGTTGCGGTACCGCCTGCTGATCGCGATGGGTGCCGTCGCACTGACCACGATCATTGGCTTCCTCTGGTACAGCCATGGGATCTTCGGCCTGGAGAGCCTGGGCGAATGGCTGCGCGACCCGTACTGCTCACTACCGCAGTCGGCGCGCGCCGACATCAGTGCTGACGGTGGCTGTCGTCTGCTGGCGACCGCACCGTTCGACCAGTTCATGTTGCGGCTCAAGGTCGGCCTCACCGCGGGCATCGTGATGGCCTGCCCGGTGTGGCTCTACCAGTTGTGGGCCTTCATCACCCCGGGGCTGTACCGCAATGAGCGCCGCTTCGCGTCGGTGTTCGTCTTCTTCGCCGCGCTGCTGTTCGTGTCGGGCACCGTGCTTGCCTACTTCGTCCTGTCGAAGGCCCTGCACTTCCTCTTGACGGTCGGCAGTGACGTCCAGGTGACCGCGCTGTCCGGCGACCAGTACTTCGGATTCCTGATCAATCTGCTGCTGATCTTCGGCGTGAGTTTCGAGTTCCCGCTGCTGATCATCATGCTCAACCTGATCGGCGTGCTGTCCTACGAGAAGCTCAAATCCTGGCGACGGGGATTGATCTTCGGGGTGTTCGTCTTCGCCGCGTTTGCCACGCCCGGCTCGGACCCGTTCTCGATGCTGGCGCTGGGTCTTGCGCTCACGCTGCTCCTGGAATTCGCCATCCAGATCGCCCGGATCAGCGACCGGCGCAAGGCCAAACGCGAGGCGCAGGCCGAGATTCCCGACGAGCAGGCCGCACCCATCGAGGCGCCGGAACCGGTGGCCGCTCCGGCGTCGTATGCGGCACAGCATGACGACATCACCTGACACTCCCGAGCTGCGTCAGTTCACCGAGCTGCTGACGTTCACCCTCGATCCGTTCCAGCGCAAGGCGTGTGAAGCGCTCGAACGCGGCCACGGTGTGCTGGTGTGCGCACCGACCGGCGCAGGCAAGACGGTGGTCGGTGAGTTCGCGGTACACCTGGCGCTCACGGCGGGCCGAAAGTGCTTCTACACCACACCGATCAAGGCGCTGAGCAACCAGAAGCACAACGACCTGGTGCGCCGGTACGGGGCGGAGAACATCGGCCTGCTGACCGGCGATCAGTCGGTCAATGGCGACGCACCGGTGGTGGTGATGACCACCGAGGTGCTGCGCAACATGCTTTACGCCGGTTCTGATGCGCTGCACGGGCTTTCGCATGTCGTGATGGACGAAGTCCACTTCCTCGCCGACCGGATGCGCGGTGCCGTGTGGGAGGAGGTCATCCTGCATCTGCCAGAGGATGTGCGGCTGGTCAGCCTGTCAGCCACGGTCAGCAACGCCGAGGAATTCGGCGGGTGGATCCAGACCGTGCGCGGCGACACCACCGTCGTCGTCGACGAGCACCGGCCGGTTCCGTTGTGGCAGCACGTGTTGGTGGGCAAGCGGCTGTTCGACCTGTTCGACTACGACCGCGAGGGTAAGCAGCACCTCGTCGACCCGGACCTCATCCGCCACATCGCGCACCGGCGCGAGGCCGAACGGTTGACGGATTGGGAGCCGCGCCGCCGCGGGCCGGGGCGTCCCGGTGGCAGATCGGGTCTGCACCGTCCGCCGTCGCGCCCCGATGTGATCGCCTCGCTGGACCGCGAGGGTCTGCTACCTGCGATCACCTTCATCTTCTCCCGCGCCGGCTGCGACGCCGCGGTCAAACAATGCCTGCGCAGCCCGCTGCGGCTGACCGACGACGAGGACCGCAAGCGGATCGCGCAGGTGATCGACCGGCGCTGCGGCGATCTCGCCGACGCCGACCTGGCGGTGCTGGACTACTACGAGTGGCGCGAGGGGCTGCTGCGCGGGCTGGCCGCCCACCATGCCGGCATGCTGCCGGTCTTTCGGCACACCGTCGAGGAGCTGTTCACCGCCGGACTGGTCAAGGCCGTGTTCGCCACCGAGACACTGGCGCTGGGCATCAACATGCCGGCCCGCACCGTCGTGCTGGAGAAGCTGGTCAAGTTTAACGGCGAGCAACACCTGCCGCTGACGCCGGGGGAGTACACCCAGCTGACCGGGCGGGCCGGGCGGCGCGGGATCGACGTCGAGGGCCACGCCGTCGTGCTGTGGACTCCCGACGTCGAACCGGCCGAGGTGGCCGGGCTGGCGTCCACCCGGACCTTCCCGCTGCGCAGCTCGTTCGCACCGTCGTACAACATGACCATCAATCTGGTGAACCAGATGGGTCCGGAGCAGGCCCACCAGTTGCTGGAGCGGTCGTTCGCGCAGTTCCAGGCCGACCGGTCGGTGGTGGGGCTGGTCCGTGGTGTCGAACGCGGCGAGAAGATGCTCGACGACATCGCCACCGAACTTGGCTGGGACCGCCGCACACAGCCGGACAAGGAGCCGGCGATCCTCGACTACGTGCGACTGCGCGCGAAGATCAGCGAGCGGGAACGGGCGCAGTCGCGGGCCTCGCGGCTGCAACGCAGGCAGGCGACCACCGATACCCTGGCGGCGCTGCGCCGCGGCGACATCATCAACATCACGCAGGGCCGGCGCGGCGGGTTGGCCGTGGTGCTGGAGGCGGCCAACGAGTCGACCGATCCGCGGCCCTTGGTTTTAACCGAAAACCGTTGGGCGGGAAGGGTTTCCTCGGCCGACTTCGCCGGTGTCGCGGCGGCGATCGGATCGATGACGCTACCCAAACGGGTCGAGCACCGGCAGCCGCGAGTGCGCCGTGACCTCGCCTCGGCGCTGCTATCGGCGGCGTCCGGGTTACGGGTGCCGTCGACAAGGAAACGCCGCGGCGACGCCGAGGACGCACCCGACATCGATCCCGAGCTGCTCGCGTTGCGGGAGTCGATGCGTAAGCACTCGGTGCACGACATGGCCGGCCGGGATGCCCAGGTTCGGATCGGCGAGCGATATCTACGGGTCGAACGTGACAACGAGCAGATCCGCAAGAAGGTCAGTGCGGCGACGAACTCGCTGGCCCGCACATTCGACCGCATCGTGGGGTTGCTGACCGAGCGCGGCTTCATCGAACAGCGCGACGGCGATTTCGGCGTCACCGCCGACGGCCGGCTGCTGACGCGGATCTACAACGAAAGCGATCTGCTGGTCGCCGAATGCCTGCGCAAGGGTGTCTGGAAGGGGCTGGCTCCCGCCGAGTTGGCCGCCGCGCTGTCCGCGGTCGTGTTCGAGACCCGCGGCAGCGACGGCCCCACCCCGTCGCATGCCATCGAGATGCCGACAGCCAACGTGCGGCGCGCGCTGGTCGAGATGCGGCGGATGTCCGGGCAACTGCGGGCCGACGAGAACCGGCACCGGATCAGCCCGACACGCGAGCCCGACGAAGGATTCGTCGCCGCCATCTATCGGTGGGCGACGACCGGCGACCTGGCGGCCGCGCTGGCGGCCTCCGACGTCGCCGGTGCCGGGACCCCGCTGCCGGCGGGCGATTTCGTGCGGTGGTGCCGGCAAGTGCTCGATCTGCTCGACCAGGTCCGTAATGCCGGGCCGGAAGCCGGGCTGCGTAAGACCGCCAACCGTGCCATCGAGGACGTCCGGCGCGGCGTCGTCGCTGTTGATGGCGGGTAGGCTCATGCAAACGCTACGGTGGGAGCGGCGAATCGCTACCAGATCAAGGAGAGACGATGAGCGGACCGCAGGGATCAGAACCTAATCCCTGGCAGGCTCAACCCGGGCAAGGTCAGGATCAGCCTGCCCCCGGCTCCGAGCAGCAGCCCAGCGGCAGCGAGACCCCGGCGTGGCAGCAGCCGTCCGGTGAGCCGCCGGCGTGGCAGCCGCCCGCCTACACCCCGCAGCAATACCCGCAGTACGGCCAGCAGCCCGGTCAGCAGTACCCGCAGCAGCCGTACCAGCAGCCGGCCGAGTACAACCCGGGCGCCTACGGACAGCCGGGTCAGCAGTACCCGCAGTACGGGCAGCCGCAGTACGGCCAGTACCCGCAACAGCCGGGTCAGTACCCGCAACAGCCGGGTCAGTACCCGCAGCAGCCGGGCGACCCCAACCAGCCCGGGCAGTACGCCCCGTACCCGCAGCCCGGCGACGAGGGCGCCAAGAAGTCTTCGGCCGTGCTCTTCACGGTCATCGGAGTGCTGGCCGCGATCGTCGTCGCCGTCGTGCTGGTCCTGGGCTTCTGGAAGCCCGGCTTCTTCGTGACCACCAAGCTCGATATCGGCAAGGCCCAGCAGGGCGTGCAGAACATCTTGACCGACGAGACCAACGGCTACGGTGCCAAGAACGTCAAGGACGTCAAGTGCAACAACGGCCAGAACCCGACGGTCAAGAAGGGTGACACCTTCACCTGCGAGGTGAGCATCGACGGCACCAAGCGCCAGGTGACGGTCACCTTCCAGGACGACAAGGGCACCTACGAGGTCGGCCGGCCCAAGTAGCTAGTCGAGGGCGTCCAGCGCCTTCTGCAACCGCCCGATCGACGAGCCGACACCGTAGGCGTTGGCCAGTTCCGCAACCCGCGATGGGTCGGCGGCCGCCAGCGGTAGCCGGTCGTGGTCGGTGCTGAATTCCACCGGTGCGTCGCGGGCCACCTGCACCACCGGTCCGGCGGTCTCTATGTAGTCGGTCGCTGCCAGGATCTTGCTGCGAAAGGCCTTGGACAGCTTGGATTTCGGATCGTGCGCGGCGGCCAGGATGTCCTCCAGCGAACCGTACTGGGACAGCAGAGTGGCCGCGGTCTTCTCCCCGACACCCGGCACCCCGGGCAGGCCGTCGGACGGATCACCGCGCAGCAGAGCCAGTTCGGCATAGGCGGCGCCCGCGCGATGCGGCGGCACCCCGTACTTCTCGGCGACCTCGGCAGGCCCGAACATCGTGGCGTTCGACAACCCGCGGCCCAGATAGAGAACCCGCACGGCGACCGGATCGTCGCCCACCAACTGCAGCAGGTCGCGGTCGCCGCTGACGACGACGACGGGATCGCGCGTCTCGGCGGTGGCCAGCGTGCCCAGCACGTCGTCGGCTTCATAGCCCGGTGCGCCTGCGGTGGCGATCCCGAACGCGTCGAGCAACTCCATGATCATCTCGACCTGATGGCTGAGCTCGTCGGGGACCTCTTCCAAATCTGTTTCCCCGCTGGGCTTTTCTTCAGCGACCCGGTGCGCTTTGTACGACGGGATCGCATCGACCCGGAACTGCGGGCGCCAGTCCAGATCGAGGCACACCACCAGGCGGCCCGGGCGTTCCCGTGTGACCAGCGTGGCCACACTGTCCAGGAAGCCGCGCACGGCGTTGACCTGTCGGCCGTCGGGCGCGGTGATCGACGAGGGCACCCCGAAGAACGAACGAAACCACATGCTCGCGCCATCGAGCAGCAACACCGGTGCAGACATGCGAGCCATCCTGCCAGTAGCCGGCTACCCGCGGCCGTAGCGGAACAGATACGAACCGGTGGTGATCGCCTTGCCGCCGGCGCCTTCGTCATGCAACGTGACACGCACCGCGATCGTGCCGCCAGGTCCGGAAATCGGCTCGGCGTCGGCTCGGAACGGCCCGACCTTGCCGCGTGCCAGGAACATCACGTGCGAGCTGACTCCCTGCAGGCGGTCGGTGCCCACCACGGCGGCCGCGGCGTCCAGCGCGGCCGTCTCCAGGATCACGAACTGAGGGCCCACGTGCAGCGCGGCATCCGGAGAAGCCACCTCCGGCGAGAGTTCCGGCATCGCCCACGCCCCGCCGGGCCGCCGGACCGCGCCGAAGACCTGCCACAGCGGCGGCAGGTCGGGGGAATCGACGACCTCGATCGGGTTGAGCGCCATCTTGCCCAGCCCGTCCGGTGGGACACCGATGCTCACGCCCTGGCCCTCGTTGAGCGCGAGCACCCGAGAAGGGTTGTCCGCGTCGACGATCCGCGACCGGCTGTATGCCATCTGCCTGCCGCGCTTGAGGTCCTCAGACCGGATCTCGATGCGACGTACGTCGTGGCCGGGGTCGACCACCTGGATGGAGTGGATCACCGGGTTGGGCACCGCTTCGAGGTCGGATACCAGGCCGCTGTCCGGGGAGACGATGCCCAGCACCGCCAGGAAAAGGCCGCCGGCCGGGTTACGCATGTCGTGGCGGATCGTGACGGTGTCCTGGGCGTCGACGTCCATCGTCGAATAGCTGCGGCCCAGGTAGCGATAGCTGAGCAGCCCGCCCCAGCGCCGGTTGAGCTCGGCGGCGTACGCCGCGGGGTCATCGGCGAGCTCACGGATGTCGCGGAGCATCGCGTCATCGTATGCCTGCGGCTAGCCTGGCTGGCATGACCGACCGTTTCAGCAGCGACGTCTATGCCCGCCGGCTCGCCGCCGCAGCAGCCGCGGCCTCCGCCGCCGGGGTCGCCGGGCTGGTGATCACCCCGGGATACGACCTGCGCTACCTCGTCGGCTCGGCGGCGCAGACCTTCGAACGGCTGACCGCTCTGGTGGTGCCGGCAACCGGCGCGCCGACGGTGGTGGTGCCGCGGCTCGAGTTGGCGTCACTCAAAGACTCCGCGATCCTCGAACTCGGCCTGAGCGTGCAGGATTGGGTCGACGGCGACGATCCGTACGAGGTGGTGGCAGCTGCACTGGGGGGACACGCCCGGATCGCGGTGACCGACTCGATGCCCGCGCTGCACCTGCTGCCGTTGGCCGAACGGCTCGGCGCGGTCCCGGTGCTCGCCACCGAAGTGTTGCGGTCACTGCGGATGATCAAGGATCCGGCTGAGATCGACGCCCTGCGCAAGGCGGGCGCCGCGATCGACCGGGTCCACGCCCGGGTGCCCGAGTTCCTGAAACCCGGCCGTACCGAAGCCGAGGTTGCCGCGGATATCGCCGAAGCCATTGTGGCCGAGGGGCATTCAGCGGTGGCGTTCATCATCGTCGGGTCCGGCGCGCACGGCGCCGACCCGCACCACGAACAGTCCGATCGTGTCCTGCAGTCCGGCGACATCGTCGTCGTCGACATCGGCGGCCCGTACGCGCCCGGGTACAACTCCGACTGCACCCGCACCTACAGCCTGGGCCGGCCCAGCGCTGACGTCGCGGAACAGTACGCGGTGCTGCAGCGCGCGCAGGCCGCCGCTGTCGAGGCGGTGCGTCCCGGCGTGACCGCCGAGCAGGTGGACGCCGCCGCCCGCGACGTGCTGGCCGAAGCGGGGCTGGCCGAGTATTTCGTGCACCGCACCGGGCACGGCATCGGACTCTCGGTCCACGAGGAGCCCTACATCGTCGCGGGCAACGACCTGCCGCTGGCGGAGGGGATGGCGTTCTCGGTCGAGCCGGGAATCTACTTCCCCGGCCACTGGGGGGCGCGCATCGAAGACATCGTGATCGTCACCGCCGACGGCGCCGAACCAGTGAACACCGGCCCGCACGGGCTGACGGTGGTGCCGGTCTAAGCCTTCGTGTGGTCCAACAGACCCGAGGAGCCCAGCACCCGGGTGATGTGCACCTCGATCACGACGCGCTTGGGATTGACCCGCGGGGTGCGATAGCGCTGGGCGTACCGGAGCTCGGCGTCGCGAACCGCGGCCGGATCCCGGTTGACGCTCGCCTGGCCTTCCAGGGACAGCCACCGGGCACCGTCCACCTGGGACAGCACGCCCACGCCGGACCGCTCGGCGTTGATCGCCTTCTGCGAGCCGTCGCTGGTGATGACCCGGGCAATGTGGGTCTTGGGATCGAAGGTGAAGCCGACCGCCACGACGTGCGGCGAGTTGTCGGCGCGCAGTGTCGTCAGCATCGCGAGGTGGCGTTCGGTGAGAAATGCCAGCGCGTCGCTGGTCAGTCGGGTCGTTGAGTTCGCCATCAACGACCACGCTAGCGCAGTGAATAATCTCGAGGTGTGAGTGACACGGGGGCCGGTCCGGTCGTGATCTTCGGCGGCCGCAGCGAGATCGGCGTCGAGCTCGCGCAACGGTTGGCGCCCGGCGCCACCGTGGTGCTGGCGGCGCGACGTGCCGATCAGCTGGAGGAGCAGGTCAGCACGCTGCGCGCGGCTGGGGCCGTCGCGGTGCACACCGTCGAGTTCGACGCCGACGACGTCGCGGCCCACGGTCCGCTGCTCCAGCGGCTGGTGGCCGAGCACGGACCGATCGGCACGGCCGTCCTGACGTTCGGGATCCTGGGCGATCAGGCCCGCGCCGAAGCCGACGCTGCGCACGCCGTGGCGGTGGTGCACACCGACTACGTCGCGCAGGTCAGCCTGCTGACGCACCTGGCCGCGGCGATGCGCACGGCAGGCCGGGGAGCGATCGTGGTGTTCTCGTCGATCGCCGGGGTGCGGGCGCGTCGCGCCAACTACGTCTACGGCTCGGCCAAGGCCGGACTGGACGCCTTCGCGTGCGGGCTGGCCGACGCCCTGCACGGCGGCGGTGTGCAACTGTTGCTCGTGCGGCCGGGGTTCGTGATCGGCCGGATGACCGAGGGGATGGACCCCGCACCGCTGTCCACCACGCCGGCCAAGGTGGCCGACGCGACCGCCCGGGCCCTGCACAGCGGGCGTCGCGAGGTGTGGGTGCCGGCTCCGCTTCGCCTGCTGGCGTTCGCGTTTCGGATGACGCCCCGCGCGGTGTGGCGGAGGATGCCCCGATGATCACTGTGGTGGGGATCGGCGCCGACGGTATGGCTGGTCTGGTGCCGGCGTCGGGTGCCGAATTACGCAGGGCCACCGTGATTTACGGATCTCGACGCCAGCTCGACCTGCTCGACGAGTCGGTCACCGCTGAGCGCAGAGAATGGGGTAAGCCATTGCTGGAGACAGTGCGCGAGCTCCGCGACGACATCACCCACGACGTGCATGTGGTCGCTAGCGGGGACCCGATGCTGCACGGTGTCGGTGCCATGCTCATCCGCATGTGCGGCGCCGACCGGGTGACTGTGCTGCCGCACGTGTCGAGTGTGACGCTGGCTTGCGCCCGGCTCGGGTGGTCGGTTCAGGACACTGAGGTGATCAGCCTGATGACTGCGGACGCGCGAAAGGCGGTGCGCCGCGGTGGTCAGGCGATGGTGTTGTCCAGAGGTGGACCCGATCTGAGGGCGCTGGCAATCCAGCTCTTCAACCACGGCCGTGGTGATTCCGAACTCACCCTTCTCGAGCAGCTCGGCGGCCCGCGCGAACGTCGCCGCGACGGGATTGCGCGGGAATGGGCCGATGACCCGCCGCCCGACATCGATGACTTGCACGTGATCGCTGTGCGCTACCTGCCGGAAGGCAGGGTGTGGCCGGCGGACGAGGCCACGTATATCAATGACGGGCAGATCACCAAGCAGGCTATCCGCGTGGCGACCGTGGCCGCGCTTGCGCCCCGGCCGGGCCAGCGACTCTGGGACGTCGGCTCGGGTTCCGGCAGCGTCGCGGTCGAGTGGTGCCGCACGTGGCCGGGCTGCAGCGCTGTGGCGTTCGAACGCGACGAGCAACGGCGAATGTTCATCGGAGTCAACGCCTCAGCACACGTCGTCGACATCGACGTACGCGGCGAAGCGCCGAAGGCGTTCTACGACACCAGGCTCGGTGATGGCGGTGTCGACGGCGTGCCAAGCCCGTCGGCCATCTTCATCGGCGGCGGCTTGACGACGTCAGGGATGGTCGAAGCGTGTTGGAAGAACCTCCCGGCCGGCGGGCGACTGGTCGCGAACGCCGTCACCCTCGAGTCTGAAGCGCTTCTCGTCCAGTGGTATTCACGCGAGGGCGGCGAACTGCGGAAGTTCCAGCACTACGAGGCCGAGCCCCTGGGCGGCTTCGCCAGCTGGCGACCTGCGCGGCCGATCACACAATGGGTGGTGACCAAGCAGTGACGGTGTACTTCATCGGCGCCGGACCGGGCGCGGCGGATCTGATCACCGTGCGCGGGCAGCGGCTGCTGCAACAGTGCCCGGTGTGCCTCTATGCCGGCTCGATCATGCCCGACGATCTTCTGGCGCTGTGTCCCGCCGACGCCAAGGTGGTGGACACCGGTCCGCTGACGCTGGAGCAGATCATCGCCGAGCTGGCCGAAGCGGACGCCGCCGGGCTTGACGTGGCGCGGCTGCACTCCGGTGACCCGGCGATCTACAGCGCGGTGGCCGAGCAGTGCCGTCACCTCGACGCGCTCGGCATAGGCTACGAAATCGTGCCTGGCGTGCCGGCGTTCGCCGCCGCCGCCGCGGCGCTCGGCCGGGAGCTCACCGTGCCCGGCGTGGCGCAGACCGTGACGCTGAGCCGGGTTTCCACCCTGTCGACCGCGATGCCAGAGGGGGAAGACCTCGTCACCCTCAGCAAGCCCGGAGCGACGCTGGTACTGCACCTGGCCGCGCACCGGATCGACGCGATCGTGCCGCAACTGCTCGACGGTGGCTACCGGCCGGACACCCCGGTTGCTGTCGTAGCCTTCGCCAGCTGGCCGAAGGAGACCGTGCTGCGCGGCACGCTGGCCGACATCGCCGAGAAGATGCACGACGCGCAGATCACCAAGACCGCGGTGATCATCGTCGGCGATGCGCTTGCCGCCGAGGGCTTTACCGACAGCTACCTGTACTCCTCGGGCCGCACCCGCGGCAGCAGGCACTGATGCGCATCCTGCTGCTCGGCGGCACGGGGGAGGCGCGGGCACTGGCGGCGCGGTTGCACCCGGACCGCGACATCGTCAGCTCGCTGGCGGGCCGGGTGCCGGATCCGGCGCTGCCGGTCGGGCCGGTCCGCATCGGCGGATTCGGTGGAGTGAACGGTCTACGAGAGTGGCTGCGTGCCAATAACATCGGCGCCGTCGTCGACGCCACGCACCCGTTCGCCGCCACCATGACAGGGCACGCCGCACAGGCCTGCGCCGAACTGCACCTGCCGCATCTGGTGCTGTCCCGCCCGGCGTGGGACCCGGCCGGCGCGGTACAGGTGGCCTCCGACGTCGACGCTGCTGATGTCATCGCCGAACGAGGGTTTTCGCGGGTGTTCCTCACCACCGGCCGCTCCGGGGTGAGGCCATTCACCGGCAGCGATGCGTGGTTCCTGATCCGGGTGGTGACACCGCCCGACGACGAAGTGCTACCGCGCAACCACGAGGTGGTGCTGTCGCGCGGGCCGTACGGCTACGACGACGAGTGCAGACTGCTGCGGGACAACAGGATCGACGTGCTGGTCACCAAGAACAGCGGGGGAGCACTGACCGAGGCCAAACTTGCCGCCGCCAAAGACCTCGGCGTCACCGTCGTCATGATCGACCGGCCGCCACTGCCCGCCGGGGTGACCTCGGTGCGAACAGTTGATGAAGCAGCGACCTGGGTTGCTGGCCTCTAGCAGAGCAGCTCTTCGGGGTGATGGTAGTAGTTCACCCGAGATTGTCCGCGGTCGAGGTGTGGGGGCGGGATCCATTCGGTCTTGTTGTCGCGTCGGCGTTTTCGGGTGATCCAACCTGCGGGTCCCTCGTTGACCATACGGTTGTCGCATCCGCAGGCCAACGTGAGTTCGTTGATGTCGGTGTTGCCGCCGCGGGCGAAGTCGCGGGCGGCGTGGTGGACTTGGGTGTGGTAGGCCGGTGCCGTGCAATCGGGCTTGGTGCAGCCTTTGTCGATCGCGAAGAGTGCAAGGCGTTGTCCGGGACTTGCCGTACGGCGGCTGCGCCCGTAGTAAAGCTTGATGTCTCTTGGTGATTCGAACACGGTCAGGTAGGGATGGGCCTGGGCAGCCATCCGGATGACGGTCGGCATGGGCAGGTATGAGCCACCGCCGGTGTGGGCCAGTCCGGCGGCCGAGGTCAGCTGCTCGAGGGTGGTGGTGACGACGATGGTGACGGGCAGCCCATTGTGCTGACCGAGCTGACCCGAGGAAAGCATGGCCATGCACGAGGCCTTGAGTGCATCATGGGTGCGTTGGGCGGCCGATCGCATGTCACTGGTGACCTGTTGTTCGCTGGGTGTGCCGTCCAGGCAGGGAGCTTCGTCGTCGGGATTGCAGTAACCCGGAGCGGCGAGTTTCGCGTTTATGGCGTCCAGTGCCGCACGTAATTCGGGATCTATCCAGCCCGATATCCTGCTCATCCCGTCGACCTGTTGTTGGCCGATGCTCAGGCCGCGTTTGCGGGCCTGGTCTCGTTCGTCGTCGAGATCGCCGTCTTGGTTGATCATGGCCATCAGTTGGTGGGCGAGTTTGCGCAGCCCTTCCGGGGTGAGTCCGCCGGCCAGTGCACCCAGCTGAGCTTCTGCGTGCTCACGGGTTGCTACGTCGACGGATGCGGGCAAGTGGTCGAGGAATGTGCGGATCACCGCTACGTGGTCGGCGTTGATTTCGCCGCGGGATTGGGCGGACGCGGTCGCGGGGAGTGCCGGTGGCAGTGCTTGTCCGGTAACCGAATGCCGTGGGCCCAGCTCGGCGGCATCGGTGAGTCGCCGGCCTGCGTCGGCGCCGCTGATACCGATTCGGTGGGTCAGGACTGCACGCCAGGACTTGGCGCCCATCTCGACAGGTGACGTCTGCGATTGGAGCTGCGTCAGGACAGTGTGTTCCACCGCGGGCAGCAACCGGCGTAGCCGCTCAACCCGTTCGAGTACCGCGAGCAGTTCGGGGACACTCATCCCATGTGCCGGAAGGGCTGCCACCTTGTCCCAGGCGGTCAGCACATCATCCAGCACCTCTATCACACTTCGAACATTAGTGCGATGGCCCGACAGATTCGGTCCGATTGTGACGCGTGTGGTCGATGAGGCCAAAGAAACTCTTGAGGATGGGGTCAGAAATGTGGGGCATACCTAAAGGTTTGCGGCACAGGCGGATTCGTCCAGAGATCAGCTCGGGTAACGCCGCGGCGTGAACACCGTGTCGCCGTACCACTGCGTCTGCGACGAGCCCACGATCAGCAGGCACCGCATGTCGACGTCGGCGGGGTCCAGGTCGCCGAGCCGCACGACCTTCACCGACTCGTGCGGTCCGGCCACATCGCGGCCGATCACCACCGGGGTGCCCGGTTCGCGGTGCTCCAGCAGCAGATTCCGCATCGCCGCGACCTGCCAGGTGCGGCTCTTGGACGCCGGGTTGTAGATCGCCAGCACCAGGTCCGCCTCAGCGGCCGCCGCGAGCCGGGCGGCGATGATGTCCCACGGCTTGAGCCGGTCGGACAGCGAGATCACCGCGTAGTCATGGCCCAGCGGCGCACCGACCCGGCTGGCGACAGCCTGCGCGGCCGTCATCGCCGGGATCACGCGCACGGAGACGTTCGGCCACTGCTTGGCCTCTTCGAGCACCGCGGTGGCCATGGCGAAGACGCCGGGATCGCCCGAGGACACCACCGCGACGGCACGTCCCTGCTCGGCCAGCTCGCACGCCAGGCGGGCTCGCGCGGGTTCGTCGGTGTTGTCGCTGGGATGGCGGCGCTGCCCGGCGTGCGCTGGGACACGGTCCAGATAGGGGCCGTAGCCGATCAGATCGGTGGCCGTCGCCAGCTCGCGGCGGCTCTGCGGTGTCATCCAGTCGATGTCACCGGGACCGAGCCCCACCACGGTGACGCCGACGGTGACCGGCTTGGCCCGCTCTCCGATGTCCGATGTCGCCGGCCCTCCGGCTCCGCCCGGCAAGATCGCCAGCGAGAAGTACGGCACCGACTCCGCGTCGACCTCACCGGCAGGTAGCACGCGTTGCGCGTCGGTGCTGGCTCGCTCGACGTAGAACGCCTCGTCCAGGCGGCCTGCCATCGAAAGTGCTTCCCGCACTTCCGGATACGTGCGACCCAGCTTCATCACCACCGCGGCGTCGGCGTCGGCGAGGCGGCGGGCCAGCTCGCGCACCGGCATGGTGCCCGGCAGGACCGAGAGGACTTCGTCGCCGGTCACCAGGGGAGTCGCGATCGCCGCCGAGGCCGCGCTCACCGACGTCACGCCCGGAATGATCACCGCGCTGAACCGCTCGGTCAGCCGGGTGTGCATGTGCATGTACGAGCTGTAGAACAGCGGATCGCCCTCCGCGAGCAGCGCGACATCGCGCCCGGCGTCGAGGTGGGCGGCGATCCGCTCGGCCGCCTCGCGATAGAAGTCCTCCATCGCGCCGGCATAGCCGCCGGGGTGCTCGGTGCTCTCGGTGGTCACCGGGTAGACCAAGTGCTCCTCGAGCTGGCCGTCCCGCAGGTACGGCTCGGCAATGCGCCGCGCGATGCTGCGGCCATGCCGCGCACTGTGATACGCCACCACGTCGGCCGTGCCGATGATCCGGGCGGCCTTGACCGTCACCAGCTCCGGATCGCCCGGGCCAAGGCCAACGCCATAGAGGGTGCCGACGCCCATTGCCTCGCTCCTCCTCCGCCCTCGTTCCTCGGGCGGAATCGTCGGCTCGGCGGTCATTCGCGCTCGCTCGCGATCGCGTTCACCGCGGCCGCGGCCATCGCGCTGCCACCCCGACGACCCGTCACCACCAGGTACTCCATACCCCGCGGCCGGTCGATCAGCTCCTGCTTGGACTGCGCGGAGCCGACGAACCCGACCGGTCCGCCCAGCACCGACACCGGGGCGGGCACCCCGTCGTCGATGAGCTCCAGCAGCCGGAACAGTGCCGTCGGCGCATTTCCGATGGCGACGACGGCTCCGGCCATCCGATCGGCCCACAGCTCGACCCCGGCAGCCGAGCGGGTGTTCCCGGTGCGCTGGGCCAGTTCGGGCGCCCGTGGATCGGCCACCAGCGACACCACCTCGTTGCCCGCGGGCAGGCGGGCGGCGGTGATCCCCGCCGCGACCATCGACGAGTCGCACAGGATCGGCGCCCCGGCCAGCAAGGCGGTGTGCGTCGCGCTGACCACCCCGGGGGTGAACGCCACATGCTCGGCCACGTCGACCTGACCGCAGGTGTGGATCAACCGGACGGCGACCCGCGCGACATCCTCGGGAAACGCGGTCAGATCGGCCTCGGCACGAATCGTCGCGAACGACTGCCGATAGATCTCGGCGGCGTCGCGAATGTAGTCGAGCACGCGATCACCCTACGGCCTACCGCGATGCGGGCCGGAACCCCTCTGCCGTCGCCACGAACACCTGACCAGCCGGGGGACTGCCGCACGCCCGCTCGCATCCCACGTAGTGAACGTGCCCGCCGGGCAGGCGCGCGTCTTCTTCCTCAACAACCCGGGTGGCCTCCGCGCGCACATCGGCCCGCGACTTCTCACACCCCGGACTGCCCACGCAGGCGGTGATGTCCAGCCACGGCGAGTTCTCGTCGAACACCAACCCCATCGGGGCCAGCACCCGCAGCGCCGTGTCGGCCACTGGCTCGTCCAGGTCGCAGACCAGCAGTGAGCGCCACGGGGTGATGATCACCGGCGCGTCGATCGCCGCGACGAACTCGGCTTGGCGGGACTGCAAGACGCCGAGGGGGATCGCTCCGCCCAGCGTCACCCGGCCGTCGTCCTGTGCGATCCAGCCGACCGGCGGGCGCAACACAGGCGGATACTCCGCTCCCGGCGCCACCGTCGCCGATAAGCCCGCCAGTAGCGGCGACGGATCATCCAATTCGGCTACCCGCCAAGCATTTCCGCGGATCTCGACGAACCGCCGAGCGATCGTGATCAACGCGGACACCACGTCACCCGGGGCCACCCGGACCCCGGTGTCACGACCTCCCAGCAGCACCGCAACCCCGTCGGCGTGCACATGGACACCGGCGTCGGCGGCCAATCCGGAAATATCGCCTCGGCCGTCGTCGAGGCCGAACAGGAATCTTCCCGGTAACCGCGCCAACTCCGCGTCGGCCTGAATGGCGAGATCCAGTTGGGTCACCCACGGCCGCACATCGGCCACCCCGCCGACCCGGCCGGACAATGGCGAAGCGACGATGTTGCGCACCCGTTCATGAGTCGGGGATGGCAACAGTCCGGCAGCGGCCGACGCGTCGGCGACCGCCGCCGTATCCCGTATCCCGCGCAGCTGCAGATTGCCGCGCGCCGTGAGTTCCAGAGTGCCGTTGCCGAACTCGATGGCTGTGTGCGCCAGCGCTTCCAACTGTCGTGCGGCGATCATCCCCCCGGGCAGCCGCAGGCGGGCCAGCGCGCCGTCCGCAGCCTGGTGCACCTGCAGGGCACCGGGGCAGGCGTCGTCGTCACGCAAACGCTTCACCCGTCCACCGTACGGGCGTATGTTCGGGCCATGGCGACGGCTGCCACACCGCGGGTGGGAATCCTCGGCGCCCCGGTCGTCGCCGACTTCGAGGTCCGAACCTCCTGACGATGCCCGGGACCACGCAGGGACGAGTGCGGGCAGCCGCACTGGTCGCGCTGGTCCTGTTGCTCGGCCTCGCCTTGCGCGGGCATCTGCCGGACGCGCCGCGGTCGCCGCGGACCCAGCCCGCCGGCGGCACCGGCAGCCTGCTCGCACTGCTGACCCTGGTGCTGGCCTGCCTGCTGGTGATCATCGTCGCGCTCGTTGCGAAGCTGCGCGATCCGCAGCGCGCCAAACAGGCCGCGCGAACGCATGTTCCCGGCGGCGGTGGCGGAATAGGAGGGCGACGAAGCTGGCGCTTCGTGCTGGTGATCGTCGCCGCGGTGCTGGCGTGGTTGATGGTGGCCGCACTGCTCGCTCAGCTGCGCCTGCCGCAACTGGGCGGTGGTCCGCCGCCGGCGCAGCCCGTCGCCACGCCCACCGGCACCACACCGCCGGGCCAGGCCGTCTCCCGCCCGCCGCCGGCATCCGAACCCGCCGCCGACCCGCTCTTCTGGTATCTCCTGGCCGCTTTCGCGGCCCTACTGCTCGTCACGCTGATCGGCGCCATCGTGCTCCGAGCCCGCGAACGACGTCGGGAGCCGGCGCCGCCGCCACCCGACGACACACCCCGCGACGCAGCGCCGCCCGGACCCGGATCGCTCGCGCTGGCGGCCGAGCGAGGTCTGGCAGAAGTCGGCGACCTCAGCCGTGAACCGCGGGAGGCCATCATCGCGTGTTACGCGGCAATGGAACACGCACTGGCCAATGCCCCCGGCGCAGCCCCGCAGGAGTCGGACACCCCGTCGGAGGTGCTGGCCCGTGCCGTCGAGCACGACGCGATCCACGCCGGCAGCGCCACCGAACTGGTCATCCTGTTCGCCGAGGCCCGGTTCTCCACCCACGTGATGAACGAGGGACACCGTGACAGCGCCGAGCGGGCGCTTCGCCTGGTCCTCGGCGAGTTGCGGAGCCTGGTGTGATCCGGCTGGTGGGCGGCGGCCTCCTGCTGGTCGTGGCGGCCGAAGTGCTGGCGATCGTCCTGAGTGCCGGCCGGTGGATCATGCCGGTCGCCGGCCTCGCGGTAGCGGTGTTCCTGATCGCCGCCCGGCTGACCGTCGTTGCGGCACAACGCCGTTCGGTAACAGAACCTCTGTCGGATGACCCCGCGGAGTCGCTGTGGCGCTGGCGGTCACGCACCGAGTCGACGGTTCAGTGGGCGGATTCCACCCGGGAAGACTGGGACCGGCATCTGCGGCCGAAGCTGGCCCGCGAGTTCGTGCTCGCCACCCGCCAGCGGGATCCGGTGGCCCTACAAGCGACCGGGCGCATCGTGTTCGGCGACGAGTTGTGGCCCTGGGTTGATCCAAACAACATCGTGCGAACCCGGAGCCGTGAACCCGGGCCCGGGTACGCCAGCCTCGAGGAGATCCTGCGACGGATGGAAAACCTATGACCATGCCTGTCCCGGCGATGACGGCGTACTGCGAAGCGGTGCTCGACGAGATCGAGCGGGCGGTGGTCGGAAAGCGCGCCGCCCTCACCTTGATTCTCACCACGGTGCTCGCCGGCGGGCACGTGCTGATCGAGGATCTGCCCGGCATGGGCAAGACCCTGATCGCCCGGTCGTTCGCCGCGGCCCTCGGCCTGCGATTCACCCGGGTGCAGTTCACCCCGGACCTGCTGCCCGCGGACCTGCTGGGTTCGACGATCTATGACATGCAGTCCGGCCGTTTCGAATTCCGGCCCGGCCCGATCTTCACCAATCTGCTGATGGCTGACGAGATCAACCGCACGCCACCCAAGACGCAGGCGGCGCTGCTGGAGGCGATGGCCGAACGGCAGGTCAGCATCGACGGCCAAACCCACCGGCTGCCAGCCCCTTTCATCGTATTGGCCACCGACAACCCGATCGAGTACGAGGGCACCTACCCGCTGCCGGAAGCCCAGCTGGACCGGTTCGCCGTCAAGGTGGCGCTGAAGTATCTGTCCGAGACCGAGGAGGCGTCGATGCTGCGCCGCCGCCTGGACCGGGGCTCGGCCGAGGCGACCCTCAATCAGGTGGTGGACGCCGAAAATCTGTTGGCCATGCGGGAATTGGTGGAGCAGGTGTCGGTACACGACGACGTTCTGCACTATGTGGTCTCGCTGGCGACGGCCACCCGCAGTCATCCCCAGGTGGCTGTCGGCGCCAGTCCGCGCGCCGAACTCGACCTCGTCCAACTGGCCCGGGCCCGCGCCCTGGTGTCGGGCCGCGACTACGTGATCCCCGAAGACGTCAAGGCGCTGGCGGTCCCCGCGATCGCCCACCGGATCAGCCTTCGACCGGAGATGTGGGTTCGCAGCGTGCACGGATCCGACGTCGTCGAACAACTCCTGCGCCGCCTGCCGGTTCCCCGGGCCAGCGCACGATGATGGACGCCCCCCGTTCGGTCGACGCTGTATTGCACTGGCGCGCATCCAAGTTGACGCTGGCGCTCGTGACGTGTGTCGGGGTGGGTCTGACCGTGGCGGTGATCGCGTCACGCTGGCAGCTGATCGCATTCGTGGCGCCGATGCTGGGGGTGCTCGCCTCGATCAGTTGGCAGCGCCGACCGGTGTCGGTGACGGTCGTCGGCCACCCGGCGCTGACCCGGTGCTTCGAGAACGAGCCGGTGCAGCTGCGCGCCGAGTTGGCGGAGAACAGCGCCGACGCGACACTGGAACTGCAGCCGGTGGCCGGCCTGGACATCGAGCCCATCACCGCCGACGGCAGGCGCGCCACGGTGTCCGCCACGGCGGGGCGGTGGGGCCACTACCCATTGCGCACCCGGATCCGGCTCGACGCGGCCGGTGGACTGCTCACCGGCACCGCCACCGTCGATGCCGCCGACCTGTTCGTCTTCCCGGTCGCGCCCCCGCAATCGACCGGGATTCCGCGAACCGAACTGCCCGACCGGCTGGGCACCCACCTGACCCGCCACATCGGTCCGGGCGTCGAGTTCGCCGAGATTCGCCCCTACCTGCCGGGTGATCAGCTCCGCACGGTCAACTGGCCGGTCAGCGCCCGTCGCGGCAGCCTGCACGTCACCGAACGGCTGACCGACCGGGCCGCCGACGTGGTGGTGCTCGTCGACATGAGTGCGCAGCCCGCAGGCCCGGCCACCGCCGTCACAGAACGGGCGTTGCGCGGCGCGACACAGGTGGTGCAGACCGCACTCCGCAACGGTGACCGTGCCGGCATCGTCGGCCTCGGGGGCCGCCGGCCGCGGTGGCTCGGTGCCGATATCGGCCGGCGCCAGTTCTACCGGGTGCTCGACGCGGCGCTCGGTGTGGGAAGCGAATACCAGCAGACCGCTGGAACTTTGGCGCCGCGGGCGGCGGTCCCGCCGGGCGCCGTCGTGGTGGCGTTCTCGACGCTGCTGGACACCGAGTTCGCGCTGGCACTGATCGACCTGTGCAAGCGGGGACACACCGTGGTGGCGGTCGACGTGCTGGAAGGCTGGCCCTTCGCCGACGACGACCAGCCGCTTCTGCAGCGGATGTGGGCGTTGCAGCGTTCGTCGATGTGCCGCGACATGCGGGTCATCGGCGTCGACGTGGTGCCGTGGCCGGGTGAGGTCACCCTCGATCAGGCGATGAGCCTGGTGCCCGACCGTGGCCGGCGGTCGTCATGACGGTGAGGCGGCTGGTGGCCGCGCTGTTCGCGATGGCGATGACGGCTGCCACCGAGCTCGGCGCCGATCACCGCGGGCTCGCGGCGGCGGCGGTGGCCCTGATCGCCATCGTCGCCGGGCTGTACGTGCGCGCCGCGGTGACGGTGGCTGTCCTGGCGGCGATGGCCGCCCTCGTGCTGACCGAGCCGCATCCGATGCTGGCCGCCACGTCGGGGGTGTGCGCGGCGGCATATCTGGTGTTGACGTACGCCACCCTCACCCGGGCGACGGCGGTCGGGATCGCCGGCTTCGCCGCGGTCGGTGCCCTGGCGACCACGGTGCCCGCCGACCTGCCATGGCTGCCGCTGGTGGCGCCGGTGGCAGTGGTCGTCGCTGTCGGGGTGGTGCTGAGCCCGTTCGTCGATATCCCTCAGGCGGCCCGGAAATCCCTCGCGGACCGACCCCGGAAATAATCTGTACTTGACAGTACAGTTTCTGCCGTCAAGTCTGGAGCCACGATGCAGGTAAAGCCCGGAGATTCCGTTCAAACCGACGAAGTGCGCACCGTCAAAGGTGGCACCGTCACCGTGCCTGATCCAGACATGCTGGTGCACCTTCAGTTTCGGCGTTTCGCCGGCTGCCCGATCTGCAACGTGCACCTTCAGTCGGTGGTCAAGCGCCACGCCGAGATCACGGCGAACGGAATCCGCGAGGTGGTGTTGTTCCACTCCACGCCCGAGGAGCTCGACACCTACGTGGACGATCTGCCCTTCGACCTCGTCGCCGACCCCGACCGGCGGCTCTACCGGAGATTCGGCGTGGAGACTTCGGTCCGATCGATAGCCGATCCGCGCTCGGTGGCGCCGGTCGTCAAGGGCTTGATGGACCGGTCTCTCGCCGGGAAGTTGCGGCTGAAGGCCGGGATGCATCGGGCCAACGGGGGGCACCTCGGTCTGCCCGCCGACATCTTGATCGGCACCAATGGCACCGTCGTCGACGCCAAGTACGGCAAGCATGCCGGGGATCAATGGTCCGTCGATGAATTGCTTCACCGCGCCAAGGCGCGGCGCTGAGTGACGGACGGGCCAAGCCGGTGCCGCTGACCGAGCGGGGCCGGCGCACGCGGGCCGCAATTCTGGACGCCGCGGCGGTGCTGGTCTACCAACGAGGCGTCCGCGCTACCAGTCTCGACGATGTGCTCGCGGTGGCGGGCTGCGGAAAGTCCCAGCTTTACCACTACTTCGACGACAAGGCTGAACTCGTTGGTGCCGTGATCGATCGACAGCTGGAGATCGTCCTCGCTGCCCAGCCCGGGTTGATGCGCATCGATTCCTGGGCCACGTTGGAAGCCTGGCTGGCCGGCATTGTGCAGATGCACTCGGTTCCCGGCGGCCCGTTCGCCTGTCCGTTGGGCAAGTTGGCCGCCGAGCTGATGGACGACGAAGGCTTCCGGCCGCGCGTCGACGCGGCGTTCGCCCGATGGGTGGGACTGCTCGCCGACGGGCTGCGCACGATGCGGGAAAACGGCGCGCTGAGCGCCGATGTCGACCCGGATCGCTTGGCCGCCAACGTTATTGCATCCCTCCAGGGCGGCATGCTCGTCGGTCGGGTGCGTTCCGACATCACGCCGATGCGCGACGCCGTCGATGTCGCTCGAGCGCAGCTTCGGCAGTGGTGTCCCGCCGCCGTCGACAGTCAACCACCACCCCGTTAGTGCAAAGGAGCACACCATGGATGTACTACGCACTCCCGACGAGCGATTCGCCGCGTTGCCGGACTTTCCCTTCGAGCCGCGCTATGTCGAGGTCGATTCCGGTGACGGCGGCACGCTACGTATGCACTATCTCGACGAGGGGCGGTCCGACGGCGAGGTGGTGCTGTTGCTTCACGGCGAGCCGTCCTGGAGCTACCTGTACCGGCGGATGATTCCGGTGCTCGTCGATGCCGGACTGCGTGCGGTGGCGATCGACCTGGTCGGTTTCGGGCGCAGCGACAAGCCCGCGAGCCGGGACGACTACACCTATCAGGCGCACGTGGATTGGACGTGGGCAGCGATCGAGCAGATCGGTCTTGGCGACGTCACGCTGGTGTGTCAGGACTGGGGCGGCCTGATCGGGCTGCGCCTCGTGGGCGAGCATCCGGATCTCTTCGCCCGGGTGGTGGCGGCCAACACCATGCTGCCGACGGGTGATCATCATCCTGGGGAGGCTTTCCTGGCGTGGCAGAAGTTCAGTCAGGAGGTGCCGATGTTCCCGGCTGGGCAAATCGTCAACGGAGGGTCCGTCTCCGACCTGTCGGCCGAGACGATCGCGGCATACGACGCACCCTTCCCGGACGACAGCTACCAAGCCGGGGCAAGGCAGTTTCCCCTACTCGTGCCGACGAGCCCCGATGACCCGGCGGCGCCGGCCAACCGCGCGGCGTGGGCTGCGCTGGGCCGGTTCGAAAAGCCCTTCCTGTCAGCCTTTTCCGATTCCGATCCGATCACCGGCGCGGCTGAGCCGGTGCTGCGGGCGCAAGTCCCCGGCGCACGTGGACAATCGCATGTGACGATCGTCGGAGGAGGTCACTTCCTGCAGGAGGACCGGGGGCCCGAACTGGCCGAGGCCGTCGTCACGTTCGTGCGGGCCAACCCACGATCCAAATAGGGCGCGCGGGCGCCCGTACGGTACGAATGGTGGGTGCCCCCCACCGTGTTGTTGCTGTCGACCTCGGATACCGACCTGATCACCGCCCGTGCCAGCGGGGCTGATTTCTTCCTGCGCAACCCGGCGCGACTGGTCGACGGTGAGCTCACCGAGCTCCTCCAGGACGCCGATGTCGTGGTGATACGGATTCTCGGCGGCTACCGGGCCTGGCAGGACGGTATCGACGCGGTGGTGGCCAGTGGACGACCGACCGTCGTCGTCAGCGGAGAACAGGCGCCCGACGCCGATCTGATGGAGCGCTCCACGGTGCCCGCCGGAATCGCGGTGCAGACCCACGTGTACCTCGCCCAGGGCGGCACGGAAAATATGCGGAACCTACATTCCTTCCTGTCCGACACCCTGCTGATGACCGGCTTCGGCTTCAACCCGCCGGCGGCCACCCCGGCCTGGGGTGTGCTGGAGCCGCGCTGCGAGGGGTGCGACGGCTGCGGGCTCGAGCGCGGGACCGATTCCCGTCCCACGATCGCGGTGCTCTACTACCGCGCCCAGCAACTCGCGGGCAACCTCGCCTACATCCGCGCGATGTGCACGGCGATCAGGCAGGCCGGCGGCCGCCCGCTTCCGGTGTACTGCACCTCGCTGCGCACGCCCGAACCCGAACTGCTTGAGCTGCTGCGCACCGCCGACGCCATGGTCGTCACCGTGCTCGCTGCGGGCGGCGCGCGTCCGGCCACCGCGGGTGCCGGCCACGACGACGACAACTGGAACGTCAAACATCTTGCTGCCCTTGATGTCCCGATCCTGCAGGGGCTGTGCCTGACCAGCTCGCGGGCCACCTGGGCCGACAACGACGACGGCATGAGCCCGCTGGATGTCGCCACCCAGGTCGCGGTGCCCGAATTCGACGGCCGGATCATCACCGTCCCGTTCTCGTTCAAGGAGATCGACAAAGACGGCCTGATCTCGTATGTGCCGGACCCGGAGCGGTGCGCGCGGGTGGCCGGCCTGGCCGTCAACTACGCCACCCTGCGCCGGGTCGCGCCCGCTGACAAACGGCTGGCCCTGGTGTTCTCGGCCTATCCGACCAAGCATTCCCGGATCGGCAACGCGGTCGGTCTGGACACCCCGGCCAGCGCCGTCGCGCTGCTGCACGCGCTGCGCGACGCGGGATACCAGATCGGCGACATCCCCGGCGTCGAGGCATCCGACGGGGACGCGCTGATGCACGCGCTGATCGAACGTGGCGGCCAGGACCCGGACTGGCTGACCGATGGTCAGCTGGCGGGCAACCCGATTCGCATTCCGGCCGCGCAATACCGGCAGTGGTTCGCCACCTTGCCCGATGAGCTCACCGACGCGATGGTGGCCCACTGGGGGCCGCCGCCGGGCGAACTGTTCGTCGACCGCAGCCGCGACCAGGACGGCGAAATCGTGGTCGCCGCAATCCAATCCGGCAACATCCTGATCCTGGTGCAGCCGCCGCGGGGATTCGGGGAGAACCCTGTCGCGATCTACCACGATCCTGATCTGCCGCCCAGTCACCATTACCTGGCCACCTATCTGTGGGTGCGGCACGGTTTCGGCGCGCACGCCGCCGTGCATCTGGGCAAGCACGGCAACCTGGAATGGCTGCCGGGCAAGACGGTCGGCATGTCGGCGTCCTGCGGGCCGGACGCGGCGCTCGGGGACCTGCCGCTGATCTACCCGTTCCTGGTCAACGACCCGGGGGAGGGCACCCAGGCCAAGCGCCGCGCCCACGCCACCCTGGTCGACCACTTGATCCCGCCGATGGCGCGGGCCGAAAGCTACGGCGACATCGCCCGCCTGGAACAGCTGCTCGATGAGCACGCCAACATCGCCGCACTCGACCCGGGCAAGCTGCCGGCCATCCGCCAGCAGATCTGGACGCTGATGCGCGCGGCCAAGATGGATCACGATCTGGGATTGGCCGAACGGCCCGAGGACGATTCGTTCGACGACATGCTGCTGCACGTCGACGGCTGGCTCTGCGAGATCAAGGACGTCCAGATCCGCGACGGGCTGCACATCCTCGGAGTCGCGCCTGCCGATGAGGCCCAGCTCGACCTGGTGCTGGCGATCCTGCGCGCCCGGCAGCTGTTCGGCGGTGAACAACACCTCCCGGGTCTGCGTCAGGCGCTCGGGCTGGCCGAGGACGGCAGCGCTGATCGCACCGAGGTCGACGAGGCCGAGAAGCAGGCCCGCGCGCTGCTGGCCGGTCTGCAGGACACCGGCTGGGACGCCGGCCGGGTCGCGGAGCTGACCGACGATGACGGTGTCGCGGCGATCCTGCGGTTCGCTGCCACCGAGGTAGTGCCGCGGCTGGCCGGTACGGCCGCCGAGATCACGCAGGTGCTGCGCGCGCTGGACGGCCGGTTCATCCCGGCCGGCCCGTCGGGCTCGCCGCTGCGCGGCCTGGTCAACGTGCTGCCCACCGGGCGCAATTTCTACTCCGTCGACCCGAAGGCCGTCCCATCACGGCTGGCGTGGGAAACCGGTGTCGCCATGGCGGATTCGCTGCTCGAGCGCTACCGCACCGACCATGGTGACTGGCCGGCATCGGTCGGTTTGTCGGTGTGGGGTACCTCGGCCATGCGAACCTCGGGTGACGACATCGCCGAAGTGCTTGCGCTGCTGGGTGTCCGGCCGGTATGGGACGACGCATCCCGGCGCGTTGTCGACCTGGAGGCCATCTCGCTGGCCGAACTGGGCCGGCCGCGGATCGACGTGACCGTCCGGATCTCCGGCTTCTTCCGCGATGCCTTCCCGCATGTCGTGACGATGCTCGACGACGCGGTCCGGCTGGTGGCCGGCCTCGACGAGCTGGCCGAGCAGAACTTCGTCCGCGCCCACGCGCAGGTCGACCTCGCCGAGCACGGTGATGAAAGACGCGCCACCACAAGAATTTTCGGGTCCAAACCGGGAACTTATGGGGCCGGTCTGCTGCAACTCATCGACAGCCGCAACTGGCGTGACGACGCGGACCTGGCGGAGGTGTACACCGCGTGGGGCGGATTCGCCTACGGCCGTGAGCTCGACGGCAGGCCGGCGGCTGAGGACATGTCCGCCCAGTACCGGCGAATCGTGGTGGCCGCCAAGAACACCGACTCGCGTGAGCACGACATCGCCGACTCCGACGACTACTTCCAGTACCACGGCGGCATGGTGGCGACCGTGCGGGCATTGACCGGTACGGCGCCGGCCGCCTACATCGGCGACAACACCCGCCCCGACGCGGTGCGCACCCGCACCCTGTCGGAGGAGACCACCCGGGTGTTCCGTGCTCGGGTGGTCAACCCGCGCTGGATGGCCGCGATGCGCAGGCACGGCTACAAGGGTGCGTTCGAGATGGCCGCGACCGTGGATTACCTGTTCGGTTATGACGCCACCGCGGGCGTGATGGCCGACTGGATGTACGAGCAGCTCACGGAGTCCTACGTGCTGGATCCGGAGAACCGCAAGTTCATGGACGAATCCAATCCCTGGGCGCTGCACGGGATGTCGGAGCGGCTGCTCGAGGCGGTCGGGCGCGGCATGTGGGAGAACCCGGATCCGGCGACGTTGGACTCGCTGCGCCAGGTGCTTTTGGAGACCGAGGGCGACCTCGAGGCACGGTAGGTTCGGCCGGCCACCAGTAGATTGGTCGGATGGCTCCCAGCTTCGGCGAAGTGATCAAGTCCCAATACGTCTCGCTGACCACCTTCACCAAGGACGGCAGGCCCAAGCCGACACCGATTTGGATCGCTCCGGACGGAGACCGTGCCCTGGTGATCACCGGTAAGGACTCCTGGAAGGTCAGGCGGATTCGGAACACCCCCCGGGTGACGCTGGCGGTGTGCGACCGCGGCGGCAAGGTCAAGGGTGAACCGGTGGACGCCGTCGCGACCATCCTCGACGACCCCCAGCAGATCGAGCTGGTCTACAACGCGATCGGCAATCGATACGGGCTGCTCGGCAAGGTGTTCAATTTCTTCTCCAAGCTGCGCGGCGGCACCACGCGCAACGTCGGCCTGGAACTGCGGGCCGCCTGACCGATGGCCCCTACCTTTCACGACGTCGCCCAGTCGAAATATCTGCTGCTCACCACGTTCACCAAGGACGGCACCCCCAAGCCGACGGCCATCTGGGGCGTCCCCGACGGTGACCGGCTGCTGGTCATCACCGACCGGGTGTCCTGGAAGGTGAAGCGGATCCGCAACACCCCGAGGGTCACCATCGCCGAGTGCCACGTGCTCGGGAAGCCGAAGGGCCCGGCAGTCGAGGCCACGGCGCGGGTCCTGCCGGATTCGGAAACCCGCGATGTCTACAACAAGGTGCTGCGCCGCTACTGGCAGCACTCGTGGTGGTTTTATCTGCACAGCGTGGTTCGCGGCGGCATCGACAAGGTGCACATCGCGCTCGAGATCACCGCGTAACCGAACTCTCAGGCTGCTATCAGCGGCAACCGGAACCCGGCCGGTGCCCGAGTCGTTGCCAGTACATGGTGATGCGGACGTTCTTCCTCTACGCCGTGGTCGAGTTGGCGGTGCTGGCCGCCCTGACCTGGTCGGTGGGGATCGGCTGGACGCTACTGATCCTGCTGGCGACCTCGGTCATCGGTGTCGCGCTGGCCGGCTCACAGGTCAAAAAGCAGATCCTCAAACTGCAGCGCACCCGGACCGACCCGCAGGGCGCGGTCGCCGACAGCATGCTCGTCGCGCTCGGCACCGTCCTGATGTTCATTCCCGGCATCGTCTCCACCGCTGTCGGCGCGCTGATGCTGTTGCCGCCGTCTCGTAGCGTGGTGCGCCCGTTGGCGGGCATGCTGCTCACCCGCGGCATCGCTCGCCGGGTCAGCGTCATCAACCTGACGGCGCCGAGCTACTCCGGCCGCGGGGACTACATCGACGGCGAGATCATCGAGGAGCAGGGCGGGAACGTTTCGGGACCGGTCCACGACGTCAACATCGTCCGCCGGTACTGACCGGTTGGGTCTGTCCCGCAGCTGCGGGGGAGACTGACTGACCGTGACCACACTGCTTCTGGGCGGGCGCATCCACAGCCCGACGCACCCGGATGCCACCGCGATGGCGGTGCGCGACGGCGTCGTCGTCTGGCTGGGCAGCGACGAGGTCGGCCGATCCCAGTTCGCGGATGCGCAGACGATCGACCTCGACGGCGCGTTCGTCGCACCCGCCTTCGTCGACAGCCATATCCACGTCACGTCGACCGGCCTGCTGATGACGGGGCTGAACCTGACGGGTGCGACGTCCAAGCAGCACTGCCTGTCCCTGGTCGCCGAGCACGTCGCTGCCCATCCCGGCCAGCCGGTCTGGGCCCATGGCTGGGACGACACCGGCTGGGCTCGTGACGGGGCACCCAGCACCGAAGACCTCGACGCGGTCGTCGGCGCGGTCCCGGCCTACCTTGCCCGCATCGACGTGCACTCGGCCGTGGCCTCGACCGCTTTGCGTGAGCTGGTGCCCGGCCTGCCCGCCGTCGCCGGATATGACCCACAGCGGCCGCTGTCGGCCGACGCTCACCACCTGGTCCGTTCCGAAGCCCGCCGCCTGCTGACCGTTCGTCAGCGTGCCGACGCCCGGCGTGCCGCGCTCGATGCGGTGGCCGCCGCGGGCATCGTCGCCGTCCACGAGTGTGCCGGACCCCAGATCGGCGGATCTGACGACTGGCAGGAGCTGCGCGCGACCGAGCACGGGGTCGAGGTGGTGGGCTACTGGGGTGAGGCGGTGTCCAGCGCCGCGCAGGCGACCGCCCTCATAGACGCGACCGGCGCGCAGGGGCTGGCAGGAGACCTGTTCGTCGACGGCGCACTGGGCTCGCACACCGCCTGGTTGTGCCGCCCGTACGCCGACGCCGCCGACAGCACCGGCAACTGCTACCTCGAACCCGAGGCGATCGCCGACCACCTGTTCGCCTGCACCGAGGCCGGCGTGACGGCCGGATTCCACGTCATCGGCGACGCGGCCGTGACCGCAGTGGTCGACGTGCTGACCCGGCTCGTCGACCGGTTCGGCGCGCCCGCCGTCGCCCGCTGTGGCCACCGGCTCGAGCACCTGGAGATGGTGAACGCCGAGCAGGCGGCCACTCTGGGCCAGTGCGGGGTGACGGCCAGCATGCAGCCCAACTTCGACGCACTGTGGGGTGGCGCCGACGGGATGTACGCCCGCCGCCTCGGTATCGGTAGAGCGGCCGCGCTCAACCCGCTCTCACTACTAGCATCGGCAGGCGTGCCCTTGGCGTTCGGCTCAGATGCCCCGGTGACCAGCATCGATCCCTGGGGGACGGTGCGTGCGGCCAGCAATCACCAGACCGACGGCAGTTCGATTTCGGTGCGTGCGGCGTTCGCCGCCGCGACTCGCGGCGCGTGGCGGGCCGGCGGGGTGCGTGACGGTGTCAGCGGGACCCTGGTCCCGGGTGCGCCCGCGTCGTACGCGGTGTGGGAGCTCGGCGCCGGCGGCCTGGACGTGGTCGCTCCGGCGGACGGCGTGCAGCGCTGGTCCACCGATCCGCGCTCGCGGGTGCCCGCGCTGCCGCGGTTGGCGCCCGGCGATCCGCTGCCGCGCTGCCGTGAAACCGTGCACCGGGGTGTCGTGCTTCATGGCTAGCCGACTGCTGAATTGGATCCGCACCGCACTGCCGCCACGGATGTTCCGGCTCCTCGTCACGGTGACCGCCGGGCTGCTGTTGTGCATCAGCTTCCCGCCGATCGGCTGGTGGTGGTCGGCGGTGGTGAGCTTCGCGTTGCTGAGCTGGGTGCTGATGCACCCCAGGACGACGCCGGCCGGTGGCTTCGGTTACGGCTTTCTGTTCGGGCTGGCGTTCTACGTTCCGCTGATTCCGTGGATCAGTGGGCTGGTCGGCCCGGTGCCGTGGCTGGCGCTGTCCGCCATGGAAGCGATCTTCCCGGCGATCTTCGGGCTGCTGGCCGTGGTGGTGCGGCGGGTCCCCGGCTGGCCGCTGTGGCTCGCGTTGTTGTGGACGGCTCAGGAGTGGCTCAAGTCGACCGTGCCGTTCGGTGGGTTCCCTTGGGGCGTGGTCGGATTCGGGCAGACGAATGGACCGTTCCTGGCGCTGGTGCAGCTCGGCGGGGTGCCGTTGTTGTCGTTCGGGATCGCGCTGATGGGCACGTCGCTGGCGGCGCTGGTTCTCGAGATCGTTCGCTGGTGGCAGCACAGTAGCCAGGCCAAGACGGCCGGGCACGTATCGCTACCCGGGGTGCTGTTGCCCGGGCTGTGCATCACCGCGGTGTTGCTCACCACCGCAGTGGCCGCCCCGCAGGTACGCCGCGCCGCCGGGGGCGCGGGCAACGAGCCGACGGTCACGGTGGCCGCCGTCCAGGGCAACGTGCCGCGACTGGGGCTGGACTTCAACAGTCAGCGCCGCGCGGTGCTGGACAATCATGTCCGCCAGACCGTGCAGCTGGCCGACGACGTGCGCGCCGGCCGGGCACCTCAGCCGCAGTTTGTGATCTGGCCGGAGAACTCTTCGGACATCGATCCGATGACCAACGCCGACGCAGCCCAGCAGATCAGCGTGGCCGCGCAGGCGATCGGCGCGCCGATCCTGGTCGGCGCCGTCGTCGCACGCCCGGACTGGACCCCGCAGAACCCGTACGCCTCGAACACGGTCGTCGTCTGGGATCCGGTCACCGGGCCGGGGGAGCGCCACGACAAGCAGATCATCCAGCCGTTCGGTGAGTACCTGCCGTGGCGGGGATTCTTTCGGCACCTGTCGTCGTTCGCCGACCGGGCCGGCTACTTCGTGCCCGGCAGCGGTTCGGGCGTCGTGCACGCCGCCGGTGTTCCGGTCGGCGTCGCCACCTGCTGGGAGGTCATCTTCGACCGGGCGCTGCGCGAATCGGTGCGTAACGGCGCCCAGCTACTGGCCGTTCCGACCAACAACGCCACGTTCGACCAGAACATGAGCGAACAGCTGCTGGCGTTCGCCCGCGCCAGGGCCGTCGAACACGACCGCTATGTCGTGGTCGCCGGCACCACCGGCATCAGCGCGGTGATCGCCCCGGACGGCGCGGAAATTGCGCGCACCCAGTTCTTCACGCCGGGATATCTGGACCTGACGATGCGGCTCAAGACCAGCGAAACCCCGGCCACGCGATGGGGCCCGCTGGTGCAATGGGTGCTGGTCGGAGCTGCCATTTCGGTCGTGATCGGGGCCATGCTGCACAATGGTTGGTTCATGCGTCCGTTGCGTCGTACGCGGCGGGAACGGGACGCAGGCAGCATGTCCGGGGGCGAAGACGACGGCGAGAACACGCCGGAGCAGGGCGATTCAACCGCCGCCCTGGCCGGGCAGCACGACAAAGGAGAGTCATGACCGACCGGGGAAACACGGGCGCCGTGCGGCCCAGCCAACGCACCCTGGTGATCATTCCGACGTTCAACGAGCTGGAGAACCTACCGCTGATCGTGGGCCGGGTGCACAAGGCCTGCCCTGAGGTGCACGTGCTGATCGTCGACGACGGCAGCCCCGACGGGACGGGCGAGCTCGCCGACGAGCTCGCGCTGGCCGACACCGACCGGGTTCACGTGATGCACCGCAACGCCAAGGACGGCCTCGGCGCGGCGTACCTCGCGGGGTTCGCCTGGGGCCTGAGCCGCCAGTACAACGTGCTGGTGGAAATGGACGCCGACGGCAGCCATGCGCCCGAACAGCTCTACCGGCTGCTCGACGCCATCGACAACGGCGCGGACCTGGCGATCGGGTCGCGCTATGTGCAGGGCGGCACGGTGCGCAACTGGCCCTACCGGCGGCTGGTGCTGTCCAAGACCGCCAACACCTACTCCCGCGTGCTGCTCGGGGTCGGCATTCACGACATCACCGCGGGCTACCGCGCCTACCGGCGTGAGGTGCTGGAGAAGATCGACCTGTCCGCGGTCGACTCCAAGGGCTACTGCTTCCAGATCGACCTGACCTGGCGCACGATCAACAGCGGTTTCACCGTCACCGAGGTGCCCATCACGTTCCGCGAGCGCGAACTCGGGGTGTCGAAGATGAGCGGCTCGAACATTCGCGAAGCGATGGTCAAGGTCGCCCAGTGGGGCCTCGGCGGGCGACTGGACCGCGCCCGCGGCGTCGTCAGGTAGCTCAGCTGCCGCGGCGCTTGGACTTGATCAGGTCCATACGCTCCTTGAGCAGCTCCTCGAGCTCCTCGATCGAGCGGCGCTCCAGCAGCATGTCCCAATGGGTGCGCGGCGGCTTGACCTTCTTGGGCTCGGGCAGATCACCATCGATGAGGGTGCCCTCGAGGCCGTTCTTGCAGGGCCAGGTGCCGGGGATCTCGGCGTCGTCGGCGAACGGAACCTCGAATTCCTCGCCGTTATCGGTGCGGTACCGCGCAATCTGACGCGGCGCCAGGTCGTGGTTGCGGTCCGTCTCGTAGCTCACGGCTCCGAGGCGACTGCCTCTCAGGACACGATCAGCCATCGTCAACTCTCCTCACAGTGCCAATTAGGGCCGGGGCCCTTTGAAGTCTGGGTAGTCAACGCAAGACCACTCTCTGCGGTTCCCGACTCGACCCCCCATGATACCGGGATCACTTCGCGATGCCGTCTACAGTCACATGACGTGACGCGTCGTTCCCGCTCCCAGCCGTGTCGGTGGTGTGGACGTGAGGTGGCCGACGTCGGGATGGGCCGGCGCAGGCAGTACTGCCGCCAGTCCTGCCGGCAGCGCGCCTACGAGCAGCGCGCGTTGGTCAAGGGCAGCGCGATTCCCGAAGATGCGGTGGTGCTCTCAGCCGACGAGGCCGCCGAACTGTCCGATCGGGTGTTTCAGGTGCGGTGCGCGGCCGAAGACGTCGCGACTGCCGTCGACGAGGGCGCGGCTGCCGCCGAGTTGCGGGAACTGTGCGATGCGCTGGTTCGCGCCGCCAAAGCCGCCGACGGCTGGCGCTGACACGTCGGACCTTTTGGGGATCTTTTGGTCACCGCGAATCAAACCCTTATCGCCGAGGTAGGTCGTTCCTAGGGTCAATGGGCGCGAAAGCTTTGATTCCGAAGGAGTGCCTCGTTGCCCGCGAAGTTTTTCTGGTTCCTGCCCACCAACGGTGACAGCCGTTCGATCGTCGGGGCATCGCATGCGTCGTCGCACCACGTCATCCCCGACGGGTACCGTCCCCCGGCGCGGCGGTATCTGGCCGAAGTGGCCAGGGCGGCCGACCGGCTCGGATTCGAGGGGGTGCTGACGCCGACCGGAACCTGGTGCGAGGACGCGTGGTTGACGGCATCGGCTCTGCTGGCCGAAACCGAGCGGCTGAAGTTCCTCGTGGCGTTCCGGCCCGGACTGGTGCCGCCCACACTGGCCGCCCAGCAGGCGGCGACTCTTCAGCGGTTCTCCGATGGTCGCCTGCTGCTCAACGTCGTCAGCGGCGGGGACGACCTTGAGCAGCAGCGGTTCGGCGATTGGCTCGACCACGACGAGCGCTACGCCCGTACCGGCGAATTCCTCCAGATCGTCAAGTCGGTGTGGGGCCAGGAGTCGTATGACTTCGACGGCGACTTCTACAAGATTCGCGACGGCCGAGTGTCCGCGCCGCCGAACCCGTTGCCGGAGTTTTACTTTGGTGGTTCGTCGTCGGCCGCGCTGCCGATCGCCGCCGAGCACGTCGATGTGTATCTCACCTGGGGTGAGCCGCCGCTGGCCGCGAAGGCCAAGATCGACGCGGTGCGCGAGCTGGCCGCGGCGCGCGGCCGCAGCCTGCGCTTCGGGATCCGGCTGCACACGATCACCCGCGACACGTCGGCTGCGGCCTGGGCTGTCGCCGAAGAGCTTGTGAATGAGTTGACGCCGGACCAGATCGAGCAGGCCACCGCGTTGCACGCCAGCTCGGAGTCCGAGGGGCAGCGCCGGATGACCGCGCTGCACGGTGGCCGCACGGACAAGCTGGAGATCTACCCGAACCTGTGGGCCGGCGTGGGGCTGGTCCGCGGCGGGGCGGGCACCGCTCTGGTCGGTAGCCACGAAGAGGTGGCCAACGTGATCTGGGAGTACCACACGGTCGGGTTCGACGAGTTCATCCTGTCGGGCTACCCGCACCTCGAAGAGGCGTACTGGTTCGCCGAGGGCGTGCTTCCGATCTTGCGCGCCAAGGGAGTTCTGGCCGCATAGTCCGCGCTACGCGGCGTCGGGCGGCCGGTCATCGCCCAGTAGGCGTTCGGGGTGGTGGTAGGTGTTGACGCCGCGGTGCAGCATGGGTAGGTGGGGTGGGGGTATCCATTCGGTGTCGCCGTTGGGGAGTTTGCGGGTTTTCCAGCCGTGGTCGAGGAGTCGGTGGTCGGCGGGGCAGGCCAGGGTGAGTTTGTCGATGTTGGTCAGCCCGCCGTGGGCCCACTCGTCGACGTGGTGGACTTCGGTGAGGTATCCGGGTTTGTCGCATCCGGGGCGGGTGCAGCCGCGGTCCTTGTTGTGCAGCATGATCCGCTGATCGGCTGAGGCGATGC
>JAKFVT010000024.1 GCA_021732005.1 Mycobacterium sp. | reverse complement strand
TCGGCGGCGGCGATTCGGCGGCCGCGGTGCGCCAACTGGGTCTGCCGGAGGACGGTTTCTCGCACATTTCGACCGGCGGCGGTGCATCGCTGGAATACCTTGAGGGCAAAACACTGCCCGGCATCGACGTACTGAACTGATCAATCCCGGTCGCGGTGGGCGGATACGCGAACGCGGTTGTTGCAGTGCCTCATTCGCTGGATTAGTCGTTACGGCGAGTCGGCCCCGAATGGCGGGCGGGCCACGTGCTCGGTGCTGCCGGTGCCGTCGGTCGTCGTCACCTTGGCAGACCACGCGGTGCCGCCACACACCAGGTCGTGTGGCAGTGGGATCTCGTTCGGCAGCAACTGCCCGCCGGGTATTGCGTCGAGGATGGCCTCGACCGGCAGTGGTGGTGCCAATGCCGCGGTATCCGGCAACGTCGTGACCGCGGCCGGAATCGGCGGTGCTGCGACGGGCTCCGCGGGTGCGACGGCGACGGGAACCGGGGCGCCGAGCGGAAGTGGTGGCGCCACGACGACCGGAACCGCGGCGGGCGGGACCGGTGCCGGGATGGCGGCGGCGGAATCGGTGATCGGTGCGGCGGCTACCGGGGCCGGTGCGGTAGGCGATCCGGCAGTCATAGAGAACAGTTCGGGGCCCGGAGCAGGGGCCGCCGCCGCGGGTGCGCCCGGCGGTGGCGCGGACTCCACCGGGGCCTCGGCCGCCTCTACGGCGGGTCCCGCCTCTACGACCGGTGCGGCTTCGACGACCGGGGCGGCCGCCACGGCCGGTGCGGGGGAGATGTCGGCCACCGGAGTGACATCGGTGATCACCGGAGCGGCGGCGGACGGCCCGACCGGCGGAACCGGGGCGGCGACCGGGGCAGCCAACGGCGAGGGTACGACGGCTGGAACGGGTGCAGGCACCGGAATTGCGGCGGCAGGCGCAGCAGGGACGACTACCGGGGCGGGCACTACTGGCACTGGTAGCGCAGCCGCCGGGACGATGGGCACCGCAGCCGGCGGTGCCGGAGTCAGTGCGCTGTCGGCGATCGGCGCGGCGGCCACCGGCGCTGCGGCCACCGGAACCGGAGCCGCGACGGGCGCGGAGTCGGGGAGCGCGCTGCTGAGCATCTCCGGGAGGACCGTCGGCGAGGATGCCAGCTGTTCAATGATGTTGCCGCACGGCACTCCCGGGCTTGAGGGGGGTTCGGCGTCGGCGAGGGGAATCATACTGCAGCTCAACAACATCAACGCCGCAATGCCGGCCGACGCCGGGCGATGAATGTTCGGTGACAACGCTTCCCCGTCTGTGTCGGTCTTGATGGCCATCAAGACCGTATCGGCTCCCGCGGTCAAAACAAGTCCGTGTCGATTCCTTTATGGAATCGATAGCGGGCGGTCATCGGACGAGTCGACGCTCAACTGCTCTGATTGTGTCGGGGAACTCGGCGTCGGCGCCGCCGGGCATCGCGCTGATGCCTCGGCGATCGCATACCTCGAGGACTTCATCGACGATCGAGTTCGGCACGATGAACTTTTTGGTGGCCGAAATCCGGTCAAGATGTGTAGCGATGTCTTCGGCAGACGGCTCGGTCTCGGCATCGGCGAGCCAGCCGTGACTTAGCCCGATGAACGCGCGGGCGTAACGCCCCGCGCACGCCGAGTATTTCGATGGCTGAACGTGCACGCCCCACTCGCCAGGAACACCACCAATGGCACCACCAATTCGGGCCGGATAGCCCGCATGAAGCCGGATTCGGCCAGGAACTTCTCGTCCGACCGTCTCGGTGACCATCCGCGAGAAGCCGGTCGGCAGTACTGAATTAGCGCGGATGCCGTGCGCTTCACCCTCGATCGCAATGACATTCGTCAACCCGATGAGGCCGGCTTTCGCCGCCGCGTAATGCGCCTCCATCGGCTGGCCGAAGACACCCGCCGATGACGAGATGAAGACAAACCGCCCACCGCCGCCTGTCTTCATCACCCGGTAGGCGGGTTGGGAGAGGTGGAAGCCACCGTCGAGGTGCACTCGCAGCATTCGGGTCCAGTCGTCGTGCGAGAGATTCTCGAAGGTCACACTCCCGAAAATGCCTGCGTTACTGACAACCGCGTCGAGGCGCCCGAACGACTTCACGGCGGTGTCGACGATGGCGCCGCGATCATGGTCGTGGTGCTGACCGTTGTCTTCATCCTCGGTCGGCGCAAGAACCCCGGCAGCCCGGTGCTGATGATGGTCCTGGTCACCACGCTGATCGTGTGGCAGGACCCGATCATGAACTGGTCGCCGTACGCGGTGTACAACCCGGCCCTGCTGCACTGGCCGGAGTCCTGGTACCTGATCATGATGTCGCCGACCGTCGAACCCTTCATCGTGTTCGGTTATGTGACTTTCTATTTCGGTCCCTACTTCCCGGCGATCTGGATTCTGCGCAAGCTTCAGGCCAAGTGGGGCCCCGAGTCGTACGTCACCCGGCACCCGCTGATCAGCCTCGGCGCACTGGTACTGGTCATCGGTTTCGTCTTCGACGCCATCCTGGAGATCAGCCTGGTTCGTACCGGTCTTTACATCTACGCGCAAGCGATTCCGTGGGGAACGCTGTTCGCCGGCACCACTTTCCAGTTCCCGCTGCTCTGGGAGTCGCTGTCGGTGACGTTCGTGATGATCCCGGCGGGGATCCTCGTCTACCGCGATGACACCGGGAAGTCATTGGCGGAGAAGCTCGCCGCGAAGGCGAAGATCTTCCCGAAGAAGCCCGTGCTGGGCACCTTCCTGGTGATGTTCGCGATCATCAACGTCTCGTATTTCGCCTACGGCGGATGGTTCTGGGTGATCAAGGCGACCGGCGCCGCCGCTTCGGTGGCATGCCCATGGCCGTTCCCGGAAGCCAAGGTGTACGACCCGCAGGGCTACTACGAGAAGGCCGGTGCGCAAGGCCCGTTCTCGGTCGGCAAGTGGTCCACCTGGCAGCAGGGTCTGCCCGATGGCCGGCCCGACGTCACGCCGCCACCGCCCGGTGAAGGCGCCTGCGCGCCCGGCAACGCGAATGGGTAGCCCCCGCACCGTCGTGATCACCGGCGCGGCCCGCGGTTTGGGGTTCGCCTCGGCCGTGCGGTTGTACCGCGAAGGCTGGCAGGTGGTGGCCGCCATGCGTACCCCCGACCGCGGCATGCCGTTGCTCCATGACGCGACCGGTGCGGGCGAGGGCGATGATCGGCTGATCGGTGTTCAGCTCGACCTGATGGATCAAGCCTCGGTTTCGGCTGCCGCCAAAGCAATTGAGGAACGCGTCGGCGCGCCGTACGCCGTGGTGCACAACGCGGGAATCTCGTCGGCTGGGATGGCCGAGGAGACCGACATCGCCCTGTGGCAGCGCATGTTCGCCACTCACGTGATCGGTCCGGTCGCTTTGACCAATGCGCTGTTGCCATCGATGAGGACCGCGGGGGAGGGCCGGATCGTTCTGGTCTGCAGCTCGGCCGGGGTGCGCGGGCAGCCGGCCACGGCGCCGTACTCGGCCAGCAAGGGCGCCATGGAACGTTGGGGCGAATCGCTGGCTTCCGAGATCGCCCCCTTCGGTCTTGGCGTGACAGTCCTGATCACCGGCACCTACGACACCGAGATCATCACTGATGCCGGTACCACCGACGACCGTTACTTCGGCGGCCCGTACGCGCGGCTGCACCAGACGATGGACACCCGTGGGCGCTTCGCGATGAAACTTGCCAGATCGCCGGAACGGTTCGCCGACGGCTTGGTCAAGGCGCTGGCCGATCGCGGCCCCTTCCGCCGTCACGGGGTCGGGCCCGATGCGTCGGTGATGCCGATGCTGGGCGCGGCCAACCGGCAGGAGGACCGCTTCCCTGACCCCGACACGTTCGATCTGTCCCGCGAGTCACGCAGCAACCTCGGTTGGGGATACGGCGTGCACGTGTGTCTCGGTATGCATCTGGCGCGTCTGGAGATGCGCACCGCCGTCAACCTGTTGCTCGACCGGCTGCCCAACCTGCGGATGGACCCCGACGGAGACGACCCGCATATCCGCGGGCAGGTGTTCCGGTCGCCGACGTCGTTGCCTGTGCTGTTCGATCCTCAGTAGGGCAGGCGTCACGCCACGACGACGCCGCGAAGTGAGGTGTCGCGCACGCACAGCAGCGAGGCGCGGGTGCCGATTTCGCGCAGGATGGTTTCGGGAATCCAGCCGACGCCGATCACCGAGCGTGCCAGCAGATCGTTCGACGGGCTATCGATGCTGATCTCGCCGGACTCGATGCCCTCGGCGAGAAGGCGTCTCATCTGCCGAACCCGTTTGGTGAACAGCCATCCCGGGTTGGGCGTGTCCGGGGGAGACTGCCTCATCCACGCCAGCTGAATGCGGAACTCGTCGGCAAAGCGGTCCAACGCGTTGGTGTTGATCCAGCTGAGGGCGTCCAGCTTCTCGATGATCGTGGAGTCCGCCCGCAGCACCTCGGACCATCCCATGGCGACCTTCTCACCGAACGACTGCATGATCGACGCCAGCAGTTGATCTTTCGATCCGATCAACCGGTAGACGGTGCCGGTGCCCATTCCCGCGGCCGATGCGATGTCGCGGACGGTCGTGACCTCGTAGCCCTTCTTGCCGAATTCTGTTCTGGCGATGGCGCGTACATGGGCCGCCTTGTCGTCGGCCTCGGCGTCGGTGGCAACGGTCCAGGACCGGACGACGGCGTCGGCGGCCAGGAACGCCGCTGATCCGTCCAGTTGTTCGTCGGTCGGTGAGCCGGCGGCCAGGCCCTCGAGAAGGATTCGGCACAGCAGCGCCGCCGACTTGTCGGAGCTGGCGTTGCCGCGCATGACGTCGAGCCCGATCTGCAGCATCGTCTGCACGATCCGCTCGGACAGCACGGCAAGATCGACGTCGGACCTCAGGTAACCGCTCCAGCGTGCCGCCCGAAGGGTTTCCAGCATCGACTGCAGCAGCGCGGTGGGGCGGCGCGCCGCCAGGGCGGTCAGCTCGTGATTCGAACTAGGGCCCTCGTAGAACGACATCTGCAAGGCGGCACGATGGGTGACCGAGCACTGCGCGATCGCCTTGCACAGGTCGGCGATCTGGTCGAAGGCGGGATGGAACTCGGGATCGTTGAGACGGCCCTGCGCCTCGTCGGCGATCCGGTCCAGGTCCTCGTGATAGCGGTGCAGCAACTCGACGAGGATCGCTTCTTTGGAATCGAAGTGGTGATACAGGCTGCCGGGAAGAATGCCTGCCGCGTCGGCGATCTCCTGCAAGGACGTGCGCAGGCCGGACGTCGCGATGATCGCGGCCGCGGTCTGCAAGATCTCGGTGCGGCGCGTGCCGTCGTCGTAGGCATGGCTCGCCCCCACGTTCGGTGTCATGCGCGAGCGACCCATGACTCCTCCAGCGGCTGGAACCCAATATTTGGTAGACGCTACCAGAGCCGGGTTGCCTGGCAGGCCCGCGACCTGCGGATGTGGATCGAAAACGACCAGCTCTGGGAGACCCGTTTGGTTTGGGCGTCAGGTGTTGTCGGCGTTGCTGCGCGGGAAGCCGCCGCCCTGCGGGAAGAGCGGGAAGACCACGTCGTCGAGCTTCTCGGCGTCCCCGGCGGTGCGGTTGATCGTTGCGCCCCAGATGTTTCCGTCCGGGGCGACCTGCAGCGCCCAGGCGTGGCCGTGCGTGTCCTGGCGCACCACCTCGGGCTCACCGGTCACCGACCCGGTGCCCTTCGCCAGTCGCACCGCGACGGTCTGCTTGGCGTTCACCAGGTTCACCAGCACCGTGCCATCCAGGGCGGCACAGCCCGCGACGCCGGGCCGGTCCGGCCACGTCCACACCGTGGAGGTCTTGGCGTCCGGTGTGATGCGCTGCAGGCGGTCACCGGCCGCGGAGCGATCGGTGATGTAGAGCGACTTGTCGGTGGGATCGATGCACATGCCGCCGGCCGGACCCATTCCGGACAGCGCTGTGGTGGGCGGCGCGGGTTGCACGGTGGTCGGCTGTTCGAGGCGGATGACCTTGCCGGCCAACGACTTCGGATCCGCGGCCAGGGCCGGGTTGCCCGCGTCGCCGGTCTGCACGACGAGCGTCGTCGGGCTGGTAAAGATCAACGATCCGCTGTTGCCCGTGGCGCCCTTGGGAATCCCGGTCAGGATGTCCTTGGGGATGTCGCCGTCGGCAACCCGGATCACCCGGTTATCGGTGGGCGTGCTGATGTAGGCGTACATCAGCCGGTCCTGCGAGTAGGTGGGGGACAGCACGATGTCCATCAGCCCGCCGTCACCGCTGGGGTCGACCGGGATGACGGTGTGGATTTTCGGCTCGGCGCTCACCGACACGTCTTTGACGGCACCGGTGGTGCGTTCGGCCACCAGCGCGGTCTTGCTGTCCGGACCCATGATCAACCCGCTGGTGCTCTCCAGGCAGCCCTGCATGACGCCGGGCGCGGGGCAGACCTTGGGGAAGGGCTTGGGCGGCAGCGGCGGTGGCGGCGGCGGGGTCGACGACTGGCCCGGGGCCAGCTGCGGGGCCGTCGTGAAGGGCTGCGAAATGTCGTTGTTGAACTTCGCGCAGCCCGCCGACGACCCGGCCACGACCGTCACTGCACAGATCCCGGCCAGCACTCCGCGAACCGACCGGCGTACCTGCATGCCCGCCAGGTTACGGATATCGCGTCGATGTTCGCCACGACGGCCCGGCAGTGACGCGAAATCCAGGCAATATTGGCCGCTAGAAGCGCCGCTCAAATCCCCGGTTTGCACCCTGGGTGGCCTTACTCTGACTCCCGTGACGAGTCAAGGCCCCGATCCGCACTGGCAGCGCCCCGACGATTCCTCGGCCCGGCCGACGTCGGCCAAGCTGGTCGACCCGGAGGACGATCTCCCCTCAGCCACCTACGGTGGCGACTTCGAGACCACGACGATTCCGCACTACACGTCGGGACTGCCGGGTTCGGCGCCGTCGACCGGCTACGGCCTGCTGCACGACCCCGAGCCGTTGCCCTATGTGCAGCCGCACATGGACCCGACGCCCTCGCAGGCCACGCCGATGGAGATCGAACCCATCGACGCCGAAGAACGGGCGAAGGCCGCGGGTCGTCGCGGCACCCAGGACCTCGGCCTGTTGCTGTTGCGCGTCGTCATCGGTGCGGCATTCATCGGACACGGACTGCAGAAGGCTTTCGGCTGGTGGGGCGGCCAGGGGCTGGACGGCTTCAAGACCGCGCTCGCCGACGCCGGATACCAGCACGCCAGCGTGCTCACCTATGCCGGTGCCGGCGCCCAGATCCTGGTGGGTGTCCTGCTGGTGCTCGGGCTGTTCACCCCGATCGCCGCCGCGGGCGGGATCGCCTACCTGGTGAACAGCTTGCTCACGATCATCTCGGCACAGCGCCAGGACGGCTACCTCGCCGTATTGGGACCGGACGGCATCGAGTACCTGCTGGTGCTGATCGTCGCGACCTCGGCGGTCATCCTTGTCGGCCCCGGCCGCTACGGATTCGACGGCGGACGCGGCTGGGCCCGGCGCCCGTTCGTCGGGTCGTTCATCGCCTTGCTGCTCGGCATCGGTGGCGGCATCGCGGCGTGGGTGTTCCTGCACGGCAACAACCCACTGGCCTGATCACTCGTACGGCCTGATCACTCGTACGGATTGGGTACCCGTCCGCCGCTGGCCTCGGCCAGCAGCGGCAGCGTCGTGAACGTCACCGCGGGCAACAGCAGCTGCGAGCCGTCCCGCAAGTGCGCCCGTGCCCACGATGTGCGCTCGAACCCGAGACCGTCGACCTCGTCCCAGCCGACCGTGCGGCTGCCGAACAGAGTGCGTGCCGTCAGGGTGTTGCGGTCAGCCACGGTGCGCAGACGCACGATCGCCACCGATGCCAGGATGGGCAGCACCATGAACACCGCACCCCAGGTGGGGAACACGGTGATCATCACCAGCAGGCCCAGTGCCAGGAAGCCCGAGGCGAAATGCGCCATCGGCGACATCCGGATCACCACGGGTTTGGTGGGTTTGGTCGTCGATTCATCGCGTGCACGACGGGAGGCCATGGCTGCCATCATCCCACCAACCGGCGGCGCGACTTGGGTCGCGAGTCGGGATTTGACGCTTGACCAGTGCGGAGGCTACCGTCGCAGGTTATGAAGACCGGCGGAATGCTCGTAGTAATTGGCCAGCGCGTTGGTGCCGCGCTTGCCCCGACACGGGCATAGCCACACGCACCAGCGCGCAACCCTCGTACAGCCGCCGAAGCTGACGGGGGTTTTTTCTTGTCCGAAGAAATGAACGCAGACCGAAAAGGACGACATCGTGAGCGCACCCACGCGACCACCCGAGCCGTCGGCCACCGCCGACAGCCCAGGCCCAGCACATACCGCCGGTAAGAACGGCACGACCGCCGCCAAGCGCGTCGCCCCGGAGCAGCTCACGGGCGCCCAGGCGGTAGTCCGTTCGCTGGAGGAGATCGGCGTCGAGACCATCTTCGGAATCCCGGGCGGCGCGGTGCTGCCGGTCTACGACCCGCTCTACGACTCCCAGAAACTGCGTCACGTGCTGGTCCGCCACGAACAGGGCGCCGGGCACGCCGCCAGCGGTTACGCGCACGCCACCGGCAAGGTCGGGGTCATGATGGCCACGTCGGGCCCCGGTGCCACCAACCTGGTCACTCCGCTGGCCGACGCGCAGATGGACTCCATCCCGGTGGTCGCCATCACCGGGCAGGTCGGACGGACGCTGATCGGGACCGACGCGTTCCAGGAAGCGGACATTTCCGGCATCACGATGCCGATCACCAAGCACAATTTCCTGGTGCGCAACGGCGACGACATCCCGCGGGTGATCGCCGAGGCATTCCACATCGCCCAAAGCGGACGGCCGGGTGCGGTTCTCGTCGACATCCCGAAGGACATCCTGCAGGGACCGTGCATGTTCTCGTGGCCGCCGCAGATCGACCTGCCCGGCTACAAGCCGAACACGAAGCCGCACAGCCGGCAGATCCGCGAGGCCGCCAAGCTGATCGCCACCGCTCACAAGCCGGTGCTCTATGTCGGCGGCGGCGTGATCCGCGGACAGGCCACCGACGAGTTGCGGACGCTGGCCGAACTGACCGGCATCCCGGTGGTCACCACCCTGATGGCGCGCGGCGCGTTCCCGGACAGCCACCAGCAGAACCTGGGTATGCCGGGCATGCACGGCACCGTCGCCGCGGTGGCCGCCCTGCAGAAGAGCGACCTGCTGATCGCGTTGGGTGCACGGTTCGACGACCGGGTGACCGGCAAGCTGGATTCCTTTGCCCCCGAGGCGAAGGTGATCCACGTCGACATCGACCCCGCCGAGATCGGTAAGAACCGCAACGCCGACGTGCCGATCGTGGGCGACGTGAAGCTGGCGATCAGCGAGCTGATCGAGGCGCTGCGCAAGATCGGCACCTCGCCGCGGGACAACCAAACCGATTGGTGGGAGTACCTGAACGGGATCCAGGCGACCTACCCGCTGAGCTACGACCCGCAGCACGACGGCAGCCTCAGCCCGGAATACGTGATCTCCCAGCTGGGTAAGATCGCCGGGCCGGACGCCATCTACGTCGCGGGCGTCGGCCAGCACCAGATGTGGGCAGCGCAGTTCATCTCCTACGAAAACCCGCGCACCTGGCTGAATTCCGGCGGTCTGGGCACCATGGGCTACGCCGTCCCGGCGGCCATGGGCGCCAAGATGGCCCGCCCCGACGCCGAGGTGTGGGCGATCGACGGTGACGGCTGCTTCCAGATGACCAATCAGGAGCTGGCCACCTGCGCGGTCGAAGGGGTGCCGATCAAGGTCGCGCTGATCAACAACGGCAACCTGGGCATGGTCCGCCAGTGGCAGACCCTGTTCTACGAAGAGCGGTACAGCCAAACCGATCTGGCCACCCACAGCCATCGCATCCCGGACTTCGTCAAGCTGGCCGAGGCGTACGGGTGTGTCGGGTTGCGTTGCGAGCGTGAAGAAGACGTGATCGACGTGATCAACCAGGCCCGGGCCGTCAACGACCGGCCGGTGGTGATCGACTTCATCGTCGGCGCCGACGCCCAGGTGTGGCCGATGGTCGCCGCGGGATGCGGCAACGACGAGATCATGGCGGCGCGCAACATCCGCCCGCTGTTCGACGACAATGAGGAGGGACGGGCCTGATGGCGGGAAACACTGTCACCCACACCCTTTCGGTGCTGGTCGAAGACAAGCCCGGTGTGCTGGCCCGGGTGGCCGCACTGTTCTCCAGGCGCGGCTTCAACATCGAGTCGTTGGCCGTCGGAGCCACCGAGCAGAAGAACATGTCGCGGATGACGATTGTCGTCACCGCGGAGGAGACCCCGCTCGAGCAGATCACCAAGCAGCTCAACAAGCTGATCAACGTAATCAAGATCGTCGAGCAGGACGTCGAGAACTCGGTGCACCGTGAACTGGCGCTGATCAAAGTCCGCGCCGACGCCGGCACCCGCGGTCAGGTCATCGAGGCGGTGAACCTGTTCCGTGCCAAGGTGATCGACGTGTCCACCGAGTCGCTGACCATCGAGGCGACCGGCACCCAGGAGAAGATCGAGGCGTTCCTGCGGGTGCTCGAACCCTATGGCGTGCGCGAGATCGTGCAGTCCGGCGTCGTGTCGCTGTCGCGTGGACCGCGTGGCATGACGAACGCCAAGTAAAGACCCCACCGAAGAAAACAACAGAAGGAAAGTTCAATCGTGTCAGTTGAGATGTTCTACGACGATGACGCCGACCTGTCGATCATTCAGGGCCGCAAGGTCGGTGTGATCGGTTACGGCAGCCAGGGCCACGCGCACTCGCTGAGCCTGCGTGACTCGGGTGTGCAGGTCAAGGTCGGCCTCAAGGAAGGCTCCAAGTCGCGTGAGAAGGTCACCGAGCAGGGCCTCGAGGTCGACACTCCCGCCGAGGTCGCCAAGTGGGCCGACGTCATCATGTTGCTGGCTCCGGACACCGCGCAGGCCGAGATCTTCAAGAACGACATCGAGCCCAACCTCGAGGACGGCAACGCGCTGTTCTTCGGCCACGGCCTGAACATCCACTTCGGTCTGATCAAGCCGCCGGCCAACGTGACCATCGGCATGGTCGCCCCCAAGGGCCCCGGCCATCTGGTGCGCCGCCAGTTCGTCGACGGCAAGGGCGTGCCCTGCCTGATCGCCGTCGACCAGGACCCCAAGGGTGAGGGCCAGGCGCTGGCGCTGTCCTACGCCAAGGGCATCGGCGGCACCCGCGCCGGCGTCATCAAGACCGACTTCAAGGAAGAGACCGAGACCGACCTCTTCGGTGAGCAGGCCGTCTTGTGCGGCGGCACCGAGGAACTCGTCAAGGCCGGCTTCGAGGTCATGGTCGAGGCGGGCTACGCCCCCGAGATGGCCTACTTCGAGGTGCTGCACGAGCTCAAGCTGATCGTCGACCTGATGTACGAGGGCGGCATCGCCCGGATGAACTACTCGGTGTCCGACACCGCGGAGTTCGGTGGCTACATCTCCGGTCCGCGCGTCATCGATGCCGACACCAAGGAGCGTATGCGCGGCATCCTCAAGGACATCCAGGACGGCAGTTTCGTCAAGCGCCTGGTCGCCAACGTCGAGGGCGGCAACAAGGAGCTCGAAGGACTGCGCAAGAAGAACGCCGAGCACCCGATCGAGGTCACCGGCAAAAAGCTGCGCGACCTGATGAGCTGGGTCGACCGCCCCATCACCGAAACCGCGTAGCGGCAACGAATTTCGGCGCGCTAACTGTCGCTCAGCGGCGGTTAGCGCGCCGAATTCGCATTCAGGGGCCGGGTGAACGGGTGGGCCCGCCACATCCGCGCGGCCAGCAGGATCGGCACGATGATGTATGGCAAGTTGTATGCGAGCGCCTTCGGCACGTTGGTGAACGTGTAGTCGTAGGCCGTGTTGCAGACCGCCTGGAAAAGGCTTGTGTCCCCGGCTAATCCGACCATCACCACGATGAACGTGGTCTGCACGACCATCCCGGTGTAGATGAAAGACGGCGTGCGGACCCACTCTCGGCCGCGGATGAAGGCGTAGACGAGCAGCACGTAGAAGCTGCCGAAGACGAGCGCCGATACGCTCGCGCTCACTTGGAGGAAGCGCGGGTTGGCGATCAGCAACGGGTCGGTGCCGCCCGCGTACACGTGGTAGACGACCCGGGCGAGGAAGAAATCAGAGTCCGGGTCGGGGCGGCTCACCATGTTCACGATGTCGCCGGTGAAGGAGGAGCCGATGAACACAGTGAACACGACGATGAAGAACCAGTCGTAGCGGCGCTCCCGCAGGGGGATGGGACTGCGTTCGGCGGCAACGGCGTTGGTGGTCACAGCCGGCGGAGTGGTCATGGCCGCTGATGGTAGGGCGTCACGGCGGCCCAGGTGACCGAATTACCGAAGTTACAACAGTAAGCGGCTCTGTATAGGTCCGAACGGGTCGGTCGGGTGTGCGACTGCTATCCGCCCAAATCGCTGAATTACGGGGCGAGCGACGGTAGCGGCAGACCGAATTCGCGCTTGAGCACCGTGCGCGCGGCGTAGTAGCCACACATCCCGTGCACGCCGGTGCCCGGTGGAGTCGCCGACGAACTCAGGTACGCCTTGGGGATCGGGGTGGTCCACGGATTCCAGCGCAGCGTCGGCCCGACCATCGCCGCGAACAGCGTCGCCCCGCCGACGATGATGTCGCCGCCGACGTAGTTCGCGTTGTGCGCAGGCATCTGCGCCGCGGTTACACATCGCGACGCCAGCACCAGGTCGCGGAAACCGGGTGCGGCGTTCTCGAACAGCCTGATGACCGTCTCCGTGACGTCCTCGGTCGAGTTCGACGGAACGTGCGCGTACGTCCACAGCGGTCGCCGACCCGCGGAGTCGATCCGCGACGGGTCGGACAGGTGCGGCAGCGCCGCCAGTGTCATCGGCCACTCGGCGTGCCGCCCCGAGGCGATCTCCTTCTCGCCGTACGCCATCTGCGCGCGGGTCCCACCCATGTGGACGGTGGGGGAGGCAGCCATCCGCTCGTCACGCCAGGGGATGTCGCCGGAGAGCACGAAGTCCACCTTGCAGACGCCCGGACCGAACTTGTATCGCCGCAAGGACTTTGCGTAGCCATCCGGTACCGCTGAGCCGTAGATGTCCAGCAGCGCGGTCGGCGCGGTGTCGTAGATCACCACACCCGGCGGGGGGGAGGTCACCGGCTCGCCGACCACCAGTTCGCCGCCGTGGGCCTGGAGATCAGCGAGCATCGCGTCGACGATCACCTGGCTGCCGCCGACCGGCACCGGCCAGCCCGCGGTGTGCGCCACCGTGCCGAGCATGATCCCCGCGCCACTGTTGACCGGCGACGGCATCGTCGAGATCGCATGGGTGCCAACGCCGGTGAACAACGCGCGGGCGTCCTCGCCACGCAGCACGCCCCAGGCCGGGCTGCCCTGGGCGAGCACCCGCAGCCCCGATCGCACGGTGGTGAGGAGATCGGGTGGCAGCGAGCGCTTGTCGCCGAGGAAGAATCCGAGCACACCGTCGGGATGAGAGGCCAGCGGACCGAACAGCCGCCGCCATGAGCCGCCCTCGTCGAGCTCGGCGCAGGTGCGCTGCAGCGAGTGGTACGCGATCGCGGCGGGCCGGTTCGGCAGCGGGTTCGCGTAGGAGATCTCCGGGACCACCAACTCGACGCCCCGCGCCGAGAGGTCGAACTCGGCGAAGAAGGGCGAGGCCAGTGCCAGCGGGTGCACCGCAGAGCAGACGTCATGGCGGATGTCGGGATACTCCGGGTCGGCCGCCGTGCGGGCACCGCCGCCGAACGTCGACTGGCCTTCGATGACGCGCACCGACAAGCCGGCTCGCGCGCAGATGACGGCGGCCGCCAACCCATTGGGACCACTACCGACGACGGTCACGTCCACCGCCTAAGTAGACCGCACCACGGCCGATGATCGTCCACCGGGCGACAACCACTAGGCTGACCGGCGTGAATCTGCCCGTTGTGTTGATCGCAGACAAACTCGCCGAGTCCACCGTCGCCGCCCTGGGTGACCAGGTCGAGGTGCGTTGGGTCGACGGCCCGGACCGGCCGAAACTGCTGGCCGCCGTCGCCGACGCCGATGCCCTGCTGGTGCGCTCGGCCACCACGGTGGACGCCGAGGTCATCGCCGCCGCGCCCAAGCTGAAGATCGTCGCCCGCGCCGGGGTCGGATTGGACAACGTCGACGTCGACGCCGCCACTGCCGCCGGGGTGCTGGTCGTCAACGCGCCGACGTCGAACATCCACAGCGCCGCCGAGCACGCGCTGGCCCTGATGTTGTCGGCCGCGCGGCAGATCCCCGCCGCCGATGCGACGCTGCGGGAGCACACCTGGAAGCGGTCGTCGTTCTCCGGCACCGAGATCTACGGCAAGACCGTCGGCGTGGTGGGTCTTGGCCGGATCGGACAGCTGGTGGCCCAGCGCCTGGCCGCCTTCGGCACCCGTGTCATCGCCTACGACCCCTACGTGCCCGCGGCTCGCGCCGCCCAGCTCGGCATCGAGCTGATGTCGCTCGACGACCTGCTGGCCCGCGCCGACTTCATCTCTGTGCACCTGCCCAAGACCCCGGAGACCGCGGGTCTGCTCGGCAAGGAGGCGCTGGCGAAAACCAAGAAGGGCGTGGTCATCGTCAACGCGGCCCGTGGTGGTCTGATCGACGAGCACGCACTTGCCGATGCGATCACCAGTGGCCATGTGTTCGCGGCGGGCCTCGACGTCTTCAGCACCGAACCGTGCACCGACAGCCCGTTGTTCGACCTGCCGCAGGTGGTTGTCACCCCGCACCTGGGTGCCTCCACCGCCGAGGCTCAGGACCGGGCCGGCACCGATGTGGCGGCGAGCGTGAAGCTGGCGCTGGCCGGCGAGTTCGTGCCGGATGCGGTGAACGTCGGCGGCGGTGCGGTCAGCGAAGAGGTCGCGCCCTGGCTGGATCTGGCCCGCAAGCTCGGCCTGCTCGTCGGGGTGCTCTCGACCGGTGCCGCGTCGAATCTGTCGGTCCGGGTCTCCGGTGAGATCGCCTCCGAAGATGTTGAGGTACTGAAACTTTCGGCGCTGCGCGGATTCTTCTCGACGGTAACCGATCAGCAGGTGACGTTCGTCAACGCACCGAACCTGGCCGCCGAACGCGGCCTGCAGAGCGAATTGACGACGGCGAGCGAGAGCCCCAACCACCGCAGCCTGATCGACGTCCGGGTGGTCGGTCCCGACGGCACCGCCACCAACGTGTCCGGCACGTTGTCCGGCCCGCAGCAGGTCGAAAAGGTTGTCCAGATCAACGGGCGCAACTTCGATCTGCGCGCTGAGGGCGTGAACCTGGTGCTGCACTACTCGGATCAGCCCGGTGCGCTGGGCAAGATCGGCACGGTGCTCGGCAACGCCGACGTGAACATCCTGGCGGCTCAGCTGAGCCAGGACACCAGCGGCGAGGCCGCGACCCTGATGCTGCGGCTGGACCGCGATGTGTCCGACGATGTCCGGTCGGCGATCCGCACGGCCGTCGGCGCGACGACCCTGGAAGTGGTGGACCTGTCATGAAACTGGCGGTGATCGCGGGCGACGGTATCGGCCCGGAAGTGATCGACGAAGCGCTTCAGGTGCTCGATGTGGTGCTGCCCGGCGTGGAGAAGACCGAGTACGACCTCGGTGCGCGTCGCTACCACGCCAGCGGTGAGCTGCTGACCGAAGAGACCATCGAGGAGCTGCGCGGCTACGACGCCATCCTGCTCGGCGCGATCGGCGACCCGTCGGTGCCCAGCGGTGTCCTGGAGCGCGGGCTGCTGCTCAAACTCCGCTTCGCGCTGGATCATCACGTCAATCTGCGACCGGGCCGGCTGTATCCCGGTGTGGACAGTCCACTGTCCGGGGTGACCGGTATCGATTTCGTCGTGGTGCGCGAAGGCACCGAGGGCCCGTACACCGGCAACGGCGGCGCGCTGCGCGTCGGCACCCCGCACGAGGTGGCCACCGAAGTCAGCGTGAACACCGCGTTCGGTGTCGAGCGCGTGGTGCGTGATGCGTTCGCCCGCGCGCAGTCCCGGCGCAAGCATCTGACGCTGGTCCACAAGACGAACGTGCTGACGTTCGCGGGCAGCCTGTGGTCGCGGGTGGTGGCCGAGGTCGGCGCCGAATTCCCCGATGTGGAAGTCGCTTATCAGCACATCGACGCCGCGACCATCCACATGGTCACCGATCCGGGTCGGTTCGACGTCATCGTCACCGACAACCTCTTTGGCGACATCATCACCGATCTGTCGGCCGCCGTCTGCGGCGGAATCGGTCTGGCCGCGAGCGGCAATATCGATGCCACGCGCACCAATCCGTCGATGTTCGAACCGGTTCACGGCAGTGCGCCCGACATCGCGGGTCAGGGCATCGCGGACCCGACGGCCGCGGTGATGTCGGTGGCGCTGCTGCTCGGTCACGTCGGCGAGGACGCCGCTTCGGCCCGGGTCGACAAAGCCGTTGCCAACCATCTGGCCACCCGTGGGGACGCGACGTTGTCGACCCGCGAGGTCGGCGAGCGGATCCGCGCGGCGCTCTAGGAGCTCGGCGGGTCGGTCGGCACCAAAGGCAGTGCCACCACCGGGAACAGCGCGCACACCGCAAATGCGACCGGGTAGCCCAGGACGCCGATCAGTGCGCCGAACAACGGCGGGGTGAGACCGGCGGCCAGCAGCTGGCTGGTGTTCTGCGTGCCCAGTGCGCGCCCGCTCCAGAACGGTCCGGCGATCTCGGCGATCGCGGTGAATGCCAAGCCGTTGTCGACGACGGTGATCACCGAGGCGACAACCATCACCGCGATGCTCAGCGGCGAATGCAGCGCGCCGGTCAGCGCCAGCAGCGCCATCGCCGCGGCCGCGGCCGCGGCGATCATCCGGATAGGGCGCATCCGGGAACCCATCCAGTCCGACCAGCGTCCGGCGGCGATGCGGCCCAGCGCCCCCAGGACCTGCGCGACCATCACCAGCACGCCTGCGGATTCCGCCGACCAACCACGGTCGGCGATCAGCCACACCAGGGTGAACGTCCACACCACGCACTGCGGTACGACCAGCAGCACCGACACCGCATGAATGCGCCACAGCACGGCGGATCCCCGGTAGGGGTTGGCCAGATGCTCGGCCGGCGCCTCGGCGCGCGGCGGTCGCGGCGGATCGGCCACGACGACGGCGCACACCAGTGCCGCCACCCCGCACACGATCGCCGGGAACAACAGCGCCAGCCCGACTCCGTGGGATTGGGCCAGACGGGGAATGACCAACGCGCCGACGGCCACTCCCAGCGGCTGGGCGGTTTGGCGAATGCCCATCACCAGTCCGCGCTGATGTGGTGGAAACCACCCGACCACCAGCCGGCCGCTGGCCGAATTGCTGCTGGCCGCCGCCGTTCCGCCGAGGAACAGGAAGACGCTCACGAGGATCAGCGAGTGCGATGCCGCTGCAGCCAGTGCCGCCATGGCAGTCAACGCCGAGCCGAGGCTCAACACGAAGCGCTCACCGACGCGGTCCACCACGTAACCCCAGAGGATCAGGGTCAGCACCATCCCGAAGCTTGGCATCGCCGACACCAGGCCGGCCTTGGCCAGGTCGAGGCCCATCGTGGTGTGCAGCGTGGGGATGAGGAAGGCGGCGCCGTTGATGAAGACGTTGGCGGACAGCGTTGCGAACAGCGCGATCACGAGCATCATCCATCGCCGCACGGTGCTGATCGTGTCGACGGCCATGCGTTCATGATTCCATTCGGTTCCCACAATGCTGAATTTGTTTCTCAAAATATGGGACATCGCAGTGAGTGAGCGCTGTCGCAGGGGAAGCGTGAGAAGCGGCGAGCGTGACGTCTCACTCAACGCCGATCGGGGGCTTTCGGCTCTGCGTGGCCGCAGCACTAGGCTGTCGCCATGCGCCTGGGTCGAATCGCCAGCCCCGATGGGGTCGCCTTCGTCAGTATCGAAGGGGACCGCGGGAGCGAAATCGTTCGCGAAATCGCCGAACACCCGTTCGGCACGCCGACGTTCACCGGCCGGACCTGGCCGCTGGCCGATGTGCGCCTGCTGGCGCCGATCCTGGCCAGCAAGGTGGTCTGCATGGGCAAGAACTACGCGGCGCACATCGCGGAGATGGGCGGTGAGGCGCCGGAGGATCCGGTGATATTCCTCAAGCCCAACACCGCGATCATCGGCCCCGGTGTGCCAATTCAGTTGCCTGCCAATGCTTCACCGGTACACCATGAGGGCGAACTCGCCGTGGTGATCGGCCGGCCCTGCAAGGACGTCCCCGCCGCCCGTGCCGCGGAGAACATCCTCGGCTACACCATCGCCAACGACGTGTCCGCCCGCGATCAGCAGAAAGCGGACGGCCAGTGGATGCGCGCGAAGGGCCACGACACGTTCTGTCCCGTCGGCCCGTGGATCGTCACCGACCTCGATCCCGCCGACCTGGAGATCCGCACCGAGGTCAACGGCGAGGTGCGCCAACTGAGCCGGACTTCGATGATGATCCACGACATCGGCGCCATCATCGAGTGGATCTCGGCGGTGATGACGTTGCTGCCCGGTGATCTCATTCTCACCGGCACACCCGAAGGCGTCGGGCCGATCGAGAACGGCGACACCGTCAGCATCAGCGTCGAGGGCATCGGAACGCTGTCCAATCCCGTGATCCGAAAGGCCAATTGATGACCGCGGCCGCCAACGACACTGTGCGCGTTCGGTTTTGCCCGTCGCCGACCGGAATCCCGCACGTCGGGATGGTGCGCACCGCACTGTTCAACTGGGCCTACGCCCGGCATACCGGTGGCACCTTCGTGTTCCGCATCGAGGACACCGACGCCGCGCGCGACTCCGAGGAAAGCTATGCCGCACTGCTTGACGCGTTGCGGTGGCTGGGTCTGGACTGGGACGAGGGCCCGGAGGTCGGCGGGCCCCACGAGCCGTACCGGCAGTCGCAACGTACCGAGCTGTACCGCGACGTGCTGGCACGTCTGCTCGACGCCGGCGAGGCCTACCTGGCCTACTCCACGCCGGAGGAGGTCGAGGCCCGACATGTGGCGGCAGGCCGCAATCCCAAACTGGGCTATGACAATTACGACCGCGACCTGACCGACGAGCAGCGCGCCGCCTTCGCTGCCGAGGGGCGCAACGCGGTCATGCGGCTGCGGATGCCCGACGAGGACATCAGCTGGCACGACCTGGTCCGCGGCACCACGACGTTCGCCGCCGGTACGGTTCCCGACTTCGCCCTGACCCGGGCGACGGGAGAACCGTTGTACACCTTGGTCAATCCGGTCGACGACGCACTGATGAAGATCACCCATGTGCTGCGCGGTGAGGACCTGCTGCCCTCGACGCCGCGTCAGATCGCGCTGTACCAGGCGCTCATACGCATCGGGGTGGCCGAGCGAGTGCCCGAATTCGCGCACCTGCCACCGGTGTTGGGGGAGGGCACCAAGAAGCTGTCCAAGCGCGACCCGGAGTCCAACCTGTTCCTGCACCGCGATCGGGGATTCCTCCCCGAGGGGCTGCTGAACTATCTGGCGCTGCTGGGCTGGGGGATCGCCCAGGACCGGGACATCTTCACCCTCGACGAGATGGTCGCCGCCTTCGACGTTGTCGACGTCAACTCCAACCCGGCACGCTTCGACCAGAAGAAGGCCGACGCGATCAACGCTGAGCACATTCGCCGTCTCGACGAGGCAGAGTTCGCCGCGCGGTTGCGGGCCTACTTCGACGCGCACGGCCACGACACCGGGCTGGACGACGCGGGTTTCGCCACCGCCGCGCAGCTGGTGCAGACCCGCATCGTGGTGCTCTCCGACGGGTGGTCACTGCTGAAGTTCTTCGACGATGACGCCTACGAGCTGGACCCCAAGGCTGCCGCCAAGGAACTCCGCCCCGATGCGGCGCCGGTGCTGGCCGCGGCGATCACCGCGCTCGACGCGGTAGCCGAGTGGACGACGCCGGCCATCGAGGAGGCGTTGAAGGCCGCGCTGCTGGAGGGCCTCGAACTCAAGCCGCGCAAGGCGTTCGGCCCGATCCGGGTCGCGGTGACCGGATCCACGATCAGCCCACCGCTGTTCGAGTCCCTGGAACTTCTCGGTCGTGACCGCAGCCTGCAGCGACTGCGGGGAGCGCACGAGCAGGCCGGGGGGGCCGAAAAAGACGGGTAAAATCTTTGATAGTCTGCTCGTCGGCCCGCAACCACGGCGGAGCGGCCTTCACCCCCTGGGAAACCAGGAAAAGGTCGCTTGACCAGCGGTTATAGGTCGATGATGGGGTATGGTGTAATTGGCAACACTAGGGATTCTGATTCCCTCATTCTAGGTTCGAGTCCTGGTACCCCAGCAATTATGTCGGCAACGCCCTCTGGGCTATGCTGGCAACCCGGTGCGCCGCACGGCGCGCCACGGATTTGGTTCTGGCCCCGTCGTCTAGCGGCCTAGGACGCCGCCCTCTCACGGCGGTAGCGTGGGTTCGAATCCCATCGGGGCTACCAAATCAAATCGCCCGGTCATTGACCGGGCGATTCGTCGTTTCTCCGCCGAATTACTCGGCCGGCGCGGTGGAGCCGGCCAAGGGCATCGGGGGCAAGCCGAGCTTGCCGTGATCCCAGGATCTTGTGCGCTTGGCCACAATGCGCACCGCCACACGCTTGTTCATCATCATGTCGACGGCCGGCTTGAGGTCATCGGTGTAGGGGCCGTTGTAGCGCTCCCACACGCTGATGCCGACTTTGAAGATGGTGTCGGGGTCCTCGACGATCTCGGCGACACCCTCGAAGGAGACGCCGCGCAGGCTGTCGTAGGTGTCGCCGTCCTCGATGAGGAAGCTCACCCGCGGGTCGCGACGCAGGTTCACGGCCTTCTGCGACTTGGCTTTCGTCTCGACCCAGATCTCGCCGTCGAGAACGCCGTACCACATGGCCACGAGATGCGGCTGGCCGTCGGGTCCGATGGTCGCCATGGTGCCGGTGCGGCTGCGTGCAACGAAGTCGGCGACTTCGGCGTCCGACATGACGATCTGGTTGCGCTGATTGGTTCCCATGGCGTCAGTTTGTCAGGCCCTACGGTGCGGCTGTCGCGGGGATCACAATCGGCGGGTGAGTGCGTCGGCGGCGGCCAATAGATCGGCTGCCCAACGTGCGCCGGGCCTGCGGCCCATCCGGTCGATCGGGCCCGACACCGACACCGCTGCCACCACCGTGCCGGTGCGATCCCGTACGGGCGCCGACACACTGGCCACCCCGGGCTCGCGTTCGGCTGCGCTTTGCGCCCAGCCGCGGCGGCGGACCTCGGCGAGGGTGCGTTCGGTGAATTTCGCTGTCGGGAGGACGGCCTGCTGGGTGGCAGCGTCGCTGAAAGCCAGCAGAACCTTCGCGCCCGACCCTGCCGTCATCGGCAGGCGCGCCCCGACGGGCACGGTATCGCGAAGTCCGGCAGGGGGTTCCAGCGCGGCGACGCAGATCCGCGTGGTGCCCTCGCGGCGGTAGAGCTGCACGCTCTCGCCGGTGATCTCCCGAAGCCGGGGCAATACCGTGGCGCCCGCGGCGAGCAGCGGATCGTTGACGTGGGCGGCCAATTCGGAGATGGCCGGTCCGAGTCGCCACCGTCCCGCGCTGTCCCGGGCCAGTAGTCGGTGGACCTCCAGGCCGGCGGCCAGCCGGTGGGCGGTCGCACGGGGCAGGCCGGTGCGCTCACAGAGTTCGGCCAAACCGCAGGGGGACTCGGCGATTGAGTGCAGTACGCCCACGGCTTTGTCGAGCACGCCGATGCCGCTATCCTGTCTCATAGAGAGATACTAACGTCCCGAAATGTGAGATAGCCACTCTTGTGTTCCGGGAATCGAGAAGTGAAGTGAGAACCCATGGCTCAGTCCGACAAGCCCAGGACACTGCCCGAGAAGGTGTGGGACGACCACGTCGTGGTCGCCGGAACCGGCACCGGCTCATCACGTGAACCCGACCTGATCTACATCGATCTCCATCTCATCCACGAGGTGACCAGCCCGCAGGCCTTCGACGGGCTGCGGCTCGCAGGCCGTCCGGTGCACCGACCGGATCTCACGATCGCCACCGAAGATCACAACGTTCCGACGGTCGACATAGATAAGCCGATCGCCGACCCGATCTCCCGGACCCAAGTCGAGACGCTGCGCCACAACTGCGCCGAATTCGGGGTCCGGCTGCATCCGATGGGCGACGTCGAGCAGGGCATCGTTCACGTGATGGGACCCCAGCTGGGACTGACCCAGCCCGGCATGACGATCGTGTGCGGGGACAGCCACACCTCCACCCACGGTGCGTTCGGCGCGATCGCGATGGGCATCGGCACTTCCGAGGTCGAGCATGTGCTTGCCACCCAGACACTTCCGCTGCGTCCGTTCAAGACGATGGCGGTCAATGTCGACGGTGCCCTGCCGCCCGGAGTGAGCGCCAAGGACATCATCCTGGCCGTGATCGCCAAGATCGGCACCGGCGGCGGTCAGGGTTACGTCATCGAATATCGGGGCAGCACCATCGAATCGCTGTCGATGGAAAGCCGGATGACGATCTGCAACATGAGCATCGAGGCCGGCGCCCGTGCCGGGTTGGTGGCGCCGGACGAGACGACCTATGAGTTCCTGCGGGGCCGCCCCTACGCGCCGACCGGCGCGGACTGGGATGCGGCCGTGACCGCGTGGGAGGCGCTGAAGACCGACGAGGGCGCCGAATTCGACACCGAGGTCCACATCGACGCGACCACGCTGAGCCCCTTCGTCACGTGGGGCACGAATCCCGGCCAGGGTGTTCCGCTGGCTGCCTCGGTGCCCGATCCCGAGTTGATGACCAGCGACGCCGAGCGACAGGCCGCCGAGAAGGCGTTGGCATACATGGACCTTCGGGCGGGCACTCCCATGCGTGACGTCGGCGTCGACGCCGTCTTCGTCGGGTCGTGCACGAACGGGCGCATCGAAGATCTGCGGGTGGTGGCCGACGTGCTGCGTGGCCGCAAGGTCGCCGACGGGGTGCGCATGCTGATCGTGCCGGGGTCGATGCGGGTGCGCGCACAGGCCGAAAGTGAAGGGCTGGGCGAGATCTTCACCGCCGCCGGTGCCGATTGGCGCCAGGCGGGCTGCTCGATGTGCCTGGGTATGAACCCCGATCAGCTGGCGCCGGGGGAGCGCTGCGCGTCGACGTCCAATCGGAATTTCGAAGGCCGGCAGGGCAAGGGCGGGCGCACACATCTCGTTTCGCCCGCGGTCGCGGCCGCGACCGCAGTGCGCGGAACGCTGTCCTCGCCTGCCGATCTCGAAAAATAGACCTGCTAAGGAGAACACGATGGATGCATTTCACACCCACACCGGCATCGGTGTTCCGTTGCGACGGTCCAATGTCGACACCGACCAGATCATTCCGGCGGTGTATTTGAAGCGGGTAACCAGAACGGGTTTCGAGGATGGTTTGTTCGCCGCGTGGCGCAACGATCCCTCTTTCGTTCTGAATCTGAGCCCCTTCGACCGGGGTTCGGTTCTGGTGGCCGGACCGGACTTCGGCACCGGCTCGTCGCGCGAGCATGCGGTCTGGGCGCTCATGGACTTCGGATTCCGGGTCGTCATCTCGTCCCGTTTCGCCGACATCTTTCGCGGCAACGCCGGCAAGGCCGGACTGCTGGCGGCCGAAGTCGCACAAGATGATGTTGAACTTTTGTGGAAGCTCATCGAGCAGAATCCGGGGCTGGAACTGACTGTGAATCTTCAAGATCGAAATATCACCGCCGGAACAGCCGTGGTGCCGTTCACGATTGACGATTACACGGCGTGGAGACTGCTGGAAGGCCTCGACGATATCGGCCTTACGCTGCGGAAACGCGATGAGATCGCAGCCTTCGAGGAGGCTCGTCCGAGTTGGAAGCCGCGCATTACGACGCCGTCCTGAACGACGCGGGACGCCGAAATCCCCCGCCGAAAAAGGGGTTCGGACGCCCGGAAATCACCGCCCTAGGGCGGCAAGCGGATTGCTGAAATCCTCCTAAGTAAAGCCTGAAATTGGGCGTGGCTCTTGGAAATCTGCAGCTCTTGGGTTTACCGTGTTCTGCAGTCGGTCCAAAGTGGACCACTGGCTTCGGAGGAATTGAATGAACAAAGCAGAGCTCATCGACGTACTCACGGAGAAATTGGGCTCAGATCGTCGGCAGGCAACCCTGGCGGTGGAGAACGTCGTCGACACCATTGTGCGCGCGGTGCACAAGGGCGACAGCGTGACCATCACGGGCTTCGGCGTTTTCGAGCAGCGGCGTCGTGCCGCTCGTGTGGCGCGCAACCCGCGCACCGGCGAAACGGTCAAAGTGAAGCCGACTTCCGTTCCCGCTTTCCGTCCCGGCGCTCAATTCAAGGCCGTCGTCTCTGGTTCACAGAAGCTTCCTTCGGAGGGCCCCGCCGTCAAGCGCGGTGCTGTCGGCGGACCCGTCAAGAAGGCAGCGGCCAAGAAGGCCGTTCGCAAGGCGGTCGTGAAGAAGGCTGCTACCAAGGCTCCGGCCAAGAAGGCGGCTCCGGCCAAGAAGGCCGCACCGGCCAAGAAGGCTGCACCGGCTAAGAAGGCTCCGGCCAAGAAGGCCGCGCCCGCCAAGAAGGCTGCACCGGCTAAGAAGGCTCCGGCCAAGAAGGCCGCGCCCGCCAAGAAGGCTGCACCGGCTAAGAAGGCTCCGGCCAAGAAGGCCGCGCCCGCCAAGAAGGCCGCGCCCGCCAAGAAGGCTGCACCGGCTAAGAAGGCTCCGGCTAAGAAGGCTCCGGCCAAAAAGGGCCGTCGCTAAAAAGCTGAAGTTGAATACGCCGCGGGCTCAACGCCCGCGGCGTATTCGCGTGTCAGGGGCGTGTTGCCAGGGGACTGTCGATGTAGTCGGCGGCCACGACCCGGTCGCCGGACAGGGACAGCACCCAGGTGCTGCCCTTGCGGTTACGTGACTTGTCCGGCTTGTCGGTGCCGCGCCACCACGCCAGCAGGTAGGGAATCACCTTGCCCTGCGTGCAGATGACCGGCGTCCCGCCCTGTGCGGCGATCTTGATGATGCGGTTGCGCGCGGCGTCCGGGTCGGCGGCATACGCTTCTTCGGTGAGGCTGGTCTCGGCGGAGATCGTCACGCCGAGTTCCTGGGCCAGCGGTTCGACCGTCTGAAAGCAGCGAGCCCGATCGGCCGCATAGACGTCGGTGGCCCCGAACGCCATGAGCTGACCGGCCAACGATTCCGCTTGTGCGCGACCGTTCTTGTCGAGCGGCCGGCTGCGGTCGTCGCCCTTGTAGCGGGACTTGATGCCCGCGGTTCCGTGCCGGACGATCAACACCGTCGTGGTGTCGGCCGGTTGTTTGGCGAACGCCTTCAGCACTTCCCGGTCGTGCGGGTAGGTGAGACGCTGCGCCGCGTCGGCGACCGGCAGCCACTCCAGCAGGTCGACTTCGGCGTTGGGGGTGAATTCGCCGCCCAGCGCCCGTGCCGTCCAGTAGTGAACGATCTTGGTCCCCTGCGGGATCGGGTAGTGCGTCTGGATCAGGCGCCGGCCCAGCTGAGACCGCTGACCGGTTTCCTCCCAGATTTCGCGCACCGCGGCGATGGGTTCGTTTTCGCCCGGATCCACTTTGCCTTTGGGCAGCGACCAGTCGTCGTAGCGCGGTCGATGAATCACTGCGACGTGCAACTCGCCGGTGTCGGGGTCGTGCCGCCACAGCGCCGCACCCGCGGCAATTACCCGCCGCTTGAGCGTCTTGCCGTTCTTTGTCGCTGCCTTGTTCGTCGATTTGGTCCTCGAGCTGTCATTTGACGCTCTCTTGGCCACGTCAACTCCCGCAAATCAATTCGGGGCCCTGTGCGGGACCGGATCTGGTGGGTCGCAACGGGGAACGCACTCAGCGCTGCCGATGACGTTCCATCAGCCACACCTGGTGGTCCCGGACTTGCCTGCCGTCTTGCGGCGCCGCGGTCCAGTGGCCCTCGGGTCCCAACTCCCAGCACCGCGTCGAGGGATCCATCGCCGATTCGAAGATCTCGTCGAGATGCGCAGTGAGCCGGGGATCTTTCACCTGTGCCATCACCTCGACGCGCCGATCGAGGTTGCGGTGCATCATGTCGGCGCTGCCGATGAAGAACTCGTTGATCGCGTTGAAATGGAAGATCCGTGAATGCTCCAGAAAGCGGCCGAGAATCGAACGCACGACGATGTTCTCGGAGAAACCCTCGGCGCCCGGCTTGAGGGCGCAGATGCCGCGTACGACCACCTCGACGCGGACCCCGGCCTGCGATGCGCGGTACAGCGCGTCGATGACCTGTTCGTCGACAAGGGCGTTGGCCTTCAGCCGAATCCGGCCGCTCTCGCCCTGGCGGTGCGCTTCGATCTCGCGTTCGATGCGCTCGATGATTCCCTTGCGCACCCCGTGCGGGGCGACCAGCAGATTGCGGTAGCTGACCTTGCGGGAGTAGCCGGTAAGGGAATTGAACAGATCCGTCAGGTCCGCGCCGATGTCGGGCGCGGCGGTGATCAACCCGACGTCCTCATACAGTCGCGCGGTTTTCGGGTTGTAGTTGCCGGTGCCGATATGGCAGTAGCGACGGATGGTCGAGCCCTCACGCCGCACCACCAGGCAGGTCTTGCAGTGGGTCTTCAACCCGATCAGCCCGTAAACGACATGCACGCCCGCATCTTCCAGTGTGCGGGCCCACTTGATGTTGGCCTGCTCGTCGAAACGCGCCTTCAGTTCGACCAGGGCGACCACCTGCTTGCCCGCCTGGGCCGCGTCGATGAGCGCGTTGACGATGGGGGAGTCACCGGAGGTCCGGTACAGCGTCTGCTTGATGGCCAACACATTCGGGTCCGCGGCGGCCTGTTCGATGAAGCGCTGCACACTCGTCGAGAACGAGTCGTACGGATGATGCACCAGCACGTCACCGTCGCGCAGCGTGGAGAAGATGCTCTTGGGCGTCTCCCGTTCGGCGAACGCCGGATGGGTGGCCGGCACGAACGGCCGGTCCTTGAGTGCCGGGCGATCGACGCCGTACACCTGCCAGAGCGACGAAAGATCCAGCAGCCCCGGTACCTGCACCACGTCGCCGGGATGGACGTCGAGCTCCCGCAGCAGCAGTTCGAGCATGTGCTCGGTCATGTCGTCGGCGACCTCGAGGCGCACCGGAGACCCGAATCGCCGCCGCGCCAGTTCACGTTCGAGCGCTTGAAGCAGATCTTCGTCGCGGTCTTCCTCGACCTGCATGTCGGCGTTGCGGGTGATACGGAAGACGTGATGCTCGACGATCTCCATGCCGGGGAACAGCACCGGCAGGAATGCCGCGATGAGCTCCTCGGTCGGCAGGAACCGGACGACGTCGCTATCGCCGTTGGTGCCCTTGAGTACGACGAACCTGTCGACGTTGTCGGGAACCTTGATGCGGGCGAAGTGTTCGCCGCCGTCGTCGGGGGACTTCACGGTGATCGCCAAGTTGAGGCTCAACCCGCTGACGAACGGGAACGGATGCGCGGGGTCGACGGCGAGCGGTGTCAGAACCGGAAAAACCTGTTCGTGGAAGTAGGTCGACAGCTCACTGCGTTCGGCGTCGGTGAGGTCGGCCCACGTGACGATGTGAATTCCCTCGTCGGCCAAGGCCGGACGCACCGACTGGATGAAGACCTCGGCTTGGCGCAACGAGATCTGGCGCGTGCGTTCGCCGATCCGGCGCAGTTGTTCGCGCGGCGACAGCCCGTCGGCCGACCGCACGGACAACCCCATCTCGTCGCGGCGCTTCAGCCCGGCCACCCGGACCATGTAGAACTCGTCGAGATTGGACGCGAAGATCGCCAGGAACTTCGCCCGCTCCAGCAGAGCGAGCGAGGTGTCGGCCGCCAGCGCCAGCACGCGGGCGTTGAAATCCAGCCAGCTCAGCTCGCGGTTGAGGTACCGGTCCTCGGGCAGTTCATTCTCGACGGCGGTAGCCGTGGCCGCCGGCGGCGCCTCCGGCGCTGCGTCGCCGGGCTGCCAGCCGTCGTCCGTCGATCGCGCATCGGTTTCCATGTCGGTCACGCCTCCGATCATCCCCCATCCGTGAAGTGCGCGGACCGAGGCAGGCAGAAGTTGCTGGCCGTTCAGGCGTTGTTTACCGTCAGTGGTGGCTGATTGCCCTGGTCGTCGCCGCTCCGACACCCAGCAGCCGCGCCGCCTCCAGGTCTTCGACGGTGTCGATGTCGCAGCGCAGCCCCGGCCATGCGCCGGTCAGTTCGACGGCACCCGAGTCGCGATGCAGACGGGCCGAATCCCGGCCGAGCAGTGGGTCCAACGGGGTCCCGAACGCGAACAGTGCCGCGGTGCCGGTGCCGGGACGGTCGGGGACGAAACTGCGCCGGTGCGCCCGCGCGTGCGTCACCGCGTCGGTGAGTTCGTGAGTCCGCAGTGCGGGTAGATCTCCTTGCAGCACAACAGTATTGGCGGTCTGTCTGCTGACTTCAGCCCAGGCGAATCGCACAGCGGTGTTCAACGGGTCGGGCTCGGTCGGCGGCGTCGCGTCGAACAGAACCTCAGCGCCGAGCTCCCGAGCGGCGGCGGCCGCCGTGTCGTCGGGGGTGACCACGGTGATCGACGCCACCGCGCTGACCGCACTGGCCGCCGTGATGGTGTCGATCAGCATCGCGAGCACCACCTGCTCGCGGGTACTCGCCGAGAACACCGGACTGAGTCTGGTCTTGGCGGCCGCGAGGCGTTTCACCGCAATGATCACGCCGAGGTCCGCGCTCATGTTCACCATCCTTCCAGCGTCGTTCGGATCTCCTGCATTCCTGGCCGGCGAGCGGTCGCGGCGGCGTGGGCTACGTTAATGACCATGACCAGCACGGTGGGCACCGCCGCGGTGATGGGCGCGGGCGCCTGGGGAACCGCACTGGCCAAAGTTCTCGCCGACGCCGGCTCCGAGGTCCGGTTGTGGTCTCGTCGCGCGGAAGTCGCCGAGGCGGTCAACACCACACATGCCAACCCCGGATACCTCCCAGACATCGCGCTGCCGAGCACGATCCGCGCCACCACCGACGCCGCCGAGGCGCTCGACGGGTTGACCACCGTGCTGCTGGCCGTGCCCGCGCAGACCTTGCGCGCCAACCTCGAACAGTGGCGCGGTGTGATCGCCGACGGCGCCACCCTGGTCAGCCTGGCCAAGGGCATCGAGTTGGGCAGCCTGATGCGGATGAGCCAGGTCATCGTCCAGGTCACGGGCGTCGACCCAGGCCAGGTCGCCGTCGTCTCGGGCCCGAATCTGGCCGACGAGATCGCACAGGGACAGCCCGCCGCGACGGTGGTGGCCTCCACCGACTCCGGGCGGGCGATCACCCTGCAGCGCTCACTGAGCACTGGTTACTTCCGCCCGTACACCAATGCCGACGTCATCGGCACCGAGATCGGCGGTGCGTGCAAGAACGTCATCGCGCTGGCCTGCGGCATGGCCGCCGGAGTTGGACTGGGCGAGAACACCGCTGCGGCGATCATCACCCGAGGTCTGGCCGAGATCATGCGGCTGGGGATCGCCGTCGGCGCCAAGACCGCGACGCTGGCCGGTCTCGCCGGCGTGGGCGATCTGGTCGCCACCTGCACGTCGCCGCACTCGCGCAACCGCAGTTTCGGTGAACGACTCGGGCGCGGCGGCACCATGGAAGCCGCCCAACTGGCCGCCGGCGGGCACGTTGCCGAAGGCGTCACCTCCTGCGAGTCGATCCTGGCGCTGGCGTCGAGCTATGACGTCGAGATGCCGTTGACCGATGCGGTCCACCAGGTGTGCCACAAGGGATTGTCCGTCGACCAGGCGGTGGCGCTGTTGTTGGGCCGCAGCACCAAACCGGAATGACCGACCGCTACGGCGACTCGACCCGCGCCGTCAAAGCTGTGAGTTCCCTGCCGATTCCGGGAGATCCGGTTCAGCCGGGTCCGGTTCTGGCGTCGGCGTACCACCTCTCCGAAGACGAGGGCAGCGAACAGAACACCTATGGCCGCGCCACCAACCCCACCTGGCGGCAGCTCGAGTCGGCACTGGCCGAGCTCGAAGGGGCGGCAGCGGCCTTGGCTTTCGGTTCCGGGATGGCGGCGATCACCGCTGCGCTGCGTGTGACGGCCAAACCCGGCTCGGTACTGGTGGTCCCGGCCGACGGCTACTACCAGGTGCGCCGCTATGCCGTTGAAAACCTTGCCCCGCAAGGAATCACGGTTCACGAGGCTGACTCGGAGCAGATCTACCAGGCCGCAGGCCGCGCCGATGTCGTGCTGGCCGAAACCCCGACCAATCCGGCGCTGGATGTCGTGGACCTGCGCCGGCTTGCCGAGATCTGCCGGCACCGCGGCGCGCGGCTGCTGGTGGACAACACCACCGCAACACCGCTGGGTCAGCAACCGCTGGCGCTTGGCGCTGATCTGGTGGTGGCCAGCGCCACCAAAGCTCTCGCGGGGCACAGCGACCTGCTGGCCGGGTACATCGCCGGCACCGATCCCGACCTGATGGCCGCACTGGAGCGGGAGCGGCTGCTGTCCGGGGCGATCCTGGGGTCGTTCGAAGCGTGGCTGATGCTGCGCAGCCTCGGCAGCCTCGGCCTGCGCTTCGAACGGCAATGCCGCAACGCGCTCGCGTTGGCCACCGCACTGCGCAGCCACCCGGGTGTCCGCTCGGTGCGCTACCCGGGGTTGCCCGACGACCCGTCCCACTCGGTGGCCGCCGCGCAGATGCGGCGTTTCGGGGGATTGGTGTCGATCGAACTCGCCGACGCGGACGCCGTCCACGCCCTGGTCCGGCGCAGCGACCTGCTGGTGGCCGCGACCAGCTTCGGCGGCATCCACACCTGCGTCGACCGTCGGGCCCGATGGGGCGACCCGGTGGCCGGCGGCTTCGCCCGGATCTCGGCCGGTATCGAGGACACCGACGACCTGGTCGACGACGTCATCGCGGCAATCGACGCCGGATAGTGCCTGCTCACAGCGTCAGATCGTGCTGGTAGCGCCCGGGCTGTAGCCTCTCTAGTTTGTGACTTCTCGTATCCGCGTCGCCGTCGTCTACGGGGGCCGCAGCTCCGAGCACGCCATTTCCTGCGTGTCGGCCGGAAGCATCCTGCGGAATCTTGACCCGGAACGGTTCGAGGTCGTCGCCGTGGGCATCACCCCGGAGGGCTCCTGGGTGCTGACCGACGGCAAGCCGGAAACCCTGGCCATCACCGACCGGCGGCTGCCGGAGGTCAGGGGCGACTCCGGTACGGCGCTGGCGTTGCCTGCGGACCCGCAGCGGCACGGCGAGCTGGTGTCGCTCGGTCAGGCCGCCGGCGAGGTGCTGACGGCGGTCGACGTCGTCTTCCCGATCCTGCACGGGCCCTACGGTGAAGACGGCACCATCCAGGGTCTGCTCGAATTGGCGGGTGTGCCCTACGTCGGCGCAGGCGTGCTGGCCAGCGCGGCCGGCATGGACAAGGAGTTCACCAAGAAGTTGCTGGCCGTCGATGGCCTACCGATCGGCGACCACGTCGTGCTGCGCCCGCAGGAGAAGGCGCCCACGCTCGATGACATCATGCGCCTTGGCTTTCCGATGTTCGTCAAACCGGCACGCGGTGGATCCTCGATCGGTGTGAACCGGGTCATGAGCCCCGACGAGCTGCCCGCGGCCATCGCCGATGCGCGCACACACGATCCCAAGGTCATCATCGAAGCCGCGGTCGAAGGCCGGGAGCTCGAGTGCGGCGTCCTCGAATTCCCGGACGGCTCAGTGCAAGCCAGCGCGATCGGGGAGATCCGGGTCGCCGGCATCGCGGGCCGCGAAGACGGCTTCTACGACTTCGCCACCAAATACCTGGACGACGGCGCAGAACTCGACGTCCCCGCCAAAGTGGACGAAGACGTGGCAGAGGAACTGCGGCACTTGGCAATTCGGGCATTCAAGGCCCTGGACTGCCAGGGTCTGGCGCGGGTGGACTTCTTCCTCACCGAGGACGGCCCGGTGGTGAACGAGATCAACACCATGCCCGGCTTCACCACGATCTCGATGTATCCGCGGATGTGGGCGGCCAGCGGCATCGACTACCCGACGCTGGTCGGCACCATGGTGGAGACGGCGTTGGCGCGCGGAACCGGTCTGCGCTGACTCAGCGCGGCGGGTTCGGATCGATCGGAACCGCGGGCAATGTTCGCGCGATCAGATCCGACAACGCCTGAATGGGCGTGGGGCCAGACTCTTTCGGCAGGGTGAGCGCCAGGTAGACCGGGCGGTCCACGGTGACCCAGGTGCTGCGGTCGGTTTGGGGATCGTCGAGCTGAAACCATTGGACCGCGTTGACCAGCTGGATGGGCGAGCCCACCATGAATTCCGCGGGCCGGTCGATGCCACAGCGCAGGATGACCGGGTAATTGTCGGCCGCTCCGCGCCACGCTGCCGCGCCGAGGGGCACCGGGTCGGCCGCCGCCACCCGGTGGAATTCACCGAGGTTCTCCGGCAATGCGCCCATCAGATCCCGGCAGCTCGGTGAATCCGCTTGCGGCGCTGGGGCGGCGGCGATGACCACCGGCTGGACCGGAGCCTTGCGGGTGGCCGCGATCGCGAGCACGGCGCCGATCGCCACCACCGCCACGATGACTGCGGCGATCAGGAAGGCGCGGGGCGGTCCGTCCCCTGTGCTGTCTTCGCTGGCGACGGGAAGTGGTTCAGTCGGCATCGGCAATGGGACAGGTGAGGGTTCGGGTGATTCCGGCGATCTGCTGAACGCTGGGCACCACGGAGGCGGCCAGGTCATCGTTGGTGGCCGAGGCGACCCGGACCACCACGTCATACGGACCCGTCACGTACTCGGCTGACAGTACGCCCGGCAGCGCGGCCACCTGCTTGGCGACGACCTCGGCGCGGCCGACCTCGGTCTGGATCAGCATGTACGCCTCCACCACCCGTCGCCTCCTCTCGATGGCCGCCCGCATGCGGCGCCGCCCTAGACTGGCATGTCCGGGTGCCGGCAAGGCCCCAACGTACCGCAGGTTGCCGTGCCGATCAGCCTGGGCGACGGGAGGAGGCAGACCTCGTGGCCGACGGTGACGAACCCACATTGCGCGAGCTCGGCGAGTTCTCGGTGATCGACCGACTGGTGGCCGACCGCCGTCAGCCCGCGGTGGTGACCGTCGGCCCGGGAGACGACGCCGCGGTGGTGGCGATGCCCGACGGTCGGGTCGTCGTGAGCACCGACATGCTGGTCGAAGGGCGTCACTTCCGGCTGGATTGGTCCTCGCCGCTGGAGGTCGGCCGAAAAGCCATCGCGCAGAACGCTGCCGACATCGAATCGATGGGCGCGCGGGTCAGCGCGTTCGTCGTGGCGTTCGGCGCGCCGCCCGACACCCCGGCAGCGCGGGCGCTGGAGTTGGCCGACGGAATGTGGCTGGAGGCCGGTCCGCTGGGCGCCGGGATCGTCGGCGGTGATCTGGTATCCAGCCCGCAGTGGGTGGTCTCGGTGACCGCGTTCGGCGATCTGGCCGGCCGCCCACCGGTGCTGCGCAGCGGGGCGCGAGCGGGATCGGTGGTCGCCGTCAGCGGTGAGCTGGGCCGCTCTGCTACCGGATATCTTCTGTGGCACAAGGGGATTGCCGGTTTCAACGAGCTGCGGGAGCGGCACCTGGTGCCGCATCCACCCTATGGGCAGGGGATTGCGGCAGCGGAAGCCGGCGCGCAGGCGATGACCGACGTCTCCGACGGGCTGCTCGCCGATCTCGGCCACATCGCCCGCGACTCCGGGGTTCTCATCGATCTCGAGGCGGCCGCGCTGCGACCCGACGTCGACGCCGTCACCGCCGCAGCCGCGGCGGCCGGTGCCGATCCCAACGCGCTGGTGCTCTCCGGTGGCGAAGATCACGCCCTCGTCGCCTGCTTTCCCGCAGTCGTCCCGCCCGGCTGGCGGGTGATCGGCACCGTGCGAGACGGTGCCCCCGGCGTGCTGGTCGACGGGCTCAGATGGGGTGGCGCGGCGGGTTGGCAATCCTTCGACTGACGGCGCGCGTTAGGTTACGTCGGTGACGACCACCGCCCGGCCGCTGGCCGAACTCGTCGACGAGGGCTGGGCGCAGGCGCTCGCCCCGGTCAGTGACCAGATCACCGAGATGGGCCAGTTCCTGCGCGATGAGATCGCCGCCGGACGGCATTATCTGCCAGCAGGCCAGAACGTGCTGCGCGCCTTCACCTTTCCGTTCAGCGAGGTGCGGGTGCTGATCGTCGGCCAGGACCCGTATCCCACGCCGGGGCACGCGGTGGGCCTGAGCTTCTCGGTGGCCCCCGAGGTGCGGCCGGTGCCACGCAGCCTGGCCAACATCTTCACCGAATACACCGCGGACCTCGGGCACCCACAGCCCTCGACCGGTGACCTCACACCATGGTCGCGGCGCGGTGTCATGCTGCTGAACAGGGTGCTGACCGTACAGCCCGGCACACCGGCATCGCATCGGGGGAAAGGTTGGGAGGCGGTCACCGAATGCGCGATCCGCGCCCTGGTGGCGCGCGATCAACCGATGGTGGCGATCTTGTGGGGGCGGGACGCGTCGACGCTCAAGCCGATGCTCGATGGCAGCCGATGCGTGGCGATCGAATCCCCGCATCCGTCGCCGCTGTCGGCGTCACGGGGGTTCTTCGGATCACGGCCGTTCAGTCGGGCCAACGAACTGCTGGCCGGGATGGGCGCCGAGCAGATCGACTGGCGACTGCCGTAACGCACGCCGACATCGACGTTTCGCTGGGAACGTCTCGAACTTCTCCGCCCAAACGTTGGTTTGGGCGGAAGAGCGGAATTAACCGCGGCTGACCTTGCCTGCCTTCAGGCAGGAGGTGCAGACGTTGACGCGGTGCTTGTTGCCACCTGGGCGGCTCACGGCGCGCACGGTCTGGATGTTCGGGTTCCAGCGACGGCTGGTCCGGCGATGGGAATGCGACACCGACTTGCCGAAGCCGGGGCCCTTTCCGCAGACGTCGCACACGGCAGCCATGTAGAACTCCTCTATCGAACGTGTTCCTGGGGGCCAACGACCGAAACGGGTGACCCGACAACCTGACTAGGATAGCCGTCCGGCGAACCGAACGCCAAAATGCGCCGCTGCAACGCCAGGACGACGCTGTTCGCAGCGCGCTGAGCTGCGGTGATCCCGCCATCCCACGGCCGCGGGCCGCGGCGGCATCGCGGTGTCGGGTGGACTGGATAGGCTGGCGCGACGACGCCGTGTGATGGCCAGGGATCGCGAGGAGGTGCCGATGCCGGACCGGCGGCTGGACGCATCTGCCCTGCGCGACTGGGCCTCTACCGCCGTCGGCGACCTGATCACCCACACCGACGAGATCAACCGGCTCAATGTGTTCCCGGTGGCCGACTCCGATACCGGGACCAACCTGCTGTTCACCATGCGCGCGGCGCTGACCGAGGCGGAGTCGGTGACCGGCTCGGGCGGTGTCAGCGATCTGACCGCTGCGCTGGCCGAAGGTGCACTGCACGGCGCCCGGGGTAATTCCGGGGTGATCCTGTCGCAGATCTTGCGCGGATTGGCCGACGTCACCGCCGCGGCCGCCGCCGACACGGACGGTTATCTCGCCGACATCGACGCGGTACTGCTGGGCGCGGCCCTGCGCCACGCCGTCGGGCTGGTGGTGTCGTCGATGGGCGGGCAGCTGGTGGCCGGAACCATCGTGTCGGTGCTGCAGGCCGTCGCCGACACCGTGCAACAGTGGGCCGCCGACGGCGCCAGCCTTGCCGAATCGCTCACCGCAGGTGGCGAGGCCGCGGTCACCGCGCTGGACCGCACGCCTGAACAGCTCGACGCGCTGGCGGAGGCCGGGGTGGTCGACGCGGGCGGCCGCGGGTTCCTCGTCCTCATAGACGCGCTTACCGCCACCGTCACCGGGCATGCGCCGCGCCGGCACGCCTACGAACCGGGACCGCCGCTGATCGAGACCGTCACTGCGGAACCGGCTCCGCCCCAATTCGAGGTGATGTATCTGCTCGCCGGCTGCGATCCGGCAGCCCTCGATCCGCTGCGCACCCGGCTGGAGCAGCTCGGCGATTCGGTCGCGATCGCCGCGTCGGCCGAACGTTATTCGGTCCACGTCCACACCGACGACGCCGGCGCCGCAGTTGAGGCCGGACTAGCGGCCGGCGCGGTGAGCCGAATCCAGATCTCGGTGTTGAGCACCGGGCCCACCCGGGTTTCTCCGGGCAGCTGGAGCCGGGAGCGCGCGGTGCTGGCCGTCGTCGACGGTGACGGTGCCGCAGAACTTTTCAGCCAGGAGGGCGCCTGTGTGCTGCTCCCGGACGCCGAGCTGGCTGATCCGGTCAACGGCGTGAGCGCCCGGGAACTGCTGCGGGCGCTTGTCGATGCCGGCGCCGCTCAGGTGATGGTGTTGCCCAACGGCTACGTGGCGGCCGAGGAGTTGGTCGCCGGGTGCACGGCCGGAATCGGTTGGGGCATCGACGTTGTCGCGTTGCCGACCGGTTCGATGGTGCAGGGGCTGGCTGCGCTCGCGGTCCATGATCCGGGCCGCCACGCCGTCGACGACGGGTACTCGATGGCCAGGGCGGCGGCCGCGGCCCGGCACGGTTCGGTGCGCACCGCCACCGAACAGGCGCTCACGTGGGCGGGCAGCTGTGAACCGGGTGACGGGCTGGGCATCGCCGGTGACGAAGTCCTGGTGGTCGCCGACGATGTGACCGGTGCGGCCGCGGGTCTGATCGACCTGCTGCTGGTGGCCGGCGGTGAGCTGGTGACCGTGTTGACCGGTGCCGGCACCGATCCGGCCGTCGCCCAGGCGCTGGCCGCGCACATCCACCGGCGCCATCCCGGAATCGAATTCGCCACCTATGCCACCGGTCACCGCGGCGATGAACTGTTGATCGGGGTGGAGTAGTCGTGGTCAGTCTCACCGACCGTCTCGACGGGATCGTCGGCGGCAAGGCCGCCGGTCTGCTCGACGATGTGTTCGGCATCCGCACCGTCGACGACCTGCTGCGCCACTACCCGCGCAAGTACATCCACGGGATGTCGGTCTGGGGTGAGGACGAGGCGCCGCCGGAGGAGGGCGAGCACATCACGCTGGTCGGCGAGATCGAGAGTGCCGTCACCCGCTTGCCTCAGCGAGGACCCAAGCGCGAGTATCTGGTGATCACGCTCGGCAAGGGGCGGCGGAAAGTCACCGCGACGTTCTTCAACGCCAAGTGGCTCAAGAAGGAACTGATCGAGGGCGTCCGGCTGATGCTGTCCGGGGAGGTCGGCTTCTTCCGGGGGGCCATGCAGCTGACGCACCCGGATTTCCTGGTTCTGGAATCGCCGAAGGGACGAGTATTCGGCAGCAAGTCGTTGAAAACGATCGCCGACACCTCGACGTCACAGAGCGGCGAGTTGGCGATGTCGGCGTTCGAGCGGGACTTCTTCCCGATCTACCCGGCCAGCTCCAAGCTGCAGAGCTGGGACATCTACGCCTGCGTGCAGCAGGTACTCGCGGTGCTCGATCCGATACCCGATCCACTACCCGAAAGCGTTGTGCGCCAACGGGGTCTGATCTCCGAGGATGAAGCGCTGCGCGCCATCCACGTCGCCGAGCGGGAACCCGAGCGGGAGGCGGCCCGCGAGCGGCTGCGGTTCGACGAGGCCGTCGGCATGCAATGGGCGCTCGCGCAGCGCCGCCACGGCGAGCTCTCGGAATCCGGTCCGGTCGCGCCGCGCCGAGAAGACGGCTTGGCCGCCGCGCTGATCGAGCGCCTGCCCTTCGCGCTGACGGCGGGTCAACGGGAAGTGCTCGACGTCGTCTCCGCCGAACTGGCCGCGAGCAAGCCGATGAACCGCCTGCTGCAGGGCGAAGTCGGCTCCGGTAAGACGATCGTGTCGGTGGTGGCCATGCTGCAGATGGTCGACGCGGGTTACCAGTGCGCCTTGCTCGCGCCGACGGAAGTCCTTGCCGCCCAACATGCCCAGTCGATCCGCGGTGTGCTCGGGCCGCTGGCGATGGCCGGTCAACTCGGCGGCGAGGACGGGGCGACCCGAATCGCACTGCTGACCGGGTCGATGTCGGCGGCCCAGAAACGTCAGGTGCGCGACGAGGTGGCGTCCGGGGAGGCGGGCATCGTCGTCGGCACCCACGCGCTGTTGCAGGACGCCGTCGAATTCCACAAGCTGGGCTTCGTCGTCGTCGACGAACAACACCGGTTCGGCGTGGAGCAGCGAGACCGGTTGCGCGCCAAGGCCCCTGCGGGACTGACCCCGCATCTGCTGGTCATGACGGCCACGCCGATCCCGCGCACCGTCGCACTGACGGTATACGGCGACCTGGAAACCTCGACCCTGCGCGAACTTCCGCGCGGGCGCCAGCCGATCACCACCAATACGATCTTCATCAAAGATAAGCCGCAATGGCTGGCGCGGGCCTGGCAGCGGATCACCGAGGAGGTCGGCGAAGGCCGACAGGCCTACGTCGTGGCCTCCCGCATCGACGAGGACGACAAGGCAGCCGAGCAGGAAGCGGGCCCGCCCGCCGAGACCGTCGTCAACCTGTTCAAGCATCTGGGGCACGGGCCGCTGGCCGGGCTGCGGCTGGGGCTGATGCACGGCAGGCTGGCCGCCGACGAGAAGGACGCGGTGATGGCCGCGTTCCGGGCGGGCGACATCGACGTCCTGGTGTGCACCACGGTCATCGAGGTGGGTGTCGACGTGCCGAACGCGACGGTGATGGTGGTGATGGACGCCGACCGGTTCGGCATCAGCCAGCTGCACCAGTTGCGTGGGCGGATCGGGCGCGGTTCGCACGCCAGCCTGTGCCTGCTGGCCACCAAGCTACCGGAGGGATCCAAAGCCGGCGATCGGTTGACCGCGGTGGCGAGCACGCTGGACGGCTTCGAGCTGGCGGATCTGGACCTGCAGGAGCGCCGCGAGGGAGACGTGTTGGGGCTCAACCAGTCCGGCCGTCCCATCACCCTGCGCTTCCTGTCTCTGGCCGAGCACCTCGAGGTAATCGTCGATGCGCGAGAGGTCGCCCAGTCGATCTATGCCCGCGATCCCGCGAACCCCGGCATGACGGTTCTGGCCGGCCAGTTCACCGGCGGCGACCGGATCGACTACCTGGACAAGTCATGAGACGGCGGCCCCTGATCTGGCTGGCGGTGATCGCGGCGCTGGCGGTGATCGTCTCCGTGCAGGTGACGTCCTCGACCAGTCATCCCGAGGCGATGATCGCCCGCGCCGACGTGCCCACGGTGGCACCGGGAACCGACGTGCTCGACGGCATCGTCGTCATCCCGCAGCGGGTGCGCGGCAACGACTATCGGCGCGCGGCGTTCGGCGATGCGTGGGACGACAACAACTCCGCGCCGGGCGGGCACAACGGTTGCGACACCCGTGACGACGTCCTGGACCGCGACCTCGTCGACAAGACCTTCGTATTCACCAAACGCTGCCCACAGGCGGTCGCCACCGGCGTCCTGCACGACCCGTACACCAGCGCGACGATCCCGTTCACCCGCGGCGCGCAGGTCGGGGCCGCCGTGCAGATCGATCACCTGGTGCCGCTCGCCTACGCGTGGGACATGGGCGCGCGAAACTGGCCGGACGACATGCGGATTCGATTCGCCAACGATCCGGCCAACCTGCTGGCCGTCGACGGTCAGGTCAACCAGGACAAGGGCGACCAGCCTCCTGGCAGCTGGATGCCGCCCAATCATGCGTTCTGGTGCCAGTACGCGATCCAGTTCATCGCGGTGCTGCGGGGCTACGCACTGCCGGTGGATCAGGCGTCGGCCGACGAATTGCGCTCGGCCGCCGGCACCTGCCCCAGTCGTTGATATCGGCCGTGCAACCATCGGTACCCGGCGCTGCGGTGGAGTGATGGTGGGCTGTGTTCCTCAGCCGTCGATGTTTTCCTCCGACGTGATCGCGGGCGGTGTGTGGCGGCGCGGCGTTCGGATCCGCAAGGCAAGTACAGCGATGACGATGAGGGTGGCGGCCAGGGCCAAGACGAGAACCAGGTCGGTATCGGCGGCGGCGCGGCCGAGCCAGCCTTGAAGTGCGACTTCAGTGTCAGCGCTGAGGATGCCGCCAAGGCTGGCGGTGCCGGCGGTGGCGAGAAACATTACGCCGATCGCCATGAACAATGCACCGGAGATGAGGGAGGTGGTGTGGGTGTGCAGTGGTCCGATGCTGAGCGGCCGACCGCGCAGCCAGGCCTTCTCGGCGAGTCGCATCCGGTCCCAGAGCAACGCCAGGAATGCGAGCGGCACAGTCATGCCGAGTGAATACACCGCCATGAGTAGGGCTCCGTAGAGAGGATCGGCTCCCGTGACGGCGACTGTGAGGACCGCGCCGAGCAACGGGCCAGAGCAGAAGCCGGCCAGACCGTAGACGGTGCCTAGCACGAAGACCGACAGCGGAGTCCGGACGCGCAGGTGTGCGGCGGCGCGATGAGCAGGCCCCACGGTGAAGCCTTTGCCAAAAATCATCGCTGCGCCGAAAACGATGACGACGATGGCGGCGATCATGGTCGTTTGACTGCGGTACGCCGTGATGGCTGCACTGACCGCGCCGACGCCCGCTCCCAGTGGCACCAAGACGGTAGCCAGACCGAGCAGGAAAATTACGGTGCGCGCCATCGTGGACTTCCAGCCAGTAAATGCGTAAGCGAAGAACGAAGGCAACAGCAATGCAGAGCAGGGGCTCAGAAGCGCGAAGAGACCGCCCAGAAAGGCACTGATTACGCCGACGTGGGTCACCCGGGGATCGGCTTTCCGGCGACCAACTGGTCTATGAGGGTGGTGAAGACATCGGTCGGTTGGGCACCGAGGACAGGGTGTCCGTTCACCGAAAAAGCTGGGGTGGAGGGGATTCCGAGGCTTTGTCCCTGTTCGAGGTCGGCGTGGATGGCGGCATCGAACTGGGTGGACGTCGAATCGGCGTCGAATCGGACGAGGTCGGGGACACCGGCTTTCCGGGCGATGTCGTGAAGCGTGGCGGCGGTCAGGTCGGGGTGACCGGTGGATGGGGCGGCGGCATAGACCGTCTGGATGAACGGCCAGAACCAGCCTTGCGCGGCCGCCGCGCGGGCCGCGCGGGCTGCGGCCGTGGACTGGGCTCCGAAGATCGGCATGTCACGCCATTCGATGCGCAGGACACCCTTTTTGACGTAGCGCTCGACTAGGACCGGTTCGGTCTGGCGGGAGAACTGCGCACAAAACGGACAGCGCAGGTCGGCGAATTCGACCAGCACGATGGGCGCTGTTGGTGAGCCTTGCGCCAGCGGGTCTCCCGCCTCGCGACGAGCCACCTCGCCGAGCGGACCAAGCGATGGTCGGTCCGCGGCGGTGGCCGATGCCGGCGGGGTAACCGAGTTCGCGCCTCCTTGCGTGCCGGGTATCGATGGGGCGGCGTTGTCGTCGTGGCTTTGGCGGATCAGCAATACAGCGGCCAGAGCTACGGCGACGGTCACTGCGATGCCGAGGAGGATGACATCGCGTCGGCGGCTCTTTGTGGTGGGCGAGGTATGTCCTGGCATGGGATTGGCTGCGTTCCAGAGTCTGGTCACGTGACGGTGACGGTGATGCGGGCCCACGAGTTTGTTGATGCAGGCCGTTCGGATTCCGTAGCGCCGCAGCGCTTTCTGGTTGTGTCGCGACACTCCTTCAAAGGTCGTCACTAGCAGTGGCAGCAGTCAGCGTCGCAGCGGGGGTACTAGGTCCAGCGACACCAGTCCCACCGACCGTCGGGCGGGTGATGTCTGCTTGGTTCCGAGTGGTTCCGCCGTCGGCGGAGACGTCGACGCGGGCGACATCGCGCGATGGCGGTTCGGCGTTGAACAGATCATCTTCGTAGATAGTCATGTCAGATCGTTTGTCCCACATAGGATGTCCTTCGAATCGGTGCGGGCGGTCAGGGCCGGTACCCGCCGAATCCAGCCGGTGGCGCATGTGGCGACCGCGCTGCGGCCCCTCGACGTCAGGCCACTGTGCCGGGCGTCCCGTCATCGCAGACGAGGGGATAGCCGGCGCGGGCCGAGGCCATCATGCCGCCGTCGAGGTTGACCGCGTCAATGCCGGCGTCGATCAGTGCGACCGCCGCCGCGCGTGACCGGTTGCCCGAGCGGCATGTCACCACCACCGTGGCTGACCCGGCGAATGCGATTGGGTCGAGGTCACCTAATCGCACGTGTCGGGCAAATGCGGCATGCCCGGCCGCCCACTCGTCGTCTTCACGCACATCGAGCAGTCGGGCATCTTTCCCTGCCAGCAGGGTGACTGCCTGGGTCACATCGACTTCGGCGGATTGGGCGGACACATGTTCTCCTTTCGTGACGGCCGCGAACCCCGATCGAAGGACGCGATGGTCCCCGAGTCTCGTGCCGATTCACGACGATTTCATTCTCCGAAGATGATTAGACAATACCTGGAGGGGTATATCCCCTCAAGGGAGGGCTCCTGACTTGTGGCCCGCAACTCGAGAATGAGGAGGAGCTTCACTATTGCAGCAGACATGTCAATTATGTTGCTAATGAAGCGCTTACAGCTGTTCGCTGGTTGTCGCCCTTGTTCGGTCGCCGGCCGGTATGACGGCCTTGGATGCTACGCGCTGAGCTGGCGTTCAGCCTGCAATCGTGACACTGGCGGGCCAGCATGACGGTTGTCTTGGCCTTGCTGTTCGGCACACTGATCGGGGTGCTGCTGGGCCTTCTCGGCGGCGGCGGGTCCATCCTGGCCGTACCGGCATTGGTTTATGCGGTGGGACTCGACATGGCTCAGGCGATCCCGGTGTCACTGCTGGTAATCGGTGTCGCATCGGCGGTGGGAGCCTTGCCGAAAGTGCGGGCAGGCCAAGTCGAATGGCGGCTGGCCGCAGTGTTCGCCACTGCCGGCATCCCGACCACCTTCGCTGGCTCGGCAATCGGGTCCCATCTGCCGCAGTGGGCGCTGCTGCTCGGTTTCGCCGTCGTCATGGTGTTGGCCGGGATCCGGATGCTGCGCGACGCCGGGTCCGCCGGCATGGCGTGCGACACCGCCGGCGGCATCGACTGGCGGCGGTGCGCTCCGCGCTCCATCCCGGCAGGTGCCGTGGTCGGACTGCTGACCGGTCTGTTCGGCGTGGGCGGCGGATTCCTGATCATCCCCGCCCTGGTACTGATGCTGGGTGTCGAAATGCCCGTCGCCGTCGGCACCTCCCTGCTGATCATTGTGGCGAATTCGGCCGCCGGGGTGGTCTCGCATCTACACGGGCTACACATCAACTGGGCAGTCGCGGCAGCGTTCGCAGCTACGGCAACGGTGGCGTCGCTCATCGCCGGCCACCTGGGCGCCCGGCTGAACACCGACCGGTTGCAGCGATGGTTCTCAGTCCTGGTCTTCGCCGTCGCGACCTTCGTCGTTGTCGACACCATCTGGCTGCGTTGACCATGCACGCCGGCACCACACCATACGAACGGAGAAATCAACAATGGACGTGACCGTCATCGACACCTCGGGACTGGGCGATCGCAGTTACCTGGTCTGCGCGGACGGCGTGGCCGCGGCCATCGATCCGCAGCGAGACATCGACCGCGTGCTGGCGCTCGTCGCAGACCGGGACGCAACGATCACTCACGTACTGGAGACACACATCCACAACGACTACGTCACCGGCGGCCTCGAGCTGGCGATCACAGTCAACGCGCAATACGTCGTGGCCGCCGGCGACCACGTTGGCTACGAGCGACGCGCCGTGTGCGACGGGGACGTCATCGACGCGGGGCCGTTCAGCTTCGTGGTGCTGCACACCCCTGGACACACCCATCACCACGTCAGCTATGTGCTCCGAGATAAGGCAGGGCGGGCGGTGGGCGTTTTCACCGGCGGCTCGATGCTGCACGGCACCACCGGACGCACTGACCTGATCGCCGCCGAGTGCACCGAGGAGTTGACTCACGCGCAGTTCCGCTCCGTGCGGCGGCTGGCCGCCGAGCTCGCCGACAACGTCCAGGTCTATCCCACGCACGGGTTCGGCAGCTTCTGCTCGGCAAGCCCGGCCAGCGGGGACTCGTCGACGATCGCCGAGGAACGCACAACCAACCCGGCGTTGACCAAAGACGAGCAGACCTACGTCGACGAGCTGATCGCCGGCTTGTCCGACTACCCCGCCTATTACGCACACATGGGTGTCATCAACGCGGTGGGCCCGGCCCCGGTCGACCTGTCACTACCCGAACCCGTGGACGCAAAGGAACTGCGCCGGCGCATCAAGGCCGGCGATTGGGTCGTCGATCTCCGCAGCCGCACCGCGTTCGCTGCCGGGCACCTGTCGGGCACGATGGGATTTGAGTTGTCCACCCAGTTCGTCACCTACCTGGGCTGGCTCTACGCATGGGGCGCCCCGTTGACACTCATCGGCGAGGACGTCGACCAGATCCTCGATGCGCGCCGCGAGCTGTCCCGCATCGGCGTCGACAACGTCACCGGCTCAGCCTCAGGCGATATCGGCACTCTCGCCGGTGATCAACCCCTTGCCGCGTACCGCGTCGCCCACTTCGCGGCCCTCGCCAAAGCACGCGGAGCGGACGACCTCACCGTTCTCGACGTCCGCCAACGAAACGAATTCGACGACAGCCACATTGCCGAAGCCATCAACATACCGCTGCACGAGTTGATCGCCCGCCTGGACGAAGTACCCCGCGGCGAGGTGTGGGTCCACTGCGGATCTGGATACCGAGCCTCCATCGCCGCTTCGCTGATCGACTCGCCGGAACGCAGCGTGGTTCTGATAGACGACGAGTTCAGCAATGCCGCCAAACACGGCCTAACGGCCTGACGGTCTTTGATTCTGCCGGCAACAACTTTCAAGGAGTCGCGTCGTGGCCATCCGCCGCCGCCCCGTCATCGCCACCGCCACAGCCGTGGTCGTACTGATCAGCGCGTCGCTCGGCTGGTGGATCAGCAGCCGCGCCGGCACCGCCGCACCGACCGCATCGCCTCCGTCGCCGGAACCTGCGCACATCACAATCCTGCCGGGGCCCGGCGCCGTCGGTGTCGACCCGCTGGGCGCGGTACGTGTATCGGCGACCCACGGAATCCTCACCGACGTCAGGATGACGAACGAGGATTCGAAGCCCGTTCCCGGCGTCTTGACTCCCGACGCGCAGGTATGGAAGCCCAGCGTTCCGCTCGGGTACGGGCGCACCTACACGTTGACGGTGAATAGTCGCGGTCTCGGTGGGGTCGCTGCGACCCAGGCGTCGACGTTCAGCACCCTGACGCCAAGCAATCAGACCAAGGTGACGTTGACCACTACCGCCGGTGCACCGTTGACCGACGGTGGCACCTACGGGGTGGGCACCGTCGTCGTCGCCCACTTCGACGAACCCGTCACCGACCGTGCCGCCGCCCAGCGCCGCCTTTCGGTCAGCACCCAACCGGCGTTGCAGGGTTCTTGGTACTGGGTCGACGATCAGAACGCACATTGGCGGCCGCGACAGTATTACCGGCCCGGAACCGCCGTTACCGCAGCGGCCGAGGTCTACGGCGTCAATCTCGGTGAGGGACTGTACGGTCAGGAAGACGTCAAAGTGTCGTTCACGATCGGCGACTCGCATGTCTCCATCGCCGACGACACCACCAAGACCATCAGCGTGTACGACAACGGCCGGCTGGTCCGGACCATCCCCACCTCGATGGGTATGGGTGGGACCGAAACGGTTGGGGACCAGGCTCTTTCATTCTGGACCCAACCCGGAACCTACACGGTGATGGATAAGGCCAACCCCGTCGTCATGGACTCTTCAACTTACGGGCTGCCAATCAATTCGCGCCTGGGTTATAAGGAGACCATCAATTACGCGGTGCGTCTGAGCACTGACGGTATATACATCCACCAGCTCGAGAGCACTGTCTGGGCGCAAGGCAACACGAACGTCTCCCATGGCTGTCTCAACGTCAATAGCGGTAACGCGCAATGGTTTTACGATTTCTCCCAGCCTGGCGACGTCGTCGAAGTCCGCAATACCGGCGGAGAGCCGCTTCAGATCTGGCAGAACGGCGACTGGAGCGTGCCCTGGGACAAGTGGCTTGCCGGCAGCGCGGAGGCATGACCGAGCAAAGCCGCAGGTCAAAAATCCGCACCGATTCGTGTATTCAAGCCCACACGCAGAAAATACGCATTTGAGATGCGCAATAAACTAGCGTCGGGTTTATGCAGCTCACAAGGTTTACCGACCTAGGTCTCCGGGCCATGATGCTGCTCGCCACCGGCCAGGCCCGCGAGCAGCGGGTCACCACCCGGACGGTCGCCGCTGCGGCCGGCGCGTCGGAGAATCACGTCGCCAAAGCGGTGTCGCGGCTGACCGAGCTGGGACTGGTCCACTCCCGCCGCGGCCGCGCCGGCGGCCTGGAGCTCACCGACGCCGGCCGCGAGGCATCACTGGGCTGGCTGGTGCGCCGGCTCGAAGGTGATCGCGAAGTCGTCGACTGCACCGGCCAGTCAGCCTGTCCACTGATCGCGGGCTGCCGGTTGCGCCGCGTGCTCGCCGATGCCAAAGAGGCCTTCTACGCCGAACTCGATCGCCACACGATCGCCGATCTCGTCGGCAGCCAGATGCTGCCCGCTTTTTTGCAACTCACAACCGAGCAACTCACAACCGAAGGGAATCTGACATGACCACCACCGCAGTCGAAGCGGCCGAGGTTCAGCAATTGGAGCCGGAGCACGCCGAGATGATCAAGGCGACGTTGCCGCTCGTCGGCGCGCACGTCGACGAGATCACTTCGGTGTTCTATCGGCGGATGTTCGGTCGTCACCCGGAACTCCTGCGGAACCTGTTCAACCGCGGCAATCAGGCGCAGGGATCGCAGCAGCGGGCCCTGGCCGCCTCGATCGCGACTTTCGCTACGCACCTGGTCAATCCGGACCTGCCGCACCCGAGCGAACTGCTGTCGCGTATCGGCCACAAGCACGCGTCGCTGGGCGTCACGGCCGACCAGTACCCGATCGTGCACGAGCACCTGTTCGCCGCGATCGTCGAGGTGCTGGGCGCCGACACCGTGACCGCCGACGTCGCCGCGGCATGGGACCGGGTGTACTGGATCATGGCCGACACCCTGATCGCTCTGGAACGCGATCTCTACGCCAGCGCCGGGGTGGAAACCGGTGACGTCTTCCGACGGCTGCGGGTCACCGCCCGCGAAGACGACCCCTCCGGTGCCGTGCTGGTGACGGTGGGGGCCGACGGCGTGGCCGGAGCTGGTGCGGCGCAATATGTTTCGGTTGGCGTCACACTGCCCGACGGTGCGCGTCAGCTGCGGCAGTACAGCTTGGTGAACGCTCCCGGTGCGTCCGAGTTGACCTTCGCGGTCAAGCCGGTCGACGCCGTCGGGCAAAACCCGGCAGGTGAGGTGTCCAACTGGATCCGCGAATGCGTCCGGGTCGGTGATCTGCTGGACGTCACGGTGCCGTTCGGCGATCTACCCGAGCCGCGCAGTGGTGCGCCGGTCGTGCTGATCTCCGCGGGAATCGGCATCACGCCGATGGTCGGAATCCTGGAATACCTTGTCGGCCAGTCACATGCGGCGCCGGTGCAGGTGCTGCACGCCGACCGCAGCGCGGTAACTCACCCGCTGCGTAAACGGCACCGCGAACTCGTCGACATCCTGCCCGACGCCAGCCTGGATCTCTGGTACGCCGAGGGCGTCGACGGCGACAACCCCCGAATCCACGAGGGGCTGATGAACCTCGACGACATCGAGATCGCCGACGGCGCAGAGATCTACCTGTGCGGGAACGACGGTTTCGTGCAGGCGGTGCGCGCCCAGCTGACCGGCCGCGGCATCGCCCCGGACCGGGTGCACTGCGAGCTATTCAGCCCGAACGACTGGCTGCTGGACGCCTGAGCCACAGCGGGCTCGATGGCGGGTGCCCGGACCGAAGTCCCAGGGACCGTCTAGGTTCCCGGATTCGGCAGGAACCGGGTCCCGTCATCGAGACCGTTGAGGGTCTCCATCTCCGCCGCGGTGAGTTCGAAGTCGAACACATCGGCGTTCTCGGCGATTTGTGCCGGTGCGGCCGAGCGGGGAACGACGATGTCGCCCTGCTGCAGGCTCCAGCGGATCAGCACCTGTGCCGGCGACTTCCCGTGCGCCGCAGCCACTTCGGCGATTGCGGGATTATCCGCAAGCTTGCCCTCATCGGTGGGGATGTACGCCCCGGTGAGGATCGAGCGCTCGCTGTGTACCGCGCGCAACTCGGCTTGGTTGAGCAGGGGGTGCAGTTCGATCTGGTTGACCACCGGTGAGAAATAGCTCAGGTCGATGATGTCCGACAGGTTCTCGGGGGTGAAGTTCGCGACGCCGATCGACTTGATCAGACCGTCCTGGCGGGACCGCATGATGCCGCCCCACGCGTCGATGTATTTGCCGTTCTGCTCGGCCGGCCAGTCCACCAGATACAGGTCCACATACTCCAGGCCCAGGCGTTCGAGGCTGGCCCTGATGGCGTCCTGGGACGACTGGAAACCCTGGTCCTCGGTGGCGAGCTTGGTGGCGATGAACAGTTCGTCGCGGGGGACGCCCGACGCGGCGATGGCGCGCCCGACGGCCTCCTCGTTGCCCTTGGCGGTTTGGATCAGCCGATAACCCGCCTCCAGGGCGCTGGCCACCGCGCTCTCGGTCTCCTCGGCGGACACCTCGGCGACGCTGAGGCCCAGCACGGGGAGGGTGTTGTCGTCGTTGAGCGTGACGGTGGGGATCGCGGCCGCCGGCATCGTGTCACCTGTCTGTGGAGTCGAATGAGCCGGGGACAGGACCCGTCGCAATCGGCTCCGGGGTCAACCGACTTCGGGTGACGATAGTACCCAGGGCGATATGTCGTTTGAGCAGGCCCGGTGCGCCGCCGTTGGGAAATGGTCGAATTGTCGAATTCGTCAACCGCTAACCCCGGCCGGGGCTGACGGGCCGCCGCCAGTCGCGGTCCCGTACGCTGCGGCGATACCGGTACTGCGCACCAGAACCGAGGAATATCAATGACAGAGACCGTGTCCGGCACCGCGCGAAGCCGGTTCCTGAAGAGGGCGTTGCCGGTGGCCAACCGCGCCGGCGTCAAGGCCATCCCGCACCTGCCGGGCGCCGTGAAGAGACTGTTGTCGGGTGGCCGCGCCATCACGATCGACGGAAACACCCTCGATCCGTCGATCCAGATGATGCTGGCCGCCCAGCGCGCGGTCGGCATGAGCAGCCTCGCGGTCACCGGCGATCCGATCGCCACCCGCCGGCAGAACCGGGAAGCCACCGACAGCCTCGACGAGGCCAACGTCCACGTCGCTCAGATCTCTCCGCTGGACATTCCCGGTCCTGCCGGGATCATCCCGGCCCGGCACTATCGCCCCGCCGACGGCGACGGCGCGCCGCTGCTGGTCTTCTATCACGGCGGCGGATTCGTCTTCGGCGACCTCGAGACGCACGATTCCGCCTGCCGGTTGATCTGCCGCGACGCCGGTGTCCACGTTCTGTCCATCGATTACCGGCTGGCACCCGAACACAAGGCGCCCGCTGCGGTCGACGACGCCTACGCCGCCTACCTGTGGGCCGTGTTGAACGCAGCGGAGTTGGGCGCCGACCCCGACCGGATCGCGGTGGGCGGCGACAGTGCCGGCGGCTGCCTGGCCGCGGTGGTGGCCCAGCTGGCCCGCGACGGCGGCGGCCGCCAGCCGAGCCTGCAGTGGCTGATCTACCCGGCGACCGACCTGCGCGGCGGAACCCGGTCACGCACCCTGTTCGCCGACGGATTCCTGCTGTCCAAAAGCAACATGGACTGGTTCGCCGACGCCTACGTCGAGGGATCCGGCGTCGACATCACCGATCCGCGAGTCTCGCCGTTGCTGGCCGAGGATTTCAGCGGGCTCGCACCGGCGCTGGTCATCACGGCGGGGTTCGATCCGCTGCGCGACGAAGGCGAACAGTACGCGGCAAAACTGCAGGCGGCGGGCGTAGTGACCGACGTGCGGCAGATGGGTCCGATGACCCACGCATTCCTCAACCTGAATGCGCTGGGCGGCCAGGTCAGCCGGTGCAATGCCGAGATGATCTCGGCGCTGCGCGCCCACCTCGCCCGCGCCTGAGATTCGGCGGGCAGGGGCGCCGGTACTCTAGAGGCGCCAACACCGAGTCTTGACAGCGAGGATCAGCCGAGCCGTGGCCACCAACAAGAAATCCACCCCCCGCTACGACCTGAAAGCCCAGGACCGTAAGCGCAACCTGGCCATCCAGCTGGGGCTGACCGGCATCGTCGTCATCTTCGCCGTGGCCCTGGTGCTCTACATCGTGATGAGTCACGACAAGAAGACCGCCGCGGCAGGCAACGCGCAGGCGGTGCGGATCACGTCGGCCCAGCTGATCAAGAAGGACGGCACCGACGAGCCCAAGGCGGTTCTGTCGCTCTACGAGGACTTCCAGTGCCCGCACTGCCGTGATTTCGAGAAGGCTTTCGGCCCGACGATCTCCAAGCTGGTCAGCTCGGGCGCCGTGGCCGCCGACTACAACATGGTCGCGATCCTGAACTCGTCGGCGAACAAGAACTATTCGACGCGCGCCGCCAACGCGGCCTACTGCGTCGCCGACGAGAACAAGGACGCCTTCGTCCGCTTCCACTCCGCGCTGTTCGCCCAGCAGCCCGAGGAGGGTTCCGGCGTCGCCCCGGACAACAACGCGTTGATCGAGACCGCTCGTCAGGCTGGTGCGGCCGGCAGCGTGCCGCAGTGCATCAACTCCGGCAAGCACAGCGACATGGTCGAGGGTCTGGCCGCGGCATCCAAGATCACGGCGACGCCGACCATCCGGCTCAACGGCCAGGACATCAGCCCGGCCTCGCCCGAGGATCTGATCACCAAGGTGAAGGCGATCGTCGGCAACGTGCCCGGCCTGGACAACGCGCCCGCGCCGCCGAGCCCGACCCAGCCCACGCCGGCCCCGACGTCATGAGCGTGGCGACCCCGGCTCCGGTCGAACCGACCGAACCCGTCGAGTCGAAAGACCCGTCGGGCGGGGTCGCGGTGCGGCCGGCCAGCGCCTGGTGGGTGCTGATCGCCGGCGTCGTCGGTCTGATCGCCTCGGCGACCCTGACGATCGAGAAGATCGAGATCCTGGTCAACCCGGCCTATGTGCCGAGTTGCAGCATCAACCCGGTGCTGTCGTGCGGATCGGTGATGATCACGCCGCAGGCGTCGGCGTTCGGCTTCCCGAACCCGCTGATCGGAATCGCCGCCTTCGCCATCGTCGTGGTCACCGGCGTGCTCGCCGTGGCCAAGGTGCGGCTGCCGCGGTGGTACTGGCTGGGACTCACCATCGGCACGGCGCTGGCCACCGTGTTCATCCACTGGCTGATCTTCCAGACGCTGTACCGCATCGGCGCGCTGTGCCCCTACTGCATGGTGGTGTGGGCGGTCACCGTCCCGCTGTTGGTCGTGGTGTCCTCGATCGCGCTTCGTCCGCTCGCGGGCAACGCGGTCGCCCGGGTGATCTACACGTGGCGCTGGTCGATCGTGACGCTCTGGTTCACCGGGTTGCTCTTGCTGATCCTGGTCCGTTTCTGGAACTACTGGTCCACGCTGATCTAGTCGCCCGGCACAGGGGCGGTCACGCGGGTAGGGTATCCGGGTGATTTCCAAAGTCCTCGTGGCCAACCGCGGTGAGATTGCGATCCGAGCTTTCCGCGCCGCCTACGAAATGGGCATCGGCACGGTAGCCATTTTCCCGTACGAGGACCGCAATTCGTTGCACCGTCTCAAGGCCGACGAGGCGTATCAGATCGGCGATGTCGGCCATCCGGTACGGGCGTACCTGTCGGTCGACGAGATCGTCGCCACCGCCCAGGCCGCCGGCGCTGACGCCATCTATCCCGGTTACGGCTTCCTGTCGGAGAATCCGGAATTGGCGGCCGCCTGCGCGGCGTCGGGCATCACCTTCGTCGGCCCCGACTCCTCGATCCTCGAACTGACCGGCAACAAGGCGCGAGCGATCGCCGCGGCCCGCGAGGCGGGCCTGCCGGTGCTCACGTCGTCGGCGCCGTCGGCCTCGGTGGAGGAATTGGTCGCCGCGGCCCAGGAGATGGAATTCCCGCTGTTCGTCAAGGCTGTCGCCGGCGGCGGCGGTCGCGGTATGCGCCGGGTGACCGAGCCGTCGGCATTGCCGGAGTCCATCGAGGCCGCCAGCCGCGAAGCCGAGTCGGCGTTCGGTGATCCCACGGTGTTCCTCGAACAGGCAGTGGTGAATCCGCGTCACATCGAGGTGCAGATCCTCGCCGACACGTACGGCAACGTCATTCACCTGTACGAGCGCGACTGCAGTGTGCAGCGCCGCCATCAGAAGGTCATCGAACTGGCCCCGGCGCCCAACCTGGATCCCGCTCTGCGCGACCAGATCTGCGCTGACGCCGTCGCCTTCGCCCGCCACATCGGCTACACGTGTGCCGGCACCGTTGAGTTCCTGCTCGACGAGCGCGGCCGGCATGTGTTCATCGAGATGAATCCCCGGATCCAGGTGGAGCACACCGTGACCGAGGAGATCACCGACGTCGACCTGGTGTCGGCGCAGCTGAGGATCGCCTCGGGCGAGACGCTGGCCGACCTGGGCCTGAGCCAGGACGGCATCGCGCCGCACGGCGCGGCCCTGCAATGCCGCATCACCACCGAGGACCCGGCCAACGGATTCCGTCCCGACACCGGGCGGATCACCACCTACCGCTCGCCGGGCGGTGCGGGGATTCGGCTCGACGGCGGGACCCATCTGGGTGCGGAAGTCGCCGCGCATTTCGACTCGATGCTGGTCAAGCTCACCTGTCGCGGCCGCGATTTCCCTACCGCGGTGGCGCGGGCCAAGCGGGCGGTGGCCGAATTCCGGATCCGCGGTGTGTCGACGAATATCCCGTTCCTGCAAGCGGTTCTGGACGATCCGGATTTCCAGGCCGGGCGGATCACCACCTCGTTCATCGACGAGCGTCCCGAACTGCTGACGTCGCGGACTTCGGCGGACCGCGGAACCAAGATGCTGAAGTTCCTGGCCGAGGTGACGGTCAATTCGCCGTACCGCGACCGGCCGCGGTATTACCCGCAGGACAAGCTGCCCGACATCGACATCTCGGCGGGCCCGCCGCCGGGCAGCAAGCAGCGCCTCGACGAACTGGGTCCCGAGGGATTTGCCAAGTGGCTCAAGGATTCTCCGGCGATCGGCGTGACCGATACGACGTTCCGCGACGCCCACCAGTCGCTGCTGGCGACCCGTGTGCGGTCCTCGGGACTTCTCAAAGTCGCACCGTACATCGCCCGGATGACGCCGGAGCTGTTGTCCATCGAATGCTGGGGTGGAGCGACTTATGATGTGGCGCTTCGGTTTTTGAAGGAAGACCCGTGGGAGCGGTTGGCCTCGCTGCGTGAGGCGATCCCCAACATCTGTCTGCAGATGCTGCTGCGCGGCCGCAACACGGTCGGCTACACGCCCTACCCGGAGACGGTGACGGACGCGTTCGTCGACGAGGCGGCCCGCACCGGTGTCGACATCTTCCGAATCTTCGACGCGCTCAACAACGTCGAGTCGATGCGTCCGGCCATCGATGCGGTGCGCTCGACCGGTTCGGCGGTCGCCGAAGTGGCGATGTCGTACACCGGGGACCTGTCCAACCCGGCCGAGACGCTGTACACGCTGGACTACTGGCTGCGGCTGGCCGAGCAGATCGTCGACGCCGGCGCCCATGTGCTGGCGATCAAGGATATGGCGGGGCTGCTGCGCCCGCCGGCGGCGCACACGCTGGTCTCGGCGCTGCGCAGCCGCTTCGACCTGCCGGTGCACGTGCACACCCACGACACCCCGGGCGGCCAGCTTGCCACCTACACCGCGGCCTGGCACGCCGGCGCCAGCGCGGTGGACGGGGCGGCAGCTCCGCTGTCGGGTACCACCAGCCAGCCCCCGCTGTCGGCGATCGTCGCCGCCGCGGCGCACACGCCGTACGACACCGGCATCAACCTCGACGCGGTGTGCGACCTCGAGCCGTACTGGGAGCTGCTGCGCCGGGTGTACGCCCCGTTCGAGGCAGGCCTGCCCGCGCCGACCGGCCGGGTGTACCACCACGAGATCCCCGGCGGCCAGCTGAGCAACCTGCGCACCCAGGCCATCGCGCTGGGGTTGGGCGAGCGCTTCGAGGACGTCGAGAACGCCTACGCGGGAGCCGACCGGATCCTGGGCCGGCTGGTGAAGGTGACGCCGTCGAGCAAGGTGGTCGGCGATCTGGCGCTGGCCCTGGTCGGTGCGGGCATCACCGCCGAGGAGTTCGCCGAAGACCCGGCGCGCCAGGACATCCCGGACTCGGTCATCGGGTTCCTGCGCGGCGAGCTGGGTGACCCGCCCGGCGGCTGGCCGGAACCGTTGCGCACCAAGGCGTTGGAAGGGCGTGGAGACGCCAAGCCCGAACAGTCGCTGTCGGTCGAGGACGAGAAGGTGCTGGGCGAACCCGGCCCGGCGCGCCAGGCCGCGCTGAACCGGTTGCTGTTCCCCGGCCCCACCAAGGAATTCGAGGCGCACCGCGAAGAGTACGGCGACACCTCGGGACTGTCGGCCAACCAGTTCTGGTCCGGCCTGCGGCACGGCGACGAGCATCGCATCGAGCTCGAGCGCGGCGTCGAGCTGATCGTCGGGCTGGAGGCGATCTCGGAACCCGACGAACGCGGCATGCGCACCGTCATGTGCATCATCAACGGCCAGCTGCGCCCGGTGTTGGTGCGCGACACCAACATCGCCGAAACCGTGCCGGCCGCCGAGAAGGCCGACCGCAACAACCCCGATCACGTCGCCGCACCATTCGCCGGGGTGGTCAGCGTCGGCGTCGCCGTCGACGAGAAGGTCAAAGCGGGCCAGACCATCGCCACCATCGAGGCGATGAAGATGGAGGCCGCCATCACCGCACCCAAGAGCGGCACCGTCACCCGCGTCGCCGTCAGCAGCACCGCGCAGGTCGAAGGCGGGGACCTGCTGGTGGTGATCGGTTCGGAGGGATTGACCGGGGGATCGGCCTGACCCGCATCGTTGGGGGCAGTGCCGGTGGCCGCCGCCTCGATGTGCCGCCCCGTGGTACCCGGCCGACCACGGACCGGGTCCGTGAGGCACTGTTCAATGTCCTTGCCGCGCGGCGGGATTTCGACGGTCTGCGGGTGCTGGACCTCTACGCCGGTTCGGGGGCGCTCGGGCTGGAAGCGCTGTCGCGCGGTGCGGCCTCGGCGTTGTTCGTCGAAAGTGATTCGCGCGCAGCCGCTGTCATCAAACGAAACGTCGCGACGCTGGGGTTGCCGGGAGCGACGGTACGCCGCGGCGCGGTCGCCGCGGTGCTCGCCGGCGGCACCGACGTACCCGTGGACCTGGTGCTGGCCGATCCACCGTACGAGGTGTCCAGCGCCGATATCGAAGCCGTGCTGGCAAGTTTGGGCCGACACGGCTGGGTCGCGCCGGGCAGCGTCGTGGTGGTCGAACGCGCCACGTCGTCGGCGGAACTGTCGTGGCCGGTGGGCTGGACGGCGTGGGACAACCGGCGGTACGGAGATACCCGGATCGAGATCGCGGCCTGCTAGCGTCACTGCCCATGAGTGGCGCGGTATGCCCGGGATCGTTCGATCCGGTGACGCGGGGTCATGTCGACATCTTCGAGCGGGCCGCAGCGCAATTCGACGAGGTGATCGTCGCCGTGCTGATCAATCCCAACAAGGCCGGCATGTTCGACATCGACGAGCGGATCGCGATGATCTCCGAGGCATGCGCCCACCTGCCGAACCTGCACGCCGAGTCGGGGCAGGGACTGGTCGTCGACTTCGTCAAACAGCGCGGGATGACCGCGATCGTCAAGGGTCTGCGCACCGGAACCGATTTCGAATACGAGCTGCAGATGGCCCAGATGAACAAGCACATCGCCGGGGTGGACACCTTCTTCGTGGCCACCACACCGCAGTATTCGTTCGTCTCGTCGTCGCTGGCCAAAGAGGTTGCGACGTTCGGCGGTGACGTCTCGGCGCTGCTGCCGGAGTCGGTGAACCGCCGACTGCAGGCCAAGCTGGCCCAGCGCGCGCGCTGACGTTTGGGCTTTGGCGGCCCGGGTATCGCCTCAATGGCGCACAGCCCCGCGCCGACAAGCCCACAGAGCAGCGGAGGTATTGCTGTGGTCGAAACATTCGTGCAGTCCACGACCGATGTCGTCGACTTTCTCAAGCACCAGCACAACCTGATCAAGGACATGTTCGACGACGTCTTGCACGCGTCGGATCCCAAGGCTCGCGAGAAGGCTTTCGTCGATCTTCGTCAGCTTCTGGCCGTGCACGAAACCGCCGAGGAGATGGTCGTCCATCCGCGGGCGCGATTCGAGGTCGCCGACGGTGACAGCATCGTCGATGCCCGGCTCGCCGAGGAGCACGAGGCCAAGGAACAGCTGTCCGCTCTGGAAAAGATGGACATCGCTTCCCAGGAATTCCTCGACGAGCTCACCAAGTTTCGCGACTCGGTCGTCGAGCACGCGGAGCGGGAGGAGAACGAGGAGTTCAACCAGCTGCAGGCCGAGTTGGACGACGCGGCCCTCGAGCGGATGGCGGGAGCGGCCCGCGCGGCCGAGGCGATCGCGCCGACCCGCCCGCACCCCGGTGTGGAGTCGGCTGCCCTGAACTTCGCCGTCGGCCCGTTCGCATCGATGCTCGATCGCGCCCGCGACGCGATCTCGGCAGCCATCAAGTAGCGCCGGATCCGCCTCGGCGGGGGCGCCGGGCCGACATAATCGTCGGCGAGATGCCCCTGACCGGTGCGGTTGCCAGAAATGTCTGCCCGACACACCGGGCCGCCACCGCAGTCACAGGCGTAACACCAGGCACACTGGTCACTACCAACTACGCCCAGGAGGGTGGCGCCGTGTACCGAGTTTTTGAAGCGCTCGATGAATTGAGCGCGATTGTCGAAGAGGCCCGCGGCGTTCCGATGACGGCTGGTTGCGTGGTGCCGCGCGGTGACGTGCTGGAGCTCCTCGATGACATCAAGGACGCCATCCCAGGTGAACTCGACGACGCCCAGGATGTGCTGGACGCCCGCGATTCATTGCTGCGGGAGGCCAAAGAGCACTCCGACTCGATGGTGTCGAACTCGACCGCCGAGGCCGACTCCCTGCTGAGCCATGCCCGCGCCGAGGCCGACCGGCTGCTGGCCGACGCCAAGTCGCAGGCCGACCGGATGGTCGCCGAGGCCCGTCAGCACAGCGAACGCATGGTCGCCGAGGCTCGCGACGAGTCGAGCCGGTTGGCCGCGACCGCCAAGCGCGAGTACGAAGCGGCTACCAGCAGGGCCAAGGCCGAGGCCGACCGGCTGGTGGAGAGCGGCAACCTCTCCTACGAGAAGGCCGTGCAGGAAGGCATCAAGGAACAGCAGCGGCTGGTCTCGCAGACCGAGGTTGTCCAGGCGGCCAACGCCGAGTCGACCCGGCTGATCGACACCGCCCACGCCGAAGCCGACCGGCTGCGTGGCGAGTGCGACATCTACGTCGACAACAAGCTCGCCCAGTTCGAGGACTACCTCAACGGCACACTGCGTTCGGTTAGCCGCGGTCGTCATCAACTGCGCACCGCCGCAGGCACCCACGACTACGCGCAACGCTGAGCGTCCCGGCCCGCGCCTGCTGGCGCAATCGCGCGGCGCCGGGTTTTAAGATCGGATCATGGCGACTTCACGCAGTGCTCAGACGAAGCGCAAACCCTGGTCGCCGCTCGTCCTCGACATCTCCCGGTTAGGGCGCCGCCCCGGCTCGATGCTCGAGCTGCACGAAACGGTGCCCAGCCCAGCGCGAATCGGGCTGGACCTGATCGCCATCGAACGCGGCGCGGATCTGACTCTGGATCTGCGACTCGAATCGGTGTCCGAGGGAGTCCTGGTCACCGGCACGGTGTACGCACCGACTCGGGGTGAATGCTCCCGCTGCCTGACCGAAGTCACCGGCGACGTCGAGATCTCGCTGACCGAACTGTTCGCCTATCCCGACAGCACGACGGAATCCACCACCGAGGAAGACGAGGTCGGCCACGTCGTCGACCAGACCATCGACCTGGAACAACCGATCGTCGACGCCGTCGGTCTGGCGCTGCCGTTCGCCCCGCTATGCACCGAGGACTGTGCGGGGCTGTGCACGCAGTGCGGTGTCGCGCTGGCCACCGAACCCGGCCACCAGCACGACGTGATCGACCCGCGGTTCGCCAAGCTGGCGGGCATGTTCCCCGCAGCGGATGCCGACACCCCCGAACCGGGGGCCGGCGCTTCGTGAGCCCGCCACGCGAGAATTTGCTCGCCGCCCTCGGCGTCGACATGCCGGAAGACCTGCTGACGTTGGCGCTGACGCATCGCAGCTACGCCTACGAGCATGGCGGTCTGCCCACCAATGAACGGCTGGAGTTCCTCGGCGACGCGGTGCTCGGTCTGACGATCACCGACGAACTGTTCCATCGCCACCCGGAACGCACCGAAGGTGACCTGGCAAAACTGCGCGCCAGCATCGTCAACACCCAGGCACTGGCCGACGTGGGGCGGGTCCTGACCGACGAAGGCTTGGGCGCGCATCTGCTGTTGGGCCGCGGCGAGGTCAACACCGGCGGAGCCGACAAGTCCAGCATCCTGGCCGACGGCATGGAATCACTGCTGGGTGCGGTGTATCTGCACCACGGTATCGACGTTGCGCGCGACGTGATCCTGCGGCTGTTCGGCAATCTGCTGGATACCGCGCCGACGCTGGGTGCCGGCCTGGACTGGAAGACCAGCCTGCAGGAGCTGACCGCGTCGCGCAGCCTGGGGCCGCCGTCCTATGTCGTCACCTCCACCGGGCCCGATCACGACAAGGAGTTCACCGCCGTCGTCCTGGTGATGGACACCGAGTACGGCAATGGCGTCGGCCGGTCGAAGAAGGAAGCCGAACAGAAGGCCGCCGCCGCGGCCTGGAACGCGCTGGACAACGCTTGAGCCACAGTCGCATTCGGCGCTACTGCGATGCCTGAGCTGCCTGAGGTCGAGGTCGTGCGGCGCGGCCTGCAAGCCCACGTCGCAGGCAGGTCGATCTCCGCGGTGCGGGTGCATCATCCGCGGGCGGTGCGCAGGCACGAGGCCGGTGCGGCCGATCTGACCGCCCGGTTGCTCGACGCGCAGATCACCGGCACCGATCGGCGTGGAAAGTACTTGTGGCTCAACCTGAATGACGAAACCGCACTGGTGGTGCACCTGGGCATGAGCGGCCAGATGTTGCTGGGCCCGGTGCCCAACACCAATCATCTGCGTATCGCGGCCTTGCTCGACGACGGCACCGCACTGAGTTTCGTCGATCAGCGCACGTTCGGCGGGTGGCAGCTGGCCGACCTGGTCGACATCGATGGCAGCCGGGTGCCCGAACCGGTGGCGCACATCGCCCGCGATCCGCTGGACCCTCGGTTCGATCGCGATGCCGTCGTTACGGTGTTGCGCCGCAAGCACTCCGAGATCAAGCGGCAGCTGCTCGATCAGACCGTGGTGTCGGGTATCGGCAACATCTACGCCGATGAGTCGCTGTGGCGAGCCAAGATCAACGGCGCGCGGCTCGCCGAGAACCTGACCCGCCGCCAACTCGCCGAGCTGCTCGATGCCGCCACCGAGGTGATGCGTGAAGCGCTCGGTCAGGGCGGCACCTCGTTCGACTCGCTGTATGTCAACGTCAATGGGCAGTCCGGGTACTTCGACCGGTCGTTGAACGTCTACGGCCGCGAAGACCTGCCGTGCCCGCGCTGCGGCACCGCGATCCGACGGGAGAAGTTCATGAACCGCTCGTCGTTCTACTGTCCGAAATGTCAACCGCGCCCCAGACGTTGAAGCCTGCACGTCGAGACCAAGGAGACACGAACACATGACTGACCTGTGGGTGGAACGCACCGGCATCCGCCGCTACACCGGGCACAGCAGCCGCGGCGCGGAGGTGCTGATCGGCTCAGAGACCGATGAGGGTGTCTTCACCCCCGGCGAGCTGCTCAAGATCGCGCTGGCCGGGTGCAGCGGCCTGAGCAGCGATCAGCCGCTGCGCCGCCGCCTCGGCGACGACTATCCGGCCACGATCCGGGTGTCCGGGGCCGCCGACCGGGACCAGGAGCGCTATCCGCTGCTGGAGGAGAAGCTGGAGATCGACCTATCCGGGCTGTCCCCGGAGGAGATCGAGCGGCTGGTGCTGGTGGTCAACCGCGCGATCGACCAGGTGTGCACCGTGGGGCGCACCCTCAAATCCGGCACCGAGGTCCGGTTCGAGGTGGATGACGTTGGCCGATCCTGATGTCCGCCTGACCGCCTGGGTGCACGGCCACGTACAGGGCGTGGGTTTCCGCTGGTGGACCCGGTCTCGGGCGCTGGAGCTGGGCCTGACCGGTTACGCGTCCAATCAGGCCGACGGCCGGGTGCTGGTCGTCGCGCAGGGCCCACGTGACGCATGTGAACAGCTGTTACACCTGCTCAATAGTGGGAAAACGCCGGGGCACGTCGACAAGGTTGTTGTCGATTGGTCACCGCGCGGCGAAGCCATCAGAGGCTTTAGCGAGCGGTAGTCTGGCACGCCGTGTACCTCAAGAGTCTGACCCTGAAGGGCTTCAAGTCCTTCGCCGCGGCGACGACTCTCCGCCTGGAGCCCGGCATCACCTGCGTGGTCGGCCCGAACGGCTCCGGCAAGTCCAATGTCGTCGACGCGCTGGCCTGGGTGATGGGCGAGCAGGGGGCGAAAACGCTGCGCGGCGGCAAGATGGAAGACGTCATTTTCGCCGGCACCTCCTCGCGGGCGCCGCTGGGTCGCGCCGAGGTGACGCTGACCATCGACAACTCCGACCACGCGCTGCCGATCGAGTACTCCGAGGTGTCGATCACCCGGCGGATGTTCCGCGACGGCGCCGGGGAGTACGAGATCAACGGCACCAGCTGCCGGTTGATGGACGTCCAGGAGCTGCTCAGCGACTCCGGCATCGGCCGCGAGATGCACGTCATCGTCGGTCAGGGCCGGCTCTCGCAGATCCTCGAGTCGCGGCCCGAAGACCGCCGGGCCTTCATCGAAGAGGCCGCCGGTGTGCTCAAGCACCGCAAGCGCAAGGAAAAGGCGGTCCGCAAGCTCGACTCCATGGCGGCCAACCTGGCCCGGCTCACCGACCTGACCACCGAGCTGCGCCGCCAGCTCAAGCCACTGGGTCGACAGGCCGAGATGGCGCGGCGAGCCCAGACCATTCAGGCGGATCTGCGCGACGCGCGGCTGCGGCTGGCCGCCGACGACCTGGTCACCCGGCGGGCCGAGTTCGCCGGCGCCGACGACACTGAGACCACGTTGCGCCGTGAGCACGACGACGCCGCGAAACGCCTGGACGTCGCCAGCACGGCGCTGGCCGCCCACGAGGCCGCGGTGGCCACACTGTCCGAACGCACCGACGCCGCCCAGCAGGCCTGGTTCCGCCTGTCGGCGCTTGCCGAACGGGTGAGCGCCACCGTCCGGATCGCTTCTGAGCGAGCGCAATACCTCGAGACCGAACCCACCGCGAGCACCGGTCCGGACCCCGACGAGCTGGAAGCCGAGGCCGACGAGGTCGCCGCGCGGGAGCAGGAGCTGCTGGCCGAGCTGGCCGAAGCGCAATCCCGGCTCGAGTTCGCGCGTGCCGAGCTCGGGGAACGCGAACGCGCAGCCGCCGAAGCCGAACGTGCCCACATGGCCGCCGTGCGCGCCGAGGCCGACCGCCGCGAAGGCCTCGCCCGGCTGGCCGGCCAGGTCGAGACTGTGCGCGCCCGGGTCGAATCGATCGACGAGGGCGTCGCGCGGCTGACCACCGCGATCGAAGAGGCCGCCGCCCGCACCCAGCACGCCAGGGCCGAGTTCGAGACCGTGCAGGGCCGGGTGGGCGAACTGGATCAGGGCGAGGTCGGACTCGACGAGCAGCACGACCGCACGATCACCGCGCTGCGGCTGGCCGACGAGCGGGTGGCCGAATTGCAGGCGGCCGAGCGCAGCGCCGAACGGCAGGTGGCCTCGTTGCGGGCTCGTATCGACGCGTTGGCGGTCGGGCTGGAGCGCAAGGACGGCTCGGCCTGGCTGACGGAAAACCGTGGTGGCGCAGGCCTTTTCGGGACAATTGCCAAGCTCGTCAAGGTGCGATCGGGCTACGAGGGGGCGTTGGCGGCGGTGCTGGGCGCAGCGGCCGACGCGGTGGCCGCCGAGAACTTCGATGCCGCCAGTTCGGCGGTGCGAGCGCTCAAGGACGCCGACGGTGGCCGGGCGGCGATCGTGTTGGGGGACTGGCCGATTGCGCCGCGCCAGAACGATTCGCTGCCGGAGCGCGCGTTGTGGGCGCTGGATCTGATCGAGGCGCCGGGACGACTGCAGGGCGCCATGACGGCAATGCTCGGCGACGTCGCCGTCGTCGAGGATCTCGGTGCCGCGCTGGATCTGGTCGCGGCGCGGCCGTCGCTGCGCGCGGTCACCCTCGAAGGTGACCTGGTTGGCGCGGGGTGGGTCAGCGGCGGCTCCGACCGCAAGCCGAGCACCCTGGAGATCGCCGGCGAAATCGACAAGGCCACACGCGAACTCGCCGCAGCCGAGACTCAGGTCGCCGAGCTGTCGGCCGCGCTGGCCGGTGCGCTCATCGAACAGGGTGAGCGTCAGGACTCCGCCGAGCAGGCGTTGGCGGCGCTCAACGAATCCGACGCCGCGATCGCCGCCATCTACGAACAGCTCGGCAGGCTGGGGCAGGAAGCCCGTGCCGCCGAGGGCGAGTGGCGCCGCCAGCAGGCTCAGCGCGATGAGCTCGAGGCCGGCCGGTTGCGCACGGTGGAAGAGCTCACCGAGCTCGAGAACCGGCTGGCCGCCGCCCAGGACGGGGCGACCGAGGTCGAGGACGCGCCGGAGGACCGCCAGTACATGCAGTCCGCCGCCGAGGAAGCCCGCGCCGTCGAGGTGGAGGTGCGGCTAGCGGTGCGTACCGCCGAGGAACGTGCGAATGCAGTGCGCGGACGGGCGGATTCATTGCGGCGCGCCGCTGCGGCTGAGCGGGAGGCGCGGGTTCGCGCCCAGCGCGCCCGCGCGGCCCGCGAGCACGCTGCGGCGGTCGCGGCCGCGGTGGCCGAAGCCGGGCGACGCGTGGCCGGGCATCTGTCCGGTGTCGTGGCAGCGGCGTCCCGACGGCGTGACGCTCTCGCCGCCGAACGGCAGGAACGGGCCACCGCGATGACCGCTGCGCGTGAGGAAGTCACCGCGCTGAACAGCCGGATCGCCGCGCTGACCGACTCGCTACACCGCGACGAGGTGGCCAAGGCCCAGGCGTCGCTGCGCATCGAACAGCTCGAGCAGATGGTGCTGGAGCAATTCGGTATGTCCGCCGACGATCTGATCAACGAGTACGGCCCGGACGTGACGCTGCCGCCGTCGGAGTTGGAGATGGCCGAATACGAACAGGCCAAGGAGCGCGGCGAGCAGGTCATGGCGCCGGCGCCAATGCGGTTCGACCGCCCGACTCAGGAACGGCGGGCCAAGCGGGCCGAACGCGAGCTGTCCGAACTCGGCCGGGTGAATCCGCTTGCGCTGGAAGAGTTTGCCGCGCTCGAGGAGCGCTACAACTTCCTGTCCACGCAGCTCGAAGACGTCAAGGCCGCCCGCAAGGACCTGCTCGACGTGATCGCCGATGTCGATGCCCGGATCCTGCAGGTGTTCGCCGAGGCCTACGCCGACGTCGAGCGCGAGTTCGAGCAGGTGTTCGCGACGCTGTTCCCGGGTGGTGAGGGCCGCCTGTTGCTGACCGACCCCAGCGATCTGCTGACCACCGGTGTGGAGGTGGAGGCCCGCCCGCCGGGTAAGAAGGTCAAGCGGCTCTCGCTGCTCTCCGGCGGCGAGAAGTCGCTGACCGCGGTGGCCATGCTGGTGGCGATCTTCCGGGCCCGCCCGTCGCCGTTCTACGTCATGGACGAGGTCGAAGCCGCCCTCGACGACGTGAATCTGCGCAGGCTGATCGGGCTGTTCGAGCAGCTGCGGTCACAGTCACAGCTGATCGTCATCACCCACCAGAAGCCGACCATGGAGATCGCCGACGCGCTGTACGGCGTGACGATGCAGGGCGACGGCATCACCACGGTGATCTCGCAGCGGATGCGCGGCGAAGAGCTGGTCGCCAGCGCAGCACCGTAACCGGCTGCGGCTCAGCCGAATTGAATGAAAGGCGCCCGCCCGAGCGTGCGCGCCAACGGGTAGTCGTCGAGGCTGTCGGCGAGCAGGCCGGCCAACTCGGCCACTGACGCGGGATCGGCGTCACGTCGTCCCGCCTTTGCAGACCGCTGTCGACCGACTCAGCCGAGCCGCGTGAGGTCCAGAAGTTTCAGCGCGGCCACGTCGTCGGCCCCGCAGCCGTGCAGGCAGACTCGCAGCTCTTCGACGAAGCCGTGCAACGTATCCAGCGCGGCGGCCGGTGACTCGATGGCCGGGGCCAGCAGCGGGCGGGCCAAGGCCACGACATCGGCACCCAGCGCCAGCGCCTTTGCGGCATCGACCCCGGTGCGGATTCCGCCGGAGGCCACCAGCGGCATGCCCGGCAAGGTGGCCCGAACCTCGGTGAGTGCCTGCGCGGTGGGCACCCCCCATTCGGCGACGGCCGGGTAGCGCACCTCGCCGTAGCGCACCAGCTGTTCGACCCGGGCCCACGACGTCCCGCCGGCCCCGGCGACGTCGACCGCGGCGATCGGCAGATCCCGCAGCCGCTCGGCGGCCGCGGCCCCGATACCGTGGCCGACCTCCTTGACCAGGATCGGGTAGGGCAGCGTCTCGGCCAGCCTGCGCAACCGCTCCAGCGACCCGCTGAAGTCGGTGTCGCCGTTGGCCTGCATCGCCTCCTGGAGCGGATTGGTGTGCACGGCAAGCGCGTTAGCGCCGATCCGGTCCAGTGCCGCCGCGATCTTGGGGACCGCGGCATCGGAGAGCTGAGCCAGGCCGATGTTGCCAACCAACAGGACGTCGGGGGCGAGGTCGCGAATGCTGAAGGAGGCGGCCACAGTGCCGGCGTCGTCGTCGAGCATGATGCGCTGCGAACCGAGCATCATGCCGATCCCGAGCTTCTGGGCGGCCTCGGCGAGATTGCGGTTGATCGTGCGGGACAGTTCAGCGCCGCCGGTCATCGCCCCGATCAGAACCGGAGCGCGCAGCTGCGCGCCGAGGAAGCCGGTGCTGAGGTCGACGGTGCCGAGGTTGGTCTGGGTCAGAGCGTTGTACGGAAGCTGATAGCGCTCGAAGCCGGTCGTCACCGTCTCGTATTCCACCGGCCCGTGAAGGCAGGCGTCGATATGGCGCAGCTTGCGGCTCGCCATGCCTGTTGCCGGGTCGCTCCGCTCCTGCCCGCCGGATCCCATTCCCGGGTCGCTGCGCTCCTGCCCGCCGAATCCCATTCCCGGGTCGCTCCGCTCCTGCCCGCCGAAACCGGTCTGATCCATCCTCACGAGGTACCCCGTACCCCAGGGGTGGCGCGGCCCATCTCCATGCCCTGAAACAATGGCACGGTGTCAGAGGGTCTCTGGATCGCTATCGCGGTCATCGCCGTCCTGCTCGTCGCTGCACTCATCATCGGTCTGGTCCGCTATCGGCGGCGCCAAATCAGTCTGCGCCGCAGCTCAGAGAGTCCCACACCAATTGACCGATCCGGCGGCTACAGCGCGTCGAGCGGCATTTCGTTCACACAATCGTCAGTAACGACAGCGCCCCCCAAAACGCCGGTCACGCCGCCCACCATCGACACCACCGGCCTGCCCGGAGTCGGCGACGATGCCGCGCTGCCGCGGGACTCCGTCAAGCGCCCGATCGAAGATGTACGGCTGCCCGAACCACCGGTGGCCGAACCACCCGCGGCCGCGGAGCCGGCTGCCCCGGAGCCGGTCGCCGCAGAGCCTGCCGTCGACGAGGCCCCCGCGTCCGCCACGGTCACGCCGACCGCGCCCGATCTCAGCGGCATCGCGCCGACGGAAGGCCGCCTCGAGCGTCTCCGCGGGCGGCTCGCCAAGTCACAGAACGCGCTGGGCCGCAGCATGCTCGGTCTGCTCGGCGGCGGCGATCTCGACGAGGAGTCCTGGGAAGAGGTCGAGGACACCTTGCTGATCGCCGACTTGGGCCCGGTGGTGACCAGCTCGGTCATCGCACAGTTGCGCAGCCGACTGGCCGCCACGACCGTGCGCACCGAGGCTGAAGCCCGCGCCGTTCTGCGAGACGTGCTGATCACCGAACTCAACCCGGGGCTCGACCGCTCGATCAAGGCGCTGCCGCACGCCGACAAGCCGTCGGTTCTCTTGGTCGTCGGCGTGAACGGAACGGGCAAGACGACCACGGTGGGCAAGCTGGCCCGCGTCCTGGTCGCCGACGGGCGCCGGGTGGTCCTCGGCGCGGCCGACACGTTCCGCGCGGCCGCCGCCGACCAATTGCAGAGCTGGGCGTCGCGGGTCGGTGCCGAAGTCGTCCGCGGCCCGGAGGGCGCCGACCCGGCCTCGGTGGCCTTCGACGCGGTGGACAAGGGCATCGAAGCCGGCGCCGACGTCGTCGTCATCGACACCGCCGGGCGACTGCACACCAAAACCGGCCTGATGGACGAGCTCGGCAAGGTCAAGCGGGTGGTGAGCAAACGTGCCGCGGTCGACGAGGTGCTGCTGGTGCTCGACGCGACGATCGGTCAGAACGGTCTGGCGCAGGCCCGGGTCTTCGCCGAGGTCGTGGAGATCACCGGGCTGGTGCTCACCAAACTCGACGGCACCGCCAAGGGCGGCATCGTCTTCCGGGTTCAGCAGGAGCTCGGGGTGCCGGTGAAGCTCGTTGGATTGGGTGAAGGCCCTGACGATCTCGCACCGTTCGAGCCGGCCGCATTCGTAGACGCGCTGCTCGGATAGCCCCGGAAATCGTTCTGAGCGGCGCGAATTTCGGGATGTAACACCCGCGAAACGCAGACTGGCGATCCGTTCACATGCGCGAAACACCTAGGCGTCTCAGCTGAAACAACCACTGCGCATTGTCTTGGCCTAGGTCAACGGTGCCTAACCGTGGCATGGGTGAAGGAGAAACTGCGAGTGGATGGATTTCCCGTAATGGGTGTGCCGGACACCGGCGACACAGCATGGATGCTTGCGAGCTCCGCGCTCGTGCTGCTGATGACGCCGGGCCTGGCCTTTTTCTACGGCGGCATGGTGCGTGCCAAGGGCGTGCTCAACATGATCATGATGAGCGTCAGTGCCATGGGTCTGGTCACGGTGCTGTGGGTGCTGTACGGCTACTCACTCGCATTCGGCACCGACAAGTTCAACCTGTTCGGTGACCCCAGCCAGTACTTCGGCCTCAAGGGGCTGATCGGCGGCACCTACCTGCAACTCAAGCCGGAGGATGCGGCCGTCTCGATCCCGCTGGCCGGAACCATTCCGCAGGTCGTGTTCGTGGCCTTCCAGCTCATGTTCGCGATCATCACGGTGGCCCTGATCTCCGGTGCGGTCGCCGATCGCCTCAAGTTCGGTGGCTGGCTGGTGTTCGCCGGCCTGTGGGCCACGTTCGTGTACTTCCCGGTCGCCCACTGGGTGTTCGCCTTCGACGGTGTCACCGGTGAGACGGGTGGCTGGATTGCCAACAAGCTCAAGGCAATCGACTTCGCCGGTGGAACCGCAGTGCACATCAACGCCGGTGTTGCCGGCCTGGTACTCGCGATCATCTTGGGTAAGCGGATCGGCTGGCCCGGCACCCCGATGCGGCCGCACAACCTGCCGTTCGTGATGCTCGGCGCCGGTCTGCTGTGGTTCGGCTGGTACGGCTTCAACGCGGGTTCCGCGGTGGGCTCCAACGGAATTGCCGGTGTCACCTTCATCACGACCACGGTCGCCACGGGTGCCGCCATGCTGGGCTGGCTGCTCACCGAGCGGATTCGTGACGGTCACGCCACCACCCTCGGTGCGGCGTCGGGCATCGTGGCCGGCCTGGTCGCGATCACCCCGTCCTGCTCGTCGGTGAATGTGGTTGGCGCGCTGGCGATCGGCGCGGGCGCCGGCATCATCTGTGCCCTCGCGGTGGGCCTGAAGTACAAGCTGGGCTTCGACGACTCGCTCGACGTGGTCGGCGTGCACCTCGTCGGTGGCCTGTTCGGCACCCTGATGGTGGGCCTGGTGGCCACCTCGGAGGCGCCGGCGGCGGTGTCCGGTCTGTTCTACGGCGGTGGCTTCGATCAGTTGATCAAGCAGGCCATCGGTGCGTTCGCGGTTCTGGGGTACTCCGCCATCGGGACAGCTATCTTGGCCTTGATCGTCAAGTACACCATCGGACTGCGGCTTGATCGCGAGGAAGAGGCATCCGGTATCGATGAAGCCGAGCACGCGGAAACCGCGTACGACTTCGCGACCGCCGGCACTGGTTCGGTTCTCGGTCGTCACGGCGCGGAGGAATGAGGGAAATGAAGCTGATTACTGCGATCGTCAAGCCGTTCACGCTGGAAGACGTCAAGACCGGTCTGGAGCAGACGGGCATCCTCGGGATGACCGTCAGCGAGGTCCAGGGTTACGGACGTCAGAAGGGTCACACCGAGGTGTACCGGGGCGCGGAGTACTCCGTGGACTTCGTACCCAAGGTGCGCGTGGAGGTCATTGTCGATGACTCCGCGGTCGACAAGGTCGTGGACGTCATCGTGCAGGCCGCACGAACCGGCAAAATCGGCGACGGCAAGGTGTGGGTCAGTCCGGTGGAGACCGTCGTTCGGGTCCGCACCGGTGAGCGGGGGTCCGACGCTCTCTGACGCAGACGTTGTGAGGTTCTCTGCGGCCGCACCGAATAAGCGTTAGTCGAGCGTCGGCCGTTGGAGGACTGAGATGACAAAGCAATCAAGAGATTCCGCCGCCGGCGCCTCCCGATGGGAGGCACCGGCGGCGGGTTCGTCAAAACCCGCGAAAGATCTGGCCGCCGCGAGTAAGCAACTGCTGGAAGGCGGTCAGCGCCATCTGGATTCGGCGGCATTGCGCGACGCGCTGCTGGATCTGCACGAATTCTGGCTGAGCACCAAGGCCACTGAGATCGGTATCACGGCCACCAGCGGATTCGCGATCGTCGCCACCGGCGGCCTGGGCCGCCGCGAGTTCGTGCCGTACTCCGACCTCGACCTCATGCTGCTGCACGACAACATGCCGGCCGACATCGTGACCCAGGTGGCCGAACTGCTGTGGTATCCCTTGTGGGACGCCAACATTCGTCTGGACCACAGTGTCCGCACGGTGCCTGAGGCACTCGCGGTGGCCAACGAGGACATCTCGGCCGGGCTCGCGATGCTGGAGGCACGGCACATCGCCGGGGATGCCGAACTGTCCCAGCTGTTGATCGGCGGGGCGCGACGGCAGTGGCGCACCGGAATCGGCTCTCGCTTCGAGGAGCTCGTCGAACTCACCCAGGCGCGCTGGCAGCGCAGCGGGCAGATCGCGCACCGGGCCGAACCGGACCTCAAATGTGGGCGGGGCGGGCTGCGCGACGTCCAGCTGCTGAATGCGCTGGCGATCGCCCAACTGGCGGATGTGTACCCGAGCAACTCGCTGGTGTCGCCGACCGGCTCACTCGGCGGCGCGCATCTGTCGCTGCTCAACGTGCGCACCGAACTACACCGGTCGTCCAAGCGCGGCCGTGACCAACTGCTGGCGCAGTTCGCCGACGAGATCGGCGCCGCCCTGCGGATCGGCGACCGCTTCGATCTTGCCCGGGTGCTGTCCGACGCGGCGCGCACCATCAGCTACTACGTGGACGCGGGGCTGCGTACCGCGGCCAATGCTCTTCCCAAGCGCGGTCTTTCGGTGCTGCGGCGGCCGACCCGTCGTCCGCTGGACGAAGGGGTGGTCGAATTCGCCGGCGAGGTGATCCTGGCCCGTGACGCCCGCCCGGAACGCGATCCCGGCCTGATCTTGCGGGTCGCGGCGGCCTCGGCGACCACCGGACTGCCGATGTCGGCGTCGACGCTGAACAGGTTGGCCGCGTCCGCTCCCGAGCTACGCACGCCGTGGCCGCGCGATGCGCTCAAGGACCTGCTGGTGTTGCTGGCCGCGGGCCCGACGACGGTGGCCACCGTCGAGGCGCTGGACCGCACCGGGTTGTGGGGGCGGTTGTTCCCCGAGTGGGGAGCCGTGCGCGATCTGCCGCCCCGCGACGTCGTGCACATCTGGACCGTCGACCGGCATCTCGTCGAGACGGTCTCGCGGGCAAGCACATTCACCACGCGGGTGTCCCGGCCCGACCTGCTGGTGCTGGGCGCACTGCTGCATGACATCGGCAAGGGCCGCGGCGGGGACCACAGTGTGATCGGTGCCGAGCTGGCCGTGCAGGTCGGCACCCGACTGGGTTTGTGGCCGTCCGACATCGACGTGCTGTCGGCGATCGTGCGCTACCACCTGCTGCTGCCCGACGTCGCGACGCGCCGGGACCTGCAGGATCCCAAGACCATCTCCGGTGTGATCGACGCACTCGGTGGCGACCCGGTGCTGCTCGAGCTGCTCGATGCCTTGGCCGAGGCGGATTCGCTGGCGACCGGACCCGGAGTGTGGGGAGACTGGAAGGCCTCGCTGATCGGCGACCTGGTCCGGCGTTGCCGGCTGATGTTGGCCGGCGAGCCGCAACCGCACGCGGATCCAATTGATCCACACCATCTTTCACTGGCGGCCGACGGCGGCGTGCACGTCGAGATGACGCCGGGGGACAGTGTGCACACCTTCAACGTCGCGATGATCGCACCGGACCGGCGCGGCTTGTTGTCCAAGGCGGCCGGGGTGCTGGCGCTCAACTCGCTGCGGGTGCATTCGGCGTCGGTCAACAGCACCGGCGGTGCGGCGATCAACACCTTCGTGGTGTCACCGCACTTCGGTGCGCCGCCCGCCGCCGAGCTTCTCCGGCAGCAGTTCATCCTCGCCCTCAGCGGCGAGCTCGACGTGATGTCCGCTCTGGAGAAGCGCGACGCCGACGCCGCGCAGTACGGCACCGGCCGGGTGGGGGAGCACAAGCCGGCCGTGCCGATCAACGCCGTGCCCGCTCCGCCGCGCATTCTGTGGCATGACGGCAGCGGGGAGGGCCAGCTGATCGTGGAGATCCGCACCACCGACCGCACCGGGCTGCTCGCGATGCTCACCGGCGTGTTGGAACGGACCGGTGCGGACATCGCCTGGGCCAAGATCACCACGCTGGGATCGTCGGTGGTCGACGCCTTCGGCATCTCGGTCCCGGCGTCGGTATCCGTCGACGAGGCGCGCAGGCAGTTGGAGAGCGACCTCTACGCGGTGCTGCCGACTCCGCCGCCCGCCAAGCCCGCCGAGGAAGCGAGTTAGTCATACGCGAAACCGACACCATGGTCGTGGTTGGGGAGGCGGGCGCCACCATGGCGTCGATCTCGGTGCCCGACGTCGCCCGCTAGGCTTACTGCGTGTTTGAATCCCTGTCCGACCGGTTGACCGGTGCACTCTCGGGCCTGCGCGGCAAAGGTCGGCTGACCGACGCCGACATCGACGCCACCACACGCGAGATCAGGCTGGCGCTGCTGGAGGCTGACGTCTCGCTGCCGGTCGTGCGCGCCTTCGTCAACCGCATCAAGGAGCGGGCGCGCGGCGCCGAGGTCTCCGGTGCGCTCAACCCCGCCCAGCAGGTCGTCAAGATCGTCAACGAGGAACTCATCGGCATCCTCGGCGGGGAGACCCGACAGCTGGCCTTCGCAAAAAACCCGCCGACGGTCATCATGCTGGCCGGCCTGCAGGGCGCCGGTAAGACCACGCTGGCCGGCAAGCTGGCCAAGTGGCTGAAGGGTCAGGGCCACACCCCGCTGCTGGTGGCCTGCGATCTGCAGCGCCCCGGTGCGGTCAACCAGCTCAAGATCGTCGGCGAGCGCGCGGGCGTCAACGTCTTCGCCCCGCACCCGGGCACCTCGCCCGACGCCGCGGAAACCGAGGGCGCCGGTCCCGGCGACCCCGTCGCCGTCGCGGCCGCCGGTCTGGCCGAGGCGCAGACCAAGCACTTCGACGTCGTCGTCGTCGACACCGCAGGCCGGTTGGGCATCGACGAGGTGCTCATGGAGCAGGCCGCCGCCATCCGCGACGCCGTGCACCCCGACGAGACGCTGTTCGTCCTCGACGCGATGATCGGTCAGGACGCGGTGGCCACCGCCGAAGCGTTCGGTTCCGGTGTCGGGTTCACCGGTGTCGTGCTGACCAAGCTCGACGGCGATGCCCGCGGTGGCGCGGCCCTGTCGGTCCGCGAGGTGACCGGCGTGCCGATCCTGTTCGCGTCGACCGGCGAGAAGCTCGAGGACTTCGACGTCTTCCATCCCGACCGGATGGCCAGCCGCATCCTCGGCATGGGCGATGTGCTGAGCCTGATCGAGCAGGCCGAGCAGGTCTTCGATCAGCAGAAGGCTGAGGAGGCCGCCGCCAAGATCGGCTCCGGCGAGCTGACGCTGGAGGACTTCCTCGAGCAGATGCTGATGATCCGCAAGATGGGCCCGATCGGCAACCTGCTGGGCATGCTGCCCGGCGCGGGCCAGATGAAGGACGCGCTGGCCACCGTCGACGACAAGCAGCTCGACCGGCTGCAGGCGATCATCCGCGGCATGACGCCGCAGGAGCGGGCCGACCCGAAGATCATCAATGCTTCGCGCCGGCTGCGCATCGCCAACGGCTCGGGCGTCAATGTGTCCGAGGTCAATCAGCTCGTCGACCGCTTCTTCGAAGCCCGCAAGATGATGTCGCAGATGGCCGGCGCGATGGGCATGCCGTTCGGGCGGCGTTCGTCGAAGAAACAGACCAAGGGCAAGAACAAGCAGGCGGGCAAGAAAAAGGGCGGCGGGCGCGGGCCGACGCCGCCGAAGGCCAATCCGTTGCTCGGCGCCATGCCCGGTGGTTTCCCGGACCTCTCCGGAATGCCCGAAGGTCTCAACGAATTGCCGCCGGGGCTGGCCGATTTCGATCTGTCCAAGCTGAAGTTCCCGGGCAAGCGCTAGCGTGGTGGCCCTTCACGTTCGGGGCCGTGGTCTGCCCGACGGCGAGCCCGTCGAGTGGTGGATCGTCGACGGTGTGCTGCGCGCCGAACCGGTCGCCGATGCCGAGACGGTTTTTGACGGCGGCTGGATCCTGCCTGGTCTGGTCGACGCGCACTGCCACGTCGGGCTCGGAGACGACGGCGCGATCCCGCTGGACGAGGCGATCGCCCAGGCCGAGCGCGAACGTGAGGTCGGCGCTCTGTTGCTGCGCGACTGCGGATCGCCGACCGACACCCGCAGCCTCGACGATCACCACGACCTGCCGCGGATCATCCGGGCGGGACGACATCTGGCCCGCCCCAAGCGGTATTCGCGGGGCTTCGCCATCGAACTCGAGGACGAGTGGCAGCTGCCCGAGGCGCTGGCCGCTCAAGCCCGCGCCGGCGACGGGTGGGTCAAGCTGGTCGGCGACTGGATCGACCGCTCGGTGGGGGACCTGGCGCCGCTGTGGTCCGACGACGTGCTGCGCGCGGCGATCGCCGCCGTCCACGACGAGGGTGCGCGGGTCACGGCGCACGTGTTCAGCGAGGACGCCTTGCCGGGACTGATCGGTGCGGGCATCGACTGCATCGAGCACGGCACCGGGCTGACCGACGACACCATCGCGATGATGGTCGAGCACGGCACCGCGCTGGTGCCCACACTGATCAATATCGAGAACTTCCCCGGATTCGCCGACGCCGCAAGCAAATACCCGACCTACGCCGCTCACATGCGGGACCTCTACGCCAGCTGCTACCCGCGGGTTGCCGCAGCCAGGGAAGCCGGTGTGCCGATCTATGCGGGCAGCGATGCCGGCAGCACGATCGTCCACGGCCGGATCGCCGACGAGGTCGAGGCCCTCACGCGCGTCGGGATGAACCCGACCGACGCACTCGGCGCGGCATGCTGGGATGCGCGCCGGTGGTTGGGCAGGCCCGTTCTCGACGACGGCGCGCCGGCGGACCTGGTGTGCTACACCGAGGATCCGCGCGGCGGCGCCGACATCTTGTCCAACCCCGACCGAGTGATCCTGCGCGGCCGGGTGTACTGATCAGGCGGCGATGGCGGCGGCCGCGGCGGGAGCCCTGGACGCGACAATCACGCCGAAATCGCTTGACTGCCAAGACCACATGAAGCCGGCGATGGACACCGGCGCGCTGCCGGCGGCCAGGTTGCCGTCGTTCAGGTAGATCTTGCCGGTGCTGATATCCACCCCGGTCACGACCACCCAGTGGTTGGCCTCGGGTGCAGGCGTCTCGACGTCCTGGCCGGATGCGTTCACGATCAGGCCGGAGTCGACGACGACCGCCACGGCCTTGCCGGCGGCCAACGCGGCTTCGACATCGGCGAGTGCCCGCTGCCCGTCGACCTGGGTGGCCTTGTTCGGGGCTTCACCCGGCTCCGGGTCATCGACGTAGGACTTGTAGGTGGCGTCGATTCCGTACTTCTTCAGCAGCGCGACGCCATCTTTGTCGTACATACCGCCAGAGCCGGTTTCGGCTTTGGTACCCACGTACATCGGCTTCGTCGGGTCAACGGTGCTGGGCGTGGCCTTACCGATCGCCACGATTTCCGCCTCGGTGAACTTCGGGCCGCCCAGCTGGGCGATGATCGCGGCGTCGGCGATCAGCACGCAGTCGTTGTCGATCGTCTGCTCGAGCCAGTACTGCGCCTGATCGGTGGGGGTCCCGTATTTCCCGGTGCCCGAAATCTTGACGACGATGTCCTTTTCGATGGTGTCGGGCTTGGCAACCCCCAGTGCGACCGCCATCGAGTGCAGCGCGAGCTGCAGCTGACCGAGCAGGCCCGGCAACTTGGCGGCGGCGCCGTTGCTCACGCTGACCGTGAATTCGTCGGTGATGCCGGGCGTGATCAGCTCGTCACGCGCGACGTAGGTGTACTGCCCGGTCTTGGGATTGAGGGTGACCGTGCCGTACTTGGGTTGTTCGGTGACGGTGTAGGTCGGATCGAATCCGTTGTTGCTGCTGCCGTTGACGGCGCCGTCGACCTGTTTCTTCGGGCCCGCCTGCGCGCCCTGCGTGGGCGACGCGGTCGGCGCCTTGTTGAAGAACGTGTAGTCGATCTGGCGTGCGATATCGCTGAGCACCGACTGGACAGTCGGAATCTTGGGTGTGGCAGACGCTTTGGGTTTCACGTCGGCGGTGGTCACCAACGACAGGGACGGCTTGGAATCCGTCGGCGTCGCCAGACCCTGCGCTGACGGCGATGTCACAGCGCCACCGGTGGCCTTGACCTTCGGCGACGGCTTACCGACAGCTCTGCGCGACGAGCCCGTCGAATCCTGCTTGTTCGCAGAGCCGTTGGAGGTGTCCGATGCCGAATGCGACGTCGACCCGGACGATCCGGTGTCCGCGTATGCGGCGGCGGTGCCGCCCACCAAGGCGGCGCCGAGGCCCGCGGTGATCGTGCCCGCAGCCAGCCAGGCAGCGAATTTGTGCGCGGCCCTGCGCCTGCGCGTCTGACCCTTGCTGTAGTCCATCAACGATCCCCGTCCCGACACTCAACGCTGATAAGAATGGCCGACATCGGCCGACATGAGAGTAAAGCTAATTAGCTCGCATGGTCGTCAATTCGGGAGTATTGGTGAATCGTTGATCTTTCCGTTGTCAACCGGACCGTGCCGCGTTTGCGGTGATTCACGCGGGGTAGTGGCTGAAGCCCCAGTCGAGCAGTTGGGCGGCCTGGTTCCAGAGATCGTCATCGCCGTACATCTCCACCACGATCAGCCGGTGTCCGCCGCGCTGCGCCATTCCGACGTAGGTCTCGCGGGCCAGATCGGTGTAGCCGCTCTTGCCGCCGATGAAGCCGGCGTAGCTGCGCAGCAGGCGATCCTGGTTCTTGATCTCCCGGTAGCCCGACCGGTCGGGGAATTGCGCCGAGGTCTGGTGGACGATCTGCACAAACAGGGGGTAGCGCAACGCTTCCCGATAGATCAACGCCAGGTCGTGCGGTGAGGTCACCGACTCCCAGCCCGGCCCGTCCAACCCAGACGGCGATCCGGCCCTGGTGCTACGGGCGCCCAGTTGATAGGCCTTGGCATTCATCTTCTGCACTGCCGCTTGTTGACCGCCGAGCATGTCGGCGAGCAGATTGGCGGCGTCGTTGCCCGACACCAGCAGCAACCCGTCGAGCAGTTGGCGTGCGGTGTAGATCTGGCCGGGCACCAGCCCGACGCACGAGCATTCGACTCCGGTGTTGGCTGCCGTCGCGCGGATCGCGGCGTTGGGCGCCAACTGGTCGAGCACGACCATCGCGAGCAGCGGCTTGATGGTACTGGCCGGGGCGTGCGCGCTATAGGGTTCGCGGCTGCCCAGGATCTGCCCGGTGTCGAGGTCGGCGACCAGCCAGGCCCGCGCCGGACCGTCGGGGGGAGCGGTCACTGCTCCGGCCGGCTGCGGGGTGGGCGCGGCCGCGGCGGGCGCCACCAGCACCAGGGACATGGCGATGCCCAACATCGCGGCGAATGGGCGGGCCGGCATGAGTGCCGACGCTAACCAGGCTGCACCTCGGCAACGACGCGAGCGAGTCTCGAATGTATTGCGATGACGAGGGACGGGTTTGGCGCGCGGCGACGAGGGTCCTGACTAATCGCGGAGATGCCGTTTAAAGCGGGTTTATGAGAGGTAGGTCACAGTAAGCTCTTCGGAGACAAGCACCGGGGATGTTGGCACTGATCAGCTGGGGAGAGACTGTGAAGATCGCAAAAATGGCCGGGGTGGCCGCCACCGTTGTCACGTTGGGCCTTGCCGGCGTCTGCGCCGCACCGGCGTGGGCGACCGACAGCGTGAGGGTGTTCGGCGAGCAGGAAACGTTGAACGGGCCCAATGGGCTGCCCTACATCGGCTACGCCGTGGGCAAGCTCAAGCCCAGTTCGGACCCGGTGCCACACAATGGCACGTTGTATTCGGCCAAGCTGACGATCGACGGGTTCGGTGGCAGTTACCCGCCGTTCATCGAGCGCTTCGGTGCCCGGGCTGAGTCCGGCGATTTCTACCCCGCTATTTGGGGCGCGTCGAATGGCGGAAAACTCTACTTCGACGTCGTTGGCGACATCCCGAACAGCGTTGTCTTCAACGACGGCACCCGTGACCTCCTGGCCTGGGTACCGGGTGACCCGGGCAGCACCGCGGCGCCTGTCGTCGTGCCGGATTCCGACGAGAATTTCCAGGTCGTGCCGGACAGCCAGGCCCCCGCCGGTGCCCCGCAGTCGGGAGACAACTCGGCTATCGTGGCCACCCCCAACGATCTGGCCCCCGCGCCCTATCAGATCACCGAAGGTGAGGCTGCTCAGCCGGGGTTCAATGCGGGCGGCGGACACCGCTAGCCGGGCGGCCTACAGCGCGGCGACGCTCTCGGACGGGTTCTGGGCAAAGCCCCAATCCAGCAGCGCCGCCGCCTGATCCCAGTAGGTGGGGCCACCTTCGTGGATCAGCCCGTACATCATCGCGATCACCAGGCGGCGGCCGCCGCGGTCGGCGGCGCCGACGAACGTCTTGCGGGCGGCGTCGGTGAAGCCGGTTTTGCCGCCGATCGCACCGGGATAGCGGGCCAGCAGCTCGTCCTGATTCACCAGCGGCTTATCGCCCGTGTCGCCGGGGAACATCGCGACCGGCTGGGCGGTGATCTGTGCGAACACCGGATTGGCCATCGCGGCGCGGAAGATCGCGGCGAGGTCGTGCGGAGTGGTCCAGCCCGGGCCACCCGCTCCGTCCAGACCGGACGGTGTGGTCGCGTGGGTGTTGGTCGCCCCGATCGCGACGGCCTTGGCGTTCATCTTGTCGACCGCCTCCCGGTAGCCACCGAGCATGTCGGCCAGGGTGTCGGCGGCGTCGTTGCCCGACACCAGCAGCAGCCCGTCGAGCAGCTGGCGGGCGGTGTAGGTGCGCCCGGGTCGCACCCCGGCGCAGTTGCATTCGACGAGGGTGTCGGAGTTGTTGGCCACCACCGTCGCGTTCAGGTCGGGCAGTTCGTCCAGAGCGGTCAGGGCCAGCAGTGTCTTGATCGTGCTGGCCGGCGGATGCGCGGCGTACATGTCGCGGCCGGCCAGCACCTGGCCGGTGTCCATGTCGGCGACGATCCACGCGGGTGCGGGTCCGTCGGGGATCGGCACCGAGCCCGGTGGCTGATCGATGGTGTCCGCGTTGGCAATCCCTGCCGTCGCCGTCAATACAGTGAGCGCCGTCGTCAGGCTCGCGAGAAGTCTGCGCATGGGCCCTGAGCCTAACGCGCTCGGTCAGTAGACGTCGCGCACGTACCGGTGGGCTTTGATCAGTTCGTTGACGTAGGAGTGCGCTGCGGCGGCGTCCATGTCACCGGCCTCGGCGACGATCTCGTGCAGGGCCGCGTCGACATCCTTGGCCATCCGCTCGGCGTCGCCGCACACATAGAGATGCGCGCCGCCGTCGAGCCACGCGAACAACTCTCGTGCGTTGTCCTTCATGCGGTGCTGGACGTAGGTTTTCGGCCCGGCACTCTCCCGCGAGAAAGCCAGGTCCAGTCGGGTCAGTGCGCCGGATTCGTGGAATCGCGTCAGCTCGTCGCCATAGAGGAAGTCGGTGTGGCGCCGCCGGTCGCCGAAGAACAGCCAGGATCTGCCCGGCGCAGCGGTCGCCTGGCGTTCATGCAGGAACGCGCGGAACGGCGCGATGCCGGTTCCCGGCCCGACCATGATGATCGGCACATCCGGGGCCGGCAGCCGGAAATTATGGTTGGGCCGCAGGTGAATTCGCACCGACTGCCCACTGGAGACTCTGTCGGCCAGAAATGTGGAAGCCACGCCACCGCGGGCGCGGTCACGGCAGTGGTAGCGCACGGTCGCCACCGTCAGATGCAGCCGGCCCGGATGGACCAGCGGACTCGAGGCGATCGAATAGTCGCGAAACTGCAAGGGCCGCAACGTTTCCAGCACCTCATCGACTGACAGCTCGGCAAGGTGCAGCAGGTCGAGCACGTCGCGGCCGTACAACCACGAGGACACCACCGCGGGGTCGGGGGAGCGCAGCGCCGCCGCGGCTTCGGTGTTGTCGGTGCGGGCCGCGACCAGCGCCTGCAATGCCCGCGACGGACAGCAGATGTCGAGATCGTCGGCGAGCAGTTCGCCCAGCGGTCGATCACCGCCCGCGGCGACGTAGGTGCTGTCGACTCCGAGCTTGGCCATGACGGCCTCGACCAGGGCGGGATTGTTGGGCGGATGCACGGCGACCGAATCGCCGGCCTGATAAGTGATTCCGGAGTCCGCGAGATCCAGCTCGATGTGGCGGACCTCCTTGTCGGACTCCGGTGCCGTCAGCAGGCGGTTCACCAGGGCGGTCGAGGTGAAGGGATTCGCGCCGGTCCACGGGCTGGCTCCGTGACGGCGGTGCGGTGCCGTCTTCGGGGCGGTGGATTCGGCTGAGGCGGGTGCGGCGGCGGCCGCTTCAATGAGGATCGTGGCGACGTCGGCGATCCACTCGCGGGCGTCGCCTTCCCGGTAGCAGTCGTACTCGGCGCGCTCGGCCAGCGCGTGGGCACCCAGTTCGGCGAGGCGGGCATCGATGATCCGGCCGGCGTTGCAGAACAACTCGTAGGAGCTGTCGCCCAGCGCCAGGACCGCGTAGCTCAGGCCGTCGAGACGGGTGTCGGCTGCCGCCAACTCCTCCCAGAACACGGTGCCGTTGTCGGGGACCTCGCCCTCGCCGAACGTCGAGGCCACCACGATGACGTGGGTCGCGGCCCGGACCTCGTCGAGGGCGATGTCGTTGAGTTCGGTCTCGGTGGCGTCGATCCCGGCTTCTTTGACCGCGTCGGCCAGCTGCATGGCGATGTACTCGGCGGTCCCCATGTCGCTGGCGTAACCGATGATCAGCGAGAAACCCGGACGCTCCACCACACCTGCTCCGATCTAATTTGGTTAGGCGAACCTTAGTAGAAAGTGTCCCGCAGGTGTGGACCACACCGGCCGCGCCCAACGATCAGGTGTTGAATCACGCGCATGCTGAGCCTTGAAGAGATGTCGGATCGGATGGAAATCCAGCAGCTGCTGGTCGACTACTCGACGGCGATCGACAGCCGCCGTTTCGACGACCTCGATCGTGTTTTCACCCCGGACGCCCACATCGACTACACCGAGCTGGGTGGGATCGCGGGCACCTTCCCCGATGTCAAGGCCTGGCTGGCCGAGGTGCTGCCGAATTTCCCGGCCTACTTCCACATGCTCGGAAACTTCGACATCCGCCTCGACGGCGACACCGCGACCTCGCGCACGATCCTGTTCAATCCGATGGCGCTCGGCGACGACGGCCAGATCATGTTCTGCGGCCTCTGGTACGACGACGCGTTCGTCCGCACCCCCGACGGCTGGCGGATGACGCGGCGCGTCGAGCAGAAGTGCATCCAGAAGATCGTCTGATCCGGCCGGCGCCAGGTCGCGCGATTAACACCTGACCAGGGCCGTCTGGCACAATCGGTGGCTGTCCGACCGCGGCTTCCGTTATGGATGGGCCGCCGGCTGGTCACGCGCGCGAGGCAAAACCGGATCCGGCAATTCCGCCGGCATCGCTGAATTGCAGCGTGATACCCACAGGAGTTAGTTCATGGCTGTCAAGATCAAGCTCACCCGGCTTGGCAAGATCCGCAACCCCCAGTACCGCATCGCTGTCGCCGACGCGCGCACCCGCCGCGACGGCCGCTCGATCGAGGTCATCGGCCGCTACCACCCCAAGGAAGAGCCGAGCCTGATCGAGATCGACTCCGAGCGGGCGCAGTACTGGCTGTCGGTTGGCGCCCAGCCCACCGAGCCGGTTCTCAACCTGCTGAAGATCACCGGTGACTGGCAGAAGTTCAAGGGCCTGCCCGGCGCCGAGGGCACGCTGAAGGTCAAGGAGCCCAAGCCCAGCAAGCTGGACCTGTTCAACGCCGCGCTGGCTGAGGCCGACGGCGCGCCGAGTGGCGAGGCCACCCAGGCCAAGAAGAAGAAGGCGCCGGCCAAGAAGGCTGAGGCCGCCGAGGCCGAGCCCGCCGCTGAGGCCGCTGAGCCGGCCGCCGAGGCTGCCGAGTCCACTGAGGCCGCCGCAGAATGAGTTCGGTCGTCGTCGACGCCGTGGAGCATCTGGTCCGCGGGATCGTCGACAATCCCGACGATGTCCGCGTCGACATGGTCACCAATCGGCGGGGACGCACGGTTGAGGTCCACGTCCACCCTGAGGACCTCGGCAAGGTGATCGGCCGTGGCGGTCGCACCGCGACCGCGTTGCGCACCCTGGTCGCCGGTATCGGTGGCCGAGGCATCCGCGTCGACGTGGTGGACACCGACCAGTAACGGTGGCCAGGAGCGAAGCGACCCGGGGACTGGGCTGACGATGGAACTCGTCGCCGGGCGGGTGGCCAAGGCTCACGGCATCACCGGGGAACTGGTGGTCGACGTCCGCACCGATGACCCCGAAGAGCGGTTCGCAGTCGGAAACCGATTGCGGCTGCGGCCATCTCGCGGTGACGGCGGCCAAGACGTCGTCGTTGAGGCGGTTCGGCCGCACGGCGGTCGTCTGTTGGTACGGCTGCGCGGGGTGTCCGACCGCAATGCGGCCGACGCATTGCGCGGCCACCTGTTCGTCGTCGACTCCGCGGAACTGCCTCCCATCGAGGATCCCGACGAGTTCTACGACCATCAGCTCGAAGGTCTGACGGTGCGGACCGTCGACGGCCGCGTCGTCGGCTCGATCACCGAAGTGCTGCACACCGCGGGCGCGGAACTGCTGGCGGTGCGCGGAGCTGACGACACCGAAGTGTTGGTGCCGTTCGTCGGAGCGATCGTGGTGTCGGTGTCGCTGGACGACGGGATCGTCGAAATCGATCCTCCCGATGGGCTTTTGGATCTGGATGGCTTGGAATAGGTGCGCAGCCGTGCGGATTGACGTCATCTCCATCTTCCCCGAGTATCTCGACCCGGTACGACAGTCGTTGCCCGGCAAGGCCATCGAGTCCGGCATCGTGGACTTCGCCGTCCACGATCTGCGTCGCTGGACCCACGACGTCCACCACTCGGTCGACGACGCTCCGTACGGCGGCGGTCCGGGCATGGTGATGAAGGCCCCGGTCTGGGGTGAGGCGCTCGACGAGATCTGCACCGAGGACACAGTTCTCGTGATCCCGACACCGGCGGGACGGCTGTTCACCCAGAACGACGCCCAGGCCTGGACGGGGGAGCGGCATCTGGTGTTCGCCTGTGGCCGTTACGAAGGCATCGACCAGCGGGTCGCCGAGGACGCGCGGCGGCGGATGCGGGTCGAGGAGGTCTCGATCGGCGACTACGTGCTGGCCGGTGGTGAGGTCGCGGCGCTGGTGATGATCGAGGCGGTGGTCCGGTTGCTACCGAACGTGATGGGCAATCCGCGCTCGCACCAGGATGATTCGCACTCGCCGGAAAAGGACGGTCTGCTCGAAGGCCCGAGCTACACGCGTCCGCCGACCTGGCGCGAGCTGCCGGTGCCGGACGTCCTGCTTTCCGGTGACCACGGCAAAGTCGCGGCGTGGCGCCACGAACAGGCGCTGCAGCGGACGCGGGAGCGTCGGCCGGACCTGCTCGGCGGGTCGGCCTGACCTGCTCGGTGACTGAGAGCACGGCGCGGCGCAGGTTACCCACGGTCGCGGAGGGGTATTGAGGAAGGCGTGACTCGTCCATCCACCGGCGCTCCGCCAGCACCGGCGGCTGCGCAGGTGACGGGCCGACAGCGCAACTTCGTCTTCCTCGCTGTGGTGCTCGGCATGCTGTTGGCCGCCCTCGACCAGACCATCGTCGCGACCGCACTGCCCACCGTCGTCGCCGATCTCGGCGGAGCCGGCCACCAGTCGTGGGTCGTCACCAGTTACCTGCTGGCGTCGACGATTGTAACCGCAGTCGTCGGCAAGCTCGGTGACACCTTCGGCCGCAAGCCGGTTTTCCAGGCCGCCGTGCTGTTCTTCCTGGCCGGCTCGGTGCTGTGCGGATTGGCCGGATCGATGTCGATGCTGGTTGCTTCGCGCGCACTGCAGGGCATCGGCGGCGGAGCGATCACCGTCACGGCGGTCGCGGTCATCGGCGAAGTGATCCCGCTGCGCGAACGGGGCCGCTACCAGGGCGCGCTGGGTGCCGTGTTCGGCGTCACCACCGTCGTGGGCCCGCTGTTGGGCGGGCTGTTCACCGACCACCTCGGGTGGCGGTGGGCGTTCTGGGTCAACGTGCCGGTTGCGGTGGTGGTGCTCGCGGTGGCGGCGGTGGCGATTCCGGCGCTGGGCCGTACCTCCCGACCGGTCATCGACTATCCCGGCATCGTGCTGGTCGGTCTCGGTGCGGCCGGTCTGACCCTGGCCACCAGCTGGGGTGGCACCACCTATCCGTGGGGATCGCCGACGATCATCGGCCTGTTCGTCGGCTCGGTGGCGATCCTGGTGGCCTTCGTGTTCGTCGAAAAGCGGGCTGCCGAACCGATTCTGCCGATCAGGCTGTTCGCCGACCCGGTGTTCACGGTGTGCTGCGTGCTGTCGTTCGTCGTCGGATTCGCGATGCTCGGAGCGCTGACGTTCCTGCCGACCTACATGCAGTTCGTCGACGGGGTGTCGGCCACCGTGTCCGGCCTGCACACCCTGCCGATGGTCGCCGGTCTGCTGGCCACCTCGCTGACCAGTGGTGTCATCGTCGGTCGCACCGGACGCTACAAGATCTTCCCGATAGTGGGCACCGCGACCATGGCCGTCGGGTTCATCCTGCTGTCGCTGATGGACGCGCACACCTCGACGCTCGTGCAGTCGCTGGACCTGCTGATCCTCGGCGCCGGAATCGGGCTGAGCATGCAGGTCCTGATCTTGACCGTGCAGAACACCGTCGACTTCACCGACCTGGGCGTGGCCACCTCGGGAGTGACGTTCTTCCGCACCATCGGCAGTTCGTTCGGCGCCGCGATCTTCGGCTCACTGTTCAGTAACTTCCTGGCCGACCGGTTGCCGGCGGCCCTGGCGGCCAGCGGTGCCCCGCCCGACGTCGCGCAGTCACCGCAGGCGCTGCACAAGCTGTCGCCCGCAGCGGCCGCGCCGATCGTCGACGCCTACGCCGAGTCGCTGAGCAAGGTCTTCCTGTTCGCGGCGCCGGTCGCGATCGTCGGGTTCGTACTGGCGCTGTTCCTCAAGCAGGTGCCACTGCGCGACGCGGCCGCCACCGGCAGCACCGACCTCGGCGAGGGCTTCGGCATGCCGACCACCGAACCGGCCGAGAAAGTGCTGGAGGTCGCGGTCAGTCGACTGCTGCGGGAGAGTCGCGGCCAGCACCTACCGGCACTGGCTCGAGCGGGCGGCACCCGCCTCGACGTTCCGTTGATGTGGGCCGCGTTGCGGATTTACCGGCATGCGCAGGTGGCCGGCACGGCGGACCTCAGCGCCGTGGCCGCCCACCACCGGGTGCCGGTCGAGATCCTGGAGCCGACGTTCGACCGGCTGGTCGCGAACGGCTACGCCCAGCGCAGCGGCGATCAGCTGTGGCTCACCCCAGCCGGCGCCGCGGAAGTGAACCATGCCCGCAACATGCTGGCGAGCTGGATTACCGACACTCTCACCCGTTCGCCAGCGTTCGACGGCCGGCCCGACCGCATGCAGGTGCAGGGCGCGATCGAGCGGATCGCCCGCAGGGTGCTCGAACAGAACGACGATGAGAGCGCCCAGGCCACCCGTCCGCTGGTGCTCGGTCCGCGGCGCGCCGCCAGCCCGACCGCGCCGACGACGCGGCTCGCCAGTCCGATGGCGAACACGACTGCGGTGGCAGCGACCGTGGGCAATGAACCGACCCGGCCGTTCCGGGCTCGCGCCGAATTCCGTCAGCCGCCGCCGGGACCGCCGCGTCGTTGACAGCCGTGCGGAGTCAGATCCGGCCGTCGGGGAACATCGTCTTGACGGCTTGGGTCATCGTGTTGCGCGCGGTCGCATCGTCGACCGGCTGCAGTGAGGCCATGGCCAGCACGAAGCGCCGGTCCGGTCCGATCACCCCGGTGGACATGTGCAGCCAGTTGCCGCCGTTCCAGCAGCACATCCAACCTTGTTTGACCGCAACGGGTTCGGCGAACAGCCCGTCTGGGATGCCGAACCGCTGCGGGTAGCCGTCGACGCCGGTGGGGGTGGACGCCGAGAGGTCGCCGAGGATGACCGCGGCCTGCGAGGCGGGCAGGCCGCCCGCACCATCGAGCAGCATGTCGTAGTACCGAACCAGGTCGGCGGTGGTGCTCATGGTGTTCCACCAGTTGCCGTCGTATGGCGCGCTGGTCGAGGTGAGCCCGTATCGCGCGGTCACCCTGCTGATGATCGCGTTGCCGCCGCCCTCGCCCCAGAACACTTCGGCGGCGCTGTCGTCGGAGGACCGCAGCATGACGTCGAAGGACTGCTGCTCTGCCGGGGTGAGCTGGCGCTGCCCCTTGGCCACCTGCAGCAGCAGATCGTCGGCGATGAACAGTTTGCTCACCGATGCGACCGGGAAGGGAGCGTCGTCACCGCCCTTGAGGATCCGTCCGGTGGTGCGGTCGAGCAGGGTGAAGCTGATGTCGGCGCCGTCCTGCGCGGCCTCCGACGCGGCTTCTTTGGCGCGCAGGTCGAGGCCGGTCGAGGCATCCGGCGGCGCGTCGGGCAACGGGCCGAGGGCGGGAGCCTGCGCGATGCCGTTCGGGTCGACAGACAGCAGGTTCACCGGGCGAGCCCCTACGTCGCTCGGGCCGGCGTTCACCTGAGCTGACGAGGCGGCCACCAGCACGCCGATCACTGCCGCCGCGCTGCCGGTGACCAGCATCGACAGATGCCGTCGCATGTCCATCTCCTCGGGAACCGGTAGAACGCTGAGATCCGGGGTGCCGCGTTGCCGCCCGACCTTAGACCAGGTTAACGGTACCTTTTCTACACCGCGCGTTTAGCTTGTCGACAGATCAGCGGCGCCTCGGCGGGTCGCGCGATTTCGCTGCTCGCGGTGCATCTGGCACAATTGAGCAGTTGCCGCGCGGGCTGGGACTTTTCCGCCTGCTGCGCCAAACATCACGTGCCCGAATCCATCGGCCCGGCGATCGCCAGCGCTTTCCGCGCAGGCAGGTGGCTGCGCCGCGAACCGCAAGGAAGTGTCACCGATGAACACGCTGGACTTCGTCGACCAGGCGTCGCTGCGCGACGACATCCCGACCTTCAGCCCCGGGGACACCATCAATGTCCACGTGAAGGTCATCGAGGGCAACAAGCAGCGCGTTCAGGTCTTCAAGGGTGTTGTGCTCCGTCGTTCGGGCGGTGGCATTCGCGAGACCTTCACCGTGCGCAAGGAAAGCTACGGCGTCGGTGTCGAGCGCACCTTCCCGGTGCATTCGCCCAACATCGACCACATCGAGGTGCTGACCCGCGGTGACGTGCGGCGCGCCAAGCTGTACTACCTGCGCGAGCTGCGGGGCAAGAAGGCCAAGATCAAGGAGAAGCGCTGAGCTTCGACGTGTTGGAGTCACTGACCGGTCAGCCGGTCTGACTACGCTGACGACGTGACCGACAACACGGGCTCGAACGACTCCACGCCGGACAACCTCACCGCGACGGACGGGGCGGACGACAGTCCCGCCGACGCGGCCCCGGAGACCGGGGAAAAGAAGAAGTCCGCGCTGCGCGAAGGCGCGATCCTCGTTGCCATCGCCATAGTCCTGTACTACGTGATGCTGACGTTCATCGCGCGTCCGTACCTGATTCCGTCGGAATCGATGGAACCCACCCTGCACGGCTGCGCCGGCTGCGTCGGCGACCGGATCATGGTCGACAAGGTCACTTACCGGTTCGGGGATCCGCGGCCCGGTGACGTCATCGTCTTCAAAGGCCCGCCGAACTGGAACGTCGGATACAAATCCATCCGGTCCACCAACACCGCGGTCCGCTACATCGAGAACGCCCTGTCGGTGGTCGGTTTCGTACCGCCCGACGAGAACGACTTGGTCAAGCGGGTCATCGCCACCGGAGGCCAGACGGTGCAATGCCGTGCCGACACCGGGCTGACCGTCGACGGCAAGCTGCTCACCGAGCCCTACCTCAACGCGCAGACGATGATGGCCGACCCGGCCGTCTATCCGTGTTTGGGCAATGAGTTCGGTCCGGTCAAGGTGCCCGAGGGCCGGCTGTGGGTGATGGGCGACAACCGCACGCATTCGGCCGATTCGCGCGCCCACTGCACCAGCACACCTGCCGACGCCCAGAAGGGCATCCTGTGCACGGGTGATCCCATGGCCGGCACCGTGCCGGTGAGCAACGTCATCGGCAAGGCCCGGTTCATCGCGTGGCCGCCGTCGCGCTGGGGTGGTGTGTCCTCGGTCAACCCGCAGCAGGGCTGACCGTGCCGGCGATGACGTGGCCGCCGCGGACGGTGATCCGCAAATCCTCGGGACTGCGCACCCTCGAATCCGCTTTGTACCGAAGCGGTTTGGGGCCGGTCGCCGGGGTCGATGAAGTCGGCCGGGGCGCGTGCGCTGGCCCGCTCGTGGTGGCGGCCTGTGTACTGGGGCCGAACCGGATGGAGAGCCTGTCGGCGCTCGACGACTCCAAGAAGCTCACCGAGAAGGCGCGCGAGGAACTGTTCCCGCTGATCCGCCGCTACGCGCTGGCCTACCACGTGGTGTTCATCCCGGCGCCCGAAGTCGACCGCCGCGGTGTGCACGTGGCCAACATCGAGGGGATGCGTCGCGCGGTGGCGGGCCTGTCGGTCCGGCCCGGGTATGTGCTGTCCGACGGGTTCCGGGTGCCGGGGCTGCCGATGCCGTCGTTGCCGGTGATCGGCGGGGATGCCGCGGCGGCGTGTATCGCCGCGGCCAGTGTGCTGGCGAAGGTCAGCCGCGATCGGCTGATGGTGGCAATGGACGACGAACACCCGGGCTACGGTTTCGCCGACCACAAGGGGTACAGCACCCCGGCGCACAGCGCGGCGCTGACCAACCTCGGCCCGTGCCGTCAGCACCGGTTTTCCTACATCAATGTCCGGCGGGTGGCACGTGCCGGTGGTACGGAGATGGTGATGGAGTGCCCACCACCGCGGTGCGGTGATCAGGTGCCAGTCGCACGCGAGGATCAGCTGTGAGTCAAGATGGATAGCACCACGACAAGACAAAGAGGACAGCTGAACCGATGAGTGCCGAAGATCTCGAAAAATACGAGACCGAGATGGAGCTCTCGCTGTACCGCGAATACAAGGACATCGTGGGGCAGTTCAGCTACGTCGTGGAGACCGAGCGCCGCTTCTACCTGGCCAACAGCGTGGAACTGGTGCCGCGCAACACCGATGGTGAGGTCTACTTCGAGTTGCGCCTGTCCGATGCGTGGGTGTGGGACATGTACCGCCCCGCCCGGTTCGTCAAGCAGGTCCGGGTGATCACGTTCAAGGACGTCAACATCGAAGAGGTCGAGAAGCCCGAGCTGCGGCTGCCCGAGTAGGTCAGGGTCGGGTTGCCCAGCTCTCGTCAGCGCAGCGATGCGTCGATGGCGCTGGGGGACAGGATCTTTTCCAAGACCAGCATCGCGCTGCCGATGTTGCCTGCCCTGTCGCCGTACGTCGACGGGACGACCTGAAGGTGTCGGGTAGCCAATGCAGTTGCGTTGCCGTACAACGTTTCTCGCAGCCCGGCGACGAAGACGTCGTACGCGCCCGACATGTCGCCGCCGACGACGAGAACCTCGGGGTTGAGCAGGTTCACCGCGGCGGCGATCACCTCACCCACGTGGCGGCCACTTTCGCGCAGCAGCCGGCGCGCCTCGCCGTCGCCGTGGTTGGCCAGTTCGACGACGTCGCGAATGTGGTGGACCGGCCGGCCCTGCTCCTGCAGCATGCGTACCAATGCCCATCCACCGGCGATCGCCTCCAGGCAACCGGTGTCGCCGCAGCGGCACGGTATGCCCGCGGCCGCGGCGGTCTTGTTGTGGCCGAACTCGCCGGCCGCGCCCACAGCGCCGCGCTGGAGTACCCCGCCGCACACGATCCCCGCGCCGAGGCCGGTGGACGCCTTGATCAGCAGCAGATCGTCGTGAATTCTCAGCGGTCCGCGGCGCTCCGAGAGCGCCTGGACGTTGGTGTCGTTGTCGAGCACGATCGGCGCCGCCGTCAGCTTCCGGAAGTACGGCTCCAACGGAACGCCGTCCCAACCGCTCATCACCGGAGACGCCAGGCTGCAGCCGCGCTGCTGGTCGACCGTGCCGGGTAGCGACACCCCGACGCCGAGCACATCACCCGCGGGCCGGCCGCTCTCGTCGAGCAGGACCTCCAGGCGCTTGACCAGGTCGGGCATCAGATCATCGGGGCCGATGCGGATCTCGGAGTCCATATCGGCCAGGGCGTGGATGTCGCCGGCCAGGTTGCACACCGCGAGCCGGGTGCGGCTGCGGCCGACGGCGGCCGACAGGACCACACCGGCTTCGGTGTTGAACCGCACCAGCGCCGGTGGACGACCACCGGTCGACGGCCCCTCCTCGCCTTCGGAGACCAGCCCGCGGCGGGCCAGGGCGGCGATGCGGCTGCCGACAGCCGTCCTGGACAGGCCGGTCAGCTCCCGGACCTCGGTTCGGGTGGCGGCGGTACCGGTACGTATCAGCGCGAAAACGTCCCCCGTTGTTGCGGGGGCAGCGGAACGCCTGGTTACCGGCACCTTTCCATTGAACCAAGATCAATTGGTGAGGCAAAGCAATAGAGACACCCATCACTTTGGCCATATTTAGACAAAAGTCGGTTGGTTGTGTGGTTTAAGTGGCGGTAGGGTCGGGGGACAGGGACCGAGCGCTGCATCGCGGCAGCATCCGCCACCGCACAGAAAGTCGATAGCACCCGTGACCCTCACGCTCCGACCCGCCGCACCGGCGGCATCTCCCGCGCTCTGCCCGACCAGGACCGGGCTGGGCATTCTTGCCCTGGCTCTCGGTGCCTTTGGCATCGGCACCAACGAATTCGTCGCGATGGGCCTGCTGCCCGAGATCGCCGGCGGCCTGCGGATCTCCGAACCGACCGCGGGCCACATCATTTCCGCCTACGCGCTCGGCGTCGTGGTCGGTGCGCCGGTCATCGCCGCGCTGACCGCGAAATTCAATCGCAAGGTCGTATTGATGACCCTGATGGCGTTGTTCGCCGTCGGCAACGTGCTGACCGTGCTGGCGCCCAGCTACGGAGTCCTGATCGCCGCCCGCTTCCTCGCGGGCCTTCCGCACGGCGCATTCTTCGGTGTCGCGGCACTGGTGGCTGCGCAATTGCTCGGGCCCGAGCGGCGGGCCAAGGCGGTCGCGCAAGTGATGACCGGTCTGACCGTGGCGACCGTGATCGGAGTGCCGCTGGCGTCCTGGCTCGGCCAGTTGCTCGGCTGGCGAAGTGCTTTCGCACTCGTCGTCGGGATCGGACTGGTGACGTTGGCTGCGATCTGGATGTGGCTTCCCGACCTGGCCGCGACCAGCAGCACCAGCCCCCGGGCCGAACTCGGTGCGCTGCGACGACCGCAGGTCTGGTTGGCGCTGGCGATCGGCATGGTGGGCTTCGGTGGCATGTTCGCCGTCTACACCTACATCGCAACCACGCTGACTGACGTCACCGGTGTCTCCCGCTCGTGGGTTCCTTTGGGGCTGATGGTTTTCGGTGCCGGCATGGTGGTCGGAAATCTGGCCGGCGGCCGGATGGCCGACCGGTCGGTGATCCGCGGACTGTATGTGTCGATGACGGCGCTTGCTCTGGTGCTCGCGGCTTTCGTAGCAGGCGCACACAACCCGTTCACCGCAATGGTGTTGCTGTTCGGCATCGGTGCCAGCGGAGCAGCGATCGCGCCCGCGCTGCAAACCCGGCTGATGGATGTCGCCGCCGAGGCGCAGACGCTGGCGGCCGCGCTGAATCATTCGGCCTTGAACATCGCCAACGCGTCGGGGGCGTGGATCGGCGGGCTGGTGATCGCCGCGGGGTATGGCTACACCGCACCGGCTGCCGCGGGTGCGGCGCTGGCGGTCGTCGGGCTGGTGGTGCTGAGCGTCTCGGTGGCTCTGCAGCGTCGATCTGCGGCGGTGTCCGCATGATCCGCGCGATGCTGGCATTCCTCCTGAGGCGGCGGACGCCGATGTGCGTGGATCTGTATCTGCCTGCGCGGCAACGTGTGACGATTGTCGTAGGGGAGCGGGCCACCCGCCGGGAGGCGAGCTGATGACCGATCATGTGATCTTCCGCCACGACCCTGACCATCAGCCCCAGCTCACCTTCCGGGGTGTGCCCAGCGGCTGTGCCGGGGGTGCGGCGACGCTGGCTGAGGCCCGCACGTCCTACCGGATGTGCCTGTGCGCGCGGCTACACGTGGATCGCCGTGAGTTGCCACGGGTCGTCGAGCACATCGAGGGGCTGGTCCGCGGCATGTGGGTGCGGACCAGAGTCGGTGCAGTACATCGGGATACGTCAAGTGATCGGATGCTGCTCCAGATCCTGCTGACTGAGCAGACCGGGCTGCGCGATCAGGTGACCCGGCTGACGGATGCAGGGGCCGAGCCCATCGTCGTGCTCGCCGAGCCCGACCATGCGATCGGGACGCTGCTTGATCAGATGTCGGAGCGGGACGCCCTTGTTGTCGCTCATTCCGATGACAACGGCTCAGTGGGTTGGAGTGTGCTCTACGGAGCGGAATCCCCTGGTAGCCATGGCGTTCCGCCCGCCTTGGATGACGATGGCCTTCGGACGACGCCGGTGGTGACGTTCACGCAGGCGTGCACCAGCGTCGGCCGGGTGGTGCAACGTCCGGCCGCTGCGGATATCGCGTCATGACCGCCTTGCTCGAACGTGGGGTTGGCGATGCGGTATCAGGGAACACTGATGGACACAACGTCTCCGAAGGGAGGACCGTGCGAACGACACCGGAGTGCTGGCTTACCGATATGGACGGTGTGCTGGTGCGCGAGGAGCATGCGTTGCCCGGGGCCGCCGAGTTCTTGGCGTGCCTGATCGACAAGCAGCGACGATTCCTGGTGCTGACCAACAACTCGATCTACACACCGCGTGACCTGGCGGCGCGGCTGGCTCGTTCGGGACTGGACGTGCCGGAAGAGGCCATCTGGACCTCGGCCATGGCCACCGCGGCCTTCCTGCATGATCAGCTGCCCGGCGGGTCGGCCTACGTCATCGGCGAGGCGGGGTTGACCACCGCGCTGCACGAGACGGGGTACACGCTGACCGATACCGACCCCGATTTCGTGGTGCTCGGGGAGACGCGCACCTACTCGTTCGAGGCGATCACGAAGGCGGTCCGGCTGATCGGACAGGGTGCGCGCTTCATCGCCACCAACCCCGATGTCACCGGGCCGTCGGCTGAAGGGCCGATGCCGGCGACCGGATCGGTGGCCGCGATGATCACCAAGGCGACCGGGCGCGAACCGTATTTCGTGGGCAAGCCCAACCCGATGATGTTCCGCAGTGCGCTGAACCGGATCGAGGCGCATTCGGAGAGCACGGTGATGGTCGGCGACCGGATGGACACCGACGTGGTGGCCGGGATCGAGGCGGGGCTGGAAACGATCCTGGTGCTGACGGGTTCGACGACGGTCGCGGACATCGAGCGCTACCCCTTCCGGCCGGCGCGCGTGTTGCCGTCGATCGCGGAGGCGATCGAGCTGATCTGAGGCGCCGAGTCTCGTGGTGCAGCACTAGTTCCGGTCGGCGACCACCCGCTGGACCTCAGCGAAGTGAGCCTGTGGATGAGCCCGGATCTGTGGACAACTCGGCGGTTTCGGGGGTGATTCGGTCGGTGAGCGTCGGCAGCTGTCGGCCGCGTGCCCGACGCTGCACCCATGACGACGATGAGCCGCAACCAGCTCGGTGCGCTGGGGGAGCAGCTGGCGGTCGAGCATCTGGAGTCGCTGGGCTTGCGGATCGTGGTTCGCAATTGGCGCTGCCGCTACGGCGAACTCGACGTGATCGCGGCGGCCCCCGACGGCACGCTGGTGTTCGTCGAGGTGAAGACCCGCACCGGTGACGGATTCGGCGGCGTGGAGTACGCGGTCACCCCGGCCAAGGTGCGGCGGATCCGCCGTCTGGTCGGGATCTGGCTGGCCGGCCAAGACCGGAGTTGGGCCGCGGTCCGCATCGATGTGATCGGCGTGCGCATCGGTAGGCAGCGGTCACCGGAGATCATCCATCTGCGTGGGGTCGGCTGATGGCGTTAGGGCGCGCTTACTCGGTCGCCGTGCGGGGCCTCGATGGCGAGATCGTCGAGATCGAGGCCGACATCACCGCGGGTCTCCCCGGGGTGTACCTGGTGGGGCTGCCCGACGCCGCGCTGCGCGAGTCCCGGGACCGGGTACGTGCGGCAATCACCAACTGCGGCAACGAGTGGCCGATGTCGCGACTGACCTTGGCGCTGTCGCCGGCAACGTTGGCCAAGGCCGGCTCGCTGTACGACATCGCGATCGCCGCCGCGGTGCTGTCGGCAAGCCATAAGAAACCGTGGGATCGGTTGGAGAAGTCGGTGCTGCTGGGCGAGCTGGCTCTCGACGGCCGGATCCGGTCGGTGCGCGGCGTCCTCCCGGCCGTCTTGGCGGCCAAGCGACAAGGCTGGCCCACCGTGGTGGTGCCGGTCGCCAACCTCGCTGAGGCCAGCCTGGTCGACGGCATCGAGGTCCTTGGCGCTCAGACACTGCGGCAGCTGCAAGGCTGGTTGACGGGAAAGGCCGCCCTCGCCGACCGCGTCGACACACCGGCGCCGCACGCCGATTCGGTTGCCGACCTGGCCGACGTGGTGGGCCAGACGCACGCCCGGTTCGCCGTCGAGGTCGCCGCCGCGGGCGCGCACCACCTGATGCTCACCGGCCCGCCAGGCGTGGGGAAAACCATGCTGGCCCAACGGCTCCCCGGGCTGCTGCCCGAACTCACCGAACGTGAGGCGCTGGAGGTGACGGCGATCCATTCGGTGGTCGGAATGCTGTCCGAGACCACCCCGCTGATCACTCGCCCGCCGTTCATCGCGCCGCATCACTCGTCGAGTGTGGCCGCCCTGGTCGGTGGCGGCTCGGGCATGGCCCGTCCCGGCGCCGTGAGCCGCGCCCACCGGGGCGTGCTCTTCCTCGACGAATGCGCCGAGATTCGAGTCAGCGTCCTTGAGTCCCTGCGAACACCGTTGGAAGACGGCGAGATTCGGCTTGCCCGTCGCGACGGGGTGGCGTGCTACCCCGCACGGTTTCAGCTCGTGATGGCGGCCAACCCGTGCGCGTGTGCGCAAACCGACCCGAAAGACTGCATCTGCACGTCAGTGGAGAAGCGCCGCTACCTCGGCAAGCTGTCCGGGCCGCTGATGGATCGGGTGGACCTGCGGGTCGAGATGCACATGGTGCGCGCCGGTGCCTTCGCGCCCGATGCTGCGGAACCCACTGCCGCCGTGCGGGATCGGGTTGGCCAGGCACGTGCGGCAGCGGCCGAACGGTGGCGCCGATACGGATTCACCACCAACGCCGAAGTCACCGGGTCGGTGCTGCGCCGGAAGTTCCGGCTCGACGCCACCGCGATGGCGCCGCTGAAGATCGCACTGGAGCGCGGGGCGCTCAGTATCCGGGGCGTCGACCGCTCACTGCGGGTCGCGTGGACATTGGCGGATCTGGCCGGACGGACCACACCGAGCGTCGACGATGTGGCGGTGGCATTGAGCTTCCGTCAGGGAGGAGCAAAGCCATGACGGACGACGCCAGGACTCTGGCATGGGCATATCTGTCCAGGGTCGCCGAACCACCCTGCGACGAGATCGCCGCGCTGGTCGGCGACGTCGGCCCGGTGGAAGCTTCCCAGCGGGTCGCCGCCGGCGAGGTCAGTGACGCGTTACGGGAACGGACGGCCGCCCGGCGTGACATCGATGCAGCTGAGGCGGACCTGGCTCTGCTCGAGCGCCGCGGAGGTCGACTCATCACGCCCGACGACGACGAATGGCCGATACTGGCGTTCGCGGCCTTCGGCGGATCCGCGGTGCGGGAGAAGCCGCACGGCCGGCCACCGATCGCGCTGTGGGCGATCGGCCCGACCCGGCTCGACGAGGTCGCGGAGCGGGCAGCAGCCATCGTGGGAACGCGAGCGGCCTCTGGGTACGGCGAACACGTCGCCGCCGATCTGGCCGCGGGGCTGGCCGAACAGGACGTCACCGTGGTTTCCGGCGGCGCCTACGGCATCGACGGGGTGGCGCACCGTGCGGCGCTGGCCAATGAGGGGCAGACGGTGGCGGTGCTGGCCGGCGGCATCGACGTGCTGTATCCGGCCGGCCATTCGTCGCTGCTGCACCGGATCAGCAATTCCGGCCTGCTGCTGACGGAATACCCGCCAGGCGTACGGCCCGCGCGGCACCGCTTCCTGACCCGCAATCGGCTGGTGGCGGCGCTGGGTACGGCCACCGTGGTGGTGGAGGCCGGTGTCCGCAGTGGGGCGGCGAACACCGCCGCGTGGGCACGGGTGCTGGGCCGGGTGGTGTGTGCGGTGCCTGGGCCGGTGACGTCGGCGTCGTCGATGGGCTGCCACACCCTGCTACGCAACGGTGCCGAGCTGGTGACGCGGGCCGAAGAGGTCGTCGAATTGGTCGGTCGGGCAGGCGAATTCGCCGACGAGGAGCCTCGGCCGGTTGGCCCGCTCGATGGCCTGAGCGACCCCGAGAAGCAGGTGTACGAGGCGCTGCCGGCCCGCGGTGTGCGCAGCGCAGATGAAATCGCGGTCGCCTCTGGTCTGCCGCCCACCGGCGTCTTGGGTCCGCTGGCGATGCTGGAGATCGCCGGACTGGCCCGCCGTGAGGACGGCTGCTGGCGGCTGGTGCGCAGAGGGGCCTGACAATGCAGGGGGCCTGACAATGTAGACAGCCGGAACACAAGCTCGAAACGTATAGTCGAGCCGGTTGGCTATCGATTTTCGTCGGGAGGCGATGTGGCGGGTCGACCACTACACACATTTCAGGTCGTCAATACCGAGCAGCTCGCACCGCACATGGTGCGCGTCGTCCTCGGCGGCACCGGGTTCGACACGTTCACCCCCGGTGAGTTCACCGACTCCTACGTGAAGTTCGTCTTCGTGCGCGACGACATCGACGTCGCGTCGCTGCCGCACCCGCTGTCGCTGGACAGCTTCAAGGGCATCCCGCCCGAACAACAGCCCACTGTGCGCACCTACACCGTGCGCCGCGTCGACCCGGAAGCTCGTCAGATCACCGTCGACTTCGTGGTCCACGGTGAGCACGGCGTGGCCGGACCGTGGGCGGCGGCTGCCAAGCCAGGTGACACCGTCTACCTGATGGGGCCCGGCGGGGCGTACGCACCCGACCCGGCCGCCGACTGGCATTTGTTCGCCGGCGACGAGGCAGGACTTCCCGCCATCAGCGCCGCCCTGGAAGCGTTGCCGCCCAACGCTGTTGGCAAGGCGTTCATCGAAGTCGCCGGACCCGAGGACGAAGTCGAGCTCAATGCGCCGGAATCCGTGGCCATCAACTGGATCTACCGCGGCGGGCGCGCCGATCTGGTCGGCGACGACCGCGCCGGTGACAACGCACCGCTGATCGAGGCCGTCACCACCACGTTGTGGCTCCCAGGCCAGGTCCAGGTCTTCATCCACGGTGAAGCCCAAGCCGTCATGCACAACCTGCGCCCCTACATCCGCAAGGAGCGCGGCGTCGACGCCAAGTGGGCCTCCATCTCGGGCTACTGGCGGCGCGGCCGCACCGAAGAGACGTTCAAACAGTGGAAGCGCGAACTCGCCGAGGCCGAAGCCGGGGAGGGTTAAGCCGGGGCCAGCACCTCGGTGTCATCCTCGGGTTCGGGCTTGATGTCCCGCTCGGGTGGGACCGCGCGCATCCGCTCGCTGTAGGCCGGCCGTTGCCGAACCCGCAGCGGCCACCAGAACCAGGGTCCGAGGATCGCGGCTATCGACGGTGTCATCAAGGACCGGACGATCAACGTGTCGAGCAACAGGCCGATCCCGATCGTCATCCCGCCCTGACCGACGTTGAGCAGGTCACCAGAGATCATCGAACCCATCGTGAAGGCGAACACCAGCCCGGCGGCCGTCACCACCGTGCCGGTACTGCCCATGGACCGGATGATGCCGGTATTGATACCCGCGCCGATCTCCTCCTTGAACCGCGACACCAGCAGCAGGTTGTAGTCGCTGCCCACGGCCATCAGGATGATCACCGCGAATGCCAGCACGATCCAGTTCAATTCGATGCCCACGATCCGTTCGAAGATGAACACCGACAGGCCGAAGGCAGCACCAAGCGAGATCACCACCGTCCCGACGATCACCATCGACGCCACCAGTGCGCGCGTGATGATCAGCATCACGATGAAGATCAGTGTCAGAGCGGCGAACGCGGCGATCATGGTGTCGTATTTTGCACCTGCCTGTACGTCGCGGTAGGTGGCCGCGGTGCCGGTCAGGTAGACGTCCGCGTTGGCCAGCGCGGTGCCCTTGATCGCCTCGTGCGCTGCCGTCAGCTGATCGTCGACCACCGAGATGCCGGCCTCGGAGGCGGGATTCACATCGTGGGTGACGATCAGCCGGGCCGCCTTGCCGTCCGGTGAGAGGAACAGCTTGAGCCCCTTCTGGAAGTCGGGGTTGGCGAACACCTCCGGCGGTAGATAGAAGTAGTCGTCACTCTTGGATGCGTCGAACGCCTCACCCATCGCGGTGGCCGTGTCGGTCATCTGCTGCATCTGTTGGATGAGCCCGTCGAAACTGCTGTGGATGGTCTGCAGGGTGTGCTGCATTGTCGTGGCGGTCGCGATGATCGGGCCGAACTGCTGCACCATCTGCGGCACCAGCGCGTCGATGCTGCCCATGCCGTTGACCATCTTGTCCATGCCGTCGACCATCGCCGTCATGTCGGTCTGCAGCGAGGCCATGTTGTCGCTGAACGTGTTGACGCCGTCCATGGCGTCGAACGCCGAGCGCACCGCAAAGCAGGCCGGGATGTTGAAACAGTTCGGCTCCCAGTAGAAGTAATTACGGAATGGCCGCACCTCGTCGTCGAAATTGGCGATGTTGTCCCGCATCTGGTCCAGCGTTGCCTTCATGGTGTCCATGTCGGCGACGCTGCGGTGCGCTGACCCCACCATGCCGTTGCCCGAGCCGACGGTGGTGTGCATGGCGTCGGAGAACTTCACCATCAGCGCCTGCAGCTGTGTCATCGAACCGATCATTGCGCCCATGTCGTCACTCATCTTGCTGATGTCACCGACGCGCTGCTTCAAGAACTGCAGGTTCTGGGTGATCGGTACCGAGGACATGCTGATCTGATAGGGGATGGAGCTGTGGGCGATGGGGGAGCCCAGTGGCCGGGTGATGCTTTGCACCATCGCGATGCCCTTTATCCTGAACAGCGCCTTGGCAATCCGGTCGAGCACGATCATGTCGGTGGGGTTGCGCATGTCGTGGTCCGACTCGATGGTCATGATGTCGGGGTTGAGCCGCGCTGTGCTGAAGTGCTTTTCGGCTGCCGTGTACCCGACGTTGGCCGGGACGTCTGCGGGAATGTAACGACGGTCGTCATAGCTCGTCTTGTAGCCGATCACAGCCAGCAAGCCGAGCAGCACGACGCTGGTTGCCGCGGCGAGAATCGGTTTGGGCCAGCGGACTGTCGCGGTGCCGACCTTGCGCCACCCCCTGGTCTTCATCATCCGCTTGGGATCCAGCAGACCGAATCGACTGGCGATGACCAGGATCGCCGGGGCGACGGTCAGTGCGGCGGCGACGACGATGATCAGGGCCATGGCAGACGGGTAGGCCAGCGAATTGAAGTAGGACAGCCGGGTCAGCCGCAACGTCAGCATGGCGCCCGCGATGGTCAGCCCGGAGCCGAGGATCACATGGCCGACACCGTGGAATGCGGTGTAGTAGGCCGACTCCGGATCCTCGCCGTTCTGTCGGGCTTCGTGGTATCGGCCGATCAGGAAGATCGCGTAATCGGTGCCCGCGGCGATCGACAATGCTGTCATGAGCGGAACCGAGAACGTCGAGAAGTCCATGATCCCGAGGTGGCCGATCACCGCGACCGCGCCGCGGGCGGCACCCATCTCGATGCCGACGATCGCCAGTATGAGCAGCACGGTGCTCACCGATCGGTAGACCAGGGCCAGCATGATCGTGATGACGATCATCGTGACCACGGTCATCTTGATCATGCCGCGGTCACTGGCCTCGAGTGAATCCGTGGTCAACGGTGCAGGACCGGTGACGTAGGCGTGTAGCCCTGCCGGGGGCGGGGTTTCATCGATGATCGTGCGCACCGCATCCACCGAGTGGTTGCCCTCGGTGCTGCCCTGGTCGCCGGTCAGGTTCAGCTGGACGTAGGCGGCTTTACCGTCGCTGCTCTGGACGCCCGCGGCGGTGATCATGTCGCCCCAGAAGTCCTGGACGTGCTCGACGTGCTTCTTGTCGGCGTTGAACTTCTCGACGAGGATCTCGTAGTAGCGGTGCGCCGCGTCGCCCAGGGGTTGATCGCCGACGAGCACCACCATGGCGATGCTGTCCGACGTGGACTCCTGAAATTTCTGTCCCATCCGCTTGGCGGCGATCACGGCAGGTGCGTCCTGCGGTGACATCGACACGGCGTTGGCCATGCCGACCTTCTCGACCTGGGGGACAAGTAGATTCACGGCCGCGGTGGCGGCCACCCAGATGAGGATGATCGGGACGGCGAGTGCCCGGATGGTGCGCGGGATGCGCGTGCGAGTGGACTTGCCCGACCCGGCGACGTGCGCGCTCATGCGGCTTTGTCCAGACAGAAGGCTTGCGCGTCGCGGCCGTTGGCGAAGTTCTCGGCGACGAGTTTGTCGTCGACCAGGATGCGGCAGCCCAGTGCGTCGGTGTCGCCTTGGGCGACCACATTGGCCAGCACGCCGGGGTCGGTGGTGCTCACCGTCACCGACCAGGGCAACTCGGTGAAGGCCGCCTCTATCGTTCTGCCGTTGACGTCGAGGTAGCTGATTCGCCCGGATGCCTCTGCGGGACCGACGATCTCATAGGTCACCCGCTTGGTGTTGATGGGCTTGATGGCGTCTGCCGGCATCGCGGCGGCGAGGTAAGGCTTGTCAGAGTCGAAGAATGTCCGCAGCCGGCTGACCACACCGACCGCGGCGAGCAACGCGATGACGATGATCGCCGCCACCCAGAACCGTTTCAGCAAGCCAAGCATTGGCGGCATCTCCCTCTCGTGTGACCCGACTCAGACCGCAGCACGCGGTGATCGTCCTCCTAGTAGATATACCATAGGGGGTATGGTATAAAGAAATAGTGGGAACCGCGAAAGATGACGTCGTAGACGTCGAGAAAGATCAGCAGCCGAAGTGTGATGTGGCCGTCGCTGCAACCCTGACGCGGCTGCGGCGCGTGCACGGTCAACTCGGTGGTGTGATCGGGATGATCGAAGAGGGCCGCGGGTGCAAGGATGTCGTCACGCAGCTCGCTGCGGTGTCAAAAGCTTTGGACCGTGCGGGTTTCACGATCATCGCGACCGGCCTGCGCGAATGCATCGACCCGTCCAGCGGCGGGGGTGCAGGCGCACAGAAGTTGACGATCGACGAGTTGGAGAGATTGTTCTTGAGTCTGGCCTGAGGCCGGCTCTTCCGGAAAGGAATCGCCATGTGCCGAGCTGTGAATTGTCGGGTGTGCGGAAAGACGACGTGGTCGGGCTGCGGCATGCACGTCGATGCCGTACGCCGCAGCGTGCCTGCCGGGCAGTGGTGCTCGGGTCACGCCGAGAGCGAGGCGCCGCGGTCGCGCTGGAATCCGTTCAAGCGGTCCTGACGCAACGGATTAGTCACGACGGGGGACACGCCGCGCGTCCGTGCGCGCCCGGGTGCGCGGGGATGCGAACGTAGGGGAGTGGACCCGAGTGATTACGCGGCGGTCCTTGACGACTACGCCGAGCACCTCGCGCTGGAGCGTTCCCGCTCCGAGCACACCCAACGGGCCTACCTCACCGACCTGAAATCGCTGTTCGCCTTCCTCGATGAGCGCGCCCCCGGCGCCGGGCTGGGCGGTCTGAGCCTGCCGATCCTGCGCTCCTGGCTGGCCGCGCAATCCGCCGCCGGAGCGGCCCGCACGACCCTGGCCCGGCGCACCTCGGCAGTCAAGACGTTCACCGCCTGGGCCGCCCGGCGCGGCCTGATCGCAGACGACCCGGCGGTTCGGCTCCAGCTGCCCAAGGCCCGTCGCACCCTGCCCGCGGTACTGCGCCAGGATCAGGCACTGGCCGCCATGGCCGCCGCCGACCTCGGCGCCGAGCAGGGCGATCCGCTGGCGCTGCGGGACCGGCTCATCGTCGAGCTGCTCTACGCCACCGGTATCCGCGTCAGCGAGCTGTGCGGCCTGGACGTCGACGATGTCGACACCGGCCGGCGGGTGCTGCGCGTTCTGGGCAAGGGCAACAAACAACGCACGGTCCCGTTCGGGGCGCCGGCGCTGGCCGCGCTCACCGCCTGGCTGACCGACGGCCGACCCGAACTGGCCACCCCCGACTCCGGTCCCGCGCTGCTACTCGGGACGCGCGGCAAGCGACTCGACCCCCGTCAGGCCCGCACCGTCGTGCATCAAACGATGTCGGCGGTCGACGGCGCACCCGACATCGGCCCGCACGGCCTGCGGCACAGCGCCGCGACCCATCTGCTCGAAGGCGGGGCTGACCTGCGCATCGTCCAGGAAATCCTGGGCCATTCCTCGCTGGCGACCACGCAGCTCTACACCCACGTGACCGTCGCGCGCCTGCGGGCCGTGCACGACCAGGCCCACCCGCGCGCGTGAAAACTTAAGTGCCGCAGAAGGTTTGGAAACAGCGCCCGAACTCGTCGGGAGCGGGCTCGGCGTAGCGCTCGAACCCCGGCCGCTCGTCGTACGGCGAGCTGATCGCGACCAGTAATCGGGTGAACGGCTCCAGGTCGCCCGCCGTGGCGGCGGTCAGCGCCTCCTCGACGAGGTGATTGCGGGGAATGTAGACCGGATTGGCCCGACCCATCGCCTCGACGTCCGGGCTCAGGCTGCGCCACCGGGTCGCCCACGCCTCGAACGGTGGCTCGACGACACCATCGGCGAGCCGGCGGAACAACGAGGTGTAGTCGACACGCTCACCCTCGAGTAGCTCCAGCAGATCCTCGGTGAGTTGTCGTGCCGTTGCGTCCTCGACCGCGTCACCGAGTCCGAGCTTTCTGCGCATGCCCGCCAACCACGCCGCCGAATACTGCGGTGCGAACTGCTGAAGCGACTCGGTGGCCAGCTCGACAGCGCGGTCCTGATCCTCGTCGATCAGTCCGAGCAACGCTTCGGCGAAGCGGGCGAGATTCCAGGTGGCGACGGAAGGCTGGTTGCCGTAGGCGTAGCGGCCCCACGAGTCGATCGAACTGAACACCGTCTTGGGGTCGAAGGCGTCCATGAAAGCGCATGGCCCGTAGTCAATCGTCTCACCGGAGATCGTCATGTTGTCGGTGTTCATCACGCCATGGATGAATCCGACCAGCATCCACTGCGCGACGAGGTGGGCCTGAGCGGCGATCACCGACTCGAGCAGCCCCAGATACGGATTGTCGGCCTCGGCGACGGCGGGGTGGTGCCTGCTGATCGCGTGATCGGCGAGTCGCCGCAACACCTCGAGTTCGCCTGCGGCCCCGACATATTGGAAGCTGCCGACGCGCAGATGGCTCGACGCGACACGCGCGAGGACGGCGCCCTCCAGCTGGGTCTCGCGCTGGACGGTGCGCCCGGTGGCCACCACCGACAGAGAGCGGGTGGTCGGAATGCCCAGCGCGTGCATCGCCTCGCTGATCAGGTATTCGCGCAGCATCGGACCGACCGCGGCCAAGCCGTCGCCGCCGCGGGCGAACGGAGTGCGCCCCGAGCCCTTCAGATGTAGATCCCGCAGCCGCCCCTGGGGGTCGACCAGCTCACCGAGCAGCAGAGCGCGACCGTCGCCGAGACGCGGCACCCAGCCGCCGAACTGGTGGCCGGCATATCCCTGCGCGACGGGCTCGGCGTCCGCAGGCAGCCGGGTCCCGACGAGCAGACCGATACCGTCGGCGCTGCGCAGCCATGCGGGATCCAGACCCAACTCGGCGGCCAGCGACTCGTTGAGCACGAGCAGCCGTGGATCGGGTGCCGCTTCGGCCTGCCAGCGCAGCGCGATCTCGGGCAGCTCGGTGGCGAATCGGTGGCCGAGGGCAATGGTCGTGTCGGGCGCGATGCTCATTGCCGACCAGCCTACGGACGCCGAAGTTGGGTTCGGTAGCGAAAGCGGCGGTGTCAACTTCGCCACATGCACAAGATCGCGATGCTCACGCTGGCCGCAGCGGCCACTGCCGGCGTGCTGGCGCCGAGCGCCCACGCCGCTCACTCCAGAGTCCAGTTCCTGGCTCCGTCCGGAAACATCGGCTGCCAGCTGGGGACCGCCCGCGACGGGTCGGCCTTCGCGTGGTGCAAGGCGAACAAACACACCTGGGCCGCGCGGGAGTCCGGCACCTGCCCGCAAGCGAACATCCCCGGCGCGGTCGGCGAACCGGGTGGTGAGGATTTGCAGCTCGCCGAGGGCCAAGCCCCCTGCTTCGGCTTCGTGATGAGCCAGCTCTTCTTCAGCGGGCAGTACGCACCCCCGACCTTGGCCGCCGGTGACCGGCGATCCGTCGGCAGCATCACCTGCTCGGTCGAAATCACCGGGGTCGGCTGCGCCGACGCCACCACCGGGAACGCGTTCTGGGTGTCGCGCGAGGACTACTCGCTCACCGCGTCAGCGGCTTGAGCCGGACCGGCGTGCCGGCCAGCAGACCCAACGGATCGATGTAGTCGGCTCGCGACGCCGGGCCCCACATCGCACCCCAATGCAGGCAAGCCGGTGCCGGGCAGCCCGCATGCCCGGGCAGAAGCCGGCCCACCGCCGTCGACCCATCGACCACCTGACCGACCCGCACCGACGCCTCGACCGGTTCGTAGCTGGTGCGCAATCCGCCGGGATGCGCCAGCGACACCACCGGACGCCCGGCCAGCATCCCGGCGAACACCACCGTTGCCGGGCCTGCGGCGTAAACCGGCTGGTCAGGCATCCCGGCCAGGTCCACGCCCCGGTGGCCGCGCTGCCAGTCCGGTGACGGTGCATCGAAGGCCCTGGTGACCGATGGCGGAGGCCGCAGCGGCCACAGCAGCCGTCCCGCATCGGCGCGGCCCGTGCCCGTGCACACCAGCAACGCCGCCACCACCACCGCAACGACCCGCATCACTCCAGTTCAGCGCGATATACCGTGAGGCGAAAGCCGCCGGGAGCGACACTGTGGACCGGCGCGGCGCTGTGGACAGACCACCCCTTCCAGCGGTGTAAACTTTTCCCTGCAACTCGCGCGAGCGGGTTGACTTCGCGCGCCTGTTCAGCAAGTTCGCCACATCGACACTTGCACCACGCATGCCGGTTGGTCTCGTCCGAGGATTCACAACGACGGGTCGGCACGCCTCAGGCGCCAGGGCTTGGCTTCACCCGAAGCCGGGCGACAACCGACAACACATAAGGAATGGCCGACCCATGGCTGTTGTAACCATGAAGCAGCTGCTTGACAGCGGCGCGCACTTCGGGCATCAGACCCGACGCTGGAACCCCAAGATGAAGCGGTTCATCTTCACCGACCGCAACGGCATCTACATCATCGATCTTCAGCAGACGCTGACCTACATCGATCAGGCCTACGAATTCGTCAAGGAGACCGTCGCCCACGGCGGCACGATCCTGTTCGTCGGCACCAAGAAGCAGGCCCAGGAGTCCATCGCCGAAGAGGCGACGCGCGTCGGCATGCCGTATGTGAACCAGCGCTGGCTGGGTGGCATGCTCACCAACTTCCAGACCGTGCACAAGCGCCTTCAGCGGATGAAGGAGCTCGAGGCCATGGAGCAGACCGGTGGCTTCGAGGGCCGCACCAAGAAGGAAATCTTGATGCTGACCCGCGAGAAGACCAAGCTCGAGCGCAGCCTCGGCGGTATCCGCGACATGGCCAAGGTGCCGTCCGCGGTGTGGGTCGTCGACACCAACAAGGAACACCTCGCCATCAGCGAGGCCATCAAGCTCGGTATCCCGGTCATCGCGATCCTGGACACCAACTGCGACCCCGATCAGGTCAACTACCCGATCCCGGGCAACGACGACGCGATCCGCTCCGCGGCGCTGCTGACCAAGGTGATCGCCTCCGCGGTGGCCGAGGGTCTGCAGGCACGCTCCGGCGGTTCGGGCGACAAGGCTGACTCCGGTTCCGGGGCTGCGGCCGAGCCGCTCGCCGAGTGGGAGCAGGAGCTGCTCGCCAGCGCAACCGCGTCGGCCCCCAACGACGCTGGGCCGGTCGTCACCGAAACCACCACTGAAGGTTCTTAGTTCTTAGGGAAGGGCCACATGGCTAACTACACCGCTGCCGACGTCAAGCGGCTTCGGGAGCTCACCGGTGCGGGCATGCTCGACTGCAAGAACGCCCTGGCGGAGAGCGACGGCGACTTCGACAAGGCTGTCGAGGCGCTGCGCATCAAGGGTGCCAAGGACGTCGGCAAGCGCGCTGAGCGCGCCACCGCCGAAGGCCTGGTCGCCGCCAAGGGCGGGGCGATGATCGAGCTCAACTCCGAGACCGACTTCGTCGCCAAGAACGCCGAGTTCCAGAAACTGGCGAACGACGTGGTGGCTGCCGCGGCGGAGTCCAAGGCCGCCGACGTGGAGGCCCTCAAGGCTGCCAAAATCGGCGATAAGACCGTCGAGGAAGCCGTCGCCGAACTCTCGGCCAAGATCGGCGAGAAGCTCGAACTGCGCCGTGCGGCGTACTTCGGCGGCAACGTCGAGGCCTACCTGCACAAGCGTGCCGCCGACCTGCCGCCCGCGGTGGGTGTGCTGGTGGAGTACACCGGCGATGACACAGAGGCGGCGCACTCGGTGGCGCTGCAGATCGCCGCGCTGAAGGCCAAGTACCTGACCCGTGACGACGTCCCCGCCGACATCGTGGCCAACGAGCGCCACATCGCGGAGGAGACCGCCAAGGCCGAAGGCAAGCCCGAGCAGGCACTGCCCAAGATCATCGAGGGCAGGGTCACCGGCTTCTACAAGGACGTCGTGCTGCTCGATCAGCCGTCGGTGTCCGACAGCAAGAAGACCGTCAAGGCACTGCTCGACGAGGCCGGCGTGACCGTGACCCGGTTCGTCCGGTTCGAGGTCGGCCAGGCCTAACTCGACACCAAACTTGGGCCCGACACCAAACTTGGGCCCGACACCAAACTTGGGCGGAACACCAACCGCCCACTGGAAAACCCCGTGCCACATCCGGCGATCCCGGAGGCGCGGGGTTTTGCTATGTCTGGATCGCTGTTATTGAACACGTGCCTGCTAGCGTCGGCGGAATGCAACATGTGAACGCCTACCGCGACGACGCGCTCGGCACGATGGACGCCGTTGCCCTGGTCGACGCCCTCCGCACCGGCAAAGTGTCCCGTGCTGAGCTCGTGGAGGCCGCTATCGCGCGCACCGAGGCGGTCAACCCGATGCTCAACGGTTTGGCCCATCAGACGTTCGAGCGGGCGCTGGCCCGCGCCTACGCCGGCGGTCGCGGATACTTCGACGGGGTGCCGACGTTCATCAAGGACAACGTCGATGTCGAAGGCATGCCGACGATGCAGGGCACCGACGCCTGGGAGCCCCGTCCCCAGCCCGCGCACGGCGAGTTCGCCAGCCTCTTTCTGGCCACCGGCTTGGTGCCGCTGGGCAAGACCCAGCTTTCGGAGTTCGGGTTCAGCGCCTCCGCCGAGCATCCGCGGCTGGGCGCCGTCCGCAATCCCTGGGACACCGACTTCACCGCCGGGGCGTCGTCGTCGGGCTCGGGGGCGTTCGTCGCGGCCGGCGTGGTGCCCATCGCCCACGCGAACGACGGCGGCGGTTCCATCCGCATCCCCGCCGCCTGCAACGGCCTGGTGGGCCTCAAGCCGTCGCGCGGCCGGCTGCCGCTGGACAAGATGACCCGACAGATGCCGGTGCGCATCGTCAACGACGGGGTGCTGACCCGAACTGTGCGGGACACCGCGGCGTTCTACCGGGAAGCCGAGCGGGTCTGGCGCGACCGCAGGCTGCCACCGATCGGCGCGGTCACCGGGCCGAGCACTGCCCGCCTGCGCATCGCGGTCGTCACCCAGTCGGTGAATCGTCAGGCCGCCCCCAGTATCCGTGACCACACCCTGAAGACCGCCGAATTGCTTGGCGGCCTTGGCCATAGCGTCGAATACCTCGACCAGCCGCCGGTGCCGAGCTACTTCTTGGACGACTTCCTCTTGTATTGGGCGTTTTTGGCGATGACGCTGGTGCGCACCGGGCAGCGGACGTTCGGTCAGAGTTTCGACAAGACGAAGCTGGACAATCTCACCCTGGGGCTCGACCGGCACGCCAGCCGCAACCTGCACAAGTTGCCGATCGCCATCACCCGGCTGCGCAGGCTGCGGCGAATCACCGCCCGGCTCTATCAGACCTACGACGTCATCCTGATGCCCACGCTCGCCGAGGAGACGCCCCGCATCGGTCATCTGGATCCCACCGCGGACTTCCAGCAGATCATGGACCGACTGATCGACTGGGTGGCGTTCACCCCGCTGCAGAACGCGACCGGCGAGCCGGCAATCTCCTTGCCGCTGGCTCAATCCGCGTCCGGGATGCCGGTGGGCATGATGCTGGCCGGACCGCTCGGCCACGAACGCCGACTCCTGGAGCTCGCCTACGAGCTCGAGGCGGCCCAGCCGTGGCCGCGCATCGACACCGCGCACGAACAGCCGCTGCCGCAATAGTTGCCCAGACACCTTGATTTAACAGCCGGGGTGCTTGCGTAACTCGAGTGACATCAGCGGATTCGGTGGCCGAAACAGTCCGCGCCGAATATTTTCGGTGTGGAAACCTCTGCCTCCACAACGATTTCGCGGCCATCGGTGATCGCCACAACATCCGGAAACAAGACGTTCGTGCGTCTGCTCCGGTTTGCTTGGGCGAACATCCGCCGGCGGCCCGAACGGTTTGTGCTGTCGGTTCTCGGTATCGCACTGGCGATCACCTGCGTGACTGTGGTGCGCACGATTTCGTCGAGCTTCGCCATCACCGGCGCCGATTCGGTGACCGACGTGCTCGGTGGTGCTCAACTGTGGGCAGTGCCTGCCGCGGGCGTCCACTACGACAGCTCGGTGCAGGCGCTTGTCGCCGATGGTCCGGTCCCGGCGATCGACGCCCCTGGGGGGTGGCGTGCGATCAAGACGCTCTCGGGAACGACCGACATCGGCGGGACGCCGGTCTCGCTGCGCGGGGACGACGAAATCCCGGACGGGCAAGCAGTTTTGGGTTCCGGTGTAGCGCAGCGACTTGGTCTGCACGACGGTGACCGGATCAGCGTGGGCTCGCAGAGCCTGGCTGTGGCGGTGCGCGGCGCGGGAGAATCGGTCACCGTGTCGACCCCACTGGCACGCACGGTGGCGGGCGACAACGGGTGGTGGACCGTGCACGCACCGACCGGTCAGGAGAAGAGCCGCAGCCTCGGCAGCACCTTCGGTGACGCGGTAGGGCTGCGGTCCACCTCCGATCCATCTGTCAAACCCGATCCCGGCGGCCCGGGTCTGATCTACGACACGGTGGGCGGTACCGGCCCGCTGACGTTCGATCAGAAGTTCTCGGCGTTGTTCTCCGGCAAGGTCACCAGCTCGACACTCGGCATCATCTCGATCATCGGGCTGGTGCTGGGCTTCATCATCGCGGTGTCGTCGTTCCTGGCGGCCGTGCAGGAACGCCGCCGTGAATTCGGCATCATGTCCAGCATCGGCCTGGCCGACGAGGTGCTCTATTTCTTCCTCGTGGAATCCGCCGTCGTGTTCATGGCGGCCTACCTGGTGGGCGTGCTGACCGCGGGAGTAGCTGTGTGGCTGGTGATTCCGGGCATCGCCACCCCGATCGCCTGGCTGCAGGCAGCCGGCATGGTGGCGGGCTTCCTGCCCGCGATGGCGATCGTCGGCGCGCTGATACCGGTGCACCGACTACTGCAGAACCGTCCGGTCGACCTGCTCGGAGCGCGCTGATGATGATGTTCGGGCTTTCCTACGGCTGGCTGGCGGCGCGACGCCGGGTGCGCGAGATGGTGCTGCCGATCGTCACCACCGCCACGGGCGCCTTCCTCGTCGTCATCGTCTTCGGAATGTCTGCCGGCATCCAGGAACAGTCGGCGTCACTGGGCCATGCAGGAGAAATCGGCCGGGCCGTCATCCTGATCGCGATCACGGTCCTGCTGGTGGGTGTCGTGGAAGTGGCTGTGGCGACCACTCGCACGATCGCGCACCGCACCCGCGAACTCGGGGTGCTCGGGGCAACCGGAGTGCCGCGCCGTCCCGTCATCGCCGCACTGCTCGTCGAACCGGCGGTCGCGGCCACGCTCGGAGCGATCGTCGGTGTGGTGCTTGCGATCATCGCCGCCGTCGCACTCGGCATGCTCGGTCTGGTGCCCACCGGGGTGTCGGCGGCCGGTCTCGGGTTCGGCGCGGCGATCGCGGTCGCCGTCAGCATCGCCGCCGCCTTGGCGACCAGCGTCATCCCCACCTGGAACGCGGCGTCGCGTCCCCCAATCCACTCCCTGTCGACCGGAGGTTAGACATGACCGCAGTCGAAGACGCCGTCCCCGACGTCACATCCGCGCCCGAGCCGTCGCCGGTGATCGAGATCAGCGACGTCTGGAAGTTGCACAAGCTCGGCGACGAAGTCGTCAAGGCCCTGATATCCGCCGAATTGACCGTGATGCCAGGCGAATTCGTCTGCCTGATGGGTCCGAGCGGGAGTGGCAAGTCCACGCTGTTGAACATCATCGGCGGCCTCGACCGGCCGACCAAAGGCTCGGTGCTGATCGCAGGCCGCGACACCAGCAGGCTGACCGAGAGTCAGTTCGCCGCCTTGCGTCACGACACGATCGGTTTCATCTTCCAGAGCTACAACCTGATCCCGTTCCTGTCCGCGGTGGAGAATGTCGAGCTGCCACTGATGTTCGAGCCGTACGACCGTAAGGCGTTGCGGCAGCGCGCACTCGACCTGCTCGACCTGGTCGGGCTGAGCCACCGGGTGCACCACCAGCCGACCAAGATGTCGGGCGGTGAGCAGCAGCGCACCGCGATCGCGCGGTCGCTGATCAGCAACCCGACGCTGGTGTTGGCCGATGAGCCGACTGCAAATCTGGACCACCGTACGGGGGAGACGGTGGTGCGCATGCTGCGCGACCTGTGCTCAACGCTGGGCGTGACGGTCGTTGCCAGCACCCACGATCCCACGGTGGCCGATGAAGCGAGCCGTGTCGTCCGGATGAGAGACGGACAAATCACCAATTGATCCAACTCCGATGGGGAGTTACGTATGACGCAACAAATAGACGCGCCGGCTTCGGCCGGCCGTGACAAGCTGCTGACCACAGAGCTCGTTCCCGAGCAGGTACTGCCGAAGGTGATGACCACCTTCGGCCTGACCGCCACCTACGTCTTCATCATCTGCTGGATCACCGGCTCGTCGATCATGGCCGCCGGCGGGTGGACCGCGATCCCGATGTGGATTCTCGGCATCCTCACGTTCCTGATTCCGGCGGGCATGGCGGTCGCCGAACTCGGCAACCTGTGGCCCGGTGAAGGTGGTGTCTACATCTGGGCGACCCGAACCATGGGCGAGACATGGGGATTCATCGGCGGCTACCTGTCGTGGATTCCGGTGGTCCTCAACTCCGCGTCGTCGCCGGCGATCATCCTGCAGTTCCTGCTACTGGCCTTCCACGCCGAATTGGGCCTGACGCTCACGATCATCATTCAGGTGGCGTTGCTGTGGGCCGTCATCGGCCTCGCGCTGGCCAAACTCGCGGCCAACCAGCGCATCATGAACACCGTCTTCGTCGTCTATTGGGCCCTGACCGCCGTCATCTTCATCTCCGGCGTCATCTACGCGATCCGCAACGGATCGGCCCAGGAGTTCACCGCGCATGCCGCAACGGTGCCCGACTTCGCCGGAGCCGGCTTCCTGTACGGCACGGTGCTGCTCTACCTGGTCGGTGTCGAGACCCCGTACAACATGGGCGCGGAGTTCCTCTCGGTGCGCAAGAGCGGACCGAAGATGGTGGTGTACGGGTCGATCGCGCTGATCCTGATCTATCTGCTGACCACCCTGGGCACCATCATGGTGCTGCCTGCCGACCAGGTGAATCCGGTCACCGGCGTCATCGGCATGCTCGGCACCGCCGCACCCAAGGGCGTGATGGAAGTCGCGGCTGTCGTGCTGGCCATCATCGTGTTTGTGGCGCTGATGAGCTACCAGGTCACCTACTCCCGGCTGATCTTCGTCTCCGGTCTGGAACGTCATCTGCCGCGGATCTTCACTCACCTCAATCCACGTACCCGCAATCCCGTGACGGCGATCCTCATCCAGGGCGTGCTCTCGTCGCTGCTCATCGTGGGGCTGTACTCACAGAGCAGCATGGCCAACGTCACCGTGTTCCTGCAGGGCGGTCTGTCCATCGCGTGGCTGATCTCGGGATTCTTCTTCCTGGTCCCGGTCATCATCGCGCGCAAGAAGTACGCCGATCGCTATGCCGCAGAGAAGTTCTGGCGGATCCCCGGCGGTACGGTCGGCGTCTGGATCACGGTCATCGTCGGCTCGCTGGGCACCATCGGCGGTGTCTATTACTCGTTCGCCAAGTCGTGGATCGCGGATGTGCCCGACAGCACCTGGATGACGTGGACCGGCAGCATCGCGGTCGGCATGTTCGCCCTGGGCGTCGTCGTCTACATCTTCGGCCGGCGCTCGGCACACAAGATGACGAAGGAAGACGCACTGGCCCATCTGGCCGTGCTCGATCTCAAGAAATCCGAAACACCTAGCCCTGAGGCGGTTTGACCGACCATGACCATGGACAGCACCGTGCTGAGCACGGGAACGACCGATGACCGCGCCTGTTACCCGCTCGACCCGCTCAGCGGCGCCGAGATCGAGATGGCGGCCTCGATCGTCAAAGAGTCCGACTATGCAACTCCGACACTGAAATTCGTGATGATCCAGCTCGCCGAGCCGGACAAGAACACCCAGTTGACGTTCGAGTCGATGACCGACGTCCCGCGGCGGGCGTTCTGCACGATGTACGACGGGGCGGCCAAGATGATCTACGAGTCGGTCGTCGACATCGGCGCCCGGGTGGTGGAGTCCTGGACGGCGATTCCCGGCCGCTTCCCGTCGTATCTGGTCGAGCACATGACCGGCGTCGAGGAGGTGGTCCGAGCAGACCCGCGCTGGCAGGAGGCGATGCGCAAGCGCGGCATCACCGACTTCGACCTGGCGATGATCGATCCGTGGCCGGCCGGCTACTACGGTGCGCAGGATCATTACGAGAACTCGCCGCTGATCTGTCGCCCGCTGACCTTCATGAGGGCGGCGCCATCGGAGCACGGATACGCCCGCCCGGTGGAGGGGGTGATCGTGACCTTCGACCTCGACTCCATGACGGTGCTCGACGTCGAAGACCACGGCGTGGTGCCGTTGCCGCCCAAGGCGGGCAACTACTCGGCGCAGTTCATGTTCGACGCCGACAACCGGCCTGCCTTCACCGAGTTCCGGGACGACGTCAAGACCATCGAGATCACCCAGCCGGACGGTCCGAGTTTCACCGTTGACGGGTGGAAGGTCCAGTGGCAGAAGTGGTCTCTACGAGTGGGATTCAACCCCCGCGAGGGCCTGACGTTGCACGAGATCACCTACAACGACCGGGGCACCGTACGGCCGATCATGTACCGGGCCGCGCTCTCGGAGATGGTGGTGCCGTACGGGGACACCTCGCCGACACACTGGAACAAGAACGTGTTCGACATGGGTGAGGTCGGCATGGGCTTCTCGGCGAACCCGCTGACGCTGGGGTGCGACTGTCTGGGCGAGATCTTCTACTTCGACGGCATGGTGCACGACTCCGACGGTAACGCGGTCACCATCCCCAACGCGATCTGCATGCACGAGGAGGACTACGGAATCTCGTGGAAGCATACCGACTTTCGCACCGGTGAGGTCGAGGTGCGTCGGTCGCGCCGGCTGGTGATCTCGATGATCTGCACCGTCGGAAACTACGAGTACGGGTTCTTCTGGTACCTGTACAACGACGCGTCGATCGAGATGGAGGTCAAGCTCTCCGGGGTGCTGACGACGGGGTCCATTCCCGAGGGGGAGAAGCCGCGGTGGGGCAAGCTAGTGGCCCCCGGTATCTACGGCCCGAATCACCAGCATTTCTTCAGTTTCCGGCTCGACATGGCCATCGACGGTCCGGATAACAGTGTCTACGAGGTGGATTCGATCGCCGAGCCCGATCCGGCGCTCAATCCGCACCACAATGCCTGGATCACCAGGGACACCCTTGTTGCGTCGGAGGCGGAGGGTGCGCGGGATTGGAACTGGCAGACCGGCCGGTACTGGAAGGTCACCAACCCGTCGAAGATCAACGAACTCGGTGCCGAAGTGGGGTACAAGCTGGTGCCACGGGATCCGGTGCCGGTGATGGTGCAGGAGGGCTCCTACATCTACGACCGGGCCCGCTTCGTCCAGCACAACTTGTGGGTGACGAAGTACGACCCGGCGGAGAAGTTCGCCGCCGGTGACTACATGTATCAGTGCGCGGACGCGCAGGGGCTGCCCGAGTACATCGCCGACGACGCACCGCTGGACAACACCGACGTGGTGCTCTGGTACACGGTGGGGGCTCATCACATCGTTCGGCCCGAGGACTGGCCGGTGATGCCATGCGCCTACACCGGATTCCACCTCAAACCGATCGGGTTCTTCGACGGCAATCCCGCGCTTGACCTGCCGCCGTCACCGCCGAAAGGGTGCCACGCCAATCACTGACAGCCAACGATGCTGCACCGCAACGTGATCGGGAGCGGCTTCTAGTCCGGGGGACCGAGGGCGGCGAGAATCGTACGGAATTCTCGCCGCTGCTCGGTGGACAGGCCCGCCATCAGCCGCTGCTCGGCGGCGCGCACACCCGTCTCGGTGCTCTCCAGCAGCTCGGCACCCGCGCGGGTCAGCTTCGCGGGCAACGAGCGGCCCGAGGCCACGGTGTCGGGGCGGGTGACCAGCCCGCCTTCTTCGAGGCTGCGCAGCACCATGTTCATCGCCTGTGGCGAGACGCCGGTGTCGCGGGCCAGTTCCGCGTTGGAGCGGTCCGGGAAGCGGGACAGAATCCGCATGCAGATGTATTGCGGGAACGAAAGGCCGGCCGGTTCGAGCGCGGTGGCGCTCACTTCGGCGCGCAACGCCGAGGCCACCCGGTGCATCAGGTAGCCGAGCGGCTCGTCGTGGCCTCCACCCATGTCAATGATATTGACATATATCAACTTGGTTGATAGTCCTGGAGGTATGAGTACAGAAGATCTCTTTGATTCGGCCTACCGTCAGTCGGCTCCGGAGTTCGCCGGTTTTCGTCCGCCGTGGAGCATCGACGAGCCCCAGCCCGAAATCGCGGCACTCATCGAGCAGGGCAAGTTCCACGGTGACGTCCTCGACGCCGGCTGCGGGGAGGCGGCCGTCTCGATCCACCTCGCGGAGCGCGGCTTCACCACCGTCGGCCTGGACCTGTCACCCGCGGCCATCGAGCTCGCCCGCGCGGAGGCGGCCAAGCGCGGCCTGCGCAACGCGAGTTTCGACGTCGCCGACATCAGTGACTTCGGCGGCTACGACGGCAGATTCGGCACCATCGTCGACTCCACCCTGTTCCACTCGATGCCGGTCGAGTTGCGCGACGGCTATCAGCGCTCGATCGTGCGCGCAGCCGCACCGGGGGCGTCCTACTTCGTCCTGGTCTTCGATGCCGCGACCATGCCCGCCAACGGGCCCGCGCACCCGGTGACCGCTGACGAGTTGCGGGCCGCGGTCGAGCCGTACTGGGTGATCGACGAGATCCGGCCGGCCCGCATTCACGCGAACGTGCCGGAGCAGATGGCGCACATGGTGGAGTTCGCCGGCGGTGACCTGCGCGAGGAGCCAAGGGGACGCAAGTCGATGCCGGCCTGGCTGCTTTCGGCGCACCTCGGCTGACTGCCGCTTTCGGGCGACGCCGTGTCGTAGGCTCACCCCATGGAACTACTACGTCACGTAGTTGTGCTGGTGCACATCGTCGGGTTCGCGGTGACGTTCGGCGCGTGGGCGGCCGAGGGGGCCGCCCGGAGGTTTCGCACCACCCGGTTGATGGACTACGGGCTGCTGGTGTCACTGCTCACCGGCCTGGCGCTGGCCGCGCCGTGGCCCGCCGGAATTGTCTTGAACTACCCCAAGATCGGGGTCAAGCTGGCCATCCTGGTGGTGATCGGTGGTCTGCTCGGTATGGGCAACGCCCGGCAGCGGCGCACCGGTGAGCCCGTCCCGCGTCCGGTTTTCCTCTCGGTCGGGCTCTTATCGCTGGCGGCAGCGGGTGTCGCTGTGCTGTGGTGACGTGCGCACCAGCCAGAACCCGAGAAATCGGCACGTTCGGCGATGAGGCAGGATGGAAGTGCCGTCCCGAATGTCGCCGGGATGGCACTCTCATGCCAGGAGCCCGACTAGTCCGAGGAGTCTGATGGGGGAGACGGCCGACAGCAGCGGTGCCGAGGCGACGCATTCGCGGGAGATCCGGCCGAACTTCCGGCGCGTGGTGCTCAAGCTCGGCGGCGAGATGTTCGGCGGCGGATCGGTCGGGCTCGATCCTGACGTCGTCGCCCAGGTGGCCCGCCAGATCGCCGAGGTGGTCCGCAGCGGCGTCCAGGTTGCCGTCGTCATCGGCGGCGGGAACTTCTTCCGTGGCGCGCAGCTGCAGCAGCGCGGGATGGAACGCACCCGCTCCGATTACATGGGCATGCTCGGCACGGTGATGAACAGTCTTGCGCTGCAAGATTTCCTGGAGAAGGAAGGCATCGTCACCCGGGTCCAGACCGCCATCACCATGGGTCAGGTCGCGGAGCCCTACATTCCGCTGCGTGCGGTGCGGCACCTGGAGAAGGGCCGCGTCGTCATCTTCGGAGCCGGCATGGGTCTGCCGTACTTCTCCACCGACACCACCGCCGCGCAGCGTGCCCTGGAGATCCGCGCGGACATCGTGCTGATGGCCAAGGCGGTCGACGGTGTGTTCACCGCCGACCCGCGGGAGAATCCGAACGCCGAGATGCTCACCGAGATCAGCCACCGCGAAGTGCTCGACCGCGGGCTTCAGGTCGCCGACGCCACGGCGTTCAGTTTGTGCATGGACAACGGAATGCCGATCCTGGTCTTCAACCTGCTCACCGACGGGAATATCGCCCGGGCGGTCGCAGGTGAGAAGATCGGAACTCTGGTCAGCGGTTGAGGAGGACCACTACATGATTGAAGAGGCTCTCTTCGATGCCGAAGAGAAGATGGAGAAGGCCGTCGCGGTCGCCCGCGACGACTTGGCATCCATCCGGACCGGACGGGCCAACCCGGGAATGTTCGCGCGCGTCGTCGTCGACTACTACGGGTCGCCGACGCCGATCACGCAGCTGTGCAGCGTCAACGTGCCCGAGGCGCGGATGGTCGTCATCAAGCCCTACGAGGCGTCGCAGCTGCGGGCGATCGAGGACGCGATCCGCCACTCCGATCTCGGTGTGAACCCCACCAACGACGGCAACATCATCCGGGTGTCGATCCCGCAGCTGACCGAGGAACGCCGCCGCGATCTGGTCAAGCAGGCCAAGTCCAAGGGCGAGGACGCCAAGGTGTCGGTGCGCAACGTGCGCCGTCGCGCCATGGAGGAACTGCACCGCATCCGCAAGGACGGCGAAGCCGGCGAGGACGAGGTCGGGCGCGCCGAGAAGGATCTGGACAAGTCCACGGCCACCTACGTCGGACAGATCGACGAGTTGGTCAAGCACAAGGAAGGCGAATTGCTGGAGGTGTAGCCACCTTTCAGCAACGCATCGAAGTGGCGGAAACCGATACCGGCGGCGCGGCCGCGCAGCCAGCGCCCAAGAGCTCGCGCGCAGGGCGTGATCTGCCCGCCGCCATCGCCGTCGGCGTCGTGCTCGGCGCGATGGCGATCGGCAGCCTGCTGTTCGCCCCGAAGTGGTGGATGCCGCTACTGGCCATCGCGATGGCGATCGCCACCCACGAGGTGGTTCGCCGGCTTCGCGAGCACGGGTATGTGATGCCCGTCGTGCCGCTGCTGCTCGGTGGGCAGGCGATGATCTGGCTGGCCTGGCCGTGGGGCGTGGCGGGAACGCTGGGCGCCTACGGCGGCACGATCGTGGTCGCCATGGTGTGGCGCCTGCTCGGCCAGGGGCTGCGTGAGCAGCCGGTCAACTACCTTCGCGACATCGCCGCCTCGGTGCTGCTGGCCACCTGGGTGCCGTTGTTCGCGAGTTTCACCGCGCTGCTGATCTTCCAGGACAACGGCGGCGCTCGGGTCTTCACCGTGATCGCCACCGTGGTGTTCGCCGATATCGGCGGTTACACGGCCGGCGTGCTGTTCGGCAAGCATCTGCTGGCCCCTGCGATCAGCCCCAAGAAGTCCTGGGAGGGCCTTGGCGGCTCACTGCTGTTCGGCGTCACCGCGGCGGTGCTTTCGGTCACGTTCCTGCTGCACAAACCGGCCTGGGTCGGCCTGCCGCTCGGGCTGATGCTGGTGATCACCGGAGTGCTCGGCGACTTGGTCGAATCCCAGGTCAAGCGCGACCTCGGCATCAAGGACATGGGCACGCTGCTGCCGGGCCACGGCGGGATCATGGACCGCATCGACGCGATGCTGCCGTCGGCGGTCGCCGGCTGGATAGTCCTGACTCTGCTGGCCTGACCGCCATACTGGAGCCAATGAAACAGGAGCTCGTGTTCGAGGCGCCCCGGCGTGGGTTACCGCCGCGCCATCTCGCCGACCTGGACGCCGACGCCCGCGCGGCCGCGGTGGCCGAACTCGGGCTGCCGAAGTTTCGGGCCAAACAGCTAGCGCAGCAGTACTACGGGCGGTTGCTCGCCGACCCGCAGCAGATGACCGATCTGCCCGCGGCGGTCCGCGACACCGTCGCCGATGCCCTGTTCCCGAAGCTGCTCTCGGTGGCCAAAGAGATCGAGTGCGACGCGGGGGAGACCCGAAAGACGTTGTGGCGCGCCCATGATGGCACCACGTTCGAGTCGGTGCTGATGCGCTACCCGAACCGCAACACGGTGTGCATCTCGTCGCAGGCCGGCTGCGGCATGGCGTGCCCGTTCTGCGCGACCGGACAGGGCGGGCTGACCCGCAATCTGAGCACCGCCGAGATCCTCGAGCAGGTGAGGGCGGCGGCGGTGACCTCGCGCGACGAGTTCGGCGAGCGCCTGTCGAATGTGGTGTTCATGGGCATGGGTGAGCCGCTGGCCAACTATTCGCGGGTGCTTGCCACCGTGCAGCGCATCACCGCGGCGCCGCCGGAGGGCTTCGGGATCTCCGCGCGGTCGGTCACGGTGTCGACCGTCGGGCTGGCACCGGCGATGCGCAAGCTCGCCGACGAACACCTCGGTGTGACGCTGGCACTGTCACTGCACACCCCGGACGACGAGCTGCGCGACACCCTGGTGCCGGTGAACCTGAGATGGAAGGTGCGCGAAGTCCTTGAAGCCGCGCGGTACTACGCCGACCAGACCGGCCGGCGGGTGTCGATCGAGTACGCGCTGATCCGCGACGTCAACGACCAGCCGTGGCGGGCTGATCTACTCGGGAAGAAGCTGCATCAGGCGCTCGGTCCGCTGGTCCACGTGAACCTGATCCCGCTGAACCCGACGCCGGGCAGTGAATGGGACGCCAGCCCCAAGCCGGTGGAACGCGAGTTCGTCCGCCGGGTGAAGGCGCAAGGGGTGTCGTGCACCGTGCGGGACACCCGCGGGCGGGAGATCGCGGCGGCGTGCGGTCAACTCGCCGCCAGCGGATAGCTCCGCACCGCGAAATTGAAATCACGCAGACGAAGTGCGAGCAACCGTCTGCGTAGCTTCAATCTCACGTGAGCCGCTGCCTGTCGCGCAGAGGCGGGCGATGGACGTGACCAGGGAAATGGCCCGGTGGCCTAATCGGAAAAGCTAACGGATCCAGCCGCGCCGACGACCCCACCAGTCGCGCACCGTCACGCCGAACACCAGCACCGCGAACACGATCAGCACGTAATCCTCGACGTGGCCGACGTGGTTACCCTTCAACATCGCCAGCAGGAAGACCGTGACGAAGATACCGAGAGCGTGCCACGTGCGCGGGTTGATCTTGCTCCAGCCCCAGGCAGCTGAGGGTACGTCGGCCGGATCGACCTCTGAATAGCGCTCCACCTCGGTGCTGACCATTGCGGCTCCTGTCACTCGGCAATTGCGGTAATTCTGGCACACCGCTCCAATGCGAGCTCAGCCGATCTGGCCGTAGCGCCGCAACGCGTCGACCCGCTCGGCGGCGTGGTCGACGATCGGCTCCGGATAACCGGGCGGCGGGCCGCCCTTGAGCTTGTGGACGTCGACGCCGGCCAGTTCGGGGCCGGCCAACTCGGGCACCCACCGCCGGATGTACTCGCCGTCGGGGTCGAACTTCTGGCCCTGGGTGGTCGGGTTGAACACCCGGAAGTACGGGGCCGCGTCGGTCCCCGAGCCGGCACACCACTGCCAGCCGTGCTGATTGTTGGCCATGTCGCCGTCGACCAGTTGCTCGAGGAACCACTGCGCACCCCACTGCCACGGCAGATGTAGATCCTTGACCAGGAAGGACGCCACGATCATCCGCACCCGGTTGTGCATGAATCCGGAGTCGCGCAGCTGGCGCATCCCGGCGTCGACAATCGGGAAACCGGTGCGGCCCTCCTTCCAGGCTTCGAACGCCTTCGTCGACTCCGGTCCGGTGTCCACCTCGATGGCGTCGAACCTGCGGTTCCAGTTCCACCACGCGCTGTTCGGCCACTGGTCGAGCACCGCGGCGTAGAAGTCCCGGAACGCCAGCTCCCGCAGATACGAGGCCGGGCCCTTGGCGCGGAAGTCGAGATCGGCGGCCATCGTTCTCGGGTGGATCGTGCCGAACTTCAGATGCGCCGACATGCGGCTGGTGGCCGCCTTGTCCGGCCGGTTGCGGTCCTCGTCGTAGTCGGCGAGGTGAGAGCGGACGAACTCTTTCCACCCGGCCAGCGCCGCCGCCTCACCGGCCTCGAGGTCCAGGTCGGCCCCCGGGTCGGGGGCGTCTACCCGCAGCTTTGCGGGCAGGTCCGCCGGGTCGATCCAGTTCACCGTCGCCGTTGCCGAGGCGGCGGGCCCGCGCCATCCGATTTCCCGCCACCGGGCGAGGAACGGTGTGAAGACCTTGTACGGGGTGCCGTCATCCTTGGTGACACGACCCGGCGTGACGAGATACGGCGAACCGGTTTCCTGCAGCGTCGCGCCCGTCTCGGCCAGTGCGGCCTTGACCGCCGCGTCGCGCCGCACCCCGAACGGAGTGAAGTCGGCCGAGACATGCACTTCGGTGGCGTTGATCTGCTTGCACAGCAACGGAATTCGTTCCTCAGGGCGCCCGCGGGTGATCAGCAGCCGGCCGTCGAGGGAGTCGGCGAGCGTACGCAACGAGTCCCCGAGGAATTGCAGTCGACGTGGGCCCGACGACTTCTCCAGGCGCGGGTCCAGCACGAAGCAGGCGAGCACCTCCGCGCCGTCGGCGGCAGCCTCCAACAGCGGGGGCAGGTCGTTCAGGCGCAGGTCGCGGCGGAACCACAGCAGTGCGGGCATGTTTCTATGCTGCCCTTTCCGTGCAGAAGGTATGCGCGACGCGGCCCGCGCCCGCGGGCTGACCCGCAGACGCGGCCCGCGCCCGCGGGCTGACCCGCACGCCCCCGGAGCTCTCGATTACCGAGCCGGCGGACGTGCGGGTCCCGCTGGTCTACTGCGCCGGCCGCATCAGCACCGTGTCGATGAGGTACACCGTGGCGTTGGCGGTGCGCACGCCACCGCACACGACGTTGGCCCCATTGACCTGCAGGTGATCGCCCGAGCCGGTGACCGTCAAGTCCGCGCCCTGGACTGTCTTGTGAGTCCCCACCACCTTGTCGGGTGTGGCCTGACCGGGAACCACGTGATAGGTCAGGATCGACGTCAGCAGATCCTTGTTGGTCTTGAGCTGGTCGATGGTGGCCGGGTCGATCTTCTCGAAGGCGGCGTCCGTCGGCGCGAAGACGGTGAACTGTCCGCCGTTGAGGGTGTCGACCAGGTTGACCTCAGGGTTCAGCTTGCCGGACAACGCAGCCGTCAGGGTGGTCAGCATCGGATTGTTGGATGCCGCTGTGGCGACCGGGGCCATCGACATACCGCTCACCGAACCCGGCCCGGTGGGCACCTGCTGGGCGTACGCCGCGCAACCGGGGCCGACCGGTCCTGAGTGGTTGTCGGCGGCGGCGACGGGAGCCAAGCCCACTGAGAAAACCGCGGCCATGGTGAGGCCGGCCATCGAGGCCATCTTCGTGGATACCTTCATCGACATTCGATCATTCCTTTCGTAATACGTTGCGCCGGAAGAGGTCCGCGCACCGTTGCGATGTGTTGCGAGTTGTCATGCGATGCGCGCGGAGCGCGCCGAGTCACTGGGCGGGCGGCATCAACACCGTGTCGATCAGGTAGACCGTGGCGTTGGCCGTCTGCACACCGCCGCAGACGACGTTGGCGTCGTTGACCTTCAGTGCGTCACCCGAGCCGGTCACCGTGACTTCTGCGCCCTGGACTGTCTTGTGCTGGCCGACGACCTGAGCGGGGCTCGCCTGCGCCGGAACCACGTGGTAGGTCAGGATCGAGGTCAACAGGTTCGAGTCGGTCTTGAGCTTCTCGACCGTGGCGGGATCGAGCTTGGCGAAGGCGTCGTCGGTCGGGGCGAACACGGTGAACTGCCCGCTGTCGAGAGTCTGGACGAGGTTCACGTTCGGGTTGAGCTTGCCCGACAGCGCGGATGTCAGCGTCTTCAGCAGCGGGTTGTTACTGGCTGCCACCGTCACCGGGTCCTTCGACATGCCGGACACCGAACCGGGTCCGGTGGGCACCTGCTCGGCGTAGCTCGCGCAACCGGGGCCGACGAGCGTGCCGGCCGGTGCGGCCGCCGCCGAGGTGGTCGTCGTGGTCGTGGTGGTCGACGCAGGCGAGGTGCTCGACGATGACTCCGCGGTCGTACTGGTCGAAGAACAGCCTGCGAAGAGCACGGCGGCCGCCGTCAGTCCGACAGCGCTCAGAACGGTGCGATGAAATGCCATAGGTGACTCCCTTGTCGTGTGAATCGGTTCCAGTCGGTCCGACCGGTCTTGATCGGCAATGCACAGGCAATTCGGCACACACCGCGTTCCGGACGGGTGCAACCGGGGTGGGGTCACAAACGCGTCACAGTCTCAGCGGGCACGAATCGGCAGCGATGCCGGGATTGCGGTCCGCACGCGGCACAATTGAGAGGTGAGCGCCGCCAACCGTCTCCGGGTCCTGATCTTGGGCAGCACCGGTTCCATCGGAACCCAGGCGCTGGAGGTCATCGCCGAGAATCCGGACCGGTTCGAAGTCGTCGGCTTGGCGGCCGGCGGCGGGAACCCCGACCTGCTGGCCCGGCAGCGCGCCGAGACCGGTGTGACCAGCATCGCCGTCGCCGACCCGGTCGCCGCGGACAAGGTCGGCGAAGTCACCTACAGCGGGCCCGACGCGGTTACCCGGCTGGTGCAGGACACCTGCGAGACCGGCGTCGACGTCGTGCTCAACGCTCTGGTCGGGGCGTTGGGGCTGGAACCGACCCTGGCCGCGCTGGCCTCCGGCGCCCGCCTGGCTTTGGCCAACAAGGAATCGCTGGTCGCCGGCGGACCGCTGGTCGTCAAGGCAGCAAGTCCTGGACAGATCGTGCCCGTCGACTCCGAGCACTCCGCGCTGGCCCAGTGCCTGCGCTCGGGCACCCCCGACGAGGTCGCCAAACTGGTGCTCACCGCCTCCGGCGGCCCGTTCCGCGGCTGGTCGGCCGCCCAGCTCGAACCCGTCACGCCCGAGCAGGCCGGCGCCCATCCCACCTGGAACATGGGCCCGATGAACACGCTGAACTCGGCGTCGCTGGTCAACAAGGGTCTGGAGCTGATCGAGACGCACCTGCTGTTCGGTGTTCCCTATGAGCGCATCGAGGTCGTCGTGCATCCGCAGTCGATCGTGCACTCGATGGTGACGTTCACCGACGGCTCGACGATCGCCCAGGCCAGCCCGCCGGACATGAAACTGCCGATTTCGCTCGCGCTGGGCTGGCCCGACCGGGTGCCGGCCGCGGCCGCGGCCTGCGACTTCACCACGGCTTCCACCTGGGAGTTCGAGCCGCTGGACGCCTCGGTGTTTCCCGCCGTCGACCTGGCCCGCGAGGCCGGCAAGACCGGCGGCTGCCTGACCGCGGTCTACAACGCCGCCAACGAAGAGGCCGCCGAGGCGTTCCTGGCCGGAAAGATCCGGTTCCCGGCCATCGTGCGAACAATCGCCGACGTGCTGCACGCCGCCGACCAGTGGGCAGCCGAACCCGCTACCGTGGAAGAAGTACTTGACGCGCAGCGCTGGGCACGGCAACGGGCCCGCGAGGCCGTCACACAGGAGGTCGCTTCAATCCGATGATGTTCGTTATCGGCATTGTGCTGTTCGCACTCTGCATCCTCATCTCCGTGGCGCTGCACGAGTGCGGTCACATGTGGGTGGCCCGCGCCACCGGAATGAAGGTGCGCCGCTACTTCGTGGGCTTCGGACCGACCCTGTGGTCGACGCATCGGCCCAACAAGCTCGGCTCCACCGAGTACGGCGTCAAGGCCGTCCCGCTCGGTGGCTTCTGCGATATCGCCGGCATGACGTCGGTGGAGGAACTCGCGCCCGACGAGCGCCCCTACGCGATGTTCAGGCAGGACACCTGGAAGCGGGTGGCGGTGCTGTTCGCCGGGCCTGCGATGAACTTCATCATCGGTCTGGTGCTGATCTACGGGATCGCTGTCATGTGGGGTCTGCCAAACCTGCACGCGCCGACCACCGCCGTTGTCGGCGAAACACAATGTGTCGCATCGGAAACCACCAAGGGCAAGCTCGACGACTGCACCGGCCCCGGCCCGGCGGCACTGGCCGGTATCAAGCCCGGCGACGTCGTGCTGAAGGTTGGCGGCACGGACGTGAAGAACTTCGACGAGATGGTCACCGCCGTGCGCAAGGCGTCGGGTCCGACGCCGTTCGTCGTGCAGCGCAGCGAAAACGGCGCCACCCGCGAGTTCACCACCACCGTCGACGTGGCACCCGCCCAGCGGTTCGTGACCAAGGAGAAGGGCGCCGAGCCGGTGCCCACCAGTGTTGGGGCCGTCGGGATCGGTGCGGCGATGTTCCCGCCCGCGCAGTACAACGTGTTGACCGCCATTCCCGCCACGTTCACCTTCACCGGTGACCTGGCCGTCGAACTGGGCAAGTCGCTGGCGAAGATCCCGACCAAGGTCGGCGCGCTGGTGCATTCCATCGGCGGCGGCGAGCGCGACCCCGAGACCCCCATCAGCGTCGTGGGCGCCAGCATCATCGGCGGCGACACCGTCGATCACGGTCTGTGGGTGGCGTTCTGGTTCTTCCTGGCCCAGCTGAACTTCGTGCTCGGCGCGATCAACCTGGTGCCGCTATTGCCGTTCGACGGCGGTCACATCGCGATCGCGGTATTCGAGAAGATCCGCAACCTGCTCCGGTCGGCGCGCGGCAAAGTCGCCGCGGCGCCGGTCAATTACCTGAAGCTGATGCCCGCCACCTACGTGATCCTCGTCGTGGTGGTCGGCTACATGCTGTTGACCGTCACCGCCGACCTGGTCAACCCGATTCGACTGTTCCAGTAGTCGGCCTGAAGTTTGGAGACGAAGAAGTGACTTCCATCGGCCTCGGTATGCCGGCCCCGCCCGCACCCGTCCTGGCGCCACGCCGCACGACCCGCCAGCTGATGGTGCGCGACGTCGGCGTCGGTAGCGACTACCCGATCTCGGTGCAGTCGATGTGTACCACCAAGACTCATGACGTCAACACGACGCTGCAGCAGATCGCCGAGCTGACCGCCGCCGGTTGCGACATCGTGCGGGTGGCGTGCCCGCGCCAAGAGGACGCCGACGCGCTGTCCGAGATCGCCAAGCACAGCAACATCCCGGTGATCGCCGATATCCACTTCCAGCCGAAGTACATCTTCGCCGCGATCGACGCCGGCTGCGCGGCCGTACGCGTCAACCCCGGCAACATCAAGGAGTTCGACGGCCGGGTCGGCGAGGTCGCCAAGGCCGCGGGCGCCGCCGGCATTCCGATCCGCATCGGGGTCAACGCCGGCTCCCTGGACAAGCGGTTCATGGAGAAGTACGGCAAGGCCACCCCGGAAGCACTCGTCGAGTCCGCGCTGTGGGAAGCCTCGCTGTTCGAGGAGCACGGCTTCGGCAACATCAAGATCAGCGTCAAGCACAACGATCCGGTCGTGATGGTGGCGGCCTACGAGCAGCTGGCCGAAAAGTGTGACTACCCACTGCATCTCGGCGTCACCGAGGCGGGGCCTGCGTTCCAGGGCACCATCAAGTCCGCGGTCGCGTTCGGCGCGCTGCTGTCCCGGGGGATCGGCGACACCATCCGCGTCTCGCTGTCGGCCCCTCCGGTGGAAGAGGTCAAGGTCGGCATCCAGATCCTGGAGTCGCTGAACCTCCGGCCGCGCGGTCTCGAGATCGTGTCCTGCCCGTCGTGCGGGCGGGCCCAGGTCGACGTGTACACGCTGGCCAACGCGGTGTCGGCCGGCCTGGACGGACTCGACGTGCCGCTGCGTGTGGCTGTCATGGGCTGCGTCGTCAACGGTCCGGGGGAGGCGCGCGAGGCTGACCTCGGCGTGGCGTCGGGAAACGGCAAGGGACAGATCTTCGTCAAGGGCGAAGTGATCAAGACGGTGCCCGAAGCGCTGATCGTCGAGACGCTGATTGAAGAGGCAATGAGACTTGCCTCCGAGATTGGCGACGCCCAGCGTGACAGCGGCACATCTGCCAGCGGTTCGCCTGTGGTGACCGTAAGCTGATGGCGTAACCCGCCGGGGTTTCACTCCGCAGAAAGTAAGGCCCATGTCGGCTCCGCCACTGTTTCGTCTGGTCGACGAGCGACGGGTGTCGGTGGTGCGCGACGCCGCGGCGGTGGGCCGGGTACTGGCCGACGATCCGGTCGGCTCCTGCATGGTCGCTGCGCGGGTCGCCGACCACGGCGTCGAGCCGCAGGCGATCGGCGGCGAGCTCTGGACGCGCAGGCGCGCTGAGGAATCCCTCTGCTACGCCGGGGCGAATCTGATTCCACTGCGCGGTGCGCAGCCCGATCTGCATGCGTTCGCCGATAAGGCGATGAGCACCGCCCGGCGCTGTTCGTCTCTGGTCGGCCGGGCCGAGTTGGTGCTGCCGCTCTGGGACCGCCTGCAGCACACCTGGGGGCCCGCGCGCGATGTGCGCGACCACCAACCGCTCATGGCATTGGGCGTGTCGCCGTCCTCACGGATCGACCCGGCGGTGCGGCGCGTGCGGGTCGACGAGCTCGATGCCTACCTGGTCGCCGCGATCGACATGTTCATCGGCGAGGTCGGTATCGATCCACGGATCGGCGACGGTGGCCGGGGTTATCGCCGCCGCGTCGCCAGCCTGATCGCGGCCGGCCGGGCCTATGCCCGTTTCGAGCACGGGCAGGTGGTGTTCAAGGCAGAGGTGGGTTCGCAGTCTCCGGTGGTCGGCCAGATCCAGGGCGTGTGGGTGCATCCGGAGTGGCGCGGCCACGGGCTCGGCACCTCGGGCACGGCGGCGGTGGCTGCCGCGGTGGTCAACAGCGGCCGCATCGCGAGCCTGTACGTCAACAGCTTCAACGCGGTCGCCCGTTCGGCGTATGCGCGCGTGGGTTTCGCCGAGGTCGGGATGTTCGCGACCGTCCTGCTCGACTGAATTTCGTCATATCGACATCTGAACGAGCTCGTCCCGCTCACGCCCAACGTCGGTGATACGCGGTGCAAGTCGCGTCAATGTCGGGTGGTCGCGGACGACCGCAAGGTTTGCGGTAATCCAGTGCGGCACACTGCAAGCCGTCATCGCACAACTCGGCTGTGAGTCGGCCGCGTGCGCCGCAGGCGAACAAACCGGTGGCAGTCACCGCCTCCGCGCCCGCCAGCGCTCGGGGCGGCGATAGCCACCAAAAGTGCTCCAGCAGTGGGCAATCCGCTCGGATTCCTCAACTCGATCGCCCGGCAGATTCAGGTCCGGTTCTTCAACCGGACGCCGACCATCTTTTACGACGCCTCGAAGAACGTCATCAATGCCGACGGCACCATCACCGGGCAGGCGATCACCTGGTGATCCAGCGGGCCATGCTGGGGCCCCGACACCTCGGCGGGAGTGAAGATGATGGTGGCGTGGGTCAAGGAGCATTCGCTGGCGTCGATCCTGTGACTGTTTCGCAGCGGGTGTGGGCGCGAACGGATTACGCGAGTCGGGTTCTGCGGGCGTCAATTCGCGCTATGTTTGTTGCGCGACAAAGTCGCGCCAACAGAGGCCGGTATCGGGGTGACCGCCGTGGTGGTGCCCGTGCCGCGGCGGCAGGGTAGGGGGAAACATGAGGCGAGAGTCTTTCACGCCGGCCGTCTGTGCGGGGTGGACCGGCGGCGCAGTCGCCGCACTCGGAATCGGTGCGGCAATCCTGTCCGGTGCCGGCGCCGCCGCGGCTGACACCTCATCGGGATCGGGCACGTCGCCGTCAGCGCACTCGGCTCCGCGGAATTCGGCAGGCCCGGCCGCCGGAGCGCACTCGGCTCGCCCGGCGAAGCCCGCCACTTCGCCGAAGCGATCAGCCGCCACGCCGACCGACTCGCCGGCCGTGAGCAAGACGCCGGCCGTGAGCAAGACGTCGTCCGCCAAGTCTCCGCTTCCCAACCCGATGGCCATGGTGACTTCTGCGTTGAACTCCTTCTTCCGTCAAGTCCAGACCGCGCTGACCGCGGCGGCCAAGATCGCGACCCCGTCGACAGGCACGACGGCGCCACGCAGCGGTCCCAGTACCTGGGGGGTGCCCACCCGCACGGTGAATTTCACCGACGCCTCGGTTCTGTCCCAGTTCGTCGTCTACACCGGCACCCATCCGGAGGGCACCCGCACGCCGAGCGCGCTGTCGTTCTCGAACGGCACGATGACCATCACCGGTGACGCGCAGGGCAACGACGAGGGCATCGCGTGGACGCCCGGCCAGAAGTACGGCGGGTGGGAAGTTCGTCTTCGGGTGCCGGCCGGCGCCGCCAACTACGATCCCGTGCTGCTGCTGTGGCCCGACGCCGAGAACTGGCCGAAGGGCGGCGAGGTCGACTTCATGGAGATGTGGGACGACCCGACCCGCCAGACGGTGAATTCCGTTCTGCATTACGGGCCGTCGAACAAGCAGATCAAAGCCAGCGTGGCGGTCGACGCCACGCAGTGGCACACCTACGCGGTGAAGTGGACGCCGACGCAGATCACCACCTACGTCGACGGCGTGCCGCTGTTCACCTCGACCAACAAGTCGCAATTCCCGCCCGGCGCCATGCACCTGTGCATCCAGCTCGACACGATGGGTCCCGATATCGCCGCCGGTGCCCAGATGGAAGTCGCCTGGGCCAAGCAATACTCGCTGTCCGCCGTTACCTAACCCACCGTGTCCCGACGCCCGACGCCCGACTGGGGAGTCGGGCGTCGGTGTGTTTGCGGCATTTTCGGGTCACGGGCTCATAACATTTGCCCCAATGGCTACTTGCACCTCATTGGCAACACGAGTAACAGGCGTCATCTCGGTTTTGGCGGTGGTGGCGGCGTCGGCGACCCTGTCTGCGTGCACCCCGCGCCCCGATGGACCGGGCCCGGCGGCGGAGAAGTTTTTCGCCGACCTCACCAAGGGGGACACCGCGTCGGCGGCCCAGCTCTCCGACCGCCCGGCCGACGCCCAGGCCGCGCTGAATGAGGCGTGGGCAGGGCTGCAGGCCACTCACCTCGACGCCCAGATCCTCGGCTCGCGCTACACCGAGGACACCGGCAGCGTGAACTACCGCTTCACCTGGCAGCTGCCCAAGAAACGGACCTGGACCTACGACGGCGTCCTGCAGATGATCCGCGACGAGGGCAACTGGCACGTCCGCTGGACCCCGGCCGGACTACATCCGAAACTTGGTGAGCACCAGCACTTCTCGCTGCGCTCCGATCCGCCGCGGCGGGCGTCGGTCAATGAGCTCGGCGGCACCGACGTGCTCGCTCCGGCCAACCTCTATCGGTATCAGCTCGACGCCGCCAAGGCCGGCGCCGCGCTGATGTCCACCTCGCGGGTGGTCGCCGACCAGCTGCGCCAGTTCGACAACACCCTGGACCCGCAGCGCCTCGCCGAGCAGGCCAGCTCGTCAAGCGCCCCATTGGATTTGGTCACCCTGAAGCCGGTGGACCACGACAAAGTCGCTCAGGCCTTGGACCTGCTGCCCGGCGTCGTCGTCACTCCGCAGGCCGACCTGCTGCCCACCGACGACCGCTTCGCCCCGGCCGTCATGGGCCAGGTGAAGAAGGCCGTGATCGACGAGCTCGACGGCGAGGCCGGCTGGAGGGTCGTCAGCGTCAACCAGAACGGCGCCGACATCGACGTGCTGCACGAGGTGGCGCCCACCCCGGCGCCGTCGATCTCGATCACCCTGGACCGGTCCGTGCAGAACGCCGCGCAGCACGCCGTCGATACCCAGGGCCGCAAGGCGATGCTCGTGGTGATCAAGCCGTCGACCGGCGAGATCCTCGGCGTCGCGCAGAACGCGGCGGCCGACGCCGACGGGCCCGCAGCCACCACCGGCCTGTATCCGCCCGGCTCGACCTTCAAGATCGTCACCGCCGGTGCGGCCATCGACCGCAACATGGCGACCCCCAACACGCTGCTCGGCTGCCCGGGTGAGATCGACATCGGCCACCGGACGGTGCCGAACTACAACAAGTTCGACCTCGGCACGGTCCCGATGTCGAAGGCGTTCGCCAACTCGTGCAACACCACGTTCGCCGAACTGGCCAGCCGGATGCCGCCGACCGCGCTGACCGTGGCGGCCTCGCAGTACGGCATCGGCCCGGACTACACCATCGACGGGTTGACCACTGTGACCGGCACGGTGCCGCCGACGGTGAACCTGGCCGAACGCACCGAGGACGGATTCGGCCAGGGCAAGGTCCTGGTCACGCCGTTCGGGATGGCGTTGGTGGCCGCGACCGTGGCCGCGGGCAAGACACCGACCCCGCACCTGATCGTGGGCAGCCAGACCTCCGAGACCGGTGATCATCCGCCGATCTCCCCGGCGATGCTCGACGGTCTGCGCCCGATGATGCGCCTGGTGGTCACCAACGGCACCGCCAAGGACATCAACGACGCCGGCGATGTGCGGGGTAAGACGGGTGAGGCCGAGTTCGCGGGTGGCTCGCACGCCTGGTTCGCCGGCTATCGCGGCGATATGGCGTTCGCCGCGCTGATCGTCGGCGGCGGGAGTTCGGAGTATGCGGTCCGGATGGTCAAGATGATGCTGCAGGAGCTTCCCGCCGATTATCTCGCCTGACCGGCAGCCTCAGAAGGTCGGTAGGTACGACAGACTCTCGTTCCAGAAGTCGTCGTCACCGTAGCTGCGCAGATACTTGGACCGTCGCAAGGCCCTGGCGGTGTTCAGGTCGAATACGCCGACTTCGGAGTGGTGTTGGTCGCTCGCAACGAACGCCGTGTCGCCGCGCTCGAGCCGGCGGACCATGTGTTCGCGCGGACACGTGTCGACATCGTTTCCGACTTGATATTGAACCGCCACCAGATGGCGATAATCGTGGCTGTCGGCGGGCGACATCCGCCGGGCAATTATTTGATAGCGCATCGTATTTCCTCGGATTATGCAGCTAAAAGCCAATATCGGCGAGTATATAGCAGTTGCCAAAATTAAACGCAGGTGGTCAAAACTTCTGCGCGTCGGTGCCTGTCAAACGCCACCTGACACCCAGTGTTTAGATGAGGCGTGGCCAACCGGATTCAGAGTCTGCTGGGCGTTGCCTATCCCGTCGTCCAGGCCCCGATGACCTACATCGCGCGGGCGTCGCTGGCCGCTGCGGTGTCCGAGGCCGGGGGACTCGGAGTGATCGAAACCCTCACTCCGGAAGGCCGCGCCGACCTGTGTCGGGTGCGTGATCTGACCGACCGGCCGGTGGCCGCCAACCTGATGATCCAGGGCTGGAAACGCGACCCGTCGATCGTCGACGTGCTGGCCGAGGCGAACATCCGCCACGTCTTCACCTCCGCGGGTGACCCGGCGCTGTTCACCGCGCGGCTGCACGACGCGGGGATGGCGGTCGTGCACGTCGTGGGTTCGCTGCGGGGCGCCCTCAAAGCCGTCGACGCCGGGGTGGATGCGCTGGTGGTCGAGGGTGTCGAGGGTGGGGGTTTCAAATCCGCGCTCGGGGCGTCCACTTTGGTGCTGCTGCCGCTGATCGCCGACCAGGTCGATCTGCCCCTGATCGCGGCGGGCGGGATCTGCGACGCCCGGTCGGCCGCCGCGGCGGTGGTGTTGGGGGCCGAGGGCGTCCAGATGGGCACCCGCATGCTGGCCAGCCGCGAGGCCGCGGTGCACGCCAACTTCAAGGACGCCATCGTCGCCGCCGACGATTCCGGGACGATCCTGCTCGACCTTCCCGGCAATCCCACGATGCGGGTACTGCACGTCGGTCTGGCCCGTCGGGTGTCGACCGAGGGTGCCGCGGCGCCGCTGATCAGCGGCGTCACCGAACTCTATTTCGAGGGCGACATGGAGGCCAGCGTGGCCAACACCGGTCAGGTCTCGTCGCGCATCGGCGAGGTTCTGCCGGTCGCCGATATCGTCCGCGATACCTGGCTTGGTGCCCAGGGCGTCCTCACCGGGGCCGCGGCCCGGCTCTGAGTCAGCCGACGACGACGTTGCCGCCCGCGACTTTTACCGCGACCTGGGTCAGCGGCGTCACGGCGGGGCCGCGCAGCACCGCGCCGTCCAGGCCGAACCTGCTGCCGTGGCACGGGCAATCGAGCGTGCCGTCGGTCACCGTGGACAGCTTGCAGCCCGCGTGCGTGCACCGGGCCACGAATCCCTCGAAGACGCCGGCGGTGGGCTGGGTGACGACGGTGTCGCCGATCACCTTGCCCGATCCCACCGGGATGTCTGTGGTCGCCGCCAGCACCTGACCCGGCGCACTGGTCGTCGCCGGGGACACGAGCTCACCGGTGTCGGCATTGCATGCGGCGATCGGTGCGACGGCGGCTCCGATCAGGACTGTTCGGCGCGGCAGCCCAAAGATCCACGCACTCATCGGCCCAGGCTAGTCGAGGTCGAGCAGGTACCGTGGATAGGCCATGACCGGAATCGAACACACCTCTGGGCTGCGGGTTTCCGACGCCGACCGCAACGGGACGCTGCGGAGGCTGCACAACGCCGTCGCGCTCGGGCTGATCGACATCGGCGAATTCGAGGAGCGGTCGGCCCAGGTGTCGGCGGCGCGGATGCATTCCGATCTCGAGGTCTTGGTCGACGACCTGCCGGGGCCCGGTGCGATCGTCACCTCCGCCGCCGACCGGGTTGAACTGCGCGGCTGGATGGGCTCGCTGAGGCGGCAGGGCGAGTGGACGGTGCCGACTCGGCTGGCGCTGGTGCGCCGCTTGGGTTCGGTCGACCTCGACCTGACCAACGCGCGGTTCGCCGGGCCGGTCGTCGTGATCGAGCTCGACATGGTGCGCGGGTCGTTGGATTTGCGGCTGCCCGACGGCGCCAGCGCCTCCATCGACGACGTGACCGTGTACGCCGGGAGCGCCCGCGACCGTCGCAAGGACGCTCCGGCCGAGGGCACCCCGCACGTCGTGCTCACCGGCCGGGTGGTCATGGGGTCGGTCAACGTTCGCGGCCGCAAGCGTCCGCTGCTGCGCCGCCACTAGGCTGGCAACATGCCCGTACGTACTGCACTCCGGCCCGGAACCGTTGCACCGGAACTGCCTGTCCCGAAGGCGATCGAGCGACCGGAATACGTCGGTAAGTCGACGGTCGCGGAAGGCAGCGAGCCGTGGGTCCAAACGCCCGAGGTGATCGAGAAGATGCGCATCGCCGGGCGGATCGCCGCAGGCGCGCTGGCCGAGGCGGGTAAGGCCGTCGCGCCGGGGGTCACCACCGACGAGCTCGACCGCATCGCCCACGACTACATGATCGATCACGGCGCCTACCCCTCGACGTTGCACTACAAGGGATTCCCGAAGTCGTGCTGCACGTCGCTGAACGAGATCATCTGCCACGGCATCCCCGACTCAACCGTCGTCGAGGACGGCGACATCGTCAACATCGATGTGACGGCCTACATCAACGGTGTGCACGGTGACACCAACGCCACCTTCTTGGCGGGCGAGGTCAGCGAGGAGCATCGCCTGCTGGTCGAGCGCACGCACGAGGCGACGATGCGCGCGATCAAGGCCGTCAAGCCCGGCCGGGCCCTGTCGGTGGTCGGCCGGGTCATCGAGGCGTACGCAAACCGGTTCGGCTACAACGTTGTTCGCGACTTCACCGGTCACGGAATCGGCACCACGTTCCACAACGGGCTGGTGGTGCTGCACTATGACCAGCCTGAGGTGGAGACCGTGCTGGAGCCGGGGATGACGTTCACCATCGAGCCGATGATCAACCTCGGGGCGCTCGACTACGAGATCTGGGACGACGGCTGGACGGTCGCCACCAAGGACCGCAAGTGGACCGCGCAGTTCGAGCACACACTGGTCGTCACCGAGGACGGCGCGGAAATTCTGACGCTGGCGCCGTAGTCGTGGCGAGTGTGCGTCCTCGTACGCGATCAGCGGCGTGTTGCGTACGACACCGCACGCTCGGCACGTCGACATGAGCGGGGGCGCGCTGCTGATCGCCGGAACGACATCGGATGCCGGCAAGTCGATGGTCGTCGCGGGACTGTGCCGATTGTTGGCGCGCAAGGGAATTCGCGTGGCACCGTTCAAGGCGCAGAACATGAGCAACAACTCGGTTGTCGCCCTGGACGCGGAAGGGGTCGGCGGCGAGATCGGCCGGGCCCAGGGTATGCAGGCGCGCGCGGCAGGTCTGGCGCCCAGTACCCGGTTCAACCCGGTGCTGCTCAAACCCGGTAGCGATCGCACCTCCCAGTTGGTGATCAGGGGCCACCCGGTCGGTACGGTCGGCGCGGCCGACTACATCCAGCATCGCGACCGGCTCGCCGGCGTGGTCGCCGACGAACTGGCGTCGCTGCGCGCCGAATTCGACATCGTGCTGTGCGAAGGTGCGGGATCGCCTGCCGAAATCAACTTGCGGGCAACCGATCTGGCCAACATGGGGTTGGCCCGGGCGGCCGATCTGCCGGTGGTGATCGTCGGCGACATCGACCGCGGTGGTCTGCTGGCTCACCTGTTCGGCACCGTCGCCGTGCTGTCGCCGGAAGACCAGGCGCTGATCGCGGGCTTCATCGTCAACAAGTTCCGCGGGGATCCGGCGCTGCTGGCCCCAGGCCTCGACCAGCTCGCCGAGCTCACCGGCCGGCCCACCTACGGCATCGTGCCGTACAGCGACGGGCTGTGGCTGGACGCCGAGGATTCAGTGTCGGTGGTGGCCGGGCATGTGGTCGGTGTTCCGGCTCCGCCGCGCGGTGAGCAGCGGCTACGCGTCGCGGCGATCCGTCTGCCGCGCATCTCCAATTCCACCGATGTCGAAGCGCTGGCCTGCGAACCGGGCGTGCTGGTCCGGTGGGTCAGTGAACCTGCGGAACTGGCCGACGCCGACGTCGTCGTCATCCCCGGCAGCAAGGCGACCGTCGCCGACCTCGGCTGGCTGCGGGAGCGGGGCCTGGCCGATGCGATCACCGCGCATGCGCACTCCGGTGGCCCGGTCCTCGGCATCTGCGGCGGTTTTCAGATGCTGGCTCGGCGCATCGGTGACACCGTCGAAACCCGGACGGGTGATGTCGAGGGGTTGGGACTGCTCGATGCCGAGATCGACTTCGCGCCCGAGAAGGTGCTGCGGCACTGGGAGAGTCCGTTGAGCGGCTACGAAATCCACCACGGCCGGATATCGAGCTGTGCCGAGGACGGCTGGTTCGACGCCGACGGCGCCGTCCAGGGTTACCTGCGGGGCGCGGTGTTCGGCACCCACTGGCACGGCCTGCTGGACAACGACGAGTTCCGGCGCGGGTGGCTGACCACGGTCGCGGCGGCCGCGGGCCGGACCGGTTTCGAGGTCGCGACCGATGTCAGCGTGCCTGCGCGCCGGGATGCCCAGCTCGATCTGATGGCCGATCTGCTGGTCGCCCACCTCGACATCGATGCCCTGTTGTCCCTGATCAGCGGCGGTGCGCCGGTGCGTCCGACGGTGAGCACCCGATTGCATCGCCTACCCTGAAACTCATGTCGGGTCGGGCAGTTCTGGTCACCGTGTCGGCGGCTGCGGTCCTGGTCGCCGGCTGCGGGTCGACGGTGTCGGGAACCGCGACGTGGCCGGGCGCCACGCTGGAGAAGGCCACGCTGGCGCCGGCCGATTTCCCGCCCGGCGTGCAGTATGACCGCATCGTCGAGCAGCTCGGTCAGCCTGACAACACCGGTAGTCCACCGTCGATGCGTTCGCAACCGGAGGGCTGCGCGAACGCCCTGACCAATGTGATCGCCGACTCGGCCGAACGCGGGCCGGGCAGCGCGGCCAAATACGCAGCCACCTACAACGGCACACGCATCGTGATGACGGTCCTGTCGTGGCCCCTGGATCTGGACAAGCTCGAGGCGGCGGCCGGACGCTGCGCCCAGTTCGAAACCTACTTCGACACCCGTAGCAAGGGCATCCCGATCACCACCACGGAGCTTCCCGGCTTGAGTGACGATGCGCTGGCGTATCAGCAAACGATGCAGCTGATGGGTTCGGCCAGTAGTGTTTACATGGCGTTCCAGAATGTGGGCCGGTATGGAGTTTTCGGAATCGCTTTTCCCGCATCTGATCCCAGCATCGCTGCGAAAGCGTCACTGCCGCAGACGTTCCTGGACGTGTTTGCCAAGCAAGCTGTGAAGATCCGTAACGCGATCTGAGGAGATGAGGAACCCTGCGGAAACTGCCTCGGGAACGCCACTTTCGCAGTAACGTGGCGAAATGCCTTCGACGATGGTGACTGTCGATGGGTTCCCCGTGCCGGTCAGCGTGACCGGTCCGGAGAAGGGCCCCTATGTCGTGTTGCTGGGTGCAGCCCAGCATGCACCGGCTGCCTATGACGGGGTCTGTCAGCGCTTGCACACGGCGTCGGTCCGCACGGTCGTCATTGGCGCCGACCCCCGGCTACATCCCAAAGCGGTCATCGGCATCCTCGACGCGCTCGACGTCCGGTGGGGAATCCTGGTGGGGGATCGCGCCGGCGCCGAACTCGCCTGGGAACTCGCGGCCACCCGTCTCGACCGGTTCACCGGCCTTGTCGTGATCGACCGTGGACACCCGCGCGTACCCGACCAGAACGGCGTGGTCCGCGACGAGGATTGCCCGCCGGTGGAGATCAACACCACCGCACTGGTCAGTACCCCGGCCGCCCGGGCCATGGCCAGGGCCAGCCAGCGGTATGTCTACAGCGACTACCGACTGGTGGAGTTCACCGGCAGGCGCAATGCCGCCGAGTCCACCGCGCAGTTGGCCGCGGAAATCGTGTTACGCACCAGCACCTGGTGAATCTAGGGAGGCGGCGTGTCCGTCGCCTCGCTGGGGGTCCACGCCTGGGGTAGACCCGGCTGTCCGGGGAACAGGAAGTCGACGAAAGCCTGTGCGGTGGGCTGTGGCTGGTGATTGGCCAGCCCGGGCCGCTCGTTGGCTTCGATGAACACATACTCGTCGCGGGTCGCGTCGGGCACCAGGAGATCGATGCCGGTGACCGGGATGCTGATGGCGTCGGCCGCCACCACGGCGACCCGGCACAGTTCGGGATGAACGATGGCTGTCACATCGTGAATGGTGCCGCCCTGGTGCAGGTTTGCGGTCTTGCGCACACGAAGCCGCTCGCTTTCGGGAAGGACGTTGTCGAACGACCAACCGGCCTCGGCGACAGTCGCTTCGGTGACGTCGTCGAGGGGGATACGGGATTCGCCACCGGTGGCCGCGGCGCGGCGGCGGCTCTGGGTTTCGATGAGTTCCCGGATGGTGTGTTTGCCGGTGCCGACGACCTCGGCCGGTTTGCGCAGAGCGGCGGCGACGACCTTGCCATCGATGACCACCAGACGAAGATCGTCGCCGCAGGCGCGTTGTTCGATCAGCACCTCGGGGTGCTGTTCACGAGCCCGTGACAGGGCGGCGTCCAGCGCCTCGGGGCTGTCGATCCCGACGGTGATGCCCTTGCCCTGCTCGCCGCGGGTCGGCTTGACGACGACGTCGCCGACCTCGGCCAGGAAGGCGTGGTCGTCGTGATCGAAGGTGGCCAGGCGGCCCCGCGGCACGACGATGCCCGCCTCGGACACGATGCGACGGGTCAGTCGCTTGTCGTCGCACCGGCTCATCGCGACCGCGGAGGTGTATTCGCTCAACGACTCTCGCGTCACCACGCTGCGGCCGCCGTAGGACAATCGCATCTCACCGGTCTCGGCGTCGAGGACCTCGATGCGGATCCCGCGGCGCATGGCCTCGTCGGCGATGATGCGCGCGTACGGGTTCAGATCGTCGACAGTCTCGGACGCCGGGGTGAACAGCGGTTCGTTGATCGCGTTCTTGCGCTTGACGGCCAGCACCGGAACGCGCTGGAAGCCGAGCTTCTCGTACAGCGCGATCGCGGCGTCGTTGTCGTAGGCCACCGAGAGGTCCAGGTAGGCGCGGCCGCGCTCACGGAAGATGGCGGCCAGCGTGCGGGTCAGCGATGCGCCGATGCCGGGCAGGCTGGCGGTCGGGTCGACCGCCAGCGACCACAGGCTGGAGCCGTCCTCGGGATCGTTGAACAGGCGCTTGTGGTCGACGCCGGTGACCGTGCCGACCACCGACCCGTCGTCGTCGCGCACCGCGACGAGATACTCCACCGCGTCGCGGTGCAGGTGGTTGTTCCAGATCAATTCGGTGGGGGCGGGCACCATGCCGCAGCGCACGTACACCCGGTTCATCTCGTCGGCCTCGGTCTGATCGCGCAGCGGACGCACGGTGAACCCGGCCGGTGTCGGCACGTCGGGGTCGTCGGGGTGCAGCCGCCAGCGGTAGGTGTGGCTGGGGTCGATGAACAGCTCGGCCGGCGACTTGGCCACCAGCACATGCGATTCGCGGGCGTAGATGCAGATGTCGCGCCGGCCCTGCTCCTCCTGCTGCAGCACCGCGGCCAGCTTGTCGGGGTTCTCGAAGGTCTGCCCGAAAATCAGTCGGCCCCAACCCAATTCGAGGACGGTGTCGTCGGACATCTCACGGACCAGGTCTTCGGGCGAGGCCTCGTGCAGGCTCATCGTGATGGCCTCGGTGTGCGACGAGGTGCTCATGCGGCCGGCCCCGTGATGCCGTGCTGTTGCAGCCATAGCTCGAGGAGTCCGATCTGCCAGAGTTCGTTGCCGCGCAGCGGGGTCAGCCGTCCGTTGGGGTCGGCCAGCAACCGCTCGACGGTCTCGGGCCGGAACAGGCCGCGTTCCTTGGCCTGGGGCGCGTACAGCGCGTCTCGGACCATCTCGAGGTACGGCCCTTCCAGGTGGGTGAGCGCGGGGACCGGGAAATAACCCTTCGGCCGGTCGATTACCTCGGCTGGAATCACCTGTCGGGCAGCCTCTTTCAGCACACCCTTGCCGCCGTGGGCGGTTTTGAGCTCTGGTGGGCAGGTAGCCGCCAGCTCCACCAGATCGTGGTCTAGGAAGGGCACCCGGCCCTCCAGCCCCCATGCCATCGTCATGTTGTCGACGCGCTTGACCGGATCGTCGACCAGCATCACGGTGGTGTCCAACCGCAATGCCCGGTCCACGCCGGTCTGCGCGCCGGGCCGGGCGAAGTGCTCGGCGACGAACGACAGGCTGGGATCCTCACGGCCGGGTAGCCGGTCGTCGGCGAGCAGTGCGGCCACGCCGTCGTGATCGCGGTCGAAGAACGCTCCGCGGTAGCGCGCCACGGAACCGTCGACGCCGGCCGCGTCCGGCTCGGCCATCGGGGGATACCAGTGGTAGCCGGCGAACACCTCGTCGGCGCCCTGGCCGGACTGAACGACTTTGACGTGCTTGGCGACCTCCTGGCTCAGCAGGTAGAACGCGACGCAGTCGTGGGACACCATCGGCTCGCTCATCGCGCCGATCGCGCCCTGCAGCGCGGGCAGCATCCGGGCGGTGTCGATGCGGATCTGGTGGTGGTCGGTGCCGAAACGCTCGGCCACGATGTCGGAGTAGACGAATTCGTCACCCTTGACGCCGCCGACCGATTCGAAGCCGATGGAGAAAGTCGACAGTCCGTGCTGGCCGGCTTCGGCGAGCAGGCCGACGATCAGGCTGGAGTCCACCCCGCCCGAGAGCAGGCAGCCGACGGGGACGTCGGCGACCAGGCGGCGCTTGACGGCGGCCCGCAACGAGTCGAGAACCGCGTCCTCCCAATCGCGTTCGCTCCAGTCGGACCGCTCCGCGTGACGACTGAAATCCGGTTCCCAGTAGGTGATCTCACGTCGCTTGCCGTCGGGTTCGATGGCCAGCAGGGTGCCGGGGGAGAGCTTGCGGACTCCGCACAGAATGGTGCGCGGTGCCGGGACCACCGAATGGAAGGTCAGGTAGTGGTGCAGCGCGATCGGGTCGATGCGGGTGTCGACGCCACCGCCGGCGAGCAGGGCGGGCAGTGATGACGCGAACCGGATGCGGTGGGAGTCCTCGCTGATGTACAGCGGTTTGATGCCGAGCCGGTCGCGGCCGAGCAGTACCCGGCCACTGTCTCGTTCGGTGATTGCGAAGGCGAACATCCCGTACAACCGGTCGACGAACCGGTCACCCCAGTGGTGGTAGGCCTTGAGCAACACCTCGGTGTCGCTGTGTGAGAAGAACCGGTAACCGTGACCGGCGAGCTCGTCGCGCAGGGCTTCGTAGTTGTAGATGCAGCCGTTCCAGGCGATCGTCAGTCCGAGTTCGGCATCGACCATGGGCTGAGCCCCGGCTTCGGACAGGTCGATGATCTTCAGCCGGCGATGGCCGAACGCCACCCGGCCCTGCGACCACACACCCGCCGCGTCCGGCCCACGGGGCTCCATCGTCTCCGCCATCGCAGCCACCGCGGCCACATCGGGGGCCTGATTGTCGAGACGGACTTCACCCGCCGCTCCACACATCGTTCCCGACCAATCCCGTCTGTTCGCTGTCTTCGGCCCTCCTATTTACCCGCGGGGAACCAGTCTTAACCCGAGCCGAGACGGTGCTCACAAAAGACGGGGCTCCACACAAACCGCGCCCCTCGGCCTGGTGCACGAGGGGCGCGGGGCCCGCCTCACGGAGGGCCTGGGGTGTGGTCTCCTGCGATCTAGTTAGGAAACCCCCTCCAGCTCTTCGCCGGTGACGTCGATTTGCCGCACCGGCCCGGTGAACCAGTTCTTCACCGAGGCGTGCCAGTAGATCCACAGCAGGATCAGCACACCCCCGACCACCAGGGGCGTGTAGTTGACGAACTTCCACTCGAAGCTGGCGTCCCAGGGCGCGCCACCGATCGACGTCGGGAACATCGCGATGATCGAGGTGACGACGATCTCGGCCAACGCCAGCGGCGCCATCCACTTGTGGTGGCCCCGCAGATTCCATTTGCCCAGGGGGAACGAATCGCCGGCTTTCCAGCGGAAGTAGATCGGCACCGCGAAGCAGAGGTACAGACCCACCACGCCGATCGACACCACGGCGAAGAAGGCGATCGGCACCGGGGCGCCGTTGATGTCCACCTGGACCAGCGCGGGCAGGGTCAGGATCGCCGCAATAGTGGCGGTCACGATCACCGCGTTGGCGGGCACCTTCCTGCTGCTGAGCTTCGACCAGAGCTGATGTCCCGGCACCGCACGGTCACGGCTGAACGCGAACAGCATGCGCGAGGCGCTGGTCTGGCACGCGGTGGTGCAGAACAGCTGGCCGGCCGTCGAGATGAACAGGACGATCGCCACCCACTTGGAGTCCATCGCCTGGCTGAAGATCGTCGCGACGGCACCACCGCCCTTGGTCACGCCGTCGACGTCCTGCACGGCAAACAGGAAGGTCAGCAGCAGGATCCAGCCGCCGATCGCCGAGTAGAAGATCGAGCGCCAGATACCCTTGGCAGCGCCGTCAGCCGCGCTCTTGGTCTCCTCGGACAGGTGGGCCGAGGCGTCGTAGCCGGTGATCGTGTACTGGGTCAGGATCGCCGACATCGGCAACACGAACAGCAGGAAGCCGAAGCCCGAGTTCGAGCCGCCGAAGAAGCCGGTGTTGTTGACCGTGGTGGCGAACACCTCGGAGAAGCTGGCGTGCTGCGCGGGGATGAGCCACAGGATGACGATGACAGCCGCGGCGCCGATGACGTGCCACCACACCGAGATGTTGTTGATGACGGCGAGCAGGTGGGAAGAGAAGATGTTGATGACCGCAACCACGACCAAGATGATCAGGAACATCCAGAACGTTCGGGTCAGGCTGTAGCCGGCCAGCCAGTTCTCGCTGAACGTGCCCAGTGTCAGGTCGAGAAACGTCGCCGACCCGTAGGCCACCGACGCCAGGATGGCGATCAGTCCGACGAGGTTCAGCCAGCCGGTGTAGTAGCCGGCTTTGGGACCGCCGAGTTTGGCTGCCCACCAATAGATTCCGCCGGAGGTCGGGAACGCCGACACCAACTCCGACATACACAGCCCGATGAGCAGGATGAACGCCGACAGAATCGGCCAGCCCCAGGCGATGGCGGCCGGGCCGCCGTTGTTCCAGCCGAGGCCGAACGAGGTAAAGCAGCCGGCCAGGATCGAGATGATCGAGAACGAGATGGCGAAGTTGCTGAAGCCGGACCAGGACCGGTGCAGCTCCTGGGTATACCCGAGGCTGGCGAGGTGCTTTTCGTCGTCGTCGAGTAGTTCGTGACCCTCTGGCACGGTGTCTCCTTCTGGGCGTCATGACGAAGAGGCGCCCACCGGCGCTCTCCTGAGTAGGGACAATAGAGTGCTATTGGTCTGGTGTCCTACCTTTGGAGTGACGTTTATGTAAACCTGGACGACGAGACCGTCGCGCTGGCGGCATCCAATGGTTGACTTTCCGTCGAATCAACCCGATCCCGGGCTATCGAGAGGGGCACGCGTGACGACTGATGGTGCAGGCCGCCGCCGGCCAGGTCTGTTGCTGCAGGCCGAGCTGGATGCCATGGTGGCCGCCGGTGAGATCGACACGGTGATCGTCGCCTTTGCCGACATGCAGGGCCGGCTGACCGGCAAGCGGATCTCGGCCGAATTGTTCGTCGACGATGTCGCCGCCCACGGCGCCGAGTGCTGCAACTACCTGCTGGCGGTGGACGTCGACAACAACACCGTCGGCGGCTACGCGATCTCCAGCTGGGAGACCGGCTATGGCGACATGGTGATGACACCGGATTTCAGCACGCTGCGCCGCATTCCGTGGCTGCCGGCCACAGCGCTGGTGATGGCCGATCTGTCCTGGACCGATGGCCGGCCGGTGGGTCAGGCGCCGCGCAGCATCTTGCGCAAGCAGCTCGACCGGCTCGCCGAACGAGACATGTGTGCGGTCGCCGCGACCGAACTCGAATTCATCGCCTTCGATACGACCTACCGCGACGCCTGGAAATCCGGTTACCGCAACATCACTCCGGCCACCGACTACAACATCGACTACGCGATGCTGGCGTCGACCCGGATGGAGCCGCTGCTGCGCGACATCCGTAACGGGATGGCCGGTGCCGGCATGTACTGCGAGGGTGTCAAGGGCGAATGCAACCTCGGCCAGCAGGAGATCGGGTTCCGGTACGCCGACGCACTGGTCACCTGCGACAACCACACCATCTACAAGAACGGCGCGAAAGAGATCGCCGATCAGCACGGCAAGAGCCTGACGTTCATGGCGAAATACGATGAGCGGGAAGGGAACAGCTGCCACATTCACATCTCCTTCCGCGGCACCGACGGCTCGGCGGTGTTCGCGGACGACTCCGACGAACTCGGCATGTCGCCGATGTTCCGCAGCTTCATCGCCGGTCAGCTCGCCACGCTGCGCGAGCTGACGCTGTTCTATGCGCCGAACATCAACTCCTACAAGCGGTTTGTCGACGGAAGCTTCGCTCCGACCGCCGTCGCATGGGGCATGGACAACCGCACCTGCGCGTTGCGGGTGGTCGGCCACGGGTCCGGGATGCGGATGGAGTGTCGCGCACCCGGCGGTGACGTCAACCAGTACCTCGCGGTGGCGGCGCTGATCGCCGGCGGTCTGTACGGCATCGACAATGGGCTGGAGCTGCCCGATGCGGTCGACGGCAACGCCTACACCAGTGGCGCCGAGCGGCTGCCGACCACGCTGGCCGAGGCCGCCGCGCTGTTCGAGGGTTCGACGGTGGCGCGCGAGGTGTTCGGCGACGAGGTCGTCGAGCACTACCTGAACAACGCCCGCGTCGAGTTGGCGGCGTTCAACTCCGCGGTCACCGACTGGGAGAGGGTGCGCGGTTTTGAGCGGCTCTGACAGGGAGGCCAGGCTCCGTCCCGTTGTGGGCCTCACGACGTATCTTCAGCAGGCTCAGACCGGCGTCTGGGATGTGCACGCCAGCTTCCTGCCCGGCATCTACATCGAAGGCGTCACGCTGGCCGGTGGTATCGCCACACTGCTCCCGCCGCAACCGGTGGACGCCGGCATCGTCGAGCGGATTCTCGACGGCATCGACGGGCTGATCATCACCGGCGGCAGGGATGTCGATCCGTCGGCGTACGGCCACGATGCGCACCCCGCCACGGACGTGCCGGACCGGGTCCGCGACGCGTGGGAGCTCACGCTCGTTGCCGCTGCGATACGCCGGCACCTGCCGGTGCTCGGCATCTGCCGCGGGGCGCAGGTGCTCAACGTCGCGCTGGGCGGCACACTGCACCAGCATCTGCCCGACGTCGTCGGGCACACCCGTCATCAGCAGGGCAACGCGGTGTTCACCACCTCGTCGATCCGAACCGTGGCGGATAGCCGGCTGGCCGGCCTGATCGGCGAGAGCACGAACGCGCAGTGCTACCACCACCAGGCCATCGACCGGCTCGGTGACGGACTGATGATCAGCGCGTTCGACGGTGAGGGCGTCATCGAGGCCGTCGAGTTGCCGGGCGACAATTTCGTCCTGGCCGTGCAATGGCATCCCGAGGAAACCCTGGACGATCTTCGCGTGTTCGCCGGCCTGGTCGAGGCAGCCCGGGCCTACACAACGGAAAGAGTGAATTGAGTACAACCGAACTGGTCAATCCGGCCACGGAAGAGTCGCTACGCACGGTCGAGCTGACCGACGTCGCCGGCGTCGACGACGCCGTCGCGCGCGCCAAGGTCGCCCAAAAGGTCTGGGCCGCACAGGTACCCGCCGAGCGGGCGGCCGCATTGCGGGCGTTCGCCGCCGCAGTGGACGCGCATGTCGGGGAGCTGGCCGCCCTGGAGGTCGCCAACTCCGGTCATCCGATCGGCGCGGCCGAGTGGGAGGCCGGCCATGTGCGCGACGTGCTGCAGTTCTATTCGGCCACCCCGGAGCGCTTGTCGGGCAAGCAGATTCCGGTGGCCGGTGGCCTGGACGTGACGTTCAACGAGCCGATGGGTGTGATCGCTGTGATCACGCCGTGGAACTTCCCGATGCCGATCGCGGCGTGGGGGTTCGCGCCCGCGCTCGCCGCGGGCAACGCGGTGGTGCTCAAACCGGCCGAGTGGACGCCACTGACCTCGATGCGGCTCGGTGAACTCGCGGTGGAAGCCGGCCTGCCCAAGGACCTTTTCCAGGTGCTGCCCGGCCGCGGTTCGGTGGTCGGCGAGCGGTTCATCAGTCACCCCGATGTTCGCAAGATCGTGTTCACCGGCTCGACCGAGGTCGGGACCAAGGTGATGGCCGGGGCGGCCAACCAGGTCAAGCGGGTCACCCTGGAGCTGGGCGGCAAGAGCGCCAACATCGTCTTTGCCGACTGCGATCTGGAGAAGGCCGCGGCCACCGCACCCTACGGCGTGTTCGACAACGCCGGTCAGGACTGCTGTGCGCGCAGCCGGATTCTCGTGCAGCGCAGCGTGTTCGACAAGTTCATGGAACTGCTCGAACCGGCCGTCAAGGGCCTGGTCGTCGGTGATCCCGCGGCCAGGGAGACCGAGATGGGACCGCTGGTGTCGCGCAAGCACTTCGAGTCGGTGGCCGCCTACGTACCCGATGACACGAACGTCGCGTTCCGCGGCTCCGCGCCGAGTGGGCCCGGTTTCTGGTTTCCGCCGACGGTAGTCACCCCGCAACGGACCGACCGCACCGTCACCGAGGAGATCTTCGGACCGGTCGTCGCGGTGCTGCCGTTCGACGACGAGGCCGACGCTATCGCGCTGGCCAATGACACCGAATACGGTCTGTCCGGGTCGATCTGGACCGACAACCTGTCCCGGGCAGTGCGGGTGTCCCGCGCGGTCGAGGCGGGCAACCTGAGCGTGAACTCGCATTCGTCGGTCCGGTACAACACCCCGTTCGGCGGCTTCAAACAATCCGGGCTCGGCCGCGAACTCGGCCCGGACGCACCCCTGCACTTCACCGAAACCAAGAACGTCTTTTTTGCTGTAGAGGAGAGCTAGATGGATCTGTCCCAGCGACTCAAGGACAAGGTCGCCGTCGTCACGGGTGGCGCGAGCGGTATCGGACTCGCAGCCGTCAAACGGATGCGGGACGAAGGCGCGATCGTCGTCATCGGGGATCTCGACGAGACGACCGGCAAGACCGTGGCCAACGACTTGAACGTGACGTTCGTCCAGGTCGACGTTTCCGATCAGGTCGCGGTGGATAAGTTGTTCGACACCGCTTTCGAGCTGCACGGTGGCGTCGACATCGCGTTCAACAACGCGGGCATCAGCCCGCCCGACGACGACCTCATCGAGAACACCGGCATCGACGCCTGGGACCGGGTGCAGGACGTCAACCTGAAGTCCGTCTTCTTCTGCTGCAAGGCCGCGCTGCGGCACATGGTGCCCGCGCAGCGCGGATCGATCATCAACACCGCCTCGTTCGTGGCGGTCAACGGTTCGGCCACCTCCCAGATCTCCTACACCGCGTCCAAGGGCGGCGTGCTGGCGATGTCGCGCGAACTCGGAATCCAGTACGCGCGCCAGGGAATTCGGGTCAACGCGCTGTGCCCCGGCCCGGTGAACACCCCGCTGCTGCGGGAGCTGTTCGCCAAGGATCCCGAGCGGGCCGCCCGCCGACTGGTGCACGTGCCGATGGGCAGGTTCGCCGAGCCGGAGGAGCTGGCCGCCGCGGTGGCATTCCTGGCCAGCGACGACTCGTCGTTCATCACCGGGTCCAGCTTCCTGGTCGACGGCGGCATCACCGGCCACTACGTCACCCCGCTGTAAATCATGGTTCGGCGGGCAGGAACGGAGTGACCCGGGAATTGGCGAGCGTACCGGAACCGCAGCAGGCCCACGAGGCGCTGCTGCGTCCGGTGCGCCTGGGCAACGCATTCGAGGACACCGTCGGCCGGTTGCTGCAGACCATCAAACTCGGTGTGCTCACCCCGGGTGACTCGCTGCCCCCGGAACGGGAGCTCGCCACCCGGCTCGGCGTCAGCCGCGACACCGTCCGGGAGGCGATCAAGTCTCTGGCCGACGCCGGTTACCTGGTGTCGCGGCGCGGCCGTTACGGCGGCACCTTCCTCGCCGAGTCGCTACCCGCCCCCACCGAAGGCCGGGTGCGGTTCAGCCGCGCCGACATCGACGACGCGCTGCGGCTGCGCGAGATCCTCGAAGTCGGCGCCGCCCGGATGGCCGCTACCCGAACGCTGACCGCCGCCGAGCGGGAAGGGTTGTGGTCCCGGCTGACCGATGTGCGCTGCTCCTGTGCCGAGGACTATCGGCGGCTGGATTCCCGGCTGCACCTGGCCATCGCGGAGGCCGCCGGATCGGCATCCCTGGTGCCGCTGGTGGCCGAGAACCGGATGCGGCTGAACGCGCTGTTGGATCAGATTCCGTTGCTGCGGCGCAACATTGCGCACTCCGACGAACAGCACGAGACCATCGTCATCGCCATCCTCGCCGGCGATCCGGATGCCGCCGGAGCGGCGATGCAGGCCCACGTCGCCGGGTCGGCGGCCCTGCTGCACGGCTTTCTCGACTGAATTCCTCCGCGGCTTTATTGCCATTTCTGCTTCTGTCGCAACGCGTGCGCGCATCCTGTGCCCATGGCCGTTGAGAAGGAGATCTGCAATGGGTACCGGACCAGAACACGATGATTCCGCCGATCGCGCGCTGAAGGCCAAGCACCGTGCCTTGTGGGCGTCCGGTGACTACCCGACGGTGGCCGCCGAGTTGGTCGCCGAACTCGGTCCCCAGCTCGTCGAGGCTGTCGGCATCCGGCCCGATCAACGGGTGCTGGACGTGGCCGCCGGCGCCGGCAACGCCTCGATTCCGGCCGCTGAAGCCGGCGCGCTGGTGACCGCAAGTGACCTCACTCCGGAGCTCTTCGACGCCGGCCGCAGGATCGCCGCCGCCCGCGGTGTCGAGTTGGAGTGGGTGGAGGCCGACGCGGAGGCACTTCCGTTCGCCGACAACCACTTCGATGTCGTTCTGTCTTGTCTGGGCGCGATGTTCGCCCCGCATCATCAGGCGGCCGCCGACGAGTTGGTGCGGGTGTGCCGGCCGGGTGGGACGATCGGGATGATCAACTGGACGCCGCAAGGCTTCATAGGCCAGTTGTTCGCCACTATGAAGCCCTATGCCGCTCCGCCGCCCCCGGGTGCCTCGCCCGCACCGCTGTGGGGCGACGAGAACCATGTACGAGAGTTGTTCGACGACAAGGTTACCGACCTCACCATGGAACGCAGGACCCTCCAGATGGCGCACAGCCCCAGCCCGCTGGAGTTCCGGGAATATTGGAAGCGCAACTACGGGCCGACGATCGCGGTGTACACCTTCAATGCGGAGCGCCCCGAACAGGTGGCGAACCTCGACCGCGACTTCCTGGTGTTCCTCGAGCAGTGGAACCAGTCGGATCAGCCCGGACAGACCGCGTACTCGGCGGAGTATCTGGTGGTGACGGCGACCAAGGCGACGACCGGCTGAGGTCTTGTCGTGACCTCAGGCGTCGGTGGTGGTGCGGCTGCCTGACAGATTCCGTGCGGTGTTGATCAATCCCACCATCGAGAAGGCTTGCGGGGTATTGCCGACCTGACGGTCGTTCTCGGTGTCGTATTCCTCGCTGAGCAGGCCGACGTCGTTGCGCAGGCGCAGGAGCCGCCTGAACAGATCGGTGGCTTCCTGGGTTCGCCCTACTCCGGCCAATGCGTCAGCGAGCCAAAAGCTACACGCCAAGAACACGCCTTCTCCGCCGGGAAGCCCGTCATCGCTTGTCTGCGGCTGGTAACGCAGCACGAAACCATCTCTGCACAAACGGTTTTGGATCGCCTCGATGGTGCCGATCACCCGGGGATCACGATAGGGCAAAAATCCCACCCGCGGAATCAACAGCAACGCCGCATCAAGCTGGTCAGAACCGTAGGATTGGGTGAAGGTGTTGTGTTCGGCGTCGTACCCGTTGGTGCACACGTCGTCGTGGATCTGCCGGCGCAGTTGACGCCAATGGTCCAGCGGGCCGTCGAGGTGATGATTGCCGACGGTGCGAACCGCGCGGTCCACCCCCACCCAGGCCATGACCTTTGAATGCACGAATTGCCTTGCCGGACCGCGGATTTCCCACAGACTCTTGTCTGGGTCGCACCAGTGCCCTTCCAGGTAGTCCAATAGTGCCCGTTGGACATCCCACGCGGTGTCGTTGGGTTCCATCCCGGACTCGCGGGCAAGGTGCAGCCCGTCGAGCACCTCACCCCAGACGTCGAGCTGAAACTGCTGGGCCGCCGCATTGCCGACGCGCACCGGCTTCGACCCTTCATATCCCGCCAGCCACGGCACTTCTTCTTCCGGCAACCGGCGTTTGCCGTCCAGCCCGTACATGATCTGCAGTTCGGCCGGATCACCGGCGACCGCGCGCACCAACCATTCTCGCCAGGCTTTGGCCTCAGCGACGAAGCCGGTGCCAAGCAGTGCCTGCAGTGTGAACGTCGCGTCGCGCAACCAGCAATATCGATAGTCCCAGTTGCGCGGACCGCCGAGCTGCTCGGGCAGCGATGTGGTGGCGGCCGCGACGATACCGCCGGTGGGGGCGTAGGTCAGCGCCTTTAGCACCACCAGCGAGCGGTGTACTTCGTCCTTCCACGGCCCGTCGTAGTCGCATCCTGACATCCATCCGCGCCAGAACGTTTCGGTGTCATCGAGCGCCTTCTCCGGGTCGACGGGGTCGGGCCGATCCTGCCAGGATGCTCCGTAGGTCAACACGAACGGCACTCGCTGGCCGGCATCGACCTCGAATTCGGCGACGGTGGTCAGGTCCTCTCCGTGCAGCGGCACCGGTGTGCGGAGCCAGACCGCATCGGGCCCCGCAATCGCGGTCAGGTCCTCGCCCTGACGCCGGACCCAGGGGATGTCATGGCCGTAGTCGAACCGCAGCCGCAGCACCATTCGCATCCGCACCCGGCCGCGCACACCCTCGACGATGCGTACCACGTCGGGAGCTCTCCCTCGCGGCGGCATGGTGTCGATGACTCGGACGCAACCCTCGGCGGTATCCCACTCGGTTTCCAATATCAAAGAGTCTTCGCGATAGCGGCGTCGTGTCGCCGGGCCGCCGCTGGAAGGAGCCAGCTGCCAGGTGCCGGCCTGGTCGCCGCCGAGCAGTGCGGCGAAGCAGGCGGGAGAGTCGAACCGGGGCAGACACAGCCAGTCGATGCCACCACCGCGCGACACCAGCGCGGCAGAGTGCAAGTCACCGATCAGTGCGTAGTCCTCGATGCGAGGCATGGCTAGGGCGACCCATCAAGAGTGACGACGACTTTGACATCGTCGGGTTCGGCGGTGAACGCCTGCGCCGCCTGAGGCAACGGCACCCGGCGGGTTATCAAGCTGGACAACCACTGTGGATCGGCCTTGGCCAGCGACTCGACGGCCTGGTGGTAGTGGCGCAGGTTGGCGTTCACCGAACCCACCACCGCGTCGTTCTGCAGAACGATGTCACGGTTGAGTCCGCCGGCATCCACGGTGAGGCTGCGGCCCTTGGGGGAGACCCCGGTCAACGCGACGATGCCGTAGGACCCGGTGACGGTCATCGCGTCGAATACCAGCGAGCCGACCCCGGTGGCTTCGATCACGATGTCGGGGCGAATCGCGCCGACGGCGTCCTCGACGCTGCCGTGGTGGTAGGTCGCGTTGAGGGCTTTTGCGATGTCAGGCTTGGGCCCGGCGGTGACGCGATCGAGCACGTGAACGTCGAGGCCCTGCTGGACGCCGAGGAGTGCGGCCAGAAGCCCGATCGGTCCGGCGCCGGTGACGAGTGCGGTGCGTGGCTCGAACCAGGACCGGCGCCCGATGCTGTACACCTGCTCCCAGGCTTTGGCCACGACGGTGGTCGGCTCTATCAGCATGCCGACATCGGCAAGTCCGTCGTCGAGTTTGACCGCATAATCTTCTTCAACACACCAGATTTCACTGCCGTACCCGTCGATCTCTTTGATGCCGCGCTCGGTGTAGCGACCGTTGCGGCACATGTCGAACTCGCCGTGTGCGCAGGCGCCGCAAGGCACCGGATCGGGTCGGCGAACCACGCCGACCACCAGATCACCTTCGGCGAAATGGCTGCCGGGCGGCGCGGTCATCACCCGACCCAACGACTCGTGGCCGATCACCAGTCGATCGCGCTCGGGTGGGGCCCAGCCGTACTCGCCGGCGGCGATCTCCCTGTCGGTTCCGCATATCCCGATCGCCAGGCCGGCGACCAGCAATTCGCCTGGCCCAGCCTTGGGTTCATCGATGTCCTCGATAGCAAGGGAGTTGGCTCGGCCGGGCTGCACTGTCAACGCACGCATGCCAGCTGTGTACCCGCTGGGGCGTGCACACATTCCATTGCGGGTCAGCAATGGTTGCTTAGGCGCAAAGAGTCACCCGCTGATGAATGCCAAGCCGACAACGCCGACGATGTAGAGCACGGTCACGGCGATCGAGTCCAGCCCCATCCGGAGCCACTGTCGCTGTGGGCGAAAGATCAGTCCTGCCATGTACACCACGGTGAGCAGACCGGCCAAGGCGGTGAGGTAGATGTCGGTGTGGTGGGCGGTCGGCAATACCGCGTCGCCGGACAGCAGCGTCGCGAGCAGGAACAGCACCGGCAGGAAAGCGTTGCCGCCGAAGATGTCGCTCATCGCCAGCTTGTAATCGCCCATCCGGGTCGACGCCAAGCCGGTCGACAGCTCGGGCAGCGAGGTGGCGGCGGCCAGCACGGTGGCACCGAACAACACCCCCGACATGCCCCAGCGGCCGAACACCTCCTCGCCGCTGCGTTCGATCAGAACACCGGCGATCAGCGTGGCGACGGCCGCGACGGCGAACACGGCGACTGCCCGGCCGGTGCTGACACCCCGTTTCGTGGCGGCTTTCTCGTTGGCGGCGCTGGAGTGACCCGGCGGCTTGTCCTGGCTGTCCGGCGCGTGACCGGCTTGATGCCACGGCAGTCCGCGCCCGGCGCGGCGGATCAGGTACAGACCGATCGCCCAGACGACGACGATCAGGACCGCACCGGGAGTCAGCCGCCAGGCGATCAGCGAATTGGGCAGCTGCGTGGACATCACCACGATCACCAACAGCGCCACCACGAGACCCGCTTCCAGCACCAGGGTCAGCGATGCGGCCAGGTAGGTCAACGGTTTACGCGGCCGCGTGCCGGCGGCGTCGAGAATGGCCAGCACGACGGTCTGGATCGCGATGCCACCGAGGATGTTGCCGACCGCCACATCGACATGATGGGACAGCGCGGCGCTGGCCGTGATGGCGATCTCCGGCAGGTTGGTCGCAATCGCGAGCAGGATGACCCCACCGAGCGCCGCGCCCAGATGCCACCGCTGGGAGAGCACGTCGGTCGTCTGGGACAACTTGATTCCCGCGAACCAGATCACGGCGGCGCAGGCGACGAAGATCGCCACCAGCGCCGGCGAAGGCAAAGACGTCATGGCGATATGTTCCCGCCCGGCGCCATGCTAACCAGGGGGTAACAATTGTCCAGCGACAAACAATCGCCGCGGGCGTCGAGTCGCTCAGCCGACCTGATCGTCGCGGCCGGCGGCGCTGAGGAGATCCTCGCGCGCTCGCGCCACCCGGGACCGGATGGTGCCCACCGGGCATCCGCAGACCTCGGCGGCTTCGGCGTAGGACAACCCCAGCACCTGGGTCAGCATCAGCGCGTTGCGGCGGTCGGTGTCCAAGCCGTCGAGCAGCATCCTGATCTCGGTGATGTCCTCGAATCGGCCGGCGCTGCGCCGGGCGTCGAGCACCTGCTCCAGATCGATCGCGGAGGTCGTGCGCGGTCGTGCCTGATTGCGGCGGATCTGGTCGACGACGACGCGGCGGGCGATCGACAGCAGCCAGGTTCGGGCCGAGGACCGACCGGAGAACCGGGGGAGTGCGCCCAACGCCCGCAGGAACGTCTCCTGCGTCAGGTCGTCGGCGTGACCGGGATCACCGAGGAAGGCGACCGCACGCCACACATCGCGCTGGGTGGCCTTGATGAACGCCTCGAGTGCGGCCGCATCGCCCCGGCCTGCGGCCAGGGCCAGCGTAGTCACGGGGTCGTCGTCGCGTTCGGCCACGCTCAGTGAGACTAGGGGATCACCATGACCGGCACATTCCCGGCCTGTTGCCGGCGCGTATTTTGGGAGGCCGGGGAACCCGACGGCCACGGCAGCCGACTCATCCCTCGGGTCCGCAACACAGCCAAGGAGAGCGATGACGGTATCGGTCGTGGGCGGTGCGGCCGCTCCGAACGTGTCCGGCGCCGCGCACCGGGTCGAACTCGACGTCTCCGGGATGTCCTGCGCGGCGTGCGCGGCCCGGGTCGAGACCAAGCTCAACAAGGTCGACGGCGTGCGCGCCTCGGTCAATTACGCCACCCGGGTGGCCAGCGTCGATGCCCCCGAATCGGTGGCCGTCGAGGACCTGTGCGAGGTGATCCGCAAGGCCGGGTACGACGCCGCCCCGCGCTCCGGCTCGGCCGCCGAGACGGTGGACCCCGACGACAAGCTGGCCCGCAGCCTGCTGCGGCGGCTGGCGATCGCCGCCGTGCTGTTCGTGCCGCTGGCTGATCTGTCGGTGATGTTCGCGGTCGTGCCCAGCACCCGGTTCGCCGGCTGGGGCTGGCTGCTCACCGCGCTGGCGGCGCCGATCGTCACGTGGGCGGCCTGGCCGTTCCACCGGGTCGCCCTGCGCAACGCCCGCCACGGCACCGCGTCGATGGAGACGCTGATCTCGGTCGGGGTCACCGCGGCCACACTGTGGTCGCTCTACACGATCTTCATCGGGCATCGCGACCGGCGCAGTGACGGCATCTGGCAAGCGCTGCTGAGCAGCGATTCGATCTACCTGGAGGTGGCCGCCGGCGTCACCGTCTTCATCCTGGCCGGGCGCTACTTCGAGGCGAGGGCGAAGTCGCGGGCCGGCAGCGCGTTGCGCGCCCTTGCTGCGCTGAGCGCCAAGAACGTGACGGTGCTGCTGGCCGACGGCAGCGAAATGGTGCTGCCGGCGGACGAACTCAAAGAGCAGCAGAAATTCGTGGTTCGCCCCGGCGAGACGATCGCCGCCGACGGGTTGGTGATAGAGGGTGACGCCGCCATCGACATGAGCGCGATGACGGGCGAAGCCAAGCCTTCGCGTGCCCATCCCGGCGGCCCGGTGGTCGGTGGAACGGTGGTGCTCGACGGTCGGCTGATCGTCGAGGCGGCTGCTGTGGGCGCCGACACCCAGTTCGCCGGGATGGTCCGGCTGGTCGAAGAAGCGCAGGCCCAGAAGGCCGATGCGCAACGGCTGGCCGACCGGATCGCCGGAGTGTTCGTGCCGGTGGTGTTCGGAATCGCGGCGCTGACGGCGACGGGCTGGTGGCTGGCCGGGGCCGACGCCGATCGGGTGTTCTCGGCGGCGCTGGCGGTGTTGGTGATCGCGTGCCCCTGCGCGCTGGGGCTGGCCACCCCGACCGCGATGATGGTGGCCTCCGGACGCGGCGCGCAGCTCGGCATCTTCCTCAAGGGTTACCGTGCGCTCGAAGCCATCCGTGCAGTGGACACCGTGGTGTTCGACAAGACCGGAACACTGACCACCGGTCATCTGGCGGTCACCGAGGTGACGGTCACCGACGGCGCGCAATCCGACGAGATCCTGGCGCTTGCCGCGGCCGTCGAGGTGGCCTCCGAACATGCTGTCGCGGTGGCCATCACGACCGCCATCGACGAGCGCAGGCCGGTGGAGGACTTCCGTGCCCACCCCGGCCGCGGGGTCGCCGGAACGGTGTCCGGGCACCACGTGACGGTGGGCCGCCCGTCGTGGGTCGCCGGCCAGGCGGATGTTCCCGAGTCGGTGCAGTCGGCGCGGCGTCGCGGTGAATCACGTGGTGAGACAGTCGTATTCGTCGCCGTCGACGGACAGGTGTGCGGCGCCGTGGCGGTGGCCGACGCGGTGAAGGAATCGGCCGCCGACGCGGTCGCCGCCCTGCACCGCCGCGGGATGCGCACAGTGCTGCTCACCGGCGACAACGCCGCCGCCGCGGGTGCGGTGGCCGCGCAGGTCGGCATCGAGGAAGTTATCGCCGACGTGCTGCCCGAAGGCAAGGTCGACGTCATCGAGCAACTGCGCGAGAACAGCCGGGTGGTCGCCATGGTCGGCGACGGCATCAACGACGGACCCGCGCTGGCATCGGCAGATCTGGGCCTGGCCATCGGGCGCGGCACCGACGTGGCGATCGGCGCCGCCGACATCATCCTGGTGCGCGACGATCTCGACATCGTCCCGCAGGCACTCGACCTGGCCCGTGCGAGCATGCGCACGATTCGGACGAACCTGTTCTGGGCATTCGGCTACAACGTGGCGGCCATCCCGATCGCCGCCGCCGGATTCCTCAATCCGCTCATCGCCGGCGCGGCGATGGCGTTCTCGTCGTTCTTCGTCGTCTCGAACAGCCTGCGGCTGCGCAACTTCGACTCCCGATAGCCACCGGAAGGCAGGTCTCAATGTCCCACACGTTCAACGTCACCGGCCTGCACTGCCAGAGCTGTGTGCGGGTGGTCACCGCTGCGCTGGCGGCGCTGCCGACGGTCAGTTCCGTCGACATCGACCTCGACCCCGACGGTGCGTCGATCGTGCGGGTCGACGCCGATGGTGAGGTCAGCGTCGAGCAGGTGCGTGTCGCGCTGGCCGACGAGGGCGACTACACCGTCGTCGGCTGAGACAACCAGCGCCCGAGGATGACTCAGTGAATCCTGCACCGATGTTGTGGCTTGCGTTGGATCTGACGGGCACGTTTGTCTTCGCGCTCAACGGCGCCTTGACCGCGGTGCGTGCCGCGCGCCTCGATATCGTCGGCGTGGTCACGCTGGGCATGATGACCGCTCTGGGCGGCGGCGTCATCCGCGACGTCGTCATCGGCGATATTCCACCTGCCACTTTTCGGGATTGGCGATACTTTGCGCTCGCCATTGCCGGTGGCCTGCTGGCCTTTGCGCTCAGCAAGTTGCTGAGTCGGTTGGAGGGGGCGATCACGGTGTTCGATGCGGTGGGCCTGAGTGCATTCGCGGTCATCGGAACCAGTAAGGCGGCGGCTTTCGGGCTGGGCATCGCCCCGGCGTTGCTGCTGGGTGTGACCACTGCGGTGGGTGGTGGCACCATTCGCGACGTCCTGATCGGGCGGATCCCCACGGTTCTGCGAAGCGAGTTGTATGCGATCCCGGCTCTGGTGGCGGCGGCGATCACGATCGCGGCCATCAGGCTGGATCATTACGGGCTCGGGGCCGCCCTGGCGGCCGCGGCGGTCTGCTTCGTCATACGGATGCTGGGAGTTCGGTTCGGGCTCAACGCGCCTGGCCCGCTCGGCACTGACCGCGACGCCGAACGGTGAGGGTCACGGGGCCAGCCACGCCAGTGCCGCCACGACGAGCGCCTCGGTGCCCGTGTCCAGTGTCGGTTGGATGACCGGAGCGAAGGCCGGTGAGTGGTTGACGGGAATGTCCTGGCTGACCCGTCCGGTGTCAGCTGCCCTGCGGTATTGCTGCTGGTCGATTCCGCCGATGCCCCAATACGTGTATGGCACACCGAGTGCGGTGGGAATGTCACTGAAGTCCTCACTCGCTGACCCCTGCGGCATGGTGTGGAGGCGTTCGCCGAAGTGCCGCGCGAAGGCTTCATTCACGCGGTCGGTGACCTCATCGTCGTTGACGGTAAGCGGAAACGAGTCGTAGAGCTCGAATTCCGGGTCTCTGGGCGAATCTGATGCCTGGCACTCGGCCACGACGATGCGACGTATCGCGTCGAGTACCGCGGTGCGCACCGACTCGTCATAGGTGCGCAGATTGAGTTCGAGGACGGCGTGATCGCCGATCACGTTGCTCTTCGTTCCGGCGCGAATGCTGCCGACGGTCAGGACGACGGTGTCGGTAGGAGCAACCTCACGAGAAACGATCGTTTGCAAGCGGATCACGATCATCGCCGCGAGGACTACCGGGTCCACCGCCGCCTGGGGCATCGAACCGTGCGCGCCGCGGCCGAACACCGTGATGCGCATGCTGTCGGCCGCTGCCAGGAACGGACCGCGGTGCGTTCCGACCATGCCGGCCGGTATGGGAAGCACGTGCTGCGCCAGGGCGACGTCGACGGCCGGAATAGCCTCGCGCAGGCCATCCTCGACCATCCCGCGGGCGCCGTCACCGACCTCTTCTGCCGGCTGGAACAGAGCGACGACCGTCCCGCGCCATCGGTGGGTTGCGTGGGCGAGCAATGCGGAGGCGCCGAGCAGACAGGTGACGTGGACGTCGTGTCCGCAGGCGTGCATGACCGGAACGTCGTCACCGGCGGCATCAGTGGCGCGCGCCTTGCTGGCGTAGGCCAGGCCGGTTGCCTCCGCCACGGGCAAGGCATCCATATCGGCGCGCATCAGGACCGTGGGGCCGGCGCCTGCCCTGATGATGCCGACGACACCGGTGCCGCCAATCCCCTCATGCACCTGGTATCCCGACTCGCGCAGCTTGTCGGCAACCACGCCGGCGGTCCGGTATTCCTGGTGGGAGAGTTCTGGATGCTGGTGCAGATCGCGATAGAAGTCTTCTTGCCATTCCCGGACAGCGGGGAGCGCGGCGAGGATGGCGGCATCGGGACCACCCGTCGAGTCTGTCGGCGACACCTCAGCCATTCGCCGCTCCTTCCGTCCGCGGTGAATCGAGGAGTACCCAACGTACGACATTACTGATGCGATGTTTCGCAACTCCGTCGATCATGCTGGCCGGCAACGCAATACGTACCCAACAACTGCGCCAAGTCGGCCTCCGATAGCCTTGGAGTTTGCTGAGCGGTCAATCGGCGGATACAGAAATGAGAAATGGTAGATGTCTGATCTGTTCGAGGTTCCGATCACGGCGGATCTGGTGCGTGGGGCCCAGGAACTCGAGCACACAAGCCATGGCCTGCTGCCCCATCGGCTGCCCAGCTGGGCCCGAGCGCAGTGCGCCGACCCGCAACTCGCGATGGCCGAAGCCCAGCCGGCCGGTTGCCGATTGGTGTTCGAAACCCGGTCCACCGACATCGAATTGGACGCGCTGCGCACCCGACCCGCCTACGTGGGCATGCCCATGCGTCCCGACGGCCGCTACGATCTGCTGATCGACGGGGAGTTGACGGCGCAGGCCAGCCTGACCGGCGGCAACGTGCTGATGAAGGATGCCGCCGCCGGTACCGAGGAACTCATCGCCGGCCCGCCCGGAACGGTTCGCTTCACCGGCCTGCCGGACCGGCTCAAGTCCGTCGAAATCTGGTTGCCGCACAACGAGATCACCGAGCTGATCGCACTGCGCAGCGACCACCCGTTGGAGCCTTGCCTGATCACCCGGCCGGTGTGGCTACATCACGGCAGTTCCATCAGTCACGGCTCCAATGCCGTGAACCCCACCGGAACCTGGCCCGCGGTGGCGGCCGCCGGCGCCGGCGTCGAACTGATCAATCTCGGAATGGGCGGGGCGGCGCTGCTGGATCCCTTCACCGCCCGCACGATGCGCGACATCCCTGCCGATCTGATCAGCGTCAAGATCGGGATCAACATCGTCAACGCCGACCTGATGCGCATACGCGCATTCGGACCGGCCGTCCATGGCTTTCTCGACACCATCCGCGACGGGCATCCGGTCACGCCGATCGTCGTCGTCTCCGCGGTGCACTGTCCCATCCATGAGGACACGCCCGGACCGTTGGCCCCCGACTTCAGCGGCGGAACGCTGGCATTCGCCGCCACCGGCAATCCGACCGAGGTGTCGGCAGGCAAGCTGACGCTGCGCGTCATTCGTGATGAACTCGCCCGCATCGTCAGCCAACGCGCGGTCACCGACCCGAACCTGCGTTACGTCGATGGCCTGGATCTGTACGGTCCCGCGGACTTCGCCGAATTCCCGCTTCCCGATCGGCTACACCCGGGTCCCCAGGCCCATGAACGCATGGGGCGGCGGTTCGCTGGGGTTATCCGCGAGGCGCTCGGTCGGTAACGCCGCGGAAATCCCGGCCGGTGAATATCAACTACTTGTTATTCTTCGAATCCGGCAATACCGTCGATCGGTATCCGCCCGTCGAAGGAGAAGACGTTGCCTCGCTTCCCCAAGCCCGCCGAGGGCAGCTGGACTGAGCATTACCCCGAGCTGGGCACCGGTCCGGTGTCCTACGAGGATTCCATCAGCCCGGAGTTCTACGAACTCGAGCGCGCTGCGGTGTTCAAGCGCGCCTGGCTCAATGTGGGCCGGGTGGAACAGATTCCGCGCACCGGCAATTACTTCACCAAGGAACTCAAGGTCCTCAACACCTCGATCATCGTGGTGCGCAACCGCGACGGCAAGGTGAACGCCTTCCACAACATCTGCCGGCACCGAGGCAACAAGCTGGTCTGGGACGACGATCCGCGAGCGGAAAGCTCAGGAACCTGTCGTCAATTCGTGTGTAAGTACCATGCCTGGCGCTACGACCTGGACGGCAACCTCACCTTCGTGCAGCAGGAGGAGGAGTTCTTCGACCTGGACAAGGACCGGTACGGCCTGGTGCCCGTGCACTGTGACGTCTGGGAAGGGTTCATCTTCGTCAACTTTGCGCCCGTACCCGAACAGTCGCTGACCGAATTCCTCGGCCCGATGATCACCGGCCTCGAAGGCTATCCGTTCGACCAGTTGACCTCGCGCTGGACCTACCGGTCGGAAGTCAAGGCCAACTGGAAGCTGTACCTGGATGCGTTCCAGGAGTTCTATCACGCACCGGTGCTGCACGCGAACCAGTCGCCGGCCAAGTATTCGCAGGCCGCGGCCGAGGCCGGCTTCGAGGCCCCGCACTACCGCATCGACGGCCCGCACCGCCTGGTGAGCACGTCGGGAGTGCGGGTCTGGGAGATGGACGCCGAGATGCGCAAGCCGATCGAAGACATCTGCCGCAGTGGCCTTTTCGGGCCGTGGGACGGCCCGGACCTGGGTAAGATGCCCGAGGGGCTGAACCCGGCTAGATGCAATCCGTGGGGCCTGGACTCGTTCCAGCTCTTCCCCAACTTCGTCATCCTGATCTGGGGGCAGGGCTGGTACCTGACGTATCACTATTGGCCGACGTCGCATAACACCCATATCTTCGAGGGCTCGGCGTACTTCCCGCAGCCGCGCAGTCCGCGGGAACGCATCGCACAGGAATTGGCGGCCGCGTCGTTCAAGGAATATGGCCTGCAGGACGCCAATACCCTTGAGGCCACTCAGATGATGGTCGAGTCGGGCTACGTGGACAGGTTCGTTCTCAATGACCAGGAAGTGCTGTTGCGGCACCTGCACAAGGAGACCGCCGACTGGGTCGACGAGTATCAGCGCAAGAAAGCCGGGGTGTGACGATGGCCAAACTGCCCGAGGAATTCGCCGATCTCGAAGAGTTCGCCGACTGGTGTCTGTCCTCAGAGTCGCAGCGCTATGCCAAGCGGCTGGCCAGCACCATGACTGAGATGCAGGCGTTCTACGACGCCATCACGCCCCGCGCCGAAGAGGCAATCGCATACTGTGACAAGTTCTCTCTGGACGATCTGCCCGAAGACGTGCTGAACCTCATGCACCTGCTGTACTCGATGATCATCGTGTCGTTTCCGGTGGAGTGCTGGAAGCAACCGAAGGTGCCGGACACAGGCGCCACCGCCCTCGACTGCGTCATCGAACCGGTCCCGTGAGCAGTACTGTTCTCAGAGCGGCCCGGTGGGCCGATATCGAGGCTGGCGAGGTTCGGTCGCCGGCGGTCGTCGTGGTGAACGATGACCGCATCGCCGCGGTCAATCCCGCTGAAATGCTGCCGGATTCGGCCACTGTCGTGGACCTCGGTGATGTCACCCTGCTCCCCGGGCTGATGGACATGGAGCTCAACCTGCTCATCGGCGGCCCGGGCGGTCCTGACGGGCTGCCCAGCCCGATGCACGGGGTGCAGGACGATCCGGCCTACCGCACGCTGCGTGGAGCGGTGAACGCGCGGACCACGCTGGAAGCCGGGTTCACCACCGTCCGCAACCTCGGGCTGATGGTCAAGACCGGCGGGTACCTGCTCGACGTGGCGCTGCAGCGCTCAATCGAGCAGGGCTGGCACGTCGGTCCGCGCATCTATCCGGCCGGCCACGCGGTGACACCCTATGGCGGGCACCTTGATCCGACGGTGTTTCAGCGGCTGGCCCCTGGCATCATGCCGCTGAGCGTGGCCGAGGGCATCGCTAACGGGGTGCCCGAGGTGCAGGCCTGCGTCCGGTATCAGATTCGCCACGGCGCCAAGCTGATCAAGGTGTCGGCTTCGGGAGGTGTCATGTCGCACAGCACCTCGCCAGGCTCACAACAGTTTTCCGACGCCGAGTTCGCCGCGATCGCCGACGAAGCCCACCGGGCGGGTCTGCGGGTTGCCGCACACGCGGTCGGCGACAGCGCGATCCAGGCCTGCATCCGGGCGGGCATCGACTGCATCGAGCATGGCTTCCTGGCCTCCGACGAGACCATTCAGATGATGGTGGACCACGGCACGTTCCTGGTCTCCACGACGTATCTGACCGAGGCGATGGCGATCGACCGCATCGCACCGGAACTGCGCCGCAAGGCCGAAACAGTGTTCCCACAAGCCAAGGCGATGCTGCCCAAGGCGATTGCGGCGGGGGTGAAGATCGCCTGCGGTAGCGACGCCCCCGCGATCCCGCACGGCCAGCAGGCCAAGGAGATCGTCGCACTGGTGAATCGCGGGATGACGCCGATGCAGGCGCTGCGGGCCGCGACCATGACGAGCGCCGAACTGATCGACGAGGCCAACGATCTCGGACGCCTGGCGCCGGGTTACCTGGCCGATATCATCGCTGTACCCGGAGATCCCTCCGTGGACATCTCGACGACCCTCGACGTGCGATTCGTCATGAAGGGCGGCGAGATCTACAAACAGGCGGCAGCGCAATGAAAAACGGGCAAGAGAACCTTCTCTGGCTGCTCAAGCAGGCCTTTCACTATTCGGGACACACCGTCAACGAGGCGATGAGCAAACACGGTGTGACCAGTGCGCAGACCGGTCTGCTGCGGCAGCTTGCCGATGAACCGGGGTTGTCCGGGGCCGAACTGGGCCGCCGCCTGCTGATCAGTCCGCAGGGTGCTCAGCTGGCGTTGGCCACCTTGGAGAAGAACGGCCTGATCGAACGCAAACCCGATCCCGAGCACGGGCGCATCCAGCGCGCCTACCTCACTGAGAAGGGCCGGCGCACCGTCACCGCCGCCAATGCCGATGCGGTGGCCGCCCATGACGAGTTGTTCTCCGTGCTGACCGCCGAAGAGCGAAAGACATTGGCGGAGTTGCTTGTTCGCATCGTCGTGCAAGGGCACGGCGAGGTTTCCTTCACCCTGCATCCGGACGTCGACTGACGGGATGTAACAAGTGCTTGATACTAATAACAAGTACTTGATATTCTTGCCCGCGATGGGAACGACATACCGGCCTGAGGTGAGCGGCGACGACGTCGTGCGGCTCCGGATTTCTGATGTGCAATCCGAGACCCCCGATTGCGTCTCGCTGGTCTTCGACGTGCCCGCCGACCACGAAGACCGGTTCCGCTATACCGCCGGCCAGTATCTGACCCTGCGAGTGACGGTCGCCGGAGTGGAGCATCGCCGGTGCTACTCGATGTCGTCATCCCCGGCGCTCGCCGAACCGCTGCGGATCACCGTCAAGCGTGACCCGGGCGGGGTGGTGTCGAACTGGATCAACGACATCGTGGTTGCCGGGGCCGAGATCCACGCCGAAGCGCCGCAGGGACGTTTCGTGCTCGACTCCTCCGTCCGCGACATCGTGGCCTTCGCGGGTGGAAGTGGTATCACGCCGGTCTTCTCGCTCATCCGCACGGCGCTGGCGACCACCGGACGGCGGGTTCGGCTGTTCTACGCCAACCGCAGCGCGGACTCGGTGATTTTCGCCGGACTATTGTGCGACATCGCCGAGGAATACGGCGACCGGATCACCGTCCACCATCACCTCGACAGCGAGCACGGCGTGGTGACCGCGACCGCGCTGACGACATTTCTCGCCGACGTCGGCGATGCCGAATACTTCGTATGCGGTCCAACCCGTTTCATGGATGCGGTGGAGGCGGCGTTGCGGGACTCGGCGGTGCCCGCCGGCCGGGTGCACCTCGAGCGGTTCGTCGCGGCCGCGCCGGCCGACGCCGCGCCGGCGGCCGGTGACGAGGCCACCGACGAGGTGATCATCGAACTGGACCGGCGCACCACCACCGCGGAGTACCGGCCCGGCAACACGCTGCTGCAGACCGCGCGGATGGCCGGCCTCAAGGCGCCGTCGTCGTGCGAAACCGGTTCCTGCGGAACGTGTATCGCGCAGGTGACCGGGGGTGCCGCGCGGATGCTCAACAACAATGCGCTGGACGACGACGAAGTCGCCGACGGCTGGGTGTTGACCTGCCAGGCGATGCCCACCACCAAGACCGTGCGGATTGTCTACGAGTGAGCGACAGGAGTCGGCGATGCGAGATGGTGTCGGTGTGAGCAGGGTTGCCGTGGTGACCGGCGGCGGGTCGGGCATGGGCGAATCTACCTGCCACGAACTCGGGCGCCGCGGCAACAAAGTTGCCGTCCTGGATCTCAACGAGTCTGCGGCACAACGCGTTGCCGACGATCTACGCGCCGATGGTGTGACCGCGATCGGAGTCGGCGCCGACGTCGCCGACCGGCCGGCGATGGAAGACGCCTTCGCCAAAGTGCGATCCGAACTCGGGCCGACGACGATCCTGGTCACCAGCGCCGGGCTCTTCGGATTCTCGCCATTCGCAGAGATGCGCGTCGAGGACTGGGAGCGGGTCATCGCGGTCAACCTGACCGGGACCTTCCACGCCTGCCAACTCGGGGTGCCCGACATGCTGGCCGCCGGTTGGGGGCGCATCATCATGATCTCGTCGTCGAGTGCCCAGCGGGGCTCGCCGGAGATGGCGCACTACGCCGCGTCCAAAGGCGGTGTGCTGAGTCTGACCCGGTCGCTGGCCCGCGAGTACGCCGCCCGCGGGATCACCGTCAACAACATCCCGCCGTCGGGAATCGAGACGCCCATGCAACATCAGCAGCAGGCTGCCGGGGTCCTGCCGTCCACCGAGCAGATGGCGGCGAACATCCCTATCGGCCACCTGGGCACCGGCGACGACATCGCCGCGATGGTCGGATTCCTCAGCTCCGATGAAGCTGGATTCATCACCGGTCAGACCATCGGCGTCAACGGCGGCGCAGTGATGTGAAAGTGCCTGTCCCACAGCCCTAGTCACCACACCGTCCGACACCAGGAGGTTCCCATGGCCGTCACCTGGCCCAAGCCCGCCGAGGGCAGCTGGACCGAGCACTACCCGGATCTGGGCACCGGCCCGATCTCCTTCGAAGACTCCACATCGCCGGAGTTCTACAAGCTCGAAGGCGAGGCCATCTTCAAGCGGGCCTGGCTCAACGTCGGCCGGGTGGAGGAACTGGCGCGCGCCGGCAACTATTTCACCAAGGAGATCGAAGTCGCCCGCGCGTCGGTGATCGTCGTCAAAGGCAAGGATGACGTCATCCGGGCCTTCCACAACATCTGCCGCCACCGGGGAAACAAGCTGGTGTGGAACGACTATCCGACCGAAGAGGCCCGCGGCACCTGCCGGCAGTTCACCTGTAAGTACCACGGCTGGCGTTACGGGCTGGACGGGGCGCTGAACTTCGTGCAGCAGAGCGGGGAGTTCTTCGACCTCGACCAGGAGCAGTACGGCCTGAGCCCAGTGCACTGCGATGTGTGGAACGGATTCATCTTCATCAACCTCGACCGCGAACCACGCCAGACACTGCGAGAGTTCCTCGGCCCCATGCTGACTGCACTCGACGGCTACCCGTTCGACAAGCTCACCGAACGCTACGAGTGGGTGGCCAACAACAACAGCAACTGGAAGATCTTCGCCGACGCCTTCCAGGAGTACTACCACGTGCCGTCCCTGCATCCTCAGCAGGTGCCACCGGAGGTGCGGGTGCCCAACGCCGGATTCACCTGTGCCCATTTCCAGCTGGATGGGCCGCACCGCGTGGTGTCCACGGCGGGAACTCGCCGCTGGCTGCTGCCGCCGGAGTACATGTACCCGATCGAGCTCGCCACCCAGAGCGGGCTCGTCGGGCCCTGGCGCACACCGGATATCGGCGAGCTGCCGCCCGGTCTGAACCCCGGGAACATCGAGCCCTGGGGCATCTCCAACTTCCAGATCTTCCCCAACATCGAGATTCTGATCTATGGCGGCTGGTATCTGCTCTACCGCTACTGGCCGACGTCGCACAACACGCACCGCTTCGAGGCGTTCACCTACTTCAGCCCGGCACGCAGTGTCCGCGAACGCATCGAGCACGAGGTGGCCTCGGTGGTGCTCAAAGAGTTCGCTCTGCAGGACGCCGGCATGCTGGGCGGAACGCAGGCTGCCCTGGAAACCGGTGTCGTTGATGAGTTTCCGCTCAACGACCAGGAGATTCTGGTCAGGCATCTACACAAGGCCGTCGTCGACTGGGTCGATGACTACCAACGCGGACCCGCCGGGGCGGGGGTGTAGCCATGGCAGACGCAATGCTGCCCAGCGCATTTGCCGAAGTCGAGGAGTTCGCGCCAGTGTGGTGTCTGCCCACTGAAACGCAGCGGTGGGATCAGCGGGTGAACAGCACCATGGCCGAGATGGAGCAGTTCTACAGCGCGTTCTTCCCCCGGCTGGAAGAAGCCATCGAGTACTGCGACAAGTTCTCGCTCGACGAGTTGCCGCAGGATGCGACGAACCTGCTCTACCTGATCTACTCGCTGATCATGGTCGCGATGTCGGTCGAGATCATGCACCAACCCAGACCCGTCGACGCGTGCGATGCCGAGATGACCCGCGTCAGCGAACCCCGGCCCTAAGACTGATGAGCATGCTGACCATCACCAAGCTGACCTCGACAGTGGGCGCCGAGGTGACCGGACTGAACTCCGAGCAACTCGGCGCTGACGACACCACGGCCGGTGCGATCCTGGATGCGTTGGAGGACAACGGGGTCCTGGTGTTCCCGGGGTTGAACCTCAACCCGGAGGCGCAGGTGGCGTTCTGTTCCCGCCTGGGGGAGGTGGATCGATCCGCCGATGGGCACCATCCGGTGTCCGGGATCTATCCGATCACCATGGACAAGTCCAAGAACGCCAGCGCGAATTATCTTCGGGCCGCGTTCCTCTGGCATATCGACGGCTGCACTCCGCTGCACGATGAGTGCCCGCAGAAAGCCACTGTGCTGTCGGCCAAGCAGGTGGCCGATGAGGGCGGTGACACTGAATTCGCCAGTGCCTACACCGCATACGACATGCTGTCCGAGGAGGACAAGCAGTGGTTGGGGTCGTTGCGGGTCGTGCACTCGCTGGAGGCCTCACAGCGCAAGACCACGCCCAACCCCACAGCCGAGGACCTGGCGCGCTGGCGTTCTCGACCGACCCACGAGCACCCACTGGTGTGGACTCACCGCAGCGGGCGTAAGTCGCTGGTGCTCGGTGCCTCCGCCGACTACGTCGTCGGGATGGACGTCGACGAAGGACGGGCCACCCTGGACGACCTCCTCGAGAACGCGACGCGCCCGGACAATGTCTACCGGCATACCTGGTCGGTCGGCGACACCGTCATCTGGGACAACCGCGGGGTACTGCACCGGGCGGGCCGATACGCCGACGACTCCGGCCGGATGATGTTGCGCACCACGATCTTGGGTGACGAACCCATCGAGTGATGTCGAAGGACTGTCAGTCGGGCAATTTCATCACGGACATGTACATGTCGATGATTGGCCGGTAGAGATCGATGTCGTCGAGTTGACTGCCGAGCACGACGGAGTCGCTGGTGGCCGCGAGCACCTGCGCGAACGTCAACGGCGGGATCAGCAGGGCTCCACCTATCCGGTCGAGACCCTCGACGATGAACCGCCCCAATGCTTCGACAACCTCGGACCGCTTGGCCGCCACCCGTTCGCGCGCCTCTGGATTGCGGAGCAGATACAACGTGAATTCGTGGCCGAGAGCGGCGTGCTCGGCACCCCGATCGAGACTGAGTTGACGCCACCGTTGGGCAATGTCGTCGCGCTCGCGCGGCCCGACCTGGGTGGTCATCGACAGCACTTCAGCGAAATTATCGAAGTAGCGGCGCCAGTACCGGTCGCTCAATGCGAGGAAGAGGTCTTCCTTCGCGGCGAAGTGCTTGTAGATCGCACCCTTGGTGTATCCCGCCGTGTGTGCGATGTCGTCGAGAGTTGCCGCTGTGAAGCCCTTTTCGGCGAACACTTCTTCGGCGGCATCAAGCAGGAGCGAACGAGTGTGCTCCAGCCGCCGCTCCCGCGTCCAACGCTCGACCATGCCGTCGATTCTGCCACGGCATCTTAGAAACCCGTTCCCCTTTTAGATACCCGCTGGTATATTTGCGCAGCGCCGAAGCCCGAAGTGGGCGCACGATGACGAATCCGAAGGGGCGGCATGAGCGATCTGTCGGACAAGAAGAGAGGGCCTGCCGTCGTCGAGTCGCTCGGCGGAGCGGCCACGCCCGGAGCCGGGGTTTCGGACTCGGTCAGACCGGTGACGATCTGGGCGACCATCGGCGGGGCGCTGTTGGCTCTGCAGTTGTACGTCTGGATCCGGTGGATCACCGGCCCCTACTTCGAGCGGGTGCCCGGCGGCGTGAGCGATCCGCCGATGTACATGAAGATCCCCTTGATGGCCAATGCAATCGGGGCATTGATCCTTCTGCCCGTCGCCATCTGGTGGTTCATCATCAGGCCGTGGATGCGGGAGCGGCGGATCACGCTGGACGGCATGCTTCTGGTGTCCATGGGCTTGATGTTCTTCCAGGATCCGTTTCTGAACTACTTCAACACGTGGTGTACGTACAACACGTGGCTGTTCAACCGTGGCTCGTGGTCGCCGTACGTTCCGGGTTGGGTCTCGCCTGACTCGCCCGGCCGTCAGGTGGCAGAACCCCTGTTGACGAACACGCCGGGTTACGCGATCGTCCTGCTGCTCATCATCGGCGGATGTTGGATCATGCGGAAGATCAAAGCGAAATGGCCTGGCATCAGCAATCTTCGGCTCATCCTCGTCACCTATGCGATCGGCATCCTCTTCGACTTCGTTATGGAAGCCCTGGTCATGCTGCCGATCGGGTTCTACACGTACCCAGGCGCGATCCGCGCGGTGTCTTTCAATGCGGGTACGTACTACCAATGGCCCATCTACGAAGGGCTCATGTGGGGCGGCGTGATGACTGCCCTGTGCTGTCTGCGCTATTTCACCGACGATCGCGGCCGCACCATCGCCGAGCGGGGATTGGACCGGGTCCGAGGCGGATTCGCGACCCAGCAGATCGTCCGATTTCTGGCTGTCTTCGCCGCGGTCAGTGCATGCTTCTTTCTCATCTACAACGTTCCCGCGCAATGGTTCGGCATGCACTCCGACCCCTGGCCCGCGGACCACCTGAAGCGCTCCTACTTCAACGGCGGCACGTGCGGTGCCGGGTCCGATCAGCCTTGTCCTGACCCGGTTGTGCCGTTGCCCTCCAGGCGATCCGGCTACATCGACAACGACGGGCGGCTGGTGCTGCCCGATGGGGCCGAGCTTCCGGAAGTCGTGCCCTTCCAACGAGGACGCTGACATGTTGGTCCCTGGCAGGCCCGCCGCAGTGCACGCCCGACCGGAGGCCCCGTTCTACCGACCAGTCGGCGACGAGGTGGCGGTGTTCCATGCCGCGGCCCGCCGCGGGCTGCCTGTGTTGTTGAAGGGTCCCACCGGGTGCGGCAAAACCCGGTTTGTGGAAGCCATGGCTCACGAGCTCGGCCGCGACCTGATCACCGTTGCCGGTCACGAGGACATGACCTCGGCGGATCTGGTGGGTCGCTTTTTGCTCAAAGGCAGCGAAACGGTTTGGGTGGACGGACCTTTGACTCGGGCGGTACGGGAGGGCGCCATCTTCTATCTCGACGAGGTGGTGGAGGCTCGCCAGGACACCACCGTAGTCATCCATCCGCTCGCCGATCATCGCCGCGAGCTGCCAGTCGACCGGCTCGGCATCACGCTGCCCGCAGCGCCCGGATTCCAACTGGTGATTTCCTACAACCCCGGCTACCAGAGCGTCTTGAAGAATCTCAAAGAGTCAACTCGGCAACGTTTTATCGCACTCGCGCTTGAGTTTCCACCCGCCGACACCGAGGCCGAGGTGGTTGCCCACGAGGCGGGCATTGACGTCGAAGTAGCGCGAGCCTTGGTCAAGGTGGGTTGCGCCATCCGGCATCTGGATGGCTCGCCGCTGCGTGAAGTGGCCTCCACGCGCTTGCTCATCCTCGCCGGTGGTCTTGTCGCTGAGGGGCTCAGCCTGCGCAGTGCGGTCGAAGCGGCCGTTGTGCAGGTACTCACCGACGACTCGGATGTCGTCCGCGCGCTCGGCGAACTCGTCGACGCCATCTTGCCTCGAACGTGACGATGGCTGATCCAGGCGGCGTCGACCGGTTTGGCATCCTCGCCACCTTCGTCGCCGGCAGGTCTGTCAACGTAGCGACCGCGAAGGCCGGCGATCCCGCGCATACGAACGGCCAAACAATATTCGTGTCGTCGGATCGTTCGGTCGACGAACAGCGGCGCGAAATGCTGCTCCAGAGTGCGCTTCTCGGCGCAGGCTCCCTGGATGGACGATTGGTCAAGGCGTTGCGGGCCCGTCCCGCGGTGGCTCGGCGCTACCTGGCGCTCGAAGGCCGCCGGGTTCTCGTCGATCTGGCCGAACGAATTCCGCTTGCGGCAGCGCTTCGCCCTGACGGAGAACCGAGCACCACGACCGCCGACGAGTCACTTGAGCTGGCGCGGGGCCGAAATGGGATCGACGATCCGCCGGATTGGTTCGGAGCGATCAAACCCGCTCGCCTGCTGCTGTCCTCGTCCGCACAGGCCGGCAAGGTGAGTGAGGCAGATCTGCGCCTGGAGTTCGATTCCCTTGAAGCGCCCGAGGACGATGACGACGATGACGGGCCCTCGAGGCACAGCAAGATCGTGAAGCTGTTCGACAATCCGGTGTTCAACGCAAAAGTGGGGGATTTTCTGCGCAAGCTGTTGGGCAGCTCGCGGGGTTCCGCAGACAGCTCTGCCGGCGCGGAGATGCGGATTCGTGCGATCCGGCGGGCACGTGCCCTGGGGACCAATGCGAGGCCTCTGCCGATACCGATCCGATTCACCAATGACCACAACCCCGGCGCAGCCCTAGGGTCGGGGGGCGCCCTCTATCCGGAATGGGATGTCCACCATAACCGGTACCGGCCACAGTGGTGTCGGGTCATTGATTTCCCGCTGACCGCCCCGACTCAGGTCGCTGATACCGGTGTTGTGCACGATGATGTGTTGCGGCGACGGCTATCTCGGGTCGGGCTGAGCGCGAAGGTTCAGCGCGGCCGTCCCGACGGTGAGGAGCTCGATCTCGAGGCGCTGATCGATCTGTTCATCGATCTGCGCTCCGGCTATTCACCGCCAGAGGGCATTTACCTGGAAACCCGTAAGCTCGCCCGCGACCTCGGCGTCCTCATCTTGCTCGACGCCTCCGGATCCACCACCGAAACAGACCCTGGTGGCCTCGCCGTCCACGACCACCAGCGCCGGACCGCCGCCACGCTGGCCGTCACTCTCGAAGAACTCGGCGACCGGGTCGCGGTCTACGGGTTCCGCTCCCGGGGCCGGCACGCTGTCCATCTGCCCGCGATCAAGACGTTTGACCAGCATTTCGACGCCATTGGGCGAGCGCGGCTCAGCCAGCTGGAGCCGGCGGGCTACACGCGCCTGGGCGCGGGGATCCGCGGGGCCGGCGAGATTTTGAAAAGCGAGGCAGGCACCTCGTATCGGCTTCTGGTTGTCCTGTCGGACGGGTTTCCCTACGACGATGGCTATGAAGGACGTTACGCCGAAGCCGACTCCTCTAAGGCACTCGAAGAGCTTCGGGTGGACGGCGTTGCTTGCCTTTGCCTTTCGATCGGGACCCTCGCCGCCACCAGCTCGCTCGAACGCGTCTTCGGTTCCGCGGGCTATGCCTGCGCGGCGACTCTGGCTGATTTGAGTCCACGGATGGACGAGCTGTTTCTGGCCTCCCTGCAGGAACTCGCAGTGTCGAAGCCCTCGACGAAAAAGCGACGGGTATCTGACCTCCCTCGGTGGCACCCTCAACCTGACCCGCGGGATGGGCTTGATCTAGCGTCCGCGGATCGGCAACAACCTATCGAGTGAGCTGATCAGCGCCGGTTTTTGGCCAGCTCCCGCAGCATCGCGTTGTAGGCGTCGAGATCGTCGTCGTAGTGGGCGTCGGCGTGCCGGTCCGTGCGGGTGGCGGTCCGCCGGTCTTGGCGTGCCCATTGGACCACCAGTGCCACCACGACGACGATCACCGGGAGTTCGCTGGAGCCCCAGGCGATCGCCCCGCCGAGGTGCTGGTCGTCGTTGAGGCTCGCCAGCCACGGCAGGTGCAGGTTGCGGTAGAACGTGCCGCCGAGCGCCGAGGTCATGGTCATGGTCGCGATACCGAAGAACGCGTGAAACGGCATCACCGCGAACAGCAGGCCGAGGCGCCCGATGAACGGCAACCGCTTCGGGCCCGGGTCGATGCCGATGATCCCCCAGAAGAACAGGTACCCGGTGATCAGGAAGTGCAGGGTCATGAACACGTGACCCCAGTGGTAGCGCACCAGGGTGTCGAAGATCGGCGTGAAGTACACCGCGTACAGCGACCCGACGAACAACACGAAAGCCGTTGCGGGATGGGACAGGAACCGTGACGCCGGTGAATGCACGAGTGTCAGCAGCCACTCCCGCGGGCCGGGCGGATGGCCGGCGCCGCAGGCGGGCAGTGTCCGCAACGCCAGGGTGATCGGTGCGCCCAACACCAGGAACACCGGGATGAACATGTTCAGTGCCATGTGCTCGGCCATGTGCACGCTGAACATCGCCGACCCGTAGGCGCGGACCCCCGAGCTTGTGGCGAACAGCAGTGCGGCACAACCCAACAGCCATGCCACCAACCGGCCGGGCGGCCAGGCGTCTCCGCGCCGTCTCAGCCGGATGTACCCGATCACGTAGCCGAGCGCCAAGACCACCGCCGCAACACCGAGCAGGACGTCAAAACGCCAGACCGTCAGCAGCCGAAACGCATTCGGCGCTTCGGGGAGCTGGTAGCCGAGGAAGACGTCCCAGGCGGTGAATTGGTGGGCCAGCAGCCGGGGCGCGGTCTGAACCGCCATCGCCGACACAGCGGCGACCGCCAGGACGCCGGCCACCGCGCCGGTCACGGCGCTCCTGGCGCCGATCACCAGGCTCACGAGCAGGGCGGCTGCGGCCAGCGCACCGAATCGTCCATAGTCCGAAGCCAATCCGGCCGGCGCCGCGAGCAAGAACCACAGCCCCGCCCCGTACATCAGCGCCACCGCGCCTGCCGCCCGCTCGGTGATCAGAACCCGTCTACGCAGTTCGGCTTTCGGCGGGGCCAGCGCCGCACTGACCGCCACGCCGGTCAGCACAGCCAGCGCAGCCGCGAAGACGATCACGGCGCTGGTCGCGTAGTCGTGGTTGGGCCCCTGGCCGGCGTTGCCGCTGACCGGCAGCGCGATCACGCCGATGAACGTGGGAATCAGCAGCACGGCGTGCCACGACCAGCGCACAGTGGCTCGCAAGCTGACGGTCACCACGGCAGCGACGACGGCGACGGCGATCCAGCCGCGGCCCATTTCCGATGCGCCGAGCGCACTTCCGAGACCGCCGCCGGTGATCAGTCGGGTGACCGGCACCCCGGCCGCGTTGGCGGCCTGGACCGGAATCATTGCCAGCGCCGTCACCAACCAGACAGGTGCGAGGCGTTCGGCCAGCAGATGCACCCGGAACGACGCCGGGTCGAGCACGCCGCGGTCGTCGGGCTCGGCGGTGATGACGATGAACACCAGCGCACCCAGACAGATCGCCGCCGCCAGCGTGGCGGTGAAATAACCGATCAGCCCGGCGACGCTGGTCGCCATGCCGGGGTAGGAGTCACCGGTCGCGATGAAGCGACGGTCACCGGATGCCACTGCGTAGCCGGCGAGAGCGGCGAGGAGGCCCAGGTAGCCGCCCAGCATCCACCGACCCGGCGAACGGGTGTCTGTGTGGGTGGCTTCCATCGTCGCGAGTCTACGACTGGCCGTCGTAGTCGAGTCGCCGTGGTGGGAACTTTCTGGTGCGATGAATCGACCATTGCGAGGTGCGGGGCAGAGAAGGAGTGACCGGTGATTGCTGACCTGACGCTGCGCTGGGTCGTCACGCTGCTGTTCGTGCTCGCCGCCGCGGAATGCCTCTCGACCCTGGTCGGCCGTGACCGGCGCCCGGCGGCCGTCGTCAGCCAACTGCTGCACGTCGTTATGGCGGTGGCGATGGCGGTGATGGCCTGGCCCTGGGGCGCGGCGTTGCCGACCGTCGCACCGATGGTGTTCTTCCTGCTCGCGACCCTCTGGTTCGTCGCTGTCACGGCGAGCCCGATCTGCGCCGGTCACCGGGTCGCGGGTGCGTATCACGCACTGATGATGCTGGCGATGGCCTGGATGTATGCGGTGATGAACGGTCGGCTGCTGCCCGGGCAGGCGTCCTACACCGAGGATTCAGCAGCCACGGCGGGGTCGTCGGGCCATGCCGGTCACGCGGGGATGAACATGCCCGGCATGGACATGTCCGGGACTGCGGCCGCGGCGGACAGCTCCGGCGGCGGATACCCGCCCTACATCGACACGCTGAACTGGGTGTGCACGATTGGGTTCGCGGTGGCAGCGGTGTTCTGGCTGTATCGCTACCTCGCGGTGCGGATGGACCGCGAGCCCGCTGCGACGGCGCGGCCGCTCGGGATCCTGTGTCAGGCGATGATGGCTGCCGGCATGGCGATCATGTTCGGCGTCATGCTCTGACCTTTTGCACCGAGATCGACGTTCTGCAGGGATTCACTCGCACTTCTTCTGCGGAATGTCGGTTTGGGCGCAGATCACGCAGCCCCGTCGGTGGGGTAGAGGTGCCCCCGGCGGCGCCCGCGAGAGGCGTTGTCGGGCAACACCACATCGGCGGTGACGCCCACGGCGTCGGACCTCGGCTCGGGACCCGACGTCCGCGACGTCCGCCAGACCAGCAGCGCCAAGACCGTCCCGGCCAGTACCGGCAGATGCGACAGGATCCGGTCGAGGCTCACCGCACCAGACACCGCATCGCTGACCACGTAGGCGGTGAGGATCGCGGTGAACACCGACAGCACCCCGGCCAGGCCGGCGGCTGCCGTCGGTCGCGCCGCCGCGACGATCATCACCACGCCCAGTGCCGCCGACCACGCCGTCGACTCATTGAGCAGATGCCCGCCCATCACGCCGTGGTGAGCCGCCCCGGACGTGCCGACGTTGACGCCAACGGCTTGGGCGACGGCGAGCGCCACCTGCAGAACGCCGACTACGCCGAGGGTCCACCGCAGCCAGTTGCCGGACGGCGGGCGGACCTTCCGCGGCGGCGGACTCGGCGCAGCGACGGCCGCCACCTGGGACCGGCCGGCCAGCCGGCGCAGCTGCTGCGTCTGCTCGACGGCCCGGGCGTACCACGCCCCGCACTGGTCACAGGTGGTGAGATGCTCGTCGACCCGGGCCGCGGGAACGGGTTCACGTTCGCCGTCGATCCGGGCTGACAACGCCTCCCGGGCGACATCGCAGTCCACGCATCAATAGTCGCGTACGAGGGCCGGATTGTTCCAGCGTCCCGGGCCGGGCCCGCCTGCTGGGCTAGATTCCTAGTCATGGATGCCCCCGGCGATACGGCGAAGGTCGAGCTTGCCTCGTCCGCGCTGGCCGATGTGGACATCCACAGTTGGACGCAACGGTTCGATCTGTTGTCCGACCCGCACCGGCTGGAGATCCTGCTCGGACTACACCGGGCGCCCGGCATCTGCGTCGGCGATCTCGCGGCCGCCGTGGGCCGGTCAGAAAATGCTGTCTCACAAGCACTTCGGGTGCTCCGTCAGCAGGGCTGGGTCACCTCGACGCGAGTGGGGCGCCAGGTCAGCTACCGGCTGGAAGATCACACCGTGCACGATCTGCTGCACTGGATCGGTGCCGCACACTCCGAGTGAGTGGACTCGTCACTTCATTATCTGTACAGGTAGACAGATATCTCGCCGGCCGATTAGGGTTGACCGTTGGGGACGGACCCGACCGCGAGGAGACACGTTGAGCGTCCAGATCACGGCCATGCACATGAGCGACGGCCTGGTCAACGCGCCCACCTCGGTGATGTTCGGGGTCCTGGCGATCGCGGCGGTGGCGTTGTGCGGCTGGCGGGCGCGCACCGAGCTCGACGAGCGCACCGTCCCATTGGCCGGGCTGGTCGCCGCTTTCATCTTCGCGGTCCAGATGATCAACTTCCCGATCCTGCCCGGCGTGAGCGGGCATCTCCTCGGCGGCGCGCTCGCTGCGATCCTGGTCGGCCCGTACACCGGCGTGCTGTGCATCACGATCGTTCTGGTGGTGCAGTCCCTGTTGTTCGCCGACGGGGGGGTGACCGCACTGGGGATGAACATCACCAACATGGCGTTGATCGGCGTCGCCGCGGGATACGCCGCCGCGCGGGTCCTCTACGCGCTGGTGCGACGGCGTCGTCCCGGCTCCGTGCCGGCGCTCGGAGTCGTGGGCTTCCTGGCGGCATTGTTCGGAACCGTCTGCGCGGCAATGGGATTCGTGGCCGAGTATGCGATCGGCGGCTCCGCGCCGACGTCACTGGGCACGGTCGCCGCCTATATGGGTGGCACCCACATCCTGATCGGCATCGGGGAGGGGCTGATCACGGCGGTGACGGTGATGGCCGTCGCCCGGTCCCGTCCCGACCTGGTCTATCTGCTGCGGCGCGACCGCGAGCGTCTGCCGGTGCCCGCGTGAGCGCGCAGGCGGTGGCCCGGCGCTGGCAGTTCTGGGTCGGCTTCGGGGTGGCGATCCTGCTGATCGCCGGTGTGGTGTCCTACTTCGCCAGCAAGAGCCCCGACGGACTGGACTCGGCAACCCTGCAGGGCTGCCACGTCGTCGACACCGATCACGGTCAACAGCTCACCGGGACCTGCATCGCCCAGCACGCGACCGAACACGCCATGTCGGCGTCGCCGCTGGCCGACTACACGATCTTCGGCCATCCCGCGACGAGCGGACTCGCCGGCGTCATCGGTGCCCTCGTCGTTCTGGTCCTCGCGTTCGGCGGATTCTGGCTGATCGCCCGCAGCCGCCGCGCGAAGGACTGAGATGGGAGCCGGGCACTCCCACCCGCTCTACCGGGACGGCGAATCAGTGGTGCACCGCGCACCCGCGGAGGTCAAGATCGCCGGGCTCGTGGTGTTCGTCCTCGCGGTGGTGGCCACCCCGCGGGAGATGATCTGGCCGTTCGCCGTCTACGCCGTGATCGTGCTGGTCGTCTGGCGGGTGGCCACCATCCCGCTGCGGTGGATTCTGCCGCGAATGCTGATCGAGGCGCCGTTCATCGTGCTGGCCGTGTTGCTGCCGTTCGCCGAAGGCGGCGAACGCGTCACGGTGGCCGGCCTGCAGATGTCGGTTGCCGGGTTGTGGGCCGCGTGGGGGATCGTCGTCAAAGGCACGCTCGGCGTGGCCGCCTCGCTCACCGTCGCCGCCACCACGTCGGCACGCGAACTGCCGTTGGCGCTGAGCCGCCTCGGCGTGCCGGGGCTGGTGACCTCGATGCTCGTGTTGATGATCCGCTACATCGACCTGCTGTCGGCGGAAGTCAGCCGGATGCGGATGGCGCGGATCTCCCGCGGCGATTCCCCACGCGCCCTCCATCAGATCAGTGCAATCGCGAAAGGCGTTGGGGCGCTCTTTCTTCGGTCTTACGAGCGGGGCGAGCGCGTGTACTTGGCGATGACGTCACGCGGCTTCGACGGCACGGTGCCCGAATTGGCGATTGTCGGGGCCGGTCCGCGGGCGTCGGGTGTGCAGTGGGTGTTCGCGCTCACGCCGGCGGTGGCCGCTGCCGCGGTGGCGGCCTCGGCTTGGGTGCTGCGATGAGTACGCCCGCCGTCCGCGTCGAGGGTCTGCACTACCGCTATCCCGACGGCCGCGTGGCGCTCGACGGTGTCGATCTCAGCATCGCGCCCGGCGAACGGGTGGCGATCCTCGGCCCCAACGGGGCGGGCAAGACCACACTGATGCTGCATCTCAACGGTGTACTCACCGCCACGTCGGGCACCGTTGAGATCAGCGGAATCACGTTGACCCGCAAGAGCCTTCGCGAGATCCGGCGCCGAGTAGGCCTGGTGTTCCAGGATCCCGACGATCAGCTCTTCATGCCCACGGTCGCCCAGGATGTCGCGTTCGGCCCGGCCAACTTCGGGCTCACCGGCGACGCGCTGGCCGCCCGGGTGGCCGCCGCCTTGGAGGTCGTGTCGATGACCGAGCACGCGGACCGCAGTCCCGGGCACCTGTCCGGCGGGCAGCGCCGCCGCGCCGCACTGGCCACCGTCCTGGCCTGCGAGCCAGAGATACTGGTGCTCGACGAGCCCTCGGCGAACCTCGATCCGGTCGCGCGCCGGGAACTGGCCGAGACGCTGGCGACGCTGCCGACGACGATGGTGATCGTCACCCACGACCTGCCGTATGCCGCGCAGCTGTGCGAGCGGGCGATCGTGCTCGACGGGGGAGCGGTGGTCGCCGACGACACCGTCACCGCCGTGCTGTCCAACGCCCAATTACTGGCCGCCCACCGGCTCGAATTGCCCTGGGGTTTCGCGGTTCCCGCGCGCTGAGATTCCTCAGTCGGCGAGCGACAGAACGACCGGGCCGCCACGTGCGTCGACACCATCCAGAATCCTGGACGGGACTCGGAACACTCGCCCGGGAGACGCGGGCCAGGGCAGGGTCGCGCGGCCGATGACGGCACCATCTTGGCGGGCAACGACTTTGGGAATGCGTACCAGCCGATCAGTCCACAACAGGAGTCGGTGCCGGGCGGGCGCCGGATCGCCGCGACGCAGCAGGTTGGGGGCCACCCAGCGCAACGGTGCCTCGGCGTGGATCGGAACTCCCGCATCGGCAGGCCGGCGTCCCGCGAGGTGGGCGCGGACCTGGTCGGCGACGTGGCGACCGTCGAGTGCGGCGATGTCGGCGGTGTCGACGGGGTGCAGCAGGTTGCCGATGGCGAAGACCCCGGGTCGGCTGGTACGCAGCGCGGTGTCCACGACCGGACCGAGAGTTCCGGGATCGATGTCGAGGCCGGCGCTGCGGGCGAGCTCGTGATCTGGGATCCAATCGCCGGTCAAGACGACGGTGTCGCAGTCGACGATTCGGCGTTCACCGGTGTCGAGATTCTCGACCTCGACGCCGGTGACTGTCGGCTTGCCGATGATCCGCACCACTCGGGTGCGCGTGGCGATCTGCAGTCGCATCAACGGCGACCGGCCGGCGAGGTTGAATACGCCATAGGATTCCGGCGAGGGGTATTCGGTTGTCATCAAGACGGTCTGGCAGCCGACGTGTTTGAGGGTGAGCACCGCCGAGTAGCTGACCAGCTCGGCGCCGACCACGACGGCGCGCCGACCGACGGTGCGATGCTTCAGATGCACCGCGTTCTGCAACAGGCCGGTGGTGTAGACGCCCGCCCCGCGATCGCCGGGAATCAACCGGGCCGGGCGGGGGCGTTCACGGGCGCCGGTGGCCAGGACGACGGCCCTGGCGGTGAGGGCGTAGCGCCCCTGCGGAGAGGTGATCTCGAGAGTCTGATCGTCGGCCCAACCGGTGACCATCGCGCTGGTGCGTATCGCCGCGCCGGCGGCCCGGGCATCCCGGGTGAGCCGCGCAGCGTAGGCGGGCCCGCTGATGAACGTCTTGCGGTCGCGCATTCCGTAGCCCGGGTGATCGCTGTGCCGCGGGATCCCGCCGGCTTCCGATTCGCGTTCCAGTACAACGACATCCAGTGTGCTGTTGCGCGCCAGGTCGGCGGCGGCGGTCAGTCCGGCGGGGCCGGCGCCGACGATTGCGACGTCGACCGTTTCGGTGACGGTCATCGCCTGCTCTCCTGGTGAGTCTCACGGTCGAACAACGACTGGACTTCGGCGCCGCAGAAGAACGCCTGGCAGCGGCCGTTCATCACACGGGTGCGTCGCCGCAGTCCTTCCACGGTGGTGGGCGGGATCACCGAATGGCAGGCATCGCGAATCTCACCTTCGGTGACGCGTTCGCAGAAGCACACGACGCGCCCGTAGGCGGGGTCAGCGGCGATGGCGTCGGGTTGCTGGAAGGGGCGGGGGAATGCCTCGCCCAGATTCGGCATCTGCGGGGGAGCCGGCAGTTCCGTCTTCGGAATCAGCGGCAGGCCGGCGTCGGTGAGCTGATCCCGGACGTATTCGGCTATTGCCATACCGGCGGTCAGGCCGGTGGACCGAATGCCGCCGACGAGGAGGTAGTGCTGCGCGGTATCGGCATCGATGAGGTAATCGCCATGGTCGATGGCCGCGCGGAGTCCAGAGTAGGTGGCGGTGACTTCTTCATCGAGAAGGCGTGGCATCAGAGCCTTGCCTTTGCCCAGCAGGAAATCGAAGCCGGCTTCGGAGGTGCCGGTGGCGGTGCGGTCCTGCAGATCTTCGGACGTGGGTCCGAGCATGACGTTGCCGTAGATGGTCGGACTGACCAGCACGCCCTTGCCGCGCGCGGTCGGCACCGGCAACACGATCTTGTCGACCAAAGCACGGGCGAGCTTGTCGTAGACGATGAGTTCGCCGCGGCGCGGGGTGACCGTGAACCGCTGATAGCCGAACAGGGCGTCGATGAGATCGGCGCCGAGTCCCGCGGCGTTGACGATCCAGCGTGCGGTGATCTCTCCGCCGCTGGTGTGAAGAGTGGTGGCATCCGCTCCGATGTCGACGCCGTCGACCCGGTGGTCGGTCAGCAGCACGGCGCCGCGGTTGACGGCGTCGGTGGCCAGTGCGAGGTTGACCGTCCAGGTGCAGATGATCGATTCGTCGGGGACGGTCAACCCGCCGAGTGCGCCCGGTCCGAGGTTCGGGATATCGGCGTAAACCGCCGCAGCGCCGATGATCTCGCAGTCGTGGTAGCCGTTGTCTTCGGCTTTCTTCTGCAAGCCGGGCAGTGCATCGAGTTGCTCCTGGTCCCAAGCCACCAAGATGGCGCCGGTGCGTTCTACCGGGATGCCGGTGTGCTTAGCGTAGTCGGAGAGCAGGTGGTAGCCGCGGTGCACCATCGCCGACTCGAGCGTGCCGGGCTTCGCGTCGAAGCCGGTGTGCAGGATCGCGGTGTTGGCCTTGCTGGTGCCGTCGCCGACGTCGCTGCGGGCTTCGATAAGCGCGACCGACAGCTGGTGGCCGGACAATTCACGGGCAATCGCCGATCCGACGATGCCCGCGCCTATGACGACGACGTCGTAGGCGGTGGGGGTGGTCATCACATCTCCTGGGAGGGGTAGGTGGTGGCGGCAAGTTCACGCCACTGATCACGAAATTCGTTGGCCCGCTGTTCCGTCCAGCTCGGTTCGTAGGTCGCTGCAGGTGTCCAGTCCGGAACGACCTGGGACAGAGACTTATTCGGATACTGGCTCAGCCGTGCCAGTGCCGCCGCACCGAGCGCGGTGGCATGCGCGGACGGGTAGACCTCGACGGGCACCTGCAGGATGTCGGCGCAGGCCTGCATGAGGACCGCGGACTGGGTCAGTCCACCGTCGGCGCGCAGCGTGGTCAGGGGGGTCGGGGTGTCGGCGTTGATGGCGGTGACCAATTCGGCTATCTGGGCGGCGATGCCCTGCAGTACGGCCAGCACCAGATGACCGCGTTCCGTCGACAACCTCATCCCCGACATGACGGCCTTCGCCTGAGATTTCCACCACGGCGCGGCCAGCCCGGCCAGTGCGGGCACACACAGAACCCCGCTGTTATCCGGCGCCGCGATGCCGTCCATTTCGTCGGCGCCGCCGATGATGCCGAGCGAGCTGAGCCACCGCACGGCTGAGGCTGCGGTGTACACCTGGCCGTCGACGCAGAAGGTGTCGTGGCCCCCGATCCGCCACGCCACCGAGGCGGTCAATCCGGTGGTCGAGTGCACGCCGGTGGTCCCGGTGTTGGCCAGCAGGAATGCACCGGTCCCGAAGGTGCATTTGGCCATGCCCGGCTCGAAGCAGGCCTCGGCCAGCAGGGCTGCCTGCTGATCGACGACAATCCCGCCTACCGGAACTTCGCCGCCGAATGCCGCTGTCGTGCCGATGGTTTCGTCGTTGCCGACAATGTCGGGTAGACGCTCGTCGTCGAGCTCGAACAGCGCCAGCAACTCGTGACTCCATTCCTTGGCGCCCAGATCGACGGCCAGTGAGCGGCTCGCGGTGGTGGCATCGGTGACGAACGCTCCGGTCAGCTGGTGCAGCAGCCAGGTGTCCGATGTGGTGACCACTCCCGCGGTCTCGACATTGCGACGCAGCCAGGCCATCTTCGGTGCCGAGAAGTATGGGTCGAGCACCAGCCCGGTGCGCGCGGCCAGCATCTCGCCCCATTGGCTCATGGCCGCGCACAGCGATTCGGCACGGCGGTCCTGCCACACGATCGCGGGCGTCAGGGCATGGCCGGTATCGGGATCCCAGGCCAGCACCGTCTCGCCCTGATTGGCCAACGAGACCACGTCGATCGAGCGGTTCGCCTGGGCCACCGCCCCGCGCCCGGCGGTCAGGACCGACTCGAGCAATTCGTCCGGGCTTTGTTCGACGCCACCGCCCTCGAGGTACCGCGGATGCACGGCGACCTCGGCCAGCCCCACGACACCTTCGTCGGGGTCGACGACGATGGCCTTGGTGCCGGACGTGCCCTGGTCGATGGCCAGGACGGTCATCGTGGCACGTCCTCGGCGACGTCCCGTGCGCCGGCCGCCTGGTCGAGTTCGGTATCGATGGAACGCAATTCGGGCATCTTCAGCCCGTCGCGACCGCGGGTGATCAACAGGTAGCCCAGATAGACCCCGCCGATGGCCACCATCACCAGCACATAGAGCCACGGCTGCCGGAACGAGGCATCGCGGAACAACGACAGCGCGAACACCAGCCACGCCACCGCCACGACGATGATCGGGACCTCCCACCGGCCGAGGCTGAACGCGGCGCTCTGCGGCAGCTGACGCCGCTTGGCGATGTAGAGCGCCACGGTGATGGTGTAGATGACGGCCGGCAGCAGGGTGGCCGCGGAGAACAGGATGAACAGCGCGTCGGTACTCGTGGAGAAGACGCCGAGGATCACCGCCGAGATCGTGGTCATCGCGATGGTGGCGTTCAACGGGGTCTTGGTGCGGGGGGACACCTTGTGCAGGGCCTGCCAACCGGGGAAGCGCTGATCACGCGACATCGCCCAGGTCAGTCGCACACCGCTCATCACGATCACCAGACCGCAGGCGAAGATCGCGATGGCGACCAGGATCAGCAGGGCAGTGCCGACGAATGAGCCGAGGATGTCGCGGATGACGTCGGCGATCGGAGTGCCCGACTCGGCCAGAGCCGTCGGATCGTTGACGGCGGCGGTCACCACCAGCAGGAACAGGAAGCCCAACACGCCGGAGGCCAGTACGGCTTGCCACATCGCCCGTGGCACAACAACTTCCGGTCGCTTGGTCTCCTCGGCGAGGTTGGCGGCGGATTCGAAGCCGACGATGGTGAACGCGCCGAGCAGGAAGCCCAGCATCCAGGGGCCGGCGGCGGTTGCCGTGCCGAAATTCCAGTAGCCCTCGGCAGGGATGTCGCCGCGGGAGAACAAGTTGCCCGCCGACAGTTTGTGGGTGACCACACCCACGATGAACAGCAGGACGACCAGCGCCACCATGCCGATCAGTTCAGCACTGACCGCGAAGTTGTTCACCCGTTCGGTCCACTTGGTCGAGACCGCGACCAGAAGACCCTGCAACAGCAGGATGGCGGCGGTGATCAGGAACGACGTCAGTGCCGTGCCGGTGAAGTCGAACAACGCCGGAACGACTGTCGCGGCGACGGTGTAGTCCACCGCGACGGCCACGATGGCCAGGAAGGTGAACGAAATCCAGCCGGTGATCCACCCCAGGATCGGGTTGGCCAGCCGCGACACCCACTGATAGGCGTAACCGGTCACCGGGATCCGGGCGGCCAGCGCGCCGAGCAGCAGGGCGACCGCCAGCTGCCCGACGATCACGATGGGCCACGTCCAGATGCCCAGTGGGCCGGAACTTTTCAGAACACTGCCGTACGTGGTGAAGATGCCGGTGGCAATCGAGACGAAGGCGAATGCCACTGCGAAGGAGGCGAATCGCCCGGTGGAGCGCTCCAGGGTGTCGGTATAGGTGCCCCCGGAAAGGTCTTGAGAAGGGATTCCCGCGGGTGGCGGTGTGGAAGAATGTGTCACTGGATCGGTCTTTCTGACTCTGAGTGTTTCGGATATGAGGCTCGGTCCCGCGGGCGGCGCTGCAACGCCGCCCGCACCCATGTGGGGGGAGCGATTCAGGCAGTGGCTGCGGCCGGCGGCCGCGCTGACAGGACCACACCTCCCGTCTCTTCGAAGGCTGCCGCAACAGCCGCGTCGGTGCTCTGGTCGGTGATCAGGCCGTCGACCGCGCTGAGCGCACACACGCGGTGCGGCGCGACCTGGCCGAGTTTGGAGGAGTCGGCCAGGATGTAGCTCCGCGCGCTGTTGGCGATGATGGTGCGCCGGACGTCGATCTCGTCGAGATGGAAATCGGTGAGCCCCGAGCGGGCGTCGACCCCGCCGGAGCCGATCAGTGCGAGATCGGGATAGATGTCCGCGAAAAAGGCTTTGGTGTGGGCGTTCGAGCAGGCCAGGTCGCCGGGGCGGACGCGACCGCCGGCCAGCAGCACCTGGATGCCGGGGCGGTCGGCCAATTCGACGGCCACCGGCAGTGACGGCGTGACGATCGTGCCGGTGAATCCGCGCGGGATCGCCTGGGCGACGGCGACCGCAGTCGTGCCGATGTCCAGGACCACGGTCTGGCCGTTCTCCATCAGTCCCACAGCGACTTTCGCGATTTGGGCCTTCGCCTGATGCCGGATGACCGAACGTTCGGTGAACGACGGTTCCATCGCTCGGCGCTGGTCGACCGCGGCGGCACCACCATGCACCCGGCGGATCACGCCACGTTCCTCCAACAGTGCGAGATCGCGGCGTACGGTCTCCGCCGAGACGCCCAGTCGGCGGACCAGGTCATCGGTGCTGACGGCCTGGCCGGAGCTGCTGACGGCCTCCACGATCGCTTCTTGGCGTGCGACGGGAAGCATCTCAGCTGACCGGTTTTGTGGATTCTTGACCGCACATGACTGCAAGTGTGGAGTGTTGTGTGCATCACGTCAAGCCGACAGCCACTGATCACCGCGAGCAGACACAAAAGGTCCGCGACACGCCGGTTTTCCGAGGCGTTTGTGTCTGCTCGCGAGATGGACGGAGGCCTCAGTGCCGGCGCGACGACGGCCAGGTCGGCTCGCCGCACAACGCCAGTAGCGCGTTCTCGATCACTTCGGGCAGCGCCGGGTGGATCCAGTACTGGCCCCGGGCCATCTCCTGGCCGGGCAGCCCGAAACTCATCGCCTGGATCAGCGGCTGGATCAACGAAGATGCCTGGTACCCCATGATGTGGGCGCCCAGGATCGTGCCGCTGTCCTGCTCGACGATGAGCTTGGCGAACCCCGTGCTGTCCTCCATCGCCCAGCCGTACGCCACGTCGGAATAGTCCTGCACCTTGACGTTGATCTTGTATCCGGCTGCGCGGGCTTCGTTTTCGGTGAGCCCGACGCAGGCGATCTGCGGATCGGTGAACACCGCGGACGGCACGAAGCGGTGATCGGAGTACATCAACGCGTCGGTGTCGTCCCAGTCCTGCAGCAGGTTGTGCCGCACCACCCGGGCCTCGTGGTTGGCGACGTGCTTGAGCTGATAGTGCGACGACGCGTCACCGAGGGCGAAAATGCCTCGCGCGGTTGTGCGTTGGTAGTCGTCGACCTTGACCAGACCGTCCTCGTCGAGCTCCACGCCGGCCAGGTGCACGTCCATCAGATCGCCGTTCGGCTTGCGGCCGGTGGCCACCAGCACGGCGTCGGCGTGCAACTGCGATCCGTCGTCGAGTTCGACCACGGTCTGGGATCCGTCCACATGCGCGCCGGTCATGTTGCGGTGACTGCGGATCTCCCACTTCTTGCCTGCGATGTCGGTGTAGCGCTCGCAGATCGTGTCGTCGCAGTGCGACAGCATCGCGGCGCCGCGGATGACGATGGTCACCCGACTACCCAATGCCGAGAAGACGTGCGCGAATTCGGCCGCCACGAACCCGCCGCCGATGATCACCAGATGCTCGGGTAGCTCGGGGATGCGCATGATCGTGTCGCTGGTGTGGACTTCGACGCCGCAACCGGCGATCGCGTCGGGCACCATCGCCCTCGCACCCGCGGCGATCACCACCTGCGAGGCGGTGAACTCGTCACCGGCGTCGGTCCGCAGCCGGTAGCCGTCACCCTCGCGGCCGGTGAAGCGGGTGTGGCTGTCATACACCGTCACATCCGGCGAGGAGCGCCGATAGTTCTCACCTCCGGCCGCCAACGGATCAATCCGGCCGAACACCCGCGAGACGATGTCGGTCCAGCGCACGCCGTCGATGTGGGCGTCGACGCCGAATCGGGCGGCGTCGCGGACGGTCTGGGCCACCTCGGCGGCGTAGACGAACATCTTGGTGGGGATGCACCCCACATTCAGGCAGGTGCCGCCGAACACGCCCTGCTCACAGATCGCGATCTTCTTGCCGCTGAACCGCTCGTCGAGGATCGTATTGCCCGAACCGGTCCCGATGATCGCAATATCGAAGTGCTCCAACGACTTCCCCTTATCCCTGACCCGCGGCCGACGCGGCGCTGTGGTGCGCGCGATAGAAGTCCAGCCAGCCCGACAGCTCGTCATAGGCTGCGGCGCGCGGCTCGGCCAGCGACAGGAACACGTCATGCTTTGCGTCGCGGATCGGCACCACCGTCGTGCGGTTACCGATACAGCCCGCCCAGCGCGCGATCTGCGTGACGTCGAGCACCGCGTCACCGCGCTGCATGCTCGCCGCGTCCGCGCTCTCGGTGACGCTGTGATCAGAACGCAGGATCAGGTTCGGTACGCCGACGTCCAGACCGCGGTGCAACGTGGCGTGACCGCGGCGGATCGCGTGGATCCAGCCGAACGTCACCGGGAAGCCGCCCAGCGGTTTCCACTCCAGGTTGTAGTCGAACTCACCGTGGTAGTCGCGGTGCAGAGTCAGCCCGTAGCCACCCTTGCTGGTGCTGCGCACCACCCGCGTCTTGCGAACCCGCGACATCGCGCCGATGGCCGTCGAGGTCAGCCGGGTGCGCAGGATCGCGGGTCCGTGCAGATCCAGCCACGGGCTGTTCAGCACGAGGCCGCCGATGGACAGCGCCGCGGTCGCGGAGCGCCGCCGCACCCGGTTGAGCCACAGCGAGACGATCAGCCCGCCGGCCGAGTGGCCGTAGACCAGGATCGTCGTACCGGGATTCTCGGTCGCGATCACCGCCACCGCACGCTCCAGTTCGCGGTCGTAGCGGGCGAGGTCGGTGGTGAAGTGCGGGGTCTGGCCATCGCGCCAGGACCGCCCGCACTTGTGTTGGTCCAGCGCGTAGAACCGGAACCCGGCGCCGGTGAAGCGGTCGGCCAGGTCGGTATTGAAGAAGTAGTCGGTGAAGCCGTGCACCGCCAGCACGGTGTGGGTGGCCGGTGTGCCGTCCGCGCGACGCACCAGAGTGGCGAACAGATCGCCCTCTCCGTCGGGATCCGGCCCCAACGCCATCGTGGACTGTTGGTAGCCGGAAAGGACGTCGTCAACCCATTCGGCCTGCCGTGGCGTCACAGCCCCTACCCTAGCTGTGAGCAATGCGGGGTGTGGTGCTGGCGACTCTCGCGAATAAGTCGGTGTCGGGCGGGATAACCTGACTGTCTATACAGCTGTCACAAGTAAAGGACGACGATCCGGTGTCAGATACCACCAAGACCGATGTCGTACTGGTCGGCGCGGGAATCATGAGCGCGACGCTGGGCGCCCTGCTGCGGCTGGTCCAGCCGGACTGGTCGATCACGCTGGTCGAACGCCTCGACGCCGCGGCCGCCGAGAGCTCCGATCCGTGGAACAACGCGGGCACCGGGCACTCCGCGCTGTGCGAACTGAACTACACGCCGGAAAAGGCCGACGGCACCATCGACATCGCCAAGGCCATCACCGTCAACGAGCAGTTCCAGGTCACCCGCCAGTTCTGGAGCTACGCCCACGAACACGGCATCCTGCCCGACGTTCGCAGCTTCCTGAACCCCATCCCGCACGTCAGCTTCGTGCAGGGCGCCGAGCACGTCGACTACCTCCGCCGCCGCCGCGAGACGCTGGTCCGCAACCCGTTGTTCGCCACCATGGAGTTCATCGACGACCGCGACGAGTTCACCCGCCGCCTGCCGTTGATGGCCAAGGGCCGCGACTTCTCCGAGCCGGTCGGCCTGAACTGGACGCAGGACGGCACCGACGTCGACTTCGGCTCGCTGACCCGTCAGCTGCTCTCCTTCGGCACCGAGCGCGGCATGAGCACCTTGTTCGGTCACGATGTCCTCGATCTGCACAAGGAGTCCGGCGGCGGCTGGACAGTCAAGATCCACAACCGTCGCACCGGACAGAAGCGCAAGCTGTCGGCCAAGTTCGTGTTCGTCGGAGCCGGCGGCGGCGCCCTTCCGCTGCTGCAGAAGGCCGGCATCCCCGAGGCCAAGGGCTTCGGTGGTTTCCCGGTCAGCGGCCAGTGGCTGCGCACCGGTGACCCGGAGCTGGCCGCCGCGCACCAGGCCAAGGTGTACGGACTGCCCCCGCTGGGCGCTCCGCCGATGTCGGTGCCGCACTTGGACACCCGCGTGATCAACGGGCGGTCCTGGCTGCTGTTCGGCCCGTTCGCCGGGTGGTCGCCGAAGTTCCTCAAGGAAGGCAAGGTCACCGACCTGCCGCTATCGGTGAAGCCCAACAACCTCGCCTCGATGATCGGCGTGGGGCTCACCGAGATGGGCCTGCTGAAGTACCTGATCGGCCAGCTGGCCCTCAGCGAAGCCGACCGGGTCGACAATCTCCGCGACTTCGCCCCCACCGCACGGGATTCCGACTGGGAGTTGGACATCGCCGGCCAGCGGGTGCAGGTCATCCGCCGCGATTCCAAGAAGCTCGGTGTGCTGGAGTTCGGCACCACTGTGCTGGCGGCCGCCGACGGTTCGATCGCCGGCCTGCTCGGTGCTTCTCCGGGTGCCTCCACCGCGGTCCCGGCGATGATCGAGGTTCTCGAGCGTTGCTTCGCCGACCGCTACCAGGGCTGGCTGCCCAAGCTCAAGGAGATGGTGCCGTCGCTGGGCGTCAAGCTCTCGGAGAATCCGGACCTGTTCGGCGAGGTGTGGGCGCACGGCACCAAGGTGCTCGGGCTGGAGAGCGGAACCCACGCCGGCCTCGCCGCGCGGGCCGCCGGCCCCGACAGCACGTCGGTCGCGTCAGGTTCGGGTGAGCCGGAACCCGCGGGAGTGGTGTGACGGTCGCCTTGCGCCGGTCCTGGGCCAAGGACCTCGACGCGGCGACCCTCTACGAGCTGCTGAAGCTCCGGGTCGAGGTGTTCGTCGTCGAACAGGCTTGTCCCTACCCGGAACTCGACGGCCGTGACCTGCTGGCCGAGACCCGGCATTTCTGGCTGGAGCAACCCGACGGCACGGTGATCGCCACCCTGCGACTGATGGAGGAGCACGCCGGGGGAGAGAAGGCGTTCCGCATCGGCCGGGTGTGCACCCAGCGCGCAGCCCGCGGTCAGGGCCACACCAGCCGGCTCATGCAGGCCGCGCTGGCCGATGTCGGTGATCACGCCTGCCGGATCAACGCCCAGACCTACCTCGTCGACATGTACGGCAACCACGGATTCGTGGTCGACGGTGCCGAATTCGTCGAGGACGGGATCCCGCACGTTCCGATGTCGCGCCCAGCCGCACCGATTTTGACCGAGAAGCCATGAGCGCGCCCGCCTTTCCGTTCAGTGCGATCGTCGGGCACGACCAGCTGCGCCTGGCGCTGATCCTGTGTTCCGTTCGGCCCGAGATCGGCGGGGTGCTGATCCGCGGCGAGAAGGGCACCGCGAAGTCGACGGCGGTGCGGGCGTTGGCCGCGGTCCTGACCGAGGTGGATGCCGGTGCCCGGCTCGTCGAGTTGCCGATCGGGGCGACCGAGGACCGGGTGGTCGGATCGCTGGACCTGCAGAAGGTGCTGCGCGACGGCGAGCACGCCTTCTCGCCGGGCCTCCTGGCCCGCGCACACGGCGGCGTCCTCTACGTCGACGAGGTCAACCTGCTGCACGACCACCTTGTCGACATCATGCTCGACGCCGCCGCGATGGGCCGGGTGCACATCGAACGCGACGGCATCTCCCACTCCCACGAGTCGCGATTTGTGCTCATCGGGACCATGAATCCCGAAGAGGGCGAACTGCGTCCGCAACTCTTGGATCGGTTCGGGTTGACCGTCGACGTGCACGCCTCCCGCGATGTCGCGGTGCGCAGCGAGGTGATCCGCCAGCGGCTGGCGTACGAGGCCGATCCCGCCGGATTCGCCACCCTGTATGCGGGCGCGGACAGCGAGCTGGCCGCCCGGATCGCGGCCGCCCGAGCGCGAGTGCGCGCGGTGGTGTTGCCCGATGCCGAACTCAACCGGATCGCGGCGCTGTGCGCGGCGTTCGACGTCGACGGCATGCGGGCCGACCTGGTGGTGGCGCGCACCGCGGTGGCACACGCCGCCTGGCGCGGGGCCGAAGTCGTGGAGCAGCAAGACATTCGGGTGGCCGCCGAGCTGGCGTTGCCGCACCGTCGCCGCCGCGACCCGTTCGACGACCCGGGCCTGGACCCGGCGCAGCTCGACGAAGCGTTGGCTGCCACCGACCCCAGTCCCGAGCCGGAGCCCGAACCGGATCCGCCCGGTGGCGGACAATCGGTCGATGGATCCTCGCAATCGTCTGCGCCGCAAGGCACTTCGTCATCTGACCCGCGCCCGTCTGCGCCGCCCGCGGCGACGTTTCGGACCCGGGCGCTGACCGTGCCCGGCGTGGGGGAGGGCAACCCGGGTCGGCGCTCGCGGGCCCGCAACCGCTCCGGAGCCGTTGTCACCGCCACCGATGCCCCCGAGCAGGGGCACGGCCTGCACCTGTTCGCCACTGTGCTGACCGCCGCGGGCAACCGCAGGCTGCGTCCGCAGCCCGAGGACATCCGCCGCGCCATCCGGGTCGGCCGGGAAGGCAACCTGGTGATCTTCGTCGTCGACGCCTCCGGGTCGATGGCGGCGCGGGACCGGATGTCGGCGGTGTCCGGTGCGGCGCTGTCGCTGCTGCGGGACGCCTACCAACGCCGAGACAAGGTCGCCGTCATCACCTTCCGGCAGGACGGCGCACGGGAAATACTGCCCCCGACGACGTCGGCGCACATCGCCTCGCGGCGGCTGACCCGGTTCGACACCGGTGGCACCACGCCGCTGGCGCAAGGACTGCTGGCAGCGCGTGACGTCGTGGTCCGCGAACGAGTGCGGGACCGCACCCGACGCCCGCTGGTGGTGGTCCTCACCGACGGCCGGGCCACCGGCGGACCGGACCCGTTGGGACGCAGCCGTTCCGCGGCCCGCCGACTGGTCGCCGAGGGTGCCGCCGCGGTGGTGGTGGACTGCGAGACGTCCTACGTCCGGCTGGGGTTGGCCGCTGATCTGGCCGAGCATCTGGAAGCCCCCGTGTTGCAACTGGAGCAGCTGCGCGCAGACTATCTGGCACAGGCCGTGCGCCGGGCCGCTTGAAGCCGCGTCAGCATTCGGAAAGGTTAACGTCCATGCCGCAGGGTCAGCCGCTCACCGTGCCGAACGACGGGCTGACCACCCGGGCACGCCGCAACACCCCGGTGCTGGCCGTGCACACCGGGCCGGGCAAGGGCAAATCCACCGCGGCGTTCGGAATGGCGTTGCGCGCGTGGAACGCCGGGATGAGCGTTGCGGTCTTCCAATTCGTCAAGAGCGCCAAATGGAAGGTCGGTGAGGAGTCGGCGTTCGCCGAGCTCGGCCGGCTGCACGACGAGCAGGGACTCGGCGGCGCGGTGGAATGGCACAAGATGGGCTCGGGCTGGTCCTGGACCCGGAAAGCCGGCTCCACCGACGATCACGCGGGGGCAGCCGCTGAAGGCTGGACCGAAATAGCCCGGCGGCTTGCCGAACAACGACACGACTTCTACGTCCTCGACGAGTTCACCTATCCGCTGAAATGGGGCTGGGTTGACGTGGAAGAGGTCGTCGACGTGCTCCTCAACCGGCCGGGTGGTCAGCACGTGGTGATCACCGGTCGTGATGCGCCGCAACGGCTTATCGACGCCGCCGACCTGGTGACCGAGATGGCATGCGTCAAACATCCGATGGACGCCGGCCGCAAGGGCCAGCGCGGCATCGAGTGGTGAGCATGACCAGCATCCCCGCCGTCGTGATCGGCGCTCCCGCGTCGGGAAGCGGAAAGACTACCGTTGCAACGGGTTTGATCGGCGCGCTGCGGGCGGCCGGTCGACGGGTCGCCCCGTTCAAAGTCGGACCGGACTTCATCGACCCCGGGTATCACGCCGTGGCCGCCGGCCGGCCAGGCCGCAACCTCGACCCGGTTTTGGTGCCCGAGGAGCTGATCGGCCCGCTGTACCGACACGGCAGCCGCGATGCCGATATCGCCGTGATCGAAGGTGTGATGGGCCTTTTCGACGGCCGCATCGACGAGCACCCGGTCACACCTGCGCGCGGCTCCACCGCCCACGTCGCCCAACTGCTCGGCGCCCCCGTCGTCCTGGTCGTCGATGCCCGCGGCCAGTCGCAGAGTATCGCCGCGGTGCTGCAAGGCTTTTCGACGTTTCACACCGGTGTGCACATCGGCGGGGTGATTCTCAACCGGGTCGGCACCAACCGCCACGAACAGGTGTTGCGCCAAGCATGCGAGGCGGTCGGGGTGCCGGTGCTGGGCGCGATCCCGCGCCGCGACGAGTTGGCGGTGCCGTCACGGCATCTGGGGCTGATCACCGCCGTCGAGCACGGCGAGCAGGCCCGCGCCGCGGTCGCCGCGATGACCGATTTGGTGGCCCGCCACGTCGATCTGCCGGCCGTCGTCGCACTCGGCGCCTCGCGGGTTAAGGTGCCGGCGTGGGCACCTGAGGACGTGGTCGGCGAACCGCAGGTGGGGCATCCGGTGGTGGCGATGGCTGCGGGCAAGGCCTTCAGTTTCGGTTACGCCGAACATCGCGAACTGCTGCGGGCCGCCGGGGCGCAGGTCGTCGAATTCGATCCGCTCACCGACGGCCTGCCCGCGCGGACCGCGGCACTGATCCTGCCGGGCGGCTTTCCCGAACAGCATCTGGCCGACCTGTCGGCGAACTCCGAACTGCGCACCCAGATCGACGAGCTGGCCCGCCAGGCTCCCGTGCAAGCCGAATGTGGCGGCCTCGCTTATCTGATGGACGACCTGGACGGCCACCCGATGTGCGGGGTGCTGGCCGGCTCCGCCCGGTTCACCCCGAGGCTGACACTCGGCTACCGGGAGGCCGTCGCGGTCTGCGACTCGTCGCTGCATCCCGCGGGTCAACGCGTCGTTGGCCACGAATTCCACCGCACCACAGCAGAATTCACTCAAGCGCCCGATCCGGCTTGGGCGTTCCGGCAGCATGACGGCCAGCCTGTGCGGGAGGGTGCGGTCCACGCCGGCGTGCACGCGTCGTATCTGCACACCCACCCTGCGGGCCAACCGCACTCGGTCGCTCGATTTGTCGCGCACGCAACCTTGACTAGGCTGCCCCGGTGACCGAGAACGCCTACCTCGTCGGCTTACGCCTGGGCGGCAAGAAGGTCGTCGTGATCGGCGGCGGAACAGTGGCCCAGCGGCGGATTCCGCTCCTGATGGCCCGCCACGCCGATGTGCACGTGATCGCGCGGGCCGCGACGCCGGCCGTCGAGGTGCTGACCACCACCAACCCCGGCATCACGCTGGAATTGCGGGACTACCGCGACGGTGATCTCGAGGGCGCCTGGTACGCCATCGCCGCGACCGACGACGCGAAAGTCAACGCCGCCATCGTCGCCGAGGCCGACCGCAGGCAGATTTTCTGCGTGCGCGCCGACATCGCCCGCGACGGCAGCGCCGTCACCCCGGCCTCGTTCGACCACGATGGGCTCCTCGTGGGTGTGCTGGCCGGTGGGGAGCACCGCCGGTCGGCGGCGATCCGCACGGCCATCCGCGAAGCCTTCCAACAGGGGCTTATCACCGCCGAAGCTCCCGACGACGTCACGCCGGGCAGCGTCGCCCTGGTCGGCGGCGGTCCCGGCGACCCTGAGCTGATCACCGTGCGCGGCCGGCGGCTGCTGGCCCGCGCCGACGTCGTCGTCGCCGACCGGTTGGCTCCACCGGAACTGCTCGCCGAGCTCGGACCGCACGTCGAGGTCATCGATGCCGCGAAGATCCCGTACGGCCGCGCGATGGCTCAGGAAGCGATAAACAAAATCCTTATAGACCGCGCCCGGGAGGGGCGGTTCGTGGTGCGCTTCAAGGGCGGCGATCCGTTCGTGTTCGCCCGCGGATATGAGGAAGTTCTCGCCTGCGCGGAGGCCGGTATCCCGGTCACAGTCGTACCCGGTGTGACCAGTGCCATATCGGTGCCGGCCATGGCTGGTGTTCCCGTCACCCACCGCGCCGTCAATCACGAATTCGTGGTGGTCAGCGGCCATTTGGCACCCGACCATCCGGAATCGTTAGTGAATTGGAATGCGCTGGCGCAATTGTCGGGAACGCTAGTTTTGTTGATGGCGGTCGAACGCATCGAGTTGTTTGCCCAAGCATTGATGTCGGGCGGCCGACCTGCGGAAACACCGGTATTGGTGGTGCAGCACGGCACCACGGCCGCCGAACGCGTACTCCGGACCACACTGCGCGATGCGCCTGATCGGATTCGAGCCGACGGTATTAGGCCCCCGGCAATCATCGTGATCGGCCCAGTAGCGGCTTTCGCGGCTTAAACTCCTCTTAAGATTACTGTAGGGTAGCTCGGTATGACGGCCCTCAACGACGCTGCGCGGGCGACCGCCAACAGTTCTGAGCGCGCGGTCCCCATGCGCCTCGAGCCGGCAGCTCTAGCGAAGACCAACAAGTACATCCCGAGCTGGTTACCGTCTCGGCGTTTCTTCGCCGCGGTGACCGCCATCGGTGGCATGCAGCTACTGGCCACGATGGACAGCACCGTGGCAATCGTCGCGCTGCCCAAGATCCAGGACGAATTGGCGCTGTCCGATGCCGGCCGGAGCTGGGTCATCACCGCCTACGTGCTGACGTTCGGCGGTCTTATGCTGCTCGGCGGCCGACTCGGCGACACCATCGGGCGCAAGCGCACGTTCATCGCCGGTGTCGCACTGTTCACCATCGCGTCCGTCCTGTGCGGTATCGCCTGGGATGAGACGACGCTGGTGATCGCGCGCCTGCTCCAAGGTGTCGGCGCGGCGATCGCCTCACCGACCGGACTGGCCCTGGTAGCCACCACATTCCCGAAGGGGCCGGCGCGTAATGCCGCGACCGCGGTGTTCGCCGCGATGACGGGCATCGGCTCGGTGATGGGCCTGGTGGTCGGTGGCGCGCTGGTCGAGGTCTCCTGGCGATTCGCGTTCCTGGTGAATGTGCCCATCGGCCTGCTGATGATCTACCTGGCCCGGAGGACCCTGCGGGAAACTCACCGCGAGCGCATGAAGATGGACGCCGCCGGTGCGCTGCTGGCCACGGTGGGCTGCACCGCGGCGGTCTTCGGCTTCGCCCAGGCGCCCGAGAACGGCTGGCAGTCACCCATCACCCTGGCCTCCGGCGTGGCGGCAGTGCTGGCCTTCGTCGCGTTCGCGTTCGTCGAACGTCGCGCGGTCAACCCGGTGGTGCCGTTCGCCCTGTTCCGCGACCGCAACCGGCTGGCCACCTTCGCCGCGGTGTTCCTGGCCGGTGGCGTGATGTTCACGCTGACCGTGCTGATCGGCCTGTATGTGCAGGACATCATGGGCTACAGCGCACTGAAGGCCGGGATCGGCTTCATCCCGTTCGTGATCGCCCTCGGCATCGGCCTCGGCGCATCCTCGCAGCTGGTGTCCCACTTCCCGCCGCGGATCCTGGTGATCGCCGGTGGCGTGCTGGTGCTGGCCGCGATGGTCTACGGCTCCACGCTCAACGGCGGCATCCCGTACTTCCCGAACCTCGTCCTGCCGATCACCGTCGGCGGCTTCGGCATCGGCATGATCGTCGTGCCGCTGACCGTGTCGGCCATCGCGGGTGTCGGCTTCGACCAGATCGGCCCGGTGTCGGCGATCGCGTTGATGCTGCAGAACCTCGGCGGACCCGTCGTGCTGGCCATCATCCAGGCCGTGATCACCTCGCGCACCCTGTACTTGGGCGGCACCACCGGTCCGGTGAAGAAGATGAACGAGGCGCAGCTGCACGCCCTGGACCAGGGCTACACCTACGGCCTGCTGTGGGTCGCCGCCGTCGCGGTGATCGTGGGCGCCGTCGCGCTGTTCATCGGTTACACCGCTGCGCAGGTCGCGCACGCCCAGGAAGTCAAGGACGCGATCGACGCGGGAGAGCTGTAACTCCGCGAGGGCTCACCAACGGCCGCCGCGGCGGACAGTAGGGTTGTCACCCATGTCTGGTGTGAGTGGTCGTCAGCCGACCACCAGACCGCTTTCCTCCAGAGTGCTGGGGCTGGCGATCGTCGCGATCACCGGTATGCAGCTGATGTCCACACTGGACGGCACGATCGTGATCGTCGCGCTGCCGCGGATGCAGGCCGAGCTCGGCCTGTCGGATGCCTCCAAGAGCTGGGTGATCACCGCCTACGTGCTGGCCTTTGGCGGCCTGCTGCTGCTCGGTGGTCGCGTCGGCGACGCCGTCGGCCACAAACGCGCTTTCATCTCCGGCGTCGGCGTGTTCACCATCGCATCGCTGGCCTGCGGTCTGGCCAACGACCAGTGGACGCTGATCGTGGCGCGCGCCGTGCAGGGGATGGGCGCCGCGGTGGCCGCACCGACGGGCCTGGCGCTGATCGCCACCACCTACGCCGTCGGGCATGCCCGCAATCAGGCGCTCGCCGTCTCGGCCGCCATGCAGGGCCTGGGGTCGGTTCTCGGCCTCGTCGCCGGCGGTGCGGTGACCGGCCTGTCCTGGCGGCTGGCCTTTCTGGTCAATGTGCCGATCGGAATCTTCATCATCGTCGTGGGTCTGACCCGGCTCGAGGAGACCCGGCACGAAAGACTCAAGCTCGACATCACCGGCGCGCTGCTGGCCACCCTAGCGTGCACCTCGGCCGTGCTGGTTTTCACCCAGGGCCCGCCGCGCGGCTGGATCGATCCGTGGGTGATCGGGGCGGGTGTGGCCGCGGCGGTGTTCTTCATCTCGTTCCTGATCGTCGAGCGCGGTGCCGACAACCCGCTGGTGCCGTTCTCGATCTTCGACAATCGCAGCCGCGTCGCGTCTTTCGTGGCGTACTTCATGGCCGGCGGCGTGATGCTGACGCTGAGCGTGATGATCGGTCTGCTGGTCCAGGATGTGCTCGGGTACTCGCCGTTGCGCGCCGGGATCTGCTTCATGCCGTTCGCGGCGGCGTTCGTGGTGGGCAATGTCGCGGCCACCAAACTGGCACTGCGGGTCGCGCCGCGGTGGGTGATCCTCGGCGGGGGTCTGCTGGTGCTGGCGGCCATGCTCTACGGGTCGACGTTGAATCGGTCGATCCCGTATTTCCCCGACCTGTTCGTCCCGATCGTCGTCGGCGGTCTGGGCATCGGGATCATCTCGGTGATCTTGCCGCTGTGCACGCTCGCCGGAGTCGGGCCGCGCGAGATCGGTCCCGTCTCGTCGGTCACGCTGATGGTCTTCAACCTCGGTGGTCCGCTGGTCCTGGTGATCGTCCAGGCGGTGCAGACGTCGCGCACGCTGTACCTGGGCGGGACGACGGGGCCGGTCAAATACATGACGCCCGCCCAGCTCGACGCGCTGGGCCAGGGATATACCTATTCGCTGCTGTGGGTGGCCGGCATCGCTGTGCTGGTGGGGGTGGCCGCGCTGGGCATCGGGTTCTCGACCCGCGACATCGCCGCCGCCCAGCACACCCGTGAGGCCGTCGAGGCCGGCGAGCTCTAGGACGGTCGCCTCACAGTGCAGCCGGTGCCGGGGTGAACTGATGCTTACCCGACCGGTACGGCGCGGTAACTGCCCGGGGCCCAACGCGGGCCAGGCTGGGCCGATGAGCGTGTTGGCCGTTTCGCACGAGGACATCGACGCCGGACCCGCCGGGTCGGCACATCCCGGTGACCAGGCGCAGGCGCGGTTGTTCGAGCAGATGCTGCTGCGTGAGCTGGACGAACTCGGCAGCCAGGCCGCGCGCATCCGGACCGCGCGGAGCAATCACAGTGAGATCCGGCTGCGTCATGACCTGCAACGGTTCAACGCACGTATCAACGAGGTGCGTCGACTCCTCGACGCGCTGGAGCGCCGATTCGACCTCTAGGACCTGCGCGACGACATCATTCCCCGTCGCTTCGCTCGCCCCGCCATCACCCGGTAGCCGCCGTAAACCGCTGCTGCGACAAGGAAATTCACGAAGTACGCCAGATCGGCGCCGTGCAGAGCCGTCGCCACCGGGCCGACGATCAGGTTGGTGTGCATGAACGGTACCGCCGCCGCGAACGCCACGAAGAACGCAGCCAACGCGACGACCGCGTCGGTGCGGGGGGTGACCTCGTCGACCGGGTTCACCGCGTCACGGCCTGCGCTGCGGAACCGCCAGTCGATCGCCACGATCGCCACGAACGCCGGAATCCAGTAGCTGACGAACAACAGCACACCCTGAAAGCGTGACGCCAGGTCGCCGGAGTGCAGCCACATGATCAGCGCGAACGCGATCAACACCACCACGACCGCCGACACCGGCCGCCGCACCCGCACCCCGACCGTCTGCAACGCCAGCGACCCGCTGTAGTCGTTCATCGCGTTCGAGGCCACCGACCCCAGCGCGATCACCAGCAGCGCCACCGCACCCAGCACGCCGCCGCCCATGATGTCGCGCACGCCCTGCGCGGTCTGATCGGTAAGCGTGCCTGCCGCGGCCACCCCGATCGCCTGCACGGCGATGTAGGCCACCGCCAGGCCACCGAAGGTGTAGCCGAACACGGCCGTGCGCGATGTGGTGACGGGCAGATACCGGCTGTAGTCCGAGGCGTAGCTCGCCCACGAGATCGCCAGGCTCAGCGCGATGGTGACCTCCAGAGCGAACGCTCCGGCCAGGTCCGCGCCGCCCAGGGTGGGCAATGAGATCACCTGATGACCGCTGATCAGCTTCCACGCGAACACCGCGAACGTGACGATCAGCACGACCGTCATCACCGCCTGCACCCGGTGGATGACCTCGTAGCCGAAGACGCCGACCGCGCCCTGGGCCGCCAGCACGATCACCACCGCCAACCAGAACGGCATGCCCAGCAGTTCGGCGAGCGCCTCACCGCCGAACAACCCGACCAGACCGTCCCAGGCGATCGACGACAACCACTGGATCACCGCCACCACGCCGACGGTGCCGCCAAATGCCATGCGCGCGTTGGGAAGTTGCGCGGTACCGGTGCGAGGGCCCCAGGTGGACAGGTAAGCGACGGCCAGCGAACCGATCACCGTGCCGATCAGCATCGCCAGCAGGCCCAGCCAGAAGCCCAGCCCGAGCACCACGGCCAGCGTGCCGGTGAACACCACCGTCATGTTCACCTGCGGGGCGAACCACACCGTGAACAGCCGGCGTGCGCCGCCGTAGCGGTTGCCGGGCGGGATGGGGGCGATCCCGTGGGTTTCGACTGCCATGTCGCCGACGTGGGACGGCATCCGACCGGCATACGTCTGGGCGGCCAGAGAAGATCCGGCAGAACCTGTGGGCGACGATTCGGTTGTCACTCACCCACCCTAGAGGCCGCCGGGCTCACACCTCGATGGGTGGGTGCAGCCGCTCCATCGTGTATTGGCGATTTCGCCGGGCGGCCCAGGCGGTGGCCGCCAGCGATGCGGCGAGGACGCCGGACAGTACCGCCACCGCGATCCACAATCGGTGGTCTATCCCACCATTGATGAGTTGGCGTAAACCGTTGACGGCGTAGGTCATCGGGTCTGCCGGGTGGATCACCTGGAAGGGTTTGGCGGTGGTCTCCACCGGATAGATGCCACCGGCCGACACCAGCTGCAGCATCAGGAAAGCCAGCGTGACCACGCGCCCGACGGCCACGCCGAATACGGCGTTGAACGCCTGGATGATGCCGAGGAATGCGGCGATGACCAGGATCAGGAACGCCACCGTCGCCAGCGGATAGCGGGCCTTCAACCCGACGCCGTAGTGCACCACGACGTACATCACCAACACCTGGCTCACCGCGACGAGAAGGGCCGGCCAGTACGACGCCAGCACCACGCGCAGCGCGCCGAGCCCGTTGATGATCGGCCGGGACTGCAACGGCGTCAGAAGCATCCAGATGATGAGCGCCCCGATGAACAACGCCAGCGGCAGGAAGAACGGGGCGAATCCGGTGCCGAAGGTGGCCGCCGGGTTGTGCGTGACCATGTCCAGATTCACCGGGGAGGCAACGGTTTTGGCAACGACCTGGCGCTGTTGCGGCGTCCACGACGGAACCTGCGTCGAGCCGTCGCGCAGCTTGCCGGCCAGCTCCTGGCTGCCATCACGTAACTGGCCGGTGCCATCGGCCAGCCGCTGTGCGCCCGCTGCCAGCTGACGGCTGCCATCGGTCAGCGCCACCAGCCCGGCGCTGAGCCGCTGTGTGCCGGAATCGAGCTGTTGGACGCCGCTGCGCAGCTTCAGGACATCAGCGCGCAGCGTGCCGTCGACCGCCGCGGTGAGGAAGGTCCGCAACTTGCTCGTGGGGTCACCCAGCTCGTTCTCGAGTTGGGCGGCGCTGTCGCGCAGTCGGGCGAGCCCGTCGTCGGTCGCGGGATCGATACCTTGTGCCCGAAGCAGGCGCTGGGCGCCGGCGAGGACTGTCCCGACATCGCGCACCGTGGGGTCCGGATTGTTCGACAGCGTGGCCACCGCCTGATCGACGAGGGCTGCGGCCTGCCGCTGGTCGATGTTCAACGCCGCTATTCGGTCGGAGGTCGAGCGCACCGCTCCGCTGAGGTGTTCGGCGACCGCCCCGACCTCGGCCGGATCCAGCCCCAGCCCGTCGACCCGCTCCAGCACGTGCACCAGCGGATCAGTCGCCGTGGTGACGGACGTATTCAATTGCTTTGTGCCGGTGGCTAATTGGGCCGCGCCATCTCGAGCGGTGGCCATGCTGGTGGCCAGGGTGGTCGATCCGGCGGCGAGTTGATGGGCCCCGGCGTCGGCGGTGTCCAGTCCGGACGCCAGCCGGTCGGCGCCGTCGGCAGCGGCCTTGAGGCCGGCGCCGGCGTCGGTGAGCCCGGTCAGCACCGTGCCGACGGTCTGTTCGCCGACGCTGGAATTGACCTGATTGATGACCTCCCGAGCGGCGTTCTGGCCGATGATCGAGCCGAGGTAGTTGTTGGCGTCGTTGAAGGTGAACTTCAGGCTGGCCTGGGTGGGCTCATTGCCGGAGGGTGAGGCGATGTCGGCGCTGAATTCGGCCGGGATCGTGATCGTGAAGTAGTAGGTGCCGTCGGCGAGTCCGCGGGCGGCGTCGGCCGCCGACGTCTCGTGCAGCTGCAGCTGGCCGGAATCCTTGAGCGCCTTGGCCACCTGGTCTCCGGCCCGCAGGGGTTTGCCCTGAGCCTGGGCGCCACGGTCCTCGTTGACCAGGGCGGCGGGAACCTTGTTGACCGCGGCGAACGGATTCCAGAATGCCCACAGATACATCGCGCCGTACAGCAGCGGCATCAGGATGATGGTGATCAGGGCGATGCGGGGCAGGACGCCCCGGGAGTATCGCTTGAGATCGGTGCCCAGTGACATTCCGGCGAGCATGGTCAACCCGTCCCTTTCTGGGATTCCGACAATTCGGCGCGGTCGGCGTTGGCGACCGGAATCTGCGACCGGACGTCGTGGCCGGTCACCCCGTTGACCGTCGCGGTGACGATCGTCTGTTCGCGGCCCAGGTCGATCAACCGCTCGATGAGCAGGTCACGGTTGAGGTCGCTGGTGACGAAATCGAGGTTGCCGACGACCAGCAACGGCGGGCGCTTGGTGTTGGCCAGGGCGATACGAAGCAGCAGCCGGTCGAGCTCGGAGAGCTCTTCGAAGTACTCGTCGAGGGGAGGCAGCGGATGCGGCCCGAACACCGGCGCGCAGATGGCGGTGAGCGCGGCCATGTCGGCCTTGCGCACGAGGCGATACCACCCTGCGTCCCAACGCAATTGTTCAGTGATCAGATCGCGGACGGTGACCGACTCGGGAACGGTGTCGAGTTCGTCGATACCCGCCAGGGCGGACTTGGCGAAGATGCTGCGGACGTCGCTGTCACCGAAGACGGTCAGCTCGCCGGACTGGGGTGCCATCCGCCCGGCGATCGTCATCAGCAGAGCCGTGCGTCCCGAGCCCGCCGGACAGATCAGGACGTTGGCGCCGCCGGCCGGGATCTCGAGGTCGACGGGACCGTAGACCGGACCCCACGGTCCGCGCACCCTGATCTCACGGGCGACGACAGCGGGTGGGCCGGGGTCGTCACTGTGGCTGTCGGGCAGTTCAGGTAACACTGCGCACCTCCCGCGTCGTGCGTGCCCGCACATCAGAACACGCCGTAGCGGTGGCGCGCGCGGGAAATTATGCATGCCGAGGGCACGGCCGGCGAGATCGCTAGGCTGACCGCTGTGAGTGCCTCGGACCGGCCGAGTCGCCAGGAAATCTCCGACGCGGTTACCGGCCTGGGCTGGCGGCTGGTGCTCGGTGCGGTCTACACCGAGGCGGCGGTGTCGTCGCTGGCTGACGCCGGTAAGACGGCCGCGCTGGTGGTGGCCGCTGTCGGCGCGGGCGGGCAGGGCCACGTGAGTATCGACATCAGGGCCGATCGGGTGGTGGTGCGGCTGCAGTCGGCGGACGTCGGGGCGGTGACAGGTGTGGATATCGCTCTGGCGCAGGCGATTTCGTCTTCCTTGACGGAACGGAACGTGCGCCTTGCGCCGGGCTCCGTGCAGGCACTCGAGATCGCCATCGATGCGCTGGATATCAGCGCGGTCCGGCCGTTCTGGCAGGCGGTCACCGGTTACGTCGATGAGGCCGGGCCGTCAGATCTGACCGACGGTTTGATCGATCCGACCGGGCGCGGTCCGGCGATCTGGTTCCAGCAGATGGATGCGCCGCGGCCCCAGCGCAACCGCATCCACCTCGACATCGACGTGCCGCACGACGTGGCGTCGACACGCATCGACGCGGCGATCGCGGCGGGCGGCACGCTGCTGTCTGATGCCCGGGCGCCGGCGTTCTGGGTGCTGGCCGATTCCGAGGGCAACGAAGCCTGCATCTGCACCTGGCAGGGCCGCGACTGAGGGCAACCGGAGTCCTCGGCTCTTCGCGCGAGCGCTCATCGCTAGGCTGTTCCACCGTGATCACCCGCATGTCCGAGCTGTTCTTGCGCACCCTGCGCGACGATCCAGCCGACGCCGAAGTGCCCAGCCACAAACTGTTGATCCGTGCCGGTTACGTCCGGCCGGTGGCGCCGGGGCTGTACACCTGGCTGCCGCTGGGCCTGCGGGTGCTGCGCAAGATCGAGAAGATCGTGCGCGAGGAGATGGTCGCGATCGGCGGCCAGGAGATTCTGTTCCCGGCGCTGCTGCCGAAGGCGCCCTACGAGACCACCAACCGCTGGACCGAATACGGCGACGGGGTGTTCCGGCTAAAGGATCGCCGCGGCAACGACTTCATGCTGGGACCCACCCACGAGGAGTTCTTCACCCTGACGGTGAAGGGGGAGTACAGCTCCTACAAGGACTTCCCGCTGCTGATGTTCCAAATCCAGACCAAGTACCGCGACGAAGCCCGACCGCGGGCCGGAATCCTGCGCGGGCGCGAGTTCATCATGAAGGACTCGTACTCGTTCGACGTCGACGATGACGGCCTCAAGACCGCGTACCACGCGCACCGTGATGCTTACCAGAACATGTTCAAGCGCATGGCAATTCGCTACGTGATCGTCTCGGCGGTGTCCGGCGCGATGGGCGGCAGCGCCTCGGAGGAATTCCTGGCCGAAAGCGAGATCGGCGAGGACACCTTCGTGCGGTGCGTGGAATCCGGGTACGCGGCCAACGTCGAGGCGGTGGTGACCGCGGTGCCCGAGGCGTTGCCGTTCAACGGCCTGCCGGAGCCGACCGTGCACGACACGGGAGACACCCCGACCATCGCCACCCTGGTCGAGTGGGCGAACTCCGCCGGCCTCGGCCGGGAGATCACCGCCGCCGACACCCTGAAGAACGTGCTGCTCAAGGTTCGAGCGCCCGGTGGCGACTGGGAGCTGCTGGCCATCGGCGTGCCCGGTGACCGCGAGGTCGACGACAAGCGCCTCGGCGCCGCGCTGGAACCCGCCGAGTATGCGCTGCTGGACGACGCCGACTTCGCCAAGTACCCCTTCTTGAAGAAGGGGTACATCGGCCCGAAAGGCTTGCTGGCCAACGGGGTTCGCTATCTGGTTGATCCGCGGGTGGTGGACGGGACGACGTGGATCACCGGCGCCGACGAAGTCGGCAAGCATGTCGTCGGCCTGGTCGCCGGCCGGGATTTCGTCGCCGACGGCACCGTCGAGGCCGCCGAGGTGCGCGACGGCGACCTGTCGCCCGACGGCGCCGGACCGCTGGTGTCGGCGCGCGGGATCGAGATCGGTCACATCTTCCAGCTGGGCCGCAAGTACACCGATGCCTTCGCCGCGGACGTACTCGGCGAAGACGGCAAGCCGGTGCGGCTGACGATGGGTTCCTATGGTGTCGGGGTGTCCCGACTGGTCGCGGTGATCGCCGAGCAACAGCACGACGAGCTCGGGCTGCGCTGGCCGGCGTCGGTGTCACCGTTCGACGTGCACGTGGTGATCGCCAACAAGGACGCGCAGGCCCGCGCCGGGGCCGAGGAGTTGGCCCGCGACCTGGACCGGCTCGGCCTGGAGGTCCTGCTCGACGACCGCACCGCCTCGCCCGGGGTGAAGTTCAAGGACGCCGAGCTGCTCGGGGTGCCGTGGATCGTCGTGGTCGGGCGTGGCTGGGCCGACGGGGTCGTCGAGCTGCGTAACCGGTTCACCGGGGAGAAGCGCGAGGTCGCTGCCGACGGTGCCGTCGCAGACATCGCGGCGACGCTGGCGTCTTGAGCGATTTCGGCGCGCTAACCGCCGCCAGGCGAACGAAAGCGCGCCGAAACCGCTAGTTACTCGGTGCCGCCGGGGAACGCCTCGGTCAGTGGTCTGATGCCCAGCACCTGCTTCCAGCGTGCCGTCAGGATCGCCGTCTCGGTCAGCGCCTTGACCCCGAAGGCGCGGTCCTGATCGGTCGTCGCCTGTTCGGTCACCGCACGCCACGCCGTCGCGCAGTCCTCTTCCATGCGGATCGCGAGATTGCCCGCGTCGGTCGGGGTGTTCACCGCCATCGGCAGCTGATAGCCGGCGGCCGGCACCGGGGCCTTGGCCGAGCGGCCGGTCAGCATCGCGATGGCCGCTTCGCGTCGCTCCCGGTGCTGCGCCATCGCGTCGGAGACCAGGTCGTTCTCGTCGGGGGAGCTGTGGGCCGACACGATGCCGTACCCGTAGATCGCCGCGTGCTCGGTGGCCACCGCGTCGAACAGCGCCGCCGCGGCGGCATCCGACGGGCGGTCCGGATTTGGGGTGGTCGACGGAGTCGGTGAAGTCATTGCCCGGCCTTCCCGGCGGCAAGTGCCACCGTGTACCCGGCGACGCAGGACGCCGCGATCGAACCGATCAGCCCGGCCCGGTACCCGGACAGGGTCGGCGCCAGTGAGGTGGCGCTGTCCGCCGAACTGCGCAGCGCGGCGACCACGTCGGCCACGGTCGGCGCCGGGGCGCCGGGCGCCGACGTGGTGGTCGCAGCGGTGGAACTCGTCGTCGACGCCGGTTTGCCGGAGAGGCGGGCGACCTCGGCGGCCAGCACGGTGGCGTGCTTGCCGCGCTCGGCCGCCAGCTCGGTCAATGCCGGCGCCAGCGCAGGGGGAGCGGTCTTGGCTGCGGCGGTCGCCAGTTCGCTGTCATGGCGGGCCAGCTCGGCCTGCTGCTCCAGCGGGTCGGGCTCGGGTGGCGAGGGGTTTCCGCAGGCGGTCGCCGCCGCGCCCAACGCCGCGAGCAGCGCCAACCCGCGGCCGCCGTCGATGAGAACTCGTCGTCGGGATATCCCGCCGAATGGGCGGGGATCTCGGCTCAGCACGCCAACATCCTGCCATTGCGGCGCCCCCTGCTGGCGTATCGTGGAGGGCTGGCTCTCTCGAGAGCCCTGCATCCGACGCAGCTGATCAGGACAACTCAAGATGAGGAGCTCGCCGTGGCTGGCCGTTCTACGGGGCTACCAACCCAGAAGCAGGTGATCGAGCTACTCGATGGTGAGTTCGTGCGCGCCGGATACGAAATCGAAGACGTTGTGATCGACATCCGCCCGCAGCCGCCGCGCATCACCGTCATCGCCGACGGCGACAAGCCACTGGACTTGGACGCCGTCGCTGCGCTCTCCCGCTCGGCCTCGGAACTGCTGGATGACCTGATCAGCGGCGACGACGCCTACGTTCTCGAAGTCACCTCGCCGGGGGTGGACCGGCCATTGACCGCCGAAAAGCATTTCCGTCGCGCACACGCCCGTCTGGTCGACGCCGAACTGGCCGACGGAACCACAGTCACCGCCCGGTTGGGCATGGTGTCCGACGACGCAGTCGACCTGGTGCTGCGCGAGCGCAATGATTGGACGGTGCGCCGGATTCCGCTGACAGACATCGTCAAAGCTGTTGTCCAAGTTGAGTTTTCACCACCAAAGCCACGCGAGCTCGAACTTGCGGGAGCAGCCGGAACGGAGGCCGAAGCATGAACATCGACATGACCGCCCTGCATGCGATCGAGATCGACCGCGGCATCTCGGTCGACGAGTTGCTCGACACCATCAAGACGGCGTTGCTGACCGCCTACCGGCACACCGAGGGGCATCAGCCGGACGCGCGCATCGAGATCGACCGCAAAAGCGGTGCGGTGCAGGTGATTGCGCGTGAGACCGACGAAGACGGCAACCTGATCAGCGAATGGGACGACACGCCAGAGGGATTCGGCCGGGTGGCGGCGACGACGGCCCGCCAGGTAATGCTGCAGCGATTTCGCGACGCCGAGAACGAGCGCAGCTACGGGGAGTTCTCCGCCAGGGAGGGCGACATCGTCGCCGGTGTCATCCAGCGCGACGCCCGCGCCAACGCACGCGGCCTGGTCGTCGTTCGGCTGGGCAGTGAAACCAAGGGCGCTGAAGGTGTCATCCCGACCGCCGAGCAGGTGCCCGGAGAAGCCTATGAGCACGGCGACCGGTTGCGCTGCTACGTCGTCGGAGTCAGCCGCGGTGCGCGCGAACCGCTGATCACGCTGTCGCGCACCCACCCCAATCTGGTGCGCAAGCTGTTCTCTCTCGAGGTGCCCGAAATCGCCGACAACTCGGTCGAGATCGTCGCGGTGGCTCGGGAGGCCGGGCATCGGTCCAAGATCGCGGTCAACTCGAAGGTTCCGGGACTCAACGCGAAGGGCGCCTGCATCGGCCCGATGGGCCAGCGGGTGCGCAACGTGATGAGCGAACTGTCCGGCGAGAAGATCGACATCATCGACTTCGACGAGGACCCGGCGCGATTCGTCGCCAACGCGCTGTCGCCGGCCAAGGTCGTCTCCGTGTCGGTCATCGATGCGAACACACGCGCGGCGCGCGTGGTGGTGCCCGACTTCCAGCTGTCACTGGCGATCGGCAAGGAGGGGCAGAACGCCCGACTGGCCGCCCGCTTGACCGGGTGGCGCATCGACATCCGCAGCGACGCGGCGGCTCCGGAAGCCGACCCGCACCCTGCCGCGTCGCACGACGTGGAGCACTGACGCGAGCCGAGCGCTGAGCCGCTGATGTAGCCGCATCGGTGGTCGGTGGGTACACCATCGTCAATCCGGTGGGTACACCATCGTCAAAAGGGGGGAATTCGTTGTCAGAACTCGGCGCTGCGCAGTCCGTCGACGTTCTCGTCGTGGGAGCGGGCCCAACCGGGCTGACGGCGGCCGATGCGTGTGTCGCGGCCGGGTCTTCGGTGGCCATCGTGGAACGCACCGGCTACGTCGGCGGGTTGGCCCGCCCGGCGACCGTGGCCGGGCATGACGTCGACCTCGGCGGTCACCGGCTGCTGTCGGCGACGCCGGAGCAGCGCCGGGTGTGGCTGGAGTTCGCTGACCGGCTCGGTGGCATCCCGATGTCGGACATCGACCGGCACAGCGGAATTCTGCGGGAAGGCTACGTCGTCAGCTATCCCTTCGACTGGCGGCAGTTCCGCCATTCGGCGCCGCTGTCCGTCCGTGCCCGCGGCGCCGCCTCGCTGATCGCCTGGAAGCTGACGGCGCCGGCCGGCCGCACCGACGACACCCTGGACGACTGGGTCAAGAACCGGTACGGGCCGTACCTGTCGGAGAAATTCATGGCCCCGCACGCCCGGAAGGTGTTCGGCATCGACCCGAAGAACATTCCGGCGGCCTGGGCCTCGCAGCGGATCCTCTCGCCGCGACTCGCCTCGGTACTGGCCACCGCGTTGCCGCGGCTGCGGGACTCGACGCGCCCCGATGAGCCGACCGACAAGTTCATCTACCCCCACGGCGGGGCGGGAGTTCTGTGGTCGCGCCTGGCCGCATTGCTGGGAAGGAAAGTTGACTGGCTGTTCGACTCCGCCGTGGCTGCCATCAGCAGATCCGGTGGCGGACGATTCACCGTCACCGTGTCGGGGCCGGGCGGAGAACGCGCCGTGTCCTGCGGGCGGATCATCTGGACCGGGCGACCCGATGACCTGGCCGCAAGCCTGGGGCTGACCGAGCTGTCCACGGCGATCGCGCAGGCCTCGGGACGCCGCGACCTTGTCGTCGGTGTGGTGCGACTGCCGGACGCGCCGCCGAGCTGGCACGGCTACCAGTGGCTGTACACCCACGACGCCGGCGTGCGGGCGCACCGGTTCAACAACTACGGCGAGTGGAAGACGCTGAACTGCCCGTCCGGCGTCATCGGCCTGGAGTACGCCGTGCCGTCCGGTGAGATGTTCGACGTCCGGTCCACCACATCGAAGGACATGTCGATCCTGCTCAACGGGGGGTCGTTCGAGTTCCTCGGATCCGAGATGACCGCCGACGCATATTCCAACTTCGACGCCGCTGCTGACCTGTTCGACGCGCTCGACACGGCGCTTCGCCGGTTCGGCGAGGGGATCATCGCCACCGGACGCCAGGGGGCCGGGATCTATATCAACCTCGACCAGGCGAGGGAGTTGGGAACCCGGGTCGGCAGCTTGCCCGCCGACCACGCGGGCGTGGTCGGGCGAGACGGATATTCGCGATATCAGGAGAAAGCGGGCTGACGGCCGGACCCGGATCGCCCAGCCAAGGGTGGTTCTGAGCGATGCCGCGATGACGGTAGACTGTGCCGTGATCCAGCGCGAGACTCCGACTCCCGAGCGACCGCATCGACGTACCGAAGGTCCGGTACGGACATGTGTCGGGTGCCGGAAGCGAGAGTTGGCCGTCGATCTCCTCCGAGTGGTGGCTGTGTCGAACGGGAACGGCCATTGCGCCCTAACCGTTGATCAGGCAGGTAATCTCCCGGGGCGGGGTGCGTGGCTGCACCCCGATGACCGGTGCCTTCAGGCAGCGTTCCGACGGCGAGCTTTCGGTCGAGCGTTGCGCATCACCGGTTCACCGGATACATCCGCGGTGGTCGAGTACGTCGAGAAATCGACGGGCCAGACCAGCCCGGCAAGAGAACAGGCAGCGAAGAACATGAGCACACCGTGAAGTCCCGACGATGACCATGCGTCGTAGCTAAACCCGAGGCGCGGCCTACCACCGCTGTCGCCTCTCTGAGTAGGAGATGTAGTGGCAGGTAAGGCCCGCGTACACGAGTTGGCCAAGGAACTCGGTGTCACCAGCAAGGAAGTTCTCGCCCGACTGAGCGATCAGGGCGAATTCGTCAAATCCGCATCATCGACGGTGGAAGCCCCCGTCGCACGCCGTCTGAGGGAGTCGTTCGGCGGCGGTAAACCCGACAAGGCCCCGGCGAAAGCCGCACCGGCCAGCGCGGCCGGAAACGGAGCGCCGGCACCCAAGCCCGCCCCGGTCTCCGATAGCGCTGTCGCGAGCGCGCCGCCCGCGGCGCCGGCACCCAAGCCGGCCGCCCCGGCTCCGGCCCCAACCCCGGCTGCGCCGACT
>JAKFVT010000063.1 GCA_021732005.1 Mycobacterium sp. | reverse complement strand
TGCTCGATGACGGAGCGGGGGCCGACGAGGAGGTCGGCACGGGTGCCGATGGAGAGGTCGGTGCGCCCGTGGGAACGGGCGCCGGCCCCGGCGCGGGAGATGCGCTCGGAGCCGGAGTCGGGGTGGCGGGCGGAGCCGGGGTGGGGGTCGGTGTGCTGCTCGGTGGCGGCGCGCACGGGGGCAGCACCGAGCTGTGCGCCAGTTCCCGCAGCTGCCCGATCGCGTCGTCGAGGGTGCCGGCCGGAAGCCCGGCCGACACCTGCGCGCGCTCCGACGGCCGCAGATCCTGCAATCGCATCAGCTGGCAGCCCAGCGAGTCGGTCGGCTGGCCATAGCTGATCTGCGACAGCTCATTTCGGTCATTCAGGCAGCCCAACAGATACGGCTCCTGCAGCGGATAACCCAGGATCGAACCCTGGATTCCGCGCATGATCGCCACGGTGCCGTTGTCGGCGCTGACGTAGTAATTACTGCGGATGATCTGCCGGCCGACGGCGAGACCGGCGAGGATCACCAACAGGACCAGGGCGCCGGCGATGATCATCCGCCGCCGCGAGCGGGGTTTCGGCGGCGGCTCAGGCTCGGCCACCACCCGTTTGGCAGGCGCGGGCCGGGGGTTGAAGGCCGAGGCGCGCCCGGCTGCGGTGTTGGGCGGTGCGACGTGGTCGTCGTCCCCCGAGACCGCACCGGCCAGGATCGGCTGGGTCTGACCGCCGTAGTCGTGGTCGACGACATCGGCCACCACCACGGTGACGTTGTCCGGTCCGCCACCGCGCAGCGCCAGCTCGATGAGCCGGTCGGCGCTCTCGGCGACGTCGTCGATCTGCAGGGCTTCCAGGATGGTCTCCTGGCTGACCGGGTCGGACAGGCCATCGGAGCACAGCAGATAGCGGTCGCCCTCCTTGGCTTCCCGCATGATCAGCGTCGGCTCGACCTCGTGACCGGTGAGCGCGCGCATGATCAGCGAGCGCTGCGGATGGCTGTGGGCCTCCTCCGCGGTGATGCGCCCCTCGTCGACGAGGGTCTGGACGAAGGTGTCGTCCTTGGTGATCTGGGTCAGCTCGCCGTCGCGCAACAGATAGCCGCGGGAGTCACCGATGTGGACGAGCCCAAGTCTGTTGCCCGCGAACAGGATTGCGGTCAACGTGGTACCCATGCCCTCGAGCTCGGGCTCCACCTCGACATGCGCGGCTATCGCGGAGTTACCGTCGCGCACCGCGGAGTCGAGTTTGCTCAGCAGGTCGCCGCCGGGCTCGTCGTCGTCGAGGTGTGCCAGCGCGGCGATCACCAGCTGGGAGGCCACCTCGCCGGCCGCGTGCCCGCCCATGCCGTCGGCCAGGGCAAGCAGGCGCGCGCCCGCGTAGACGGAGTCCTCATTGTTGGCGCGCACCAAGCCGCGGTCGCTGCGGGCGGCATAGCGAAGGACAAGGGTCACGGGCGCAACTCGATCACCGTCTTGCCGATATGCACCGGCGTGCCAACCGGAACGCGTACTGCCGTCGTCACCTTCGCCCTGTCGAGGTATGTGCCGTTGGTCGATCCTAGGTCTTCCACGTACCAGTCGGCACCGCGCGGCGACAGCCGGGCGTGCCGAGTTGAGGAGTAATCGTCGGTCAGCACCAGCGTGGAGTCGTCAGCGCGGCCGATCAGCACCGGCTGCGTGCCCAAGGTGATCCGGGTGCCGGCCAGTGCTCCCTCGGTGACCACGAGGTAGCGGGCGGCGTGCCGTTGCTGGCGGGACGGCAACAGTGCGCCGCGCAACGCCAGACCCCGGCGGACCATCACCGCGCCGGTCGGCGCGTAGATGTCGTTGCGCAGGACGCGCAACACAGACCAGATGAACAGCCACAGCAACAGCAGGAAGCCGGCGCGCGTCAGCTGCAGAACTAACCCCTGCATCCGGCGTCCCCTCCGTCCTCGTGCCCCGCTCGCCGTTCCCGCGATACCAGCAGGCACCGGGCCGACTTCGGCACCGTCACGATACTTGGACGCCGGTGGGTACGCGGATGAAGCCACTCCGCGTCAACCAAGCTGCGACCTTCGCCGACCTCAGTGAACGCGGACGATGATCTCGGAGTGGCCCAGCCGGATGACGTCGCCGTCGGCCAGCTGCCACTCCTGCACCGGCGCGTTGTTCACCGTGGTCCCGTTGGTGGAATTCAGGTCGGACAGCAACGCGACCTGGCCATCCCACCGGATCTCCAGATGCCGGCGCGAGACGCCGGTATCGGGCAGCCGGAACTGCGCGTCCTGGCCGCGGCCGATGACGTTGGCACCTTCGCGCAGCTGATAGGTACGTCCGCTGCCGTCGTCGAGCTGCAGGGTGACCGCGTGGCCGGCGGACGGGTATTCGCCCTGGGCGGGCGGCTGGGCGTACCCGCCGTAACCGCCACCGGCGGGCTGGCCGTAGTCGTAGTCCCGCCCGGCGGGTTCGGCGTAGCCGCCCTGCTCGTAGCCGCGGCCAGCCGGCTGACCGTAGTCGGGCTGGCCGTACTCCTGGCGGCCGTAGCCGCCGGCCGGCTGGCCGTAGCCCTGCTGCTCATACCCACCCTGGTCGGGGTAGGCGGGGCGTGGCTCGGGACGGCCGTATCCGGCGTCCTCGTGCCGGCCCGGACCGCGGCCGTAGTCATAGTCGCCGGCCGGCGGACCCTGAGGTGCGTAACCGCCACCCTGCGGCGGACCGTAGGACGGGGCGCCGTATCCCGGTGGCGGGCCCTGCCGGTAGCCCTGGTCATAGCCCTGGCCCTGGTCGTAACCCGGGCCGCCGTAGCCGCCGGCCGGGGGACGCTGCTCGGGAGCCTGGCCGCCGGAATAGCCGCCCTGGCCGCCGCCATAGCCGCCCTGCTCGGGGTAGCCCGGTCGCTGGCCGTAACCCTCGTTGGGCGGGGGGGCGTAGCCGCCCTGCTCGGGCGGGTAGGGGCCGCGCTGCTCGGGGGCGCCGCGCTGATCGTCCTGCGGGCGCGGGTAGCGCTCGTCGTAGTAGTCGTCGCCGGGCCGCCCCTGACCCTGGTCGCCTCGGTAGGTGGGGTCGTTGCTCATCGCTGGTACTCCTGGTTCTGCGGTGTACGCCTGGTTCGATTCTGGCGGGGCGGTTGTGGCACGGGACGGGTGGGGGTCGACGTCAGGGTTGACGACGCCGCGCGCACGGTACTGGCCGGTGTGCAGATTCGGCGACTGCTCGAACCTGACGACCAGATCACCATACGTTTGCCATCCCTGATCACGGATGTAGCCGCCCAAGTGTTTGGCAAAAGTATCCGTGGTGAGATCGCGGTCGGCGCTGACCTTCTCGAAGTCAGCTGGACTGAGGGTGATGACGTACTCATTGGGGGCCAAAAATCGTTCATGTGGAAGGGTTTGCACACCCGCAGAGGCTTCCCGCCGCAGCGCGGCTTCCACCTCTGCCGGGACAATTGATCCGCCGAAAACCCGGGCGAACGCGTCGCCCACGGTGTTCTCGAGTCTGCGCTCGATGCGTTGAACCAGACCTCTCTGGTTACTCATCTCACCGCCTAGCTCGAGTCTGCCGCGTGTTGCGTCGACGCTTGTTCACCTTGATGCTATCGGCCCAGGTCGACGCGCCGTCACCATGAGAATTCTGAGAATCGTGTTAGACCAGGTCAGAGCATCGGGGATGACACTGTGACGGGGGCCGCTAGGCTGGTCTGAGCCGCGGGCGCGAGTTGAGGTTCACCCCCTCGACCGTGATACGCTCCCCCGGTTGTTTCGGGCGAGTGGCGGAATGGCAGACGCGCTGGCTTCAGGTGCCAGTGTCCTTCGGGACGTGGGGGTTCAAGTCCCCCTTCGCCCACACAAGTGGAGAAAAACCCCGGCTTCTGGCCGGGGTTTTTCTGTTGGCGGGAAAGCCCGAGTTCAATCCGGGTTGGCCGTGCCGAAGCGTTGAAGACGCATTCCCATGGCAACGGGTATCCCGCTGCCGCCGCAGCTCAGGTGGCTGCCTATATTCCGCTGCGTTCAGGCTGGCTCGGGAGGGGGGTGCGGCGGACAGCAGCAAGCATCTCGGCGCGTGTGCTGAGTTTTATGCGTGGCCGCGACTGTTGTCGACCCTGGGTCCGTTCGGCGAGATCGATGGTGCCCCAGTCGCGGTAGGACAAGGGTGCGGCTCCGCGGGCATGGAGGAGTCGTTCTAGTTCGGCGATGTCGACGACTCGGCTTGGCAAGCTGCCGGTTTCCACGTCGTTGAGCAGTTGGTTGACGGTTTCGGCCGAGCAGGTCCGGTTGGTGCCGATGACGCCGCGTGCTCCCCGTTTAGCCCACCCGGTGACGTAGACCCCGGGTAGAACCACGCCCTCTTCGTCTACGACGCGGCCGTCGTAGTGCGGGATTACTCCGCGTTGCGGGTCGAACGGCACTCCGGGCACGGGACGCGATTGATACCCGATGGACGCGATCAGTAGCGACGCGTCGATGGTCTCCTCGGTGCCATCCTCGCGACGGAGTCGAAGCCCGTCAGCCGCTACGTCCCCGACAACCTCGGTGGGGACGAGGTTGAACCTGAACACGATGCGCTTGCGGCCAGGTGATGTTGTGCGGCTCTGGTACTCGCGAGCCAGCGCGAGCTTCTGCGATTGATCAAGGTCATCGCCGGGTTCGATCCCGGGAAGGTCACCGTCGATGATGATCTCCACGTCGTCGAGATCGCCGAGGGCTGCGAACTCACCGAGCGAGAAGGCGGCATCGCCGAAGTTGCGCCGGCCGATGATGATCACCTCCTCGATCGACGAGGCGTTTCGCGCGGCCAATGTGTGGTCGCTGACGTCGGTGTGCATCAGATCTTCTGGGTTCATCAGCAGTACGCGGGCGATATCGAGGGCGACGTTGCCGTTGCCGATGATCACGGCCCGGGCGCCGGAAAGGTCGACGTCGGCTTCGGAGTGGTCAGGGTGAGCGTTGTACCAACCCACGAAGTCGGCGGCAGTGTGTACTCCGGTGAGGTGCTCGCCGGGGATGCCCAGCCGCCGACCCTGGCCGGCACCCACGGCGTAAATGACTGCATTGTGGTGGGCCATCAGCTCGCCGTGGCTGACGATGGCGCCCACCTCCACGTCGAAGAAACAGCGCACCCGGTCGCTGGCGAGGGCACGCTCGAACACTCGCACGATTCCCTTGGTCTGCTGGTGGTCGGGCGCCACGCCGGCGCGGACAAGACCAAACGGGGTGGGCAGGCGCTCGAACATAGTGACCTGGACCGCGGGTACGGATATGAGCTCGGTGGCCGCGTAGCAAGCAGCCGGGCCGGCCCCCACGATCGCCACTCGTATCGTGTCCCCGGCTGTAGCAGTTCGTGGCGGCTGCGGGGTCGCTGGTGACGGCCGCAATGGGTGTCTGTCGAAGTAGGCGGCGTTCACCTCGGTGAACCGGGCGAGGTTCCGTGGCAGACCGTCGTCGGGATAGATGGCGTCGACGGGACACTCCTCCATGCATGCGCCGCAGTCGATGCACGTGGCGGGATCGATGTAGAGCATGTCGCTCGCAGCAATCTGACCGTCGTCGTCGACCGGACGTATGCAATCAACCGGGCAGACCGGGACGCAACTGCCGTCCTTGCAACATGTGTGGGTAATGACGTAGGGCATCGGCAGGCTCCTCGGATCGGATTGTCCAACCGTATTGACATCACCAAGATTTAGATAGAAATTATCAGAATCATTCTGATGTGATGTGCATCATGATCTGCGGAGAATCCGATGAGCGAACACAAACTGACGTGCCCACTGTGCGAGGCCATGTGCGGTCTGCAGGTGAATGTCACCGGGACACGGGTCGACAGCGTGCGCCCCAATGTCGACGACGTGTGGTCCCGGGGGCATATTTGCCCGAAAGGAGCATCGATCGGCCAGCTCCATGCCGATCCGGATCGTCTGCGACACCCGCTGGTCCGCAGACCCGACGGCAGCCACGTGGAAGTGTCATGGGACGACGCGCTGGCGGAGGTCGAACGCGTGCTCAGGCCGGTGCTGGACAGCGACGGGGCTCGTGCGCTGACGGTCTACGTCGGAAATCCGGTGGCGCACAACAGCGATCTGTCGGCATACATCGGCGCTCTGCTCGGCTTCGCCCAGGCGGCGGGGATGACCAGCTACTACTCGCCGGGCACCGTTGACCAGTGGCCGCTCAACGTGGTGAGTTGCCTGCTGTTCGGAGGCATGTGGAACGGGCCGATCCCGGACTTGTACCGAACCGACCATCTGATGATCCTGGGCGCCAACCCGTCCGCCTCGCAGGGGTCGATGCTGTCGGCACCCGACATCATGAGCCTGCTCTCGGCCATCACCAAGCGCGGCCGGGTGGTGGTTGTGGACCCTCGGCGTACTCGCACGGCACAACGCGCCAGTGAATGGATACCGATCCAACCCGGCACCGACGCACTACTGCTGTTCGCGATCCTGCGCACCCTCGACGAGCACGGCTGGGTTCGGCGACCGCCGCATCTCCACGGCCGCGTCCTGGGGCTTGACGAGGTTTTGGCGCTGGCCGATCCATTCAGCCCCGAGCGCGTCGGGCCGCTCACGGGTGTGGATCCGGTGACGATTCGTCGGCTCGCCCATGACCTGGCACACGCGCAACACCCGGTGCTCTACAGCCGGATCGGCGCATCCGCCCAAGAGTTCGGCACCCTCACGACCTGGCTGGTGTTCGTCATCAACACCGCGCTCGGTGCCCTGGACCGAGAGGGCGGCTCGATGTTCGCCAAGCCGCCGATGTGGGTTCCGATGTTCTCCAAGCCACCCGACCAAGTCGGCCACGGGTGGAGCTTCGGTCGCTACCGGAGTCGGGTCCGCGGCGTTCCGGAAGTGCTCGGCAGCTTTCCGGTGGGTTGTCTGGCCGAGGAGATCGACACTCCCGGGGACGGACGAATACGGGCCTTGATCACCGTGGCAGGCAACCCAGCGGTCTCCGCGCCAGGCGCTGGCCGACTGGGCGCTGCATTGAGCGAACTGGACGCCATGATCTCGATCGACAACTGGCTCAACGAGACCACCCGGCACGCCCACGTGATCCTCCCGGGACTGTCCCCGCTGGAGCACGCCCACATCGACGACCTCTACTGGATGTACGCCATCGCGTCGTGCGTGAAGTACTCCGAGCCGGTCTTCGAACCCGAAGCGGGTCGGCCCCATGAATGGGAGCTGCTCCTGCGGCTGGCGGGGGCACTGTTCGGGACTCCGGTGCCCGACGTCGACGTGGCGGCGCTCGACGACCTCTACGTCGCGGGCACAATCGCGACCTTCGCCAGCTTGCCCGATAATCCGCTGACCGGCCTCGACACGCAACCAGTGATGGACGCGTTGGTCGGTCGAGGGCCGGACCGATGGGCCGACCTAGGAGTTCGGCTGGGGCCGTGGGGCGACCGGTTCGGCGATCGACCCGGCGGTCTCACACTGGCCGAGGTGCGCCGCCACCCCAACGGTCTTCGGTTGGCCGAACTGGAGGGCGGACGCCTCGATGAGACCGTTACGACGCCCTCGGGCAAAGTCGAGCTGCTGCACACCCACATCACCGACGACATCCCGCGCCTCATCGCCAGGCTCGATCGCGCCACGCCCGCCCTGGTCCTCACCAGCCGCCGCCACTTGCGTTCCAACAACTCCTGGCTGCACAACGTCCCCAGCTTGATGAGCAGTCGCGACCGCTGCACCCTGCTGATCAACCCCGCCGACGCCGCTCGAACCGGACTGACCAGTGGCGCACCCGCCGAGGTCACTACGACGGAAGGTGCGGTCACCGTCACCGTGGAGGTCACCGACGAAGTCATGGCGGGCGTGGTGTCTTTGCCGCACGGCTGGGGCCATGGCCTCGACGGCACCCGAATGGGTACCGCCAACAATCACCCCGGCGTGAACAGCAACCTACTCAACCCCACCGACGTGATCGACGTCCCCAGCAACACCCACGTACTCAACGGCGTGCCCTGCCAGGTCCGCCCCGTCTGACCTGACCTCACGACACCCCCGAACGAGACAAGCGTCCTCGATGCCCACGCACCTTTCCTTGCCCCAGCACCCCGCCGACCTCACTGCGAGCTGGCTGTCAGCGGTGCTGCGCACCGCCGTCAGCAGCGTGCGGGTCGAGCCGATCGGCACCGGACAAACCGGCGCTACCTACCGCCTCACCCCCGTCTATCCTTGCGCAGTCGATCTGCCCTCGACGTTCGTGGTGAAACTGCCGTCGCAGGACCAAAACGTGCGTGAGCGCGTCGCACTCGGCTACCGCGCCGAACACATTTTCTACCGCGACGTCGCCCATACGGTGTCGGCACCGCTGCCCTTCGTCTACTACTGCGCGATCGACCGCGACGGCGCGGACTTCGTGCTGCTGATGGCAGACCTGAGCCCGGCGAACCAGGGCGATCAACTCGCCGGCTGCACACCCGAACAGGCCCGCTTGGGCGTCGAGGCGCTGGCCGGACTGCACGGCCCCCGATGGTGTGATCCGGCGTGGCTCGACTTCAGCGGCGCGACGATGCCGTACCGGCTCGACGCGGAATACACCCACGGCATGAGCGAACTTGCCCGCGCTGCCGCTGACATCACCGTCAAGCGACTCGGCGGCCTTGTCAGCGGCCATGACCAGGAAATCCTGTTCGAAAGCGCCGACCTCGTCGGGGGATGGCTGCAGCTCGAACCCGAACGTTTCGCCCTTCTGCACGGCGATTACCGCCTGGACAACATGCTGTTCGCGCCGGGCGACGCCAGGATCACCATCATCGATTGGCAGACCCTGGCCGTCGGATTGCCCGCCCGCGACCTGTCCTACTTCCTGGGCACCAGCCTGCAGCCCGATCAGCGCGCGCATGACGAACGCCGCCTCGTCGGCGACTACCATCGCAAGCTGCTGGCACACGGCGTGGGCAATTACTCCGGCTCCGAATGTTGGCGCGACTACCGGCTCGGGATGCTGCAGATACCCCTGCTGACCACTCTGGGATTTGCTTTCTCGGCGGCGACCGACCGTGGCGATGACATGGTCGCGACGATGCTGCACCGCGGGTGCCGGGCAATACGAGACCTCGACACCGCTGCGCTCGTCCGCGATCTGTCAGGGGCCTGAGGCCGTGGTGCCGTTACCACCCCCTCGGGCTCACGACCCGGTTCACACGACTCGGCAGTTGACACAGCTCGCCTCGAGGAACTCGTAACTCGGCTACTACCCGTAGCTTTGGGCGCGGTGGGGGCGGCGACGTTGATGGAGAACACCAGGCACGGCGGAGCCGAACGCCACCGTTTGCTCATATCACGAACGTCCGATGAACCATCGCCTGTCCGCATGTATTATCAGAATTCGCATCATAAATGGGGGCGCACATGGAATCCGCCGAATCGGTTGTGCGCCGTGGACGCCCGCGTCGCATCGACCCCGACGCCATCACCGAGGCTGTCCTGGAGATCGGTATCGAGAATGCCACGATGCGTCGGGTTGCCGACCACCTGGGCGTCAGCCTGCCGGGCCTATACCACCACGTCAAGAACCACGACGAGCTCATGAAGCTGGCTGCACACCGAGCGCTGGCGCAGTCGCCGCCGCCGCGCTATCAGGGCCAACACTGGGCCCGGTGGTTGCGCGCCTACGCGACGTACATTCGCACCGCATTGGCCTCGGAACCGGCGTTGTTGGAGAAGTTCCTTCAAGGCGCCCTCGGGGACGCGGGTGAAATGGCCTATATCGGCGAAGCACTCGACGCGCTGAATGCCCAAGGGCTTGAGCCTGACGAAGCCATCGCCGCCTGGTCTGCGATCACGGCACTGGCGATCGGCAGCGTTACCGAAGGCCACCGGGAGCGCAATCACGCCCAGCAAGGCAAGCCATGGCTCGCGCGCATATTCGCCGTGACCGCACTCCACGCCACTACCGAATACCCCACACTGCGAGCCATCGCGAGCTCTGAATACGACCCCTTCGGCGACGAGGCGTTCCAAGACCGAATCACGTTGTTGCTCAAGGGTATCGGCGCGCAATACGGGCTCACTCCCGAGCCAGGGTAACCAGGCTTGGACCCCGTGATCGACGCAGTTGTTCGAGATAGACGTGCGGTGATCGGACGGAGACTTTGCGGCCCGAGCTCAATCCGGGTTGCTCATCGACGTGGCCGGTCACGCCCGTCCGCGGCGCGGTACTGATGGGACTGGCCGTCGATGGGCATGTCGGCCGCATGGCACACCTGATTCCCCCCGGCGCGCTTGGCCGCGTACATCGCGGCGTCGGCGGCCTCGACGAGTTCGTCGAGGAGCCGCAGGTTGACTTGGGAGCCGTTCTTCAGCGGTGCGCAGGCGGTGCCGATGCTCGCCGTCACCGGTACCGGCAGCTCGGCGATCGCCTGGCGCAGCCGTTCGGCAACGACTTCCGGCGAATCGGGGTGGTCGACGTCGGCGATGACGAATTCCTCGCCGCCGGACCTGCCGATGATGGCGGAGAGGCCACAGTTGTCGGCCAGCGCTCCGCTGATCCTGATCAGGGCGGCGTCGCCGGCCGCGTGGCCCGCGGTGTCGTTGAGGTTCTTGAAGCTGTCCAGATCGATGACGATGACCATCAGCCGGCGGGCCTCGGTGTCGTTGCGCATGATCAGCTCGTAGGTCGATTGGTGGAACGACCGTCGGTTGTGCAGCCCGGTCAGGGGATCGCGGCCAGAGCTGCGCAGGTCGACGCGCAGTGTTTGCGCCAGCGACAAGACCCCGAACGGCAGGCCGATATTGAGCGTTGCCACGATCGCAACCGCCGCGGCCGTCAGATAGATGTCGCCGGTCGAGGAAACGAGTCGGGCGGCCAGGATCACCGCGCAGACCGCGGCTATCGCGCCGTTGGCCACCACCTCGTGGGCAGTGTGGAAGTAGGCGACAAACCCGCCGATCACGGCGAACGTCGCGCACCCCATCAGGCCCACGTAGTCATTGGAGTACGACAGCGCGGCAGCGGCGATGGTCGCGGTCGAGGTAAACGAGAACAGCAGCGACTGGCGGCGGGTGGGCCAACGCAGCAGAAAAGGGACCGCCGCCGCCATCGCCAACGCGGCCGCGACGACGCAGACCGTGACTGCTACCGGGCCGGCCGGACCTTGCGGGCTCTCGATCATCAACGCGGTCGACGACGCGAGAGCCAGGGTCGCGGTGAAGATCAGCGTCCGCCAGATTCCCTGCTGGTCGCGGTCATGCAGGTAGACGCTGATCCAGTCGTATTGGTCGGCGTGGCGTGGTGGCAGCGCTCCCCACCGAAGCATGTGTCATCCCCATTCCTACGGGAAGTCTCGCTGTGATTGCGGAATCAATTTTGCCAGCTATGAGCCGAAGTGCTCAGTCCTCGGTTCTCGTCGACTCCGGCGACGGCGTTTCGGCCGGCCTGCTTGGCCTGGTACATCGCGGCGTCGGCCCGGGCGGTAACCACCGCGCTCGATTCGCCGGGTGCGGACGACGTGGCTCCGATGCTGAGGGTCGTGTTGATCGTCAGACCGAATTGGTGGATGGGTTCCGCGGCCAGAGCGCGAATCCGTTCACCGACTTCTAGCGCCTTTTCGGTGCACTCGACGCCCGGGAGGAGAATTAATATCTCGTCGCCGCCGATCCGGCCCACGGTGTCTTCCAGATGGACACACTCACGCATTCGGGCGGCGATGGTCGACAGCACGGCGTCTCCCACGGCGTGGCCCCAGGTGTCGTTGATCTGTTTGAAGTGATCGATATCGCAGTACAGGACGCCCAGTCGCGCCTGCGGATCCTTCAGCGCGGCGTCGAGGCGGGCCAGCGTCTCCCCGCGGTTCACCAAACCGGTGACGCTGTCGATGCGGGCGAGCTCCCGGAGCCGGTTGCGCATGTCGTCCACGGCAGCCGAGATCTCCGCGATCTCGCGGGGACCGCCCCGGCCGATGGGCTGGTCGTAATCGCCGTCGGCCACCGCGCGCACCGAGCGCACCAACCGCGAGACAGGCTGGGTGAGCATGCGTCGCACCGTGATGATGCACCCGGCGACGCTGACCACCAGGAGACTCAGGGCGATCCACTGGCTGGTGCTCGCGGTGCGGAGCACCGAGCGGATGTGCTCGATCTCATCGGTGATGAGCTTGTCGAGTCGGGCGTTGACCGCGCGGAAACGTTGTCGGAGTGGGTCGAACAGATTCTTCGCGTCGAGGACCATCTGATTGAGCAGGGCGCGTGGAACCGATCCGGTTTTCAGGGCGGCGATCTGCGGCTCAGCCGCCCGGCTCTTCCATATCGCGGCGACGGCCACCTCTTCCTGGAACAGCGCGCGCAGGTCGTCGGCGTACGGCATGCCGACCAGCTCGCGCTGGAGTTCGGGCACCAGGCGGTTGACGGTGGCGGTTCCGGATTCGTACAGGTCGAGCGCGATCGGATTGCCGGTCAACAGATACGCCCGTTGTCCGGTCTCCTGGTCGACGAACGCGCGACTCAGTTCAGAGCTTTGGTTCCTGATCGGGATCAGCCGGTCACCGAGGTTGTGCAGGGCGTTGCCGACGGTGATCCGACCCGCGATCGATGCCGTCATCGACGCGACGAACACCAGCGCTATGGCGCCGACGGAACAGAAGATCAGCGCTCGTAGGGATGGCCGCCGCCTGCTCGAACTAGCCACAGCGTTGACCATAAGCCACGCAGGTCAGCGCAGCGCGGTTCTGTGCGCAGGGCGCGACGGCCACCCCGGGCCGCGGGCTCAGCGGTCGACGCGGGCGGGTCGGCTGATTCGGGTCTGGTTGCCGCCGGCCCGCTTGGCTGCGTACATGGCGGCATCGGCCGCCCGGATCAGATCGTCCATCGCGGCGGCACTGTCCCAACGCACGATGGCCGCGCCGACGCTGGCGGTCACCGGTTGGGGCAGTGCGGCGATCGCCACGCACAGCTGAGTGGGCAATTCCTCGGCCAGCTCGGCGGGCACCGCGTCGACCACGATGAACTCCTCGCCGCCGAACCGCCCGATGATCGCCGAGCTGTTGCTGTTCTCGCGAAGCGCCCAGCCGACGGCGGTCAGGGCCTGGTCGCCGGCGATGTGGCCGTAGGCGTCGTTGAGTTTCTTGAACTCGTCGAGATCGATCATCACGACGATGAGGTGCAGATCATTCCCGGGCGATGTCAGTAGCAGCGACGCCCGCTCGTAGAAGGCCCGCCGATTCAGGACACCGGTGAGCGGGTCGTGGTCGGAGCGAACGACATCGGCGCCCATGGTGCGCATCACCGCTTGGATCGCCAGGGGAACGGCGAGGTTCAGTTCGACGACCAGCCACCAGCCCGCGGCGGCGACAGCCCAACCAAAGTGGGGGACCACGCGTATCGCGCACAGCGCGCCGACGGCCATACCGAGAACGACGATGAACGTGATCGCTTTCGAGTTGTGGAAGAACGCGGCGTAGCCGCCGATGACGGCCATCCCGGTGCAGCCCATCAGGGCGACCATGGGATAGGTCTGCATCACGCAGCCGACGGCGATCAGCGAGCTGCCGAAGCAGGCCATTCGCAGCGATTGCCGCCGGTGCGGCCAGCCCCGCAGCCACAACGCGCTGTACGTGATCCCCGTGAGCACCGCCGCGGTGCCGAACGTCCACGCCCACACGGGCGGCACGTTGTGCATGGTCGGGGTCGCTGCGCCCATCAAGATCAAGGCCGCCGAGATCAGGGCCATCAACACCTTGGTGGGCCACGCCAGGCCGCGCGCCCGCAAATACCCGGACAGCCACTCGAACTGGTCGGGTAACCGCCACCATCGCGCGAGCGGCCCCCCGGCCTGGTTGCCCGGTCCGGAGGCCCGCGGGTCGTTCACCGCGCCATCCCTCCCCGCATGGCGTTCACCGTAGCCCGAGCAAATCGGTAGCGAGGCGAAATATCAACGGCGACAGAAAATAAATCCTGCGTGAGCCGACTCGCGCGGCGGGTGTCGTCGGCAGCGGCGTAGGACTGGCTAACCTGTTTGAATGGGCACGCAAACGGTCCCCGGCGGAGTGGTACACGAGCTTCCGGCAGATTTGCGGACTGCGCTGCTGGGCAACGACACCGCGCTGGCGGCCTGGAACGACATCACGCCCCTGGCGCGCAACGAGTTCATCTGCTGGGTCGAGGACGCCAAGCAGCAGAAGACTCGCGAGCGGCGAATCCGCCGGACCCAGGAGGAGCTGGAAGAAGGTATGCGCCGGCCCTGTTGCTGGCCGGGCTGCAAGCACCGCGAGCGAACCGGCAAGGCTTAGCCGCGTGGGGTGAGGCCGCGCAGCAGCACTGCCAACCCGTACTCGAATGCGTCGTCGGCCCGCGCGGGCTTGGGCGCACCGGTCGCCAGCGCGGCGGCCAGCTCAGGCCCGACCTCGGCACCCGATTCCCACGGCTCCTCCGGCGCGGCCAGATCCAGTGCGGACCCCAGCACGAAGCAGTCCATCAAGGTGATGGCCCGCAGGGTGTCGGCGGCGTCGAACCCCGCGCGGTGCAGGGTCACCGCCAACATGTTGTACATCCGGATGGCGTGGCTGCTGTTCACGGCGTAGGCGGTCAGCAGGGGAATCAGCCGCGGATACCGGGCGTAACTGCGGCGGTAGGAGCGCAGGATGTCGGCGACCGCCTCAGCCCAGGGGCGGTCCGGCTGGTCGTCGGGAAGTTGCACCTCGGACATCGCGCGCTCCCGCAGCAGCTCGACGATCTGGCCGCGGCCTGACACGTGGTTGTACAGCGATGACGGACTGACCTGCAATTTCCGCGCCAGGTCGGGCATGGTGAATTCGCCGGTGGCACGCACCAGGTCCATGGCGGCCGACGCGATCCGGTCGGTCGACAACAGCGGTGTCGGCGGGCGGCCCATCAAAGTCTCTCTTCCTCTTGCGAAGGATTATGAGCCAGTTCACACTAAAACGAAATAGATTCGTTTTAGGAGTTCGATGATCACCCTGACTGTCCGAGCGGCCGAACCGCTCTCCCGGTCGGCGCCATCGCAGCGGCCCCCGCTGCGGGTCGGCCTGGTCCAGCACCGCTGGCGACCGGACCGTGTGGAACTCGTCGCAACGGTGCGTGCAGGCATCGACACCGCTGCCGCTGAGGGTGCGTCGGTGGTCTTCCTGCCCGAGATCACCCTGCTGCGCTATCCGGCAGACCGCCCGGCCGGCGCCAACCCCGCGGCCCTGGCCGAGGATCTGGAGAACGGTCCCACCTTCGACCTGGCGGCAAGCGCGGCGCGGGCCAACGGGATCTTCGTGCACGCCTCGCTCTACGAACGCACGCCCGATACGCGCGACGGCCTGGGCTACAACACCGCGATCCTGGTCTCCCCCGACGGCGAACTCGTGGGGCGGACCCGCAAGCTGCACATCCCGATCTCGGCCGGCTACTACGAAGACACCTACTTCCGGCCCGGCCCCGACGCCGACCCGTACCCGGTCTACGCGCCGGACGGACTGGACGCTCGCATCGGCATGCCGACCTGCTGGGACGAATGGTTTCCCGAGGTCGCGCGGAACTACTCGCTCGCCGGTGCCGAGGTGGTCGTCTACCCCACCGCCATCGGATCCGAGCCGGTCTTCCCCGACTTCGACACCCGGCCGCTGTGGCAGCAGGTCATCGTGGCCAACGGCATCAACAGCGGCTTGTTCATGGTGGTGCCCAATCGCGTCGGCGACGAAGGGACTGTGACGTTCTACGGCTCCTCCTTCATCTCCGACCCCTACGGCCGGATACTGGTGCAGGCACCGCGCGACGAGGAGGCCGTCCTGATCGCGGACCTCGACCTCGACCAGCGCCGAGATTGGTTGGAGCTCTTCCCCTTCCTGCTGACCCGTCGGCCTGACACCTACGCGGCGTTGACCCGGCCCGTCGTCGCCGACGAGCCCTACGGCGCCGGTCACGAGGCGACGGCGGTGGTCAAATGAGCTCGACGCTCTTCACCGGCGGTGTGGTGTGGACCGGTGCGGGGCAGGAGTCCGATGCCCTCCTGGTGATCGACGGGGTCGTCCGTGCGCTGGGCGCGCAAGCCCGGGAACTGGCTGCCGGCGTGGACTGTCAGCACGTCGACCTCGACGGCGGGTTCCTGATGCCGTCCTTCGGCGACGGCCACGCGCATCCGCTGTACGGCGGGCTGGAAGCAGTCGGTCCGCCGGTTCGTGGCTGCGGCACGATCGACGAAATCGTCACTGCGGTCAAGGTTTACGCCGAGGAACACCCGGACGAGGAATGGATCGTCGGCGCGTCGTACGACGGCAGCCTGGCCGAGGGCGGACTGTTCGATGCCCGGTGGCTCGACGCCGCGGTGCCGGACCGCCCGGTGGTGCTGCGGGCCTGGGATTACCACACCCTGTGGTGCAACACCGCGGCGATCGAGCGCGCCGGCATCACCGCCGACACACCTGACCCGGTTCTCGGCGAGATCCCCCGCCGGCCCGACGGCTCGGTGCTGGGTACGTTACGCGAGTGGGGCGCAACGGATTTGGTGATGAACGTGATGCCGCCCCGCGACGAGCGGCAGCGCATCGGTGCGCTCGGCACGGCCGCCGACTACTACCTGGCTCGCGGTGTCACCTGGGTGCAGGACGCCTGGGTCGAACCCGGTGACGTCGCCACCTATGTCGAGGCGGCTCGCCAAGGTGCACTGCGCATGCGGTTCAACCTCGCGTTGTACGCCGACCCGCGGCACTTCGATTCGCAGATCGAGCAATTCGCGGCCTCGCGGCGAGCGGTCGAGGAGGCGGGCTCGCCGCTGCTGACGGCGAACACGGTGAAGTTCTTCGCCGACGGTGTGGTCGAGAACGAGACGGGTGCGCTGCTGGCGCCGTACTGCTCGGGGCTTCACAGCCACGGCATGACCAACTGGGAGGGCGACTCGCTGGCGGACGCGGCCCGCCGCGTCGACGAACTCGGGCTGCAGATTCACATCCACGCCATCGGTGACGCAGCAGTCCGCCAGGCCCTCGACGCCATCGAGTACACCGTGTCGCGCAACGGGATTCGCGACCGCAGGCCGGTGATCGCCCACGTCCAGCTGGTGGACGACACCGATATCGGCCGGTTCGCGGAGCTTGGCGTCATCCCCAACATGCAGCCGCTGTGGGCGCAGATGGATGCGTTGATGACGGTGCTGACCATTCCCCGGCTCGGCGTGGAACGCAGCGACCGGCAGTACCAGATGCAAACGCTGAACCAATCCGGTGCGGCGCTGGCGTTCGGCTCGGACTGGCCGGTGTCCTCGGGCGCCCCACTGGACGGCATCGCCGTGGCGACCTCCCGGCTCACCGCCGAAGGCCAGCCGGAAGGCGGTTGGACGCCGCACGAGATCGTGCCGATCGAGCGGGCGCTGTCGTCGTACACCGGTGCCGTTGCCTACCAGGCCTATGCCGAAAACGCCTGGGGAGTGATCACTCCCGGCGCAAGCGCCGACCTGGTGTGGCTCGACCAGGATCCGCGGAACACACCGCCGCTGGATCTGCCGGGCGTGGGCATCCGCGCCACATACTTGCGCGGTGCGCAGGCCTACCGGGCTGACGAAGGAAAGGTACGACCATGACCGCGGAATTCATCACCGGCCCCCACGAGGGGCACCTGAAACGAGCGCTGGGCCTGCCGTCGCTGGTGCTGTTCGGCTTGGTCTACATGGTCCCGCTGACGGTGTTCACCACCTACGGCATCGTCACCGAGACCTCGGGCGGGCGGCTGCCGCTGGCTTACATCGTCACGCTCATCACGATGGTGTTCACCGCGCTGTCCTACGCGCGGATGGCGGCGGCGATTCCGGTCGCCGGTTCGGCATACACCTATACGCAGCGCACTTTCGGCGCACCCGTCGGCTTCCTGGCCGGGTGGTCGCTGCTGCTGGACTACCTGTTCCTGCCGATGCTGAACTATCTGGTCATCGGGCTCTACCTGAACGCGGCGGTGCCTGCGCTGCCCGCGTGGGTCATCGTCCTCGTGTCGATAGCGATCGTCACGGTGCTCAACATCATCGGCATCGTGTCCGTCGCGAGGGCCAACTTCCTCATCATCGCCATCCAGGCGATCTTCATCGTGGTGTTCGTCGCCCTCGCGATCGCCAAGACCACCGGCTACGGAACCGTCGACCTGATGGCGCCTTTCACCGGTGATGGCACAGCGGGCGGCATGAGCCCGATCCTGGCCGGCGCGGCGATCCTGTGTCTGTCGTTCCTCGGGTTCGACGCCGTCTCCACACTGTCGGAGGAGGCACGCGACGCCAAACGCACAGTGCCGCAGGCGATCATGATCGCGACGATCGTTTCGGGAATCATCTTCATCCTGCTGTCCTACGTGTCGCAGCTGGTGTTCCCTTCCAACAAATTCGCCGACGTGGACACCGGTTCGACCGACGTGATGCTGGCCGCGGGCGGGGCGTTCGTCAACACGTTCTTCACCGCGGCGTACGTGGCCGGTGCGCTGGGTTCGGCGCTGACCTCGCAGGCGTCGGTCGCCCGAATCCTGTACGCAATGGGCCGCGACGGCATCCTGCCCCGCAAGGTGTTCGGGCATGTGTCCGCCAAGTACAGCACCCCGGTCTACGCCATTCTGACGGTCAGCGTCATCTCGCTGCTCGCGATCTGGATCGATCTGACGATCCTGGCATCGGTCGTCAGTTTCGGCGCGCTGGTGGCGTTCTCGGTGGTGAACCTGTCGGTGATCAAGCACTACTTCGTCGACATGCGGGAACGCAACATCCTGCTCAACGTGATCGCTCCGGTGATCGGGTTCCTGCTCACCGCCTGGCTGTGGACCAGCCTGTCGGGTAGCGCGCTGACGATCGGGTTGATCTGGCTCGCAATAGGATTCGTCTGGCTGTTGGTGGTCACTCACGGGTTCCGGCGGCCCACCCCGGTGTTGGACCTGGAATACGAGTGAGCCCGCAGGGCTCGGACCCGCTGGCGGGCTACCCCGTCGCCGCCCCGCCCCTGCGGGGGCGGGTGTGGTTCGACCAGAGCTGGCTGGACCTGACGTTCGTGCACTGGCCGGTGCGACCGGCCGATATCGCGAACCTCTACCCGGCCGGCGCGCGTCCGGATGTGTTCGAGGGCGTGACGTACGTCGGGCTGGTGCCGTTCCGGATGGGTTACACCGCAGTCGGTCCGACCCCGCCGGTGCCGTACTTCGGTTCCTTCGCCGAAACCAACGTGCGGCTCTATTCGGTGGACGACGCAGGCCGGCACGGCGTGCTGTTCCGGTCGCTGGAAGCCGCACGGCTGGCGGTGGTTCCGGCGATCCGCATAGCCATGGGAATCCCCTACACCTGGGCCCGCATGCGAATCACCCGAACATCGGAACAGATCAGCTACGACAGTGTCCGGCGCTGGCCGCAGCGAGGGCTGCGCAGCCGGGTGACCGTGCGCCCGGGCGAGCCGGTCGAGCCGACCGCGTTGGAGACCTGGCTGACCGCGCGCTGGGGCGCCCACACCCGAAAGGCCGGCCGGACCTGGTGGGTGCCCAACTACCACGGCCCGTGGACTCTGCATTCGGCGCGGCTGGTGGACCTCGACGACGAACTGGTCGCAGCTGCCGGGGTACGCACGGCCGGGGAACCGCTGCGGGCGCTCTACTCCCCCGGCATGCGAACCCAGTTCGGCCGTCCGATCTTGGTCGGCTGAGACGCCGCTCGCAGTAAGCTCACAGCCATGGCTGTGCGGGTGCGGATCTCGAGGGCGTTGATGGCCGCCGCATGTGGCGCGCTGTTCGTCGCCGCGCCCGTCGTCGTCGCCGCCCCGGCCAATGCCTGCCCCACCGGGCATCTGGCCGACCCGATCACCGGACAGTGTTACGTGGCCAACGGTGTCCCGAGTGTGGGTGGCATCCCGTGCATTCCGGGCAAGTCGATGGGAACCTGCCTGGGGATTCTGCAGAACCAGTCGCCGCGCGGCGGCGGCCCGCCGGTCGGCGGGCCCTGGCCCTGACCAATCGGGTCAGTCGTCGAGGATCGCGACCGCGCGGGTCCAACCCGCCGACGCCGCGCGAACCGTCACCGAGAAGCACGCCACCTCAAAGCCGTTGGACGGCAAGGACTCCAGGGTGTGCAGCTTCTCGAGATGCGAGTAGCCGACCGTGCGTCCGGCGCGGTGACCTTCCCAGATGATCGACGCGTAGTGGGGTGCCGGTCGATCTCGGGGAGGTGCCCCGGCGGGTCCGACGCGATGCCGGTCTGCAGGGGACCGAGATGTCAACGAACCAATTCAATCGAACCGTTCTACGCCCTGGGGTGGAACGATTCGACCGGGTTCACCAAGCCGACGGTGATCGCGTTTCCGATCTGACCGTGTTTGTCGAACACTGCGACCGCACCGCACGCGATCCCGTCGTTGCTGTTGTGCGACGTGGCCGCCAGCCCGATGTAGTCCCCGACCGGCTCGCGAGCCAGGGTCAGCGTGTAATCGGCGTTGATGTAGCGCAAACCGCCTGTGCCCCAATGGGATGTCGCACTGGCCGCGTCAGCGGCCATCGCCACGGTGACGAACGGGGAGGTGACTTCGCCGTCGACCAGCGCCCGGACCTGCCGGATCCAGGCGTACTTGGGACCGGTGGCGTCGTGCCATTCGGTGAAGGCCATCGCACCGCCGGACTCGCCCTGGCCCCCGTAGCCCCAAACGAACATCATCAGGTCGTCGGGCAGCGGACCGGGATCCGGCGGCAGCGGTGGCATCGTCACCGGCGAGGACCAGATGTCGCCGGCCGGGTGCTCGCCGCGGCGCAGGAACATCGCGCTGGCCCGGGACACCACCGTGTCGTTCTGGATCAGTTCGGCGTCGACCAACCGGATGCGACGGCCCTCGCGGCACATAGTGGTGCGCACTTCCAGGGGCGCGATCGCGGTGGGCCGGAGCAGGTCCACGGTCAGCCGGGCAGGCACGAACTCCGGGGCGCCGCCCGTCTGTTCCAGCGCCCGAGCCAGAATGCCGCCCACGACGTGACCGCTGATCGTCGGGCCCCAGGGCCCCTGCGCCGCCGGGCCGGGCAGCAGCACGTCGCCGTCGGTCACCAGATACGCCCGCGATGCGCCAGCCGAGCCGCCCAGATCCGTCACGAGGTCACACGATAGCGGCGCCCACCTCAGCTACTCAGCACCTGCTGCAGGTAGCGCTCGGTATCCGCGGTGGCAGGGTCCGTCACATCCTCGAACTTCCGATGCTTCTCGATGTACTTCGCCACCATCGGACACACCGCCACGATGCGCAGCCCCGCGTCGCGGGTGGCCGCCAGCGCCTCGCCGACCAAGATGCTGGCCAACCCTCGTCCTTCGAACGCGTCTTCGACTTCGGTGTGGTGAAAGATGCGCTGACCGTCGTGGTCGACGTAGTCGGCGACGCCGACCTGCTCGCCGTCGACGGCGATGGTGAACTGGTCGTTGCCGGCGGTGACGGTGGCCTCGGCGCCGGTCTTGTCTTCAGTCATGGAACTCCTCAGGTCCGGCGGCGGGGCCGCAATCGGATGGCGGGTAGCGCGGGTGCCGGTAGCCGCGCGACGGAACCCGAGTACCCACTGACGGCGCCGAAGCGATCGTCGCCGTCCTGCCACTGCCGGCGGTACTCGACGATCTCGTCGTGACTTCGGCCGACAAAGTTCCACCACATCAACAGATCCTCGGTGAACGGCGTCCCGCCCAGCAGCAGCAGCCGAGCGGCCAGGCCGGCCGCATTGTGCAGTCGCAGCGTCGTGGACCCGGCTCCCAGGTAGGCCAGCTGCCCTGACTCGAGCACCCGCCCGGCCACCTCCACCCGGCCGAGGTCCAGCAGGACGCCGTGCTCGAAGGCCGGGTCGACGTCGACGTCGAGGGTGCAACCGGCGGGCAACTCGACCTGGGCGCCGAGCAGCGGTGTGAAGGTGTGTACCGGAGAGCGCTGGCCGGCCAGCTCACCGAGGAACACCCGAATGGATGCTTCGCCACGGGTAAACGGCTCGGGGACATAGTGATCGAAATCCCGGGTGGTGTTGCGGTCCGAATCCGGCAGTGCCACCCACAGCTGCGCGCCGTGCAGGATCGTGGTCGACGGCACCGACACTTCCGAATGGCAGATCCCTGCCCCGGCGGTCATCAGGTTCAGTTCGCCGGGGCGGACGGTCTGGTGCACACCGGCGCTGTCGCGGTGCTCGATCTCTCCGCGGAACAACCAGCTGACGGTCTGCAGCCCGGTGTGCGGATGCGGGGGCACATCCATGCCGGCGGCCTCGCGCACGTCGTGCGGGCCGTAGTGGTCGGCGAAACACCAAGCGCCGACCAGCGAGCGCTCACGTTGGGGCAAGGTCCGGCGCACCGGAAGTGCGCGAGGACCGCCGAGCGGGACCTCGCGGGGCTCCAGCACTTCGACGCCGTCGAATGTCGTTGCACTACAGGGCACTTCACGTGGAGCGGTCTCGAGGTTGCTCACCACCCCGAGCTTACCCGCGGCGCGTTGCTCAGGCTGCGAGCTGCTGGGTCATCGCCGAGCGGATGAGCTGGAAATCGGGCTCCTCGATGCGGAACACCCCGAACCGGAACTTGTAGCCCCAGCGCTGCGGATCGACGATGAACTCCAGCCGGTCCAACAGGGGCCGGATGGGTGTCGCCGTGCAGGGCAGGAACTCCATCGCGCGCCGCCACGGGTGCGACGGGTGTTCCTGGTACGGCTCGTCGTCGGTGACCCGCCCGATGGCGGTGAAGGCCTGCAGCGACTCCCCGTGCTCGAGTGCGGTTTTCGGCGAGTAGAAGATGATCCAATCGCCACGGGCCATTTTGCGCAGCATGTGCGGCTTGCCATGGTTGGCCTGAGTGAAGCCGCCGGCGACACCGCGTTGAACGTGGTCGGCGCTGACGGTGTTGATCCAGTACGTCATGGCCTCACGCTAGGGCGGAGGTCCGACAGGTCTGGTCAGCGGTGATGCCGACCCCCCGCGAGCGTCACGCCAGAGCCGCATTCGGCGCCCAGCGTGACCCCGGAGTGACGCTCGGCGCGCGACCCTCCGCTAGTCGGCGCGGGCGTCGGACGACGGGCCGCGACCGTCGGCCGAGATGTCCGGCGCGAACAACTCTGGGCTCATCGACGGGTCGACCGGCTCGTCCTGCGGCACCTCCGCCGCCTCACCAGCGGCGGCTCGCTTGTGATCAGCGCGCCAGTCGCGCAACAACAGCACGATGCCGGCGACCGCGAGCACGACCACCGCGATGGCCGCGTAGGTGCTGTCGGTCAGGACCGCCACCACCAGCGAGATCAATCCGGCCAGGGCCACCACGACCACGATCCGCACCCGCGCGCCTCCCAACGTCTGCCAGTCGACACAGTTCTATCTGCATACCCACTCCCCTGCCCGGGAATTGCCGCAGTCAGCGAGTCGCGGGCGCCGGCACCGGCGCGGCCGTCAGCATCGCGGCGAGCATCGTCACGATCTCCTCGAGACTGTCGGCATCGGTGTCGCCGGATTCCACCCGCCGCTCGTGGTCGGCGAGCAGGGCGAACATCGCGGTGGCGACCGCACCGACCCGGTTCTCCCGGGCACTGCGGTCCTTCAGTGGAACCAGCCTGGCCAGCGCGTCGAGGATCCGTGGCCAGGCCGATTCCGCGGGGCTCTGCGGTTCCCGGTTCAGCCGGATCCGCACCACTTCGAGAAACCGCGCGTAATGGGTGCCTTCACTGTGGAAGAACGGCCCGACCAGGATTCGCAGTACGGCGTGCGCGTCGGCCATCTGCTCACCTGACATGCGGTCCAGCAGGGCTTGCCGCTCGACCTCCATCGGGGTCAGGCGTCGGGCCACCACCGCATCGATCAGGTCCTGCCTGCTGCGGAAGTAGTAGTTGACGGCGGAGTTGTTGCGCTGGCCGGCGGCGACCGCGATCTCCCGCAGGGGCACCTCGAAGCCGTGCTCGGCGATCAGCCGTTCGGCGGCGTCGAGCAGTACTTCCCGAGATCGGGCACCGCGGTCCACGTCGAGCAGTCTAAATCAATGCTAGGCAGATTTAAGCACATGTGCTTAAATGAGCGCATGAACCAGATCCGGGAGATCGACCCCGGCACGCCGATGACGCGTTACGCGCGCGGTTGGCACTGCCTGGGCCTGGCAGAGGATTTCCGCGATGGCAAGCCGCACGGCATCAATGCGTTCGGCGGCAAGCTGGTGGTGTACGCCGACTCGCAGGGCGACATCCATGTGCTCGACGGCTACTGCCGGCACCTGGGCGCCGACCTCGCCATGGGCACGGTCAAGGGCGACAACCTGGCCTGTGCGTTCCATGACTGGCGCTGGAACGGTGCGACCGGCCGTTGTGTCGAAATTCCTTATGCGCGAAGGGTTCCCAAGCTCGCCCGTACCCGCAAGTACCAGACCATCGAGGTCAACGGGCAGCTGTTGATGTGGCACGACCCGGAGGGCTCCACGCCGCCTGCAGAACTCACCCCGCCGACCATCGAGGGCTACGACGAGGGTCAGTGGTCGAAGTGGGCGTGGAACTCGATGGTCATCGAAGGCGCGCACTGCCGCGAGATCGTCGACAACAACGTCGACATGGCGCACTTCTTCTACATCCACTACGCCTACCCCACGTTCTTCAAAAACGTCTTCGAAGGCCACACCGCCAGCCAGTACATGGAATCCAAAGGGCGCCAGGACTTCACCGAGCACCCGGAACGGCTGTGGGAGGGCACCAAGCTACGCTCGGAGGCCACCTACTTCGGGCCGTCGTACATGATCAACTGGCTGCACAACGACCTCGGACCGGACTTCACCGTGGAGTCGGTGCTGATCAACTGCCATTACCCGATCGACCAGAACTCGTTCATGCTGCAGTTCGGGGTCTCGGTGCAGAACATGCCGGGACTGTCCGACGAGAAGGCGGCCAAGCTCGCCCAGTCGTATTCGAAGATCTACGAGGTCGGCTTCCTGCAGGACGTCGAGATCTGGAAGCACAAGACGCGTATCGAGAATCCGCTGCTGTGCGAGGAAGACGGCGCGCTGTACCAGTACCGGCGGTGGTACGAACAGTTCTACGTCGACGCCGCCGATGTCACCGCGGACATGACTGACCGCTTCGAGCTCGAGGTGGACACCACCCACGCCTACGACGTATGGCAGCGTGAGGTCGACGAGAACATGCAAAAGCGTTCTGAGGCAACGGCATCGGGCTCGGCCCGATAGACGCTGAAGCGGGCTCGGCCCGATAGACGCTGCAGTCGGCTCTGCCGGATAGCCGCCGCAGTCGGCTGGCAGTTCACGCCGCCGTGCGTGGACGGCCCAGCGGTAGGTGCACGACGGTTGCCACCTGGGCGGGCAACGCTTCGCTGCGGGTCAGTAGTTCGGCGCTTTCCGGCAGTTCGCGCGGATTGAGCTGGCCGTCGGCGATGCGCCGCAGGACGTCGTGCGCCTGCGCCAGTTGATGGCGCTTGCGGTATTGGCCGCCGGGCAATTTGATGCCGGCCCACACCCCGTATTCCTCACCGCTCTCGACGGCGCTGCGGGCGCAGGCGCGCTGCTGGGCCAGCGGGCACCGGCGTAGGCAGATGGTCCGGGCGCGGGTGGCGGACTGTTCGTAGACGCGGGCCTTGGCCGCACCGTCGCTGGCGTCGTCGTCGGCGTAGCCGAACCACAGATCGGGCTCGACCGAGCATGGGCGGTAGTTCATCGGAGCCTCCTTGGCCGGATTCAATGACGAAAGCGTATACGCGCCGGTCCGGCGACGCAAGAGGAACGTAGAAGAAAACGTATAACCGATAGGGCTGTGTACGATCCGTATATGGCTGGAGCCCCACCGTGAGCCGAGAGGCGGCGGGCGCGGCCATCCGGACTCTGCGCGAGGCGAGGGACTGGTCGTTGGCCGAGCTGGCCGCCGCCACCGGGGTCAGCATCATGGGCCTGAGCTTCCTGGAGCGCGGAGTCCGCAAGCCACACAAAGGCACAGTTCAGAAGGTTGAGAACGGACTGGGGCTGCCGCCTGGCACCTACGCGCGGCTCGTTGTCGCCGACGATCCAGCCGCTGAGATCGCCCAATTCCTGACCGACGGACCGGCAGAATCAGCGCCACCGCGGACGGCCACCGGCATCGTCGTCAGCCGGCACAGCGACGCCGATGTGCTCGAGGCGCATGCCGAAGCGCACCTGGAATCGCTGAACTCGTTGATAGCCCGCCTGCCAGCGGAGACGTCAAACGAATATGAAACGTATATTCAGTCCGTGATCGAGCAATGCGTGAAGGCCGAGCTGCTGGCCGCCAACTCGTGGCGCGTCGCGGTCAACGCGGGGGCCGAATCGGTGGACCGCCTGATGACCCACCTCAAGTCCCTTGAAGCGATCCGGAGCGGGCTGCTGGCCCGCATGCCCGGCAGCATCAGCGCGCGCTTCGACCAGGCGTGTGCCCGCTCGGAGCTTCCCGAGCCGGTGATCGCGACACTGATCGGAGTCGACGTCGAGCAGTTGTGGGACATCCGCAACCGCGGGGCCATCCCGCCGGGAGTCCTGCCGCGGGTGCGGGCATTTGTCGAGGAGCGGTCATGACCGCCCCCGAGGTGGAGATCCTGAGCCGCGCCCACGCGCTGTTCTCCGGCCGGCAGGCGGTGGGGGTGCTCGATGCGGCGTCCGGTGTAGCGCCGTCCTCGGGCGAGGGGCTGCCGGCGGACTATCACCGTGCGGCCGAACGGCGACACACCGAACTCGACGGCGCCCGCCGCGTCGACGCCGAGGTGTCGGCGATCCTGGCCCGTGTTCAGCGCGATCACCGGGAGGCTCAGCGGCAGACCCGCGCTGTGCTCGACGCCGCCCACGCCGATGCCGCCGCCACCCCGGACACCCCGGTTGCTCAACGAGAGTTGCTGCGGCGCAGGGCCGCCCGGCTGCGCGCCCAGCACGCCCACGTTCTTGCCGCCCGTCGTAGAGCCCGGCGCCGCCTCGCGCTGTTGCGCGCGCTGGGATATCGCCGTGGGCAGCGCAGGCTGCCGGCACCGAATTCGCGGGCCGTGCTGGCGGTGCGCGCCGCGCTGTCACGGCTGGGCTGTCCGTACGTGTGGGGAGCGACCGGACCGGATCGCTTCGACTGTTCAGGCCTGGTGAAGTGGGCCTACGCGCAGGCGGGGGTGCCACTGCACCGCACCACCTACGACCAGATCAACGACGGGATTCCGGTGCCGCGTTCCCACATCCGCCCCGGTGATCTGGTGTTCCCGCACGCCGGACATGTCCAGATGGCGATCGGCAACGGACTGGTGGTCGAGGCGCCCTACTCCGGTGCCAACGTCCGGATCAGCCGACTGGGTTCCGATATCGCGATCCGCCGGCCGGCATAGCCGAGTGGTGAGTTGTTCGGCGAAATCTCGCTGAGTACCGTCGACCCATGGCAGAGCACGTCGGAGCGTCGGCCGAGGCCCTCGAGACGGCCCGATCGCTGCTCGCCGCGCGGGACCGCGACCTCGCCGAGGCAGACGCCGAACTGGCCGAGGTGGTGTCGGCCGCGCATGCCGCCGCTACCGAGGCGATTCGCAAGCTCGACGCGATCAACGCCGAGATCGAGGCGGCCGTTGCTCAGAACACTGTCACCGCGCCTGTCGAAGGGCGCGAGTTCGCACGGTTCCTGCTCGCCAAGCAACGCGAGATCAGCGATGTGCTGATCGCCGCACGCGCCGAAGCCGAGGCCAAAGCCATGGTCCTCCAGCGACTTCTGGATCGCTATCGGGTGTCGTCCACACCTGCCTGACGGGTGAATTGTCACCCGAACACCACCTGGATACAGTCGCCGGCATGAGAGGGCACCGGTGGCAAGTTATCAAGACCTGCTCGACGTGATAGCGCGCGTCGGTGCGGTCACCGGTGACAGCCGGGCCTGGCTGACGGGGCTCTCGGACACCGACCTCGCCACGATCACCACCCCGGTCAGCGTGGTGTCGCCGAACGCAATCGACAACGTAGTGGCCAAGATCCGCGCTCAGCATCGTGCGGCGTTCGACCCCGCGGCATCCATCGACCAGGCCGCGGGCGTGGGGGAGGGGCTGGCAGCCGAGGCCATTCGGACGGCTGAAACATCACTGGCACATCAGAATTCGAGGAGCGCGCAGCTCGACCTGCAGGTCATCACCGCGGTTCTCAATGCGCATGCCGTCCACTCGGCGGGCCGGGAAGCCCTCGACGGTCTGCAGAGGGACATCGAGGCCGCCGTCACGGCCCGCACCGACCTCGACACCCCGGCCGGTGCTCGCGCGTTCCAGCGTTACCTGATCGACAAGTTGCGCGACATCAAGACCGTGGTGGAGACCGCGGGACTGGACGCCACCTCGAAGGCATCGTTGGCCGCCGCGCTGGCGTCGCTGTACGTCGGTGCCACCCCTGACTCCGCGGTCGAGACCGCACCCGACGCCAGCCCGGCGGTCGCGAAACCGGCTGAGCGGGCCGTCGACATCGCGCCGGATCTCGGCCCGGACCCGTTCGCCGACGCCCTGTTGCCCGACGACCTCGCGCCTCCGCCGGCTGACCCCGGCGCTGCCGCCGGCCAACCGGTCGCCGCGCCGATGATCCCACCCATGCCCGCGATCCCCGCGACGGGCGGCGGATCCGGTGGGGGTGTGCCAGCCGGCCCCAGCCCCATGCCGCCGGTGTTCGACAACCTCAGCCCGCCGCGATTGCCGTCCGCAGACACCTCTGACCTGCTCGACGATCCGTTGCCGGATGAGCCGATCGACGACGCGGGGTCCGAGCCGGTACCCGACGACGACAGCAGCGCGGGGGAGGAGTCCGATGTGGCGCCTCCGGACGACTCGACCGTCGTCAACCTGCCCAATGGTGAAACGGTGACCGCGCCGAGCCCTCAACTGGCGGCAGCCATCACCGCTGCGGTGGCCGGAACACCCATCCCGGAGGCATTCCGGCAGCAAGGCATCACGATCCCCGCGCCGGGCACCGCGGTGTCACATCCCGTCGACGCCGCCCGGGTATTGCCCGGTGACATCGGGATGCTGACCGACCGCCATGCGCTGGCGTTGGGCAACGGCAAAGCCGTGCTCAACAACCAGATCCAGCCCATTGCCAGCGTCGCAGGCCCGAGCTTCCTAGGGTGGGAGCATCCGCCGGGACCAGATGACGAGACGACGACCCCAGGGTCTGCTCACAAAGAACAGCCCGACAAACCGGCTCCGACCCGGCCGGCGGTGACAGCCGGCCCGCCGGCGATAGGAGAGTGACATGGCAGAGCGCATCCACGTGGTGCCCGACGAGCTGCGCCGCGCGGCCCGCGACCACCAGGACACCGCTGAGCAGCTGAGCACGGTGCCGGTGGGGCACGCCGACATCCTCGCCAGTCTCGACTCGCTGGGCCCGATCTTCGGTGAGCTGCGCGACGCCGGCCGCGAACTGCTGGACCAGCGGCGTGCCTGCTACGAACAGCAGGCCGCGGCCCACGCCGAACTCGCGACCAACCTGCGCCACGCCGCCGACGTCTGGGAACACCAGGACAGCGCCGCCGCCGCCGAGCTCGGCCGCATCAGCCAGGACGGTTCATGACCGAACCGGATCCCGAGTTCGACGCGGTCCATCCCAGCGGGCACATCCTGTTCCGGTCGTGCCGGGGCGGCTATCTCCACAGCGTCGTCCTGGCCGAACCCGCGATGGACGCCGACGCGCAGACGTTGGCGCAGGGCATCCTGCTGACCGCGGACGTGTCGTATCTGAAAGCACTGATGCAGGTTCGCGCCGAGATCCTGGCGGCGGGCCACACCCCGTCCGACGATGTGGCAGGCGGCCGCGACCTCGAGCTGGCCGCCGAGGTGCTGCGGCAGCATCGGCTGCGGCCCGACGAATCCTGAGCGGTTACCGGTCGCCGTCGGCGGAGACAACCTCCGGCGGCGCAACGGGATTCGGGCCGAACAGCTCCCGCGCCCGCTGCAGCAGGGCCCGCACCTCGTCGAGTTGTTGCTGCAGCAGCGAGTCACCCATGGCCGGTACGTTATCGACCGCGCGCGGTCGGCACAATTCACCCGCGGACGCGGGGGATCTCAGCGTTGATGCGGTCCAGCACGTCGGTGTAGCGGCCGGCTTCGCGGTGCTGTCCGGGTTTACCGCTGCTGACCAGTCCGACGGACAGCCGTCGTTCCGGATCCGCCCAGACCGCGATGTTGGTCAGCCCGGTGTGGCCGACGGCGGCGGGCGCGTCGCGTCCGAACGGCCCGAATCGGGTGGACCCGAGCATGTAGCCGGTGCCCCAGCGCATCGGTGTGAACCCTGTCGCGATATCGGGCCGCAGCCGCCGTGCGGGTGCCGCCGCCGCACGTAGCGTCTCCGGGCGCATAACCCGGACACCGTCGAGTGCACCTCCGCGACAGAGGATTTCGGCGAAGCGGGATAACTCGTCGGCGTTGGACACCGTGCTCGACGACGGGACGACACCGGTCAGGAACAGCGGGGTGTTGGAGAACGGGATGATCTGCTGCGGCGTACCGCCGACGGCGGCCCGGAACGCCTTGGCGATCGGCGCCGGCAGTGGTTTACCCGTGACGTGGCTCGGCGCGACCAGCGGGACATCCTGTTCTGCCACACCATAGTTCGTCCACCGGAACCCCAGCGGGTCCAGGATATCCTCGGCGAGGATGTCGCGGATGTTGCGCCCGGTTGCGGCCGAGACGATCTCGCGGACCAGCGGGCCCCAGGTCAGCCCGTGGTAGATGTGCATCAAGCCCGGCCGGTGAATGGGTTTGAGCTCACCGAGTTTCTCGCGCGCGTAAGCACTCTCGTTCATCCGCTTGAGGTCCGGTCGCGGCCCGGTGGCGAACGGCACGCCGGCGCTGTGGGTGATCACGTGACGGATGGTGGTGCGGTCCTTGCCGTGGCTGGTGTAGTTCGGCAGGTAGTCGCAGACCCGGTCCTCGAGGGAGAACTCGCCCCGCTCGACGAGCATGTGCACCACCGTCGTGCTGATGGCCTTGGCCGCGGAGTACACACAGAACGGGGTCTCGACGGTGACCGGCACCTTCTCGGCGTCCGGCGGGTCGGCTGGTCCGTTGCCCCAACCGTGGCCGATCGCGCGGTTGAGCACAATTTTTCCGTTGTGCCGCAGGCACAGCTGGATGGCGGGGTGCATGCCCGCGGCGTACCAGTGCCGCACCGATTCCCAGATCCGGTCGGCGGTGGCCGCCGAGATGTCGGCGTGGTCCTCGACGCCGACGTCGGTGACAGCGTCGAGGTCGGTCGGGACGCGAATCCGGCCGTCGCCGGCGGGGGAGTGGCTCACCCCTGCTGCCTGTGAAGGGTCGCGGCCAGATGGTGGTTGAGCGGTACGCCGACAGCGGCCATCCGCACGCTGTAGGTGAGCTCGTCACCGACAAGTTTGAACGAACGGCTCAGGGCGGTGACGTTTTTCGCAGAACCGGAGAGCCCGATGGCGGTGGAGTCGAGCTGGATGGCCAGGCCGTCGTCGGTCACCGACAGCGTGCCTTCGTCGATCTCGGTGACCCCGGTGGGATGGGCGACGACGAGTTCGATCCGGCCGGGCGACGGCACCCGGAGGTAGCCGGTCTCGGCGTGCAGGGGCCGACCGTCGTCGTCGGCCCGGGTCCGCTGCGAGTAGGTCAGGAAGGGCTTGCCGACGTGCCCTATCGCGATCTCTTCGACGTAGCCGAACGTCTCGATGGTCGGGTACTCGCCGGTGCCGGCGCCGGTCCAGGTGCCCAGCAGGGGCGCCAGGACCGCGAGGTCGGGATGAAGCTCGGGCACGATCCCCAGGGTACGGCCCGCGATCTACATCGGGCCGACGAGCTCGACCCAGTTCCCGTCCGGGTCGGCGACAAACATCCAGCCCATGCCCGGCAGCGCCGTGAACTCGGCGAGCTCCTGTGCGATCTCGTATCCGGCCGCCTTGACCTGCTCGGCGGCCGTGGTGGTGTTGGCCACCACCACGGTGTAGTAGCGGATGCCGGCCGCGGCGGGTCCGCCCCCCGGCGTCGCGGGCGCGGCCGGCGGCTGGTCGAGGGTGATCAGCTTGAGCACGTTGTCACCGAGCGCGTAGCGCTTCATGGTTCCGCCGGGGAAGTCGAGGTCGCCGGTGAAGGGCAGGCCCAGGAAGTTCTCGTAGAACTCGACCATCGGACCCAGGTTGGTGGTGACCAAACCAACTTCGATGTTCTTGGCGAGTAGCTCGATTGCCATGGTGTTCCTCTGCGTTGAGTGGGTGACGTCGGAAGGAAAAGCGGTGTTCAGATCGGGCCGGCGAGCTCGACCCAGTTGCCGTCGGGATCGGCCACGAAGAACCACCCGATGCCGGGCAGGGCGGTGAATTCGGTGAGCGGCTCGACGATTTCGTACCCGGCGGCCGTGACCTGCGTGGCCACCTCGGTGACGTTTGTGACCACCAGCGAGATGTAGCGGACACCGGTCTGCGCGCGTCCACCGCCGGGGGTGAGGTCCGCGGGAGGCGGCTGGTCGTAGGTCACGAGTTTGAGGGTGTTGTCACCGATCAGGTAGCGCTTCATGGTGCCGCCGGGAAAGTCGAGGTCGAGCTGAAACGGCAGCCCGAGGAAGTTCTCGTAGAACTCGACCATCGGACCCAGATTGGTGGTCACCAGACCGATCTCGACACTGGGGACGAGCAGCTCGACGGCCATGGTGTCGAAGGATACGGCCCGCATCGGTCAGGACGCGGGCTTCGTCCCGATCGTGATGAGGTCGAACACGGCTTTGGTCCACAGCGGCCGGTGCACCCGGTGCTGGTCGCTGATCGTGAAACCGGCGTCGGTGAACAGTGTGCGCATCTCCTGCGCCGACGGGTTGTGCGCGGCACTGGCCGGCGAGTTGGTCAGCTGGCCGAGCAGCGGCAGTTGCGGCGGGCTGATCGTCGCGACCGCCGCCAGACCGCCGGGCCGCAGCACCCGGTGGAATTCGCGCATCGCCGCAGGTTGGTCGAAGAAGTGAAAGGCCGATGTCGAGACGACAGCGTCGAGCGCGTCGTCGTCGAACGGCAATTGTTCGGCCGGCCCCTTGCGCCACTGCACCTTCGGGTCGCGGGCCTTGGCCTGCTTGAGCATGCCGTCGGACATGTCCACCCCGTACACCTCGTCGGGCTGCAGCTCGGCTTCGATGCGAGCCGCGAGAATGCCTGTGCCGCAGGCAATGTCAGCAATCCGGCGGGCGCCGTGGGCGCGCAGCTCGTCGAGGACCTCGTCTTGGGCGGGCTGGTAGACCCATTGCTGCAGACGGGGATGGTCGTAGAGCGGTGCGGCTACGGTCCAGAACCGTGTCACCAGGTCGTTGAGATTGCGACCGTGTGTCGCCATGGCTGCTCGCCTTCGCTAGAACCGACCGAACCAGTCTAGGAAGGCGCAGCCGGCTACTTCGCCAGCGGGGCCAGCTGCAGATGGGTGTGCGGGCCGCGGGCGAGAGCGGCCACCGCCGAGACGATGTTGCCCGCCGTGGTGACCAGCCCCTCCGGATCACAGACCCGCAGCACGCGGGCAACCGCGGGGCCGGGGACCAACACCCAGTCGATTCCGCGCCGCGAGCACCGCACCGTGAGAGTGTGCAGCGCCGAGAACCCGTCCGTCGCGAAGAAGTCGAGCTTCGACAGGTCGATCACGAGCTGCTGATATCCCGAGACGTTGTCCTCGACGTAACCGAGCATGTCACCGGCGTTTGATGCGTCCACCTCGCCGGCTGCCGCGATGAGCAGGGTGGTGGCGCTGAGCTCTCTGGACCGGAAGACTCCACGATCCGTGCGGTCGCGGCCCGGGCGGGTGTCAGCCAAGGGTGCCGCGGTGGTGGCTAAAGTCATGGCGCCTCCATCAGTGGTGCTCCGCGATGCCGGATTTGCCTGCCGAAGCTGTTCGGATCGAAGCTTCGCTGCGAAAGTTCTCGAGCCCTCGCGCGCTGGCGTCTCCGGGCGGCTGTGAACTCAACCTGGGGGAAATGTACTACGGAATCAGTTGCGTGGCTACAAATTGTTGGGGATAGCTATATGGGCACATCAGCACCGATTCGCGTTTCCCGAAAATGGGACGCGGCGGTGCGGATATGGCAAATATTGACGCCGTCCGAAATTGAATCCGAAGGTTAGCTGCCGAGAAATCCCGTGACCGCCGTCCAGCAGGTGTCTGGTGGCTGGTCGGCCGGGCGCGCCGTCGCGGGTCCGGCTCCCGACGACGGAATCCGTGCCGCCTCCGCCGCGTCGGCAACGCCGTCGCGGGTAGGCCCACCGGCCCGGCACAGTATCTTCGGGGGCAGGACTATGAGCATCCCTTACACACCGCAAACTCCGGCGGGCACTCCGACCTGTTACCGCCATCCCGACCGCCCGACCTATGTGCAATGCACTCGCTGTGGGCGGCCGGTCTGCCCCGAGTGCATGCGCAGCGCCGCGGTCGGCCATCAATGCGTCGACTGCGTGGCAGCCGCCGGGCAGAGTGTGCGCCCGGCGCGCACCGGGGCCGGTGGCATCCGGCGCTCCGGCCTGCCGTACGTGACGTATGCGCTGATCGCGGTCAACGTGGTGATGTTCGTGCTGCAGATGACGTCGAAGGAGCTCCAGCGTGAGCTCGTGCTGTGGGCCCCCGGTGTTGCGGGAGGCGAGTACTTCCGTCTGATCACCTCGGCGTTCATGCATTACGGCGCCATGCATCTGCTGTTCAACATGTGGGCGCTGTACGTGATCGGCCCCCCGCTCGAGGCCTGGCTGGGCCGGCTGCGCTTCGGTGCGCTGTACGGTCTCAGCGCGCTGGGCGGTTCGGTGCTGGTCTACCTGCTCGCTCCGATCGGGGCGGCCACCGCGGGTGCGTCGGGTGCGGTCTTCGGATTGTTCGGGGCGACATTCGTTGTGGCCAAGCGGCTCAACCTCGACGTGCGCTGGGTGGTCGTGCTCATCGGGATCAACCTGGTGCTGACGTTCACCGTGCCGTCGATCAGTTGGCAGGGCCACGTCGGTGGATTGATCACCGGGTCGCTGATCGCGGCGGTCTACACCTACGCCCCGCGGGAACGTCGCAACCTGGTGCAGGGCGGCGTCTCCGCGGCTGTACTGGTGGTGTTCGCGGCGCTGATCTACTGGCGCACCGCGGAGTTGATCGGTCAGTACGGCGCGCTGATCACCGGCTGACTCAGAGCCGGGTCAGCCAGAACGGGTAGGTGAAGGTTCCCCCCGGCGCACCGTCGCAGCCGGCGTCGAACGTGGACTGCAGCTGGCCCGCCAGCGTTTTCGCGTCCCAGGTGTACACGTCGTGGGTGGGGATGACCGGGCCGTAATAGATGTCGCCGCAGCGCAATCCGTCCGGAACGTCGACCGTCATCGTGTACTGCCCATTTTCCAGCGTCGCGATCCCGTACCAGCCGTAGGCCTTGGCGATCGGCATCGGGTTGGCCGAGACGCGGACACAGGTCGGCGAGAACACGATCTGCTGCGGGCAGGGGTTGGCGGCCCACGCCCAGGTGTGGAAGTCCCGCCGGTCCGGGATGATCATGTTGTAGTTGCCCGGCCACAGCTCCGCGGAAGCCGGCGGGGCCAAAGTCACCGCAGCCGCCGTGAGCGCAATGCCTACCGCCAAAGTCCGCAACGCCCGGCTCCCTTCGTAGCTCCGCTGTAGAAATCTATGCCGTGCGGCCGCGAGAAATAAGTGGATTCCGCAATGTCACCTGCTGACCAGCAGCACGTCAAGTCTGCGGGGGCCGTGCACACCCTCGACGCGGTCGAGTTCGATGTCGCTGGTGGCGCTCGGTCCGGAGATGAAGGTCAGCGGCCGGCCGGGATCCAGGGCGGCGAACGCCTGCGGGACGGTGTCGACGATCTGGTCGGTGAAGACGACGCAGATGTGATGGTCGGGGACCAGTGTCAGCGCTCGCCGGCCCTGGCTCCGTCCGGCGTCCAGGACGATGGTTCCGGTGGCCGCGATGCCCAGGGCGCATCCGGTGACGACGGCCGCGGCGGTGTCGAGTTCGGTTACCGCCAAAGGGTTTTCCGGTTCGTCGACGACGGTGTCGATGCCGTCGGTCCACTCGGTGGGCAGTCCGGACGGTATCGCCACCCGGGCGCCGGCACCCGTCAGCGCGGCGATGGTGGCCGCGATCTCGGCGGCCTCGACGGGCAGCACCTGGGCCTGGTATTCGGCGACCGTCCGCGCGAATCGTTCGGCGTCACCCGGTCCGTGCGCGGGCTCCCGGTCGTAGTCGCGCGGCACCTGAACGGGTTCGGGCGGGGCCGCCGCGAGGGCGCCGCGGATCCGGTCGAGGACGATGCGACGTGTCTCGTTCATCGGGACGCCTCGTCGTGGGTGCGGGCCCACCATTGGCGGAACGTCTCCGCGGGCGGCGCCGGCACGTCCCGGCTGGCGGTCCAGCGCGACGCCGGCCAGGGCAGGGCCGTGATGCGCTGATCCGCACCCGCCACGAGCCGTCCGGCGCTGAGAAGCCTCTCGGCTGCGGCGAATCGTCTGGGCGAGGCCATCGCCCACGCGGCGGCGCCCATCGCCAGATCCTGGCCGATCGCCCGATGGCCGTCGACCTGGGCGGCCCGCAGGTGCACCAGGATCGAGGGGATGTCTATCCGGACCGGGCACGCGTCGAAACACGCACCGCACAACGACGACGCGTACGGCAGGGAGGCGTTGGGGTCGTCGTGTCCCTGCATCCCGGTCAGCTGCGGGCTCAGGATCGCACCGATCGGGCCCGGATAGATCGAGCCGTAGGCGTGGCCGCCGGTGCGTTCGTACACCGGGCAGACATTCAGGCAGGCGCTGCAGCGGATGCAGTGCAGGGCCGCGCGGCCGACCGCGTCCCCGAGCACCGCGGTGCGACCGTTGTCCAGCAGCACCAGATGGAACTCCTGCGGTCCGTCACCGGGATGCACACCGGTCCACATCGAGGTGTACGGATTCATCCGTTCAGCCGTCGACGAACGCGGCAGCAGCTGCATGAACACCTCGAGGTCGGTGAACCGCGGCACCACCTTCTCGATGCCCATCACCGTGATCAGCGTCTGCGGCAGGGTCACGCACATCCGGCCGTTACCTTCGGATTCGACGACGGCCAGTGTCCCGGTTTCGGCGACCGCGAAATTGGCACCGCTGACGGCGACCTTGGCGGACAGGAACTTTCGGCGCAGATGCGCGCGGGCCGCCATCGCAAGTACGCGCGGCTCGTCGGTCAGTTCACCGGCATCGGGCATCTCTCTGGCGAATATCTCGCGGATCTCGGCACGGTTGCGGTGGATCGCCGGAACGAGAATGTGACTGGGTGTGTCGTGCCCGAGTTGCACGATCAGCTCGGCGAGGTCGGTCTCGATCGCCGCGATTCCTTCGGCTGCCAGATGCTCGTTGAGGCCGATCTCCTGGGTGGCCATCGACTTGACCTTGACCACCTCGTCGGCGCCCGCCTCGCGGATCAACCCGGTCACGATCCGATTGGCTTCGGCGGCGTCGCGCGCCCAGTGCACCACGCCGCCGCGGGCCACCACATTGGCTTCCAGCTGCTCGAGCAATTCCGGCAGCCGTGCCATCACCTCCTGCTTGAGCGCGCTGCCCGCCGCCCGCAACTGCTCCCAGTCCGGGCATTCGGCAACGGCCCCAAGCCGTTTGGTGCGGATGGTGCGGGTGGCGTGGCCGACATTGCGGCGCATCTGGGTGTTGGCCAGCTCTCGTCGCGCCGCCACCGGGAACGGTTGGCTGCCACGCAGATTGCCGATGCCGGGGACGCCGAGGAAGGAGCGGCGGGCTGGAGCGAAGCGACCCGGGGATGGATCGGTGGTCATCGCTCCGGCTCCGTCGCGGCCAGGATCTCGGCGAGATGCATGGTCCGCACCGCCGAGCGCATCCGGCTCAGCCCCCCGCCGATGTGCATCAGACACGAACTGTCGCCGGCCGCACACACTTCGGCACGCGAGGCGATGACCGCCGACATCTTGTCGGCCAGCATCGCGGTGGAGGTGTCAGCGTTCTTGATCGCGAAGGTGCCGCCGAAACCGCAGCAGGTGTCCGCGTCGGCGAGCTCCACCAAGGTCAGGCCGCGCACGTGGCGAAGCAATTGCAGGGGCTTGTCACCGACACGCAACAGCCGCAGCGAATGACAGGTCGGGTGGTAGGTGACCCGGTGCGGATAGTAGGCACCGACATCGCGCACATCGAGAACGTCGACCAACAATTCGGAGAGTTCGTAGGTACGTGCCGCCATCGCCTCTGCGCGCTGCGCCAGCGCGGTCTCACCGGCCCGGCGGGCCACCATCGCATGCTGGTGGCGTACCGAGCCGACGCACGATCCGGACGGCGCGACCACCACATCGCAGCCGCTGCGCTCGAACACCTCGACGTGGTGGCGCACCAAGCCCGTCGCCTGCCCGAGATAGCCGGTGTTGATGTGCATCTGACCGCAACACGTCTGGTCCGCCGGGAAGACCACCTGATGCCCGAGCCGCTCCAGCAATTCGACAGTCGCGATCGCGGCCCGCGGAAACATCGCGTCGGCCAGACAGGTCGCGAACAGGGCGATACGCATCAACCCCACCGTACGGTTCAGAACGCATCGCGGGAACCGGCAGGAGGTGTATTCACGAAATGTCCGGTCAGCCCTAGTTATCCGTCGCGGACAGTTACCATTGGCCTCCACGTCGCCGGGACCGACGCCGGGCGCGCCGAAAGTGGGGTGACGAGTGAGCACGGCGACCAAGGCCCGCACCGGGATAGTCATCGGTGCGCTGGGCGTGGTGTTCGGTGACATCGGCACCAGCCCCATCTACACCGTGCAGACGTTGTTCAACCCGGGCGACCCGCACCCCGTTCCGATCACCCCCGCCAACGTCTACGGCGTGGTGTCACTGATCTTCTGGTCGGTGATGGTCATCGTCACGCTCACCTACGTCACCTTGGTCATGCGCGCCGACAACGACGGTGAAGGCGGTGTGATGGCGCTCATCACGCTGGTGCGCAGGCTCGGACGCAGGTCCAGCCCACGGGTCATCGCGGGATTGTCTGTACTCGGAATCCTGGGCGCCGCACTGTTTTTCGGTGACAGCATGATCACCCCTGCCATCTCGGTGCTGTCCGCGGTGGAGGGCCTCAAGGTCGTCGACCCGTCGCTGTCGGAGTTGGTGGTGCCGATCACCGCGGTCATCATCGTCGGGCTGTTCGCGGTACAGCGGCGCGGCACCGCCGCGGTGGGACGGTTCTTCGGCCCGGTGATGATCGTCTGGTTCCTCGTGATCGGCGCGTGCGGGGTGCGCGGCATCTCCGGGCACCCGCAGATCCTCAAGGCACTGTCGCCGACGTACGCGCTGGAGTTCATTTTCGGCCACTTCCACATCGCGTTCTTCGCCCTCGCTGCCGTCGTATTGTCGGTCACCGGCGCCGAGGCCCTCTACGCCGACATGGGCCACTTCGGCCGTAAGGCGATCACCTGGGGCTGGCTGGGTCTCGTGCTCCCGGCTCTCGTGCTCAACTACCTCGGCCAGGGCGCTCTGCTGCTGGGCAACCAGAGTGTGGTGAATGCGCCGTTCTTCCTGCTCGTGCCTCCCGGCTGGGAGCTGCCGATGGCGATACTGGCCACCGCGGCGACGGTGATCGCGTCGCAGGCGGTGATCACCGGCGCGTATTCGGTGGCCTCGCAGGCCGCGCAGCTCGGATACCTGCCGCGGCTGCGGATCGCCCACACCTCGGCGTCGTCGATCGGCCAGATCTACGTCCCGTGGATCAACGGGATGCTGATGGTGGCGGTGCTGATCCTGGTGTTCGCCTTCCGGAGTTCGGCGGCGCTGGGTTACGCCTACGGGATGGCCGTCACCGGCACGATCACCATCACCACCCTGTTGTTCCTGTACGTCGCCCACACCCGGTGGCGGTGGCCGCTGTGGATGGTGGTCATCGGCGGCGGTGCACTGCTGACCGTGGACCTGATGTTCCTGGCCGCCAACCTGACCAAGCTCGTGCACGGCGCATGGCTGCCGCTGCTGATCGGCCTGGTCACCTTCACGGTCCTGATCACCTGGCAGCGGGGCAGCGCGATCGTGGTGAGTGCCCGGGACAAAGCCGAAGGGCCGCTACAACCCTTCATCAAGGAGATCAACAACCACACACCGCCCTACCCGCGGATCCCGGGCACCGCGGTGTTCCTCAACCGCGAGAGCGAGACAGCGCCGCTGTCGATGCGAGCGAGCGTCGACCACAACCACGTCGTGCCCGAGCGGGTGATCATTCTGTCGATCGTCGTTCCGCCTTCGCCCCGGGTGCCCGACGACGAGCGGATCACCGTCGACGACCTCGGCGACCCGGATGACGGCATCTATTACGTGGCAGCTCAATTCGGCTACATGGAGCGACCCGACGTGCCGGCGGCGTTGCGGTTGGTGGACCCGGAGCAGATCGGCGGGGAGATCGACCTCGACAGCACGTCGTTCTTCCTCTCCAAGATCGAACTGGTGCCAGGGGACCAGCCGACGATGGCGCCCTGGCGCAAAAGGATCTTCATCGCCACGTCGTTGATGGCCGCAGATTCCGCGGGATACTTCGGGCTGCCGACCAGTCAGACGGTGCTGATCGGCTCCCGAATTCAGGTTTAGCTCCGCGCGTTCACCCGCCGTGACTACGGTGTGTCCATGACCGACTCCGCGACGGTGGCGATCGTCGGCGGCGGACCCGCCGGCATGGTGCTCGGACTGCTGTTGGCCAGGGCCGGCATCGAGGTCACCGTGCTGGAGAAGCACGCCGACTTCCTGCGCGACTTCCGCGGCGACACAGTGCATCCCACGACCCTTCGGCTTCTCGACGAGCTCGGCTTGGGGGAGCGTTTCGCGGCATTGCCGCAGAGCAAGGTCGATCACGCCGAACTCACCGTCGGCGACACCTCGCTGACGATGGTGGACTTCCGGCGGCTGCGCCAACCGCACCCGTACATCGCGATGGTGCCCCAGTGGGATCTGCTCAACCTGCTCGCCGAAGCCGGTCAGGCGGAGTCGACGTACACGCTGCGGCTCTGCCACGAGGTGACCGGGCTGCTACGCAGCGGTGCCCGGGTTACCGGGGTGACCTACACCTCGCCGGACGGCGACGGCGAACTTCGGGCCGACCTGACCGTGGCCTGCGACGGCCGGACGTCGATCGTGCGGCAGAGCGCAGACCTGGTTGCCCGGGATTTCCCAGTGCCGTTTGACGTGTGGTGGTTTCGGCTACCGCGGGACAGCAGCGCCGAGTACACCCTGATTCCCCGGATCACCGCCGGACGCATGTTGATCATGATTCCGCGGGAGGGTTACTTCCAGCTCGCCTACCTGATCCCGAAGGGCAGCGACGCGCAACTGCGGGCACGCGGGCTGGACGCGTTGAAAGCCGAACTGGCCGGGCTGGTTCCGGAGGCCGACACCGACACCTTGACCTCCTTCGACCAAGTCAAGTTCCTCGACGTCCGGCTCAACCGGCTCAGTCGCTGGCACACCGACGGACTGCTGTGTCTCGGCGATGCAGCTCACGCGATGTCCCCGGTCGGCGGCGTCGGCATCAACATGGCCATCCAGGACGCGGTAGGTGCGGCGACACTACTGGCCGACCCGCTGCGGCGCGGCGCGGTCACGGACCGCGACCTGGCGGCTGTCCGTAAGCGCCGGCTGCCGCCCGCCGCAGTCACCCAAGCCGTGCAGCGCCTATTGCACAAGCGGCTGGTGGCGCCAATCCTGAACGGGGACAACGCCGATCCACCGGCAGTGGTCACGGCGCTGATCCGGCGGTTGCCGTGGCTTTCGGTGATCCCGGCCTACCTGGTTGGTGTCGGGGTGCGGCCCGAGCACGCCCCGGGGTTTGCCCGCCGCTAGGCGAGATACCCTGCTCATCAGACGATTTCGGTCACGAGAAGTTCGGCACCAGGGCACGCAGGAGGTATTGCTCGACGAAGAGTCTCTTGGCGTTCACGGGGCGATGCCGCCACACGGGAGCGAGTAGGAACAACGACGCGGTGTGCAGCCAGCGTGCCGTCTCCCGCGGGTCTAGCTCGGGATGCAAACTGCCGGCAGACTGCCATCGTTCGAACAGCGGACCGTAGTGCCGCAGGACCACGTCGACGATCTGCTCGGAACCGATCTCGAGTGCCGTTGCCACCGCCGTACTCTCGCCCGACATCAATGCCTCGTTCAGCGCGTCGCCGACCACGGATTGGACGGGAACCAACATCAGTTCCTGGATCGAGGCCGATGCGTCGTCGGGCTGCGGTAGCGATGCGACGTGCGCGGCCAGCGCGGCGTCGATTCGGGTCAGCAGCAGCCCCAGCAGAAGGTCGTCGCGGGACGGGAAATAGCGGTACACCGTCGAGCGGACCACACCGGCTTCGGCGGCGACTTCAGCCATCCGGATCTGAGTGTTGCCCCGGCGCACGATGCACCGGCTTGCGGCTTCCAGCAGTCGGTGGCGCGCCTCGTCGCCGGCAAGCAGTGCCCGTTCAGCGCGCAGGGGACGACCCGTTGTTCCCATCCGCCAGATCGTACGACGCCGCGCAAGGACCTATCCGCGAGATTTGGGCGCGCACACCGCCGCTGAGCGATCGAAAACGCGCCGAAATCACTAGTCAGCCGCCGACCATGATCAGCCCGCCATCGACCGGCAGCAGTTGGCCGGTGATGAAGTGCGAACCCTCGCCGGCCAGGAACACCAGCACGGGTCCGAGGTCGCGGTCGGGATCGCCGAGCGCGCCACCCAGCGGGATGGTCGCTTTGATCTGCTGGTCGATGAACGGCGCCGCATCCGGGCCGAGGAATTCGCGCAGGCGGTCCGCCCCGCGGGTCTGCATGGCCGGCGCCAACGCATTGACCGTCACGTTGTCGGATGCCCAGGCCTTCGCCGCCGAGCGGGTCCACGCCTGCACCGCACCCTTGGCTGCGGCGTAGACCGCGGAGATCGGACTGCCCATCACCGCCTCGGCCGAGCCGAAATTGATGATGCGCCCGCCGGATTTGCGCATCACCGCGTGCGCTGCCTGGTTGGTGAGGATCGTGGTCTTGACGTTGGTGTCGAGGACGAAGTCGATGTCGGCGGCGGTGATCTGACCGGGCACCCCCTGATGCCACAGACCCGCCGCGTTGACCAGTACGTCGAGGCCGCCCATCGCCGTCACCGCAGCGTCCATCATCGCCTTCACCGAGTCGGCGTCCCGGGCGTCGCACGGCACCCAGATGGCCTGCGAGTCGTCGGCGGGTTCGGTCTGGTGATAGGTCGCGACGACCTCGGCACCGGCCTTGGTCAGGGCCCGGACTGCCGCGGCGCCGAGCCCGCTGGCCGCACCGGTGACTACCGCGCGGCGGCCGGCCAGTGGCTTGCTCATCGGGAGAACAGGGACGGCCCGGTGGCCGTGTGCCTTACCATGACGGTCACGGTAGGGTGCGGCACCGCCGGTGTCAACCGTCGATTATTCGAAAAGCATTGCGCGAGTTGATCTGTGAGGAACAGATGAGAGCAACGATGATCACCGGGCCAGGCCAGACCGACGTCGTCGATGTCGCCGACCCGGTGGTGGGACCGGCTGATGTCCTGGTGAAGATCAGAGCCTGTGGCATCTGCGGCTCGGACGCGCTGTACATCTCGATGGGTGGGCTGCCCCCGCGTCAGGGCCGCATGCCGCTCGGGCATGAACCGGCGGGCGAGGTCGTCGCGGTCGGCCGCGACGTCACCGGCATCAACGCCGGCGACCACGTGGTGATCAACCCCATCGGGGCACCGAGCGGAATCATCGGTAACGGCGGGGCGGCCGGAGCGCTGGCTGAATTTCTCCTCGTCGAAAACGCGGTGCGCGGGCAGAGCATCGAGGTGATTTCGCCCGACATCCCGTTTGAAGTCGCCGCCCTCAACGAGCCGATGGCCGTCGCCCGCCACGGCGTCAACCAGACCAAACCCACACCGGCGGACAGGGTGGCGGTTTTCGGTGCCGGGCCGATTGGCCTGGGCGCCACCATCGCCTACAAGGCCCTCGGCGTCAGCCACGTCACGGTGGTCGACCTGATCGGATCGCGGCTGGACAAGGCGATGGCCGTCGGCGCCGACTCGGTGATCAATGCCGGCGATGAGGATGTGGCGCGGCGCCTCATCGCGTTGCACGGCAAGGGCAAAGCGATGTGGCCGGGTAAGTCGGGCACCGATATCTACCTGGACGCAGCCGGCGCGCCTTCGGTGATCAACACCGCGCTGGCGACAGCACAGATCGGTGCACGGCTGGGGGTGGTCGCCGTGCACAAGGAACCGGTCCCGGTGGACTTCGTCAACATCATGGCAAATGAGATCACCGTCGTCGGATCGATGGGCTATCCGACCGAGATCTTCGAAGTGACAAAGGATCTCGTGACCAACTGGGAGAAGTACGCGGTGATCGTCAGCCACACCTTCGATTTCGGCGATGTGCAGGACGCAATACAGACGGCGCTGACACCCGGTGCCGCCGACAAGGTCGTCGTCACCTTCGCCTAGAGCTGCGGCAGCACCTCGGCGGCCAGCAGCTCCAGGGTCGCGTCCGACGCCCGGTCATGGGTGAAGAACACCACCTGCCCGAAGCCCATTTCCCGTAGCTCGCCAAGGCGGTCGACGATCGCGGCCGGCGTGCCGATCAGCCCGCCCTCGCGCAGACCGAAACCCGGCCCGCCGAAGCGCTTCTCGGCAACCTGGCGCACACCCTCCAACGCGGCAGAATCCGGCGCCAGAGCCAACACGGCTTCCACCGACATCACAATGGAGCCTGGATCCCGGCCGATGTCCTCGCAGATCGCTCGCAGGACGGTCAGCTTGTGCTCCATCTCGCCGAGGGCATAGGTGGGAACGTTCCAGACGTCGGCATAGCGGGCGACCAGCGGCAGGGTGTACTTTTCGCCGGAACCGCCCACCACGATCGGCGGCCGTGGCTGTTGAACCGGGCCGGGTTGGATCGGCATGTCGCGCACCGTGAAATGTGTTCCGCTGAAATCGATCCGCCGGTCGGCGAACGCCTGGGTGAGGATCTCCAGCGTCTCCTGCAGGCGCTCGGACCGCTCCGCGAAGGTGCCCCAGTCCAGTCCGAGCCGGTGGTGTTCGTCTTCGATGGATCCGCTGCCGATACCCAGCTCCAGCCGACCGTCCGATATCTGGTCCAGGGTGGTGGCCATCTTGGCCAGCACGGCGGGGTGACGAAACTGGTTGCACAGCACCATGTGCCCGACGCGGAGGCGCTCGGTGCGGCTCAGCAGAGCGGTGGCCAGCGTCCAGGCCTCCAACGAGTCGATGTCGGGGACGCCGGGGCCGTACATGTGGTCGTAGAGCCACAACGAGCCGATGCCGAGTTCCTCACAGCGTTGCGCGCGGTGCAGTACCTCGGCGTAGCGCAAGCCCATCTGCGGGACGTAGATCCCGATGTCGAGGGGCGTGGTCACTGCTTGATGCCGACGGCGTGGCGCAGCTGGGCCAGGAACTGGTCGGCGTCGTCGCTGCGGACCACGTAGTGCGATACCGCGACGCGAATTGCGGTGGCGGCCTTGATCTCTGCGTTCGGCCCGCTCAACAGCCGCTGCAGCCGGGTCCGCATCAGCGGCAGGATGCGGTCCAGCTGGGCGATGACCACCTCGGGTTCGATATCGATGAGCCGGACCCCGGAGTAGGTCTGTTGGTAGGAGACGATGAACTGCAGTGCCGCGTCGAGCTTGTCGGTGCCGCGTAGTCCCGTGGTCGCGCGGCTGATGCCGGTGTCGAACATCTCCCGCTCGTAGGCGCCGAACGCGTCGAGCAACTCGGTCTTGGATGCGAACCAGCGGTACAGGGTGGGCCGGGACACGCCGGCCTGCAGAGCGACCTCGGACAGGCTGAGCTTGGTCTGCCCACTGCGGGCGAGCACTTCGGCGGTGGCGTTGAGGATGCGCCGCCGCGACGAGGTTTCGTCGTCGTCGGGGATCACAGCGGTGGTTCCTGCCGGGCTCACGTGTACAGGATTACAGGTCCAGGCCCGAGTGTCACGCGGAGTTCACACATCCGAGGACGAAAACACTGTCTTTACAAATACTGGTCAAAGTGTCACGCTGTGGACGTGTCGGCGGACCAGCGTGGGTACAGCGCCCACGACATCACGTCGCGGCGATTCTGGGGCCAGACCTTCGACGTCCGCGAGCAGACCTTCGCCGCTCTGCGCGCCACCGACGGGCTCACCTGGCATGAGCCGTTTCCCTCGTTGTTCCCGATGGAAGAGCCCGGTTTCTGGGCGCTGACCCGGCGCGCGGACATCGTCCACGCCAGCCTGCACCCCGAGCTGTTCAGTTCCGCGCAGGGCATCGCGCTGGACCCGATGCCCGCCGAGATCCAGCGGATCGCCACGTTCTTCCTGATGATGGATCCGCCGCAGCACACGGTGTATCGCCGGCTGATCAGCTCGGCATTCACCCCGCGCAACGTCGCCCAGATCGACGAGCAGGTTCGCAAGAACGCCGCCACCGTGGTCGACGAACTGGTCGGCGCCGGTGAAGTGGACTTCGTCTCGGCCTGCTCGGCGCGACTGCCGATGATGACGATCTCCGAGATGCTGGGTGTGCCCAACTCCGACCGCGAGGCGGTGGCCAAGGCCGCCGAGAAGCTGTTCTCCATGAGCGACGACGAGTACGCCACGATCGAGGAGCGCGCCGAGGCGACCGTCAACGAGATGTTCCTGTTGGCGGGCACCGGCATTGAGTTGGCCAAGTTCCGCCGCCGACACCCGGGTGATGATTTGATGACCAGCATCGTCAACGCCGAAGTCGACGGGCACCGCCTCACCGACGAGGAGATCGGCGCGTTCCTGGTGCTGCTGGCGTCGGCAGGTAACGACACCACCAAGCAGACCACCTCGCACGCCATGCTGGCGCTGGCGGCCAACCCGGACCAGCGCGCCTGGCTGACGGCCGATTTCGACGGGCGCATCGGACCGGCGATCGAGGAGTTCATCCGCTGGGCGACGCCGGTGCTGCAGTTCGCCCGATTCGTCGCGCAAGACACCGAACTGGCCGGTCAGCAGCTCAAAGCCGGCGACAAGGTCGGATTGTTCTACTGCTCGGCGAACCGGGACGACGCCGCCTTCGATCAGCCGGGCGGATTCGACCTGCAGCGCTCGCCCAACCCGCACCTGGGTTTCGGCGGCGGCGGCCCGCACTTCTGCCTCGGCAACCAGCTGGCCCGCACCGAGCTGCGGAATCTGTTCCGCGAGTTGTTGTTCCGGGTGGACGTCGAGCTCGGGGAGCCGGACTATCTGTTGAGTAGCTTCGTGCACGGGATCAAGCGGCTCCCGGCGTTCGTGCGGTGAGCGTGAGGCAGGGTATGCGTATCGAAGTGGACCTGGCCAAATGCACCGGGCACGGTATCTGCGAGACGATCGCCGAGGATGTGTTCGAAGTCGACGACGACGGCAGCGTCCGCATCCACGATGACTTCCGCCCCGAAGCGGACCGGGCGCGGATGCAGCAGGCCGTCACCCAGTGCCCGGCCGCGGCGCTGGCCCTGATCGAGGACTGACCGGTGAAGAAGTACTTTAGCCACACCCTGTTGTATCTGCACGAGACCATCGCGCTGGGCTCCGAGCGCAGCGACCGGTTCACCGAGAAATTCACCAGTGTCTATCAGCCGATGATGGAACAGCTTGGAGCGCGGCTGTTCTCGATCTGGGAGACCACCCCGTACAACGGACACTGGCCCCAGGTGACGATCATCTGGGAGATCGACGGGTTCGCCGACTATGCCCGGATCGGCCGGGCGCAGGCACCCGGCGGCAGCCATCGCGAGCCCGCCGCCGAGTGGGCGGACTACCTCGCCGGCACGGGTGCATCGGGGGAGGGCCGGATTATGTACGCCGGACGCAGCAATCGCCCGCTGTCGGAGCTCACCGATGCGAAATTCACTGCCGGGCTGGTGATCCAGGAGATCATGCAGACCAAACCGGGCAAGCAGGACGACTACATTCGCGAGCTGGAACGCCTCTACGTCCCATGGTCGGAGCGCACCGGCAAGCGCTGGCTCGGCTCCTTCATCACGACGTTCCGGTTCAACGAGGTGATCCACTACTGGGCGCTCGACGGGGATTGGGACTGCTTTGAGAACCACTACCCGTCGTGGAAGGACAGCCCGCCGGCCGAGATCGTCACGTGGATGAGCGTCGCGCCGGCCCTGCGTGACGGGTGGGAGGACTCCATCCTGCAGGCTCTGCCGCCGTCCCCACTCCGATAATGGCCGTGATGCCGGATTTCTCGTACAGCCCGTTCGATCCCGCGGTGATGGCCGATCCGCGCCCGTTCTACCGGACCCTGCGCGATCAGCACCCGGTGTACTACGTCGACGAGCTCGACACCTACGCACTGTCCCGGTTCGACGACGTCTGGAACGTGCTCGCGATCAACGACGGCACCTTCGTCGCATCCGAGGGCACCCTGCCCGCAGCGGCGGTACTGGCCCACCGCAATCACGGTCCGGTTGCCGACCCGCCGTTGCATCCCTTGCCGTTTCACGCCAACTTCGACGCGCCGCTCTACGACGACGTCCGGCGCTGCACTGCGGCCCAGTTCCGGCCGAAGTCCGTCGCCGGATGGCAGGACCGCATCCGGGAACTGGCCAACGAGCGTCTCGACGAACTGCTGCCACGCGGTAGCTTCGACCTCACCCAGGACTACGGCGGCATCGTCGCCGCCACCGTGGTGTGCGAACTGGTCGGACTGCCAACCGATTTGGCCACCGATGTGCTGGCTACCGTCAACGCCGGCAGCCTGGCGGAGCCCGGCAGCGGAGTCGAGGTCGCCAACGCCAGGCCGGGGTACCTCGAGTACCTGATCCCGATCGTGCAGCAGGTGCGCGCGGGCACGTTCGGCGGTTCGTTGCCGATCGTCGAGAACCTGCTCGCTTACCGGCTGCCCGACGGATCGGCGCTGACCGACAGCGAGGTGGCCGTCCAGATGTTGGGGGTGTTCATCGGCGGCACGGAGACGGTGCCCAAGATCGTCGCGCACGGGTTGTGGGAGCTGCGGCGCCAGCCCGATCAGCTCGCGGCGGTGCGAGCCGACCCTGCGGTCAACGTTCCGGTGGCTCGCGAGGAGATCATCCGCTACTGCGCTCCCGCACAGTGGTTCGCCCGTACGGTGCGCAAGCCCTTCACCATTCACGGCACGACCATCCAGCCGGGCCAGCGCATCATCACCCTGCTGGCGTCGGCCAACCACGACGAGCGGGAGTTCGAAGAGCCGGAGGTGTTCCGCTGGGACCGTCCGATCGAGCGGTCGCTGGCGTTCGGCCGGGGCCAGCATTTCTGTTTGGGCTATCACATGGCCCGCCTCGAGATCGCGGTGATGCTGCAGGAGTGGCTGCGCCGCGTCCCCGACTACCGCATCGACGCCGACCGCGCTCTGCGGCCGCCGTCGAGTTTCCAGTGGGGCTGGAACAGCATCCCGGTCCACGTGTAGGTGTGAGATCACTGCGCCACCCCGGCGTCGCGGCAGTAAACACCTTGATTTACTTCTGAGCTGTGTGTTGACTGGCTGCGGTGAGCTCTGCCAAAGACCCTCGCACCGACCGGTCGTCGATCACGCGTGACGCGCTGCTGGTGGCCGCCGAGCGCCTTTTCGCCGAAAACGGTCTGTATGCGGTGTCGAACCGCCAGATCAGTGATGCCGCCGGCCAGGGCAACAACGCGGCTGCCTGCTACCACTTCGGTTCCCGAGCGGATCTGCTGCGTGTGATCGAGGCTCGGCACCATGCCGCGATCGACGAGATCCGCCGAGGCAAGCTCGCTGACATGCCGCCGAACCCTGATCTGCGGGATTGGATCGGCGTCCTGGTCCATCCGTTGACCGAGCATCTGTACGCCCTCGGAATGTCAACGACCTATGCGCGGTTCGCTGCCCAGGTGATGGCCGACCCAGCCTGCCGGGAGCTGGTGGGGTCGTACGCGATGACCTCGGAACGGATGCTCAAAACGGTGCGCGGGATCAACCGGTGCCTCCCGGCCCGCCCGAAACGCGTACGGGTCATCCGGTGGACGATGGCGCGAAACCTGTTGATGCATACCTGCGCCGAGATCGAGGGTGAGCGGGCGACCGGCGCAGCGTCGGCGAGTTCGAACTGGTTGGTGGTCGGTGAGGAGTTGGTCGACGCGCTGGTGGGCCTGTGGGCCGCCCCCGCGGAGGCGCCACGCGCCGCCCAGGTCAGGGCTTCTTCCGCCCGGAGTGGCTCAACCGCCACTCTGGCGGGAAGTTGAGGTCGTTGTCCTTGACCACGTTGTTGAGGCCCTTCTCGAAGGTGCCCTCGGTCAGGTCCGGGTAGTTGTCCCGGTCGTTGGTCATCATCGGGAGCATGCCCTCGACCACGCCGGTGAGAAGGCTGCCGAAGTACTCGCCCTTGTGCTGCTTGTAGAGCTCGAGGAACGTCTTCTGCACGACGACGGTGTCGGTGGGCCGTGTCTTCGAGCACGCCATCGCATACTTCAGTGTCTCCGCCTCGAGCTGTTCACGTGGGACAACGCTGTTGAGGAAGCCGCAGTCGTACATCTCGGCGGCAGTGAAAGGTCTTCCGGTGAAGAGCATTTCGGAGAACTTCCGCAGGCCCATGGTTTCGGCCCACCACCACAGGCGGGGCCCCCAGCCGACGTAGCGGAATGCCGGGTGACCGAACAAGGCATCGTCGGAGGACACCACCAGGTCGGCGTCACCGGCTTGATAGAAGTGCCAGCCGTAGCAGTAGCCTTTCGCTTCCACGATGGTCACCTTCTTGCACTCCTGCAGCGGCCGGTTGCCCGCGCGCGCCTTGGCGTAGTGGTCGGTGAGTGTGTACAGGTAACGGTAGGAGTCGCCGGGCGGGTACTTCACGCTGTCGTCGTTGATCGAAAGTTCGTGCAGCAGAGATGTTCCCGGGTTCTCCAGCATTTCGCGCTGCTCCGGCAGGTCGCCACCGCTGCCGAAGTCGTTGCCTTCACCGCGAATCACCACCACCTTCACATCGTCGTCGACGTTGCACTTGTGGATCATGTCGGCGAAGTTCTGCCGCATCCCCATGGTGGTCGAGTTGAGCTCGGCGGGCCGGTCAAAGGTGATGTAAGCGATGCGATTAGCGAGATCCTTCTCGAACTTGATGTAGGGCTCCGCTTCGCGCTTCATCTGCTCGTAGTCGTGCTCCATGGTGCGCAGCTCCCGTCATGCACGCAATGATGCTGCCGACACCGACTGGCAGCGCTATGGGTGCAACATAACGGGATTCACGCGTCACCCGCAATAAATCACGCAATTTACTTTGGGGGTCCGCTGGTCCGGGGGCGAGCCGGCTCCAGTGATTTCGGCGCGCAAACCGCCGCTGGGCGAACGAAACCGCGCCGAAATCACATGGTGACGAGGTCCGCAGACACCGCTTCCAGCCGTGCCAGGACGTGCTTGTGCCAGGGCGTTCCGGCGTAAGGATCGCGCCAATCGGTGGAGGTGAGTGCGTTAGGGGCGACGCCGGGAACGCGGCGTTGCCCATCGGCGTCGACATAGTCGAGACCGAAACCGTTGGGCAGTGCGGCGTGCCCGGCCATCATGGTCTCGCTGATCTCGACGGTGGCCTCGGCGCTGCCCGCGGCGGTGGTGATCCGGACGCGGCCGCCGTCGACCAGGCCGAGTGCTGCCGCGTCTTCGACACTGACGCGCAGCGCACCGTCGGGGTCGCGCTTGCGCCAGGACGGATCCCGCAGGATGTCGTTGGCGGTGAAGGCCCGACGCTCGCCGGCGGACAGCACGATCGGGAACTCCGGGTTGGTCAGGTCCGGCCGGTCGTCGGCCAGCGCGCGGATGTCGTCGAGCATCTCCGGGATCACCAGCGCGATCTTGCGGTCGGGGTGACTGATCAACGCCCAGTCGTCGGCGTACTCGTGCACGCTGAACGTCACCCCGGACTTGCTGTCCAGAATCGCGTCGAACAGCGCGTTGCCGTCGGCGTGCCCGGCCCGGCGCACCGCGTCGGGGTAGGTGACGGCGGCTTTCTGCGCCAGCCCCCAGAGAGCGGCCGCGCCGGCCAATCCTTCGGGCAGCGTCGGACCGAGAGTTTCGTACAACACGAAGGGCAACACCTTGCCCAGCGCCGGATTGGCGGCGAGTTCGGTGAAGAAGGCTTGGGTGTAGGCGTCGCGACCTTGTTTGGCGGCGTCGCGCAGCGGGCGCAGATCGTCGTCGCTGACCACACCGAGCGCCCGCACCAGCCGAGACCAGATCTCGGGTTCAGGCAGTGTGCCGGGAGTCGGCTCGAAAAGCGGGTGGCGCAGGTGGAATTCGTTGCGCGGAAACTCGAAATTGAAGAAGGTGGCTTCCGGCTTCTCGAACTGGTTGGCCGCGGGCAGCACATAGTGGGCCAGGCGCGCGGTCTCGGTCATCGCCACGTCGATCACCACCAGCAGCTCCAGCGACTCGAACGCGGCGCGGCAGTTCTCCGAGTCGGCGATCGAATGGGCGGGGTTGGCGCTCTCGACGATCATGGCGCGGAACCGGTCGGGGTGGTCGGTCAGGATCTCCTCGGGGACAACGTTCGACGGCACCAGCCCGGCGATGATCGGCGCACCGGTCACCGGGGAGCGCCCGACACCGCTGAGGCTGAACAGCGGCGCGAACGACGAATGCAGATGCTGTCCACCCGGTTTGGCGAAACTCCCGGTCAGGATCCAGAGCAGCTTGTTGAGGTAGGAGCACAGGGTGCTGTTGGGTGCCTGTTGCACGCCGAGGTCTTCGAAGACCGCCACCGAATCGGCGGCGGCGATGCGACGGGCGGCGGCGCGCAGCAGCTCCTCGTCAACACCGCTGCGTTCGGCGTATTCGGCGATCGGTACGGTCGCCAGCACGGTGCGCACCTCATCGGCGCCGTGCACGTGTTCGGCAAGAAACGCTTCATTGCAAAGGTTTTCCTGTACCAGCACCGCAGCCAGCGCGGCCAGGCACCAGGCGTCGGTACCGGGCCGCACCCGGAGATGGAAGTCCGCCATCTTGGCGGTGTCGGTGAGCACCGGGTCGATGACGATCATCGAGCGGGCCGGGTCCTTGGCGATGTCGTTGAGCACGGTGCGGGCCCGCGGGAAGCTCTGCGACATCCACGGGTTCTTGCCGACGAACACCGACACCTCGGCGTGCTCGAACTCGCCGCGGGTGTGCCCGCCGTACAGCTGGAAGTCCACCCAGGCTTCGCCGGTTTTCTCCTGCGCCAAGGCATTCGACCGGTACCGCGAACCGAGCAGCTTGAGGAAAGCACCGCTGTAGGCGCCACCCAGGTGATTGCCCTGACCGCCGCCACCGTAGTAGAAGATCTTCTCCCCGCCGTAGGCGTCGGCGATCCCGCGGAAACCTTCCGCGATTTCGGTGATCGCGGTGTCCCAATCGATTTCCTCGTAGCTGCCGTCGGGTCTGCGCCGCATAGGGGAGGTGAGCCGCGCCCGGTTGTTCTGGTAGTGGTCAAGGCGCAGCGCCTTGTTGCAGGTGTAGCCCTGCGAGGCGGGGTTGTCCTTGTCGCCGCGGATGCGGGCCAGGGTTCGGACCCCGTCCTGAACGCTGGTTTGCACCACGATGCCGCAGTTGCATTCGCAGAGGATGCAGGCAGTGGGTTGCCAGTCAGCGGACATCGGATCTCCTAGGTCCATGGTCGAACTCCTCATCGCGGCTGCGCCGCTTGATCGGTCGTTCGACGGGTGGGTAGTTCGGCTTCGAGCAGGTCGCGCAGTTGCCGATGGACGATGTCGAGCGGTTTGGTGTCGCGCGCCGCGCGGGCGAGCACGATGGCGCCTTCCAATGCGGCGGTCGTGGTCACCGCGATCTCTTCGGCGCGGTCCTTCGCGATTCCGTCGGTGATCAGGCGCGCGGCGATCAGGTCGTTCCAGCGGGTGAACGCCTCGGCGGCCCGGTCGATCACCGGGTTGGCGTTGCCCGGCTCACCGGACTCGACAGCAACGGCCACCACCGGGCAGCCGGCGCGGTAGTCGCTTTCCAGCAGGTTCTTGCGGTAGAAGCGGGTCAGCCCGTCGAGCATCTCGATGCTGCTGGATGCTTTGGCCAACTTGCCGGCAACGAAGTCGGCGACGTAATCGACTGCCTCGCTGAGCAATTGGGCGCGGCCGCCGGGGAAGTAATGGTAGGCCGAGCCGCGCGGTGCCCCACTGTGTGCCAGGACGTCGGCGATCGCCGTGGACTGTGCTCCGCGCTCGCGGATCAACAGTGCGGCCGAGGCGACCATCCGTTCGCGGGGGCTCGTCATGGGTATGTATGCAACCATACATAATCACTGAGCGCCAGTGCGTGCCGATTCTGGGTGCTGCAGTTGCTGCGGGCCGTATGCTCCGAACACTCACAGAATCGACGTCGGGGGACGGCTGTGCTGGAAGTTATCGACAAGGGGAACAGCGATTCCGATACTGCTCCGCTGCTATTCGTTCACGGCGCCTGGCATGGGGCATGGTGTTGGGACGAGCACTTCCTCGACCATTTTGCCGAGAAGGGCTTCCGCGCAGTCGCGCTCAACCTCCGCGGCCACGGGAACAGCCCTACGGACAAGCGGCTGAGTCGATGCTCGATCGCTGACTACGTCGACGACGTCGTCTCGGTCGCACAGGCTTTGCCGACTCCGCCGGTAGTGATCGGACACTCGATGGGCGGGTTCGTCGTCCAGAAGTATCTGGAGGTGCACGCAGCGCCAGCGGGAGTGCTCATGGCGTCGGCTCCCCCGCAGGGGATGGGCGCTGCCACCCTGCGGGCGATAAGGAGGTTCCCGTGGCCCGTCGCCAGGTCCACACTCACCGGTGACACGATGGCGATTCTCGACACCCCGGCCCGCGCACGGCAGTCGATGTTCTCGCCCGGCACGCCCGAACCGTTGATCGTCGAATACGTGAGGCGGTTCCAGCAGGAGAGCAAACGAGCACTCCGCCAGGACATGGTTTTCCGGGACCTACCCAAACCCGACTTGGTGTCCGCACCACTGCTGGTGCTCGGCGCCGAACACGACGGTTCATTCACCATCGAGGAAGTGCGCGCCACCGCGCGGGCATATCACGCCGATGCGGAATTCTTTCCCGACATAGGGCACGACATGATGCTCGAACCCGGCTGGCGCGCCGTCGCCGAACGGATTGCCGAGTGGCTGGCTACCGTCCTCAGACCGCGGCGAAGTTGATCGTGCTGGTCGCGGCCAGTTCGTTGTCCTCACCGCGGTGGATGTCCACCTGCACCACGACCGAACGCTTGCCGGTGCGCAGGATCTTGGCCACCGCGCGGGCCGGGCCGACCTTGATCGGCCGCAGATAACGGACGAACAAGTCGGTGGTGGCGATGCCGAACCCGAACGGGGTGGCCGCCGACGCCAGCTGCCCGGCGGCCACGTCGGCCATCGTGGCGATCAGTCCGCCCTGCAGCCCACCAGCAGTGTTCTTGGTGCGCTCGTCCACCGGCATCTCCAGCACGACGGTGTCATCCGTCGCTTCGACGACCTGCAGGCCGAGCTGGTCGAACAACTCCCGAAGCGAGCGCGGTGCGGTCATGGAGAACGACGTTACCGCGCGGGCGGGCAACGCTAGACCTGGACCTTCGCCGCGGCGGTTTCCGGCATCGGCTCATAGCGGGCGAACGACCGGGTGAACGACGCGGCGCCGTGGGTGAGGCTGCGCATGTCGATCGCGTATCGGGTCAGCTCCACCTGCGGTACCTCGGCCCGGATCAGAGTGTGGTTCTCGCGGGCCTGCTCGGTGCCCAGCACCCGGCCCCGCCGGCCGGACAGATCACCCATGACCGCACCGACGAGATCGTCGGGCACATCGATGGTGAGCTCGTCGACCGGTTCGAGTAGATCGATCCGGGTCGCCGAGGCTGCCTCTCGCAACGCCAGCCCACCGGCCATCTGGAACGCCATGTCGGAGGAGTCCACGCTGTGCGCCTTGCCGTCGACCAGGGTCACCCGGATGTCGACGACGGGATAGCCGCCGTGGACGCCGCGTTCCATCTGTGCACGCACCCCCTTCTCCACGCTCGGGATGAACTGCCGGGGAACCGCGCCGCCGACGACCTTGTCGACGAACTCGAAGCCACCGCCCTGCGGAAGTGGCTCCACTTCGATGTCACATACCGCGAACTGGCCGTGTCCGCCGGACTGTTTGACGTGGCGGCCGTGGCCCTTGGCTGGTCCGCCGAAGGTTTCGCGCAACGGTATGCGGACCTCGACGGTGTCGACGTTGACGCCGTAACGGTTCGCCAACGCGTCGAGCACCACGCTCGAGTGTGCTTCGCCCATGCACCACAACACGATCTGATGAGTCTCCGGATTCTGCTCGATACGCAACGTCGGGTCCTCGGCGGCCAGCCGCTGCAAACCGACCGAGAGCTTGTCCTCGTCGGTCTTGGCGCGGGCGGCGATCGCCACCGGCAGCAGCGGCTCCGGCATCGTCCACGGCTTGAGTAGCAGCGGATCGACCTTGTCCGACAACGTATCTCCGGTCTCGGCGTGGGTGAGCCTCCCGATCGCGCAGATGTCGCCCGCTACCACCTGCATGGCCGGACGCTGCTGCTTACCCAGCGGGAACGACAGCGTGCCGATGCGCTCGTCGTCGTCGTGGTCGGCGTGCGTGTTCGCCTCGAAGAAGGCCGAAAAATGGCCCGACACATGCACTGTCGTGTCGGGCCTGATGGTGCCGGAGAACACCCGGACCAGGCTGACCCTGCCGACATAGGGGTCCGACGTCGTCTTGACCACCTCGGCCAGGAGTGGTCCGTCCGGATCGCAGGACAGTCCGCCACGGGGCACGCCGTGCGGGTTGTAGACCTCGGGCAGAACATGTTCGGGTGGCGGCGGGAAGCCGCGGGCCGCGACGTCCAGCAGCTCGACGGTGCCGACCCCGGTGCCGCTGCACACGGGGATCACGGGGAAGAACGCGCCACGCGCGACGGCTCTCTCCAGATCCTCGATCAGCACGGCCTCGTCGATCGCCTCACCGCCGAGATAACGCTCCATCAACGATTCGTCCTCGGACTCCTCGATGATGCCCTCGATCAGGGCGCCGCGATGCTCGTCGATCCGAGCGGTGTGCGCGTCGGCGGGCGGATGGACGGTGCGGGTGCCGTCTCGGTAGTCGTACTGGCTGCCCGACAGCAATCCGACCAGACCCGTCTCGGTGGGCAGGTAGAGCGGTAGTACCTTATCGCCGAAGGCATCCTGCGCGGCACGCAGCGCGGTGTCGTAGTTGGCGCGGGCGTGATCGAGCTTGGTGATCGCCACCGCGCGTGGCATCCCGACCTCATCGCATTCGTGCCACAGCGCCCGAGTCGCCTCGTCGACGCCCTCGTTCGCGGCGATCACGAACAACGCGCACTCGGCGGCGCGCAGGCCGGCCCGCAGTTCACCGACGAAGTCGGCGTAGCCCGGGGTGTCGATCAGGTTGACCTTGATGCCGTCGTGCGGGATCGGCGCCAGCGCAAGCCCAACCGAGCGTTGTTGGCGGATAGCCGCATCGTCGAAGTCGCACACCGTGGTGCCGTCGACCACCGACCCCGCCCGCGGCAACACACCGGAGGCGACGAGAAGGCTTTCGACGAGGGTGGTCTTGCCGGCGCCGGACGGGCCGACGAGCACGACGTTGCGGATGGTGGCCGGACTGTCCGCGGCGGGAGCCGATCGGGCAGCCTGGGAAGTGTTCGTCTTGTCGGCCATGACAAACCTCCTGCCCGTCCACCATTCACCCGATGCCGCGGTTGACACAAGAGGTCGGTGGGATTCAGGCGGTGGGCGCCGACATTCGGGTCGGCTCGAGGCGGCCGCGCAGCACCTCGGAAGTGTATTCGGCCCAGTGCGCACGCTCGGCGGTGTCGGCGTTGGCCAGGGCGACGTCCGAGCACAGCGCGCGTTCGCCGGTGGCCTTGGCCCGATCGGCAAGGCGCGCAGCCTCGTTGACCGCATCCCCGATCACGGTGTATTCGTACCGGTGCTCCGCGCCGATGTTCCCGGCGAACACCCGCCCGGCCGACACCCCGATGCCGAAGTCCACGACGGGAAGCCGGCGCAGCGCGACCGTCAGAGCGCGGGCGGTCGCCAGTGCGTCGGACGCCGCGCGGGCACTGGGCAGGGGTGCACCGAACACCGCCAGCACCGCGTCGCCCTGGAACTTGTTGATCAGCCCGTGCCGTTCGTCGACGGAATCGACGACGATCTGGAAGAAGTCATTGAGCACCCCGGCCACCTCGGCCGGCGAACTGCTTTGCGCCAACTGTGTCGAGCCGACCAGGTCGACGAACAGCACCGCGGCCTCACGAACTTCGCCGGTGAGGGTGTCGGCGTCGCTGACCGCGCGTAGCGCCACGTCCGTCCCCACGTGGCGTCCGAACAGATCGCGCAGCCGGTCGCGTTCTGCCAGCCCGGCCACCATGCGGTTGAAACCGCTTTGCAGCCGCCCGATTTCGGAGCGCTCGTAGACGTCGACCCGGGTCCCGATCTGGCCGCGTTCCACCCTGGCCATGGCGGCGACGACGTCGTGCACCGGATCCGAGATGGACAGCGCGACGATCGCCATGCCGCGCAGCCCGACCAGGACCGAGATCACCGAGAGCACGATGACGGGTATCTCGATCGACGCGTTCTTCTGAATGATCCAGCCGCTGGCGCGCATCAGCACCACCACCGCGATGCCGATGCTGGGCAGGGCGCTGCTCATCAGCCACATCAGCAGGAGTCTGGGCAGCACGCCCGGGGCGGTGTCGCGACCGGGCGTCGACCCCATGACGGCCGCGGTGATAGGACGCATGGGACGTTGGATCAGCAGCAGCGCGGCTCCCGCCGAAGTGGTGATGCCGAACAGCACCAGCATGCCGATCAGCCAGGCCGCCGTCGCGCCACCGTCGCGGTTGATGACGAACAGGATGGTGCCGCTGATCAACCAGATGGCGGCCAACAGCGTGGACTGGTGACGCAGAAACCGCTCGACGAACACCCGGTCGCGATGGGTCGGCGGCTCACCCGCGGTGAACCAGCGCAGCCTGCGGTCGACGACCAGGATTGCGTAGCCGATCGATCCGGCGAAGCCGAACACCGACAGCGTGACCGAGGCGATCAGGGTGTCGGTTCCGAAGACTGTCTCGGCTTGCGGCACCAACTCGTGGCGCAGCGGCATCACCAGGGCGGTCAACTCGACGGCCGCGAGGATCTGCGCGAGTACGAGGGCCAGGGCGTAGCGGACCTTCAGCCTGCTCGCCGTCATAGCTGGAGACGCTACTGCGGCAAGGCGGCAGAATCACGCTCTCCGAAACTGAGAGTAGTACTTCCGGAGGTGCGGCCCGGTGCGTAACATCCGCGCAGTGAAGTTCGGGATTCCACTGGGTGGCGTTCACCCCGGCCTGTGGCGGGATCTGACGGTGCGGGCCGAGGAGCTGGGCTACGAGTCGGTGTGGCTTCCCGAGCATCTGGTGCTGCCTGCCGAGATGTCCGGCAGCCCGCATCACGGCGACAGTCATCCGCCGATTCCGCCGCAGACGCCGATGTTCGACGCGATCGCCTACCTGTCGTATCTGGCAGGCCAGACCAGCACGATCCGGCTGGGCACCTACGTCTACAACATCGGGTTGCGCCACCCGTTCATCAGTGCCCGCGCCGCCGCGACGCTGGACATCGTCTCGGACGGCCGGTTCGACTTCGGTATCGGCGCAAGCTGGCTGCGCGAGGAGTGGGATGCCGCCGGTCTGGACTTCAGCAGCCGCGGTGCCCGCGTCGACGAGGCGCTCGAAGTGTGCCGGGCGCTCTGGACCGAGCCGACCATCGAACATCACGGCAGGTTCTTCGACTTCGACGCCGTCGCCTTCGAACCCAAGCCGGTCCAGCCGGGCGGACCGCCGATCCACGTCGGTGGCGACGGCCTGCCCGCGTTGCGCCGAGTCGCCCGGTTCGGCTCCGGCTGGATCCCGATGAACCACACCCTGGACCGGATTCCCGGATCGGTGCAGATGCTCTCCACGCTGTGGGCTGAACACGGACGGACCGGAAAGCCTGAGGTCACCGCGTCGGCTCCGGCCGATTCACCCGCGGATGTGCGGCTGGCGGCTGGTGCCGGCATCGACCGGCTGATCGTGATGCCGTGGCGGCGCACCCGCGAGGCGCTCGACGGTATCGCCCGTTTCGCCGATGACGTGCTGAACCCGTCGCGGAGTTGACGCCGTGACGATCACGCCGTCGGACATCCTGCTGACCGACCGGGTCGCGGTGGTGACCGGTGGCGGCACCGGGATCGGCCGCGGGATCGCCGCCGGTTTGGCGCAATTCGGGGCGACGGTCGCCATCTGGGAACGTGACGCCGACAGCTGCGCGGCGACCGCGGCCGAGCTGGGGGTGCTCGGCATCGTGGCCGACGTTCGTGACAGCGGACAGGTCGACGCCGCGTTGGCGCGCACCCGCGAGGAGCTCGGGCCGGTCAGCATCCTGGTCAACAACGCCGGCGGGGTATTCGCTTCGCCGCTGCTGGATACCAGCGAAAACGGTTGGGACGCTTTGTACAAGGCTAACCTTCGACACGTCCTGCTGTGCACGCAGCGGGTGGCCAGGCAGCTGGTCGACGATGGCCGCGGCGGCAGCGTCGTCTCCGTGACCTCGATCGAGGGAGTCCGCGCGGCACCGGGATACGCGGCCTACTCCGCGGCGAAAGCCGGGGTCATCAACTACACCAGGACCGCGGCGTTCGAGCTGGCGCCGCACGGCGTCCGGGTCAACGCCATCGCACCTGACATCACCGTTACCGAGGGCCTGCTGGCGCTGTCGCCGAACGGGATACGACCTGAGCTCAGCCAGGCCGTTCCGCTGGGCCGGCTCGGCGATGTCGACGAAATTGCTTCGGCAGCAGTCTTTCTCGCCTCAGAGATGGCGCGCTACATCACCGGTCAAACGCTGCACGTCGACGGTGGCACCCACGCAGCGGGCGGGTGGTACCACGCCGACGGCGGCGCACGGTTCGGGCCGGCCTGATCAGCTGTCGGCCCGGCGGTCCACGCCGAACAGGACCGCGGCCACCAGCACGCACGCGGCCGCGACCGCGATGGTCAACGGCACCGACACCTGCACCAGCAGCGCCCCGGCGACAGCGCCGGCCAGCATCGTGGTGATCGAGGCCAACCGGCGGACGGGCTTGGCACCCGGACCTCCCGCGACTCGACTGTCGGCGGCCAGCCCCGTCACCGTCAGCGTCAGCACCGTGGTGGTCAGGTCCGCGACCGCCATCCGCCGGGCCGTGCTGTTCTGCAGGCCGAACGCGAATGCCAGTGTCGCGACGATGACCGGGCGGCCCAACGTCGAGATACCGACGGCGGCAGCGGCCGCCGCGACGACACCGAGAAGCACCCCCTGTACCAGGAGCGCCGACATCGGCCACGTCGGCGACGCGGCCACGCGGTGACCGACGGCGCCGCCCACCAGTGCGCCGAACATGAACGCGCCCAACGCGATCAGCGCCATCCACGCCGACAGCCCGGAGCTGGGATTTGCCGCGAAACCGAGGAAGACGATGTTGCCCGTCATGTTGGCGACGAAGACGTGACCGAGGCCGAGGTAGGACACGGCGTCGATCACCCCGGTACCCGCGGTGAGGCTCAACAGTGCCGCGATCGTGCGCCGCGACGTGGTGGGCGCGGTGACGTTCACGGCAGGACGGCGGCCCGCACCGCGACGAGGTTGATCTGCATACGGTGCACAGCAGTCTGAGCGGTTCCCGAATTCCCGACCATCCACCGGTGCTGCGTACGTATGGTGAGGCCGTGACAAGTGATCGCCCGCTCGAGGGCAAAGTTGCGTACGTGACCGGCGGGGCCAGGGGACAGGGCCGCGCGCACTGTGTGCGGCTGGCCCAGGCCGGCGCCGACATCGTCACCATCGACGCCTGCGGGCCGGTGGGCAACCACATCGGCTACGAACCGTCGACGCCGGAAGACCTCGCCGACACCGTGCGCCTGGTGGAGGACGAAGGCGTCAAGATCAGCGCCGAGCGGGTCGATGTACGTGACCACGACGGTCAGAAGCGGGTGATCGCCTCTGCCATCGAGCAATTCGGGCGCCTCGACGTGGTCGTCGCCAACGCCGGAGTGATGAGCTGGGGCCGGGCCTGGGAGATCCCGCAGGAGCAGTGGCAGGAGATCATCGACGTCAACCTCACCGGGTTCTTCAACACCGTGCAGGCATGCGTGCCGGCGATGATCGAGGCCGGCAACGGTGGTTCGATCATCGCGATCAGCTCATCGGCAGGAATCAAGGCCGTGCCAGGCGCCGGGCACTACTGCGCCAGCAAGTTCGGCGTTGTGGGACTGGCGAATTCGCTCGCCCTCGAGGTGGGCGAATACGGGATCCGGGTGAACTCGGTGCACACCTACGGTGTCGACACGGCCCTGGGCAACGACCTGTCGATGTACTCGACGTTCGAGAAGCACCCGCACTACGTCTACAGCTTCTCGCCGGGCGCGCTGCCCACCGAGTCGCTGATCGCGCCGAACCAGGTCAGCGAAGTCGTGCTGTTCCTGGCCAGTGATGCGTCGGCATTGCTGACCGCCGCCCAGATTCCGGCCGACAAGGGCTACATGAAGGTGTAGGCAGGCCTTCCATTGACGGTCACTCTGGTGTGACGCTCGGCGATCTAGGCCTGGGCGCCAAGGCTTTCCACGGCGAGCTCCTTGGCCCAGCGGTAGTCGGCCTTGCCTGCGGGGGAGCGCACCACCTTCTCGGTGCGGATGAACGCCTTCGGCAGCTTGTAGTGCGCGATGTGCTCGCGGCAGGCGTCGGCGAGTTCGGCATCGGTGGCGCTCTGCCCCTCGGCGAACTGCACGATGGCCACCACCTCGCTGCCCCACCGTTCCGACGGCCGCCCGGCGACCACCACGTCGTACACCGCGGGATGGCTGGCGACCGCGCGCTCGACTTCCTCGGCGAAGATCTTCTCCCCGCCGGAATTGATGGTGACCGAATCGCGGCCGAGCAGTTCGATCTGACCGTCTGCCAGGAACCGGGCGCGGTCACCGGGCACCGACCAACGCACGCCGTCGATGGTAGGGAAGGTGCGCGCCGACTTCTCGGCATCACCGAGGTAGCCCAGCGGGACGTAGGCCCGCCGCGCAAGCCAGCCCTCGCCGTCGCCGGGTGCGAGCACCTGGCTGAAATCCGTTGAGATGATGGCGGTGTCGTGCTGCGGGGTGAAGGTGGCGGCCTTCTGCTCGACGCCCTTGGCCGCCATCGTCGTCATCTGCATGCCGGTCTCCGACGCCCCGACGGCGTCGAGCACCATCAGGTTGGGCAGGGCGGCCAGCAGCCGTTCGCGGACCGTCGGCGACAGCGGTGCGCCGCCGTTGGTGATGGTCACCAGCCCGGACAGGTCGTAGTTGCCGGTCTCGATCTCGTCGAGCAGCGGTCGGGCGATCGCGTCGCCGACCACCGGAATGCTCAGCACGCGTTCACGTTCGGCCAGCCGCATCACGGCGGGGGCGTTGAGCCGGTCGACGTCGTCGGGCAGCACCATCCAGCCGCCGGTGCTGAACATGTTGAACGCCGCCCACTGCGCCGCGCCGTGCATCAGCGGCGGGATCATCAGCACCGAGCGGAAGCCGGCGTTGGTGCGGGCCTGCTCGGCGAGTTCGGCGTACGTCGACAACGACGTGTCGGAGCCGAACGGCCGGCCGCCCATCGCCGACATGAAGATGTCGTGCTGGCGCCACAGCACACCCTTGGGCATCCCGGTGGTTCCACCGGTGTAGAGGATGTAGAGATCGTCGCCGCTGGGGGTGGGCATGCCACCGGCCGGCTCGGGCGTGCTGACGATGGACTCGTAATCGACCGCGCCGGGCAGCAATTCGTTGCCGCTGGCGTCGGCGACCTGGATCAGCACCCGCAGCTCCGGGAGCCGGTCGCGGATGGCGGCCACGCACGGCGCGAACTCGGCACCGTAGACCAGGGCCTTGGCGCCGGAGTCGGTCAGGAGGTAGAGGAGCTCTTCCTCCACGTAGCGGTAGTTGACGTTGAAGGGGGCGACCCGGGCCCGGTAGCCGGCGACCATCGCCTCCAGGTACTGGTTTCCGTTGCGCAGGTACAGCCCGATGTGGTCCTGGCCGGATTCGTGCGGCGCAAGTTGGTCACGTTCGGTGTGGCAGCCCAGTCCCGCAGCGGTGAGATAGTGCGCGACGCCGTCGATGCGGGCGTCGAGTTGTGCGTACGTCAGGCGCTGACCCCGCCAGATGAGAGCCTCGTGATCCGGCAGCGTCTCGGCGACGGTCTTGAACACCGACGAAAGGTCGAAGCTGACGGCGCTGCTCATGGGCGGTCCTCCGGGTGGCCGAGACTAGAACGCGTTCTAGTCTGCCACGGGCGCCGACATCGGCAGGTGGCGGAACATCACCCAGCGGGACCGCCACACGTCGCCGGCTCCTCGGTGCGTCTCGCCCGAACCTCAGCCATAAATGGTGGTGCGCCTCCACTTCGGCGAGTAGTCTGGCCTGGTGATTCCGGGCGCACATCGGGGTGCGGAGCGGTCCAGGCCACTACGGGCCGACGCCGAACGCAATCGGGAGCGGATCGTCTCCGCTGCCGCCCGACTTTTTGCCGAGCACGGCCTGTCGGTTCCCCTGGAAGACGTCGCCCGGGCCGCTGAGGTGGGGGTGGCAACCCTCTACCGGCGCTTCCCCACCCGCACCGACCTGGCGATCGCGGCGTTCGAGCGGAACATGACCTCCTACGAGGACGCAGTCGACAAAGCCCTCAACAACCCGTGCGCCTGGGACGGCTTCCGCGACCTCGTGTACGACGTCTGTGCGCTACAGGCCTCCGACCCGGGACTGCGGGCACTGCTCACCACCGCGTTCCCGGCCAGCTCGGTCATCGAGCAGCGCGCCGCCGAGGCCGTCGAGAAACTCGGGCAGGTGATCACCCGAGCGCAACAGGACGGGACGCTGCGTCCGGACATCGGCGTCGGGGACATCGTGGTGATGCTGCTGGCCAACACCGGTGTGCTGGAAGCGACCCGCGAACACGCACCGGACGCCTGGCGCCGATTCGCCGCGCTGATGGTCGACTCGTTTCGGGTCGGTCCGCAGCAGGCGCTGCCGCCGCCGACCCCGGCTGAAGAGCTCCGCAGTTCGATCGCCATGCTGACAGGCGACACCTTGCGCATCGAATCCCTTCCCCCGACCGAACCACTGAGGAGCGACCTTGACTGACCGCCCGACCATCGACTTTCCGGCCCGAATCGGCGTGTGGTGGGCGAGCGAGAGCTGGTCGATGCCTGCAGCCGTCGAAGTAGCGCAGGAGATCGAAGCGCTCGGCTTCGGGTCGCTGTTCATCCCGGAGGTCGGTCTGAAGGACTGCATGGTGCAGTCCGCGGTGTTCCTGGCCGGAACGCAGCGCCTGGTGCTGGGCACCGGCATCGCCAATATCCACGCCCGGTTGGCGACGATCGCCGAGGGCGGCGGCCGTAGCCTGACCGCCGCCTACCCGGGCCGTTTCGTCCTCGGTCTCGGCGTCAGCCACGGCCCGTTGGTGGAGAACATGCTCGGCGGAACCTACGACAAGCCGCTGGCCACCATGCGCGGCTATCTGGACCGGATGGCCGGTCTGCCGGAATTCGTGGAGCCGGGCTCCGGGCGTCCGACCCGTCTGCTCGCGGCCCTCGGGCCAAAGATGATCGAGCTGTCCGGCACGCACGCCGACGGTGCGCATCCCTACCTGGTGCTGCCGGAGCAGACCGCGACCACCCGCGAGATCCTCGGGCCGGACAAGTGGGTGGTGTCCGAGCAGGCCGTCGTCGTCGGGGAAAGTGCCGAGGAGCAGATGCGCCGGGCCCACCTGCATCTCGAGGTCTATTCGGGCCTGCCGAACTATCGCAACTCGTGGCTGCGGCAGGGCTTCGACGAGTCCGATCTGGTGCGCGGCGGTTCGGACCGGCTCGCCGAACGCATCGTGGGCCAGGGGTCGGTCGAACAGGCCGCCGCATCGGTGACCGCGCACCTCGACGCCGGCGCCGACCACGTGGTGGTGCAGGTGCTCGGCGACGGTGACCCGAGCTGGGATCCGCGCCCGGCGCTGCGCGAACTGGCGGCGGCGCTCGACCTCAAGGGCTGATCGACCTCAGGGGTTGATCGTGTTCTCGCCGACCTGACGTCCCCAGACGTACTCGGTGAGGATGGGCTGGCCGAGTTCGAAGTGGTTGTAGGGCGCGAGCGAGGCGCCGTAGTCGGCGACCAGGAACGGTGCCGGCCAGAAGTCGTGGGTGATGGGCTGCCAGCAGCCGGGCGCTCCGCCGGGGCCACCCTGGGCGTTCAGCCGCGGCAGGTTGTCGGGATACACGTACGGGTTGGCTGCGCCGGTCAGGCCGATGTGGAAGTCGATCGAGTAGCCGTTGCCGCCGGCGCTGTCCTTGGCGTTGGACGTCGCGTAGTTGCGCACGGTGCACAGGATCTCGGGGCTGTAGGTGTCGAGCAGCTGGGCGGTCGGGATCAGGTCGGCCTGGCCGCGCACGAAGTAGGGGCCGCCGCGTTCGAAGATGTCGGCGCCGGTGTTGCCGAATCCGGTGGAGGCCAACAGCGCGGCGTCCAGATCCTTCTGCTGGGCGTTCAGCGTGCTGGCGGTGGTGACCGCGTGGTCGAGGGAGTCCCAGAACTCCGGGCTGGCCTTGATGTAGACGTCGGCCAGGTTCGACAGCTGCCGGATGTTGGTGCGGATCTGCGGCATCTGCGGGTTGACGTCGTCGAGCACCGCGTTGCCGTTGACGATCGACCGGCCGAACTTGGTGCCCAGACCGTTGAGCGCCTCGGCGGCCGCGCTGAGCGTCATGTTCAGCTTGACCGGATCGACCTTCTCCGAGATCGAGATGAGCGTCTCGAACAGCGTGTTGAACTCTGTCGTCACGTGGGACACGTCGATCACGTCGCCGCTGGAGATCCGCTGCTTGGAGGGATCGGGCGGGCTGCGGAAGGACACGTACTTGTTGCCGAACACGGTGCTGGCCTTGACCTCGGCGATGGCGTTGGCCGGGATAAGCGCGACGTACTTCGGGTTGACGTTCAGTGACAGCTTGGCCTTGGTCGTGCCGTCCCGCTCGATGGAGTCGACGCCCGTGACGCGACCGATCTCGACGCCGTTGTAGGTCACTTTCGACCCCGGGTCCATCACCAGGCCGGCCCGCTGCGAAATGAGGGTCAGCTCGGTCTTGGGGGTGAAGTCGCCACGGAACTGCATGTAGACGAGCACCACGATGATCGTGAGCAGGATGGCGGTCACCGCGAATGCGGTCTTCAGCGGGGGCGAGAACTGCCAGTGCCGGGCGCGGGACTCGAGCCACCCCGGCGCAGCGCCGCCGCGGTCATTCATGTCCGCGTCTACCCATCTCGGGTCCCCTCCGCCGACTGCAGTTCACCCGCAGCGCGCCATTCGTTGCCCTGCCACTATCCCACGCATGCCGTTGACGTCGGGGTTTTCAGACCAATCGATACCAGTGATGAACTCCGGGGGTCGGCCGTCGGGTGACCTGGCTCACATGGCAAATTCAGGCCGTCTGGTGGGCCTCGACTACGAGCTGAGAAACAGGCTGCAGGACACCGTATTTCGGGTCCCTACCGTCACCAGAGGACCGGCCGCGCGCGTGCCGCCACAGCCACGGGATCAGCAGGCCACGGGTCCACTGGCCTTGCGCATACATGCGCTGCCAGAAGCCGTCCTGGACCTCTTCGCCGCTTGGCTGCGCCCAATCATGGTTGCTGCCAGGCAGTTTCAGCGCTTCGGCGGCGGCCTCGGCGAACAGGATGTGGCCCCGCGTCGAGGCGTGCATGCGGTCGTGACTCCAGTTCGACGTCTCGTTCATCGACTCGGCGTTGTACAGATCGACCAGACCGAACCCGTGCCGGTCGGCAGCCTGGCCGATGACCGCATTGACCTCCCGGATGCGCGCACCGATCAACCGGCCCACCGGCAGCATCTTCGCGACGTCCGGGAATGTCGTCGTCACCACCGTCGCGCCAGAGTCCGCCAACTGGCGGTAGACGTTGTCGAGATCGCCCATTGCCCTGGTGAACGTGCGGCCCGGTCGTGTGACGTCGTTCATCCCGATGCAGACCGTGACCAGATCAGGGTCCATCGCCAACGCTCGGGGGAGCTGATCTTCCAGGACGTCGATCACCCGTTTGCCGCGGATCGCGAGATTGGCGTACAGCAACCCGGGATGGCGGTTGTCCAGGGTGGCGGCCAGCCGGTCGGCGAACCCGATCAGTCCATGGGTGTCGTCGCCGTCCCACAGACCTTCGGTCTGACTGTCGCCGATCGCGACATAGCGAGAGAAGCCGATGTCGGACATGAACTTCGACTTTAGCGCCGTACACCGCAGTACGATCGGCAGGCGAATGGAAGCTGGGGTGTACAAAAGGTGAAGTCGTCTGCGTCGGTCGAATCCACGGCACCGCAGTCAGATCCCGCCCCGTCGACGCCTCGCCAGCGACTCATCGACGCGCTGGCCGCCTCGATCACCGACGTCGGATATTCGGCGACCACCGTCGCCGACATCGTGCGCCGCGCGCGGACGTCACGACGCACCTTCTACGAGTACTTCACCGACCGCGAAGCGTGCTTGGTCGCGCTGCTCGCCGATACGAACCGCCGGGCTGTGGAGACGATCGCGGCCGCCGTCGACCCGGCGGCGCCGTGGGAAACGCAGATCAGGCAGGCCGTCGAAGCCTGGGTCGCCAACGCCGAATCGGAACCGGCGGTGATGCTGAGTTGGATCCGCGACGTCCCGGCCCTCGGGATGGCCGCCCGGACGCTGCAGCGGGAAGTCACCGAGTCGTTCATCGTGATGGTCCGGACACTGTCCGACACCGAGGAACTGCGGGCCGCAGGCATTCCGCTGGTGTCCCGTCAGCGGGCGATCATGCTGATCGGCGGATTGCGGGAACTGACCGCGGTGACAGTCGAGAGCGGCGGCCGGATGAAGGACGTCGCCGACGAGGCGGTCGCCGCGGCCATCGCCCTACTGGGCCCGCATCGCGGCGGCTGAGCCGGGCTACTTCTTGAGCCAGGCGCGAACCTTGGCCAGGTCGCGGGTGTACATCTCGTACCACTCGTTGTCGAAGAACGAGGCGCCGCTGATGACCTCGTTGCCTTGCCAGATCACCCGCACCCGGTACTTGTCGCGCAGGTACACATCGACACGGCCGCGCTCACGGCGCTGCCAGCCCTTTTCTTCGCCGGCCGCGGAAAGGGCCTGCCGCTCGTCGGTGCCAGACATCAGTGCTCACTCCTCTTGGGCCGGCGGTACGGTGCCCCGGGTTTCAACAGTACTGGGAGCAGCCCGCGCAGCTGCCGTTGTATCGCCCGGTACATCGGCGTACCGTTGCCGGTACAGTGACGTACCGAAGCGGAGGATGGGAACCATGGCGCACGCGACGACCGATCCGGTCCGACTCCCGCCCGGCCCGAACGCCCCACGGCTGCTGCAGGGAATTCGCTTTCTCACCGCACGACGGGCGGTGGTGGGCGACCTCGGCCGGCGATACGGGTCGGCGGTCACCCTGAATCTGCCGATCTTCGGCCGGACCGTGTTGATCAGCGACCCCACCCTGATCAAAGAGCTGTTCACCACCGGCAGCGATCTGGTGGGCCGGGCCACCAATCTCGGCGAGGTGCTGGGCCCGGGCTCGACGTTCAGCCTCGACGGCGAGGAGCACCGCGAACGACGCAAACTGCTGGTGCCGCCGTTCCACGGCAAGCGCATGCACAGCTACGAGGCCATCATCGAAGAGGAAGTGCTGCGCGAGGTCGCGCACTGGCCCGAGGGTGTCGAATTCGACACGCTGCCCTCGATGATGCGGATCACTCTCAACGCGATCCTTCGCGCGGTGTTCGGGGCCGAGGGTGCCGCCTTCGACGAACTGCGCGAGCAGCTACCCCGCCTGGTCACCGTCGGATCGCGGCTTGCGTTGCTGCCGAGGATCTTTCGGCGTGATTTCGGGCCCCGCAGTCCCGGTGGCGCCATGCTGCGCCACCGACGGCGCTACGACGAGATCGTCGACTCGCTGATCGCCGACGCACGTCGTGACCCGGCGTTCGACGAGCGCCCGGACGTCTTGTCACTGATGTTGCGGGCGCGTTATGCGGACGGTTCGGCGATCCCCGACCGGCATATCGCCGACGAGCTGTTGACCCTGCTGACCGCCGGGCACGAGACCACCGCGACCACCCTGGCCTGGCTGGTCGAGCGGGTGCGCCGGCATCCGCAGCTGCTGGAGCGGCTGACCGCGGAAGTCGACGCCGACGGCTCGGAATTGCAGCAGGCCACGATCTGGGAGGTGCAGCGGCTGCGGCCCGTAATCGACGGTACATCGCGACGCGCGTTGCAGCGAATCCGCCTCGGGGAGTGGGTGATTCCCGAAGGTCATGTGGTCATCGTCAGCATCCCGATGGCGCACGCCAACCCCGACCGATTCCTCGGGCCGTCGGCGTTCGACCCGGACCGGTTCGTCGGGAACCCGCCGGACAACTACGCCTGGATCCCGTTCGGCGGCGGGATCCGCCGCTGCATCGGCGCCGCGTTCGCCAACATGGAGATGACCGTCACCCTGCGAACGCTGTTGCGCGAGTTCACCTTTGTACCGACCGACGCGCCGGGCGAGGCGTACCACTCCCGGGGGATCGCCAACGCCCCGGCCGGCGGTGGCCGCGCGGTCGTCTACCGGCGGTCCGATGCCGGCCCGTCGACCGACTGGGCGGCTCCTGGGAATCTGCTGGGAATTGCGTCAGGCGGGGAGTCGGCGGTTCAGCAGAACGCCCGCACCGATTGACAACACCAGAGCAAGGGCGCCGAGTGCCACCCAGCCCGCACTGGCGTCACCGCGCACCACCTGATAGCCGATCTGCTCGTCGAGGGTCGAGTACACCCGGTTCAGCTCGCCGAGGCTGGTGGCGCGGAAGGCTTGGCCACCACTGAGATCGGCAATCCTGGCCAGCGAGGCGTCATCGGTCGGAACCGGAATCGATTGACCGTCGACCTGGACCACGCCGTCGGGCGTGCCGAACGAGATCGTCGAGATCGGCACCCCCTGCTCTTTGGCGGCCTGCGCGGCGGTGAACGCCCCACGCGGAGAGTCCAGGTCCGGCGGCACCGTCTCCTTGCCGTCGGACTCCAGCACGATGCGGGCCGGCGGCGGCCCGTCACCACCGCCCATCACCGCTCCGGTGGTCGCAATCGCTTGCAGCGCAGTGAAAATGCCCTCGCCCGTCGCGGTGCGCGGCTCGGGGACCAACTTGTCGATCGCCTGCTTGACCTGTGCTCGGTCGATCGTCGGTGCCACCAGCAGCGTGGCCCCTGACGAGAACTTCACCAACCCGAGATTGATGCCGGGGGTGAGCATGTCGGCGAAATGCTTACCGGCCTCGCGGGCCGCCTCGATCCGGCTGGGCGCGACGTCGGTGGCCGACATCGATTCGGAGACATCGATGACGAGCATGACGACGGCCCGGTTTCGGGGGATCCGCACGTCATGGGTGGGCCCGGCCATCGCGGTGGTGAGCAGCGCCAGGGCGGCCACCAGCAGGGCCGCGGGCAGATGCCGCCATCTGCGCGGCTTCTGGCCGGCGGCGACCTGATCCAGCAGCGCCATGTTCGCGAAGCGCAACACCCGCCGGCGTCGGCTTCGCTGAACGAGCAGGTAGGCGGCCACGGCGGCGGCGACGACCACGAGGTAGCAGAACAGCCACGGGGTTGTGAAGCCCGAAAGTGACAGCGATTTCACAGCATCCACGCCGGCGGGACCACCTCTCAACTAACCCCGGTACAAAGGACACGTTAGCCACAGTTTCTTGGGGCTGGCCGACAGTGATGACAGGAGTGGGTTGTTGCCCGGTATCGGTTCGTTGACCCTGAGCGGGCTGGCGCATCCCGGCCTGCTGGTGCTGGCCGTGATACCCGCCCTGCTGCTGGGCTTGTACGTCCTCGGGCAGTTCCAGCGACGGCGGCGGCTGCGGCAGTTCGGCGAGGCGGCGGCTCTGCAGCGGCTGACACCGAAGCGGCCACATCGTCTGCGGCACTTGCCTATTGCGCTGTCTATCTGTGCGCTGCTGTTGCTCATCATCGCACTTGCCGGACCCACCCATGAGGCCCGCATCCCGCGCAACCGGGCCGTCGTGATGCTGGTCATCGACGTCTCACAGTCGATGCAGGCCAAAGATGTTGCCCCGACCCGCCTGCGGGCCGCGCAAGATGCGGCCAAAACGTTCGCCCAGCAGCTGACCCCGGGGGTGAACCTGGGCTTGGTCTCGTTCGGCGGCAACGTGAATCTGCTGGTGTCGCCGACCCCCGATCACGCGGCCACCGTCACCGCATTGGACAAGTTGCAGCCGGACAACTCCACCGCCACCGGTGAGGCGCTGTTCACCTCGCTGGAGTCGATTCAGACCGTGAGCACCGTGCTCAGCGCGGGCGATGCGACGCCACCTCCGGCGCGCATCGTGCTGCTGTCCGACGGTGGCGAGAACAAACCCGCCAATCCGGACAATCCGCGCGGGGACTTCACCGCCGCGCGAGCCGCCAAGGACCAGGGCGTGCCGGTTTCGACGATCACGTTCGGCACCCAGGACGGGGTGGTGACGCTCAAGGACGACACGATCCCGGTGCCGTCGGATGGCACCCAGATGAAGCGGATCGCCGAACTGTCCGGTGGGCAGAACTACACCGCCACCAACATCGACGAGCTGAACAAGAGCTACGGGGCGGTCCTGCAGCAGGTCGGCTACCAGACGATCAGCGCGCCAGCGACCACCGGCTGGCTGCGGCTTGCCGTGGTGGTGCTGACCGTCGCGGCGTTTCTCGCGCTGGCAGTCAACCGGAACCTGCCCGCGTAAATGTCCGCTCGGGTGGGCATAGCTAGGGCGACAGCAGAGGAGGTCCAGCGCATGAGTGAAGACACCGCGCCCCGGGAGAACCCCACCAAAGACCAATCGGAGTGGGTGACCGGCGATGAGCCGATGACCGGTCCGCAGCGCAGCTACCTCGGCACCCTGGCCCAGGAGGCCGGCGTCGAGGTGCCCGAGCAGCTGACCAAGGCGCAGGCCTCGGAGATGATCGACGAGCTCCAGAAGAAGACCGGACGAGGTGCCTGATGATCACTCCCGATGACGTTCGCCGGCTGCTCGACGGTGACTCCGATGCCCTGCTTGTTCTCATCGAAGGCCGCACCGAGGTGGTCGGGGCGGCGGCCTTGGACACCGATGACTACCGCGGGGCTCTGCAAGTAGTCACCCGCGCGGAACTCGTCGAGCAGGCCGGCGGCGAAGAACTCTCGGATCGTGAAGTGTCCGAGCAAGCCGCGGCGCTGGAGACCGCGGTCTCCGAACTGGGCGGCTAGCCTCCCGCGCCGCGGGCGCGTCTCACCAATTCGACCGTGGCCGAGCGTAATTCGTCGGCGGAGGCCAACGGCCCACCGAATCCCACCCGGGTGTACCCCGCGCCACGCGGGGTGTCGACCCGAATGTCGAGCCCGTAGCGGTCGACACCGGTGCACACCGCGGCCGTGGTGTCCGGGTAGCCGCCGAGTGCGCGTGCCATCTCCGCCAGAGACTCGGCGTGATCGGCGTTGAGGTGGGCGATCGCGTCGGCGGCCTGCGGGCGAACCGGGTCGGCGGAGGCCGCCGCGTAGTCCTCGGCGGTCGCCGAATCCATCCGGCCGTAGCCGCCCACCCAGCGCGCCCGGTGCACGCGCAGCACCCAGAGCGTGAAATCGGAGTAGTCGACGTAGTACCTCGCCGCCGCCACCGCGGCCAGATGCGCATCGCGTGCAGCGCGGGCCTCGTCTCCGGTCGGGCGTTCCGCGACGCCGGCCAGCGTGATCCGCCCGCTGGCCAGTGGGTCGGTCTCGGTGGTGGGCGCGACGATGGCAAGACTGGCGCGGGGATCGCCGGCGAGGTTACGGCCGTGCTCGGCCATGTTCGACACGCACAGCACCGGCTGACCGTCGAGGAGCCCGTAGGTGACGAACGAGGCCCACGGATCGCCGGTGGCGGTCAGGGAGGCCAGCGTCGCGGTATTGGTCGACGCCGCGATGCTGCGAGCCTCCTCAGCCGCCGAGGGCCGGGTCGCGTCGACGACGGCGGTCAGCGGCGGCGGAACCGAAGGGGCGTCGCCCGGGTCGCCATGATCGCGTGATGCCACGTCGGCACGATACCGCGCAGGTAATGTCACAAACATCGTGACGATCCCGTTCACCGTCACGAAACACCGCGGTCCCCGCGGCGCCACCGCATCGCTTCGAAGTCATAAGAAGGTTCGGTCATGAGGAACGTACGTCTGATCGCTGTTGTCGCGGCCGCTGTCGTGGTCGCCGGTGTCGCCTGCGCACCACCAGAGAAGAAGAGCGGCGGCGGCAACGGCGCCGCCGCAGGCCAAGCCACGTCGATGGCCGACTTCGGCGGCATGGACGGGCTGATCGCGGCGGCCAAGAAGGAGGGCGAGCTCAACGTGATCGCCCTGCCGCCGGACTGGGCCAACTACGGCGCCATCATCAAGGCGTTCGGTGACAAGTACGGCATCAAGGTGAACTCCGCTCAGCCCGACGCCGCCAGCCAGGACGAGATCAACGCCGCCAATCAGCAGAAGGGCCGCAGTACCGCACCGGACGTCTTCGACCTCGGTCAGTCGGTGGCATTGGCCAACAAGGCGATGTTCGCGCCGTACAAGGTCGCGACCTTCGACAGCATCCCGACAGACATGAAGGCGGTGGACGGATCGCTGGTCAACGACTACGGCGGATACATGTCGATCGGCTACGACTCCGCCAAGGTTCCCGACCTGAGCACCGTCAACGATCTGCTGAAGCCGGACTACAAGGGCAAGGTGGCACTCAACGGTGACCCGACCCAGGCCGGCGCCGCCTTCTCCGGTGTGGCGATGGTGGCCCTGTCCCAGGGTGGTTCGGCCGACAAGATCGCGCCCGGCGTCGACTTCTTCGCCAAGCTGAAGCAGGCGGGCAACTTCCTGCCCGTCGACCCGACGCCGGCGACCATCGAGTCCGGCCAGACGCCCATCGTCATCGACTGGGACTACCTGAACGCCGCCGAAATCAAGAAGCTGCCCAGCTGGAAGGTGTTCGTGCCGCAGGACGCGGTCCTGGGCGGCTACTACTTCCAGGCGATCAACTCCGACGCGCCGCATCCGGCGGCCGCCCGGTTGTGGCAGGAATTCCTCTTCAGCGACGAGGGCCAGAACCTGTACCTGGCCGGCGGCGCGCGACCGGTGCGGGCCGACGCGATGGTCAAGGCCGGCACCATCGACACCGCCGCCTACGAGAAGTTGCCGCCGATCAGCGGTAAGCCCGTCATCCTGACCCAGGCCCAGACCGACTCCGCGACCCGATACCTGGCCGAAAACTGGGCCAAAGCGATGGGCTGACGCCGCGCGTGCTCCGCCATCAGTCGCCGGCCCAGCTTCTCCGGCAAGCACTGCCCCTGGTGCCGTTCGGAGTGTTCGTCACCGTCTTCTTGATCATCCCGACCGTGACGGTGATCGTGTCCGCGTTCTACCTGGACGGGGTGTTCTCGCTGCAGCGGATCGGATTGCTGTTCTCCGGCACCGCGCTGGCCGCGCTCGGTAAGAGTGTGCTGCTCTCGACGGTCACCGCTGCGATCGGAGCGGTTCTGGGTGCGGTGCTGGCGTGGCTGGTGGTCACCAGTTCGCCGACGTCACCGATGCGCCGGGTGGTGCTGTCGCTGTGCAGCGTGCTAGCCCAATTCGGTGGTGTGGCATTGGCATTCGCGTTCCTGGCGACGATCGGCCTCAACGGCGTGCTGACCGTCTGGCTGTTCGACCGGTTCGGGTTCAACCTGGCCGGCGACGGCTGGCTCTATTCGCTGCGTGGCCTGATCCTGGTCTACACCTACTTCCAGATCCCGTTGATGGTGATCGTGTTCACCCCGGCGCTGGAAGGGTTGCGAGCGGAATGGCGTGAGGCCGCGGTCAGCCTGGGCGCCTCACGATGGGCGTACTGGCGCGAGGTGGGTTTTCCGCTGCTGACACCGGCATTCCTGGGGTCCGCGTTGTTGTTGTTCGCCAACGCCTTTGCCGCCTATGCCACCGCCGCGGCATTGGTCAGTCAGGGCAGCCCGATCCTGCCGTTGCTCATCCGCTCGGCCCTGACGTCAGAGGTGGTCCTCGGACAGTCCGGGTTCGCCTACGCGCTGGCGCTTGAGATGGTGGTCGTGGTGGCCGTGGTGATGGTCGCCTACAACCTGCTGGTGCGCCGCTCATCGAGGTGGCTGCAGTGAATCGGGTCGGGCGGGCGGTGCTGCTGACGCTGTTCGGGGTGTTCTTCCTGTTCCCGCTCTATGCGATGGCGGACTTCAGTACCCGCAACCTCATTCACGGCGGACGCACCGTGGCGGCGTGGAAGAACCTGGTACAGAACGAGATGCTGTATCAGGCGATCATCGTCTCGCTGTTGTTGGCGGTGTTCACCGTCGTGCTGATGCTGGTGATCCTGGTCCCGACGATGATCTGGGTACGGCTGCGCGCGCCGTGGGGCAAACGGCTGATCGAGTTCCTCTGCCTGCTGCCCTTGACCATCCCCGCGCTGGTGATCGTGGTGGGGCTGCGCAACGTCTACCTGTGGGTGGTCTACTTCCTCGGGGAGTCGGCGTTGACGCTGACGTTCGTCTACGTGGTCCTCGTGCTGCCGTTCGCGTATCGGTCCCTCGATGGCGCCCTGTCGTCGATCGACCTGAAAACCCTTGCCGAAGCGGCACGTTCCCTCGGCGCGGGCTGGACCACCACGATCCTGCGGGTGGTGGTGCCCAACATCTGGTCGGGCATTCTGTCGGCCGCGTTCATCTCCATCGCCGTGGTGTTGGGCGAGTACACGATCGCGTCGTTGAGCGGATACCAGAACCTGCAGGTGGTGATCGTCGCCATCGGCAAGAGCGACGGGCCGACCTCGGTGGCGGCGTCGCTGGCGACACTGGTGTTCGGTTTCGTCCTGCTGCTGATCCTCTCGCTGGTGACCCGCCGTCACCGGCACGCCGGCCTCCCCGGCGGGAAAGGAAGCCGATGACCGGAACCGGTGTGGCCGTTGATTTCACGGCTGTGACAAGGGTTTACGGCGGAGCCGTCGGAAAGGCGGGCGTCGGCGGAGCCGGCAAAAAGGCGGGCGTCGGCGGAGCCGTCGGAAGAGACGGTGCCGGGACCGTCCGCGCTCTCGACGGACTCACCCTGCACTTGGAGCCCGGTGAGATGGTCGCCCTGCTCGGCCCGTCGGGCTGCGGCAAGACCACCGCGCTGCGGATCCTGGCCGGGCTGGACGAGCCGACTGCGGGCCGGGTCGCCGTCGGCGGCGCCGACATCACCGGTGTGCCGCCCAACAAGCGGGACATGGGCATGGTGTTTCAGGCCTACAGCCTCTTCCCGCACCTGACCGTTCTCGACAACGTCGCGTTCGGGCTCAAGCTGCGCGGCAGGACCAAAGCCGACCGCACCGGGCGGGCCGCCGACATGCTTGATCTGGTGGGGCTGTCCGAACACAAGCAGAAGTACGCCAGCCAGCTCTCTGGCGGCCAGCAACAGCGGGTGGCGCTGGCACGTGCCCTGGCCATCCAGCCGCGGGTGTTACTGCTGGACGAGCCGCTGTCGGCCCTCGATGCGAAGGTGCGGGCGCAGCTGCGTGACGAAATCCGGCGGGTACAACTGGAAGTCGGCACCACGACGCTGTTCGTCACCCACGACCAGGAAGAAGCTCTGGCCGTCGCCGACCGGGTCGGCGTGATGAACCAGGGCCGCCTGGAACAGATCGCCGCGCCCGCCGACGTCTACGCCCATCCGGCCACCCCGTTCGTCGCCGAGTTCGTGGGCTTGAACAACAAGGTCGACGTCGAGGTGGCCGACGGCAGGGTGCAGCTGCTGGGGACATCGTTGCCGGTGGCGGTCGGCTCGGTGGTGACGGGAATCGGTGTCGCGCTGGTGCGGCCGGAGTCGATTCGCATCGACGCCGATCCAGACGGCCCGGCCAGCGTCACCTCCGTGTCCTTCCTCGGACCGATCTCCTTGGTGCACTGCACCTTCGCCGACGGTATCCGCCTGGTCGCGCAGAGTTCCAGCGCCCATGCCACCGCACTGACCCCCGGTGATCGCGTTGCCGTCCGGATAGAGCAGGCCGAAGTAGTGGTGATCCCGCCCGTCGCAGCCTAGACGTGCGCCCGCCGGGCCAGCCGTTCGGTGTCGGAGATCAGTAATCCCTTACACCGCAGTTCAATCCAGCCGCGACTGGTGAAGTCGCTGAGCACCTTGTTGACGGTCTCGCGAGACGAGCCGACCAGCTGGGCGATCTCGTCTTGGGTGAGGTCGTGGTCGACGGCCACCGAACCGTCACGCTGCACACCGAAACGTTGTGCCAGCCGCAGTAGCAGTTTCGCCACACGCCCAGGCGCGTCGGTGAACACCAGATCGGCCCGGCTGGTCGTCATCCGGCGCAGCCGGCGGGCCAGCACGCGCATGAGCTGTTCTGCCACGTCGGGACGCGGCGCGATCCATTCGCGCAGCAGCGCACGGTCCATCGTCATCACTTCGACATCGGTCAACGCCCTGGCACTGGAGGTTCGGGGGCCGGGATCGAGTAACCCCAATTCGCCGAACATGTCTGACGGGCCGAGGATGGAGAACAGGTTCTCCCGGCCGTCCCCGGACGATGTGCCGATCTTCACCTTCCCGTTGACGATGATGTAGAGGAGTTCGGCAGGCTCGCCCTGCTCGAATATGAGCTGACCGGCGCCGAACCGAAGCCTGTCCAGGCGCTCGCACAGCGCCATCACTTCGGTGGGGGCGACACCGCGAAACAGCGCCGCGCCGGCGATATCGGGGTACATGACGTCCTCACGTCGGAACCGGCTTTCTGCTCAGCCGGGCTATGAACTTGCCGGTACCCGCCGCGCCCCGCGCCAAACTGCCGACTGCCTGAAGTCAGCAACTGCGAGCCGTTTTCGCAGGTAACTTGTCGGCATGACTCAGGACCATGGGCAAATCGAACAAGAGCTGACCGACCTGCGCCGTCGGCGCGACCAACTGCGCGCCGAACTGCAGGGCGACGCCGACACAGTGGGCGACCGCGGCGATGCCGCCGACGCACTGCAGCGTTCCGAGGATCTGGCCGGCATCGACGAACAGATCAACCGGTTGACCTGGCTGCTCGCCGGTGGGAACGCGGAGACGTCCGGCCAATTGCCGAACGGCACCGAGGTGACCGTGCGCTTCCCGGGCGACGAGCCGGTGCGTATGCGGATCATCCACTTCCTGGAGGAGACGCCCGCCGGCGAAGAGGACACCACGCTGACCTCCGACAGCCCGCTCGGACTAGCGTTGTTCGGGCGCCGTGCCGGTGAGACCGTCACCTACTCGACGCCGCGGGGCGAGCTGCAGGTCGAGCTGCTGGCCATCGATATTCCGAACGAGCGATAGAGGTCTGATGCGGGCGATACGGGTGACCGAACTGGCCGGTCCGGAGTCGGTGCAACTGGTCGAGATCGACGAGCCGACCGACGACGGTGCGATCCTGGTCGACGTTCACGCCGCCGGGGTGGCCTTCCCGGACGCCCTGCTCACCCGCGGGCTCTATCAGTACAAGCCCGAGCTGCCCTTCACCCTTGGGGCGGAAGTCTCGGGGGTCGTGCGGTCCGCGCCCGCCGACGCCCCGGTGAAAGCCGGTGACCGGGTCGTGGGCCTGACGATGATCACCGGTGCGATGGCCGAGACCGTGGTGCTCACACCGGACCGGGTGTTCCCGCTGCCGGACAACGTCAGCTTCGAGGCCGGCGCCGGCCTGCTGTTCAACGACCTGACGGTGTACTTCGCGCTGACCGTGCGCGGCAGGCTGGCCCCGGGCGAGTCGGTGCTCGTCCACGGCGCGGCCGGCGGCATCGGCACCTCCACGCTGCGGCTCGCGCCTGCGCTGGGCGCCAGCCGGGTGATCGCCGTGGTCAGCACCGAGGACAAGGCGGACGTGGCCAGGGCGGCCGGCGCCACCGACGTCGTGCTCGCCGATGGATTCAAGGACTCGGTCGCCGAGCTGACCGGCGGCAAGGGTGTCGACATCGTCATGGATCCGGTGGGCGGCGACCGGTTCACCGACTCGCTGCGCTCACTGGCGCCGGCCGGGCGGCTGCTGGTGGTCGGATTCACCGGCGGCGAGATTCCCACCGTCAAGGTGAATCGGCTGCTGCTCAACAACATCGATGTCGTCGGGGTCGGCTGGGGTGCTTGGACCATGACGCATCCCGGGGCGTTGACCGAGCAGTGGGATGGACTGGCCGAGTTGCTGACCTCCGGTGCGCTGGCCGCGCCGCAGCCCGAGGTATACCCGCTGGAGCAGGCCGCCGCGGCGGTCGGCTCGCTGGAGAACCGCACCGCCAGAGGCAAGGTCGTGGTCCGAGTCAGGGACTGACCTGCGGACGGTTCGGTTCACCCGGCGGCGGGTAGTGAGACGTAGATGCGCCCGTCCGAGGAGAAGCAATGAGCTCACCGGTGACCTTGCCCTGGACCGAGTGGCTGCCGACCCAGCGGTGGTACGCCGGTCGCACCCGAACCCTGGTGTCCGCTGACACCGTCGCCGCGGTGCCGTTGCGGCCGCACCTCGACCTGATGCTGGTCGACGTCACCTACACCACTGGGCCTGCCGAGCGGTATCAGGTTGTGGTCCAATGGGATTCGAATCCGCCAGCGAACGAAGGCGCAACCATCACCGACGGCGCCTTCGACGGCCTGCATGACCCGTCGTCGGCGCAGTTCCTGTTGTCGCTGATGGACTCGGGCACCACGATCGGCGACATCACCTTCACCAAGGAGCCCGGCGTCACTCTGCCGCTCGAAGTCACCCCGCGGGTGTCGACGGCCGAGCAGAGCAACACCAGCGTGGTGTTCGCCGACCAGGCGATCTTCAAGCTGTTCCGCAGGGTCGCCGCCGGGATCAACCCGGATATCGAACTGAATCGGGTGCTGGGCCGGGCCAAGAACCGGCACGTGGCCAGGTTGCTGGGCTCGTTCGACACCACCATGGACGGCCAGCCCTGCCCGCTCGGGATGGTGACGGCCTTCGCCGCGAACTCCACTGAAGGCTGGGACATGGCCACTGCGAGCACCCGCGCGCTGGCGGCCGGCGGCGCTGGCGACGAATTTTCGGCTGAGGCCTACCAATTGGGCAAGGCGGTGGCGTCGGTGCACGCCACGCTCGCTCAGGAGTTGGGGACGTCGACCGATCTGCTGCCGGTCGACGTGATGCGCGGGCGGCTGGCCGCCGCCGCGTCGGCCGTTCCGGAGCTCGCCGAGTATCGGGCCGCGATCGAGGAGCGCTACGCCAAGGTCGCCGAGGAGCCGGTGGTCATGCAGCGTGTGCACGGCGATCTGCATCTGGGGCAGGTACTGCGAACGGCCGACGGCTGGCTGTTGATCGACTTCGAGGGTGAGCCGGGCCAGCCGGTCGACGAGCGGCGCAGGCCCGACTCGGCGATGCGCGACGTCGCCGGCATGCTGCGGTCATTCGAATACGCGGCATATCAGCAGCTGGTGGACCGAACCCCGGACCCGGAGCTGGCGGCGCGGGTCAAGGACTGGGTGGACCGCAACTGTGCGTCGTTCTGCGAGGGGTACGCCGCCGAAGCCGGCACCGACCCCCGCGATCATGCTGCGGTGCTGGAGGCCTACGAGTTGGACAAGGCGGTCTACGAAGCCGGCTACGAGGCCCGGCACCGGCCCAACTGGCTGAACATCCCGATGCGTTCGATCGCCCGCCTGGTCGGTTAGCCTCAGAGCGACACCGGCACCGAGCCGTCTAGTGCGATCAGGTTGTTGCCGAGCGGATCGCCGAGGGCCACCATGCTCTGGAAATACTCGATCACCCGTTTGCGTGAGACGTTCAGTGCGGGCCACTGCGGCCAGTCCCAGGTGTCGTTCATGAACGGTTGCATCTGATCGTGGCTGAGAACGGTCAAATGGTTGACGTCGTGGGCGGTAGCGGAACCCTCCAGCACGAGCCGGCCATTCGCCCGATCGTGCATCCATCCGCCGTAGTGCGGCTCCATTTTCAAGGTGTCGATGAAGGCCGTCTGACCACCGGTGTTCATCAGGTACTCAGCGAAGCCGGTGTGGCCGTACTGCGCCACCATGGCCATCACATCGGCTGCCGAGCCGAGCCGCGCTGTCCGCTCGATGTCGGCCACGATCTGCGGGTCGAATTTGTTGTCGGCTATCCACCCGACTTTGGCGCCCTGCATCGCGTAATACAGTCCGACGCCCTGCAGATCCTGGTTCCAGGCCTGCGCATTGTTGGTCAGTTTGTTGGCGAAGGCCCAATTGCCGACGTCCTCGAGGGCGACCGTGCCGAGCCCGGCGAACTTGCGCTGGTCGTTGTAGGCGACCAGCGCCTCGGTCGTGATGGCGGTCCGGCCGCCCGCGAGAGCGTCCATGCCCGTGTGGCTGCTGCCGTGGAACATGCCGAACGACATGATGTCGGTGTACTGGCCGCTTGCGGGCGGATCAGGCATCGGCATCCCGGGGTCGGTCGGCGGTGTCTGCGTGCCGCCGCCGGGTGTGGTGCCCACCGGGCGGTCGAGGATGGTTCCCATGCCGGTCGCGTCGGTGAGCGTCGCCCCGGAGGGGTTCGACAACATGACGGTGAACGTCTCGCTGCTTTCCGCCAGGGAATCGCTCTTCACCGGAACGGTGATGACCTTCTGGGTCTCGCCCGGTGCGAAAGTGACTGTGCCCGTGACGCTGAGGTAGTCGAGGCCCGCTGTCGCGGTGCCGTTCGACGTCGCGTATTGCACCGTCACCTTCTGAGTGGACGGCGCCGCCAACGTCACCACGAACGACGCCACCGACGTGCCACTTCCTCCGGTGAACTCGATGGGCGTCAGGTAGGCCATCTTGTTCTGGTTGATCGTCCTCCAGTCGTCGGCCAGGATGCCGCCGGTATCACTGGAATTGGGGTTCCACGACCAGTACGTCCAACTCATGTCTTCGGTCCCGGCCGCGATGTCGACTGTGCCGTTGTTGTCGAAATCCCCGGACAAGTAAGACGTCAGCGCCTCGAACCAGACGGCATCCTTGGGATCGGTGAGTTTGGTGCCGAACTCGCCGACGTAGATCGGCGCGATGGTGTCCTCGTAGATGTAGCCCCAGGCTTTGCGGAAGACGCTGGGCAGGTTGGCGCCGAAGTTGGCGGTCTGGAACCACGGTTGGGCATACACGGAGTTCGGATAGTCGTGCGGTGAGTAGACGACCCGGTTGGGCACGTTGAGTACGATCGGGCGGTCCTTCACACCCATCAGATTGCCGCCCCACCAATAGCTTTGGCCTTGATAGGTGCCGACGCCTTCGACGAAGAGCAGCAGATTCGGATTCGCCTGCAGCACAGCGTTTCCGGCGCGTTCCGCTGCGCGCGCCCAGTCGTTGGCACCGCCGCCGCCCCAGGTTCCGTTGTACGGCTCGTTGTGGAGGTCGAAACCGATGACGGTCGGATTGTCCTTGTAGCGGGTCGCCAGCATCTGCCAGTCGGAGACCCATTGGTCTTCCGAGTATTGACTGTTGTACCAGAGCCCGTTCTCGCTCGTTCCCGCACCGGCGGTGCTGCGGTGATGGTCGAGGATGACCCGCATCCCGTCCTGACCGGCGTAGGCGATGATCTGATCCAGCACCTGCATACGGGACAGCCCTTGCAGGTCCGGGTTCAGGTTGTAGTTGATACCGGACGGCGCCGCCGTGTTGTGCAGCATCGCGCTGGAGTACGGGATGCGAATGGTGTTGAAGCCCTGCGCCGACATCTGATCGATCATGTCTTTGTAGTTGCGGGTCCACAGGCCGTCCGGCACACCGTTGGTACCCTCTGCGCCGAACCAGTTGACGCCCGAGATCTGAACGGGCTTGCCTTGCGAATCCAGGATCTGGTTGCCCGAGGTGTGCAGGAATCCCGCCGCGATTCCCGTGGAACCGGGCTCCGTCGCCGATGCATCGGAGATGCTGAGGCCCGGCGTTGTCGCGACGTCGTCGTTGGTGATGGTGCCGGTGGCGGTGCCGCGGGAGATCGTCGCACCGGAGGGGTTGGACAGCGCGACGGTGAAGGTTTCGGTGGGTTCAACCGCTGTGTCGCCGGTGATCTTGACGGTGACGGTCTGGGAGGTCACACCGGCCGCGAAGGTGAGAGTGCCTGTGGTGCTGGTGAAGTCGGCTCCGGCGGTGGCGGTGCCGTTCGCGGTGGTGTAGCCGACGGTGACGGGTGTGGTGGCGGGCTTGGACAACGTGACGGTGAAGGTGGCGTTACTCGAGCCGCTGTTGCCTTCGGCGACCGTCATATCGGCGATCGAGATGGTGGGGGTGGCCGGCGGGGTGCTGACTGCCACGCCGTTGACCTTGAGGTTGGTCGGCGCCGAGCCGACGGCGCCGGGGGTGGCTTGATAGCCGAACGATGTGCTCTGGCCGGCAGCGACGCTGGCGTTGTAGGCCACGTTGCTGATCACGTAGTGGGTGCCGACGTGGCTGGTGATCTGTCCGTTCCAGATGTTGGTGATCTGTGCCGGAGTGTCGAATTCGACAGTCCAGCCATTGAGGTTCTGGCCTGCGGTCACCGTGATGTTCGCGTTGTGCCCCGAACCCCAGTCACTGGCCACGCTGTAGGTGACCGAGTTGGTGCCCGGGTTCGATGCGACATCGTCGTTGGTGATGGTGCCGGTGGCGGTGCCGCGGGAGATCGTCGCACCGGAGGGGTTGGACAGCGCGACGGTGAAGGTTTCGGTGGGTTCGACCGCTGTGTCACCGGCGACCTTGACGGTGACGGTCTGGGAGGTCACGCCGGCCGCGAAGGTGAGCGTGCCTGTGGTGCTGGTGAAGTCGGCTCCGGCGGTGGCGGTGCCGCTGACGGTGGAGTAGTTGACGGTGACCGCTGTGGTGGCAGCCTTCGACAACGTGACGGTGAAGGTGGCGTTGGTCGAGCCGCTGTTGCCTTCGGTGACCGTCGCGTCGGCGATGGAGACGCTGGGGGTGGCCGGCGGCGTGCTGACGGCGACACCGTTGACCTTGAGGTTGGTCGGCGCCGAGGCGAGCGCCCCCGGGGTGGCTTGAAAGCCGAAGGTGGTGCTCTTGCCTGCGGCGACGGCGCCGTTGTAGGCCACGTTGCTGATCACGTAGTGGGTGCCGGCGTGGCTGGTGATCTGGCCGTTCCAGATGTTGGTGATCTGGGCGGGTGAATCGAATTCGACCGTCCAGCCGTTCACGGCCGCGCCACCTGCGGTCACGGTGATGTTGGCGGTGTGGCCCGACCCCCAGTCGGAGGCGACGCTGTAGGTGGCGGTCGGCGTCGAACTCGTGAGCGCGGCCGCCTTCCCGCTGGCCCGCGGCATCGCCAGCAGCGACTGCGTCTGCCGGTACAAGCCGACAAGCAGATCGTGAATCGGGTTACCGATCGGCAGGGCCGGGATGACCGGCGCGATCCCCAGCGAGCGCAGAACCTGCGCGGGCGACGGAAGCGAGACGGGGACCTGCAGCAGACTCGGCGGCGCGAATGCGGGTGCCAGCTTTCGTGCCGCGGCCGGCGTTGCGGCGGCGTCCGGCGCGGCGCTGCTGAGAGCCTCCGCCAGGGCTGGCGCCACGTTGCTATCTGATTCGACCGTTCTGGCCCGCACGGATGTGGTATCCGTAGTCATCCTGTTGCCAGGCGACGGTCGCGGGGTGGACCGAGAAGTTAGCGTGGCGGCGGCCTTCGGTGACTCGGTCCCCGACGAAGGGGCGTCGGCTGCGCCGGTCTTGGGGGTGTGCTGCCGACCCGTATGGCCGCCGGGGGACTTGCCCGACGAGGTGTCGCGCGTCGCGCTGTCGGCGGACGACGCACCGGCGGTATCCGCATGTGCCAGCCCCGGGCCCGTCGTCAGCGCGGCGCCGACGCCAAGGCTCAGCGCCCCCACGCCCAGCCAGCCGTACGGTTGCCTGCGCCGGCGGTGGCGCGGTCCCCGCTTCGGACCGTCGATGTCGATCTTGGCCGCATCCCCGGCATGACGTGCCGCAGCATTCATTGCTCTGCCCTTCCTCCACGAGACTTCACAGCGTTGCTGAATGGTGCAGACATGTCACGCATTTCACCGAAAGTCAGCCCAAAAAAGCCTTTGCTGTGTACATGCCCTGGACAAATTTGGCGGGGGAGTCAAAGGCCTGGACACAGCTGGGGCCGGCTGGCTCGGTGTGCTGAACGCACCGGCATGGCGGGGTTCGGCGTGATTTCGCGGCCGTGGCAGCACGGTCGCGCGGCGGCTATGTCCCCCCGCGCGGCTACGGTGATCCCGATGGCCCTGCACCTGCACCGCGCCGAGCGAACCGACCTGCTCGCCGACGGTCTCGGCGCGCTGCTGGCCGTCCCGCAATCAGACCCGTTCGCCAGCGAGCTGGTGGTGGTGCCGGCCCGCGGTGTGGAGCGTTGGCTCAGTCAGCGGCTGTCGCACGTCCTGGGCGGCGGGGACGGCGCCGGGGGTGTCTGTGCCGGGGTGTCGTTCCGGTCGCCGGCATCGTTGATCGCGGAGATCGCGGGAACCGATGACGACGATCCGTGGTCGCCCGACGCGATGGCCTGGCCGCTGCTCGAGGTCATCGACGCCAGCCTCGACGAGCCGTGGTGCCGGACCCTGGCCACCCACCTCGGGCACTTCGTGGCCGACGAAGAGAAGGAACTGCGACGGGGCAGGCGGTACGCGGTGGCCCGCCGGCTCGCCGCGCTGTTCGCCTCCTACGCCCGCCAGCGCCCCCTGCTCCTGGTCGAGTGGCTGGCCGGCGAGCCCGACGGTCTGGACGTCGACCTGCGCTGGCAGCCACACCTCTGGCGTGCCCTGGTCGCCAGCATGGGCATCGACCCGCCCCACGAGCGGCACGCGAAAACACTTGCCCGGCTCAATGAGTCAGGTGCGGATCTGCCTGCCAGGTTGTCGCTGTTCGGGCATACCCGGCTGCCGAGCACCGAGATCGAACTCGTCGGCGCGTTGGCCGAACACCACGATGTGCACCTGTGGCTGCCGCATCCCAGCGCCGCCCTGTGGACCGCGCTGAACGACGTGCGTGGCACCGTGGCGCGCAGCGAGGACACCAGCCACCGGCTCGCCACCCACCCGTTGCTGGCCACCCTTGGCCGCGACGTCCGCGAACTCCAGCGGGGCCTGCCCGCTTCGGTGGCCACCGACGAGTTCCTGGGTGCCGAACGTCTTCCGAACACGCTGCTGGGCTGGCTGCAGTCCGATATCGCCGCCAATGCCGAACGGCCGCAGGGCCGCTCGTATGCCGGTGACCGATCGGTGCAGGTGCACAGCTGCCACGGCGCAGCCCGCCAGGTCGACGTGTTGCGTGAGGTCCTGCTCGGTCTGCTCGCCGAGGACCGCACGCTGGAACCGCGCGACATCCTGGTGATGTGCCCGGACATCGAGACCTACGCCCCGCTGATCGTCGCGGACTTCGGCCTCGGCGACGTGGTACCAGGTGCGCATCCCGCCCACCAGCTTCGGGTTCGGCTGGCCGATCGTGCGCTGATCCAGACGAACCCACTGCTCGGGGTGGCGGCGAAGCTGCTGGCGCTGGCCGGCAGCCGGGTGACGGCGACCGAGGTATTGGACTTCGCCCATCTCGAACCGGTGCGGGCGCGATTCGCCTTCACCGACGACGACCTGGAGACCATCACCCGCTGGGTGCAGCAGGCCAACATCCGGTGGGGCTTCGATGCCGAGCACCGCGCCCCGTTCGGGATCCCGTTCATCCAGAACACCTGGCGGTTCGGCCTGGATCGGGTGCTCGCCGGGGTGGCTATGTCCGACGATTCGAAGGACTGGCTGGACGTGACGCTGCCGCTCGACGATGTCGGCAGCAACAGTGTGGAGCTGGCGGGCCGGCTGGCCGAGTATGTGGGCCGGTTGCAGCGCATCGTCGACTCGCTGAGCGGGGTCCGGCCGTTGCGGCAGTGGCTGACCGCACTGCAGGACGGTGTCGGCATGCTCACGGTGACCACCGGCGACGACGCCTGGCAGACAAGTCAACTGCAACGCGAATTCGGCGACGTGCTGACCTCCGCCGGCCACCGGGCGGACACCGATCTGCGGCTGCCGGATGTCATCGCCCTGCTGGGCCGGCATCTGTCCGGGCGGCCGACCCGCGCGAACTTCCGCACCGGCACGCTGACGGTGTGCACCATGGTTCCGATGCGCTCGGTGCCGCACCGGGTGGTGTGCCTGGTCGGTTTGGACGACACCGTGTTTCCCCGGATCGGCGTGGTCGACGGCGACGACGTGCTGGCCCGCGACCCGCGGACCGGTGAGCGCGACATCCGCTCCGAAGACCGTCAGCTGCTGCTGGACGCGATCTGCGCCGCCACCGACAAGCTGGTGATCACCTATACGGGAGCCAACGAGTACTCCGGGCAACCCCGGCCGCCGGCGGTTCCGCTGGCCGAACTGCTCGACGCGCTGGACCGCGCCACGGAGGTGCCGGTCCGCGAGGAGATTCTCATTCGGCACCCGTTGCAGCCCTTCGATGTTCGCAATGTGACGCCGGGTGCGCTCGGGGTGCCCGCCGAACCGTTCACCTTCGATTCGAGCGTGCTCGCTGCCGCCTCGATCACCGGCGGCCACCGCCCCGAGCAGCCCGACCTGCTGGCGAATCCGCTGCCCGCGCCCGGCCCTGACGATGTCACGCTGGCCGATCTGTCGAAGTTCTTCGCCAATCCCGTCAAGGGCTTCTTCACCGCCCTCGACGTGACGCTGCCGTGGGACGTCGAGGGCGTCGAGGACGCCATGCCCGTCGAGATCGACAACCTGCAGCAGTGGACCGTCGGGCAGCGGTTACTCACCGACATGCTCGCCGGAATGGATCCCGACCGGGCCGGGCAGGCGGAATGGCGCCGAGGCACGTTGCCGCCTGGGCGGCTGGGCTGGCGGACCGCCAGCGAATTACGCGACCAGGCAACCGAACTGGCCCGGGCGGCGTTGGCCCATCGAACCGGGACCCCGCAGGCCTACGACGTGGACGTCGATCTGGGCGGCGGCCGTCGTCTCACCGGCACCATCTCCGGCGTGTACGGCAAGCGGCTTCTGGAGGTGACGTTCTCCAAACTGGATGCCCCGCACCTGCTGCGGGCCTGGATCCCGATGCTGGCCCTGTGTGCCGCATATCCGGGGCAGTGGTCCGCGGTGTGCATCGGCAGGCAGCGGCGCCGCAACGGAGTGGTCGAGCGCACTCTGGGGGCGCCGCAGGAGGACCCGGCCGTGCTGCTCCGGGATCTGGTCGCGATCTACGATGCCGGCCGCCGCGAACCGATTCCCCTGCCCATCAAGACGTCTCATGCCTGGGCGGTGGCACGGATCAGCGGCCAAGACCCTCGAAGCGAAGCGTGGTCGAAGTGGCGGTACGAACGTGATGACCGCGCCATCGAGCGGGTCTGGGGCCGGGAGCCCGATCTGGACCCGTTGCTGACCGAACCGCGCCCCGGGGAGGAAGCGCCCGGTGAACTGACCCGGTTGGGGGCCTATGCGGCACGGCTGTGGGCACCGCTGCTGCGTGCCGAGGACGGTGCCTGATGGAGCAGTTCGATCTGCTGGGACCCCTGCCGGAGCACGGTTCGACCACCGTGCTGGAAGCCAGCGCCGGGACGGGCAAGACGTACACGCTCGCCGCGCTGGTGACCCGCTACGTGGCAGAGGGCCGGGCCAGGCTGGACCAGATGCTGTTGATCACATTCAGTCGCGCGGCCACCCAGGAGTTGCGGGAGCGCGTACGTCACGCGCTGCAGGAGGCGTTGCGCGCGTTCGACGACCCAGAACTGGCCCAGGGCAACGACGTTCTGGCTTCGCTCACCCATGGTGCGCCAAGCGAACTGGCCGAACGTCGACACCGGTTGCGCGACGCGCTGGCCGGTTTCGATGCCGCGACGATCGCCACGACCCACCAGTTCTGCCATCTGGTGCTCAAATCCCTTGGTGTCGCCGGGGATACCGATTCCCATGTGACGCTGGCCGAGAGCGTGGACGAACTGGTTGCCGAGATCGTCGACGACCTGTACCTGGCCCACTTCGGCCAGGAGCGTGAGCAGCCGCCGATCACCCGCGGCGAGGCGCTGAAGCTGGGGCGCGAGGTGGTCGCGAATCCGGGCACCGAGCTGCGGCCGCTGGATCCGCCGCCGGGTTCGCAGCCCGCGGTCCGGGTCGGCTTCGCCAACGATGTTCTGGCCGAGTTGGATCGGCGCAAACGTCGGCGCGGGATCCTCAGCTATGACGATCTGCTCGGCCGGCTGGCCGATGCGCTGGAATCAGCCGCGTCGCCGGCCGCGACCCGCATGCACCAGCGGTGGTCAGTGGTGATGGTCGACGAGTTCCAGGACACCGATCCGGTGCAGTGGCAGGTGATCGAGCGCGCGTTCAGCGGTCAGTCGACACTCATCCTCATCGGCGATCCCAAGCAGGCGATCTACGCGTTCCGCGGCGGGGACATCTTCACCTACCTGCATGCCGCCAAGACCGCGGGGCAACGCCGCACCCTCGGCGTGAACTGGCGCAGCGATTCGGTGCTGGTCGACCGCCTGCAGAACGTGTTGGGCGGCGCGGAGCTCGGCGACCCGGACATCAAAGTCCTTCCCGTGCAGGCCCACCACCGAGGCCACCGATTGGCGGGCGCCCCGCGCAACGACCCGTTCCGGCTGCGCGTGATCAGCAGGGAAAGCTTCGGACAGCGGGGTACCCGCACCATCCGCATGGACGCCTTACGCCCCTACGTCGCCGCCGACCTGGCGGCCGATATCGCCGTGCTCCTGGCGAGCGAGGCCACCTTCGACGGCGACCCGCTGCGGGCCAACCACATCGCCGTCATCACCGAAAGCCACGCCGACGCCAGGGCGTGCTTCGACGCGCTGGTGGCCGTGGGCGTTCCGGCCGTCTACACCGGTGACACCGATGTGCTCAAGTCGCAGGCCGCCGACGACTGGCTGAGCCTGCTGGAGGCCTTCGACCAGTTGCACCGCCCCGGCCTGGTGCGAGCCGCCGCCACCACGATGTTCTTCGGCAACACCGCCGAGGAGCTCGCCAACGGCGGTGACGCGCTGACCGACCGGATCGCGAATACCTTGAGGCAGTGGGCAGATCATGCCCGTGAAGCCGGCGTGGCGGCGGTGTTCGAGGCGGCACAGCTGGCGGGTATGGGCCGGCGGGTGCTGTCCTGGGCCGGCGGCGAACGCAACATGACCGACCTTGCCCACGTCACGCAACTGCTGCATGAGGTGTCCCACCGGGAACAGCTCAGCCTCACCGCATTACGCGACTGGCTGCGTACCCAGCGTGAGGAGCGCAGCGGAGCGCCGGAGCGAAACCGGCGCCTCGACAGTGACGCCGCCGCGGTGCAGATCATGACGGTGTGGGTGAGCAAGGGGCTGCAGTTCCCCATCGTCTATCTGCCGTTGGCGTTCAATCGCTATGTGCGCAGCGAGGATCTGGTCCGTTTCCACGACCAGGAGCGGCGCTGTCTGCACGTCGGCGGCGACCAGAGTGCCGAGCTGGCGACCGCGCAGCGGCTCGGCAGGCAGGAGTCCGCCGGTGAGGAGACCAGGCTGACGTATGTCGCGATGACGCGGGCCCAGTCGCAGGTGGTGACGTGGTGGGCGCCGTCCTGGGATGAACCCAACGGCGGCCTGTCCCGCCTGCTGCGGGGCCGCCGTCCCGGGCAGAGCACGGTTCCGGACCGCTGCGATCCTGAGCGGGTCGACGACGCCGAGGCGGTGGCCCTGCTGAGGGAATGGGAGACCGTGGGCGGCCCGGTGCTGGAAGAGGCGATCGTCGCCGACCCGGTCGAGCTGGCCGTGCAGCAGCCACGAGAAGACCTTGGTGTCAGGCACTTTCATCGCAGTATCGACACCACGTGGCGGCGGACCTCGTACTCCGGCCTGATCCGCGCCGCTGAGACGACCGGGGTCGGCAGCGAGCCCGAGGTGATGCAGCTCGACGACGAGGTCGCCGACATTGCGGTGAGCGCACCGCCGTCGGGAGCGGACCTGCCCTCCCCGATGGCCGACCTGCCGGCCGGCGCCACGTTCGGCAGCCTGGTGCACGCGGTCCTGGAATCCGCCGACCCGTTCGCCGGCGACTTGGCGGCTGAACTGCAGACCCAGATCGACCGGCATTCGGTGTGGTGGCCGGTGGACGTCGACGCGGCGGAACTGGCCGCCGCCCTGGTGCCGATGCACGACACCCCGCTCGGCCCGCTGGCCGGGGGCCTGACGTTGCGCCAGATCGGATTGCGGGACCGGTTGTGCGAGATGGACTTCGAGTTCCCACTGTCCGGCGGTGATCGGGGGACGGGCCGACCCGAGACCCGGCTGGCTGACGTCGGCCGGCTGCTGAGCGAGCACCTGCCTGCCGACGACCCGCTGGCTCCCTACGTGGAGCGGCTCAGCGGCGGCCCGCTCGGTGCGCAGTCGTTGCGCGGCTATCTGTCCGGATCTGTCGACGCGGTGTTGCGGATACCCGACGGTGCGGGGCATCGCTATCTGGTGGTCGACTACAAGACCAACTGGCTGGGGGAGGCCGACCGCCCGCTGTCTGCCGCCGACTATGACCGCGAGCGGATGGCCGAGGCGATGCTGCATTCCGACTATCCCCTGCAGGCGCTGCTGTACAGCGTTGTGCTGCACCGATTCCTGCGGTGGCGGCAGCCGGGGTACCAGCCGGAGCGGCACCTCGGTGGCGTGCTGTATCTGTTCGTCCGCGGTATGTGTGGCCCGGACACGCCCACCGCCGGTGATCACCCTGCCGGCGTGTTCAGCTGGCGGCCACCCGCCGAGCTGGTGCTGGCGGTGTCCGACCTGCTCGACGGACCGGGGGTGGCGGCATGACCGTCGAGGTGACCGATGCCGCGGATTGGCGGCTCTGTGCCGGCGCCACCGGATTACTGCGGGTCTTCAACGAAGCCGGGGCCATCGAAGCGTCTGATGTTCTCGTCGCCCAACGGTTGACGGCGCTGGGCAAGGAGCCCGACGAGCGGGTCGCGTTGGCGATCGCGTTCGTGGTGCGCGCGGTGCGCGGCGGGTCGGTGTGCGTGGAACTCGCGGCGGTGCCGGCGCAGGTCGACATCGAGGGCTTGCCGTGGCCGGAGCCGGGGGAGTGGCTGGCGGCCGTCGCGGCCAGCCCACTGCTGCGCTCACCGGCGGTGTTGCACCTTGACGAAGACCTGCTGTACTTCGACCGGTACTGGTTGGAGGAACGCCAGGTCGCCGCCGACGTGTTGGCACTGGCGGCTGCCCGGCCGCAGCGCCGATTGCCGGACGTTGCAAGGCTTTTCCCGGCGGGATATGACGAACAACGCCGAGTCGCGGAGGTCGCCCTGGCCCAGGGGCTCACGGTGCTGACGGGGGGGCCGGGCACCGGCAAGACCACCACCGTGGCGAGGCTGCTGGCACTGCTGGCCGAGCAGGCGGAGCTGGAAGGAACACCGGGGCTGCGCATCGCGCTGGCCGCGCCGACGGGTAAGGCGGCCGCCCGACTGCAGGAGGCGGTGCAGGCTGAAGTCGACGAACTGACGCCCGCCGATCGCGACCGGCTGAAGGGGCTGCGCGCCACCACGCTGCACCGGCTGCTGGGTCCGCTGCCCAGGACTTCGGCACGGTTCCGGCATCACCGGGAGAACCGGTTGCCGCACGACGTGATCGTTGTCGACGAGACGTCGATGGTGTCGCTGACGATGATGGCCCGCCTGGTCGAAGCGGTCCGGCCGGAGTCGCGGCTGCTGCTGGTCGGTGACCCCGACCAGCTGGCCTCGGTGGAAGCCGGTGCTGTACTGGCCGATTTGGTGGAGGGGCTCAGTGCGCGCGGCGATACGCCGGTGGCCAAGCTGATCACGCCACACCGGTTCGGCGCCTCCATCGGGGCGCTGGCACTGGCGATCCGGATCGGTGACGCCAACCGCGCGATCGACGTCCTGCACGCCGGTGGTGAGCACATCGAATGGATCGACACCGAAGAGCCCACCACAGCGCTTCGCCGGGTGCTGGTTCCGCATGCGATCCGCCTGCGCGAGGCCGCGGTTCTCGGCAACGGGCAGGCGGCGCTGGCCACCCTGGAGGAGCACCGGCTGCTGTGTGCGCACCGGCGCGGGCCGCACGGGGTGGCGTACTGGAACCGGCAGGTCGAGCGGTGGTTGGCCGAGGAAACCGATGCCCCCCAATGGGCTTCGTGGTACGCGGGCCGGCCGGTGTTGGTCACCGCCAACGACTTCGGGCTGCGGCTCTACAACGGCGACATCGGGGTGACCGTGCTGCGCGACGGTGTTTTGCGGGTGGCGGTGGCCGGAGCGGACGGGCCCGCCGAGTTCGCCACCAGCCGCCTGGCCGATATCGAGACCATGCATGCGATGACGATCCACAAGAGTCAGGGCAGTCAGGTCGCGGAGGTGACGGTGCTTCTGCCGCCGACGGATTCACGGTTGCTGAGCCGGGAGTTGTTGTACACCGCGGTGACTCGGGCCAAGACGAAGGTGCGGGTGGTGGGCTCGGCTGAGCAGCTGCGCGCCGCGGTCGGGCGACGGGCGGTGCGAGCCAGCGGGCTCAGTCGCCGGCTGCTGGCCTGACCCGGGGCCGAACGGCAGCCCTTTTGGAGCAAGTTGAGCCTGCAAGCCGCGACAGAAATGGCCCGGCTGGACCGCCGGGCCGGCGATGCCCGTCATCGCCGTCTATGAAGCGGGACTGATGCGCCGCATAGTGGGCATGCGACGGGCCGTGTGCGTCAGCGCCTCAGCGAGCGCGATTGGTGAAACGCGGTCGGCAGTCGGCCCCGTGCCGTACCTCGCCGGCTGCCGTCACCCCAGGTTTGGATTGTGGCTCTTCTACAGTATTCGGGAGGCGATACGGGGGAGCGGCGGATGATATCGGCAGGCCAATCGGCGCGGCCGACTTCGACCTGGGCGCCGCTGCGATCACCGATCTACCGCGCGCTGTGGATCGCGCAACTCGTCTCCAATCTCGGCACCTGGATGCAGACCGTCGGGGCGCAGTGGATGCTCGTCGGCGATCCGCGCGCCGCAGTCTTGGTTCCGCTGGTGCAGACCGCGACGACGTTGCCGGTGGTGCTGCTGGCGTTGCCGTCGGGGGTCCTCGCCGATCTAGTCGACCGCCGCCGGCTGCTCATCGCGACGCAGGGCGCGATGGCCGCCGGGGTGGGTCTGCTCGCCATGCTGACCGGTGCAGGGCTGACGACCCCGGCGGTGCTGCTGATGTTGTTGTTCGTGATCGGTTGCGGACAGGCGCTCACCGCCCCGGCGTGGCAGGCGATTCAGCCCGATCTCGTTCCATCCGAACAGATTCCGGCAGCTGCTGCGTTGGGCAGCATGAGCCTCAATGGCGCCCGGGCGATCGGGCCGGCGATCGCCGGCGTGCTGGTATCGCTGTCCGGCCCTACGTTGGTGTTCGCGCTCAATGCGGTGTCCTTCATCGGAATCGTGTTCGTGCTCGCCCGGTGGCGCCGGCCTCCCGTCGTGAACGGTTATCCTCCCGAGCGGGCCCTGGCAGCGCTGAGTGCGGGCGGACGTTTTATCCGCAGTTCGCCGATCGTGCGGCGGATTCTGCTACGGGCGGCGCTGTTCATCGGACCCGCGAGTGCGCTGTGGGGTCTGCTGCCGGTGATCGCGGCAAACCAGCTCGGCTTGTCGTCTTCGGGCTATGGGCTGCTTCTGGGAGCGCTGGGTTTGGGTGCGGTACTCGGCGCGTTCCTGCTGTCCCGGCTGCGAGCGCGGTTCGGGCAGAACGCCTTGCTGACGGTCGGTGCGGCGGGCTTCACCGTGGCCACGGTCGTATTGGCATTGGTACCTGTCTTCGCGGCGGTGATGGCGGCCTTGATCGTCGGGGGTGCGTCCTGGCTGCTGTCGCTGTCGACGTTGAACGCCTCGATGCAACTGAGCCTGCCCGCATGGGTGCGTGCCCGTGGGCTGTCGGTGTATCAGCTGATCTTCATGGGCGGGCAGGCGTTCGGTTCGGTGCTGTGGGGCGTGCTCGCCGGAGCAACCACCAGCGCCACCAGCCTGCTGGCAAGCGCGGGACTGTTGGCGCTGTGCGGACTGTCCTCGATGTGGTGGCCGCTGCACGCAAACACGAGCAAGCTCGACCTGACGCCTTCCTCGCACTGGCCCGAGCCGACCCTGGTCTTCGAGCCCGAGCCCCTGGACGGTCCGGTTCTGGTGCTGACGTCCTACCGCGTCGCGTCGTCGGATGAGGAGGCCTTCCTGGCAGCGATGGCGGTCCTCGGTCGATCGCGGCAGCGCACCGGGGCATCGCAATGGCGGCTGTTTCGCAGCATCGAACACGAGTCGACGTTCGTGGAGACGTTCGTCGTGCGGTCCTGGGGCGAGCACATGCACCAGCACTACACCCGGCTCACGGGTCAGGATCGCCTCATCGAGGAAGCCGTCGCGCGGCACACCGACGGGATACCGGTGTCCGAGCACTATCTTGCGGTGCGAGACGCGCGGTAGCTCAATTTCCCGGGTGCATCCCCAGCGCCACGGTCAACTCCAGGATGGTCTCCGGTTCGTTGAGGCGATCGCCGTACAGGTCGCGCAACTGATTCATCCGGTAGCGCACGGTTTGCGGATGAACGAACAGCGCTGAGGCGATGGCATCGCGCTGCCCCTGGTGCAGCAGCCATGCCCGCAACGTCTCGATCAGGCGCTCAACGGTGTTGGTACGCAATCCCTGCAGGGGGGCCAGCGCTCGTTCTCGCAGATCGTGAGCGGCGTCCGGGTCGGCGCCGAGCACGATGTCCACCAGATGTTCGTCGGTGTCGAGGACGCCGTCGCCCGCGGCGGGCAGGTGGCGGCTCCGGACCGCACGTTCATAGGAGGTGCGGACCAACAACCAAGGGCGCGAGGGGCCCACGACAGCGTGGCGGCCCGCGAGCGTCGAAAGCAGCAGCGGCCGACGTCCCCCGTCCATGTCGGGAACCAGCGTCACCGACCACGACTCCGCCAAATCCAGACCCGGCAGGTCCTCGGTGGCCTGCAGAACCTCACCGCTGAACAACGGCGCCATTCCACGGCCTCGGGCCATCGGCAACAACACTGCGGTAAGCGTCTGCGGCACAGGCCAGTTCGCGCGCTCCGCGCTGGCGTGCAGTGTCTCCGGGCTGTCACCGGCGAGTAGCTGGGCGGTGAGGATATCGAGGTAGCGCTGGCGGACCCGGCCGGCGGTGGCGAGTTCGTCGGCGTGTCCGGACACGCTCGATGCCGACAGCTCGTCGATGAACGCGAACACCAGCTCGGCGAACCGGGCGACAATCTTGGCCGACAACCCGGCACTGACGGCAGTCTCGGACAGCTCGCGCCAGGCCACCCGCGCGCCAACCCGATACGCCGACAGCAACACGTCGATGGAACGGCCGTTGCGGGCTTCGCCGCGACCGAGTTCGTAGGCGCCGTCGAGGGCCGGCGACAGCGACGGCGACGAATCGGAATCCTCCGCACGAATGGCCAGGCGCAGAAATGACCCCAGGGCGTTCTGCACGGCGTTCTCGATATTGGGGCCCATCCGCCCGCTGAACGGGTCGGCGTAGGCGGGCACCTCGGCAATGACCGCAGCCACTGTGCGCTCGGCCATCCGCGGCAGCACCGCCTCCAGTGACGCGACCACGTCCGGATCGAATGCCAATCCGGTCAGGCGCCCCTCGGTACCGGACAATTTACTCCTTACAGACAAAAACTGAACCATCTTTCACACCGCTCGGTCAAGATTTTATACGCTTGGCGATAGAGAGTGGGGATATGACCACGACCGCACCTCACGTCCGCCCCGCCGCACGCTTGCGCGGGCGGATGCTGAACTTCGCCGAGCGGCTCACCACACCACTGGTCCCCGCCGACTACCTCGACGTGATCGATCCCCTGCGCTCGGGCGCCGCCCTGCGCGGACGGATCGAGGCGATCCACCCCGAGACCCGCGACGCGGTCACCCTGGTGATCAAGCCGGGCCGGCAATGGCAAGGCCACGTTCCCGGCCAGTACGCGCGTATCGGTGTCGACGTCGACGGTGTCCGCCAGTGGCGCACCTACTCACTGACCTCGACCACCGACCGGCCCGACGGCTGCGTCTCGATCACCGTCAAGGCCATCCCCGATGGGACCGTGAGCAACTACCTGGTGCGGCGCGCCACCGCCGGAACCGTCATCCAGCTCGACCAGGCAGCCGGGGAGTTCACCCTCGGCACACCGGCGCCGGCCAAGGCGCTGTTCGTCACGGCCGGGAGCGGCATCACCCCCGTGATGGGAATGCTGCGCAACATGGATCGAGCCGCGTCGTCCGATGTCGTCGTGGTCCATTCCGCACCGACCGCCGAGGAGGTCATCTTCGGTGGCGAACTGCGGATGCTCGCCACCCAAGGGGTGATCAAGCTCATCGAAATCAACACCGACACCGACGGCATGCTCGACGTCGGCAGACTTCACGATCTGGTCGCCGACCTGTCCGATCGCCACACCTGGGCATGCGGACCCGCGGGCATGCTCGACGCTCTCGAGTTAGACTGGGCCGCAGCAGATCTCAGCGAACGGTTACACACTGAACGGTTCCGCCCCACTGTCATCGACACCGGCGCAGCCGGCACCGCCACCTTCTCCACCACCGGGATCACCGTCGAGACCGACGGCACCGAAAGCCTGCTCGACGCAGGCGAAGCCGCCGGGGTGCTGATGCCCTCGGGCTGCCGGATGGGCATCTGTTTCGGCTGCGTCGCCCCACTTCGACAGGGAGCCGTGCGCGACCTACGCACCGGCGATGTCACCACCGCCGCCGAAGGAGACGGTGTTGTCATCCAGACCTGCGTCTCCGCGGCCGCCGGGCAGTGCGATATCGCGCTCTGACCCACCGAATCGAACTCCCACTACTTCAGAAGGGCACACCGACATGACCGCTCTGCACGAGCCACCCGTCGACAGCATCACCACTCATTTGACCGACGCCGACATCGAGAATCTCGGGGTCGAACTCGACGCCATCCGCGATCAGGTCATCGCCAGCCGCGGTGAACGCGACGCGGCCTACATCCGCAAAGTGATTGACGCGCAACGCAAGATCGAGCTCAGCAGCCGCGCCATCCTGCTGTTCTCCCTGTTCCCGCCCGCCTGGCTCGCCGGAACCATCGGGCTGTCGATGTCGAAGATCATCGAGAACATGGAGATCGGCCACAATGTCATGCACGGCCAATGGGACTGGATGCGCGATCCCAGCATCCACTCCACCACCTGGGAGTGGGACAACGCCTCACCGGCCGAGCTGTGGAAGCACTCGCACAACGAGTTGCACCACACCTACACCAACGTCCGCGGTAGGGACAATGACCTGGGCTACGGCATCATGCGCGTCGCCGAAGAGCAACGCTGGACCCCGCTGTACCTGGTGCAGCCGCTGTCGAACGCCGTCAACGCCTGCTTCTTCCAGTACGGAATCGCCTTCTATGACTTGCAGATCGGCAAGTACCTCAAAGGCCGCGTGGACAAAGAGGACTTCCGTGCCCGCGGCAGGAAGGTCCTCGCCAAGATCCGCCGTCACGCCACCCGCGACTATGTTTTGCACCCCCTGTTGTCAGGTCCCTCAGCGTTGACCACCCTGACCGCCAATCTGACCGCCAACCTCGTCCGCAACCTGTGGACACACTCGGTCATCATGTGCGGACACTTTCCCGAAGGAGTGGAAACCTTCGCCAAGAGCTCGATCGAGGGCGAGACCCGCGGCCAGTGGTATCTGCGCCAGATGCTCGGTTCGGCGAACATATCCGGAAGTCGCGCAATGCATTTCATGACAGGCAACCTCTCATACCAGATTGAACACCACCTGTATCCCGACCTGCCAAGCAACCGCTACCAGGAGATCGCCCCCAAGGTCGAGGATGTCTTCGAGCGCTACGGGCTGACCTACACCAGCGGCCCACTACCCAAGCAGGTCGCGTCGGCCTGGAAGAAGATCATCCGGCTGTCTTTGCCCAACTCTCCCCAGTAATTTCACTCCTATTCCAAGGATGACCAGATGGACGACCTGAAGTATCTCGACCTGCACGGCGACCGCCTCGCCTACGTCGACGAGGGTGAGGGTGAGGTGATCATGTTGCTGCACGGCATGGCCGGTAGCTCGCAGACCTGGCGGTCGGTGATCCGCCCGTTGTCGCGCAAGTACCGGGTGGTGGCGCCCGACCTGCCGGGTCACGGCCAGTCCGCCAAACCACGCAGCGACTACTCGCTGGGCGCGTTCGCGGCGGTGCTCCGTGACCTGTTCGACGAGCTCGGCATCCGCCGCGCAACAATCGTCGGTCACTCCCTCGGCGGCGGGGTGGCAATGCAATTCAGCTACCAGCACCCCGACTACTGTGAGCGACTCATCCTCGTCGACAGTGGTGGTTTGGGTCCCGACGTGGGTTTGACCCTGCGAATGCTGTCGGCCCCCGGCGCGGAGCTGATCATGCCGATCATCGCTCCCCAACCGGTACTGAACGCCGGCGAGCGGGTCTGGTCCTGGTTCCACAAGATTGGCATGTCCTCACCGCGCGGTGAAGAGATATGGCGCTCCTACAGCTCGCTGTCCGACGCTGCGACTCGGCAGGCATTCCTGCGCACGCTACGTTCCGTTGTCGATTACCGCGGACAGTGCGTCAGCGCGCTGAGCCGTCTGAGCTCGAGGAAGGATCTGCCCATCATGGCGATCTGGGGCGACCAGGACGCCATCATCCCCGTCGAGCACGCCTACGCCGTACAGGAAGTCCGCCCTGACATCCGGCTTGAAGTGCTCAGCGGCGTCGGGCACTTCCCGCAGGCTGAGCGTCCCACCGAGGTCGCGGAGCTCATCGACGACTTCATCAGTCAGACAACTACTTTTCGAGCGGATCCATCGGCTGCGTCCGTAGGACCGGTGTACCCGGCGTTGCCAGCTCAACGCACGCACGGTGATGAGGCTTCGGTCCGAATCTCATGAGGCACAAGACTTTCACAGGCCGAGGTGAAGGGCGGCAACAAGAAGTCAGCGCGCGGACGGATCCGCGGTCGCCTCGATCTTGGTGACCAGACCGTCTCGGACGGTGAGGACGACGACGGCGAACAGACGACGCTCGCTGAAGGCCAGCACGACGGGCCGCCCTACCGGACCGCTGACGAGCGTCGCGTCGGTGAGGTAGCGCAGCAGGTTCGTGCCGACAGCCAGCGGGCCGTGGTTCACCTGCGGTGGTGGTGCCGGATCGGCCAGGATCGTGCCGGCACCCCACACATCGGGTGCCAGTACCTCGGTCAGGGCCGCCAGGTCGCCGTCGGCGCAGGCGGCGATGAACCGCTCGGTGACCAGGTGGTGTTCGGTGTCGTTGACCACGGCGGTGACGGGTGCAGCGGCGCGGATCTTCATGCGCGCGCGGCGAGCCAACTGACGGCACGCCGCGGCCGGGCGGCCCACGGTCTCGGCGATGTCGTCGAACGGCACCCGGAATACGTCGTGCAGCACGAACGCCACCCGCTCGGGTGGGCTGAGCCTGCCGAGCACCTCGAACAGCGCATCATTGACCGCGTCATCAAGGGTGACCCGGTCGCCCGGATCGGCCACGGCGCTGTGGTTCAGCGGCGTCCGGCGCTCCATCAACTCGGGTCCGGCGGTGGTCACCCGTCGGTGCCGGGCCGACCGCACGTGATCGAGGCACAGTCTGCTGCTGACCACGGTGAGCCAGCCCCGCGGGTCATCGATGCCCTCGATGTCGGTCATCGACAGCCGCAGGAACGCTTCCTGCACAATGTCTTCCGCATCGCCGATGTCGCCGACCATCTGGTAGGCCAGATTGATCAGATACGGGCGGTGGGCCAGCAACAGGCCGGAAAACGCTTCGCTCATGTCATAGACGACGAATCGGCATGGCAAAAAGTTACCGCTGCCGGCTGTCACTTCGCATGGCGTTATCCCGTCCTTGTTTGTAACCGAGGAGAAAGGACTCGAGATGACCCGCGAGATGACCATTGTGGTGACTGGAGCGACCGGCAATGTGGGCCGGCCGCTCGTCGAGCTGCTGGTGAAGGGCGGCGTTCACGTGCGCGCGGTGACCCGTCGCCCCGGTGGAGCGAGGCTGCCGGCGAGCGTCGAGGAAGTGCCCGACGCCCTGGACGCCCTGGACGGCGCGTCGGCGGTGTTCCTCAACTCCCGCGCGCTGGGCCCCGCGCTCGCCGACGTGGTGGCCGCGGCCCGACAACACGGTGTCGACAAGCTCGTCGCGCTGTCGGCGATCAATGCCGATGACGACGATGATCGCCAGCCTTCGCGGTATCGCGGCGACCGCAACCGCGAGTGCGAACAATTCGCGATTGAATCCGGCGTGCCGTGGGTCAGCCTGCGTCCGTCGGTTTTCGCGTCGAACTTCCCCGGCATGTGGGCAGCGCAGGTCAGCGCGGGTGACATCGTCGCCGGCCCGTACGCCTCGGCATCGAGCGCACCGATCGCCGAAGCCGACATCGCCGCCGTTGCCGCGCGTGCCTTGCTGACCGACGACCTCCTCGGCCAGAGAATTCCGTTGACCGGGCCGCAATCGTTGACCAACTCCGAACTCGTCGCGGCCGTCGCGAGGGCGCTGAACCGTCCGCTGCGCTATCAGGAAGTACCGGCCGCGTTGGTGCGACAACGCTTCATCGGCAACGGTTTTTCCGCAGAGTTCGCCGACGCCTACATCGCGATGCTGGCGACCACCGCGACCTCGCCCGCACTTGTCACCCACGACGTCGAGAAGGTCCTCGACCGTCCCGCCACGACCTTCGCCCAATGGGTCGGCGAGAACGCCGCACTGTTCACCAAGGAGATGTGATGACCAACCCACGACCACCGCGTTGGCTCAAGCCGATGAACCGATTCATGATGGCTGTGCAGAGGCTCGGGCTGAACACCGGACCCGCCTATGTGCTCACCGTTCCGGGTCGCAAGTCCGGAAAGCTACGCAGCACACCGATGACCCCCTTCGAATTCGATGGCGGCTTGTACACCGTGGCCGGCTATCCCGGTGCTGACTGGGCGCGCAATGCCAAGGCGGCCGGCGCAGGCACGCTGAGCCGCGGCCGCCGATCACGACAGGTCAGAATCGTCCAACTCGGGGCTGAGGAAGCCAAGCCGGTGCTGCGTGCGTTTCCTGAACACGTCCCCGTCGGGGTGATGTTCGCCAAGCGTTCGGGCCTGGTGCAGCAAGGCACGCCAGACGAATTCGAGGCGTTGGCAGGCACGCTCGCGGTGTTCCGCTTCGATCCGCTGCGAACGTGACTCTGGTGTGACGCTCGGCGCCGAACGTGACTCCGGTGTGACGCTCGGCGCGAACGCTAGCGCACCAGCCGGCGCAGCAATCCCGACGCCGCGGCGATTCCGAGCACCGCGGCCAGCGCCAGCACACCGAGGTCCAGCCACGGATGCGCGGACGGGATACCCACCAGCAGCAGTCGCAGCGAATCAACCTCGTAGCTCAGCGGATTCACCCGCGACAACCAGCGCAGCCACTCCGGCATCACTGCCACCGGATACAGCGCGTTCGAGGCGAAGAACAGCGGCATGGTGATGGCCTGGCCGATGCCCATCAGCCGGTCCCGATTGCGCACCAGCCCCGCCAGTGTCATCGACAGGCAGGCGAAGAACGCCGACCCGAGCATCACCACACCCATCGCCGCCACGATCCGCAACGGGTTGTGCGTCATCGCAATCCCCATGAGGTAGGCCAAGACCAGAACACCGATCACCTGTGCGATCGACCGCACTCCTGCGGCGAACGCCTTGCCCGTCACCAACGCCGACGCCGGCGCCGGGGTCACCATCAGCTTGGCCAGGATGCCGGCATCGCGGTCCCAGATGATCTGGATGCCGTAGAAGATCGAGATGAACAGCGCCGACTGCGCGATGATCCCGGGCGCCAGGAATTCCAGATACGGCACCGGGCCGGTGTCGATGACATGTAAACGGTTGAACGTCGTCCCGAAGATCAACAGCCACAACGCCGGCTGCACCGTGCGAGTCAACAGCTCGGTGCGGTCATGGCGCAGCTTCTGCAACTCGACCCAGGCGAACGTCTGCATCCGGCCGGCCATGCTGGGCACCCGCCGCCAGCCGCGGGGTGCCCGCAACAGCCGGGTGCCTGCCGTGGAATCAACCGGCATTGCGCGCCGCCTTCCGTCCGGCCCGGATCCCGCCGAGGCCGTTGTGCTCGACAGCGTCCTCGAGCCCCGATCCGGCGTGATGCCGGAACACATCCTCCAGGGACGCCTGGGGACCGACTTTCGTCTTGAGTTCGGCCGGCGTGCCCACCGCCCGCAGCCGGCCATGGTGCATCAGCGCCACCCGGTCGCACAGTACGTCGGCTTCTTCCATGTAGTGGGTGGTCAGCAGCACCGTCATGCCGAACTCCTGTTGCATGCTCTGGACCTGATCCCAAACACTGTCGCGGGCAATGGGATCCAGGCCCACGGTCGGTTCGTCGAGAATCAGCAGCGAGGGCTGGTTCACCAGGGCCTGGGCCAGCTCGAGGCGGCGGACCATCCCCCCGGAGTAGGTGGTGGCCAGCCGGTCGGCGACGTCGACCAGCTGCATGGCCGCCAGCGCCTCGTCGACCCGCCGCTTGCGTGCCGCGCGCGGGACGTCGTAGAGGCGGGCGAACCATTCCACGTTCTGCCTGCCGGTCAGTGCGGGTTCGATCGAAAGCTGTTGGGGCACATAGCCAAGGTTGTACCGGATGTCCATGGTGTCGCGTCGCGAGTCGAGTCCGAAGACGCGGACCTGACCGTGCTGGACCGGAGTCAACGTGGTCAACACCCGAACGACGGTCGTCTTGCCAGCCCCGTTGGGGCCGAGTAGTCCCACGGTTTCGCCGCTTTGTACCTGCAACGTCAGGTCGTCGACTGCGGTGAAGTCGCCGTAGCGGTGGGTCAGGTTCTGGCAGTCGATCGCGGGCGCGGTCATGTTCGCTTCTCCTGCAGTGTGGCGGTCAGCGCGGCGAGCACCCGCATGCCCTCGGCCAGGGCTCGGGCGTCGTCGTCGTCGAGCCGGTCGAGGGCTTCGGCCAGTGCCGCTCGCCGTGCGGCCCGGGAGGCGTCGGCGAGTTTCTGCGCCGGCGGGGTGAGGGTCAGGCGGCCGACGCGCCGGTCGCCGGGGTCGGGGGTGCGTGTCAGAAGTCCGTCGGACGACAGCTTGGACACCAGCGTGGACGCGGTGTTGGCGGCCAGCCCGAGTTCGGCGGCAGCCGCGCTGACCGAGATCCCCGGCTGCCGACCGACCAGCCGCAACAGCTCGGCTTGCGATTCGGTCAGTCCGGCGAAGGAGGCACCGGCGGTTCGGCGGACCGTGCGCCGGAACCGGCCGACGGTGCCGAACAGCTCGGCGACGAGATCGGTGCGGAGGGTCACCCCACCAACTTAGCTCTGTTTCAGAGCTAAGTCTTGTCGATGCGGTGCTGGTGCACCTCGGCCAGCACACCCGGCCGGGTGACCACCGTCATGTACGTACAGAACGGCTGGCGACGACGGTCGGTCGGCGAGCCGGGATTCAGCAGCCGCAGTCCCGTCTTCGCGGTGGTGTCCCAGGGGATGTGACTGTGGCCGAACACCAGCACATCGGTGTGCGGATACTGCTGCGCCATCCGGGCTTCCCGACCCGACGCGGCCCCCGTCTCGTGCACGACGGTGAAGCGCAAGCCGTCCAGCGTCACGTCGGCGCACTCGGGTAGCCGGGATCGCAGGTCGGGCCCGTCGTTGTTGCCCCAGCAGGCGATCAGGCGATGAGAGCGCGCCGACAACTCGTCGAGCAGGCCCACCTCGACCCAGTCGCCGGCGTGGATCACGGCATCGCACCGCTCGACCTCGTGCCACACCTGCGCCGGTAGATCGCGGGCGCGCTTCGGAATGTGAGTGTCGGCCAACAACAGCAGACGCATGGGCCGATCCTTACACGAACCTCAGCCCTCGCTGCGCGCCTCAGCACCGGTCTCGCCGGCGTCGAACGTGTCGTCGGGGCCGGCCTCGCCGACGTAGCTGCCGTCGTCGCCGTCCTCTTCACTTTTGTCAGTGGGTTCCGTCATCAGGCCGGGTTACCCCATTGAGTGAGCGCTCACGCCCCATATCTCACCCGATTGCCAAACGTGAGCGCTCACTCAACGCCTTACGCTGGGATGACTATGGACAGCGACGACGTCGAGAAGAGCTGGCACGATCCGGCGGCCTTCCGGGCTGCGGTCACCTACGTGGTGGCCGTCGTCGCCGTCGCTGCCGTGGCGTTCGCGGCGACCGTGGTCTGGCACTCGCGGGTCGCGGGCGTCCTGGTGCCGCTGATCCTGTTCATCGGCGGGGTCGGCGCGTTGATCCAGACGTACCGGGTGTGGCGCGCCGAGGGCACCTGGCCGATCTGGCAGGGGGCGGGCTGGTTTCTGCTGGCCCTGATGCTGCTGTGCTTGGGCGTCCCCGTCGCGGTGTGGTGAGCCGGCCACCGCCATACTCGTCACGTGACTGATACCCCTGACCTGCCGTTGGCCGGTGTCCGCATCGTCGAGATCTCCAGCTTCGTGGCGGTTCCGCTGGCCGGTATGACGCTGGCCCAACTGGGCGCCGAGGTCATCCGCGTCGACCCGGTCGGCGGCGCGGCCGACTACAAGCGCTGGCCGCTGACCGAGGCCGGGGACAGCATCTATTGGGCGGGCTTGAACAAGAGCAAGCGCTCGGTGGCCGCCGACATGCGCTCCGAGCTTGGGCAGCGGCTGGTAGCCCGGCTGATCGCCGACGCGGGGGTATTGATCACCAATGTCGCAGGGCGGCAATGGCATTCCTACGACGAGCTGAGCGCTGTCCGCCCCGATCTCATCCACCTGGAAGTGGTCGGCCGCGGCGACGGGTCCACCGGGGTGGACTACACCGTCAACGCCGCCACCGGATTTCCTCTGGTCACCGGCTCGCCCAGCCAGGGCGGTCCGGTCAACCACGTGCTGCCGGCCTGGGATGTGAGCTGCGGCCTGTATGCCGCGCTGGCGGTACTGGTGGCCTTGCGCCGCAGGGAGGCGACGGGGGCGGGCAGCCGCATCCGGCTCCCGCTCGACGATGTCGCGCTGGCCACCGCGGCCAACCTCGGTTTCCTCACCGAGCCGATGGTCAACGGCACCCAGCGACCACGCCTGGGCAACGCGATCTACGGCCAGTACGGCCAGGACTACACCAGCAGCGACGGCGCCACCTTCATGCTGGTCGCGCTGACCAACCGGCATTTCCGCGATCTCACCGAGCTTACCGGGACGTCGAAAGCCGTTGCCGCCGTTGCCGAAGCGCTGGGCGCCGACTTCGCCGACGAGGGTCAGCGCTACGAGCACCGGGCGGTGTTGACCGGCCTGTTCGCGCCATGGTTTCGAAGCCACACCGCCGACGAGGTCAGTGCGGCACTGTCGGCCAGCTCGGTGCTGTGGGACCGCTATCTCGACTTCGCCGAAGTCGCGAAGGATCGGCGCGTGACGGCGAATCCGTTGTTCAGCGCGTTGGACCAGCCCAGGATCGGCACCTACCTGGCGCCGGGTCTGCCGATGTCGGTCGACGGTGCGCATGTCGCCGCCCAGCCCGCACCCGCGCTCGGTGATGACACCGCGGCCGTGCTGGCCGAGCTCGGGATCACCGACAGCGAGATCACCGCGCTCGTCGAATCCGGCACTGTCACAACAGGAGCCGATCCCGTATGAGCACGCTGTCGCGGCTGCTGACCGTCGCCGCGGACCCGTCCGGTGCGTTCGTCGGCGAGGCGAGCGGGCCACCGGACAAACGCGCCTACGGCGGCCACCTCGCCGCGCAGGCCATGGCCGCGGCCTGCCACACCGTCGACGCCGACAAGACACCGACCAGCCTGCACGTCCAGTTCCTGCGCGGCGGGGACGCGGGTGCGCCGGTCTACTACGAGGTCGACCACGTCTACGACGGCCGCACCACGGCGTCGCGGCGGGTACTGGCCCGCCAGGATGGGCGGCTGTTGACCACCGCCACCATCTCGTTCTCCGCCGCGGCGGACGGTCCCGAGCACGCTGCACAGGCGACAACGTCCGGTGAGCCCGAGCAGCTGCCCGCCACCGGCCCCATCGGCCCGGCGCCGTCACTGCCGCTCGACGAGATCGATATCCGCACCGACGATGACCGCAGCACAGGCGAATTCGTGCGTCGGCTGTGGTGGCGAGTCACCGTGCCGCTGGACGGCCCGGCATGGCTGGGCGCCTGCGCGGCGGTCTACGTCACCGACATCTACGGCATCGACCCGGTGCTGCAGGTGCACGGCCACTCGATGGTCGACCGCAGCCACCGCACCGCCACCACCGACTCGTCGATCTGGTTCCACCGGCCGATTGATGCGGGCCACTGGAATCTGCTGGAATCACGCTCACCGGCCGCCGCGCGGGGGCGTGGTCTGGTGACGTTGAACCTCTACGACGCACACAAGGTGCTGACCGCCACCCTGGTTCAGGAAGGGCTGGCGATCGTCCGCTCCTGAGGGCGCGACCGGCGGGCTTGCCGCTCCGTCGCCAACGCCCGGGTCTCGTCGGAGAGCGGCGCGCCGAGCATCGCCGCGACGGTGTCGACCAGATGGCTGCTGAACAACCGGTCGTCGGCGTGCGGCGCGGTGGCCGCTCGTCGGCCCAACTCCACCGCGGCGTACACCAGCGCACCCAGCCGCGGATGCAGGGTGACGGCCACCGGATCGAGCATGGGCGCCAACAAGGCGCGCCAGCGTTGCAGGCTGCCGGAGCGCCCGGTCAGGTCGAATGACGGCACCGGGCGGTTCAGCAGGTCGGCGTGGATGCGCAGGAACGCCGGGCCGCCGTCAGGGTCCGCGAGCTTCGCGGCCAGTGGGCGGACCAGCGCGGAGGCCATCGCCCGCATCGACGGCCCGGCCTCACCTTCGATGCCGTCCAACAGGGCATCTCGGCGCGCGTCGACGACCGGCAGGTGCTTGTCGGCGATCGCGGCCAGCACCCCGGCCCGGTCGGTGAAGTGGTACTGCACCGCCATCACATTGCGGGCACCCGCCTCGCGGGCGATCTCCCGCAGGCTGACCGCGTCGACCCCGCGCTCGGCGAACAACCGCTCGGCGGTGGCCACCAGATTGGCCGACGTGTCGGCGGCCATCTACCGCGCCGTCACAGCTGGGCGACCTCGTGTTCGAGCAGTTCGGCCAGCTTGGCCTGAGCCGCCGCACGGCGGGTCGGGATGTGCTGCGACGGGAACAGCGTGTGGACGGGCTCGTACTCCTTGAGCGTGCGGCGCGCGACGGTCAGCTTGTGCACCTCGGTCGGACCGTCGGCGATCGCCAGCGACTCCGCGCCCACCAACATCTTCACGAACGGCATCTCGTCGGAAACTCCCAGTGCCCCATGCAGATGCATGGCGCGCTGCACCACGTCGTGCAGGACCTGCGGCATGGCGACCTTCACCGCGGCGATGTCGCGGCGTACCTTCTGATAGTCGTGGTACTTGTCGATCTTCCACGCGGTGCGCAGCACCAGCAGCCGGAACTGTTCGATCTGGATCCAGCTGTCGGCGATCTTCTCCTGCGTCATCTGGTAATCACCGAGGGGACCGCTGCGGGTCTGGCGTGACACCGCCCGCTCGCACATCATGTCGAATGCTTTGCGGGCCAATGCGATCGTCCGCATGGCGTGGTGTACGCGGCCGCCGCCGAGCCGGGTCTGCGCGATCGCGAATGCCTGCCCCTCGCCGCCGAGCACGTGATCGGCAGGCACCCGGACGTCGTTGTAGCGGATGTAGCCGTGGCCGGCGCGGTCGTCGGACTCGCCGCCCACGCCGACGTTGCGGATGATCTCGATGCCCGGAGTCTCGGCCGGCACGATGAACAGCGACATCTTCTGATGGGTGCGGGCGTCAGGATTGGTCACCACCATGACGATGAAGAAGCTCGCGTTGCGGGCATTGGAGGAAAACCACTTCTCGCCGTTGATGACCCACTCGTCACCGTCGCGCTCGGCATGGGTGGTGAACAGGCCGGGATCCGAACCGCCGTGCGGCTCGGTCATCGAGTAGCACGACGAGATCTCACCGTCGAGCAGCGGCTGCAGGTAGCGCTTCTTCTGATCCTCGGTGCCGAACATTGCGAGGATCTCGGCGTTGCCGGAGTCCGGTGCCTGCGAACCGAAAACCGAAGGCGCCCAACGGGAGCGGCCGACGATCTCGTTGAGCAACGCCAATTTGACCTGGCCGTAGCCCTGGCCGCCGAGCTCCGGGCTCAGGTGCGCCGCCCACAGGCCTTGCTCGCGCACCTCCTGTTGCAGCGGACGCAGCACCCGCAGCACCTGGGGGTTGGTCTTCTCGTAGGGGTCCAGCGGGGCGAAGTCCAGCGGCTCGAGCTTGTCTTGCATGAACTCCTCGACCCAGTCGAGCTTCTTTTGGTACTCGGGGTCGGTTTCGAAATCCCACATGGTGACGTCCTCAGATCGGCAGCGTTAAGGCGCCGCGATCATAACTTCATGCATCTGCATTAATCAATGACCGGCGACCACAGGCCCACCAGATCAGGCATGCTTCCACCGTGCTGTTGCTCAGCCGGATCACCGGTCAGGACGTGCGGGCGGCCGGTGACCGGGTCATCGGCCGACTGGCCGACTTGACCGTGAACCTCAGCCAGCCGTCAGGACGCCACGTCGTCGAGCGGTTACTGATCACCCGCCGCCACGACGTCCCGCTGCTGGTGCCGTGGGATCAGGTCATCAGCTTCGAGCGCGACCGGCTCACGATTGCCGAGGACAGCCAGTACGCCGACTTTCAGCTGCGTGAGCATGAAATCCGTTTGGTGCGAGATGTATTGGACACCCAGATCGTCGACGTCGTAGGGCAGCGGCTGGCCCGGGTCGCCGATGTGGTGCTGACGCGAACGGATGCGCACCGCCTAGAACTGGTCGGTGTGGAGGTCGGTTTCGGCGCGGTGTTGCGGCGCCTGCGGTTGGAGCGGCTCGGCGTGCGCGTCGGTCGCGACGTCGTCGACTGGGCTGACCTGCACCTGACCTCCGAACGTGGTCACGCGGCCCAGCTCGCCTGCCCGCGCTCGGCCGTGCACCATCTCGACGCCCGCGGTCTGGCCGCACTTGTCAGCCGGGTAGACACCGAATCGGCCACCGAAATACTCGCGGTCAAAGGTCCCCAGCTGGCCGCCGACGTTGTTCGCGCCGCTCACCCGTCGGTGGCTGAACGTGTCCTGCGCGCGATGCCGGGCACTCACTCCGCCCAGATCGTGGCGGCCATGTCCGAGGAACACGCGGGGCGGTGGCGTGAGCGGCTCAGACATGCCCCGGGCCGGCACTTCCTGCGCTCGCGGGTGTGGCCGCGGCGCCGGCACGTCGGTGATGTGACGTCATGACCGCGGCGGGTCGCACCACCACCAGGATCGGCGCACTGCTCGCCGTCCTCGGACCCGGACTGCTGGCCGGGCTGTCCGACGACGATCCGGCGGGTATCACCACCTACTCGGTGCTCGGTGCAGACCACGGCTACCAGCTGCTGTGGGTGCTGCTGTTGTCCACCGTCGCGCTGATCGTCTTCCACAGCCTGGCCGCCAGGATGGGTGTGGTCACCGGCCAAGGGTTGATCGGGTTGGTGCGGCAGCGCTACGGCGTCCGGGTGGGCGCGGCCATTCTGGCCGCCCTGGTGATCGCCAACGTCGGGACCACCTGTGCCGAATTCGCCGGTATCGCAGCCGGATTCGAGCTCTTCGGGCTCAGTCGATACATCAGCGTCCCCGCCGCGGCGGTGGCCGTCTCGCTGCTGGTCCTGCGCGGCAGCTTCCACCGCGTCGAGCGGTTGCTGCTGGTGTTGTCCACAGTCTTCCTGGCCTACGTCGCCTCCGGCTTTCTGGCCAAACCCGACTGGGGGGCCGCACTGCACGGGACGTTCGTGCCGACGATGCCGATGACCGGGCCCGCGATCGCGATCGTGACGGCCACGCTCGGCACCACGTTGGCGCCGTGGGGGCTGTCGTTCATGCAGTCCTACGCCGTCGACAAGAAACTCCGCACCGAAGACCTTCCGCTGGAGCGGGTGGACGTGATCACCGGCGCGGTGCTGACCGGTGTGATCGGGTTCTTCGTGGTGGTCGCCTGCGCGGCAACCCTGCACCGCGACGGGCGGGGCATCACCGACGCCGCCGATGCGGCTGTCGCCCTTCAACCACTGGCCGGCGAGGCGGCGGGCACATTGTTCGCCGTCGGACTGATCGGCGCGGCGTTCCTGGCCGCCTCCATCCTGCCGCTGTCCACGGCCTACGCCGTCTGTGAATACGCGGGGGTGGAGGCCGCGATCGACGATCCCTACCGTGAAGCCCGCACCTTCTACCTGACGTACGGGATCGTCACCGTGGTCGGCGCCGTCATCGTCCTGGCCCCCAATGCGCCACTGGTGCCGATCCTGGTCGGCACCCAGGTGCTCAACGCGGTGTTGTTGATTCCGCTGATGATCGCGATGATCGGCCTAGGCCGCGATCGCGAACTCATGGGGCGGTTCGCGATGCGGCGGGCCGGCACGATCGTCTACGGCGTCACCACCGTCGTTGTGGTGGTGTGTGTGGCGGCATTGGGCATCACGACGGTCTTCGGCTGACAGCAACCGGGCCTCGTTGGCGGAGCCGACGGGGCAGCGTGCGCGGTCGAGGCGGCAGGCCCCCATGGCCACCGTTGCCGGTGTCGCCGGCGGCACCCCTCGCGCCGTCGCCACCCGTGCCGCCTGCGCCGCGACCGTCGCCGCCCCGCCGCTGCTCACGTACCTGCACACCCGCCGCGCAGACGCGGTGCTTCGATGCCTGTACTGGTGAGCCCCTCCGGTCCCCGGATACCCCGTGTGGTATCCCAGATAAATCGACGGTATGTCGGTGACATCACGTGTGGTCACAGTCCGCAGTCACCGGTAGCGAGGGACATTTGTCCCCAGCCGCGGTGGCGAATGACTCGCCTCGCGGGACTGTCGCGCGGATATGTCAGGATCGCCGCGTGAGCAACGACGCCACGACAGTCGCCCTCGACGTCGACGACTCCGGCGTCGCCCTGATCACGCTGGACGGGCCGGAACGGCTCAACGCGTTCTCCGCCGACACCGCCCGCCAACTCGGCCAGGCCTATCGCCGGTGCGACGCCGACGATGCCGTCCGTGCGGTGGTGGTCACCGGTGCCGGCCGGGCGTTCTGTGCCGGGGCCGATATGACAGCCGCCGCGGCCGCGTTCGACGCCCCCGATGAGGGCTTCAACGCCTCGCCCATCCAGCCGCCCGCCTGGCGGGTGCGCAAGCTGGTGATCGCTGCGATCAACGGCCCCGCGATCGGCATCGGGCTGACCCTGGCGCTGCAGTGCGACATCCGGCTGGTCGCCGAGGACGCCAAGCTCGCGATCCCGCAGGTGCGCCGCGGCATGATCGGCGACTGCGCGGTGCACGCCACCCTCAAACGCGCCGTTGGCCTGGCCGTGGCCGCCGACATCCTGCTCACCGGCCGCACCTTCACCGGCCGGGAGGCGGCCAACCTGGGCATCGCCAGCCGGGCGCTGCCCGCGGGCGAGGTGCTGCCCGCCGCGCTGGAACTGGCCCGCGATGTGGCGCTGGCCGCCAACCCGGCCTCGGTGGCATACAGCAAGCGGCTGCTGTGGACCGAGACCGACATTGACGCGGTGGCCGACGAGGAGACTACGGTGCACCTGAAATTGATGGGCGGCCCGGACGCGGCCGAGGGTCCGGCCGCCTGGCGGGAGAACCGGCCCCCGGTGTGGCGGTCCACAGCCGGCGAGACGGGAGACCCCGCATGACCACCACGGCCGAGGTGCTCTCCGGTGTCGACCTGACCGGCCGCACCGCCGTCATCACCGGGGCCTCCACTGGGCTCGGGTTGCAGACCGCCCGCGCCATGCAGGCCGCCGGCGCCGAGATCGTCGCGGCGGTACGCGATCTGGAAAAGACCCGCTCGGTGATCGACTGCGAGACCGTGCACCTCGAACTCGGCGATCTGCGCTCGGCGCGCGCCGCGGCCGAGGCGATCATCGCTCGTCACGACCGTATCGACGTGCTCATCAACAACGCCGGGGTGATGGCCCCGCCACTGACCCGCACTGTGCAGGGCTACGAAATGCAGCTCGGCACCAACCACCTCGGCCACTTCGTGTTCACCACCGGACTGGCCGACCGCTTCATGGACAGCACGCGCATCGTCAACCTCAGCAGCCGCGGACACCAGCTCGGCGGGATCCGTTGGGAGGACCCGAACTACGACGACGAGAGCGCCTACGACAAGTGGCAGGCGTACGGGCAGAGCAAGACCGCCAATGTGCTGTTCACCGTCGAATCGGAACGGCGCTGGGGACCGCGAGGCGTGCATTCGTTCGCCGTGCATCCCGGGGTGGTGTTCACCGATCTGGCCCGGCATATGACCCGCGACGATTTCAGTGCGGGCGGCACGCTGGCCAACCTCGAGGTGACCGACGTCGAACACGGAGCGGCGACCACGGTGTGGGCGGCCACCAGCCCCGAACTCGACGGGCGGGGCGGTCTGTATCTCGAGGACTGCCACGTCGCCGATGCGATGGTCGACGGTGTCGAGGGCGGGTACGCGCCCTGGGCGGTCGACCCCGAGCAGGCCGCCCGGTTGTGGGAGTGGTCTCAGCGACAGGCCACGCTTAATTTGGGTGACTAGCCTGCAGTGGTGCCCATCGACGTCCGTCCCGCCCGCAAGGCTGACATCCCGGCTTTGGCGCGGGTCCTGGGCCGGGCGTTTCACGACGACCCGGTGATGGCATGGGTGCAACCCGACGCCGAGCGGCGCAAGGCTGCACTGCCCGGAATGTTCAGCGCACTGACCCGCCACCACTTCATGGCCGGTCGCGGCACCGAGGTGGCGGTGGCCGACGACGGGATCGCGGCGGCCGCGCTGTGGGATCCGCCAGGCCGGTGGCAGCAGTCGCCGCGCGAGCAGCTGGCGATGCTGCCCGGCGTCCTCCGCGCGTTCCGGGGCCGGCTGGCTGCCGGGCGGGCGGTGACCGACCTGATGAAAGAGCATCATCCGGAGGAGCCGCACTGGTACCTGGGTGTCATCGGCAGCGACCCCAGCGTGCGCGGCGGCGGGTTCGGCCACGCGCTGATGTGCTCGCGGCTGGATCGCTGCGACGCCGAATACGCCCCTGCCTACCTCGAGTCCAGCAACCCCGACAACATTCCGTACTACCAACGGTTCGGGTTCGAGGTGACCGGGGAGATCACGCTGCCCGAGGGCGGGCCATCGTTGTGGCCGATGTGGCGCGCATCGCGATGACGGCGCGGACGGGTTAACCACCTCGACGGCAGGGCAGCCCGTCGGCATGACGAATCCAATGGACTTCGCAGATGAAGGCGGCCCCGGCGACACTCTGAGCGGCGCCGAGTCGCTCGACTCCGACGAGGTGCGCAACAACGACGGCGACGACGTGGTGGACCCGCCCGAAGGCTGGAGTGGGGCAACCAAGTTCGGCATCACAGCGCGGGAGGAACGCGAGGGCGAGTCGCTGGACGCCCGGCTCAGCGAAGAAGAGCCCGACGTGATCGCCGACGTCGAACCCGACGACACCGCCCCGGACCGTGCGCACCGCGGCCAGGTCAGCGGCACGCCCGAAGACGGTGACTCGCTCTATCCCGTCGTGGACTGACGGCACCGGCGACGCCGGCAGGTGTAATCGGCTCGCGTCATGCCGAATTGACGTCCGCGACGATCTGATCTGAACGTTTGCTGAGTGCCGGAAAATCTTGAATTCAAGTTGGCGAAAACTACGCATCGCGCGTTCGGAGATTGTGATAATCGGGCCAGCGCTGCTGCGGGCCATGGCGGTCCCCCGGAGGGGAGGGGATCGGCCATGGCCCGTTCGCTTTTCCTATTCCGCTGCGCGCAGCACGACCATCGAACGGGACTCGACTCGCACCGGTGTGGACGCTTTCGCCACAGTCGCTTCCTCGATCTCACCGGCCCCCGCGGCGGTGTCGACGACAGGTTGCCAAGCCTTACCAAACTCGGCCGGTGGGAGAACGAATTCGATCGGTTCGTGGTGGGCGTTGAAACACAGCACGAACGAGTCGTCGGAGACGCGCTGCCCGCGCGCATCGAGATCGGGTATGCCGTGGCCGTTGAGATACACGGCCACCGACTTGCCGAAGCCCGAGTCCCAATCCTCGTCGTTCATCTCCGACCCGTCCGGGCGGAACCAGGAGATGTCCGGCAGGCCTTCGCTGCCCCGGCGCCGCACGGGTCGGCCGTTGAAGAACCGCCGGCGGCGGAACACCGGATGGGCCGCGCGCAGTGCCGACACCGACGCCGTGAATTCCCGCAGCTCGTCGTCGGCCGAATCCCAGTCGATCCAGGTGATCTCGTTGTCCTGGCAGTACCCGTTGTTGTTGCCGCCCTGGGTGCGGCCCAGCTCGTCGCCGTGGCAGATCATCGGAACGCCTTGGGACAGGATGGTGGTGGCAATCAGGTTGCGCTGCTGCCGATTCCGCAGATCATTGATATCCGGATCGTCAGTCGGACCCTCCGCGCCGCAGTTCCACGAGTTGTTGTTGCTCTCGCCGTCGTTGTTGTCCTCGCCGTTGGCCTCGTTGTGTTTCTCGTTGTAGGACACCAGGTCTCGCAACGTGAAGCCGTCGTGGGCGGTGACGAAGTTGATCGATGCGACCGGCCGGCGTGCGGTGTGCTCGTAGAGGTCGGCCGAGCCGGTCAGCCGGGAGGCGAACTCACCCAGACTGGCATCTTCGCCGCGCCAGAAATCGCGGACGGTGTCGCGGAACTTGCCGTTCCACTCCGTCCACTGGGGCGGGAAGTTGCCCACCTGATAACCGCCGGGGCCGACATCCCACGGCTCGGCGATCAGCTTCACCTGGCTGACGGTCGGATCTTGTTGCACGAGTTCGAAAAACGCGCTCAGGCGATCAACGTCGTAGAACTCGCGGGCCAGCGTGGAGGCGAGGTCGAAGCGGAAGCCGTCCACGTGCATCTCGGTCACCCAGTACCGCAGCGAATCCATGATCAGCTGCAACGAGTGCGGGTGCCCGACGTTGAGGCTGTTGCCCGTTCCCGTGTAGTCCATGTAGTACTGCTTGTCGTCATCGACGAGTCGGTAGTAGGCGGCGTTGTCGATACCGCGGAAGGACAGCGTGGGGCCCATGTGGTTGCCTTCTGCGGTGTGGTTGTAGACCACATCGAGAATCACCTCGATGCCGGCTTCGTGCAGAGCCCGCACCATCGCCTTGAACTCCTGCACCTGACCACCCGGCGTCGCACTTGCCGAGTACTTGCTGTCCGGAGCGAAGAACCCAATTGTGTTGTAGCCCCAGTAGTTCGACAGGCCTTTGTCGATCAGAGTGGAGTCATTGGCGAAGTGGTGCACCGGCATCAACTCGATGGCCGTGGCGCCGATGGCCTTGAGGTGGTCGATGATCGCCGGGTGCGAGATCGCCGAGTACGTTCCGCGAATGGTGTCCGGAATGTCGGGATGGGTTTGCGTCAGGCCTTTGACGTGCGCCTCGTAGATGACGCTGTCGGCGTATTCGCGCTGCGGTGGCCGGTCGACGCCCCAGTCGAAGTAAGGGTTGATGACGACCGACTTGGGCATGCTCGCGGCCGAGTCGTCGTCATTGCGGCTGTCGGGGTCGCCGAAGTTGTAGCCGAACAGCGACTGGTTCCAGTCGAAATGGCCGTCGATTGCTTTGGCGTACGGGTCCAGCAGCAGCTTGTTGGGATTGCAGCGGTGCCCTTCGGCGGGATCGTGCGGGCCGTGCACCCGGTAGCCGTAGCGCTGGCCGGGTTCGACGCCCGGCAGGAACCCGTGCCAGACGAATCCGTCCACTTCCGGCAGCGCGATACGCGTCTCGGCACCGTCCTCTTCGAACAGGCACAGCTCCACCCGCTCGGCCACTTCGGAGAACACCGCGAAGTTGGTGCCCGAGCCGTCGTAGGAGGCGCCCAAGGGGTAGGCCTTACCGGGCCATACCTCAGTAGCAGCGTTGGTCACGTGGGACTCCCTAGATAGGCGGGGTGGACTGTGGCGGGTACCCCGGAAAGGGTCGCGCCAAATCAGTCAGAACAGGTTTGTGACAGGGGTGACAATTGACGTTACGGAGTTGCTTCGTGGCCGGGCCGGCCGCTGGTCCGGCGCCGCTCCTTCATCTCGGCTTCGAACACGTGGCGATGCCCGTCCATCAGCTGATCACGCACACCACGCTCGTGTTCGCGCAGCACTGACCAGTAGCCGTCGTCGAACTCTTCGACGACCTGGAAGGTCCAGCGGCCATGGACCACATTGCGGCCGACCATGTCCTCGGTCAGGCGATCGGCGATGTCGGCGTGACCGGCGTCGCGCAGCTTGTCGCAGGCCTCGCCGAGCAGCAGGTCGGCGTGGCCCATGAGCTGGTGGAAGGAGTACAGATGGCCGCGGGCGCGCTCCACGTACTCCAGCGCCTCGGACAGCGATCCGACCGCTTCGACGGTGTCGTCGTCGACGCCCTCGGGCCGACGGTTCAGCAATTCGTCGCTGCTCATGTGCTGACCTGCCTTTCGTGTCCCGGACGTAACGCAGTGGCCCGTTTCGGCTGTTGCGCCGCCTGGGTCATGGGCAGTCTCTACCCGGCTGTGGATAGGGCAAAACCCCACCTCAGAGCAAGGCAGCGATCGGTGAACCGTCGAGGTTGTCGAGCAACTCCTGCGCATCATTGAATATGGCTGCCGCTCCGGCGTTTTCGAGTTCACCTCGACCCACGCCGCCGGACAGCACCGCAATGCACGGCACCCCGGCGCGGGCGCTGGCCTCGACGTCCCAGACGGTGTCGCCGATGAACACCGCCTGCCGCGCGGATACCCCGGCCTTCTCCAGTGCGACGTTGACGATGTCCGGCCGGGGCTTTGCCTCCTCGACGTCTTCGGACGAGGTGATGGCCGACACGAGGTCGTCGCAGTCGAGCGTCTTGCGCAACATCGCCAGTTCGTTCTCCGGCGCAGAGGTCGCCAGCACCACCTGAAGGCCCAGGTCGGCAACCCGCTGCAGGAGTTCGCGCGCCCCGGGCAACGCGGTCAGCAGGTCGGCGCCGGCCTCGTAGTGGCGGGTGTGAGAGTCCTTGAGCCGCTTCTGCACATCGTCGTCGGCGCCGTTGGACAGCTCCTCGACCAAGGTGGACCCGTCCATGCCGATCGAGCGGTGGACATGCCAGGCCTGAACCGGCAGGCCGACCTCATGGAAGGCCTGCTGCCAGGCGTGGACGTGGAGGTAATTCGAGTCGACGAGTGTGCCGTCGATGTCGAAGAGCACTGCGGGCTTGGCCATGAGAGGTGGTGTACCCGGTTTTGGCCGGCGGCCGCTCTACTCGGCCGGCTCATCCTCGTCGATGACCGGCGCAGGCTCCCAGGCATTGACGCCGATCGTGATCATCCGCAGTTGCTTGACCGCGGTGCGCTTGATCTCGTCGAGCGCGGCCGCGTCGTGGGCGTCCTCGATGGCCTCGGCGATGATGATCATCGAGTTCACGAACAGGCTGGCCAGGATGTTGAGGTCCTCGGTGCTCCACTCGTTGAGCCCGGGGAACCGCGCGAGGTCGGTGGCCAGCTCCGAGGTGATCAGCCGGATCTCGGTGCGGATCGCGTAGCGCAGCACCGTCACACCACTGGAGCGTTCTCGACCGATGAACCGCCAGTGCTCGCGCTGCTCGGCCACCCCGGCGACCAGGATGTCGACCGTCGACTCGATGACGCGGTTCGGGTCCAGCTTGCCCGCGCGGGCGCTGCGCAGCATCTCGCGCAGGGTGCGGAACGACTCGTCGATGAGCACCAGGCCGAGGGCGTCCATCGACTCGAAATGGCGGTAGAACGCGGCAGGCACGATCCCGGCTTCACGGGTGACTTCACGCAGGCTCAGACCGCTGAAGCTGCGCTCGTCGAGGAGCTTCAGCGCGGCCGCGATGATGGCCCGGCGGGTGGCTTCTTTGCGCTCTTCCCGCGAGGGTGTTTCGCGGGAGCGGGACTTCCCTGAACGCTCGCGACGTGAGGTGGGCGTACGACTGTTCACTGGTGTGAACCCTACCACAGACAGGTCCGATTCCTTGACGACGTGCACTTTCACAACGCAGAGTGTACACATGTTCACTCAAACTTTGACCGCAAAGGTGCTTCGCTCACCGCTGGTCGATCTGCTCACCGGTCCGCATGGCGTCGACCGCTACACCGAGCTGGTGGACCCGATTTGGACCTCCGACGCCCGGGCCAGGGTGGTCGACGTACGCCGCTCCACGCCGCGCAGCGTCACCCTGCTCCTCGACCCCAACGCGGCTGTCACCGGCTACCGCGCCGGCCAGCACCTGAACCTGACGGTGGAGATCGACGGCCGTCGCCACACCCGCTGCTACTCACCGGCCAGCGCCGAGGGGTCCCCGCTGATCGAATTGACGATCGGATCCCACGACGGCGGCCTGGTGTCCAACCACCTCTACCGGCACGCCCGCCCCGGCATGGTGGTCGACCTGTCCGACCCGGCCGGCGACTTCGTGCTACCCGAGGCAAGGCCCCGCCGCATCCTGTTCGTCTCCGGGGGCAGCGGCATCACCCCGGTGATGTCCATGCTGCGCACTCTGCAGGCCGAAGGCTTCGACGGCGAGATCGCCTTCGTCCACTACGCCCGCACCCCGGACGAGGCCTGCTACCGAGCCGAATTGGCCGCGACCGGTATCCGGGTGCTGCACGGCTACACCCGCGCACCGGGCGGCGAGCTCGACGGACGCTTCGGGCCTGAGCACCTTCAGGTCGCGATGCCCGATCCCGACGCCGTCTACGTGTGCGGGCCGCCCGCACTGGTCGAGGCGGTGCGCGAACACTGCCCGAACGCATACTCGGAGAGCTTCGTCCCGGTGCCGTTCGTGGTGCCCGACGCCCCGTCGGGTGGCCGAATCAGTTTCCGGGACAGCGGAATCGACGCGCAAGACGACGGGCGTCCCCTCCTGGACCAGGCCGAGGGCGCCGGCCTGAACCCGACCAGTGGATGCCGAATGGGCATCTGCCACACCTGCACCCGCCGCAAGCATCGCGGCGCCGTGCGCAACCTGACCACCGGAGCGGTCTCCACCGCCGACGAGGAGGACGTGCAGATCTGCGTGTCCGTCCCTGTCGGTGACGTCGAGATCGCGCTCTGAGCAGAAAGCGACAACCATGAACCAGCAACACGTCACACTGACCCGAGAGCAGGCCGACGAGTTCGGCCGTGAACTCGACGCCATCAAGGAGCGAGTGATCGCCGACCTCGGCCAGACCGACGTCGACTACATCCGCCGGGTCATCAAGGCCCAGCGCGCCATGGAGATCGGTGGCCGCGCGCTGCTGTTCGCCGGCATCTTCCCGCCGGCCTGGCTGGCCGGTACCGCGCTGCTCGGGATCTCGAAGATCTTGGACAACATGGAGATCGGCCACAACGTCATGCATGGGCAGTACGAGTGGACCGGCGACCCGGCCCTGCGTGGCCGCACCTTCGAATGGGACACCGCGTGCCCGGCCGACCAGTGGCGGCACTCGCACAACTACTCCCACCACACCTTCACCAACATCGTCGGCATGGACCGCGACATCGGCTACGGCATCCTGCGAATGAGCCCCGACCAGCGCTGGCGCCCCTACTACCTGGGCAACCCGGTGTACGCCTTCCTGCTGATGGTGCTTTTCCAGTACGGCGTCGCGCTGCACGAGCTGGAGACCGAACGCATTCGCAGCGGCGAGATCTCCCTTGCCGACAAGCGCGACGTGCTCCGCGAGATCTGGCACAAGACCCGTCGCCAGCTCCTCAAGGACTACGTGGCGTTCCCGCTGCTGGCCGGACCGATGGCACCGTTCGTGTTCACCGGCAACCTCACCGCGAACCTGATCCGCAACGTGTGGTCGTACATGATCATCTTCTGCGGCCACTTCCCGGACGGCACACAGGAATTCACGGTCGAAGAGACCCGCAACGAGTCACGGGGTCAGTGGTACTTCCGGCAGGTCCTCGGCTCGGCCAACCTGACCGGCGGCAAGCTGTTCCACCTGCTCTCGGGCAACCTGTCCCACCAGATCGAGCACCATCTGTTCCCGGATGTGCCGGCGCGCCGGTACGGCGAGATGGCCCCGCACGTCCGCGAGGTGTGCGAGCGCTACGGCATCCCCTACAACGCGGGACCGCTGCCCAAGCAGTTCGGCACCGTCGTGCGCAAGATCGTCAAGCTGGCACTGCCCACCCGCCAGCGCAGCGAGGATCCCGCGCTGGTCGAGGCGGCTTGATCACTTGGGCCGGGACAGGTCGTAGACGTCGTCGTCGCCGAACTGGGTGACCGTGAACGTCGCGCCCACCCAGTCGGTGATGCCGGTGTGGTTGCGGTTGATGCCCGGCCACCCGCCCGCCTTGCCCCGCCAGTCCCGCTCGACGATGTAGTAGGCCACCTTGCCCGCCGCCACATCCGCCTTGAACTGCCCCAGGCTCGGGGCAGGGTCACTGCCGGTGAAGCCGCCGATGGCCATCACCGCTGTGCCCGTGGACAATTCGAGAGCAGCGGCCGCGGACGAGCCGGAGATCGCCGCAGACCACTGCGTGGTGGTCGCGCGCAGCAGGGCGTCCAATTTCGGATCGTCCTTCAACTCACCGAACCCAGCCCCGAAGCCGGTCGTCGATCGGACCGGGCCGACGGTCGGCCCGCCCCCGCGATGCGGAGCGCCGAGCGTGGCGACGGCGTAGGCGGTCGGCCCGGCCAGGACCGCCACCACACCCACTGCCGCCGCGGCCACCGCGATCCGGCGCCGCCGCGCCGCCGACACGGCCAGCGCGACGGCGGCCAGCACGGTGACGACCAGGACCGTCCACCGCAGGGCGGGCAACCAGTCCTCGTTGCGGCCCAGCACCCACCAACTCCAGATGCCGGTCACCGCGATCAGCCCCGTCAACCCGGCCCGGCCGAACCAGGACTGCCTGCGGGTCCACATCTGCTGCGCGCCAATGGCAACCGTGCCGGCCACCGCGGGTGCCAGCGACAGGCAGTAGTACGGGTGCACCATGCCTTTCATGTAGCTGAGCACCACGCCGTCGATCACCAGCCAGCCGCCGAACAGAAGGACACCGGCTCGCACCGGGTCGGTGCGCGGTGCACGACCGCGGGCGATCAGCACCAGAACCAGACTGAGCAGAGCTGCCGGGATCAACCAGCCGATCTCGAAACCGAACTCACCCGCGAACAGCCGGCCCAGACCCTCCTTCTGGTTGCCCATGCCGCCGAAGCCACCCAAGTGGCGTAGCTCGTCGCCGGCCGAGTTACCGAGCGGATCGCCGGGCCCGAAATTCATGTGATTGCGGCCGAGCACGCGCGCAAAGCCGTTGTAGCCCAGCACCAGATTCATGAAGTTGTCATCGGTCGACCCGGCGATGTAGGGCCGCGACGACGACGGCCACACCAGGGTCAGGACCACGAACCAGCCCGCCGACACCACGAAGGCGGCCGCGGCGCCGAGTAGGTGCAGCAGTCGGCGGCGCAGCGGCGTCGGTGCCGCGATCAGATAGGCCAGGCCCACCGCCGGCGCGATCATCAGGCCTTCCAGCATCTTGGCCAGGAACGCGAACCCGAGCGCGACACCCGCCCACGCCAGCCACTTTCCGTTGGCCCTTTCGAGCGCGCGCACCGTGCAGTACGCCGAGGTCATCATCAGCAGCACCATCGCGGCGTCAGGGTTGTTGAACCGAAACATCAGCGCGGCGACCGGGGTTAGCGCCAGCGCGGCGCCGGCCATCAATCCGGCCCGCGGGCCGCAGATGCGCGCGATCGCGGAGTAGAGCAGCCACACCGTCGCCACGGCCATCAACGCCTCCGGCACCAGCATGCTGGCACTGCTGAAGCCGAACAGCTGACCGGACAGGCCCATCACCCACTGCGACACCGGAGGTTTGTCGACGGTGATGAAGTTGGCCGAATCTAGCGAGCCGAACAGCAGCGCCTCCCAGTTCTTGGAGCCGGCCTGAGCGGCGCCGGCATAGAACTGGTTGCCCATCCCGTTGACGGTGATGTTCCACAGGTACATGACCGTGGTCGCGACGAGCAGCACCACCAGCCCAATGCGGTCCCAACGCGACGGCTGCGCCGGCGAGGGGGAACGCTGCGGTGCTTGAGCCGGAAACGTCGTTGTCACAACGCCCATTGACCCATCTGCGGCTGACCGTTGGCTGACAAGGGGCTGGGAGCCGCCGGCCCCTCCAAGGCAGTGGGTGTGATGCGGTGCGTGTTGCGGATTTGGGACTCGACCGTTACGACTCGCTGCTCGCCTCGTCCCAAGTGCTGTGTCAGCGTCGACGGCGTGGCCGCGAACGACGCGAGAAAGACCGATGACCGACTAGCCGCTCGATGTGCGGCGGTGGCGTCGATCGGTGCTGCTGTCATCCACTTCGCCGTCGCGCCCATGCACTGGAAAGACTGGGTGCCCTCCGGGGTGTTCTTCGCGTCGATCGCGGTCTTCCAGCTCGCGTGGGGATTTCTCGCCTGGTCACGACCGACGCGGCTGCTGTTGGCGGCAGGAATCGCCGCCAACGTCGGTTCCGCCGCCCTGTGGGTGGTATCCAGAACTGCGGGTGCGCCGTTCGGTCCCAACGCAGGTGCGGCGGAGGCCGTGGAAGCGGCAGGCATCTGTGTACTACTCCTGCAGTGCTACGTGGTCATGGGTGCCGCGTGGGTGCTGCTTCGGCGCTACCGGGCGCACACCTTCTCAGGTTTCGGGCGGACGCTGGTACTTGTGGGCGCGAACACCGTCATGGCGCTCGCAGTCACCGCCGGCCTGGCGTCCGGCCTCCAGGGCCACCAGCATCACCATGGCGGGCCGGTCGACGCCGAGGCCGGACGCGACCCGGCGCACGAGGCACACGCGGTCACTGAGCACGGTTCGGCGCCAGTGGCCACCGAACCGGGCCGACCGGTCACGGACATGAGGCTGAGCACCGGCGGCGATCACGCTCCGGCGGGGTCCGACGGGCACCAGCACGATCATCACGACTAACCGCACCTCGGCACAGCAGGTGGTGGATCCGAGAAACGGACCATCGGGGCAGACGCACACGCATCAAAGCGCCCTGTCGGCAACGGTTCTGCGTGTTGATTGACGGCGTTCTTTATCGAATCTTCACAGAACCACTACGCCACGCCTACCGGAGCCTGACGAAGCTGGGTGGGGATCGACTGATCCGACGCGACGAAAGGGATGTGTTGTGAACATAACGAGGACTGTGGTGACCGGGGTGGCCGCGTTGGCTGCGGTTGCCGCCATCGGCGCGTGTAGCAACTCGGGCACCAAGGATGCGGCGTCGCCGTCGGCGCAGTCCACCGTCCAGAGTTCGACCGCGGCGCCGGTAGCCGCGCACAATCAGGCCGACATGATGTTCGCCCGCATGATGATTCCGCATCACCGGCAAGCGATCGAGATGAGCGACATGATCCTGGCCAAGCAGGGCATCGATGCGCGGGTGGTGGACCTGGCCAAGCAGATCAAGGCGGCGCAGGGCCCCGAGATCGACACGATGCAGGGCTGGCTGAATCAGTGGGGAATGCCCGGCATGCCGGGGATGAGCAACATGCCGGGGATGCCGTCAGATCACGGCAGCATGCACGGGTCGGATACCGTCACAGCGTCACCGACCACCTCGACCATGCCGATGCCGGGTATGCCCGGAATGGATGACATGCCAGGTATGGACGGGATGATGTCACCGGCCGATATGCAGGCACTGCAGAACGCCCAAGGCGTCGAGGCCAGCAAGCTGTACCTGACCCAGATGATCAAGCATCACCAGGGCGCAATCACCATGGCGCAGAACGAGATCAAGAACGGCCAGTTCGCCGACGCCATCGCCCTCGCCAAGTCGATCGCCACCAGCCAGCAAAAGGAGATCGACACCATGAACCAGATTCTGAGCTCCCTGTAGTCGGAGCAGAAGGTCACGCGCATTCGCGTTGATTGCCGCGGCGGGCTCCGGTTACCGGCAGGCTGGGCACCGTCACCGTGAAGGTGGTGCCGGCCGCGAGGCCGGGGCTGGTCGCGGTGATGGTGCCGCCGTGCGCCTCTGTCAGTGCCTTGGCGACCGCGAGGCCGATGCCGGAGCCACCCCGGTCGCGATTGCGCGCGGAGTCGACACGGTAGAAGCGCTCGAAGACATGCGGAAGGTGCTCTGCCGCAACACCCTCGCCGTCGTCGGTCACTGTGAAGGCAACCTCGTTGCCCGTGTGCTCCGCGGTGAGCCGAACATGACCGCCGGGCGCAGTGTGACGTAATGCATTGTCCAGCAGGTTGTTCAACACCTGCGCCAAGCGTTGACGGTCGGCCCAGAGCCGGGTCCCGCCCCCCACCTGGATGTTCAATGTGACGTTCTTCGCGGCGTAGCGGTCGGCCAGGGCGGCACCGACGGAGCGGACCACCTCGTCGGCCTCGATCCATGCCGGGCTGATCGTGGCACGAGCGTCTTCGGCCTGGGCCAGGGCGGCGGCATCGGCCGAGAAGCGCACCAGACGTCCGGTCTGCTCACGCAACATTGCGATGGTCGGCTGGTCCAGGACTTTCACGCCGTCCTCGACGGCCTCCAAATAGGCTTCTAATACGGCCACCGGTGTCCGGATCTCGTGAGCGAGATCGCCGAACAGCTGGCGCCGGCTTGATTCCACAGCTTGCAGCCGATCCGCCATCTTGTTGAAAGCTGTTGCCATGTCATCGAATTCACGGCCAAGTCGAGGCGGTGCGACACGAATGTCGTAGCGCCCCTCGGCCACCGCCGACGCGGCTGCCGAGACCTCGGCGACGGAGTGCTGCAGCCGCCGGCTCAGGTAGGCGGTGGCGATCAATGCGGTCAGGGCAGCCACCGTGATCGCGACCCCGATGGAGAGCGCGGTGGCGTGTTGGTAGGCCTGCTCAGCGTGATACTGCTCGTTGGAATCGTGGGCGACGCCGGCCATGTGGAGATGCTCTCGGAACAACGGTGGCCCCACCACCGATGCGACGACCCACGTGGTCACCCCGCCGGCGAGGAGGACCAGCGTCTGCGCGAGCAGCAGTCGCCGGCGCATGCCGAATCCGCTGACCGCGGTCACCGGCACGTGCTGCGGTGCCTGCGAGGGAAGATTCATGCCTTCATCGTGCCGCGCCGGCGCGGCACGGTCCGGTCTTGAGCGAATCTTCACAGAACCAACACCAAACCCGCTGTGGGTCCGCCGCAATCTGGGAGACGAACCCTCGAGAAGACAGGATTGGTGATGAGTCGACAGGCGCTCACCCGGCGCGGCTTTCTGGCGGCGGGAGTCCTCGGCGGCGCGGCGTTGGTGGCCTGCGGTCGGTCGACCAACCCCGGGGCCGCCGGCGGCTCCACGTCGCCGGGTGCGATCGCCGCGGCGGAGGCGGCCCGGCCGCACACCGGCAGGACGGTCACCGCGCACCTGGCCCCAGGCCTTGCCGACATCGACCTCGGCGGGAGCAGGGCACGCACGCTGGCCTACAACGGTCAGGTCCCGGGCCCGCTGATCAGGGCCAACGTCGGTGACGACATCGCGGTCACCGTCGACAACGGACTCGATCACCCGACCTCGGTGCACTGGCACGGGATCGCCTTGCGCAACGACATGGACGGCGCCGACCCGGCCAGTCCGAACATCGCACCCGCCACGGGCTTCACCTATCGGTTCAGCTCCCCTCATCCGGGAACGTATTGGGCGCACCCGCACACCGGGCTGGACACCGACTTCGGCTTGTACGTGCCGGTCATCATCGACGATCCGGCGGAGCCGGGACGCTACGACGCCGAGTGGATCGTGATGCTCGACGACTGGACATCAGGTGTCGGAACCAGCCCTGAACAGATCTTCAAGGGGCTGCAGTCAATGGGCGGCATGGGACAGATGCAGATGCCGGGGATGCCCGGCATGGGACACATGCCGGGCATGGGCGGTATGGGCTCGATGCCGGGCGTTCCCGGCGTCGGTGGTGTGGGAACCAGTGACCTGCTCGGTGGTGACGCCGGCGATGTCAGCTACCCGTACTACATCATCAACGGCCGCGTCCCTTCGGCCGCGACGACATTCACCGCGAAACCCGGCAACCGCATTCGCATTCGGATCATCAATGCCGCCGCCGATACCGCGTTCCGGGTCGCGCTGGCCGGGCATCGCATGACCGTCACCCACACCGACGGGTTCCCTGTCCGGCCGGAGGATGTCGATGCGCTCCTGGTGGGTATGGGCGAGCGTTACGACGTCACCGTGACCGCGGGTGACGGAGTGTTTCCGCTCGTTGCCGCGGCAGAGGGTAAGGACGCTGTCGCACGCGCGCTGTTGTCGACCGGCGGCGGGAGCGCTCCGGACGCCGCGTTCCGGCCAACGCAACTCACCGGGCGGGTCGGAACGGTCGACACCTTCACTGCCCCAACGGAAGTCCAGTTGCCGGCCACCAGTGACCACACGTTGCAGGTTCGGCTGTCGGGCATGATGATGCGGTACGACTGGATGATCAACGGCCGGCCCTACGACCAGACGGTTCCGCTGACGGTCCATCAGGGCCAGAACGTGACGTTGACGTTCGTCAACGACTCCATGATGTGGCATCCGATGCACCTGCACGGCCACACCTTCCAGGTGCTTAAGCCTGATGGCAGCGCGGGACCGCGGAAGGACACCGTGATCGTCAAACCGATGCAGACGGTGGCGGTGCGGATGATCGCGGACAATCCCGGCGACTGGATGCTGCACTGTCACAACGCGTATCACATGGCAGCCGGGATGATGACCACCATGAACTACGCCCGCTAGCGAGCAACGAAGGGGGATCTCGACCGGAGAAACACTGCGGCGGAGCCTATTTCGTGCCGAACAGCCGATCCCCGGCGTCACCCAGGCCCGGCACGATGTAGCCCTGCTCGTCGAGGCCCCTGTCGACCGCCGCGGTGTAGATCGGCACCTCCGGATGGGCGTCGTGCATGACGGCGATCCCTTCGGGGCAGGTGAGCAGGCAGGCGAATTTGATGGACCGCGGCCGGAACTCCTTGAGGCGGTCCACCGCTGCCACCGCCGAGTTGCCGGTGGCCAGCATCGGGTCGACCACGACCACCTCGCGCTCGTGCAGGTCGCTGGGCATCTTGAAGTAGTACTCCACGGCGACGCGGGTTTTCGGATCGCGGTACAACCCGATGTGCCCGATCCGGGCGCCGGGCACGACGGTCAGCATTCCGTCCAGGATGCCGGTGCCGGCCCGCAGGATGGCGACGAACACCAGCTTCTTGCCGTCGATGACGGTGCCGGTGGTGGTCTCCAGCGGGGTCTCCACCGCGATGTCTTGGGTCGGAGTGTCGCGTAGCACCTCGTAGGCCAGCAGCGTGGCCATCTCGTTGGCCAGCCTGCGGAACGTGTTGGTGGACGTGACCTTGCGGCGCATCAGGGTCAGCTTGTGCTGCACCAGCGGATGGTCGATGACGTGGACGTCGCGCATCAGAACACTGTGCCATCGCTGACGATCGACAGCGGCGGGAGGCCACCGCGCAGCTGCTGGGCCAGCACCCTGCCCGCCGCCCAGGTGCCGCCCTCCAACACTCGGGCCAGCGGCATCTGGTCGGCGCCCACGCCGAGCCGCCGACGGACCAGGGGAGCGAGCTCGTCGAGCAGCGCCACGGTCAGCGCACGCCACTCGACCACCAATTCGTCTGCGACGCTGACACTTCGGGTGGAGTCCGCGCTATCGCGCAAGCGGACAACCCCGGTGTCCAGCAGCAGTCCACCGTTGCGGTACTCGGGCAGTCCGGTCAGGTCGTCGAGATCGGTCACCGCCACCCCGGCCCAGCCGAACGGCTCGAGCAACGAGTACGTGAGCCACTGCGAGAGTTTGTGAAACGGCATCCAGCCCGCTGTCAGACCAAGACCCTCCAGCGCGGAATGCCGCCAGCAGTCCCCGAGCGGTTGGTCACCGATCATGCTGCCGGCCGGCCAGATTGGCGCCAGCGAATTCAGGACCGTGGACAGCAGGTCGGGCGCGCGTGCCGATCTCCCGCCCACGGCGTCGAGTAATCCGCCGGGGCGGCCCTCGGCACCGAATACCTCCGGGTCCGCGGCGGCGACCGCACCCAGCCGATGCAGGATCGCTACCCGGCCGTCGAGCCCGACGAGCGGGTTCGTGCCGTCGGCCTGGAACGCCTCGGCCAACCGTCGCTCGGTGAGCCCGGCAAGCCCGGCGGCGTCGACCCGCAGCGGGTCGCGCGGGTCGGAGGAGAACAATCCTGCGGTGAAAGCGTGAAAACTCGCCACCCCCAAGCCTTCTGAGCGGCTCAGCTGCACTCTCGTTCCTGGTTCGACATAGGACCAGGACGGCCCGGCGCCGGCGTCGAGCAGCACGCTGACCACGGTGAGGTCGACCAGTGCGGTGGCGTCGGCGCCGCCGAGCAGCTCGGCTCTGCGATCAACACCGCCGGCCTCGAAATGGCGCCATCGGCTGTGGAACGGGACCTGCAGATCCGGATAATTTCGCCGGGTGACGTCGGCGACCAGCTCGGCCGCGGCGTCGAGTGCGTCGTCGTGCACGGTGAACCACCGCGAGTCGCCGGCTCGGGCCCGTTCGGTCAACAATCCGGCCCGCTCACGGACGGCGCGAGTACTGCGCAGTGTCGTGGCCGCTCCCGCCGGGCTGTCGACGTCGACCTCGGTGGCGGCGGCCATCAGCGCTCCAGCCCGCGGCCCTTGGCCTTCTTCAATTCGGCGGCATCGGGGACCGGGCCGGGCGTGAAATAGCCTGCGGCCATCTTGGCGTCGATCTCCACCCGGGCGTCCGCCGGGATCAGCTCGTCGGGGATGTTGACGCGCTCGCCGACCTCGATGCCGGAGCCGACGATCGCGTCGTACTTCATGTTGCTCATCGACACCAGGCGATGGATCTTCTGGATGCCCAGCCAGTGCAGCACGTCGGGCATCAACTCCTGGAACCGCATGTCCTGCACTCCCGCAACGCATTCGGTGCGCGCGAAGTATGCCTCGGCAGTGTCGCCGCCCTCCTGGCGCTTGCGGGCGTTGTAGACCAGGAACTTGGTCACCTCGCCGAGCGCGCGACCTTCCTTGCGGGAGTAGGCGACCAGCCCGACGCCGCCGCGCTGGGCGCCGAGGATGCACTCCTCGATCGCGTGCGTCAGATACGGCCGGCAGGTGCAGATGTCGGAGCCGAACACGTCGGAGCCGTTGCATTCGTCGTGAACCCGGGCCGTCAACTCCACCGAGGGGTCGGCGAGGTCATGGGGGTTGCCGAAGATGTAGAGGGTCTGCCCGCCAATGGGAGGAAGGAAGACCTCGAGATCGCTGCGCGTCACCAGCTCGGGATACATGCCGCCGGTCTCTTCGAACAGGACCCGGCGAAGATGAGCCTCGCTGCACCCGAAACGATCGGCGACGCCGGGCAGATACCAGACCGGCTCGATCGCGGCCTTGGTCACCAGCGCCGCCCCGCCGGGCAGCAAGAACCGGCCGTCCGGGACCAGCCGTCCCTTGTCGATGGCGTCGGCGATCTCCGGAAGTATCACGTGAGCTTTGGTCACCGCGATGGTCGGGCGGATGTCGTGGCCCGCGGCCAGTTCGGCGGCGAATGCGTCGGCCACCATCGCACCCCACGGGTCCAGGCTGACAATCGCATCGGGACGGCTCCACTGCGGATACGGGCCGATGCTGTCGGTGGGCGCGGTGTTGGTCAGGTCCGCCCGATGCTCCCGCGACAGCGCACCGGCCGCGACCGCCAGCGCGCGATACACGCTGTAGGAACCGCTATGCGTACCAACGACGTTGCGGTGACTGCGGGTGCTGGTGGTGCCGATCAGCGGACCGCGCTCGCCGGGGGTGGCCGCGGCCCAGCTGATCGGCAGGGCGTCGTCGGCGCCGTGATGCGATGTCAGCCGGATATGCCCGGGCTGGCCCTTCGGCGCGGCCGGTGACGGCGCTTCGGCGGACATGTGCGCTCCTTCCGCAAGACGCCAGCCTAGCCACCATCGTCACTTTCTGCCGAACGTCACACCAGCGTCGCGTTCGGCGCTCAGCGTGACGCAGCCGTCACGCTCGCGCCCAGAGGCTGGCGCCGGTCACATCCCGAAACGAGTGCGCCGCACTGCCGCCACGGCATCCGCCGGCCCGAGGACGTCGACGCGTGCCGCGTCCTGACGGCCGAACAGGTACAGCAGGAGCTCGCCGGGCGCGCCGCTGAGCTCGGCAGCCACCCGCCCCGTGCGGACGGGGATCCGCTGCCCGGTCCCAGCCCACCGGATATCGAGTCCGATGCCGCGCAGCCGACCGCTCAAGAAGCGACTGCCGCGATGAACGTTGCGCCATAGCGCCGCTTCTAGATCCGGCGTCACATTCTCTCGCGGACCAAGGCCGTTGGCGCGCCGGACATCCTCATGATGGACGAAGAACTCGTTGAGGCTGGGGAAGTCGCGCACCCAGCCCAGCCGGAAGAAGCCGAGTGGCGGACCGGACCGCAGCCGGTCCACCAGCCAGCCGAACTCGCGACGGTCCACCATTGTCGCGGTGCGACGCTCGGCGAACCGCGCGAGCGCCCCGGGAAGGACCAGGCAGGGCGCGGCAATCGGGTCGCGCTCGCGCAGCAGCAGGTGGGCGGCGAGCTTCTTGGTGGTCCATGAGTCGAGCAGCGTGGGCGCGTCCGGGCCGAGGTGTTCGAAGAGATCGCACAGCGTCGCCCGCTCCCGAGCGTCGAACGGCGGGTCAGCGCTCGGCATAGACGGCCCGTTCGATTTCCGACACCGCGAGTTCTCGCCCGGCCGGGCGCAGGTAGCGGGACACGTACTCGACGGGGCCGACCTGATCGATTTCACGCCAGCCGTATTCGGCCAGGTACTGGGTGCCGAACCCATTGCGCTGCAGGCTGTCTGCCAACTCATCGGTCTCGAAGTCCACCGGCAACAGGGTGACGTTGGCCGGCACGCGGCCAAACGTACGGCACACGGCGGCGGCCTTGCGCGCGGTATTGGCCGGCAGGTCGACCTCGCACACGGGAAGTCCGGAGAGCGCTGTCAGGCGATACGCCCGGGTGTCATAACCGGCGCCGAGAATCACCACAGCCTCGACACCTTTTGCGACCGCAGCGGTGAGTTGATCGTCGATGTAGCGCTTGCGGCACAGGAAGCTGGCCCAACCTCCTGCGATCTTTCGGTCCGTCGCACCCATCAACGCGTTGCGCACCGGCGACCATCTGGTGGCCGCCGCCACAATGCGGCCCCGTGCCGGCAGCAGCCACGCCGCCCACGGGTCGTGCACCAGAGGCGCCGGCTCATGCTGGTCGGCCGCCACGATGACCATCGGGCCGAGCGCGGTCTGGGCGGCAGCGTTTGTCATCGGACACTTCGCGCGATGAACCTGCGAAATAACAGCCAGGTGATGGCCAGGTTGTAAGCCACTCCGCCCACCAGGTAGGGCCACCAGGTGCCGTGACTGCTCGCGAGCCAGAACGCTTTGGCGGCCCAATACGGCGGAAGCACACCGAAGGCCAGACCCCAAGGCGAGTGGATGAACCACGGCAGACACGGCAGGCCGGCGATGAGCATACCCAGGCCCCGTAGTGCCGCCAGGCCCTGAATCTTGTTGTTGGCCAAGGTGAGGATGAGCAGCAGCGTCACCACCGCCGACAGTCCGGCCAAGAGGCCGATCGGTATCAGTGCCGGTGCGACGCCTGGTTGTAGGAGCCCGCTGAACGACATCGTCCCGGTGACATACGCCGTCGTAACGACGACGACGGTGGCCGCGCGGTAGGTGAAGAACCCGCCCAACGGCAGTGGTGTCACGCTCAATGCCACCAGCGTGCCGGCATCGACTTCATCCAGTACCAGGAAAGCCGCTAGCCCACCGACGATGACGATGCTCGTCAACAGCAGGAAGGCGGTCAGCACGAGCGGGTAGTACGGCACCAGGTCGAAGTCGTAGCGCTGCGCAAGCATATCGGTGAAGCGAGGGGTCAATACAGCGACTCCGCTGGTCCAGATCGCCGGGGCCACCAAGATCATGACAAGCAACGGATCGCGGTATGTACCGCGGAGATCATTGCGCGCGAGCGCAACCCAGGACCGTACGTTCATGATCTCGCGACCACGTAGCGCAAAAACAGCGACCCGGCCGCACGCCATAGCCCGATCAGCCAGATGATCGGGTAGGCCAAACAATAGAGCACTTGCCAGACCGACAGCGATACCTGGTGGAATGCCGCACCGAACAGCAACAGCGGTCCCTGAGTGGGAACGAGATAGGCCAGCCCATTGACCCACACACCGGAAAAGTAGAGCACCGGTGGAACCGTCATCACCGCAAGCGGAATCGTCGCCGCCAGAAACCAATCGCTGATCGATGCAAATGGAAGGGACGTGATGAAACCGATCAGCAGCATCAGCGGTGTCCCCAGCACGATCCCGGCCACAAGCGGAATCAACCGGAAGTGGAATCCATGGCTCAGGGCTGCGACAACCAGGGCCACCGCGAGTGAAACCATCACCAGAAGAACCACTTTGGCCGCCAGATACTCCCAGAATCGCAATGGCGTCGAAACCACGGCGGTCAGAGTGCGCTCCTGTTTTTCGAAGAACACCGTCCCCGCGACGAAGAAGAAGCCGATGACGCATGTGTCGCCCAGGAGAATATAGGGTTCGGCGACCGGGCGCAGGCTGCGGGACAGGGGCAGAAGCACCGCAAGCCAGATCAGCCCGGAGAAAATAGCTGCATGTAGAAACCGTTGTCGCACTTGGAGTATGAACTCCAAACGCAAAGCATGGAGCACCCGCATCAGGCCAGCCTTCTTCCGGTGACCTCGACGAATACGTCGTCAAGGCTGGCCTCTCTGCTGTGGATCGTCTCGACGTGGTGGTTCCGCATGACAGCCTGAAATTTCGGATCATCTGCCAAGCCGTCCAGTCCGAATTCGACGCTGGACAAGCCGCTGTCGCCATCGCGATAGGACACCCGAACGATCCGCTGACTGCGGGCGATCTTCAGCTCGGTGGGTGAGTCGCTGGCGACAATACGGCCATCGACGACGAAGGCCACCCGATCACAGAGTTCGTCCGCCGTCGACATGTCGTGTGTGGTGAGGAAGATGGTCCGCCCCGCCGCCTTCAAGTCAAGGATCATGTTCTTGACCGTGCGCGCGTTTACCGGGTCCAGCCCGGACGTCGGTTCGTCGAGGAACAACAGTTCCGGATCATTGAGAAGGGCGCGCGCAAAAGTCAGGCGCATCTGCATACCCTTGGAGTACTTGGCAACCCGCACGTCGGCGACCCGCGCCAACCCGACGGCGTCGAGCAGCGCCATCGGGTCGCGAGTGTCCCCGTCGTATAGCGAGGCGAAGAAGCGCAGATTCTCCAGACCGGTGAGCTTCTGGTAGTGGTTGGGCAGTTCGAACGAGACGCCGATGCGTTGGTAGTACTCCGATCCCTGCGAAACGGGGTCCGCACCCCACACCAGCGCCTCGCCGCCGTGCCCGCGTAACAGGCCGATCAGCAGCTTCTGGGTGGTGGACTTGCCCGCTCCGCTCGGACCGAGGAACCCGAAGATCTCACCGCGGGCGACGGTGAAGTCCATCCCGCGGATAGCGGGCTCCGGCGACTTCGGATAGGTGTAGGTAAGCCCACGCACGGTGATGACGGCGGACTCGCGCATCGCTGGCCGGCCCCTCCCATGGGTGCGCGGCAAGCTGCCACCGCGCAATGACGGATACAAATTCCGACCAGACTTCCCGGAGCCGGTTCAGGACTTTACTCCACGACCGCGGCGAGCACAGCCCGACTCGCTATGGCCGCACGAGCACCCTGATCGGATTGCCTTCGGCCTGATCGAGAATGCGGATGCCGTCGGCGATGTCCTCGAGCGGGATGACCTGGCTGATCGAGCGCGACAGATCCAACCGGCCCGTGGACACCAGCTGAGCCAGCGTCTCGATGTCCTTGTTGTGGTAGCCGAGATGCCCGAGCACCTGGCGTCGGGTCAGACCGAACATCGACGTCGGCCCCACGGTCGGGGACTCGGCGCTCATGCCGACCCCCACGAGCCGGCCACCGCCGGTCAACGAGTTCAACGCCTGCTCAAAAGTGACCTTCAACCCGACAGCGTCGAACGCGACATCGAGTCCGCGCCCGCCGGTGACCTCGGCCAACTTGTCGGCGAAATCCGGGTCACGCGAATCGAATGCGTAATCGGCGCCGAGTTCCAGCGCGCGGTCGCGGACCGCGGGGTTGAGGTCGACCGCGACGATCGGAACCGCTCCGACCAGCCGGGCCAGCTGGACGATGTGCGTGCCGACACCGCCGACCCCCCACACGCCGACCGATTCGCCGATGACCACCTTGCCGGTGTTGACCACCGCGCCGAACGGGGTGGACACCGCGTCGGCGAGGATCGCGGCCTGCTCCAGCGGCACGTTGTCCGGTACGCGGGTCAGCCCCGCGGCCTGCGCGACGGTGTATTCCGCCCAGGCGCCGTCGTAGGCGAACGCCATGAGTTGCATCCGCAGACAGGTGGCCATGTCGCCGCGGCGGCAGTTGACGCACTGTCCGCACGGCCGGCCTGCGGCGACGACCACCCGGTCGCCCTCGGACCATCCGGTCACGCCGGGCCCGAGTTTGGCGATGGTCCCGGACGCCTCGTGGCCCTGGATCACCACTGGACGCTGGGCGGGGAAAGTGCCGTTGATCAGGCTGAGGTCGGAATGGCAGATGCCGCAGAACGCCACTTTGACGAGAACTTCACCCTCACCTGGCTCGGGGATCGGGACATCCTCCAGCACAACGGTTTTGGTGTCGGCGTAGAAGCGTTCCGCCCGCATGGTGCCCATGGTGTCCTCCTGAGGTCGAAAGACAAACGTACGCCCGGTGTCGCCCGGATCGGGCCTAGAGTGGGCAATATGTCGCCCAAGACCGCCACCGCCGACTCCGTGGACCTCGACCAGCTGCTCGAGTTCGTCCGACCCCGGCATCGCATGGTGCTGACCACCTTCCGCGCCGACGGCTCGCTGCACAGTTCCCCGGTGACGGGCGGCGTCGACGAGCAGGGCCGTCTGGTGATCGCCAGCTATCCACGTCGCGCCAAGTCGGTGCACATCCGCCGTACCGGGCGCGCGAGTGTGCTGGTGCTCTCCGACGAGTTCAACGACGCCTACGTGCAGATCGACGGGCCCGCCGAGGTGATCGACCTGCCCGACGCCGTGGAACCGCTGGTCGACTACTTCCGCGCGGTGGCCGGCGAGCACTCGGACTGGGACGAGTATCGGGCCGCGATGGTGAAACAGGGCAAGTGCCTGATCCGGGTCACTCCGCAGCGCTGGGGTCCGGTGGCGACGGGTGGCTTCCCGCCGTCGTGAGCGAGGCCAGTGTGTAGACCCGCACCCGGCCCGGCACGGTGGCGTGGCATTGCGACAGCAGTGGCTCCGAGAGTTCCTCGTTGAGCACCACCTCGACCGGTGCGGGGGCGGCGTCGAGCACCACCCGGGTGGTGCCGTCACCCGGCTCGACACTCAACGACGGGAAGGCGGCGATGCGGTCGTCGCCGAACGCCTCGCGGGCGAAATGTTGTGCGGCCTGGACAGCGTGCGGAAGCGACGTGCGTCCGCGCAGAAACCGGTCGTCCAGCCGGCCGTCCAAATAGCGGCTCACCAGTTCGGCCGCGTCGGCCTGGTCCACCCGCCCGTAACACAATCCCGCGGGCAGCACGAGCATGGTGGCCGCGAACCGGTCGCCACCCAGATGTGAGCATTCCCAAGCGAATTCGGGATACGCGGCTGAGATCGCGGCGGCAGCCGACCGGCCGCGCACGGCGCAGCACATGTCGTGGCGGCCATGGGCACAGACCGCGACGAGCGGGTCGGTCGAGGCGGTGCCGTCGGAACCGTCCAGCGCGATCTCGAGGTACTCGCGCGGTCCGGTGACCTCGCCGCCGTAGAGGGTTTCGCCGCCGACGGCGCAGTGCGCGACGAACCAGCGCCACCGCGGCGTAGCCTCCCGGCGGCCGTGCTTGCGGATCGCCGCGATCCGCATGCCCCCTGCTTCGGCGCGCCGCACGACGGCCAGCCCCAGCTTCGGGTCGATACAGGCCGGTGAGTCCAGGAAGGCCGAACGTCCCCAGCCGCCGGCCAATTCGAGCAGCAGCCACGACGCACCGGCCGAGGCTGTCCCGTACATCGGGTCGTTGCGGGCCAGCGACTGGTCGCTGCAGCCCTGCCCGGCTCTGCTCATCGCGCAGGTGCGGGGACGACGACTGCTTCCTTGAGCAGGCGCCGGATCAGAACCGCACCGTCAGCGGGGTCGAGCCCCGGCAGGGCGGCGGCCCGCACCACCTCACCGCGGTGCAGCGCGCGCAGCGCCTCGGCGCAGGACGTAGGGAACGTGATGGTCCGGTCGGGCAGCCGCAGGACCACCCTAGCGTCGGAACTGTCCAGGCCCGCCACCAAGCCGCGGCGCCAACACACGTCGACTTCGGCGTCGGCGGCGGCGCACAGGGTCGCCAACGGCCGGACCGCGACGGGTCGGGTCAGCCCGGCGTACCGGTCGGACAGCCGCGCGGCCGCGCCGGTGCTCAGGGTTGCGGCGTTGTCCCGCAGCGCCGTCACCACCTCGGCCATCACTTTGGTGACCGTGGCAACCGTCTCGTCCTGATCGGTGACCGCGATACCCATCGGCAGGGATTGGCGGAAGGCTTCGACACCGGCCAGCTCGTCGAGCACGGCGCGCGCCACATCGAGACCGGTGGTGGCCGAGACACCGATGGTGAGGTGAATCGACGTGGTGTCGAGCGCCTGCGCTGCGTGCAGCCAGCCTCTGGGAAGGTACAGCGCGTCGCCGGCGTTCAGCACGGTGTCGATCACCGGCTCGCCGCGCACTCGTTCGTCGATCGTCGCCCGGTGCTGGGTCCACGGCTGGGACGGCAGCGGATGGGCGTGCACCGGCTCGTGCACCACCCAGCGCTTCTGTCCGGATATCTGCATCACGAAAACATCGTGCACGTCGTAATGCGGGTCGAAACCACGGTTGCCCGGCGGCGTGATGTAGGCATTGACCTGCACGGGATGGCCGAGATCGTCGACGGCGTCGCGGACGAAGTCGATCAGCGGCGGCCACAGCCGATGCAGACCCTGCAGCACAACCGTTGCGCCGGCGGCCAATTCGGCGAGGACCTTCGCCGAGTCGACCTGATCGGTGATTTCCGCGCCGAACCCGGCCGGTCCGAGATAGCAGTCCTTGGCGAGGATTTCGCCGTCGCGGGCCAGCCTGATGAACGGCGCCCGGATGCCGCGCTCGGCAATCAACTCGTCGACCGCCCCGGGAGACAGCAGATCACTGAAATCCCGGGGCAGGTCAACGGCTGTGCTGAGGAGCGGCCTCTGGCCCCAGTACTGGTCGGCGAACGTCTGCGCGTCGACCGCACTGCAGCGGCTCAGCATGAAACCGGCGGTCAGGCCGTGCCGTCGGCGCCGCCGTCGTGGCCCTCAGGGTTCGAGCCGCCGTCGGCGGGACCCTCACCGCCACCGCCGGCTGTGCCGTCGGCGCCGCCGTCGTGGCCTTCGGGATTGGAGCCACCGTCGGCGGTGCCTTCGCCGCCCGGGGCGGAGGTCGTGATGTCGTCGTCGTCGAGCGCCATGAAAGATCCTTTCTCGAACCGCAAAAGCGCGGCACAGTGTGCAGGGATAGGTGCGAACGGAGTTGCCGCACCGACACCGAATGAAACCGTCGGAAGCGAGTGGATGTGTCCGGGTGGCCGCGCCAGCGTGACGGTGTGAGCTGCGGGCCGAGTGTGGCGGTGATGGCGGGCGCACTGCTCGACGCCGAGTACGGCGCCCCGCTCTCCGCCGAGCAGCCGCAACAGTGGTTCGACGCTGAGCAGGCTCGGGTGCACCGCGCGATCAACGTGGTGTGGCCGCACGCCTTGGGGGCCACCCCGGCCGGTGTGGCGCGCGCGATGACCGAGCACAGCATCGCTCGCGGCGTGCGCTACCGCTGGCGACCGGCCCGGTGCGACGACCGGCTGGCCGACGTGTGCGATGCGGTGGCCGCGGGTTGGCCGGTGGCGATGCTGATCGGTGCGGTGCTGCCGCGGCATTGGGTGCTGCTGGTCGAGATCGACGGCGCCGCCCTGTGCTGTTACGAACCGTCCTCCGGTGCGCGGCTGGACATCGCCATCGACGACATCCGTCGCAGTCGGCTGGCGCGGCTGGGTTTTGCGCGACCGTTCGCGTTCGTCACTCCGCGTTGCGTTTGAGGTCGTGCCGAACGGGCATGCGGGCCCTGACCCCAAGTAGGAGGAGGACCCCATGCGCGCAGTGACCTGGCACGGCCGCCGCAACGTCTCGGTCGACACCGTCCCCGATCCACAGATCAAGGAGCCGACCGACGCGATCATCCGCGTCACGAGCACCAACATCTGCGGCTCCGACCTGCACCTCTATGAGGTGCTCGGTGCTTTCATGTCGCCGGGGGACATCCTCGGGCACGAAGCCATGGGTGTGGTCGAAGAGGTTGGCGACCAGATCTCCGAACTCAAAGTCGGTGACCGCGTGGTGATTCCGTTCAATATCTCATGCGGCCACTGCTTCATGTGCGGACAGGGGCTGCAAAGCCAGTGTGAGACAACACAAAACCGCGACCAGGGCACCGGCGCGGCGTTGTTCGGCTACTCCAAGCTGTACGGCGAGGTGGCCGGAGGTCAGGCAGAGTATCTGCGGGTACCGCAAGCCAACTACACCCACATCAAGGTCCCGGTCGGCGGCTCCGACGACCGCTACGTGTATCTGTCCGACGTATTGCCCACCGCCTGGCAAGGTTTGGAGTACGCGAACGTGCCGGACGGCGGCACCCTGGTGGTGCTCGGACTGGGGCCGATCGGATCGATGGCGTGCCGGATGGCCGCGCACCGCAACCGGCACCGGGTGATCGGCATCGACCTGGTGGCCGACCGGCTGGAGCGGGCCCGCCCCTACTGCGAGGAGGTCATCGACCTTCGCGAGGGCGATGTGGTGGAACGTGTGTTGGACCTGACCGACGGCCGCGGCGCCGATTCCGTCATCGACGCCGTCGGGATGGAGGCGCACGGGTCACCCGTCGCCGAATTCGCCCAGACCGCAGCGGGATACCTGCCGTCCCCGCTGGGGCGGGCGGTCATGCGTAATGCCGGAGTGGACCGGTTGGCGGCGCTGCATACCGCGATCGCTGTGGTTCGCCGCGGCGGGACGGTGTCCCTGTCGGGTGTCTACGGCGGCGCCGCGGATCCGATCAACCTGATGGTGATGTTCGACAAGCAGATTCAGCTCCGGATGGGGCAGGCCAACGTGAAGCGCTGGATCCCCGACATCATGCCGCTGCTCACCGACGACGATCCGCTGGGCGTGGACACGTTCGCCACCCATCGGCTTCCGCTGTCGGATGCGCCGAAAGCCTACGAGGCCTTCCAGAAGAAGGCCGACGGCATGTTCAAAGTGGTTCTCAAACCCTAGGACTGGGCCAGCTTGGGGCCCAGCAGCGCGAGCGAGACGGCCAGCGCGGGCTCGATGATGTTGCTGGCCGGGTCGCCGTCCTCCATGGTTTGCGCGGTGAGTTCGCGCAGGCCGCCCACCAGGATGACCGCCACCGCGTGGGAGATCGGCGGCAGGCCGGCGGTACGGAAGCCGTCGTTGGTGGACAGGTCGACGATCATCGTGGCCAGCCGCGAGAACCCGCGGCGCAGGGTGGGCCGGGCGTACTCGCCCAGCGCGGGGAGTTCGCGGATCCAGCTCAGCGTGATGGCCCGCCGCTCGTCAATGTGCGCGACGTAGGTGACGACGGCCTGACGGATCTGCTCGTGCCAGGGCGCATTCGGATCGACGGCAGCGCTGATGGTCTCGACGAGCTCGTCGTTGTTGGCGGTGAGCAGCTCGGCGAAACAGTCTTCCTTGGTGGCGAACTCGCTGTAGAAGGTGCGCTTGGAGGTGCGGGCGTACCGGACGATGTCGGCGACGGTGGTGTCGCGGTAGCCCCGTTCTTCGATAGACGCGGCGAGGCCGTCGAGCAGACGCCGCCGGAAGTCGTCGTTGCGGCCGACGGCAGGAGCTTCGGGAACGGCTGTCGTGGTCACCCGACCTCCTTTCGCACGCCACTCTTGTCAGGGCTGGTACTGAAGGGTACCGTACCTCACAAGCCAGTGGTACAACGCGGTACCACGCTATGTCTGGGAGGGCCTCACCGATGAGCCAAGCGCCAACCGTCGCCGCGCCGGTCCGTGCCGAACCGAAGTTGCCGCCATCGCCGGGAGTGCCGAATGCACTGGTCAGCCTCGCGTTCATGGTGGCCCGTCGGCCCACGACCAACTGGCTGACCCGACGTTACGGTCGTTGTGTCACGGTGCGGATCCCGGTCTTCGGCAACACCGTCGCCGTCTCGGATCCCGCACTCACCAAGCAGATCTTCACAACCAGTCCGGACATCCTCTACAACATCCAGCCCAACCTGAGCCGACTGCTGGGCCCGGGCTCGGTATTCGCTCTCGACGGGGCCGAGCACCGCGCGCGGCGCAAGCTGCTCACCCCGCCATTTCATGGCAAGAGCATCCGAGCCTACGAGCAGATCGTGGTGGAGGAGACCCTGCGCGAGATCGAATCATGGCCGCAGGGAACCCAATTCGAGACGCTCGAGCCGATGATGCACATCACCCTCAACATCATCCTGCGCGCGATCTTCGGCGCCGACGGTGTCGAACTGCAGCGCCTGCGTGAGCTCATCCCGAAGTGGGTGACGCTGGGATCGCGGCTGGCCGTGCTGCCCTCGCCGAAACGCGAAATGCCATGGACGCCATGGGGAAGGCTGGTCCGGTACCGCCGGGAGTACGAGGGCCTGGTGGACACCCTGATCAGCCGGGCGCAGAGTGACCCCAATCTCGAGGACCGCACCGACGTGCTGTCGCTGTTCCTGCGGAGCACCTACGACGACGGCTCGCCGATGACGCGCGGGGAGATCGGCGACGAGCTGCTGACTCTGCTGGCCGCCGGTCACGAGACCACCGCGTCCACGCTGGCGTGGGCGTTCGAGCGGATCTCTCGCCACCCAGAGGTGCTGAGCCGCTTGGTCGCCGAGGCCGACACCGAGGACAACGCCTACCGTCAGGCCACGATCCTGGAAGTCCAGCGCAATCGGACCGTGATCGACTTCTCCGGCCGCCATGTCCAGGTGCCGAGCTACGAACTCGGCGAATGGGTGGTGCCGCAAGGCTATTCAGTGATGGTGAGCCTGAACCAGCTGCACGAGAACCCGGAGATGTTCCCCGATCCGGAGCGCTTCGACCCGCTGCGCTTTCTGGACACCAGACCGAACACCTTCGCCTGGGTCCCGTTCGGTGGTGGGACCCGGCGCTGCATCGGTGCGGCCTTCGCCAACATGGAGATGGACGTCGTGCTCCGTACGGTGTTGCGGCACTTCACGATTGCGACCACCGCCGCGCCGGGGGAGAAGTGGCACTCGCGGGGCGTGGCGTTCACCCCGAAAAAGGGTGGGCGCGTCGTCGTGCACCGACGGGCTTCCTAACGCGAGCAGACGCAAAGTGACGGGGACACGCCGGATTTCGGAGCACTTTGCGTCTGCTCGGCGGAGAGGGTGACCCTAGACCTGCGCCCGCTTCGGTAGCTTCCACCCCGCCCGCGGGAAGTGGCAGGTGTAGCCGTTCGGGTAGTGCAGCAGGTAGTCCTGATGCTCGGGCTCGGCATCCCAGAAGTCACTGGCCGGCGTCACCTCGGTGACCACTTTGCCCGGCCACAGCCCGGAGGCGTCGACGTCGGCGATGGTGTCCAACGCGACCTGCTTCTGCTCGTCGTCGAGGTAGAAGATCGCCGACCGGTAGCTGGTCCCGACGTCATTGCCCTGCCGGTTCTTCGTGCTCGGATCGTGGATCTGGAAGAAGAACTCCAGCAGCGCGCGAAAGTCGGTCCGTGCCGGGTCGTACTCGATCTCGATCGCCTCGGCGTGGCCGGGATGGTTGCGGTAGGTGGGGTGATCGTTCTGGCCGCCGGTGTAGCCCACCCGGGTGGACACCACGCCGGGCTGCTTGCGGATCAGATCCTGCATGCCCCAGAAGCAACCGCCGGCCAGGATCGCCCTCTTCGTTTCAGTCACGCGTCCTCCTTCGAAGTTTCAAACAAATGCTTGTACTCGCCGTAGCCCTGCGCCTCGAGGTCGTCGAGCCCGATGAATCTCAGCGAAGCGGAGTTGATGCAGTACCGCAACCCTCCCTGCGCGCGGGGGCCGTCCTTGAAGACGTGCCCCAGATGGCTGTCGCCACCCGCGGAGCGGACCTCGGTGCGGACCATCAGGTGGCTGAAGTCCCGTTTGGTGACGACGTTGACCTTTCCGGGGGACGTCTGGATCGGCTTGGTGAAACTGGGCCAGCCGGATCCACTCTCGAATTTGTCGAGCGAGGCGAACAACGGCTCGCCTGAGACGACGTCGACGTAGATGCCCGCCTCGTGGTTGTCCCAGTATTCGCCGGTGAAGGGCCGCTCGGTCCCGTTCTCCTGGGTCACCCGGTATTGCTCCGGGGACAGTGCGGAAACGGCGGCGGGATTGCGGTGATAGTCATGCGCCATGCCCGTTCAACGATGGAATGGTCGTCAGAGATTCCCCTGTCACGGTTCCGTCAGAAATGCCTCCTGCCTGCGATCAAAACCTCGACAAAGCCTGATAGAACGTGTTCTAGTTTGTGGGTGCCGCACTTCTCCCGTCAGGAATTGACCGACGCATTCGCCGTCTTCGAGAACACCGTCGCCGAGGCCGCCAGAACCCAGGACTGGGACGCCTGGGTGAGTCACTACACCCCCGATGTCGACTACATCGAGCACGCGATGGGCACGATGAAGGGCCGCGACGAAGTGCGCGCCTGGATCACCAAGACCATGGGCAGCTTCCCCGGCAGCTACATGACCGAGTTCCCGTCGCTGTGGGCCGTGTTCGACGAGGAGACCGGGCGGGTCATCTGCGAGCTGGACAACCCGATGCGCGATCCCGGTGACGGCACGATCATCAGCGCCACCAACATCTCGATCGTCACCTACGCCGGCGACGGCCTCTGGTCGCGCCAGGAGGACATCTACAACCCGCTGAAGTTCTTGCAGGCCAGCATGAGGTGGTGCAAGAAGGCCGAGAAGCTCGGCACCCTCGACGAGGAGGCGGCCGCCTGGATGCGCGCGAACGGCGGATTCAAGTGAGCGCCCCCAAGCTCGTCATCGGGGCCAACGGGTTCCTCGGCTCGCACGTCACCCGGCAGCTGGTCGCCGACGGGCATCAGGTGCGAGTCATGGTGCGGCCCAACGCTTCCACCATCTCCATCGACGACCTCGATGTGCAGCGCTTCGTCGGGGACATCTGGGACAACGACGTGCTGCGCGAGGCGATGGCCGGCGTCGACGACGTCTACTACTGCGTGGTCGACGCCCGCGGCTGGCTCAGCGATCCGGCACCGCTGTTCCGCACCAACGTCGAGGGCACCCGCAACGTCCTGGAGATGGCCAGAACCGCTGGGCTGCATCGCTTCGTCTTCACCAGCAGCTACGTCACCGTCGGGCGCCGTCGCGGCCGGACGGTCACGGAAGCCGACATCATCACCGACCGCGGACTCACCCCGTACGTCCGGTCTCGGGTGCAAGCCGAAGAGCTGGTGCTGCGGTACGCCCGCGAGCACGGCCTGCCCGCGATCGCGATGTGCGTGTCCACGACCTACGGCGGCGGCGACTGGGGGCGAACCCCGCACGGCGCCATCATCGCCGGGGCCGCCTTCGGCAAGCTGCCGTTCGTGATGGGCGGTATCGAACTCGAGGCCGTCGGCGTCGACGACGCCGCCCGCGCAATGATCCTGGCCGCCGAGCGCGGCCGGGTTGGGGAGCGCTACCTGATTTCGGAGAAGATGATCAGCAACGCCGAGGTGGCCCGCATCGCGGCGCTGGAGGCGAACATGCCGCCGCCGACGAAGACGATCCCGCTGCCGCTCGCCTACGCGCTGGCCGCGCTGGGCACCGCCAAAGCCCGGCTGCAGAAGACCGACGAGAAGCTGTCGCTGGGCTCGCTGCGGCTGATGCGCGCCGAGGGACCGCTGGACTGCAGCAAGGCCGTCCAGGAACTGGGTTGGCAGCCGCGCCCCGTCGAGGAGTCCATCCGTGAGGCCGCGCGCTTCTGGGTCGGGCTGCGCGAGGCGAAACGGCAGGCGAAGGCAAGCCGCTCGGACTGAGCAGGCACTGAACCCGCTCGCGGGCGAATACGTGTCCCGCGTATGACGCCACGCATCTTTGCCCTGTCCGTCGCCATCGCATTCGCTGCTGTTCTTCTGGTGGCCGGGTGCTCGGCGGGAACCAAAGCCTCACCGTCGTCCGCTCCGCCCGCGGCCGGCCCGACGATCAGCATCGCCGACATGAAATTCAGCTCGCCCGGGCCGGTCTCGCCCGGTGCCACTGTCACCGTCACCAATTCCGACGGGGTCGAACACACCGTGACCGCCGACTCCGGCGCCGCGTTCAACGCCGAGGTCGGCGAGAAGGGAACGGCCACCTTCACCGCGCCCAGCAAGCCGGGGACCTACCCTTACCACTGCACCTATCACCCGGCGATGCACGGACAACTCGTCGTGCAGTAGTTCGGTCTAGCCTGTCGTGCGTGGCCACAATCAACGGCGCCGTCTCGCACTGGTTCACCGAGCTTCCCGCCCCGCGTCCCGCCCTGCCGGGTGACCGCGACGCCGACGTCTGCATCGTCGGCGCGGGCTACACCGGCCTGTGGACCGCTTACTACCTGAAAAAGGCCGACCCCTCGCTGCGGATCGTGGTGCTGGAGGCACGGTTCGCCGGATTCGGCGCATCCGGACGCAACGGCGGCTGGCTGTCCGGCCTGGCACCCGGCCACCGCGGGTTGCTGGCCAAGAAGTACGGCCGCGCCAACGTCGTCGCCTGGCAGCAGACCCTCAACGCCGCCGTCGATGAAGTGATCGACGTCGCCTCGCACGAAGGCATCGAGGCCGACATCGTCAAGGGCGGCAATCTCGAGGTGGCCCGCAACCCCTCGCAGGCCCGCCGGCTGCGCGCCGAGGCCGACGAGGATCGCGAGTGGGGCACCGACGGCATTGAACTGCTGACCGCCGCCGAAGCAGCCGAGCGGATCCGGGTGGACGGCCTGGTGCTCGGGATGTTCAACCCGCACTGCGCGCGCATCCAGCCCGCCAAGCTGGCCCGCGGCCTCGCCGACGTCGTGGAGCGCCTCGGCGTCACCATCTACGAACAGACCCCGGTGACCACGATCAGCCCGGGGCGGGCGGAAACCCCGCGGGGCGTGGTGCGCGCGCCGATCGTGCTGCGGGCCACCGAGGGCTTCACCGCCCGGATGCGTGGGTTGCGGCGGCGCTGGCTGCCGATGAACAGCGCGATGATCGCGACCGAGCCGATGTCCGACGACGTCTGGGCGTCCATCGGCTGGGCGGGCCGGGAAACGCTGGGCGATCTGGCGCACGGGTTCTTCTACGCCCAGCGCACCGCCGACAATCGCATCGCGATCGGCGGCCGTGCGGTGCCCTATCGCTATGCCTCGCGCATCGATAAGGACGGTGCGGTCGGCGCCGACACCATTGCCTACCTGACCGGGGTGCTCAACACCGCGCTGCCGCAGACCCGCGGGGTGCCGATCGCCCACGGCTGGTGCGGCGTGCTGGGCGTCCCCCGGGACTGGTCGGCCGGTGTCAGCCTCGATCCGGCCACCGGACTCGGCGAGGCGGGCGGCTACGTCGGCCACGGTGTGACGGCGACCAACCTGGCCGGCCGGACGCTGACCGACCTGGTGCTCAAACGGTCCACCCCGTTGACCGCGCTGCCCTGGGTCGGTCACCACTCGGCCACCTGGGAGCCTGAGCCGCTGCGCTGGCTCGGGGTGCGCGGCATGTATACCGCCTACAAGCTGGCCGACCGGCACGAATCGGGCGGGCGGGCGTCGACCTCGCCGATCGCCGTTATCGCGGACGCGATCGCCCGGCGCCCCTGACGCTGCGCGATCTAACGTGGGAATCGTGAGTGCACAGCGGTGTTGCACCACGTACTCAGACTCCGGAGGAGACACCGATGAGCACACGTGAGATCAAGCAGCCGACCGCCGATCACCCGATCACGATCACCCCGACCGCCGGACGGGTGCAGGTCCGGGTAAACGGCGCACTCGTCGCCGACACCCGCGCCGCGCTCGGCTTGGCCGAATCCACCTATCCCGTGGTCCAGTACATCCCGCTCGGCGACCTCGACCCGGCGGTACTCGCATGCACAGACACCCGCACTTACTGCCCGTACAAGGGCGAGGCCAGCTACTACAGCGTCACCGCCGGCGATGTGACGGTCGAGGACGTGATCTGGACCTACGAGAAGCCCTACCCGGCGGTCGCCGCGATCGCGGGACACGTTGCGTTCTACCCGAACATGGCCGACATCAGCGTCGCACCGGACTGACCAGGTGCCCCCGGACGCGGTGCGGGAGCGCATCCTGACCTTCCCCGGGCCCGCCAGCCCGGGGCTGACGCTGGCGCCGCAACGCCGCGGGCCCGGCGACCCGTGCTACCAGCTCGACGCCGAGCGCGCGATCTGGCGCACGAGCCTGCAAGCCAGCGGGCCGGTGACGGCCCGGATCTTCCGCACTGCCCCCGACACCGTGGGGTGCCAGGCGTGGGGCGACGGCGCCGACGAGTTCGTCGAGGCGCTGCCCGCGCTGCTGGGCGTCGAGGACGACGCCAGCAGCTACCACCCGCGGCACCTGGTCATCCAGGCCGCTTCCAAGCGGGTGCCACATCTGCGGCTCGGCCGCACCGCACGGGTGCTCGAGGCGCTGATCCCCGCGGTGATCGAGCAACGCGTGACGGGTGCCGACGCGTTTCGGGCGTGGCGGCTGCTGGTCACCAAGTTCGGCACCCCGGCGCCCGGGCCCGCTCCCGCGCGGATGCGGGTGCCGCCGGCAGCCGACGTCTGGCGGCGCATCCCGTCGTGGGAGTTCCACCGCGCCAACGTCGATCCCGGCCGCGCCCGCACGATCATCGGATGCGCGCAGCGCGCGGACGCGCTCGAACGGTTGTCGGGCAGGCCCGCGACCGAGGCCCGCGACGCGCTCACCACACTGCCGGGCGTCGGGGTCTGGACGGCGGCCGAAACCGCACAGCGCGCCTTCGGTGACACCGACGCGCTGTCGATCGGGGACTACCACATCTCCAAGATGATCGGCTGGACGCTGATCGGCACCCCCGTCGATGACGCCGGCATGGTGGAGTTGCTGGAGCCGGAGCGCCCGCATCGGTACCGCGCGGTGCGCCTTCTGGAGGCCAGCGGGCTGGCGTACAAGCCGCGCCGCGGCGCGCGACTGCCGGTGCAGCAGATCAGCAATCTGTGACGCCGCTCTTACATCCGGTTACGGGCGCGACAACCCGGGTATGTGGCGGACGAGAAGCCAGCGCGTGAAAGGAGCAATTGATGGGTGCCAAGTTCACCGTCCCCGGATTGACCGAAGCGAAGGCTCGTAAGGTGACCGATCTCCTGCAGAAGCAGTTGAGCACCTACAACGACCTCCACCTCACGTTGAAGCATGTGCACTGGAATGTGGTCGGCCCCAACTTCATCGGCGTGCACGAGATGATCGACCCGCAGGTCGACCTGGTCCGCGGCTACGCCGACGAGGTGGCCGAGCGGATCGCGACGCTCGGGGCATCACCCCAGGGCACCCCGGGTGCCATCCTCAAGGACCGCACGTGGGACGACTACAGCGTCGGCCGTGACACCGTGCAGGCCCACCTCGCCGCAGTCGATCTGGTGTACGACGGCGTCATCGAGGACCTGCGCAACAACATCGAGGCGACCGAGGACCTCGACCCGGTGACGCAGGACATCCTCATCGGGCATGCCGCCGAGCTGGAGAAGTTCCAGTGGTTCGTGCGTGCTCACCTCGAAAACGCCGGTGGCACTTTGTCACACGAGGGCAAGTCGACGGAGAAGGGCGCAGCCAAGGCTGCGAAGGCGAAGAGTTAAGCCTTCGAGTCCAGCGCGTCGTCGCGGACCGGACGGTCCGCTAGCTCCTCGGCGCGGCCGAACAGCAGCGGGTAGACAGCACCCGCCACGGCCGCGCCGGCGAGCGGCGCAAGCCAGAACACCCACAGCTGGGCAGGTGCGCCGTCGCCGTTGAAGAACGCGACGCCCATCGACCGGGCCGGGTTGACCGACGTGTTCGAGATCGGGATCGAGATCAGGTGGATCAGCGTCAGCATCAAGCCGATTGCCAAGCCCGCGAAGCCCTTTGGTGCTCGGTCGTCGGTGGCGCCCAGGATCACCAGCAAGAACAGGAAGGTGAGAAGCGCTTCGGCGATCACCACCGCCGCCAGCGAGTAGTGGAACGGTGAATGCTCACCGAATCCGTTGGCGGCCATGTGACCGGTCGGCGTGAAATCGGCTCTGCCTTTGGCGATCCAGTAGATCACTGCGCCGGCAGCCAGGCCGCCGACGACCTGCACCACCCAGTACGCCGGTAGCGCCTTCCATTCGACGCGCCGTGCCAGGGCGGCGCCGAAGGTGACCGCCGGGTTGAAGTGGCCACCCGAGATCGTCCCGAACGCGTAGACGCCCGCGAGCACCGTGAGGCCGAAAGCCAGTGCGACGCCCAGGAATCCGATGCCGACGGAGCTGTCTCCAGCAGGGTTGGCAGCGAATACCGCGGCGCCGCAACCTCCGAAAACCAGCAGGAATGTGCCGATGAATTCCGCGGCCAGTCGGTGCGCCATCGTTGGAGCTTTCACGGGGTAAACCCTTCTCGTCGGTCGGGTCGATCTCCGCTGATGATCGCAGCACCGTGCCCATGAAAGCACCGAACTTTGCTGAATCGTGTTGAGACGGTGACCTGGAGCCGGACCGCTATTTCAGCGGCTGGTCGTCATCGTCGACCCTGAGGATCTCCGGGGCGGGGACGGTGACCCGTTCTGCGGCGGCTGTGTCGCGGTTGAGCCGCTGCGCCTGGTAGATCGAGACCGGAGAGCGGATGATGATCAGGTACGCGACGCCGACAGCGATCATCGCACCCGGGATCACCGCGAACGATCCGGTCATCTCGGCGACCATGATCATCACCGCGAGCGGTGCGTGTGCGACGCTGCCGAAGCAGGCCATCATTCCGGCGATCACGAAAACAGCCGGGCCACCCGGGACTGCCGGCGCGCCGGCCAGGTCCGCCAGCCGCCACAACGCCGCACCGGTGAACCCGCCGATCACGATGCCCGGCCCGAAAATGCCGCCGGATCCGCCAGTTCCGATCGACAGCGAGGTGGCGACGATCTTCGCGATCGGCAGGACGAGGATGATCCACAGCGGGATCGTCAGCAGTCCCTCGCGCGTGGTGGCCAGCTGCACCCACCCGTACCCGCTGGACAGGATCTGCGGGATCGCCAGTGCCAGCAGGCCGACGAGCAGCCCGCCGATCGCGGGTTTGATGATCTTGTTGCCGGGCAGCCGGCGGGTCAGCGCGACCGAACCGTAGAAGATCCGTGCGTAGGCGTATCCGACTGCAGCCGAGACGATTCCGATCAGGGCGAACCAGCCCAGCTGGGCCGGATCGAACTGATAGTCGCGGGCGACGAAGCCGAACATCGGGTCGAAGCCCAGGATCGAGCCGTAGATGGCGTAGGCGGTGCCCGAGGTGACGAAGCCGGGGATCAAAGCCTTGTAGTCGAAGTCTTCGCGGTAGACGATCGACGCGGCCAGCACCGCGCCGCCGAGCGGGGCGCCGAAGATCGCGCCGATGCCGGATCCGATTCCCAGCGACACGGCGACCCGGCCGTCGGCGTCGGACAGGTCGAATGTCCTGGTCAGCAGCGACCCGAACCCCGCCGATATCTGGGCGGTCGGGCCCTCGCGGCCGGCTGAGCCGCCCGATCCGATGGTCAGTGCGCTGGAGACCAGCTTCACCAGCACCGCGCGGACGCGGATGGAGCGTGGATTGGTGTGCACGGCCTCGATGGCGCTGTCGGTGCCGTGTCCTTCGGCCTCCGGGGCCAGTTTGGCCACCAATGTCGCCGAGACCAGTGCGCCGCCGAACACGATGAGCGGGATCGCCCATGGGCGGACGAAGCCGGCCGACCCGCTGCCGCCGCCGTCGGCGTAGGCCTGCGGCGGGTGATAGCCGCCGAGGTACCCGAGCAGCACGCGACCTGTGTAGTCCAGCGCGAGATAGAAGACGACCGCGCCGAGGCCGGCGATGATGCCGATCGCGATCCCGAGGATCAACCATTTGCGCAGATAACCGGAGTCGCGGAGGAACTCACCCAGCCATCCGCCCGCCTTGCTGCGCGCCTCGGCCATCCCCGGATGCTAGCAGCGCGACCGGTGTGCCGATACCCGTCCGCACCCGGCCGCAGGGACCAAAGTCCTCGGTTCGGGTCGTGGACGGGCCACACGTTGCGCATACCCCCATAGGTATCTAGAGTGGATCATATGGATACCCCGTGGGGTATCACGAATGACGTAGGGAGGACCCGCATGATCGCGCTGACAATCGGCTTGGCCGTGCTCGTCGGAGTGTCCCTGGGCGTGCTCGGAGGCGGCGGTTCGATCCTCACGGTGCCGCTGCTGGCCTACGTGGCCGGCATGGACGCCAAACACGCCATCGCGACGTCGCTGTTGGTGGTCGGCGTGACCAGTGCCGTGGGAGCTGTCTCACACGCACGCGCCGGGCGGGTGCAGTGGCGGACCGCCCTGCTGTTCGGCACGACGTCCATGGTGGGCGCCTACAGCGGCGGCCAGCTGACCCGATTCATCCCCGGCGACGCGCTGCTCGTGGCGTTCGCGGTGATCATGGTGGTCACCGCGATCGCGATGCTGCGCGGGCGCAGAACACCGACCGCCGCTGCGCACACCGGCGCAGCGCTGCTCGCCAAGACCGCTGCCCTGGGCCTCGCGCTGGGGCTGGTCACGGGAACCGTCGGCGCCGGTGGCGGATTCCTGGTGGTTCCCGCGCTCGTGCTGCTGGGCGGGCTGGCGATGCCTGCCGCCGTCGGTACGTCGCTGGCGGTCATCGCGATGAATTCGTTCGCGGGCCTGGCGGGCTACCTGTCGGTGGTGCAGATCGACTGGACCATGGCGCTCATGGTGACCGCCGCGGCCGTGGCCGGCGCACTGGTCGGATCGAGGTTCGCCGCCAAGGTCAACCCCGAGGTACTCCGCAAGGCATTCGGGTGGTTCGTCCTGATCATGGCCTCGGTCATCCTCGGCGAGCAACTCGATCCGATCGTCGGCTACGTCGGCGTCGCGCTGACCGGCCTCGTGCCCGCATTCATGTTCGCGTGCAACCACATTGCCGCATGTCCCCTGCACGGCCTGTTGCCCCGGCCCACTGCCGCGGCCGGGACAACCTGATCATCCCGGAGAAAGGAACCGAAATGAAATTCATCCAGTACTACCTGGACTGCCTGTCACACGCGTCCTATCTGATCGGTGATGAATCCACCGGCCGTGCCGTGGTCGTCGATCCGCAACGCGATGTGTCCGAATATCTCTCTGACGCCGACGAACTCGGCATGCGGATCGAACTCGTCATCGAGACCCACTTCCATGCAGACTTCCTGTCCGGTCACCTGGAATTGGCCAAGGCCACCGGTGCCAAGATCGTCTACTCCTCGGTCGCCGAACCGGAATTCGCCTTCATAGGCGTTGCCGACGGCGAGCGCTACTCACTGGGCGAGGTACAACTGGAGTTCCGGCACACCCCAGGGCACACCCCCGAGTCGTTGAGCATCGTGCTCTACGAGCATGCCGGTGACACCGAGCCGTACGGCGTTCTGACCGGCGACACCCTGTTCATCGGCGATGTCGGTCGTCCCGACCTGCTGGCGTCCATCGGCTTCACCCGCGAGGAACTGGCCGACAAGCTGTACGACTCGCTGCACGACAAGTTGATGACGTTGCCCGATGCCACCCGGGTCTACCCCGCCCACGGGGCGGGATCGGCCTGCGGCAAGAACCTTTCGACCGATCTCTGGTCGACCATGGGTGAGCAGCGGATGACCAACTACGCGCTGCGGGCGCCCGACAAGGCGACGTTCATGGACCTCGTCACCGCGAACCAACCGCCCGCTCCGGGCTACTTCGTCTACGACGCCATCCTCAACCGCAAGGATCGCGACCTGCTGGACGAGACAAAGCCGCCGCGCTCGATGACCTACGCCGAGGTGCGTGCGGCGGTGGCGGGCGGAGCGGCTCTGGTCGACGGACGTGCGCCCGAGGAGTTCGCGTTGGGCCACCTGCGCGGCGCCGTCAACATCGGATTGGGTGGCCGGTACGCAGAATTCGCCGGCTCGGTGGTCAAACCCGACATCGACATCGTGTTGATGACGGAGCCGGGTCAGGAGCTGGAGGGTAAAAACCGCTTGGCCCGAATCGGTTTCGACCGTGTCATCGGTTACCTCGCCGAGCCGTACCAGGTGATGTTCACCCATCGCGACGATGTCGAGGTGGCCTCCCGGCTGACCGCCAGTGGCCTCGGTGAACGGCTGGCCGAGGTGCCGGAGCTGCAACTGGTCGACGTTCGCAATCCGGGCGAAGCGGCAGCCGGCATGGTGAGTGGCGCGGTCAACATCCCGGTGGGCCAGCTGCCCGACCGGGTGGGCGAGCTCGATCCGCACAAGCCCACCGTCGTGTACTGCGCCGGCGGCTACCGGTCCTCGGTCGCGGCCAGCCTGCTCCGCAACCGCGGATTTGATGACGTCAGCGATCTGCTCGGCGGTTACGCCGCGTGGGACGACGTCGTTCAGAACGCCTGACGTTCAGAACGCCTGACGTTCAGAACGCCTGACGTTCAGAACGCCTGAAGCGAAAGGGAATCCAATGGCCATCACGGCTAAGCATCAGATCGTCATCGTCGGCGGCGGTACCGCGGGCATCACCGTCGCTGCGCGGCTGCAGCGAGCGGGCTACACCGACGTCGCGGTGATCGAGCCCTCCCGCGACCACTACTACCAACCGCTGTGGACTCTGGTGGGAGGCGGGCGCGCCAGCGCGGCATCGACGGTGCGCCCCGAGCACTCGGTGATGCCCAAAGGCGCCACCTGGATCCGCAACGCCGTCAGCGCGTTCGATCCCGCGGCCAACACGGTGACATGCGCCGACGGCGAAACCTATGAGTACGACGCGCTCGTGGTGGCGCCGGGCATCCAACTCGACTGGAACCGCACCGAAGGACTCGAGGAGGCGGTCGGCCGGAACGGGGTGTCGTCGAACTATCGGTTCGACCTGGCGGCGCGCACCTGGGAGTTCATCCAGAACACCCGGTCGGGTTCGGCGGTCTTCATGATGCCGTCGGGTCCGATCAAATGCGGTGGCGCACCGCAGAAGATCGCGTATCTGGCCAGCGACTACTGGCGCAAGCAAGGCGTCCTGGACAAGATCGACGTCCATCTGGTGCTGCCGACACCCCGCGCGTTCGGCATTCCGGAGATCGCCGACAATCTGGACAAGGTGATCGCCAAGTACGGAATCCAGCTGCACACCTTGTCGGAGGTCACCGCGGTGGACGGCGAGGCCAAGAAGGTCACGGTCACCGCGGTCGGCGAAGGCGGGACAGACACCACGCTCGCATTCGACATGTTGCATGCGGTGCCGCCGCAGTCGGCGCCGGACTGGATCAAATCCAGTCCGCTGTCCACCGGCGACAGCAACGGCTACGTCGAGGTCGACAAGTTCACCCTGCAGCACAAACGTTTTCCGAATGTGTTCAGCCTCGGAGACGTGGCGGCGACACCCAACTCCAAGACGGGTGCGGCGGTCCGGAAGCAGGCTCCGGTCGTGGTGGCGAACATTGCCGTCCACCTCGAGGGCCGGCCCTTGTCGGCGCATTACGACGGCTACTCGTCGTGCCCGATCGTCACCTCATCCCACGACATGCTGCTCGCGGAATTCGACTACGACATGCATCTCACGCCGTCGTTCCCGTTCCTCGACCCCACCAAGCCGCACCGGCCGTACTGGTATGTGAAGAAGTACGGACTGCCGTGGCTCTACTGGAACCTGATGCTGAAAGGCCTTGTCTGACAGCAGCCGGATCAGGCGTCGAGGTCTTGCTGCACCAGCTCGGCGATGGCCTTGCAGGCGGCCTCGTCCTCGGAGGCAACCGTCACCTGCGCGCCGTTGCCCGCGCCCAGGGTCATGATCATGAGTGCGGAACCGGCGTCCACCGGCTCGCCGCCGTCCACCGACAAGGTCACCGGAACTCCGGCGTTGACAGCGGCTTCCGAGATGATCGCGGCGGGCCGGGCGTGCAATCCGATCGCCGAGCCGACGATGACGGTCTTGGTGTGCATGAGACTCCTTTGTTTCGTTTCTCGAACTTCGTTGACTAGGCGGTCGCCGGAGCGGCGGCCGTCTTGCGGATGAACTGCTTGGCGGCGACGACGGCGAACCCGCCGACGGCGGTGCCGGCGGCCAGTGCCACCAGGAACCAGACCAGGTTGCCGATCGCGAAGAACACGAAGATACCGCCGTGGGGTGCTTTGAGTGTCACGTCGAAGGCCATGATCAGCGCACCGGTGACGGCACCGCCGGCCATCATCGACGGGATGACCCGCAGTGGATCGGCCGCGGCGAACGGGATGGCGCCCTCTGAGATGAATGAGGCGCCCAACAGCCAAGCGGCACGGCCGTTCTCGCGCTCCGGCTCACTGAACAGACCGGGCCGGATGGTGGTGGCCAGGGCCATCGCCAGCGGCGGCACCATACCGGCGGCCATCACCGCGGCCATGATGCGCAGCGACGCCGGATCGGCGACGTTGAGCCCGGCGGTGGCGAAGGCGTACGCCGCCTTGTTGACCGGGCCGCCGAGATCGAAGCACATCATCAGGCCGAGGATCACGCCGAGCAGGATCACCGAGGCGCCGGTGAGCCCGTTGAGCCAGTTGGTCAGGCCCGAGGTGATCGCAGCCAGCGGGCGGCCGAGCAGCAGGAACATCAGCAGGCCGACCACCAACGACGCGCCCAACGGGATGATCACCACCGGCATCAGTCCGCGGGCCCACTGCGGCACGTTCACCTTGCTGATCCACAGTGCCGCGAAGCCTGCGATCAGGCCGCCGACGATACCGCCGATGAAGCCGCCGCCGACGAACACCGCGACCGCGCCTGCGGTGAATCCTGGTGCGATACCGGGCCGGTCGGCGATGGCGAACGAGATGTAGCCGGCCAGTGCGGGGACCAGGAAGCTGAACGCCAGCCCGCCGAGGGTGAACAACACCGCACCGAGGTACTGGGTGAAGCCACCGCTGGGCAGGTTGGTCAGCGAGTTGGTGGTGGCGATCAGATTGCCGAGCGACTTGGTGGCGCCGTCCGGGGTGTTGGCGATGTCGTAGCCGGCGAACAGGAAGCCCAGCGCGATCAGCAGACCACCGGCGGCGACGAACGGGATCATGTAGCTGACGCCGGTCAGCAGGATCTGCCGGATCCGGGTGCCCCAGCCGACCCCGCCGGCCGGTGCGTCGCCGGCCGCGGCGGCTGCGCTGCCCTCGACACGGGCAGCCTTCGGATTATCGGCGGCGGCAACAGCTTCCGCGATCATGGTGTCGGGTTCGTTGATGGCCCGCTTGACGCCGGAGGCGATCACCGGCTTGCCGGCGAACCGCTGCCGGTCCTTGACGCCGACGTCGGTGGCGAAGATGACGGCGTCGGCGCCGTTGATGGTCTGCGCACTCACCGGGGTGCTGCCCGAGGAGCCCTGGGTCTCCACCGTCAGGTTCACCCCTGCGCGTTCGGCGGCCAGCTTGAGCGCATCGGCGGCCATGTAGGTGTGGGCGATTCCGGTCGGGCATGCGGTGATGGCGATGATCGACTTTGCTTGCGCGGCAGGTGTTGTGGCGGCCGGCGCGGTGGCAGGCTTGGCGCTGTCGGGGTTGACCACGCCGTCGACCAGGCCCACCAGGTCCTCGGCCGACTTCGCGTCGCGCAGCGACTGCACGAAGTCGGGGCGCACCAGCGCACGTGCCAGGCTGGACAGCAGCTTCATGTGCTCCGCGCCGGCACCGTCCGGGGCGGCGATCAGGAACACCAGATCCGCGGGACCGTCGGGTGCGCCGAAGTCGACTTTCGGTGCCAGTCTGGCGAATCCGATCGACGGTGAGGTCACGGCGGCGGACCGGCAGTGCGGGATCGCGATGCCGCCGGGGAGACCGGTGGCCGACTGCGCCTCGCGTGCCATGGCCGCGGCCTGCAGTGCTGCGCCGTCATTGACGCGGCCGCTCTCGGCAAGCCGGGTCGCGAGTCGGCCGATCACCGACTCCTTGTCCGAGCCGGCGTCGACGTCGAGCAACACCAACTCGGTGCTGATGATCGTGGGGTTCGTCATGGTGGCCTTTCGGTGTCTAGGGACGCGCGGGGTAGGGCGATATCGAGGTGACGGCCACCTCGTCGAGGTCGATCTGGGCCGGTGACGGCAGTGCCGAACCGGGAAGTGCCGCAGCGGCGCTGCCGTAGGCGACGGCCATCTGAAGCCGCTGGGGTGCCTCGGCGCCACCGACGTCGGCGCGCACGTAACCCGCGAGGGAGGAGTCACCGGCGCCGACGGTGCTCCTGGGCGTGATCGGGGGCGGGGTGGCCAGCCAGCTGCCGGTGTCGTTCACCAGCAGCGCACCCGCGGCGCCCAGCGTGGCGAGCACGGTCTTGGCGCCGCGGTCGATCAACTGCTGGGCGGCGGCCACGACCGGGTCTGGATCACCGTGCGCCAGAGCATCTTCCAGGGTCTGGGCATCGACACCGGTCAGGCTGGCCAGCTCTTCGGAGTTCGGTTTGATCACGTCGGGGGCGGCGGTGCCGAGTGCGGCGGCGAGGGCTGCCAGCGGTGCGTCGGAGGTGTCGACGGCCACTTTGCAGTCGTAGGGCTGCAATTGAGCCACCACGTCGGCGTACCAGTCGTCGGGGACACCGGGTGGCAGCGATCCTGACAGCACCACCCACCGTGCCCCGGCGGCGTGATCGAGAATCGCCTGGGTCAGCGCCGCGAGCGTGATCTCGTCGATCAGCGCACCGGGTTCGTTGATTTTGGTTGTGGTGCCGTCTGATTCGGTGATCGCGAGGTTGGTGCGGACCGCACCGTCGATGGGCACCGCGTAGAACGGCACACCACATGACAGCAGCGCGGTGACGAGGGGGTCGTGCCGTGCGGCGGGCAGCACGGCGAGGGTGTCCAGCCCGGCAAGTGTCAGTGCCCGCGCGACGTTGACGCCCTTACCGCCGGGTTCCGTCGTCACCGATTGCACGCGGTGCACGGCGCCGCGGACCAGGGTCGTCGGCAGCGTCACCGTCCGGTCGATGCTCGGGTTGGGCGTGACGGTGACGATCATGATTCCCCTCCTGCCAGGACGACTTCGACGCCCCGCTCGGTCAGTGCGGCCCGGTCGGCGGCGGTGATCTCCGGATCGGTGATCAGTGCGTCGACGTTGTCGATCGAGGCGAAGCTGACGAACTCCTCCCGGCCGATCTTGGACGAATCGGCGAGCACCACGACGTAGTTGGCGCAGCGCACCATCGCGCGCTTGACCGCGGCCTCCTCGCCGTCGGGGGTGGACAGGCCGTGGCGCACGGTGACGCCGTTGGCGCCGATGAACGCGATGTCCACCCGCAGTGTGTCGAGGGCGCGCAGTACCGGTTCGCCGACGGCGGCCTGGGTCAGGCCCCGGACCCGCCCGCCCAGCAGCTGAAGGGTGACCGACGGCATGCCGGCCAGTCGCGCGGCGATCGGCACGGAATTCGTCACCACCACCAGGTCCCGGTCGGTCGGCAGCATCGCCGCGACCCGAGCGGTGGTGGTGCCTGCGTCGAACAGCACGGTGGCGCCCGACAGCGGGAGGAAATCGGCGGCGGCCCTGGCGATGGCTTCTTTGTGGTCGGCGCGGGTGGTCTCCCGTTCGTCGACCCCGGGCTCGACCACGTGCAGTGCCCGTACCGGGACCGCGCCGCCGTGCACGCGTCGCAGCACACCGGCCCGGTCGAGCGCTGCCAGATCCCGGCGGACGGTCTCGGTGGTGACGTCGTAGGCCTGGGCGAGTTCGGCCACCGACACCCGGCCCTGGGACAGCACTCGGTCCGCGATCGCCTGCTGACGTTCCTCCGGGTACACGATTCTCCGTTTGTGTGGGCTAAGCGCCGTATCGGATGTTGATATGTGTTGTTTTACTCCCGATCGTGTTGACTTGTCAATGGATTGTTGTAACGTAGTTCACATGACCGTCTCCTCTACGCCTACCTCACTCGGTGCCGGACAGGTGCTGCGCGGCGTTCCGGTTGTCCCCGGTGTTCGCTATGCACCGGTCATCCGGCCCGGCCGCCCGCCCGCCGTCGAGGAACTCGACTCCGGCGAACAGGTCGATGACGAACAGCGAGACTCCGAGGCCTCTCGGTTCGGCGCCGCCGCGGCCGCCGTTGCCGACCGATTGCGCGCACGCGCCGCCCTCGCGACAGGGGCTGCCTCCGAGGTGCTGGCCGCCACCGCGATGCTGGCCCAGGACCGGGCCTGGCTGGGTGCGGCGGAAAAACGCATCAAGGAGGGCACGCCCGCGGTGCGCGCCACCGCCGAGGCCGTGGCCCAGTTCGTCGACCTGTTCACCAAGATGGGCGGGCTGATGGCCGAACGCGTCACCGACCTTCGCGACATCCGCGACCGGGTGATCGCCGAACTGAGCGGCCTGCCCGAACCTGGTGTGCCGGTGCCGGACCACCCCGCCATCCTCTGCGCGGAAGACCTGGCCCCGGCCGACACCGCGGGACTGGATCCCGCGCTCGTCGTCGGCCTGGCCACCACGCTGGGCGGGCCGACCAGTCACACCGCGATCATCGCCCGCCAGCTCGGCATCCCGTGCGTGGTTGCCGTGCACGGCCTCGACGATCTGGCCGCGGGCACCGACGTCCTGATCGACGGGACCCGCGGCACCATCGCGGTCTCACCCGACCCGGCCGAGGCGGCCGCCGCCGTCGAGGCCGCCGAGGCCGCGAACGCCGCGATGGCCGGCTGGAGCGGTCCCGGCGCCACCTCCGACGGCCACCCGGTGTCGATCCTGGCCAACGTGCAGGACGGTTCGGCCGCGCGCTCCGCCCGCGACACCCCGGCGGAGGGCATCGGTCTGTTCCGTACCGAACTGTGCTTCCTGAACCGCGACACCGAGCCGACAGTCGAGGAGCAGGCCGCCATCTACGGCGAAGTGCTCGACGCGTTCGCCGGACACAAGGTCGTCATCCGCACCCTGGACGCCGGATCCGACAAGCCGCTGAAGTTCGTCGGCCATCCAGACGAGGCCAACCCGGCGCTGGGCGTGCGGGGTATCCGGATCGAGGCGCTCCATCCCGAGGTGCTCGAGCGCCAGCTCGACGCGATCGCGCTGGCCGCCGAGCAGACCGGTAACGCGCCGTGGGTGATGGCGCCGATGATCGCGACCCCGGACGAGGCCAAGCGGTTCGCCGACCGGGCCCGCAGGCGGGGCCTCGTGCCCGGCGTGATGATCGAGGTGCCGGCCGCCGCGCTGCTGGCCGAGCACATCCTGGACCACGTCGAGTTCCTGTCGATCGGCACCAATGACCTGGCCCAGTACACGATGGCGGCCGATCGGATGTCGGCCGAGCTGGCCACGCTGACCGATCCGTGGCAGCCGGGCGTGCTGGCCCTGGTCGCCCAGACCGCCCGCGCGGGGGCCAACCGCGGCAAGCCGGTGGGGGTCTGCGGCGAGGCCGCCGCCGACCCGCTGCTGGCGTGCGTCCTGGCTGGGCTCGGCATCACGTCGCTGTCCGCGGCGGCCGCGGCGGTGACCGGTGTCGGCGCCAAGCTCGCCTCGGTCACGCTGCAGCAATGCCGTGACGCCGCCACCGCGGTGCTGGCCACGGCAAGTGCGGCTGACGCCCGTGCGGCGGCCCTGGGCGTGCTCGACTGAGGAATTAATCGGACTGCGGTCCGGTTATGTCGATCATGCCAGCAGTTACCGCAGACACCTTGTCGCTACCGCGCCTGAGCGCGGCCGCTCCGTCCGACACCGAACGTCCCGTCCGGTCCGTCACCACCGGGCCGCGCGGGTACGAAGGCGAAGGCTTTCCCGTCGTGCGCGCGTTCGCCGGAGTCAGCGCCGCCGACCTCGACCCGTTCATTCACATGGACCAGATGGGTGAAGTCGAGTACTCACCCGGCGAGCCCAAAGGCACCGACTGGCACCCGCATCGCGGCTTCGAGACGGTCACCTACATGATCGACGGCCGCTTCGCCCACCAGGACTCACACGGCGGCGGTGGCCTGATCGCCGACGGCGCCACCCAGTGGATGACCGCGGGTGCCGGCATCCTGCACATCGAGACGCCGCCGGCCGAGCTCGTCGAGAGCGGCGGGTTGTTCCACGGCGTCCAGTTGTGGGTCAATCTGCCCCGCGCGGACAAGTTCGCCGAACCGCGCTACCAGTCGATCGAGGGTCAGGCCGTCCGCCTGCTGTCGTCCGACGACGGCGGGGCACTGGTCCGTGTCATCGCCGGTGAGGTCGACGGCTGGGCCGGGCCGGGGATGACGCACACCCCGATCACGTTGGCCCACACCACTATCGAGGCCGGCGCGCAGCTGAATCTGCCTTGGCCGCGCAAGTACAACGCATTGGTCTACGTGCTCTCCGGTCGCGGCACCGTCGGTCCGATCGGCCACCCCGTCGAGCAGGGCCAGCTCGCGGTCCTCGGCCCGGGTGACCGCATCACGGTGGCTGCCGCAGCGGCCCAGGACTCCAACCGGCCGGCCATGGAAGTTCTCCTGTTGGGCGGCAAGCCGATTCGCGAGCCGGTATTCCACTACGGGCCGTTCGTGATGAACTCCAAGTCGGAGGTCATCCAGGCGCTCGAGGACTTCAACGCAGGCCGATTCGGCACCGTGCCGTCCGGCGCGCTGATGCCGCACCGGGCCCGGTAGACCAACTCCGCCATCGAGTCAGAACTGAGAGCGAGAATTTCGTCCAGAAATCGCTCTCACGTCTGACTCGATGTACGGCTGCGGCAGTTCAGCCGCGTGCTGGTTCGGCGGCCACGGCCGGCGGATAGGTCAGCTCCAGTTCGCCGAGATTGGCCGCCGCGGTCACCAGCGGCAGGGCCGCCGAGACGGCCAGCCCGTCGCTGCCGGCCTCGGCGCGCAACGCGGGCACCAGGTCGTCGCTGATCGGTGCGGTCAAACCCGTGCCGCCGCTCCCGTCGAAGCGGGAGCAGATCGCGGCGGCATGCGCCTCGAGCACCGCCCGTGCCCGCGGATAGACCGCCAGCGGTGGCGGCACGATATCGGCGATCAGGTCGGCGGCCGCACGCAACCGAACCGCGCGGCTGGATGCCCGCACGACCGGGGCCCGGGAATCCGTCGGGCCACCGTTCTCCGAAAGATACTGGCGCACAGCATCATCCAGTGTCCGGGACACCGTCAACGCCTCGTGACTCAGCGCGTTCACCTGATTCTCGGCCTGCTCGAAGGCGCCGCGGGTGACCCGCAGGACCGCCGCCCGCAGATAGCGGGAGCCCACCTCGCGGGCCGCGTCGATGGCCTGCTGCACAGCGGTCTTGACCCCGCGCGGCCACAGCAGCAGCGAGACCACGACCCCCACCGATGCGCCCACGACGACGTCCTCGATCCGGATCAGGCCCACGGCCCACCCGCTCGGCACGATCAGGTTGAACACGATCAGCACCATCATCGTGAACGCGGCCTGGGTGGCGGTGAACGAGCCGATCTCCGGCACATACGCCGAACCGAAAGCGACCATCGGCAACAACACCCACAACACGATCGGGTCCACGCCCAGCAGTTCGATGACGACGGCGCCGATCAGGAAGCCGATGACCGTGCCGATCACCGCACGCACGACGGTGGTGCCCGTGGTCAGCGCGCTGCTGCGCAGCACCGACAACGCGCCGAGCACCACCCAGAAGCCGTGCTGAACCGGGAACACGAACGTGACGAGCACGGCCAGCGCCAGCCCGAGCCCCGTGCGCAAGCTGTTGCGGGCGGTCACCGACCGGGTGGCCAGGTGCCCACTGGTCAGGGCGGTGACCGCCTCGGTTTCGGAATACACCCGGTCGGCGATCCCGGTCTCAGGCAGCCGACGGCCCAGGACGCGCGCCCACACCGGCCGCGCGTCGGCGGCCGCGGCGCTGGCGATGAGCCGCCCGGTCACACCGGTCGCAGCGCCGATGGTGCGCCGGTTGAGCAGAGTGCGGCCCAGCGCGACGGCGGCCTCGTCGTCGGGTTCGGCGAGGAGGTCGACGATGTCCTGGCGGTACGTGCCGACCGCGATGGTCCGCAGGTCGATCAGCGCGGCGGCCAACAGCGCGCGTTCGTCGGCTCGCGCCGCCGAGCGGGTGATCAGCAGGACCTGCGCGCAGTCGCGCAGCACCCGCACCACCGGCTCGCCGATCGGCCCGAGCAGCTCGCCGGTGTCGCCGGTGACGCGATCGCACAGCCACTGCAGGTCGTCGACCACCCGGACCAACGCCCGGCTGCCCGCGGTCAGGGCCACCGGCCGGTAGGCGGCGCCGAGGAAGTTGGCCCGCAGCGCGTCCATCGCGGTGGTGACGTCGGCGGCCGACGCGGTTCCCTCGACACGGTCGGCCAGCACCGCGCAGACGGCAGCGGCGTGGCGGCGCAGCTCGCCGTGATGGCGCGGCGGAAAGAGGAACAGCGCCGCCGGGACGCAGATCGCCAGCGCGATCAGCCAGCCGAGCAGCCGCTCACCGAGCGGACCGACCGGCGTGCACACCGGCAGCACGAAGGTCAGCAGCGTCGCGCGCTGGCCGGCCGCAACGATCTCGCTGAGCACCCCGGAGAACGTGACGGCCACGCCGATGAGGAACGTCAGCATGATCGCCAGCCACGGGATCGGCGCGGCCAGCGTGCCCAGGCTGATCAGGACCGCGCCGTTGAAGCCCAACCCGCCGTAGGCCAGCGCCCGGGAGTTCATGTTGCCCGGGAAGTCGACCACGATCAGCAGCGCGATCGACCCGAAGATGGTGAACAGCGGCGTCTGTGACCCGCCGCCGACCGCGAAGCTGACTGCGGCGGCGACCGGAATGACGATGGCGGCCCGAGCCGCGCGTCGTGCGCCGTCGTTCTCGGGGTCGCGCGCCCGGATTCGATCGGCCGCGCGACGACACAGGACGGCCGGGGTCAACACCCTGTGACTGGGGCACGCTGGGTCACTGGAGCACGCTGGGTCACTGGGGCACGCTGGGTCACTGAGGCACGCTGGCGAAACTGCCCGAATCCAGCGCGTCGAGCATGTACCGGGCGATCCAGCCGAATGTCTCCGGCTCGCGAGGCAGGATCGCCTGTTCGTAGCCGATGAAGACGTAGACGGCCCAGGCGGCGTATACCTCGGCCTGCCGCACATCGTCGACGATTTCGATCGCCGAGTCGTAGAGGATCTTGTACCGCGCCCGGTCGACCTCACTCTGGACGGCCAGCACATGCGGGTCGACGGAGCTCCACGAACGGATCGCAGCCTCGGCGCGGTGCGGCAGGGACAACCCGACCTGGATGATCGCCTCGATGCGGCTGCGCGGGTCGGAAACCTCGCGGATGGCGTCGATCAGCCGGACGGTGCGGTCCTGCACCCAGTAGGAGACCAGGTCGCGGGTGAATGCCGGCCAGCTGGCGAAATAGTGATAGAACGACCCGGTCGTGACGCCGAGTCGGTTACACACCTCGGCCAGTTTGAGTCCGCCGTAACCGACGTCGGCGAGTACTTCGAGACCTGTCTCGAAGTACGCCTCTCGGTTGGCAACGGTTGCCATGGGTCAAACGATAATGCGCGAGCCCGGACAAGACCGAGCTGACGGGCGGGATCGTGACCAAGTTGCGCAGGCGGCTTGTGACCGCGGATCGATCTTGGGGCAAGCTGGAATCACGCGATCGAATCGAGGAGTTGCCATGACCGTTCAGATCACAAGTGACCACGCGACCGAAGGCGGCGCCGCCGGCGTGCTGGCTGACGTGCGCCGGGTATTCAACAGCGGCCGCACCCGCTCGCTGGCATGGCGGTCCGAGCAGCTGCTCGCGGTGGAGCGGATGTGCGACGAACGGGAGCCGGAGATCGCCGAGGCGCTGGCCCGCGACCTGGGCCGATCCTCGTTCGAAGCCTGGCTTGCCGATATCGGCTCGACCAAGGCGGAAGCTGCATTCGCCCGCAAGCAGCTGAAGAAGTGGGTCAAGCCGCAGAAGTCCAGGCTCCCCATTGCGCAGCAGCCCGGCCGGGCGTGGGTGCAGTACGACCCGCTCGGCGCGATCCTGGTGATCGGACCGTGGAACTACCCCTTCTATCTGTGCATGGCGCCGCTGGTCGCCGCGATCGCCGCCGGTAACGGCGTGGTGATCAAGCCGTCGGAGCTGGCGCCGGCCACCTCGGCGCTCATCGCGCGGCTGGTTCCGGAGTACCTCGACTCCGAGGCTGTCCGCGTGGTCGAGGGCGACGCGGCGGTCACCCAGGACCTGTTGGCGCAGGGCTTCGACCATGCGCTGTTCACCGGTGGCACCGAGATCGGTCGCAAGATCATGGCGGCGGCCGCGCCGACCCTGACGCCGGTGACCCTCGAGCTGGGCGGCAAGAGCCCGGTGGTGGTGCTCCCCGACGCCGACCTGGACGTGGCGGCCCGCCGGATCGCCTGGATCAAGCTGATGAACTCGGGACAGACCTGCATCGCCCCGGACTACGTGCTGGCCGACCGCACGATCGTCGGGAAACTCACCGACAAGATCGTGGCGACGATCGCGGAGTTCCGAGCCGGGGAGCAGGACCCGTCGCTGCGCATCGTCAACGAGCGGCAGTTCGACCGGCTGACGTCGCTGATCAGCGCGACCAGCGGCACCGTCGTCACCGGCGGCAGGTCGGACCGCGCGGCCCTGCGGATCGAGCCGACGGTGATCGTCGACCCGCCCGCCGACGACCCGGTGATGTCGGACGAGATCTTCGGCCCGATCCTGCCGATCATCTCGGTGGATTCGGCGGATGCCGCCGTCGCCTTCGTCAATGCCCGGCCCAAGCCGCTGGCGCTGTACGTCTTCACCGCGTCGCAGTCGGCGGCGCGGGACCTCGTCGACCGGATGCCGTCCGGCGGTGCGGTGATCAACCACGTGGCGGTGCACTGCCTCGTTCCGCAACTGCCGTTCGGCGGGGTCGGGGCCAGCGGTATGGGTGCGTATCACGGCAAGTGGGGCTTCGAGACACTCAGCCACCGACGCGCCGTGCTCGCCAAACCCACGAAATTTGACCTGAAACTGATGTACCCGCCCTATACTGATCGTGCGATCAGGCTAATGCGCAGGGTCCTTTGATGCCCTGAAAACGGCTCTAGCAAAGTTCGTACAAAAGCTCAGCAATCTCTCGACGGCGAACTTCCGCGCGCTGGTACAGGTTGAGCGAATAGTTGTGCGAATTGCTCCGGCGAAAATTATGACGCATCTGTCATTGTCCGATAACCGAACGGGAAACCGCATGTCAGGCGCGGATTGCAAGTCAAACGACCGCTCTGGCAACGGATTCCGAAGGTAGGGCAAAACATGAACACATTTCTAATCTTGTTGACCTGAGCAAATGTCGTTCGCCGTCAAAAATATGCGCAAAGTTGTGGCACAATTTTGACTGTGCCGCATACAGCCAGTCGGGGCCCGGGTCGCCCCCCAGCAGCTAAGGCAGCGGAAACGCGCGAGCGCATCATGCGCGCTGCCCGTGAGGTGTTCAGCGAATTGGGGTATGACGCTGCCACCTTCCAGGCAATCGCCATCCGGGCCGACTTGACCCGACCTGCGATTAATCATTACTTCGCCAGCAAACGGCTGCTCTATCAAGAGGTCGTCGACCAGACGAACGCCTCGGTGATCGAGTCCGCCGTGCATCAGTCGCAACGGGAGAGCACCCTGGCGGGGCGGATCCGCGTCTTCATCGAGGCGGCCGTTCATGCCCAGGGTCAGGACCGCTCAGTGGCGGCCTTCCTGGTTACGTCGGTGCTGGAGTCCGAGCGACATCCGGAGTTGGCCGAGTCCAACCACGACTCGCGGGAGTTCACCCGCGGGTACGTGAAGGCGGCGATCAAGGATGCCGTCGAATCGGGCGAGGTTCGCGCGGACATCGACATCGAGGCCGCTGCCGAGATGCTGATGGCCGTGATGTGGGGACTGGGCTTCTACGCCGGGTTCGTCGGTGATCAGGATCGTCTGACCGCGATCACCGACCAGTTCCTGCAGCTCCTCGACGGTCAGGCCTGGCGCACCGTCTCCTGAACCGGTGACGTCCGCCACAGTCGCATAGTCTGGCTAAGTTTCTCGGTACTCTTGGCATATCAATCTGGCTGACCTGGGTTGATATCCGGCCCCGGTGGGGCTTCACCCAGTGTCCAGCCGTCAAGCGACACCGAATGGGATACCGCTGCCGATGAGCACTACGCGTACTGACGACGACACCTGGGACATCGCGACAAGCGTGGGATCGACCGCTGTACTGGTGGCCGCCGCGCGGGCCCGTGAGACCGAGCAGTCCGATCCCCTGATCCGGGATCCGTACGCACGAATCCTGGTCGAGGGCGCCGGGACCGGGATGTGGGAGCACTTCCTCGACGACTCGTTGGCCGACAAGCTGGACCACGCGGAGCCCGAGGCCGCCGCGATGTTCGGCCACATGCTCAACTACCAGGCGGTCCGCACCCACTTCTTCGACGCGTTCTTCGCCGAGGCGGTGGCGGCGGGCGTCCGTCAGATCGTGATTCTGGCGTCGGGCCTGGATTCCCGGGCCTACCGGCTGGACTGGCCGGCCGGCACCCGCGTCTACGAAATCGACCAGCCGCTGGTTCTCGAGTACAAGGCCGAGAAGCTGGCCGCCCACGATGTGCAGCCCGTCGCCGAGCGCCGCGAGGTTCCCGTCGACCTGCGCCAGGACTGGCCGGCCGCGCTCAAGGAGCAGGGCTTCGATCCGTCGCAGCCGACCGCCTGGCTGGCCGAGGGACTACTGATGTATCTGCCCGCCGACGCCCAGGACCGGTTGTTCGAACTGGTCACCGAGTTGAGCGCGCCCGGCAGCCGGGTGTCCGCCGAGGCGGTCGGACATCACTCCGAGGAGCGTCGCGAAGAGATGCGGGAACGCTTCGAGAAGTTCGCCGACCAACTGGGCATCGAGCGCACCATCGACATGCAGAACCTGACCTACAACGATCCGGACCGTGCCGACCTGACCGAGTGGCTGAACGCGCACGGCTGGCTGGCCACCGGACAGCGCGCTGTCGACGAGATGCGCAGGCTCGGCCGCTGGGTCGACATCCCGATGGCCGACGATCCGGATGCGTTCGCGACCTTCGTCGTCGCACAGAAGGTCTGACGCCAACCCGGGTGTCTGCAGCTCCGGCGGCCCACGTATACAAGAGTTACGTTCCGTCAGTCGCAGGAGAGGAAGGCCCATGCCCGGAGTTGTTGATCGAGTCATCGTCGTCACCGGAGCCGGTGGTGGTTTGGGTCGTGAGTACGCGCTGACACTGGCCCGCGAGGGCGCCAGCGTCGTGGTGAACGACCTCGGCGGGTCACGCGACGGAACCGGCGCCGGCCACAACATGGCCGACCAGGTGGTCCAGGAGATCAAGGACGCCGGCGGTCGCGCGGTCGCCAACTACGATTCCGTCGCCGAGCCCGAGGGCGGCGAGAACATCGTCAAGACCGCGATCGACGAGTTCGGCAAGATCGACGGCATCGTCAGCAACGCGGGCATCCTGCGCGACGGCACCTTCCACAAGATGCCGTTCGAGAACTGGGATTCCGTGCTCAAGGTCCACCTGTACGGCGGCTACAACGTGATCCGCGCCGCATGGCCGCACTTCCGCGAGCAGAGCTACGGCCGCATCGTCGTCGCCACCTCCACCAGCGGCCTGTTCGGCAACTTCGGTCAGGCCAACTACAGCGCCGCCAAGCTCGGCCTGGTCGGCCTGATCAACACGCTGGCCCAGGAAGGCGCCAAGTACAACATCAAGGCCAACGCGCTGGCGCCCATCGCCGCGACCCGCATGACCGAGGACATCCTGCCGCCCGAGGTGTTCAAGAAGCTCACCCCGGAGTACGTCGCGCCGGTGGTCGGCTACCTGTGCACCGAAGAGGTGCCGGACTCGGCCTCGGTGTTCATCGTCGGCGGTGGCAAGGTGCAGCGCGCGGCGCTGTTCCAGAACGAGGGCGTCACCTTCGACCATGTCCCGAGCGTCGACGACGTCGCCGCACAGTGGTCGACGATCGACGACCTGTCGGCCGCCGAGCACGCGTCCTTCAAGCTCGGCTGATTCCGGGAAGGCGTGATGGTTCGCGCGCTGGCCTTCGACGTGTTCGGCACGGTCGTCGATTGGCGCGCGAGCCTCATCGCCGAACTCCGGGAATTCGGGAATCAGCAAGGCGTAGAACGGGATTGGGCCAAGTTCGCCGACCGCTGGCGGGCCGGCTACGTTCCCGCGATGGATCTGGTTCGCCGCGGCGAGCTGCCGTGGACGCGCCTTGACGATCTGCACCGCAAGATCCTCGACGAGCTACTCCGCGCCGCCGACGTCCAGGCCGACGAGGACGACGTCGACCACCTCAACCGGGCCTGGCATCGGCTGGACCCGTGGCCGGACGCCGTGGACGGCCTGTACCGGCTCAAGGAACGATTCACCATCACCACGCTGTCGAACGGCAACGTCTCGCTGCTGACCGACATGGCCAAACGTGCGGGCCTGCCGTGGGATTGCGTGCTCTCAGCCGAGATCTTCGGTCACTACAAACCCGACCGCGAGGCCTATCTGGGCTGCGCGCGCATCCTGGATCTGGCGCCCGATGAGCTCATGCTGGTGGCGGCGCACCCCAGCGACCTGCGCGCCGCCCGCGATGCCGGACTTCGCACCGCCTACGTCGACCGGCCGCTGGAATGGGGACAACCGGGGCGCTACCGGGTTCCGTTCGAGCCCGACGAATTCGATGTCACCGCAACGGACCTCGTGGAGCTGGCCGACAAGCTCTAGGTTCGACGCACGGAATTACAGCGCGGCGTTGATGTCGTCGACCCGGTCACGCGCATCGCCGAACAGCATCTGGGTGTTCTCGCGGAAGAACAGTGGATTCTGCACGCCCGCGTACCCGGAGGCCATGGACCGTTTGAACACGATGACGTGCTCGGCATTCCAGACCGTCAGCACCGGCATGCCGGCGATCGGGCTGCTCGGATCTTCCGACGCCGCCGGGTTCACCGTGTCGTTGGCACCGATCACCAACACCACCGAGGTGCTCTCGAAATCGTCGTTGATCTCGTCCATTTCGAGCACGATGTCGTAGGGCACCTTGGCCTCTGCCAGCAGCACGTTCATATGTCCGGGCAGGCGGCCCGCGACGGGGTGGATACCGAAACGCACAGTGACACCACGCTCGCGCAGCTTGCGAGTCAGTTCGGCCACGCCGTACTGGGCCTGGGCCACGGCCATCCCGTAGCCCGGGGTGATGATCACCGAACTGGCCGACGACAAGAGTTCGGCGGCTCCCTCGGCGGTGATCTCGCGGTGTTCGCCGTAATCCTTGTCCTCGGCCGGTCCTGCTTCTATGCCGAAGCCTCCAGCTATGACCGAGATGAACGAGCGGTTCATGGCTTTGCACATGATGTAGGACAGGTAGGCGCCGGAAGACCCGACCAGGGCGCCGGTGACGATCAACAGGTCGTTGGACAGCAGGAAGCCCGAAGCTGCTGCAGCCCAACCCGAATAGCTGTTGAGCATCGACACCACGACTGGCATGTCGCCACCGCCGATCGAGGCGACCAGGTGCCAGCCCAGCAGCAGCGCCAACACCGTGACGACGACGAGCAGCCACAGCTGGGGTTCGATGACGAACCAGACGGTGAACGCAACGAACAACACCAGGGCGCCGACATTGAGAAAGTTCTTGCCGGGCAACATCAGTGGGGCTGATTTGATCCGCGCCGACAGTTTCAGGTTGGCGACGATCGATCCGGTGAAGGTGACGGCGCCGATGAACACGCCGATGAACACCTCAGCGGAGTGGATTCCGAGCATGCCCTGGCTATCGAGCAGTGCCGCTTCACCACCGGCGAGGTCGTGCTCGACATGAAGGTAGCCGTTCCAGCCGACCAGGACCGCGGCCAAACCGACGAAGCTGTGCAGTAGCGCGATCAGCTCGGGCATACCGGTCATCTCGACGACGCGGGCACGCCACAACCCGATCGCGGCACCGATCGCCATGGCGCCGATCAGCAGGCCCAGGCCCAGCGGCTCGATATGGCGGGCCAGAGCCAGCGCGATGGTGGCCACCAGCGCCACCACCATGCCGGCCATGCCGAATGTATTTCCGGCCCGCGATGTTTCGTGCTTGGACAGCCCGGCCAGCGCCAGGATGAACAGCAGGGCCGCGACGATGTAGGCCGCTGTGGCGGCCGTTTCCAATGTGAACAACTCAGCTCCTCGAGAACATCGCGAGCATGCGACGCGTCACCGCGAAGCCGCCGAAGATGTTGATGCTGGCAAGCAGGATGGCGACGGCGGCCAGTGTGGTGACGATGACGTCACCGTGGCCGATCTGGAGCAGCGCGCCGACGACGATGATGCCTGAGATGGCGTTGGTCACCGACATCAACGGCGTGTGCAGTGCGTGGTGCACATGGCCGATCACGTAATAACCGATGACGATCGCGAGCGCGAACACCGTCAGGTGCACCTGTAGTGCAGCCGGGGACAACGCGATGAGTAGGAACAGCACGGCGGCGGCGCCGAAGGTGATGCCGAGCCGGCGGCCCATCGTCATCGGTTGCTTGGTCTGCCGCACTGCCGGGGCTGCCGTCGCAGCCTGTGCCGGGGCAGCAGATACCTGTACCGGTGGCGGTGGCCACGTCGTTTCGCCGTCGCGGACCACGGTGACCGACCGCTGCACGACGTCGTCGAAATCGAGGACGAGCGTGCCGTCTTTTTCCGGGGTCAGCAGTTTGAGGAGGTTGACCAGGTTGGTGCCGTAGAGCTGCGATGCCTGGGTCGGCAGCCGGCCGGCCAGGTCGGTGTAGCCGATGATGGTCACGCCGTTGTCGGTGAGGACGGCCTGGTCTTTGACGGTGCCTTCGACGTTGCCGCCGTTGGCTGCGGCCATATCGACGATCACACTGCCCGATTTCATCGAGGCGACCATGTCGGCGGTGATGATGCGCGGCGCGGGCCGCCCGGGAATCAGCGCCGTCGTGATGATGATGTCGACATCCTCGGACTGCTCGGCGTACAGCTGCGCCTCGCGGACCTTGTAATCGTCACCCATCTCCTTGGCGTACCCGGTGGCCGAAACCTCGGTCTCAGCGGATTCAATTGAAAGATATTCTCCACCAAGGGATTTGACCTGATCGGCGACCTCGGGGCGCGGATCGGTGGCGCGCACAATGGCGCCGAGGCTGCCCGCGGCGCCGATCGCTGCCAGGCCGGCCACACCCGCGCCGACGACCAGCACCTTGGCCGGCGGGACCTTGCCTGCCGCGGTCACCTGGCCGGTGAAGAACCGGCCGAACGCATGCGCCGCCTCGATGACCGCGCGGTACCCGGCGATATTGGCCATCGACGACAGCACGTCCAGGGACTGAGCCCGCGAGATCCGCGGCACGGCGTCCATCGCCAGCACCGTGATCGGACGGGTGGACAGCTCCTCGACGAGTTCGGGTTTCAGCGCGGGGGAGATCAGGCTGATCAGCGTCGCGCCGTCGCGCAGTGCTGCGATCTCGGCACTGGTCGGCGCATTGACCTTGAGGACGATATCGGTGGCCAGCGCGTCCGCGGCCGTCCCGATACCCGCACCGGCCTCGACGAATGCCTCGTCCGAGAAGCTCGCCGCGACACCCGCACCGGACTCCACCAATACCTCGTAACCGAGCTTGATGAGCTGTCCGACCGTCTGCGGTGTGGCAGCGACACGTGTTTCCCCAGGCAGAGACTCACGTGGAATCCCGATGATCATCAGTGCGATCCGATCTGGTTGGTCATGCGGAGGGGTGGAAGATGCCAGTGTATGGAATGGCACGGTTCACCCGCGAACTCCGTACCCAGCGCGCGGTTGGCGGTGGCCCGAGATCCCGAATCGAGATCACGCAGAGGGTCGATCATCAGGTAATGGACACCTGTCCATTTCAATCCGTCGCCGGTCTTGCGAATGCAGCTTTCCGCCAGAATGACCGATGAGCTCCAATTATGGGCTAGTCCTGAGAGGGAATGATGGAGCGTTTTGTCGCACCGTGGGGGTTCGACCGGCGACTAGCACACCCCTGCGTAGACAGGTGTCCAGTTGAACCGCGGGATATGGTCCTAGGCTCGGGCGGGTGAACACCGGCGGAATCGTTCTGGTGGGCCTGGCCATCGCCGTCGGGCTGGTCGGCGTCATTGTGCCCCTGTTGCCGGGCACCCTGCTGGTCTACGCGGCCATCGCGGTGTGGGCCGTCGTCGAGCACACCCTGGTCTCCTGGGTGGTGCTCGGCGTGGTCACCGCCGTGCTCGGCGCGAGCCTGTTGATCAAGTACCTGTGGCCGGCCCGGCGGATGCGCGCCGGCGAGGTCGGCACCTGGACGCTGGCCGCCGGTGCGGTACTGGGCATCATCGGCTTCTTCGTGGTGCCGGTGATCGGCCTGCTGTTCGGTTTCGTGCTCGGCGTGTACCTCGCCGAGCTGGCGGCTCGTCGAGACCAGCGGCGCGCATGGGCGTCAACGGTGCTCGCGCTGAAAGCCGCTGCGCTGTCGGTCGGTGTCGAACTGACCGGTGGGCTCATTGCCACCGCGGTGTGGGTGGCGGGTCTGCTGCTAACCCAGTAGTTCTTTGCGGGTGCGCGCGACGTCCTCTTCGGACACCCCGGCGGTGCGCAGGAAGCCATCCAGGTCGCCGTAGGTCTCGGCGATCACTTGATGCGCGGTGGCCAGGTAGTCCTCCCGCACACCGAGCACCCCGTTGGTCAGGCGCGCCTCGGCGAACGTGGCGATCTCCGGTGTCTCGCCGGCCCGGCTGACGATCGACTCCATGATCCGCTCACGCAGTGATTCGACGGCGTCGTTGCTGCGCAGGAAGTCGGCGAGGACCGCGTCGCGCGGCACCCCGATGGACTCCAGCACGACCGCGACGGTGAAGCCGGTGCGGTCCTTTCCCGCGAAGCAGTGCGTGATCACCGGGCGTCCCGCGCTCAAGAGTGAAAACACTTGGCGCACTGCGCGTTGCGCACCGGCGAGGACCGGGAACTTCTCGTACTCGCCGGTCATGAAGCGTTCGGCGGCGTCTTCGACGTCCTCGTCGTCGACCTTCTCGGTCATCATCTTCTGCCAGCTGGTCTCGTGCGGTGCCTCGGCTGTCGTGTTGGACAGGTCCGGGAAGGGCAGCAGATGGATGGCGACGCCGTCGGGCACCGCACCGGAGCCGCGGCGCTCCAGCTCCTGCGGTGACCGCAGGTCCGCGACATCGGTGATACCCAAGCGGCGGAAGGCCTCCCGGCCGTCGTCGTCGAGCCGGCTGAGCTCACTGGACCGGAAGAACTTGCCCGGGCGGATCCCTGTGGTGTCGGCGATATCGCGGAAGTTCCACGCACCCGACAGCTGAGTATGGCTCACGCGCCGGTCACCGCTGCCGCGAAAGCACTTGGCTCCGCACCGATCTCGGCCCTGGCGATGCTGCGCATGTGAACCTCGTCGGGACCGTCGAAGATCCGCATGGCCCGCTGCCAGCCGTACATCCGGGCCAGCGGGAAGTCATCGCTGACGCCGCCGCCGCCGTGCACCTGGATCGCCCGGTCGATGACGTTGCACGCCATCTGCGGCGCGACAGCTTTGATCTGGGCGACCAGATTGCGGGCCTCTTTGTTGCCGTGCTGATCGATGGTCCAGGCGGCCTTCTGGCAGAGCAGCCGGGCCTGGTCGATCTCGTTGCGGGACAGGGCGATCTGCTGTTGCACCACACCCTGGTCGGCCAGCGGCTTGCCGAACGCGATACGGGTACGGGCGCGATGGGTCATCAGCGCGAGCGCGCGCTCGGCGACCCCGATCGCACGCATGCAGTGATGAATCCGGCCCGGCCCCAACCTCGCCTGCGCGATCGCGAAGCCCATGCCCTCCTCGGCCAGCAGATTCGATGCGGGCACCCGCACGTTGTCGTAGATCACCTCGGCGTGGCCGTGCTGGTCCTGCCAGCCGAACACCGACGTCGAGCGCAGGATCTGCACGCCGGGGGTATCGGTGGGCACCAGGATCATCGACTGCTGCTGATGCGAGGCGGCGTCCGGGTTGGTGCGGCCCATCACGATCAGCACCTTGCAGCGTGGGTCGTTGGCGCCCGACGTCCACCACTTGCGGCCGTTGATGATGTAGTCGTCGCCGTCGCGGACCATCTGCGTCTGGATGTTGCGGGCATCGCTGGAGGCGACCGCCGGCTCCGTCATCGAGAAGGCGCTGCGGATCTCGCCGGCCAGCAGCGGCTCCAGCCACGTCTTGCGCTGCTCCTCGGTGGCGAACAGGTGCAAGGTCTCCATGTTGCCGGTGTCGGGCGCCGCGCAGTTGATCGCCTCGGGCGCGATCTCGGTGCTCCACCCGGTCAGCTCGGCCAGCGGCGCGTACTCCAGGTTGGTCAGCCCCGACTCCGGCGGCAGGAACAGATTCCACAGGCCCTGCTTCTTGGCCAGTACCTTCAGTTCCTCGACCACCGGCGGCACGGTGAAGTCACCCGGGCCTGCGGCCTCGCGGTACTCGTCGTAAACCTTCTCGGCCGGGAAGACATGTTCGACCATGAACTCGGTGAGGCGTTTGTGGTAGTCAGCACCCTTGGCAGACATGGCGAAATCCATGACCGCCACGATATGACACCCGTCTAAACAACAACGAGGCCCTCCCTTATGACCATAGGGAGGGCCTCGTTGTCATGTGGAGTAAGAGGGTTAGCGACCAATAAACCTCCGGGATCTCGCGGACGGGTGACGGGTGGTGCTCATCTGACCTCCTCGCTTTCGCGCAGTTTCGCGGCTGCTGAGTGGAGTTACAGGTGGATGTCGACCGGTCCGGTCGAGGAGGCCGAGGCGAGGCTCAGGCCCATGGTGTCGCTCGCTGCGGGGGTGTCGACGATCAAGGTTCCGGCCAGGACGCCCACCGCGAGCGTGGGACCCGCCAGGGCGGTGGTGAAGCGACGTGTGAATGTGCGGTCCATGTCCGTCTCCTTGCTTCCGCTGCCGATGGTTTTCGGCGATGAATCGACTATCCCGCGCAGGTCGGGAGCTGTCTGTCCGCTGATAGGCCCCTGCGAGGGATGAACTGTTTGTCCCCCGATCGGTGGACCCCTGTGGGAAGCTCCTGGCATGTCCGATAACCGAAAGGTGCGCGTCGTCGTCGGCGACGACCACCCGCTGTTCCGCGACGGACTGGTTCGGGCGCTGTCGGGCAGCGGCGAGGTCGAGGTGGTAGCCGAAGCCGAGGACGGAACGTCGGCGCTGGCGGCGATCAAGGAACACAAGCCCGACGTCGCGCTGCTCGACTACCGGATGCCCGGAATGGACGGCGCCGAGGTGGCTGCCGCCGTGCGCCGCGACGAACTGTCGACCCGGGTGCTGCTGGTCTCCGCGCACGACGACGCCGAAATCGTCTATCACGCGCTGCAACAGGGTGCGGCCGGCTACCTGCCGAAAGACTCCAGCCGATCCGAGATCGTCAACGCGGTGCTGGACTGCGCGAAGGGCCGCGACGTTCTGGCGCCCCGGTTGGCGTCCGGGTTGGCTGTCGAAATCCGCCGCCGCGCCGAGCCGTCCGGGCCGTCGCTGAGCTCACGGGAACGCGAGGTGCTCGGCATGATCGCCGGCGGACGCAGCATCCCGGCGATCGCCGAGGCGTTGTTCCTGGCGCCCTCCACGGTCAAGACCCACGTGCAGCGGCTGTACGAGAAGTTGGGCGTGGGGGACCGGGCAGCGGCGGTCGCCGAGGCGATGCGGCGGGGACTGCTTGAGTAATCTGCCGGCCCCGCTGAGCCGCGCGGCCGATTTCCTGGGCACCGAGCCGGTCCGGGTCGCGGCCGTCCTGCGGCTGCCGCTGATCGTGCTGATCGGGCTGCTGGTGTGGATCGAAGGCGTCGACCACTGGCTGCCCGCCGTGTACTGGTCGGTGCTGATCGTCTACACCGCCACCGCCGCGATATGGCTGACCGTCGTGGTTCGCAGGCCGCTGCAGTGGTGGTTCGGCTGGGCCTCGACGGCCATCGACGTGGTGGCGGTGCTGGCGATGTGCGTCGCCTCCGGGGGCGCGACGAGCTGGCTGCTGCCGATCTTCTTCCTGATCCCCATCACCGTCGCGTTCCTGGACCGCCCGGAGATCACCGCGCTGATCGGTGCCAGCACGGCGGTCGGATACTTGGTCGCCTGGATCATCTACTCCAAGCGCGACGACACCATGGGCCTGCCCAACGTCGTCTACGTCCAGGTCGGTTGCCTGGCCTGGCTGGCGCTGGCCACCACCGCGCTGTGCCTGGTGCTGGCCCGCCGCCGGGCCCGGGTGCGGTCGCTTCTCGAGGTGCGCCGCCGGCTGGTGTCGGAGTCGATGCAGGCCGACGAGCGCAACAACCGGCAACTGTCCGAACAGCTCCACGACGGGCCGCTGCAGAACCTGCTGGCCGCCCGGCTGGATCTGGAGGACCTGCGCGAACAACCCTCCGACATCGGGTTCGAACGGGTCGACACCGCCCTGCAGGACGCCATCAACATGCTGCGTAGCGCCGTCTCCACGCTGCATCCCCAGGTGCTGGCCCAGGTCGGCCTGGGTGCAGCCTTGCGTGAACTGGTCGGCCAGTACGAGCGGCGCTGGAACGTCACCATCGACTGCGCGGTGGAAGAAGTCGGTAAGCCAGCGGCACAAGCCCTGCTCTACCGCGCGGCTCGTGAGCTATTGGCCAACGCGCACAAGCACTCTCGGGCCACCCGGCTGCGGGTGGAGCTGGATCACGAGGCCGATTCGCTGGTGCTGCGCGTGGTCGACAACGGCGTCGGCTTCGACCCGGCCGTTCTGAACGAGAAGGTCGCCGAAGGGCACATCGGGCTGTCGTCCCTGGTGGTCGGTGTCGAAGCGATGGGCGGTTCGGTGCATTTGATCGACACGGTCGGTGGCGGCACGACAGTCATCGTGACGGTGCCCGACGGCGATATTCCTGCTGAGCGAGACTGACAGTCGTCAAACCCTCAGCTGACGCCGCCTATGTCCGCGGCGTACCGAGCCGAACGGTCTCCAGCGCCGTCAGCGCGTCGTCGGGAATCGGGACCGGTCCGTCGTCGCCGAGCAGCACCAGCACGGTGTCACACACCCCGACGCAACGCCCGTCGACGAACAGTCCGGTCGACGCGACGAACGATGTACGCCCGACCCGCCCGACCCCGGCGCCGGTCTCGATGGTGCCCGGCCAGTGCGCCTCGGCGAGGAAGTGCACCGCGTTCTGAGAGGTGACCAGGCGCAGCCGCCGGGTGGTCACGTCGTAGATATCGGGAAACAGGTTGCGGTTCATGGTCGCCCGGGCGTTCTCGTGCATCGCCTCAAGCGCCAGGTTGTTGAGGTGGGCGTTGGAATCCATGTCGCCGTAACGCGCCTCGACGGCGCCGATGACGGGGTAGGAGTCCAGCCGCAGCCGCATCTCGTGCGGGCGGGCCGCGGTCGTTGTCCAGTCGCTCACAAGTGCGCAAGCTTATCGGCCGCGTGCCGCCAGCTGACCAGCGCCGCCGCGGCGACCATGATCAGGGCCGCAGCGACCGTCGGCTCGGGCAGCAGCGCCGCGGCCACCATCGCGATAGTCAGCATCACCACGCAGGCGCTTTGGACGACGTCACGCCGGCCGGCGTCGAGCACCAGCCACGTCGTCAGCAGGAACACCGCCAGCGGGACGGTCAGCGTCAGGCCCGCCACCGTATGCGGCAGGTGGCCCTCGCCGAGATGCTCGGCGACGATGACCTCCACCCCGGCTGAGAACGCCGCGGCCGAGGCGAAGATGAAGTAGTGCAGATAACCCCAATAGAACGAGCGGCGTCTCGTCGCGGTCTGGTGGTGCTGCGGACGGTCGAAATAGATCCACCACATCGAGGCCACGATCGCCAGTGAGCAGACCGCGACCAGGATCAGGCCGAGCCGCGCATCGTCGTTGGACAGCCCGCCGATGATCGAATTGGCCGCCGCCAGAATCGATTCGCCGAGCACGATCAGGGTGAACAGCCCGTACCGTTCGGCGATGTGATGGTGGTGGTAAGCCGTCGCCCGGTACCGCTCGGCGAACAGCGCCACCGACAGATCAGCCAGCGCCAGCGCCGGGAACAACCAGACCGGGCCGTCGAGGAACCACCAGGACACCCACAGCACCTGCACGATGACGATGCCGACTGCGTACCGCACGCAGGTGCCGCGGTATTGCGGATCGCTGATCGCCGCCCGGATCCACTGCGCGGCCGTAGCCACCCGCATGATCACGTACCCGGCGACGATGGCCCCGAAGTCGTTGGACAACATCGCGCTCTGCGCGCCCGCGGCGATCACCAGGGCACCGGCCATCTGCACGAACACGGTCAGCCGGTAGAGCCAGTCGTCGGTGTCGTAGGCACTGGCGAACCAGGTGAAGTTCATCCAGGCGTTGAAGATCGCGAAGAACACCATCGCGTAGGACGCCAAGCCTGAGACGAAGTGCTGTTCCTCCCAAAGATGGTGCAGCGCACCGGAAGACTGGGATACGGCGACGACGAAGACGAGGTCGAACAGAAGCTCTAGTGAGCTGGCCGCGCGGTGCGGTTCATCGGGGTCGCGGGCGAGCATCGCCCGCAGGCCGGCCGGCAAAGGTGCGGTTCAGCGGTGATTAAACCGGCGGGTACGCGGGTGGCGGGTAGACACCGCGCAGCGCCCAGGGCAACCAGCTGAAGAAGTACTCGACCTCGTCGCTCGCGTCATAGTCCGGATTCGGATCCATCCCTCGCACCTCCTGAGCGTCACCGCAATAGAACCGGAGTCTAGTCCGCGGGCCGCAACCGCGACACCGGTCATTAAACTATCCAACCAGTTGATAGAGAGCCGACGTCGTCGGCGAACAAAATGACGCCGTGCCGGCTGGCGCCGGCACAGGACAAGCGAGGACACCATGGCATCCGAGAACGGGATGACCCGGCGCGAAGAGCTGCTGGCCGTCGCCACCAAGCTCTTCGCCGCGCGCGGCTATCACGGAACCAGGATGGATGACGTCGCCGATGTGGTCGGCCTGAACAAGGCGACGGTCTACCACTATTACGCCAGCAAGTCGCTGATCCTGTTCGACATCTACCGCACTGCTGCCGAGAACACCCTGGAAGCCGTGCACGACGATCCGTCCTGGACCGCCCGTGAAGCGCTCTACCAATACACCGTGCGGCTGCTGACGAACATCGCCGAGAACCCCGAGGGTGCGGCGGTGTACTTCCAGGAGGCGCCCTACATCACCGAGTGGTTCACCGAAGAGCAGGTCGCCGAGGTCCGGGAGAAGGAAACCCAGGTCTACGAGCACGTGCACGGTCTGATCGACCGCGGGATCGCCAGCGGTGAGTTCTTCGAGTGCGATACGCACGTGGTGGCCCTGGGCTACATCGGCATGACGCTGGGCGCCTACCGGTGGCTGCGACCGGACGGCCGGCGCACCGCCAAGGAGATCGCCGCCGAATTCAGTACCGCATTGCTGCGCGGCCTGATTCGGGACGAGACGGTGCGGGTGGAATCCCCGCTGGGCATGCCCGACGTGGCGGGCGCGGCCAAGAAGGCGCCCGCCTGAGGCCCGATATGATCGGCCGATGCCGCTCGTCAGCAAGACCGTTGAAGTCAACGCCGATGCCGACACGATCCTTCGGATAGTCGCCGACTTCGAGACCTATCCGGAATGGAACCCCGAGGCCAAAGCCGTCTATGTCTTGGCCCGCTATGACGACGGCCGGCCCAGCCAGCTGCGGCTCGACATGGAGATCCAGGGCCAGTCGGGCACCTTCATCCAGGCGGTCTACTACCCCGGCGAGGGTCAGATCCAGACCGTGCTGCAGCAGGGCGAGGTGTTCACCAAACAGGATCAGCTGTTCTCGGTGGTCGCGATGGGGCCCTCGAGCCTGCTGACAGTCGACCTGGAGGTCGAGGTGTCCCTGCCGGTGCCTGCGGTGATGGTCAAGAAGCTGATCAACGACGTGCTCGAGCACCTGGCCGACAATCTCAAGACCCGCGCCGAGCAGCTGTCGACGAGCTCGTAGCCACGTCGGTCGGCTAACGCCACATCCCGTTGCGCTCGAGCTGTTCCAGCAGCCGGTGCACACCGTCGTTGAACTCCTCCGTGGACAAATCCGCGAGGGTGGCTTTGTCGCGCCGGCGCAGCGCCTCGATCAGCCGGCGATGGGTGTCCACCGCCGTCTCGCCCCAGGACGGGTCGGTGACATAGATCTGCGGCGGCATGTACCGCGCGGCATGCAGCAGGAACCAGGCCAGTTTGATCCGGCCCGCCCCGCGGTTGAGCAGCCGGTGGAAGGCGAACTCGGCAGCACCCACGGTGGCCGGATCGCCGTCGGCCACCGCTGCCTCCAAAACCTCGTTCGCGCGTTCGAGCTCGTCGATCTGCTCGTCGGTCAGCCGGTCGGCCGCACTGCTCACCAGTTCCTTGGCGATGGTCGCCTGCAACCAGTAGATGTCGGCGATGTCCTGGCGACTCAGCGGCTGCACCACGTAGCCGCGCCGTGGCTCGAGTGCGACCATGCCCTCGCCGCGCAGCGTCAGCAGCGCCTCCCGCACCGGGGTGATGCTGACCTCGAGCCGGGCGGCCGTCTCGTCGAGCCGGATGAACGTCCCCGGCCGCAGCACGCCGGTCATGATCGCCTCGCGAAGGTGCGCGGCGACCTCGTCGGACAGTTGTGATCGACGGCTGCCCCGGCGGTTGCCGGCCCGTGTGGAAGCCGGTGCGTTCACGTGACCTCCGGGGACTTGTGTGGCGAGCGGCCAAGCAATAGTGTGACCCAAGCAACAACAGATTTGATCAAATATAACGATTCCTGCGTTCTCCAGCCACCGGGTTCACGCATCCTTTACGACATAGGGAACTGTCGCCATTCGGAACTGTTGAGAGGGCAACGAAGACCAGTGACCAGCCAGCTGACCGTGACGACCGAGCAGCCGTATCTGGCGCGCCGGCAGAACTGGACCAACCAGCTGGCGCGTCATGCTCTCATGCAGCCCGACGCCACCGCACTGCGGTTCATGGGCCGCACGACCACCTGGGCCGAGTTCGACCACCGGGTGACCAAGCTCGCCGACGCACTGAGTCGCCGCGGGGTCGGCTTCGGCGACCGGGTGATGATCCTGATGCTGAACCGCCCGGAGTTCGTCGAGGCCACCCTGGCCGCCAACCAGCTCGGGGCGATCGCCGTGCCGGTCAACTTCAGGCTGACACCGCCGGAGCTGGCGTTCCTGGTCCAGGACTGCGAAGCGGCGGTGCTGGTCACCGAAACGGTGCTCGCCGACGTCGCCAAGGCTGTGCGTGACCTCGCGCCGGGGCTGTCCGCGGTGATCGTCGCCGGCGGCGCGACCGAGGACGGGGTGCTCGGTTACGAGGACCTCATCGTCGAAGAGGGTGAGCAGCACCAACCGGTGGACATCCCCAACGACAGTCCGGCGCTGATCATGTACACCTCGGGCACCACCGGGCGGCCCAAGGGCGCGGTGCTGACCCACACCAATCTGGCCGGTCAGGCGATGACCGGGATGTACACCACCGGCCCCGACATCAACAATGACGTCGGGTTCATCGGGGTTCCGCTGTTCCACATCGCCGGCATCGGCAACACCCTCGGCGGCCTGATGCTGGGCACTCCGACGGTCATCCACCCGCTGGGCGGATTCGACCCGGGCCAGCTTCTCGACGTGCTCGAGGCCGAGCGGGTCACCGGCATCTTCCTGGTGCCCGCCCAATGGCAGGCGGTCTGCGCGGCGCAGAAGGCCAAGCCGCGCGACATCCGGTTGCGGGCGCTGTCCTGGGGTGCGGCCCCGGCGTCGGACACCCTGCTGCGCGAGATGTCGGAGACGTTCCCGGACAGCAAGATCTTGGCCGCGTTCGGCCAGACCGAGATGTCTCCGGTGACGTGCATGCTCCTCGGTGACGACGCGATCCGTAAGCGCGGGTCGGTGGGCAAGGTCATCCCGACCGTGGCCGCGCGCATCGTCGACGAAGACATGAATGACGTCCCGGTCGGTGAGGTCGGCGAAATCGTCTATCGCGCACCAACTCTCATGGCCGGCTACTGGAACAACCCGCAGGCCACCGCGGAGGCGTTCGCGGGCGGCTGGTTCCATTCCGGCGACCTGGTGCGCGCGGATGCCGACGGCTACATCTGGGTGGTCGACCGCAAGAAGGACATGATCATCTCCGGCGGCGAGAACATCTACTGCGCCGAGGTCGAGAACGTGCTGGCCGCCCACCCGGCGATCGTCGAGGTGGCGGTCATCGGCCGGGCCCACCCCAAATGGGGTGAGGTGCCGGTGGCGGTCGCCGCGATCAACGCCGCCGCGCTGCGGCTGGAAGAACTTGACGAATTTCTGACCGAACGCCTGGCACGGTACAAACATCCCAAGGGACTTGAGATCGTCGACGCGTTGCCCCGCAACCCCGCGGGCAAGGTGCTGAAGACGGAATTACGGATTCGGTTCAGCGCCAGTGCCGCAACGGATCCCGTAGATGAAACCGGTTCGGAGGCAGCCGATCCCGGCTGACGACCGAATGGCTAACGGATGCGACAAAAATCGAGTAGTGGGGATGGAGGGTCAATAGTGCAGATGCGGTGCACGGCCCGTGAAGCATCGGGTACATTCCTGTGGTCCGCCTTACTACTGAGTAGTAGGGAGACGACACTCACTCACTGCGGGTCGGGGCAAGGAGGGTACGTGCCAGTCGGACTGCCGCCACGCGACGACCGACGTGGTCCCGTCATGTGGGTGAACCGGTGACCGCCACGACCACCGGCGTCGGCGGCTACCTCCAGGACAAGGCCCGTCCGGCCCTCACCGCCATCGGCGGCTTCTTCCGCATGTGCGTCCTCACCGCCAAGGCGACCACCAAGTGGCCGTTCGAGTGGCGCGAGTTCATCCTTCAAGGCTGGTTCCAGTTCCGGGTGACCTTCCTGCCGACCATCGCCGTCGCGGTCCCCAACACCATCCTCATCATCTTCACGATCAACATCCTGCTGGTGGAGTTCGGCGCGGCCGACGTGTCCGGTGCCGGTGCGGCCCTGGCCGCGGTGACCCAGCTCGGCCCGATCGTGACCGTGCTGGTGGTCGCCGGCGCCGGGTCGACGGCCATCTGCGCCGACCTCGGTGCGCGCACCATCCGCGAAGAGATCGACGCCCTCGAGGTCCTCGGCATCGACCCGATCCACCGCCTCGTGCTGCCCCGGGTGGTTGCCGCGACGTTCGTCGCCGTGCTCCTCAACGGCGCGGTCATCACCGTCGGCCTGGTCGGTGGCTTCATCTTCGGCGTCTACATGCAGAACATCTCCGCAGGCGCCTACGTCTCCACGCTCACCCTGATCACCGGATTGCCGGAGGTCATCATCTCGATCGTCAAGGCGCTCACCTTCGGTCTCATCGCCGGCCTGGTCGGCTGCTACCGCGGACTGACCGTCTCCGGCGGCGCCAAGGGCCTCGGCACCGCGGTGAACGAAACGCTGGTGCTCTCCGTGGTTGCTTTGTTCGCCGTCAACGTCGTCCTGACCACCATCGGTGTTCGGTTCGGAACGGGGCACTGAAATGAGTACTGCCGCAGTCCTTCGGTCCCGCTACCCGCGCGCGTACACCAGCGCGACCAAGTGGGCGTCGGCCCCCAGCCGGTTCATCGACCGGGTCGGTGACGTCGCCTGGTTCACCGTCACCGCGGTCGGCCAGATCCCGCACGCACTGCGTTATTACCGCCGCGCCACGCTTCGGTTGATCGCCGAGATCGGCATGGGCACCGGCGCGATGGCGATCATCGGCGGCACCATCGCGATCGTCGGTTTCGTGACGCTGTCCGGCGGCTCGCTGATCGCGATCCAGGGCTACGCGTCACTGGGCAACATCGGTGTCGAGGCCTTCACCGGATTCGTCGCGGCGCTGGTGAATGTGCGCGTCGTCGCACCGCTGGTCTCCGGGCACGCACTGGCCGCAACCGTGGGCGCCGGCGCCACCGCCGAGCTCGGCGCCATGCGCATCGCCGAGGAGATCGACGCCCTGGAGGTGATGGGCATCAAGTCCATCAGCTACCTGGTGTCCACCCGCATCCTGGCCGGCATGGTCGTGATCATTCCGCTGTACGCAATGGCGCTGCTGCTGTCGTTCCTGGCCGCGCAGCTCACCACGACGGTCTTCTACGGCCAGTCGACGGGCACCTATGACCACTACTTCCGGACGTTCCTGCGGCCCGACGACGTGTTCTGGTCGTTCGTCGTCGCCATCATCATCGCGGTCTTCGTGATGATCAATCACTGCTACTTCGGCTACAACGCCAGCGGCGGTCCGGTCGGCGTTGGCGAGGCGGTCGGCATCTCGATGCGCGCATCGCTGGTCGCCGTCGCGACAGTGGTTCTCCTTGCCTCGTTGGCGCTCTACGGCACCAACCCGAACTTCAACCTCACGGTGTAGCGGTATGACGACGCCGCTCAACGCATCCCGGCGCCCGCCGCTCAAGCTCGCGGGTGTGGTGTTCCTGTTGCTGGCCATCGTGCTGGCCACGCTGGTGTACCTCCAATTCCGGGGCGACCTGACCCGCAAGACCACCCTTACGATGGTGTCCGACCGCGCCGGTCTGGTGATGGACCCGGGCTCGAAGGTCACCTACAACGGGGTCGAGATCGGCCGCGTCACCAAAGTCGCCTCGGTGAACCGCGACGGCAAGCAGGCCGCCGAGCTGACGCTCGAGGTTGTCCCGCGCTACATCTCACTGATCCCGGCCAACGTCGACGCCCAGATCAAGGCCAGCACCGTCTTCGGCAACAAGTACGTGTCGTTCACCAGCCCGAAGGATCCGGTCAAGACCCGGATTTCGAGCAGCGACGTCATCAAGACCTCGGGGGTCACCACCGAGTTCAACACCTTGTTCGAGACGCTCATCTCGATCTCGGAGAAGGTCGATCCGGTCAAGCTGAACATGACGCTCAGCGCGGCCGCCGAGGCGCTCAACGGGTTGGGCACCAAGTTCGGCCAGTCGATCGTCAACGGCAACGCGGTGCTCGACGACGTCAACCCGCAGATGCCGCAGATCCGCACCAACATCCGGCAGCTGTCGAACCTGGCCGACGTCTACATCAAGGCCAGCCCGGAGTTCTGGGACTCCCTCGACCACGCGGTCACCACCGCCAGCACGCTGAACGCCCAGCAGAAGGATCTGGACGCCGCACTTCTGGCCTCCACCGGATTCGGCAACACCGGCGCCGACATCTTCGAACGCGGCGGCCCCTACTTCGTGCGCGGCCAGGCCGACCTGGTGCCGACCGCCCAGCTGCTCGACACCTACAGCCCGCAGCTGTATTGCCAGATAAAGGGTGAGGCCGAGGCCTTGCCGCAGGCGCTGGATGCGTTCGGCGGCAACGGCTATTCGCTGGACACCGTCACCGAATTCCTGGGTGCCCCCAACCCCTACGTCTATCCGGACAACCTGCCCAGGATCAACGGGCACGGCGGCCCCGGCGGTGCGCCGGGTTGCTGGCAGAAGATCGACCGGAACTTCTGGCCGGCGCCGCACCTGGTGGTCGACGACGGAGCCTCCCTCGCGCCGTACAACCACTTTGAACTCGGCCAGCCCATCCTCACCGAGTACGTGTGGGGTCGCCAAGTCGGGGAGAACACGATCAACCCATGAGAATCACTGGCACAGCAGTCAAACTCGCGGCATTCTCGTTCGTGCTGCTGCTCTTCACGGCGGTCATCATCATCGTGTTCGGGCAGTTCCGCTTCGACCGAACGACCTCGTACACAGCCGAATTCAGCAACGCGAGCGGTTTGCGCGACGGTCAGTTCGTCCGCGCCGGCGGCGTCGAGGTCGGCAAGGTGTCCGACATCAAGCTCATCGGCAACGGCGACCGCGTCCAGGTGACGCTCAACGTCGACCGCACGCTGCCGCTGTACCAATCGACCACCGCCCAGATCCGCTACCAGGATCTGATCGGCAACCGCTACGTCAATCTCGACCGGGGCACCGGCGAGGGCGCTGACCGAATCCTGCCCGCGGGCGGCTTCATTCCGATGTCGCGCACGCAGCCCGCGCTGGATCTCGACGCGCTCATCGGCGGTTTCAAGCCACTGTTCAAGGCGTTGGATCCGCAGAAGGTCAACACCATTGCCTCCTCGCTGATCACCGTCTTCCAGGGGCAGGGCGGCACCATCAACGACATCCTGGATCAGACCGCTCAGCTGACCTCCGCGCTGGCAGATCGGGACCAGGCCATCGGCGAGGTGATCACCAACCTGAACACCGTGCTGGACACCACGGTCAAGCACGAGAAGGACTTCGACCAGACGGTCAACAACTTCGAGGTGCTCATCACCGGGTTGAAGAACCGCGCCGACCCGCTCGCCCAGTCCACCGCCGACATCAGCAATGCGACAGGAACGTTGGGAGATCTCCTGGCCGACGACCGCCCGCAGCTGCAGAACACCATCGCCAAGCTGGAGACCATTCAGCAGCCGCTGGCCGACGGTCAGGACCGGCTCGACGACCTGCTGACCAAGCTGCCCGCAGCCGTGAAGATGATCGGCCGCGCCGGCGGTATCTACGGCGACTTCTTCAACTTCTATCTGTGCGACATCAACCTGAAGCTCAACGGCCTGCAGCCGGGTGGACCGGTCCGCACCGTGAAGATCACTCAGCAGCCCACGGGTAGGTGCACGCCGCAATGAGGACGCTAGAGGGTTCCAACCGCATCAGGAATGGCCTGGCGGGCATGCTGATCGTCATCCTGGTCATCGGGGTGGGGCAAAGCTTTTCCGGTATTCCGCAGCTGTTCGCCCAGCCGACCTACTACGGCCAGTTCACCGACAGTGCCGGGCTGAACGCGGGCGACAAGGTCCGCATCGCCGGGATGGATGTCGGCACGGTGAAGTCTCTGAAGATCGACGGCGACAAGGTACTGATCGGGTTTGGCTTGGGCGCCAGGCAGATTGGCACCGAGAGCCGGTTGGCCATCCGCACCGAGACGATCCTGGGTAAGCGCGTGCTGGAGATCGAGCCCCGCGGCGGCAAGCTGTTGCGGGCCAGCGGCGTGCTGCCGGTCGGCCAGACCACCACGCCGTACCAGATCTACGACGCGGTCTTCGACGTGACCAAGGCCGCGTCGGGCTGGGATATCGACACCGTCAAGCGATCGCTGAATGTGTTGTCGGAGACCATCGATCAGACCTACCCGCACCTGAGTGCCGCGCTGGACGGGGTGGCCCGGTTCTCCGACACCATCGGCAAGCGCGACGAACAGTTCAAGCAACTGCTGGCCAACGCCAACAAGGTCGCAGCCGTGCTGGGCAACCGCAGCGAGCAGATCAACCGCCTCGCGGTGAACGCCCAGACGCTGCTGGCGGCGGTCAACGAGCGTCGCGCCGAAGTGGACGCGCTGCTGTCCAACGTCTCGCTGATCTCCCAGCAGTTCACCGGTTTCGTCAACGACAACCCGAACCTGAATCACGTTCTGGAGCAGCTGAAGACGATCAGCGACGTGCTCGTCAAGCACAAGACGGATCTGTCCGACGTGCTGATCACCGCCTCGAAGTTCATGGGTGCACTGGCCGAGGCGATCGGCTCCGGCCCGTACTTCAAGGTGCTCGTGGTCAACCTGGTGCCGTACCAGATCCTGCAGCCGTGGGTGGACGCCGCGTTCAAGAAGCGCGGCATCGATCCCGAGGAATTCTGGCGCAACGCGGGTCTGCCGGCCTTCCGCTTCCCGGATCCCAACGGCCAGCGCCAACCCAACGGTGCGCCGCCGCCGGCCCCGATTCCGTTGGAAGGCACGCCGGACCATCCTGGTCCCGCGGTCGGCCCGGGCTCGCCGTGCTCGTACACCCCGCCTCCGGACGGCATTCCGACAAACGCCAACCCGCTGCCGTGCGCCGGCCTGACCCAGGGGCCGTTCGGGGGCCCGGGCTACCCGAGCGCCGACGTACCGATCTCGGCGCCCAACCCCGCCGCGGGCTACGCCCCGGGTGTCCCGAGTGCCGCCTTCCCGGGCGAACTCTCACCGGCGATACAAGGCGTGCCCGCGCCGCCGCTGGCACCCGGTCCGCCGGGGGCACGCACGGTGCCGGTCGCCCCGACACCGGGCCCGGCCACCGACATCCCCGGATACGCCCCGCCGCCCAACGCCTTGATCGGGCCGATCCCGCCGCCGGGACCGGGACCGCAGGTGCCGCCGGTCGGTGACTTGGCGCCCGTCGACCAGGGAGGGGGAGCGTAAATGTCGACAGCCTTCAACATTCGTAATCTGGGCCTTCCCAAGATGTCTCGGACGTCGGTCATCGTCGGCACCCTCGTGGTGGTGATCGCGCTGGTCGTGGCGGTGGTCGGTTACAAGCTGTACGAGAAGCTGACCACCAACACTGTGGTGGCGTACTTCCCCGAGGCGCTGGCGCTCTATCCGGGCGACCGGGTGCAGATCATGGGCGTGCGGGTCGGCGGCATCGACAAGATCGAGCCGGCCGGCGACAAGATGAAGGTCACCTTCCACTACGACAACAAGTACAAGGTGCCCGCCAACGCGACCGCGACGATCCTCAACCCGAGCCTGGTGGCTTCCCGGGTGATACAGCTGGCGCCCGCCTACACCGGCGGCCCGGTGATGGCGGACAACGCCGTCATCCCGATCGACCGCACCCAGGTTCCGGTGGAATGGGACGACCTGCGCAACCAGATCTCCGACATCATCACCAAACTCGGCCCGACGCCCGAACAGCCCAAGGGCCCGTTCGGTGATGTCCTGGAGTCCTTCGCCAACGGACTCGAGGGCAAGGGCCAGCAGATCAACACCACGTTCAAGGCTCTGTCCGACGCGGTGAGCGCGCTCAACGAGGGCCGCGGTGACTTCTTCGCCGTCCTCAAGAGCCTGGCGCTGTTCGTCAACGCGCTGCACAAGAGCGATCAGCAGCTGGTGGCGCTCAACACCGACCTGGCCACGTTCACGAACTCGTTCTCCAACTCCGATCAGGAAGTGGCCAAGGCGGTCAAGGACATCGACACCTTGCTGACCACCGCGCGGAAGTTCGTCAACGACAACGGTTCGGTGCTGACCAAGGACATCAACAACCTCTCCGAGGTCACTACTCAGGTCCTGCAGCCGGAGTCGCGCAACGGTCTGGAGACGGTGTTGCACGTCTACCCGAACCTGGCCGCCAACCTGCAGAACATCTACCACCCGACACACGGTGCGCTGGTGGCGATTCCGACGGTCGCGAGCTTCGCCAACCCGATGCAGTTCATCTGCAGCGCGATCCAGTCCGGCAGCCGGCTGGGCTACCAGGATTCGGCGGAGATGTGCGCGCAGTACCTGGCGCCGATCATGGATGCGATCAAGTTCAACTTCCCACCGTTCGGCGTGAACCAGTTCTCGACGGCGGAGACGCTGCCGAAGTACGTCGCCTACTCCGAGGAACGGCTGCGGCCGCCGCCCGGATACAAGGACACGACGGTGCCGGGCATCTGGTCGCGCGACACGTTGTTCTCGCACGGAAACCACGAGCAGGGCTGGATCGTGGCGCCGGGCATGCAGGGTGTCGACGTCCAGGCGTTCACCGCCAACATGTTGACCCCGGACTCGCTGGCCGCGTTGATGGGTGGCCCCGACCCGGTGAACTACCCGCCGGGTGGTCCGAGGGGCGGCGCGCCGTCGAACTCCTATGACCAGAACAACCCGCTGCCGCCGCCGTGGTACCCGGGAGCGATCCCGCCGCCACCGCCGGGTCCGGACGTGGTCCCCGGACCGTTGCCGGTATCGCAGCAGATCAACGGCGGGGCCCCGGCCGGGCCGGCACCGGCAGCACCCGCACCCGCGGGTCCTGCGCTGCCTGCTGAGATGGGAGGTGGACAGTGAGCACGATTCTGAGCACCACCCGTCGGTACGGCTGGCGTGGGTTCGTGCTGGTGCTGACCGCGATGATCCTGACATCGTGCGGCTGGCGCGGTATCGCCAACGTGCCGATGCCGGGTGGCCCCGGCACCGGGAGCGACAACATGACGATCTACGTCCAGATGCCGGATACGTTGGCGCTCAACGTCAACAGCCGGGTCCGGGTCGCCGACGTCTTCGTCGGTTCGGTGCGTGCCATCGAGCTCAAGAACTGGATCCCGACGCTGACGCTCAAGCTCCAGCCTGGAGTCAAGCTGCCCGCCAACGCAATTGCGCGCATCGGCCAGACCAGCTTGTTGGGCACCCAGCACGTCGAGCTGGATCCGCCGCCGAACCCGTCGTCCGAGCCGTTGCGCAACGGCGCGACGATTCCGCTGAAGAACTCGCAGTCGTTCCCGACCACCGAGCGCACCCTGGCCAGCATCGCCACCGTGCTGCGTGGCGGCGGTATCTCGAATTTGGACGTCATCCAGACCGAGGTCGCCAACATCCTGGACGGCAACGGCGAGCAGATCCGCGATTTCCTGACCAAGCTGGACACGTTCACCGACCAGCTCAACCAGCAGCGGGACGACCTGACCCGGGCGATCGACAAGACCAACGAACTGGTGTCGATCGTGGCCGCGCGCAACAACACCCTGGACCGGGTGCTGACCGAATTCCCGCCGCTGATCAAGTATTTCGCCGACGCGAGGGACCGGTTCACCGGTGCCGTCGAGGCACTCGGCCGATTCAGCAAGGTCACCGCCGACACCTTCTCGGAGGCGCGGGCGAATTTCGACACCAACCTGGCGCTGCTGCAGCGGCCGCTGAAGCAGCTCGGCCGGGCGGCGCCCTACCTGATCGACTCGCTGAAGTTGGTCATCACGGCGCCGTACCCGATCGACAACATCCCGAAGGTGATCCGGGGTGACTACATCAACACGTCGGCCACCTTCGACCTGACGCTGAGCTCGATCGACAACGCGTTCCTCACCGGTACCGGTGTGTCCGGAATGCTGCGTGCGCTCGAACAGGCCTGGGGTCGCGACCCGCAGACGATGATCCCGGATGTTCGGTTCACGCCTCACCCGAACATGACCGACGGGGGACCGTATGTCGAGCGCGGCGAGTGAAGGGGTGACGGCTAGATGTTGACCCGTTTCATCAAGACGCAACTCGTCATGTTCGGTGTGCTGACCGTGATCGCCCTGCTGGTGTTGGGCTGGTACTTCCTGCGCCTGCCCACCCTTGCGGGCATCGGGCAGTACGAGCTGAAGGCCAACCTGCCGTCCTCGGGCGGCCTGTATTCGACCGCGAACGTCACCTACCGGGGCATCACGATCGGCCGCGTCACCGACGTGGAGCCCACCGAAAACGGTGTCCGGGCGACGATGAGCATCAGCGACAAGTACAAGATCCCGGCTGACGCCACCGCCAACGTGCACTCGGTGTCGGCGGTCGGCGAGCAGTACCTCGACCTGGTGTCGGACGGAAATCCCGGTCAGTACTTCTCGCCCGGGCAGACGATCACCAAGTCGACGGTGCCGGAGGAGATCGGCCCGGCGCTCGACGCGGCGAACAAGGGTCTGGCGGCGCTACCGGCCGACAAGATCCCCGTGCTGCTGAACGAGACCGCCCAGGCCGTGGGTGGTTTGGGTCCTGCGCTGCAACGTCTGGTCGACGGCACACAGGCGATCGTGACTGACTTCAAGACGAACATCCAGGACGTCAACGACATCATCCAGAACTCGGCGCCCGTCGTCGACAGCCAGGTCAACTCCTCGGATGCGATCCAGCGGTGGGCGGCGAACCTGGACACCATCACCACCCAGACCGCCCAGCAGGATCAGGCGCTGCGCAACGGGTTGAGCCAGGCTGCGCCGACCGCCGACGCGGTCAACGCGGTGTTCAGCGATGTGCAGGAAGCGCTGCCGCAGACGCTGGCCAATCTGGAGATCGTGCTGGACATGCTCAAGCGCTATCACAAGGGCGTCGAGCAGTCGCTGGTGCTCCTTCCTCAGGGCGCCTCGGTTGCCCAGTCGGTGTCGGCGCCGTATCCACGCCAGGCCGCGCTCGACTTCGGGCTGACGATCAACCAGCCGCCGCCGTGTCTGACCGGGTTCCTGCCGGCCAGCCAGTGGCGTGCTCCGGCGGACCTGCGGCCGATGCCGGTGGAGAACAACCTCTACTGCAAGATTCCGAAGGACACCCCGGCCAACGTGGTCCGCGGCGCGCGTAACTTCCCGTGCGCCGACATCCCGGGCAAGCGCGCGGCGACGCCGATGGAATGCCGCAGCACCGAGCCCTACACCCCGCTGGGTAACAACCCCTGGTACGGCGACCCGAACCAGGTGCTGAACTGCCCCGCGCCCGGTGCTCGATGCGATCAGCCAGTGAACCCCGGTACCGTGATACCGGCACCGTCGATCAACAACGGGATGAACCCGTTGCCGGCCGATCTGCTGCCGGGCCCGACACCACCGACGAGTGACCCCCTCACTGCACCCGGGACCGGCACCGTTCAGTGCAACGGTCAACAACCGAATCCCTGCACGTATACCCCTGCAGCAGGCAGCCCGGCACCAGGTAATACGGCCGTCTACAGCCCGCAGAGCGGGGAGTTGACCGGTCCCGATGGCGTGAAATATGACGTCAAGAACTCGAGCAGTACAGGAGACGACGGATGGAAGGAGATGCTGGCTCCGGCCGGCTGACCCCACCGCCAGCCGACGATGCCGAACACAGTGCGGCTGAGGAGACGGCGAATCCGACCCCACCGGTCGACGAGACCGAACCGAGCGACGGCATCGCGCCGCGCGGGTCACGGCTGAGCGGACGCCGCCTGGCCGTGGTGTGTGTCGGACTGGTGATCGCCGGCCTGCTCGTCGCCACCGGCGGATTCTTCGCACTACGGTCGCACGAGAAGAGCGCCGCCGCTGCGCGGGCCGAAACCGTCGCGCTGGCCGCTGCCAAGGACTGCGTCACCGCCACCCAGGCGCCGGATGCGAGCGCGATGGCCGCCAGCCAGCAGAAGATCATCGAATGCTCGACCGGCGACTTCGCCGCGCAAGCCAGCCTGTACAGCGGGCTGTTGGTCGACGCCTACCAGGCCGCGAAGGTCCAGGTTCAGGTCTCCAACATGCGTGCGGCCGTGGAACGGCACAACGACGACGGCTCGATGGATGTGCTGGTCGCGGTGCGGGTGAAGGTGTCCAACTCCGCGGCGCAGGACCAGGAGCAGGGGTATCGGCTGCGGGTGAAGATGGCGCCTGAGGGAGGCACGTACAAGATCGCCAACCTCGACCAGGTGAGCAAGTGACGGTGACTGTCCCCGAAGCGGACACCGGAGCCGACGTCGACGCAACCGAGGTCGCCCACGACGCCCCCGCCGGCGTGCCGGCCGGCTGGTCGGCCCGGGCCGGCGCGTTCGTGGTCGATGTGTTCTTCGGTCTCGGCGTGGTGGTCACCTGCCTGCTGGTGGCGTGGACCGCGCCGCTGCGCGGATGGCTGTGGTGGGTCGCGGTCGCACTGGCCGGGGTGGTCTTCTTGGCGGTCGCGGTCAACCGGCTGCTGCTACCGGCGATCACCGGGTGGACATTGGGCCGCTCGCTAACCGGCATCGTCGTGGTCGGAAGGGACGGCACGCCGGTCGGTCCGTGGCGGCTGCTGGTCCGCGATCTGGCGCATCTGCTCGACACGGCCGCGGTGTTCCTCGGCTGGCTGTGGCCGCTGTGGGACTCGCGCGGGCGCACCTTCGCCGATCTGCTCACCCGCACCGAGGTCCGCCGCGTGGAGGGCGTGCGCCCCAACCGGCGACGCCTGGCCGGTGTGGTGTTGGCGGTTCTCGCGGTGCTGGCCGCTTGCGCCACGGCGCTGGCCTACGTCGGTGTGTACCGACCGGAACTCGCGGTCGAGCAGGCCCGCCAGCAGCTGGCGGTGGACGGCCCCCGGATCGTCTCGCAGATGCTGAGTTACGACGTCGGTTCGATCGACAACGACTTCGCGCGGGCCCGCGGCCTGGCCACCGACGCGTACCGGCCGCAGCTGGTCGCGCAGCAGGACGCCGTGCGCAAGGCCGGACCCGTCGACAACGACTACTGGGTGACCAACAGCGCCGTACTGACCAACACCCGCGACAAGGCCGTGATGCTGCTGCTCATGCAGGGCCAGCGCGGTGAGGCGCCCAAGCAACGACTGATCACCGCCACTGTGCGGGTGAACTTCGAGAGGTCGGCAGCCGGCCAGTGGCAGGTCGCGAACCTGTCGGTGCTGGCCAAGCCGAACCCGGCAGGGGAGCCGAAGTGAGCCCGCGCCGCAAGCTCGACACCGACCACCGGGACCTGTTCCGGTTGCCTGACCCGCAACCGCGCCGCTGGGTCCTGCCCTTGGTCGCCGGCCTGGCCGCGGTGTTGATCATCGCCGCGATCACCGCCAGCACACTGTTGCTGGTGAAGCGCGAAACCCAGCGACACGACGCGGTCCGAGATGTGGCCGTGCTCAGCTTCGTTCGCGGCTTTGTCACGCACTACACGTCCATTGACCCGTTCCACGCCAACGACTACGCCGACAAGGTGTTGGCGCAAGGCACCGGGCAGTTCGCAAAGCTGTACCAGGACAAGATGAATGAGGTCGTCGTCCAGGTGGCCCGGGCCGAGCCGACGACGGGAACCGTCCAGGACCTCGGTATCGAGCGCTGGAACCGCGACGGCAGTGCCGACGTGGTCGTGGCCGCGACGACGAAAACCCGTATGCCTGACGGCAAGACCATTGAAAGCGGCAGCCGTTGGGTGGTCACCGCGACCCAAGAAGGAGGTGCAGGAGGTCCATGGAAGATCAGCAACCTGCTGCAGGTGATCTGACCGACGCCGCACCCGAGGCCACGCCTGAGGACGAGGCGACCGACGCCGAAGCCGAAACCGAGATTGTGGAGCCGGCTGCCGCGGAGACGATGAAGCAGCCAACCTGGTTGAGCCGCAACAAGACTGCGCTCGCTGTTGGGGTCTCGGCCGTCGTGTTCGTCGCTGGGGGTGCCTTCGCCGGTGCCGCCGTCCAGCCGTACCTGGTGGACCAGGCCGCCGTCGACACCAAGCTCGCGATCGCCCGCACCGCCGCCGATGCGATCACGACACTGTGGACTTACACCCCCGACGACATGGACAAGCTGCCGGACCGTTCGGCGAAGTACCTGTCCGGTGATTTCGAGGACCAGTACCGCAAGTACGTCGATGCGATCGTGCCGACCAACAAGCAGGCGAAGGTCACCAACAGCACCGAGGTTGTCGGCGCGGCCGTCGAATCGCTGAACGGCTCGGAAGCCACCGCGATCGTCTACACCAACACCACATCGAAGAGCCCGCTGACCAAAGACATTCCCGCGACGAAATACCTGTCGTACCGAGTTCAGCTGACCCGCGACGGCTCGCACTGGCTGGTCACCAAGATGACGACGGTGACCTCACTGGACCTGACGCCCAAGCTGTAACTCGTTGCGATACTGGGCTCATGGCCGTCGCCTCGCCCGTCTCGCAACGATCCACCGTCGTCGCGCTGCTGCTGCTGACGTTCGCGACCGGACTGGTCGACGCGATCAGTGTGCTGGTACTCGGGCATGTGTTCGTGGCGAACATGACCGGCAACGTGATCTTCCTGGGCTTCTGGTTCGTGCCGCATTCCGGCGTGGACATGACCGCCGCGGTCGTCGCATTCGTCAGCTTTCTCACCGGCACGGTGCTCGGCGGACGCTTCGCGCGTCACCTCGATCATGAGGTGGCGGTGCGGACGTGGCTGACCGCCGCGCTGGGCGCCGAGGTGGTGCTGCTGGCGATATTGGCCGCACTCGCAGGTAGCGGTGTCGTCGACTACCACGACGACGGCAAGCTGCTCCTGATCGCCGGGCTGGCGCTGGCGTTCGGTGGGCAGAACGCTGCGGCCCGACAGTTCGGCATCCAGGAACTGTCCACCACGGTGCTGACGACCACGCTGGTGGGCATCGGCTTCGACAGCCGACTCGCCGGCGGCACCGGGCAGCGGGAAAAGTTGCGCTACAGCGTGGTTTTGACGATGTGCGCCGGCGCGACCGTCGGCGCGACGATGTCGCGTTTCATGGTGGCGCCGGTGATCGCACTGGCGGCGGTCGTGGTGGCAGCCGGCCTCGCCGTCTTCCGATACGGTCCGCAACCCGTGACGGCACCGGATGAGGATCACTAGAGTCGCGGCTATGCCCACTGTTCTGGTCACCGGCGCCGCCCGGGGAATCGGCAAGTCGATTGTGAATCACCTGGCCGCTGCCGGCTGGGACGTCATCGGCGGAGTGCGCAAAGCCGCCGATGCCGACGCCTTGTCCACGCTGCCGCGGGTCCGCGCTGTCACCCTCGACGTCACTGATGAGGCCCAGGTCGCCGCGCTTCCCGCCGCACTGCCGGCCCGGCTCGATGCCGTGGTAAACAACGCCGGCATCGCGGTCAGCGGACCGCTGGAGGGTCTGACCCCTGCCGAGATCCGCAGGCAACTGGAGGTCAACGTCGTCGGCCAGCTCGCCGTCACGCAGGCGGTGCTTCCGCTGCTGCGCGAGTCGCACGGCCGGATGGTGTTCATTTCCAGTGTGAACGGCCAACTTTCAGCACCGATGATGGGCGCCTACAGTGCCTCGAAGTTTGCCCTCGAGGCGGCCGCCGACGCGTTGCGAATCGAGCTGCGGCCGTGGGGCATCGCGGTCAGCGTGGTCCAGCCGGCCCAGACCGACACCGACCTGTGGCGCGACGCCGATCAGAGCGTTGTGGAGATGGAGGCCGCGCTGTCGCCACAGCATCGCGCGCTGTACTCCAAACATGTTGCGGGGATGCGTAAGTCGATCCCGGCATCGCAGCGCATGGCGGTGGATCCGGAGAAGGTGGCCAAGGTGGTGCTCGAGGCGCTCACCGCCTCCAAGCCCCGTGCGCGGTACCCCGTGGGCCTGCCCGCCGCGCTGCAGATGACCCTGATGACCAAGTTGCCGACCCGCGCCCGCGACGCGCTGCTGCGCCGGGTGCTCGGCCAACCCTGACGTGATTTGGGCGCGCACACGTTCGCTGAGCGGCGGTTTTCGCGCCGAAATCGCTGATCAGTTGAAGGCAAGCCAGGCGGGCAGCGCGCGCTCACGCGAATCGCAGAGCACAGCCATCGTGTCGCATGAGCCCTTTGGGACACCGGCACCGGCCCACATCCCGCCGGTGTCGCGGCGAAGCACGATCGCCGACGAGCCGCCGCCGTCGAGCAGGATCGCGGTGTCGCTGCCCAACCCCCGGAACAGATCCTGGATCTGGTCCGGGGTGTAACTGCCGCCCTGGAACACGTACATCTCATCCTTGTCGCGGGCGTAGGCCAGCGCGGTGCGGGCCGCGCTGGGTCCGCCGTCGTTCATCTGCCCGGTGTCACCCGGCGCCAGCAGACCGAGCCCGCTGACCGCGACGAAGCGGGTGCCCTTGTCCAACAAGCCTTGGATCACCGGGGTGGCGGCGTCGTAGTCGTCGGGTGATTTAGGTGTCACGACAAACGGTGCGCCGGCGACGGGCAAGATCATCGTGGTCAGTGCGGTCCATACTTCGTCGCCGCCGGACAGCGCCTGCTTGCCTGCGTAGGCGATGGTTCCGGTCACCGCGGTATTGGCCCGGCCCTGTCCCTGGGTGTTGTCGACGTAGGCGCCCAGCGGGGAGCTGCAGCCCGTCGACTTCCACGAACCGGCTTGCTGCCCACGGACATCGAAGAAGTTGGCGTTGATCGCGATGGTGGGCTGGCCGAGCGCCTGCCAGGCCTGCAGCGGGGTGTAGGTCTCCGAGGCCTGCACCAGGCCCTCCCGCGTGCGGGTGCCGGAGGTCCGTTCACAGCGCGACTGATAACCGGAGTGGCTGTCGACGAGCAGCCGTGGCGTCAGCCGACTCGAGGCAGCCTTGATGATCATCAGGTGGCCGCCGTTGGTGACCTCGTACCAATTGCCGCCGGCATTGAGCATCGGTGCGGGAAAGCCGCTGCCAAAGTTGTAGACGAGGTAACTGCCGCGCGTGGTGGCGATCGCCTGCGCCAGCTGCGCGCGGGCGTCGGCCGACGCCACGGGAGTGCCGGTGGTGGCCGCCAGCGTCAGACAGCTCACCGCGGCCATGCTGCCCGCGACCAGGCGGCGCAGCTTCGCGGCGATGGTTGGCACGATTGCCCTTTCATGACGGTCGGTGCATTACGGCACGTACACCATCATTCTCAGCAACCACACAGTCAACTTAGGTAACAGTCGCGCGGCGGTTCGGCACCGGCGTCGTCACGACCAGCAGCAATGGTCTTCCGGAGCGGAATTTTCTCGCGGAACGGTTATCCGTGCGGTGAGTGGGGAATCACTGGTTCGCGCGGCGCCCGCCTGGGGCCGCCGGAACATGAGGAGCAGCAATGATCGGAACGATTGTCGGAGCCATCGTCGTGGGCCTGATCGTCGGCGCGCTGGCGCGACTGGTTATGCCCGGTAAGCAGAACATCGGCATCATCATGACGATCCTGCTCGGTGCGGTGGGTTCCTTCCTGGGCTCGTGGATCACCTATCAGGTCGGATACGCCAACTCCAACGGCGGATTCGCGATCATCCCCTTCCTGGTCGGAATCGTCGTCGCCGCGGTGCTGATCGCGATCTACGTGGCGGTCACCGGACGCAGCAACCGAGTTCACCACTAAGAGGTCAGCGGCCCGGCGGCGTGAGGCGGTACACCGCACCGGCATAGTCGTCGGTGATGTACACCGCGCCGTCCGGGCCCGCGACGGCGGCCACGGGTCGGCCCCAGCGCGACCCGTCCTGGTCCTGGAAGCCTCCGACCAAGGTCTGCTGCGGGCCCAAAGATCCGCCGCGCCAAGCGAAGAACGAAACCTCCGGCGCTCTGGGAGGGGTACGGTTCCACGAGCCGTGCACCCCGACCAGGGCGCCGGAGTCGTATGGAGCCGGTAGCGATCCCTCGGTGAAACTCAATCCCAACGGCGCGGAGTGCGCGCCGAGGGTCTGCTCCACCGGCGGTAGCGCCGCGCAGTCGAGCTTGCTTCCGTCTGCGTTGGTCTGGACGTCCCGCACAAACGCCCGTCGCCCATCGATGTCGGGATTGCAATAGGGCCAACCGAGTTCGCGTCCCGGTGTCAACTGCGCCACCGACTCCGGCGGATGGTCGTTGACGTAGTCGGTGACTGTGGCGTACAACGGTCCGGGCCGCGGGTCGGGAACCTGATCGCGATTGTTGACCGCGGTCCACAGCGCTCCATCGGGTGCGGTGGCAAGGCCGGTCCCGTTGCGCACGCCCGTGGCGAAGGGCGCCGCTGGACCGCCCTCGGGCGGGACCCGCATGATCGTGGCCCGCGGCGGTGCGGCCGCCCGGTCGTCGGCGGTGATGTTGCCGGTGGAGCCGATCGAGAAGTAGACCGCCCCGTCGCGGCTGACGGCCACGCTCTTGAGGGCATGGGCATACGCCCCGCCGAGATCCGGACTGCGAGCATCGGGCAACCCGTCAGCGACGACGCGGCCGCCGTCGGCCCGGGTGCCGCGATAGTCGAAGGCGTCGACCTGATCGCTTTCGGCCACGTACAGCGTGCCGCGATCGAAGGCGAGGCCGTGCGGCTGGTCCAGCCCGTCGAGCAAGACCGTGCTCTGTGGTTGAGGCCGGCCGGGCGCCAGTCGCAGTACCTGGCCCGCGGCGGGTACCGACACCAGCAGTGCCCCGTCCGGTGCCCACGCCGCCAATCTGGCCTGCGGCACCCGCGCCCACACCGACAGGGTCCAGCCCGGTGGGACGAGGGCTTGGCGCGGCGTGTCGAACGGCGGGGTGTCGAGTCCGGCCGCTACGGCGACGACGACCGGTGCCAGCCCGGTGGGGGCCGAGGCCGGGGGAGCCGGCGGCGCAGGATGTCCACACGCCGCCGTCAGCATCGCGGCCGCCGCGCAGGCGGCTTTAGCCCGCCAGCCCGGCATGCATCTCCCACACGAGGATCTCGGACGGCGCGGTCGCGGTGACCCGCTGACCGCCGGCGGCGGTGAATCGCACCGCGTCGCCTTCGTGTAACTCGCCCGCGCCCTCGAGTGTCGCCTCACCGCGCGGAACGAACAGGTGCAGGTAAGGCGCCTCGGGCAGCTCGACGGACTCCCCGGGCTGCAGCCGGGCGCCGTGCAGTGCCGCGTACCGGTTGCGGATCGCGATCGCGGTGTGGCCGTTGTGCTCCGGCATTCCGGAGGCGATTGTCACCAGCCCGCCGCGCAGCAACTCGTCATCGATCTCCAGCTGCTGATAGCCCGGATCGATCCCGGATTCGTCGGGAACCACCCACATCTGCACGAAATGCACTGGTTCGCTGTGGGTTTCGTCGCCGGTGAGCGTCCAGGAGTCGTTCTTCTCCGAGTGCAGGATGCCGCGGCCCGCCGACATCCGTTGCGCCAACCCCGGATAGATCACACCGGAGTGCCCGGTGGAGTCCTGGTGGACGAGGGATCCCTGCAGTACCCAGGTGACGATCTCCATGTCGCGGTGTGGGTGGGTGTCGAATCCCGTGCCGGGCTTGACGATGTCGTCGTTGTTCACCAGCAGCAGACCGTGGTGGGTGTTGTCGGGGTCGTAGTGGTGCCCGAACGAGAACGAGTGCTTCGAGTCCAGCCAATTGATCTTCGTCGCAGCGCGGTCGGCGGCAAGTCTGATGTCGACGGTTGCGGCCATGTCATCACCCCTTGGGTCTGTGCCAGCCTAGGTGGCGGGCTGTTCAGCGACAACATAGATGACGTGTCATGTATTCCGGTAGGGTGAGCGGTATGGCTCAGCGCTGGTTGACCGGTGACCAACAACGGATCTGGCGCAATTACCTGGCGTTGAACGGCCGTCTGCAAGCGGCGATGAACCGCCAGCTGCAGGCGCGGTGCGGACTGTCGCTCGCCGATTACGACGTGCTGGTGACGCTTTCCGAACGGGGACCGACCCGGGTATTAGAACTGGCCGGGGCGCTGGGCTGGGAGCAGAGCCGGCTTTCGCATCACCTTGCCCGGATGCGGGGCCGTGCCCTGATCGAGCGGCACGGCACCGAGCAGGACCGCCGGGGCGCCAGTGTCGAGATCACCGCCGGCGGAATCGACGCGCTGCACGAGGCGGCACCCGACCACGTCGCGCTGGTCAGTTCGGTGCTGTTCGAGGGGGCGACGCCGAGGCAGCTGCAAGCCTTCGACGCGGTGATCACCACGGCGCTGGACCGGCTCGAGGGTGCCTAGACGGCAATCCGCCGCCACAGCTGAGCTGTGGCGGCGGATCTCGTGTCAGGTCGGCTCAGCCGGCCATGAACATGGTGTAGGCGGACTCCAGATCTGGCGGCAGCACCGTGACGTTGCACGCGCGCTGGGTGTCGCCGATCGGGGCCAGGATGCCGCGCAGGTCGTAGTACTCGCCGGGGTTGGCGGTGAAGTACCCGCGCACATTGGCTTCGGCCTGCGGGCGCGGCTGGGTGTATGCCGCTGTCAGAACCTGATTGGCGCCAGGATGTCCGGCCAGGTACTGGTGCGCCGAACCGGTCACCGAGCTGACGGTGCTGGCGACTCCGGCACTGCTGCAATCCGGTGCTGCCGACGCCATCGGCGCAGCCATCGTGGCCACCGCCATGCCCCCCATGAGCAAACCGGTACCCACGGCCGCGACCCTCTTACTTGACGCGATACCGCTGAACTTCATGATCACTTCTCTCTCCGACGGACAGTCGGTGATTGGTTCCCCCGTCCTGAAACCCAAAGTACCCATGAGGTTTTGCGGCAAACCCGTGCGCAGCGACCGGGGATAGCCGAATTGCGAAGTGTTACAGCTCAACCCGGTGAGTTGCCTCTCAAAGACAGCGATATCGCGTCGCGAACGCTGGGCGGGCTCTGAGAAGTCTTACCGGGCGCGAGGATCTCTTAACTGATCGTGATGAACGGCGTTATCGAACTGTGACGCGGGCAAACGCGCGATTGCCGGCGGATGAATCACCAAGGCAATTGACGGTTTTGGAAATTCCCGGTGGCCGATGGTGCCGGTGTGGCTGGCGTGTCTCAATAGTGTGAGATGGGTTGCAGAAATCACTCAGCCCACACTGAATGCGCATACCGATCGGAGGGATCGGGTAGAGGCCATTACGAGGTGCAGACCCCGCGCCGGCACAAATCCGTCAACGCACTAGGGGAAGAAACACAATGACCCAACCCGATACCACTACTCTGCTCGCCCAGCTGCGGGCCATTCTCGATCTGACCAACACGGAAGTTCAGATCGCCGAGACCCGGGTGACCCAGGCACGCACCGACGCGGTGCGCACCGAGCTCACCCAGAATGCGGCCAACGGCCGTGAACGTGCGGAAGCCATCGAGAACGCAATCCGCGACCTCGGCGGGTTCCCGGATGTCATCGGCCCGTTCTTCGGGCGCGCCGCGGCGGCCGTCAAGGCGCTGACCGAGCAGGCGCAGCCGTTCGACGAAGCTCTGCTGGGTGACCTCGCGCTCGAGGGCCAGCTGCTCGACCGTGCCCGCTACATCAAGGCGCTTGCCGTGGCCGCGCGGAAGCCCGATATCGAAAGCCTGGCCAACCGCCTGATCACGGCCCACTCCGCGACCGTCGACTGGCTGACCACCGTTCTGGCCGAAGACGCGCTCGGCGGCCCGGCAGCCCTGCGGCGCACGCCGCTGCAGATCCTGACCGGCCTGACCGTCCGGGTGGCCAACTGGCCGATGATCTCGTCGGCTCGCGGTATCGACCGTGCGCTGGAAGCGCTGCGCAACACCCGGCCCGCCGTGGACCAGCTGGTCAACCGCGGCGCCCACGCCGGCGAGGTGGCCGTCAAGGCCGCGGCCGGTGCCCGGGATGCGGCGCTGGAGACCGCCGAGAAGGTGGCGCGCAGGGAAGGCGCCGACGGCGCCGCCGACGCGATCCACTCGCTGCGCAGCTCCACCGGGATCCTGTCGCCTGAGGAACTGCCGATCGCCGGCTATGACGAGCTCAACCTGAACGAGGCTGTCGCCGCCGTGAAGGAACTCGAGGATCCGGCCGACATCCGGGCGATCATCGCCTACGAAGAGGCCAACAAGAATCGTCAGCGCCTGGTGTCGGCTGCCCAGACCCGGGTGGCCGCCATCGCTCAGGAGATCGTCGGTATCGACTGACCGCCCCGGGGCCGCGCGCCGTGCCCGATGATGGTGAGGTGTTCGAACACCGGAACCACAAAGTCGCCATCATCGGGGCCGGCAGCGTCGGCACCGCGATCGCCTACGCCTGCCTGATCCGCGGATCGGCAGGCGTTTTGGCGCTCTACGACACCAACGCCAAGAAGGTGCGGGCCGAGGTACTCGACCTCAACCACGGCAGCCAGTTCGTTCCGCACTGCACCGTGACCGGTTCCGACCAGATCGACGTCACCGCCGGGTCGGCGGTCGTCGTGGTCACCGCCGGGGCCAAACAACATCCCGGACAGAGCCGGCTGGACCTGGCCGCCACGAATGTGACCATGGCGCAAGAACTTACGCCGCGGCTACTGGAACTGTCCCCGCACGCGGTGATCGTGTTCGTCACCAACCCCGTCGACGTCGTCACCTACGCCGCCGCACGGGCCGTCGACGCGCCGACCGGACGCATTTTCGGATCGGGAACGCTGTTGGACAGCAGCCGGTTTCGGTACCTGATCGCTCAGCGTGCGGATCTCGCGGTCGGCAACGTGCACGGGTTCATCGTGGGCGAGCACGGTGACTCCGAGATTTCGCTGTGGTCGAGCGTCTCGATCGGCGGCGTGCCTGCCGCGCAGTTCCGCGCCGAAGGCGCGGCGGTCTTCGACGAGGCGACTCAGACGGCCATCTCAGCAGCCGTGGTCAACGCCGCATACGAGATCATCGAGGGTAAGGGCGCGACCAATCTGGCGATCGGCCTGTCCACCGCGCGCATCATCGAAGCGGTGCTCGGAGACCAGCACCGGGTGCTGCCGATATCCACGGTCCAGCGCGGCGCGTACGAAATCACCGATGTGGCACTGTCATTGCCGACCGTTGTGTCGGCTGCCGGTGCCGGTGAGGTGTTGCAGGTTCCGCTCGCGGTTCCCGAACTCCTCGGGCTGCAGGCGTCGGCGACCACGTTGCGACAAGCCCAGCATTCCCTGGGCCTCTAGCGGCTACGGTGAGCTGATGACAGCCAACTTCCACGAGATGAACCAGAAGGTCATCGACGAATTTCGGGCCACCGGGGGCAAGGCCGGCGGCATGTTCGAGGGTAAGCCGCTGGTACTGGTCCACCACTTCGGTGCGAAGTCCGGGACCGAACGGATCACCCCACTGGTGCCGTACCTCGCCGACGGCCGGATCTTCATCTTCGCCAGCAAGGCCGGCGCTGACACCAACCCGGATTGGTTCCACAACCTCGTCGCCCACCCGCAGACCACGGTCGAATTCGGCACCGAGACGTTCGACGTCACCGCGCGGGTGCTGGACGGCGACGAACGCGACGAGATCTACGCCAAGCAGGTCGCCGCGCAACCCCAGTTCGGCGACTACGAGAAGAGCACGTCGCGGGTCATCCCGGTGATCGAGCTGGCGCGGTCGGAGAGCTAAAGCACTTCCGGGAGGCCGAATTTCGCGAACAAGCTGGTATCCAGGAACGCCACCACATGCGAGACGCCGTCGGCGCGCATGTCCAGGACGTGCAGCTGGAACGGCACATGCCGGCCACCGGTCTGCGGGAGCCGCATGTACATCGCCGCAGCGGGCTGGCCGTTGGCGGTCAGCGGCAACAGCCGCATGTCGCCGGCCTTCTCCGCGGGACAGTTCTGGTGGATGAGCGCCCCGATGACCGGGCCACCCTGATACCAGCCGTCGAACGGCGGCATCTCCCAAATCGCTTCGGCGGTGAACATTTTCACCAGCCGATCGATGTCGTAATCCTCGAAAGCCGAGATGTAGCAGGCCAACTTTTCGCGCGCCTCATCGGACTCCGGCGGTGACAGTTCGTCGTCCTGGCTGGGACCGACGGCCTCGAGCTGGGCGCGGGCCCGCTGCAGCAGACTGTTGACGGCGGCCACCGAGGTGTCGATGGCGTCGGCGACCTCGGCGGCGCGCCACTGCAGCACATCGCGCAGCACCAGAACGGCGCGCTGGCGCGGGGACAGGTGTTGCAGCGCCGCCACAAACGCCAGCCGGACCGATTCCCGGGACCCGACGATCACGGACGGGTCGGACGGGTCCTCGTACAGCGAATCGGGCAGTGGCTCCAGCCAGGGCACCTCGGCACGCTCGACGAGATCGTCGGTCGGATTCGAGCTCGGCGCGCCGAGTCCGGTCGGCAACGGCCGCCGCTGCCTGCCCTCCAGCGCCGTCAACGAGGTGTTGGTGGCGATGCGGTGCAACCAGGTGCGCACCGACGATTTGCCTTCGAAGCGGTCATAGGACTTCCACGCGCGCAGGAACGTCTCCTGCACCAGATCCTCCGCGTCGTGCAGCGAGCCGGTCATCCGATAGCAGTGGGCCAGCAGTTCGCGCCGGTACGGCTCGGCCTGGGCCAGGAAATCGCCGCGGCCGGGGTCCAGCCCGTCATCAAGATTATGGGCGAGCACGCTCACCGTGCCGAGCTTACGCACGAGCACCGACAGCCGGAACCGGCCTGCGCGCGAGCACCCCGTTAGGCTGCCCTGATGGTCACAACACGCACCGAGCGGACGTTCGACGGGGTCGGAGGCGTCCGCATCGTCTACGACGTGTGGACACCCGACACCGAGCCGCGCGGCGTTGTCGTCCTCTCGCACGGCCTCGGTGAACACGCCGGCCGCTACCACCACGTCACCGAGCGTTTCGGCCAGGCCGGGCTGATCACCTACGCCCTGGATCACCGCGGCCACGGCCGCTCCGGCGGCAAGCGGGTGATGGTGCGCAGCATCGACGAGTACACCGGGGATTTCGACACCCTGGTCAAGATCGCCACCGCCGAGCACCCGGATCTCCCGCGCATCGTGCTGGGGCACAGCATGGGTGGCGGCATCGTCTTCACCTACGGGGTGGAGCACCCGGGTGACTACAACCTGATGGTGCTGTCCGGCCCCGCGGTCGCCGCCAACGTCGGCGTACCGCCCGTCAAGGCCTTTTTCGGCAAGGCCGTCGGGTCGCTGCTGCCGAACCTGCCGGTCGAGGAACTCGACGCCAACGCCGTGTCCCGCGACCCCGCGGTGGTGGCCGCCTACAACGCCGACCCGCTGGTGTGGCACGGCAAGGTTCCCGCCGGCATCGCCAAGGCGCTGCTGAAGGTGGGGGAGACCATGCCGCAGCGGGCGCGACGGCTCACCGCGCCGCTTCTCGTCGTCCACGGCGGCGCCGACCGGCTGGTTCCGGCCGCCGGCAGCGAGCGGCTGGTCGAGTGCGTCGGCTCGGCCGACGTGAACCGCAAGGTGTATCCGGAGCTCTATCACGAGGTGTTCAACGAGCCCGAGCGCGACCTGGTGCTCGACGACGTGACCGCCTGGATCGAAGCCAGGCTGTGAGCCTGAGCCGTCGCCTCGCCCTGGCGGCGATGGCAGTGTTGCTGGTCGCCGGATGTTCGTCGAACAGCCAGCCGGCCAACACCTGGGTCGAAGACGAGGTGACCTTCGACGCCGGCGGGCTGACCGTGCACGGCACCTACCGCCACCAGCACGGTGACAAGCAAGCACCCGCGGCGCTGCTGATCTCGGAGAGCGGACGCACTGACCGCAACGGCGACAACAACGTCGCCGGGCCGATCGGCAACATGCGTCAGCTCGCCGAATACCTGTCCGACCACGGCGTGGCCTCGCTGCGCTACGACAAGGTCGGCACCGGGAAGACTGGCCTGGGACCGTATGCCGACCACCCGGCCGACGTCGGCAGCGCCGTCTACACCACCGGCGCGAAGGCCGCCGTGCGGTTCCTGGCGAACGAGGCCGCCACCGACAGGAACCACATCTCGGTGTACGGCCTCGGCGAAGGAACCGTGCACGCGATGACGCTGGCCGACGACACCTCCGCCGGCGCGCCCAAGATCCACTCCGTGGGTCTGCTGCAGCCGCTGGCGGGCCGCTACCTCGACCTGATCACCAACCGGGTCAGGGCCGATGTCGCGGCCGCGGTCAAGGCCGGCCAGAAGAACCAGCAGCAAGCCGACCAGACGATCGCCGCATGGACCGCCGCCGTCGAGCAGGCGCGCAAGACGACCACCGTGCCCGCCCAACTGCCCGACGGTCTGAGCGCGATCCTGAACCCCGGCAACGTCAAAGCGGTCGTCGAGTCCGACGCGATCGACCCGCTGAAGCTGGCCGCGGCGATCCCCGCCGCCACCCCGGTACTGCTCACCTGCTCGGACTCCGACGGTCAGGCCAACTGCGCGGACATCACCCCGCTCGCCGACGCGCTGGAGCACACGTCGTTGTCACTGGTCGCGCTCAAGGGTGTGAACCATGTGCTGCGCGACGATCCGACCGACAACGTCGGCAACTACTCCAAGCCGGGCCCGCTGTCACCGCAGCTGACGGCGGCGCTGAACGCGTTCATCAACAGTTGACGTCGGCGCCGGCGCACCGATGTCGGGTGGCTCGGCTAGGTTTGCCAAGCGTGACCGACGACAAGATGCTGGCACGCATTGCCGCGCTCCTGCGCCAGGCCGAGGGCACCGACAACGCCCACGAGGCGGAGGCATTCATGGCCGCCGCCCAGCGGCTGGCCACCGCGACGTCGATCGATCTGGCCGTGGCACGGTCGCATTCCGCCACCCGCAGTGCCGCGCAGGCGCCGACCCAGCGCACGATCACCATCGGCGAGCCGGGCGCCCGCGGTCTGCGGACCTACGTGCAGCTGTTCGCCGGCATCGCCGCAGCCAACGATGTGCAGTGTGACGTCGCCTCCAACTCGGCGTTCGTCTACGCCTACGGGTTCGCCGAGGACATCGACGCCAGCCACGCCCTGTACGCGAGCCTCGTGGTGCAGATGGTGCGGACCTGCGACGCCTACCTGGCCACCGGCGCGCACAAGCCGACGCCCACGATCACCGCACGGCTGAATTTCCAGCTGGCATTCGGCGCCCGCGTCGCCCAGCGCCTGGCACAGGCGCGGGAGGAGGCCCGCCAGGAGGCCACCCGCGATCGCACGACCGCCCCGGGAACCGCTGTGGCACTGCGCAACAAGGAGCTTGAACTGCGCGAACACTACCGCCAGACGTCCAAGGCGCGCGGCACCTGGCAGGCCAGCCGCGCCTCGGCGGGCTACTCGTCGGCGGCCCGGCGAGCCGGTGACCGCGCAGGCAAGCAGGCCCGGCTGGGGTCCAGTCCCGAGTTGCCTGGGGCGCGGACCCGGCTGCCGCGGTGACGACGCGCGACAGTCAGCGCTCCCGCGTCTACGCGGCCGAGGAGTTCGTCCGGACACTCTTCGACCGTGCCGCCCAACACAGTTCACGCACCATCGACTTCTTCGGCACGCAGCTCACCCTTCCCCCAGAAGGACGATTCGCCTCGATGCCGTCGGTGCAGCGTTACGTCGACGAGGTCCTCGCGCTGCCCGCGGTGACCTCGCGCTGGCCCGCCCCGGGACCGCTCAGCGTGCGTCCCCGCCGCGCCGCGACCGCTGCCCACTACGAAAACAGCGATGGCACAGGAGTTATCGCCGTTCCCGACCGATCGGCCGCTGACTGGGCCATGCGTGAGCTGGTGCTGCTGCACGAGATCGCCCACCACCTGACCCCGCAGGGCCCCGCCCACGGTCCGGGCTTCGTCGCGACGTTCTGTGAGCTGGCCGCGCTGGTGATGGGACCGGAGGTGGGCCATGTGCTGCGCGTGGTCTACGCCAAGGAAGGTGTCCGCTGACCGGCGCGGTGGCGGATACTGAGCCGATGCATCGTGAAGTGACGACCGTTGCCGAGCTTCGGGAGATCGTGGGCGAACCCGACCACTACGTGGCCGATAAGGTCAAGGACCGGCTCTCGCCAGTGCAGCGCGAGTGGCTGGCGCATTCACCACTGGTCTTTGTGGCCACCACCGATGCGCAAGGCCGCGTTGATATTTCGCCGAAGGGGGATCCGGCCGGGTTCGTCCACGTGATCGACGACCGCACCATCGCCATCCCGGATCGGCCGGGCAACAAGCGCGTCGACGGATATTTCAACGTGCTGCAGCGGCCCGGAGTCGGAACCCTGTCCGTGATCCCGGGTCGTGGCGACACGCTGCGGATCAACGGCCGGGGCCGCATCCTGGCCGGCGCCGACTACTTCGATGCCATGGCGGTCAAGGGCAAGCGGCCGCTGCTGGCGTTGGAGGTCCACATCGACGAGGTGTTCTTCCACTGCTCCAAGGCATTCCTGCGCTCGGACACCTGGAAGCCGGAGACCTGGAACCCGACCGCATTGCCCAGCGTCGCCAAGATGGCCAAGGCATTGCGATACGACTGGTCCGACGCCGAGCTCGAGGAACGCTACTGCGAGGACAACATCCGCAAGCTGCTCTACTAGCCGGCCGGAGCGACTTCCGCCCACCCCACAGCGAGCGCGTCGATGGGTGACTTGCCCCCTCGCAACGATGCTGGCCTAATCGTTCGTATGGCGTTAACCCAAACGCGTGTCGGAGATTTGCGATGAGCAGGCCGGGCTGATGACGCGACGCACCGGTATATGGATCGCGGTGGCTGTCGCGGTCGCTGCCGTGGGCGGGCTTGGTGTACTGATCTGGCGTGATCGCCATGCCGACATCGGCGCCGATTGCCGGGTCCCGCGCAGTAGCAGCTCCCCAAGGAAGGCTCCTCGATGTGGTTGACCCTGTTCAAGGTTCTGCTGGTGACATTCCTGGTGGTCAGTGTTGTCGTCATCGTGGTCGTCGGAGTTCGCCGGTCGCGGGCCAACCGCGGCGACCCGCGGTGGTCCCAATCGCACCAGGGCCAGCCTGGACACCTGGCCTCCATCCGCGGCGTCATGCCGAAGACACCACCGCCGCCCGCTGATACCGGGATCGGTGACCCGGACCGGTCGCCCTGAGCGCGACGCGGCCGAGACCGCGATGTCGCCCAGGCTGGAGTTATCGAGATGAAGTGCGAGTAACCGTCGCGGTACTCACAGCCTCGCCGCGGGTTGCCGCCGGTGTCGGTCGTCAGCCGGCCGGAGCGACCTCCACCGGCAGCGCGTTCAGTACTGCGGTGCCCGACAACGGATCCAGCAGTGTGCCGTCGTTGAGGTTGTTGACGTTCACGCCCGGGTGTTGCGCCGCCACCCGCATCCGGGTGCCCGGCTCGGTGTGCCCCCACCCGTGCGGCAGCGACACCACGCCGGGGCGGATCGCGTCGGTGATCTCCACCGGCACTTCGAGTTTCCCGCCCGGGCCGGTGACGATAGCCATCTCCTCGAGGCCGAGCCTGGCGGCGTCGTCGGGATGGATCTGCAGCGTGCAGCGATTGGTGCCGCCGGAGAGTGCGGGCAGATTGTGCATCCAGCTGTTGTTCGACCGCAGGTGCCGTCGGCCGATCAGCAGGAAGCCCGGCTCCGACGTCAGCGCGGCGTGCAACCGCGGGACGTCGGCCAGGATCGGTTCTGGATCCAATTCGATTGTGCCCGAGGGGGTTCGGAGAACCTCGGGGATCCGCGGCGTCAGCGCACCGAGGTCCACCCCGTGCGGGTTGTCCTTCAACCGCTGCAGGGTCAGGCCGTCCGGCGTGGCGCCGAACCCATCCCCGAACGGGCCCAGCCGCAGCATCATGTCCAGCCGACGTTCGTAACCGCGGCCCTCGGGCAGCATCGCGGTCAGCTCCTCGACGGATCGGCCTGCCACCGGGGAGTGCTCGTCGGCGACCTCCTTGCCCAGCGTCCCTGCGATTACCTGCTCATCCACCAGCGACGGGTCGGCGTCGGGGCCCATGCCCAGCACGATCAGCGCCAGCCGCGCCAGGATCTCGCACTCGTCGGGCCGGCCTTCGGGCAGCGGCAGCACCGGCGGTGAGTATCTGGCATTGTTACGCACCGCCGCCCCGCTGAGCGCAAGGTCGTAATGCGCTGCGCGAGAAGGCGGCGGCGGCGGAAGGATCACGTCGGCGTGCCGGGTGGTCTCGTTGAGATAGGGGTCCACCGACACCATGAAGCCGACGCCATCGAGGGCGTCGGACAGCCGGGCGCCGTCGGGTGCCGACAGCACCGGGTTACCCGCGATCGTGATCATCGCCCGGACCTGGCCATCGCCGGGGGTTTCGATCTCCTCGGCAAGCGCGACCGCGGGCAGTTCGGAGAGCACCTCGTTGTGACCCGACACCCGGCTGCGCCAGCGGCCGGTCTTGAAGCCGCGGCCGGGACGCGCCGGGCGCGGGGCACCGGCGATCGGCGAGCTGGCGAACATCACCCCGCCAGGACGGTCCAGATTGCCGGTCAGGATGTTCACCACGTCGACCAGCCAGCTGGTCAGCGTGCCGAACCCGACCGTCGAGGTGCCGATGCGGCCGTAGACCGCCGCCGTCGGCGCTGCGGCGAGTTCGCGTGCCAGCGTGCGGATTTCGTCGGCATCCACGCCACAGTGCTCGGCCACCGCCTCCGGCGGGAAGTCCTGTGCCGCCGCCCGTACCCGCTCCAGCCCGGACACGTGGTCGGCCAGCCGGCCCAGATCGACCAGGTCCTCGTCGAACAGCACGTGCGCGACCGCGAACAACAGCGCGGCGTCGGTGCCGGGGCGAGGCGCGAGGTGGCGATCGGCCATGTCGGCGGTCCGGGTCCGGTTCGGATCGATCACCACCAGCGTGCCGCCGCGGCGGCGCAATGCTTTGAGCTTGCCCGGGAAATCGGCCGCCGTGGCAAGAGAACCGTTGGACACCAACGGGTTTGCGCCCATGATGACGAGGTAGTTGGTGCGGTCGAGGTCGGGCAGGGTGAAGGCGAGCGGGTTGCCGAACAGGTATCCGCAGGACACGTGTTTGGGCATCTGGTCCAGCGTGCTGGCCGAATACACCTGCCGGGTGCCCAGCGACTTGATCACGACCGGTCCGTACAGCGACCCGGCGATGGTGTGCGCGTTCGGGTTGCCCAGGTACACCGCGACCGACGAGCCGCCGGTGTCGGCGATGACGCACTGCAATCCCTCGGCTGCCGCGGCGAAGGCCTCCGCCCACGAGGTCTCGACCAGTTCACCGTTGCGGCGCACCAGGGGCATCTGCAGCCGGTCGGGGTCGTTGTCCAACTCGGGGAAGCTGGCGCCCTTGGGGCAGATGAAGCCGTGACTGAACACGTCGTCACGATCACCCCGGGCGGCGCTGACCCGGTCGTTGTCGTCGATGGTGAGGACCATCCCGCAGGTGGCCTCGCAGAACGGGCAGATTCGCAAAGCGGTGCGGCTCATGTGGCCACTGTGCTCTGCGACCGACCCCGGTGGCAACCCCAACCAACCGGATGGTCAGATTGATTTCAGCCCGTCCAGACCGGTGACTCCAGTGCCTCGTGCAGGGCGGCGACGATGCGATCGGAGTGGGCGTCGAACCGCCCCGTGGGGGCGGGCACCGAGATCGCGACGAGGTTGCCGCCGGCCGCGCGGCCCGCGATCCCCGCGGCCGAGATGCCGTCGGTGTGCTCGTCGCGGTCGAACGCCACCCGCTCGGTGCGGATGGTCTGGATCTCGGCGCGCACCCGGTCGGCCTGGCCCGGCTCGAGGGCGGCGAGCACCTGCTCGACGTCGTCATCGTCCAACAACGCCAGCACGGCCTTCCCGTTGGCGGTGTCCCACAACGTGAATCGCCCGCCGATCGACGAGACCGCGCGCAACCGGTGCGGCGACTCGATCTGGTCGATGAACAGCATCTGGCCACCGCGATACACCGAGAGGTCGACCGTTTCACCGGTGGCCTCGGCCACCCGCTCCAACGTGGACCGGAATGCGGACGTGATGTGGGCAGCGTCGGCGTTGGCCAGGCCGAGCAGGCGGTCCCCGAGGACGATACGGCCGTCGTCGTCCACCGCGGCGAACCCCACCTCCACCAGACCGACGAGCAGCCGCCGCGCGGTCGACTTGGCCAGCCCCAGCCGGCTGTGCAGGTCGACCAGGCGCAACCGCCCCGGGGCGGTGGCGATCTCGTCGAGCGCGGCCGCGGCGCGACGCAGCACCTGAATGCCGTCGTCACGGGCATTAGAGGGACGTCCATCGCCGACCATGGAAATTTTCGCGTCAGTCAACTGACATCCCTTCCCCGGGCGAATCCGTAGCGGTATTGTGCCGCAATACGGATCATAGCGATTCGCTATGTGAACCATAGGAGGCTTCGGTGGGGTCACTTCCTCAGGGTCGGCATTTCTTCCACGGTGACGACGGGTACGAGAGCGCACGCCGAGCCACGGTGTGGAACCAGCGGGTGCCCGACCGCTATCCGGACGCCATCGTCCAGGCGGTCGACGCCGACGACGTCGTCGCGGCCCTGCGCTACGCGAAGGCCAACAACAAGCAGGTCAGCATCAAGTCCGGCGGCCACAGCTGGGCGGCCAGCCACCTGCGCGACGGCGCGGTGCTGCTGGACATGAGCCGGGTCGACCAGACCAGCATCGACGCCCACGCGATGACCGCGGTCGCGGGCCCGGGCAAGGGTGGCAGCGTGCTGGCCGCCGAGCTCGATGCGGTCGGACTGTTCTTTCCCGCGGGGCACTGCAAGGGCGTCTGCATCGGCGGCTACCTGCTGCAGGGCGGTTACGGCTGGAACAGCAGGGTGGTCGGGCCGGCCTGCGAAAGCGTGATCGGACTGGACGTGGTGACCGCCGACGGCGACAAGATCTACATCGACGCCGAGCACCACCCCGACCTGTACTGGGCCGCCCGCGGCGCCGGACCGGGGTTCTTCGCCGTCGTCACCGCGTTCCACCTCAAGCTGTATCCGAAGCCGCCGGTGCTGGGCAGCAGTTTCTACGCCTACCCGATCGAGCTCGCCGACGAGATCTTCACCTGGGCCCGCGGCATCTCCGCCGACGTCGACCGCCGCGTCGAGTTGCAGATCGTCGCCACCCGGAGCGTGCCGAACGCGGGCATCGACCGGCCGGCGATCGTGATGGCGTCTCCGGCGTTCGCCGACACCGAGGCCGAAGCCAAGGCGGCCTTCAGCCTGCTCGACCAGTGCCCCGTCGTCGACAAAGCGCTCATCGCGGTCCCGTATGCGCCGATGGCCCTTGCGGATTGGTACACGGCGGTGATGAGCAACTATCTGGAGGACCATCGGTACACCGCCGACAACATGTGGACCAACGCCTCCGCCGACGAGTTGATGCCGGGCATCCTCCGCATCCTGGACACCCTGCCGCCGCACCCCGCGCACTTCCTGTGGCTGAACTGGGGCCCGTCGCCGCAGCGCCAGGACATGGCCTACAGCCTGGAAAGCGAGATCTACCTGGCGCTGTACGCCGGCTGGATGGACCCCAAAGACGACGAAAAGTACAGCGACTGGCCACGATCCAACATGGCGTCGATGGCATCGCTGGCGACCGGCATCCAGCTGGCCGACGAGAATCTGGGCCGCCGCCCCGCCAAGTTCGTCACCGACGAGACCATGGCCCGGCTCGATCGGGTGCGAGCCCAATACGACCCCGACGGCCGGTTCCACAGCTGGATGGGACGACTCTGATGGCCGAGACGTACCTGGGTTACCGCCCCGGTGACGGTGACACCGCATGGGGCAAGTACTTCGACCCGCAGATGGCCGACCTGCCCCGCCATGCCGTCATCGCACTCGAGCACGGCCCGCAGGCCGACCAGACCATGCTCGGGTTCGATTCGGCCGCAACGCTTCTCGACGAGGGATACCAACAGACCGAGAACGGCTATGGCGCGCTGCGCGGCGGCGGATTCCACGTCGCGATCCGCACCGACATGCCCGGCGTCACGCCGGCGATGTGGGACTGGTGGTTCGGCTGGCACGGCAGCGAGTCCAGCCGCTACAAGCTGTGGCATCCGCGTGCGCATGCGTCGGCGCACTGGGGCGACAGCGGGCCGGACGGCACCTACGTCGGACGGACCTCGCTCATCGAGGAATACCTGGGCTCGGCCTACGCCAAGGCGGCGATCGCGTTCCTCGAACCGTCGGCGCTGGGCCTGGACGCATCCCGGCTGGGCACCGACGTCGCGGTGTGCGCGCGGCTGGGCTCCAGCGAGGTGCCGGTCGACATCGGCTGGTTCATCCACCACGTCCGGGTTGTTCCGGGCGGCGCGGAAATGCGGTCGCGATTCTGGATGGGCGGTCCGTATATCGGCGTGCGCCGGGGCAACCGGCTGGCCGATTCGGTGATCCGCCCGATCGCCGCGCACCAGCTGCCCGAGCCGCGGGATCTGCTGGTGCACTGTGCGCAGGAGATGAACCACCTCGCCGGCTTTCTGCCGCAAATCTACGGGGAGTTCGCTGAAACCTGACGCGCGTCGCCCCCTGCGAGCAGAGATTGCCAAATCCCCACCACCGCCGACCTGAGGGGTTATCTTCGCAACACAGCCTCGTGGGGGCGGCGATCGGGGGTTTCAGATGGTAGCTGTGACGTTTTCAAACAAGATCCGGCGGGCAGTGACGGCCGGTAGTAGGAAGACCGCACTGCTGGGCGCAGCGGCCGCCACGGCTGTGGCCATGACGATGGGCACCGTCGCCGAACCCGTGGCGCCCGCCGCAAACGCGTTGACCCTCGACACGACCACAACCGGCCCGCTGCTGTGGCTCGTCAACCAGCTTGGCGTGGACAGCTACACCTTCGAAAACATTCCCGTCGTCGGGTCCATCACGCTGGCCTTCGACTGGCGTAAGGCCGATCCGGTAGGACTGAACAATGTCCTGAATGCGCAGCCTTTCGGTGGCTATGTCCTCGGCACCGCGACCCGGCCGAACATTCTCAGCAGCAGTCCCACCGGTCCGCTTCTGATCGCATCGGGCACAGGTGTTCCCGCTGCGCTCCAGACCTATCAGGCCCTCTTGTCCAGCGCCAACGGCAACACCCTGCCGGGATACGATCCGCTGGTCGCCGCGGGCAAGGTCAATTCGATCACCGGTCAGCCGTGTTCGTCGGGCCTCACCTGCGTCCAGGGCACGAACGTCACCAACCTGCCGATCGCGTTGGTGCGTAACCCCACGACGCCAAATGGGGGTCTGTATTCGCGTTTCGCACCGATCTTCAACCTGTTCGGGATGAACCCGGTCAGCCCGACTGCCGGCTCCGGATCGAGCCTCGGTATCAGGTTCAACGGGGCGTTCGTCAATGTCGCTCTCGGCTATGACATGTTGTCGGACTTCCCGGAGACCCTGAACCCGTTCTCGCTGGCGAACTCTTTCATGGCGAGCGTGCTGCCCACGTATCTGCTCGGCGGTGCGGAGTTGAAGGGCACCAGCATCAACACGATCGAGGGCAACCTGATCGCACTGCTGACCCTCGGCACCCCCAGCACCACATACAGCACACTGGTCCCCACCGACCTGCCGCTGCTGGAACCGCTGCGGCTGCCGTCGCGCATCCTCAACGCGGTCTTCAAGCAAGCGAAGATCCCGATCACGCTGGGCACGCCGCTCGCCGATGCGTTGCAGCCGGCGCTGTCGATTCTGGTGAACATCGGCTACACCGACGTACGGACGCCCAGCGAGGGCGGCACCTACAACCGCACGTATGACCAGTCGTCGCAATACATTCCGTTCCTGTCGCGGGCGACGCTGACGCCGCAGGAGTGGGCCGCGGTTCCCGGCGATGTGGCCAAGGCGCTGTTCACCGGATTCCGGGATGTGTTGAGCGGCAAGTCGACGACGACGACGCCCGCACCGGCGCCGGAGCCCACGGTGACGGCAGCCGCGGTGACCCCGACATCGGCGGCAGTGCCCTCGATAACCGCCAAGTCGGGCAAGCCGTCGAAGAAGTCGAGTTCGACGTCGAGCAAGAAGAGTTCAGCGCCGAAGGCGTCGGCCAAGAAGGGCGTGGGCGGGTCCAAGCGGGCCAGCTAGACATCCCAGGTTCCTAGGTTGTCAAGCAGCTGCGGGTGTGCGGTGTGCCCAGGCTTTGTGTTCGTCATAGAGCGTGTGGTGGCGTAGGCAACCGTGGAGGATGCCGACGAAGCGGTTGCC
>JAKFVT010000053.1 GCA_021732005.1 Mycobacterium sp. | reverse complement strand
AACAGCGCAGGCGGTGTCGGCGGTCAGGGCGGCGACGGCGGCGACGGCGGTTCCGGCGTCCACGGGGGGACCGGCGGGACGGGCGGCACGGGCGGAACTGCCAACAATGTGGGCGACGGCGGCGCCGGAGGCCACGGCGGTCAGGGTGGCGCTGGACGTGGTGCCGACCGCGGCAACGGCAGCGGCTACTTCGGCGGTTCGGGTGGCAACGGCGGTAACGGCGGTGACGGCAACGTCGGCAACGGCGGTGCGGGTGGCGACGGCGGAACAGGTGGGGCCTTGGGCGATTCGGACAACTACCCCTATGGCTACGCAGGCGGACTAGGCGGCAACGGCGGTGTCGGCGGCGCGGGCGGCACCGCGGCCTCGCCCGCCGGCGACGGCGGAAACGGCGGGCGGGGTGATGACGGCACGGCCGGCACCGCAACCGACCCCGGCACCGACGGTGGTCCGGGGACGCCCGGCGATCCCGGGGCCGATCTCTGATTACATCTGCCTACTCGTAGGCCATCCGCCTACATCGGCGCATTGGCCGGCTGGAACACCCCGGTGCTGTCGGCCTCTTCCTCGGCGCGGATCACGTGCACCACGGCGTTGATCAGCGCCAGGTGGGTGAACGCCTGCGGGAAGTTACCCAGATGCCGGCCGGTCCGCGGCTCGATCTCCTCGGCATATAGGTGCAGCGGGCTGGCGAAGGACAGCAGCCGTTCGCACAGATGTCGGGCCCGGCTGACCTCGCCGATCTCGACCAGCGCCGACACCAGCCAGAACGAGCAGATCGTGAACGACCCTTCTTCGCCGGACAGCCCGTCGTCGGTCTCCTCGACGCGATAACGCAGTACCAGCCCGTCCTCGGTCAGCTCGTCGGCGATCGCCAGCACCGTAGCCCGGACCCGCGGATCGTCCGACGGCAGGAACCGCACCAACGGCACCAACAACAGCGAGGCGTCGAGGGCGTCGTCGCCATAGCGCTGGGTGAGCACGCCGCGGTCGTCGACGCCGTGCGTCAGGATGTCGGCCTTGATCTCCTCGGCGATCGCGCGCCACTGCTGCGCGTAGCTCTTCTCGCCGACCAGCTCGGCCAGCTTCGAGCCGCGATCGAGCGCCACCCAGCACATCACCTTCGACGAGGTGAAGTGCTGCGGTTCCCCGCGCACCTCCCAGATGCCCCGGTCGGGTTCCCGCCAGTGCTTGATCGCCTCTTCGACCTGCTCCTTGAGCACCGGCCAGAGCTGATCGGAGATCTGTTCACGCGACTTGGCGTGCAGGTACACCGAATCCAGCATCGTGCCCCAGATGTCGTGCTGCATCTGGTTGTAGGCGCCGTTGCCGATGCGCACCGGTCGGGCGTTGTCGTAGCCGGACAGGTGATTGAGCTCCTCCTCGACGAGCTCGCGTTCGCCGCCGACGGCGTACATCACCTGCAGGGGATGCCGTTCACCGTTGTTGGCGCCGGACACGTCGGCGATGAAGGCGAAGAAGTCGTCGGCCTCACGGTCCAGGCCGAGGGTATAGAGGCCCCACAACGCGAACGTCGAGTCCCGCACCCAGGCATAGCGGTAGTCCCAGTTGCGTTCGCCCTGAGGCGTTTCCGGCAGCGACGTGGTGGAGGCGGCCAGCAGCGCGCCAGTCGGCGAATACGTCAGCCCCTTCAGCGTGAGCGCGCTGCGTTGAAGGTATGACCGCCACGGATGGTCGGGGAAGTCGCCGATGTTGATCCATTGCCGCCACGCCTCGCTGGTCTGCCACATCTTGTCGGCGGCTTCCTCATAGGTCTGCGGCGACGGATGCTTCGACCACGAGAGCGCGACGAAGACGTTGTCACCCTCCTTGAGGCGGGTGCGAGCGCGCGCTTCGCGGCCCTCGAGACCGATGCGGAGATTCGTGGTCAGCCGCAGCGTGGGGTTGGCGTCAGGATCGGTCCTGGCCCGCGCGATCGCCTCGCCGTAGGCGTTGGCCGAATACTCCCAGGCGGCGTTCACCCGGCCGTAGTCGAAGGACGGCTCGCAGTTCATCACGACTTCGACCGTGCCGCTCACGCAGCGAACGGTGCGCAGCAGGATGTGTTCGGCATCCCAGTCCATGGGGGTGCGCCGGTGCGTCCTCGACCGCGCCTCGATGTCGTGCCACGGGCCCATCACCAGTGCTTCGCGCACAATCAGCCACCCGGTGTGGGTCTGCCAGGTGGTTTCCAGAATGAGGCTGCCGGGCAGATAGCGGCGGGCTGCCGGAACCGAGACACCGTATGGGCCCAGCCGGAAATGCCCGGCTCCGCGATCCAGAATCGCCCCGAAAACGCTGGGAGAGTCCGGTCGGGGAACGCACAACCACTCCACAGCGCCCGCCGACGAGATCAGGCAGGTGTTCTCGCAGTCGGAGAGGAAGCCGTAGTCCGCGATGGGCGGGAACGGGTTGCGCAGCGCAGCCGGCGAGGCATAGGGCACCGGGGCGGTTACGGACAACGGCGCGGGCGCCTGGATGCGCACGGCGTCGGTGTTCTCACCGGCTGGCTGGGCTTGGAGGACCATCTGGACATCATCGAACGCCGACCCGGTTGCCGTCTACTTATGCCGCGATCCGTGGCTTTGCTGTTACCGCGGCAAAGACCCGCAGGCAGGCACCGCCTACGCTGGTGCAATGCACGGTCTGCTGAGTTGGTGGGACGGCGTCGAACTGTGGTTGTCCGGCCTGGGTTTCGTCGTTCAGACCATCATCGTGATGCCCGTCGTTCTGACGCTCGCCTACCTCATCGCGGTGGTGATCGATACCCTCCTCGGCAACGGCATGCGGCTGGTGCGCCGGGTGCGCCACGCTGACCGGCGGCAGGAGTGACCGGGATGCCACGATCACGCGTCACGCTTGCGCTGGTGGCCCTGCTGGTCTTGATCATCGTGCTGTGGCTGGTCAACCGCTGATACCTCCGCTGGTCGTCCATCGGAACTCTGTTAAGCTTCGCGCCATGCATTCGGCGACCGGTTACGGCGAGGGCCATATTTTGGCCCTCATTGCCGTTGGCCCGTTGGCCGTTGCTGATGTTGCATGTTGTCGCTGACACCGTTGTGCCCGTCCGCGGTCTGGTGTCGGTGATGGTCGTTGACATTTCGTTGTCCAACATCGCCATTCCGTTGCGACGGGGCTCGATTCGCCCGTAACCCGCAATGAGAGAGGCAAGCAATGCCCAAGATTCACCTTCCCGGTCGCCGGTGGAGCACCGCCGTGGCGTTGGCGACGACTGCAACGGTGCTCGCCGCCTGCGGTGCCGGCGGTTCGAGCGACGTCGCCGGTGGCGGCAACCAGCCGAAGGCTGACACCACCCTCACCCTGGTCGCGTACGCCGTGCCCGAGCCCGGCTGGAGCAAGATCATTCCGGCGTTCGCCGCCACCCCGGAGGGCAAGGGGGTCGCAGTGACGACCTCCTACGGTGCCTCCGGCGACCAGTCGCGTGGTGTGGTCGACGGCAAGCCGGCCGACATCGTGAATTTCTCCGTCGAGCCCGACGTCACCCGCCTGGTCAAGGCCAACAAGGTCGCCGCCGACTGGAACAAGTCCACCACCAAGGGCATCCCGTTCGGTTCGGTTGTGTCGCTGGTCGTCCGCAAAGGCAACCCGAAGAACATCAAGGACTGGGACGACCTGCTGCAGCCCGGCATCGAGGTGGTCACCCCGAGCCCGCTGAGTTCGGGATCGGCCAAGTGGAACCTGTTGGCGCCCTACGCCGCCAAGAGCAACGGCGGACAAGACGAACAGGCCGGCCTGGACTTCGTCAACAAGCTGGTGACCGAGCACGTCAAGACCCGTCCGGGATCCGGCCGGGAGGCCACCGACGTGTTCCTGCAGGGCACCGGAGACGTGCTGATCAGCTACGAGAACGAAGCGATCAACACCGAGCGTCAGGGCAAGCCCGTCGAGCACATCAACCCCCCGCAGACGTTCAAGATCGAGAACCCGGTGGCGGTGGTGACCACCAGCGCGCATCTGGATAAGGCGACCGCGCTGAACAACTACCTGTTCACCCCGGAAGGCCAGAAGATCTGGGCGCAGGCCGGTTTCCGTCCCGTCGATCCGTCGGTGACCGCTGACTTCGCCACCGACTTCCCGACGCCGCAGAAGCTCTGGACGATTGCCGATCTCGGTGGCTGGAGCAAGGTGGATCCGGCACTGTTCGACAAGGACAATGGCACCATTACGAAGATCTACAAGCAGGCCACTGGATGACAGCAGCTATCGAGCCAAATCCTCAGGCGGTCCGGCCCGAGCTCACCCCGAGTGAGCCGGGCGGGCCGTCCGGCTTGCTGGCCCGCAGGCACGGCACCACGAGCCTGCGGGTCGGTGCCGCGTCGATCTGGCTGAGCGTCATCGTCCTGCTGCCGCTGGCCGCGATCGTGTGGCAGTCGGCCAAGGGCGGCTGGCACGCCTTCTGGGTGACCGTCACCTCCAACGCGGCGCTGGAGTCGTTCAAGGTGACCCTGACGATCTCGATCGGCGTCACCCTCGTCAACGCGGTGTTCGGGCTGCTGGTCGCCTGGGTGCTCACCCGCGACGACTTCGCAGGCAAGCGGCTGGTCGACGCCGTGATCGACCTGCCGTTCGCGCTGCCCACCATCGTGGCGAGCCTGGTCATGTTGGCGCTCTACGGGCCGAACAGCCCGGTCGATCTGCATCTGCAGCACACCAAATGGGGTGTGGGCGTTGCCCTCCTGTTCGTCACGCTGCCCTTCGTGGTGCGTTCGGTTCAGCCGGTGCTCCTCGAACTCGACCGCGAGGTCGAGGAGGCCGCCGCATCGCTGGGCGCGACGAATTTCGTGATCTTCACCAAGGTGGTGCTGCCCGCGTTGCTGCCGTCGCTGCTCTCTGGCGCCGGTCTGGCGTTCTCGCGCGCGATCGGCGAGTTCGGCTCGGTGGTCCTGATCGGTGGCGCGGTACCGGGAGAGACCGAGGTCTCCTCGCAATGGATCCGCACGCTGATCGAAAATGACGACCGGACCGGCGCGGCCGCCATTTCGATTGTGCTGCTGGTCGTCTCGTTCATTGTCTTGTTCATCCTGCGCGCCATCGGTTCACGCGCCGCCAAGCGGGAGGAGCTGTCGGCATGATCCTGTCTCCACTGGTGCGCTTCCTCACCCGCTACATCGCGCTGGCCTACATCGCGGTGCTGGTGCTGGTGCCCGTGGGCCTGATCCTGTGGCGCACTTTTGCGCCGGGCGTCGGCGCGTTCATCGACTCGATCACCACCCCGGCGGCGATTTCGGCATTGCAGTTGTCACTGCTGGTGGTGGCGATCGTGGTGCCGCTCAACGTGATCTTCGGGGTGCCGACCGCGTTGGTGCTGGCGCGCAACAAGTTCCGCGGTAAGTCGGCGCTGCAGGCCATCATCGACCTGCCGTTCGCGGTGTCGCCGGTGGTCGTCGGTGTCGCGCTGATCCTGTTGTGGGGTGCCGGGGGACTTTTCGGGTTCGTCGAAAACAATCTCGGCCTGAAGATCATCTTCGGGTTGCCCGGCATCGTGCTGGCCAGCATCTTCGTCACCGTGCCGTTCGTCATCCGCGAGGTCGAGCCCGTTCTGCACGAACTCGGCACCGATCAGGAACAGGCGGCGGCCACCCTGGGATCCAGCTGGTGGCAGACGTTCTGGCGGATCACCCTGCCCTCGATCCGATGGGGCCTGACCTACGGCATCGTGCTCACCGTCGCCCGCACCCTCGGTGAGTACGGCGCGGTGATCATGGTGTCCTCGAACCTGCCCGGCACGTCACAAACCCTGACCCTGCTGGTCTCCGACCGCTACAGCCGTGGTGCCGAGTACGGCGCCTACGCCGTGTCGACACTGTTGATGGCCGTCGCGGTACTGGTCCTGGTCGTCCAGGTGATTCTGGACGCCCGGCGGGCCAAGGCGAGCGAGTAATCCCACTAGGAGAACGACTCTCATGACCAATGCCATCACCGTCACCGGCGCGAACAAGCGCTATGGCGATTTCGCCGCCCTCGACAACGTCGATTTCGTGGTGCCGGCCGGGTCGTTGACCGCACTGCTCGGTCCCAGCGGATCGGGAAAATCGACACTGCTGCGCGCCATCGCCGGACTGGACCAACCCGACACCGGCAAGGTCACCATCAACGGGCGTGACGTCACCAATGTGCCTCCGCAGCGGCGTGGAATCGGCTTTGTGTTCCAGCATTACGCCGCCTTCAAGCACCTGACCGTGCGGGACAACGTGGCGTTCGGGCTGAAGATCCGCAAGAAGCCGAAAGCCGAGGTCAAGGCGAAAGTCGACGACCTGCTCGAGGTCGTCGGACTGGCCGGCTTCCAAACTCGTTATCCCAACCAGCTTTCCGGCGGTCAGCGTCAGCGGATGGCGCTCGCGCGTGCGCTGGCCGTCGACCCCGAGGTGCTCCTGCTCGACGAACCGTTCGGCGCGCTGGACGCCAAAGTCCGCGACGATCTGCGGACCTGGCTGCGGCGCCTGCATGACGAGGTCCATGTCACGACGGTGCTCGTCACCCACGACCAGGCCGAGGCACTCGATGTCGCCGACCGGATCGCTGTGCTCAACAAGGGCCGCATCGAACAGGTCGGCTCACCGACCGACGTCTACGACAGCCCGGCCAACGCCTTTGTCATGTCCTTCCTCGGCACCGTGTCGTCGCTCAACGGAATCCTGGTGCGCCCGCACGATATTCGAGTCGGCCGCAACCCGGAGATGGCCATCGCCGCGGGGGACGGCACGGCCGAGTCCACCGGAGTCACCCGCGCGACCATCGACCGGGTCGTCTACCTGGGCTTCGAGGTGCGTGTCGAATTGACCAGCGCCACCAACGGCGCCCCGTTCACCGCGCAGATCACCCGAGGCGACGCCGAAGCGCTGGGGCTGAAAGAGGGCGACACCGTCTACGTGCGCGCCACCCGGGTCCCGCCGATCGCCGGCGAGGTTCAGGTCGCGGCCAGTTAGGCTGCGACCCGGTTCGCGACTGCGATGTCGAACCGGTCGAGGACCGTCTCGGCCACCAGCCGATGCGCGCCCAGTGGGGCGACCATGGATAGGCCTGCGGCATCGGTGATCGCGGCCACCCGGTCGGTGATGCGGCCCGGCGCGATGAACCACGGCGCCACCACGATCCGCCTGGCGCCGCGCTCGCGCAGCAGCTCGATCCCGTCCTGCACCGACGGCTGGGGACCGGTGGCGTAGGCGACCTGCACTCCCGACCATCGGGTGCCGCGGCCCAACGTGTCGGCGAGCGCCGCGGTGCGGGCGTTGGCGGCGGCATGGGATGAACCCACCGCCACCACCAGCACGCCGAGGCCTCGCTCGAATTGATGAATCTGGTGCTCCGCCAAGCGTTCCCGCATGACGGTCAGCAGACGCGGATCCTCGCCGAGGGTGTCGGCCTGGATCACGTCGGCGCCGGTGTCGGCGATCATCTCCGGGATGTCGACGCGGGCGTGGTAGGCGCTCGCCAACAGCAGCGGGGTGACGACCGCCGGCCCGTCGAGTGTCCGCAGAACATCACTCAGGTTCGGGGCGTGCTTCTCGCAGAACGCCACCCGCACGTCGAGCTCGGGCCGCAGCATGCGGATGCGCTCGGCCACCGCGTACGTGGTCACCGCGGAACGCGGATCGGCACTGCCGTGCGCGGTGAGGATGAGCGGCGGGCAGGAGCGAAGCGACCCGGGAGTCGACACCGTCACGAAACGTGAAGCCCGCATTCGGTTTTCGCCAGGCCCTGCCAGCGTCCACTACGCGGGTCGGCGCCCTCGACCGGCTTGGCCGTGCACGGCGCGCAACCGATCGACGGATAGCCTTCGTCGACAAGCGGATTCACCAGCACGCCGTTGGCCTGGATGTAGGCGTCCATGTCCTCATCGCTCCACGCGGCCAGCGGGTTGATCTTCACCAGCTTGAAGCCTTCGTCGAAGCTGATCAGCGGCGCGTTGGCACGAGTGGGTGCCTCGACCCGACGGATGCCGGTGACCCAGGCGGTGTATCCGCCCAGCGCCTTGCTCAGCGGCACCACTTTGCGCAGCCGGCAGCATTCGCCCGGGTTACTGGCGAACAGGTCCTTGCCCAGCAGCTGATCCTGCTCGGTGACGCTGCGCTCGGGGGTGACGTTCACGACGTGGATGTCGTAGACCGCCTCGACCGCGTCGCGGGTACCGATCGTCTCGGCGAAGTGATAGCCCGTGTCGAGGAACAGCACGTCCACGCCGGGGCGCACCTTCGAGGCCATGTCGACCAGCACCGCGTCCTGCATGTTGGAGGCGACGACGTAGTCACCACCGAAATGTTTGTCGGTCCAGGCCAGCAGTTCGAGCGCGCTGGCGCCGTCGAGTTCGGCCGCGCCACGTTCTGCAAGCGCCCGCAGCTCGGCCTCGGCCACCCTGTCCACCCCAATACTCATCGCAACTCTTCTTCCTGTGCCCGCACGGCCCACTGGGCGAAACGCTCTCCGTCGCTTCTTTGTTTCACGAAGTTGCGCACCACCCGCTCGATGTAGTCGCCGAGCTCGGTGCTGGTGACCTTGTGCTGGCGCAGTTTGCGGCCGAAACCGCTGTCCAGCCCCAGGCTTCCGCCCAAGTGCACCTGGAATCCCTCGACCGAATTGCCGTCACCGTCGTCGACCATCTGACCTTTGAACCCGATGTCGGCGACCTGGATCCGGGCGCACGAGTTGGGGCAGCCGTTGATGTTGACGGTGACCGGCACATCGAGCTGGGAGTTGAGGTCTGCCAGGCGCTCCTCGAGCTCAGGCACCAGCACCTGGGCCCGGTTGCGGGTTTCGGCGAACGACAGCTTGCAGTACTCGATGCCCGTGCAGGCCATCAGGTTCTTGCGCCACGAGGACGGCCGCGACGGCAGCCCCAGGGCGTCGAGGGCCGCGACCAGCTCGTCCAACTTGTCATCGGCGACGTCGAGAATGACCAGCTTTTGGTACGGCGTGAGGCGGATCCGGTCGGAGCCCGCGGCCTCGGCGAGGTTGGCGACCTTCGTCAGGATTGTGCCGGTCACCCGGCCTGCGATGGGGGCGACGCCGACGGCGTTGAGCCCGTTCTTCTGCTTCTGGATGCCGACGTGGTCGATCGGGTGCTTCAGCGGCTCCGGCGCGGGGCCGTCGAGCAGCTTGCGGCCCAGGTATTCGTCCTCAACGACCTGGCGGAATTTTTCGACACCCCAGTCCTTGATGAGGAACTTCAGCCGCGCCTTGCTGCGAAGCCTGCGGTAGCCGTAGTCGCGGAACACCGAGGTGATGGCCTCCCACACCTCGGGGACCTCGTCGAGCGGCACCCAGGCGCCCAGGCGCTGGGCGAGCATCGGGTTGGTGGACAGTCCGCCGCCGACCCAGATGTCCAGGCCGGGCCCGTGCTCGGGATGGTTGACCCCGATGAACGCGATGTCGTTGACCTCGTGCGCGACGTCCTGCAGGCCCGAGATCGCGGTCTTGTACTTCCGCGGCAGGTTGGAGAACGACGGGTTGCCGATGTAGCGGCTGACGATCTCGTCGATCGCCCAGCTGGGGTCGAGCACCTCGTCCACCGATTCGCCGTTGAGTGGGCCGCCGAGCACCACACGCGGGCAGTCGCCGCACGCCTCGGTGGTCTGCAGTCCGACCGCGGCCAGCCGCTCCCAGATCTGCGGCACATCCTCGATCTGGATCCAGTGGTACTGGACGTTCTCGCGGTCGGAGATGTCGGCGGTGTCGCGGGCGAACTCGGTGGAGATCTCGCCGATCGTCCGCAGCGCCGCGGCACTCAGCGCGCCGCCGTCGCAGCGCACCCGCATCATGAAGGACTTGGCCTCGAGGATCTCGGCGTTCTCGTCGCCGGTCCAGGTGCCGTCGTAGCCCTGCTCACGCTGGGTGTAGAGACCCATCCAGCGCATCCGGCCGCGCAGATCGTTCTTGTCGATGCTGTCGAAGCCGGTCTTGGAATACGTGTTGATGATGCGATCGCGGACGTTGAGCGCGTCGTCGTCCTTCTTGAACTGCTCGTTCGGGTTCAGCGGCTCGCGCTCACCGAGGGCCCACTGGCCCTCACTGCGTGTCTTCGCCGCGGCCTTGGTCGGCTGGGTCATGAAATGTGCTCCTCAATGTTCAAGGAGCTGGCGTTCGAATCGCGCGAATCCACCGGTGAGCTGTTCCGGCGGCGCAGATCCGGTCAGCCAGCTGAAGTACAGGTGGGCGGGTCTACGAGGTCAAGCCAGACAACAGCAAGTACAGACGCGCTTGAAATCGACATGCCGCCGCACGACCAGCGCAGGGCTGCGCAGGGTCTGGGGGGCTGTCATGCGCGCCATTCTGCCACGAACGGCGCCGATAGCTCTAACCGGGTCAAATTTTGACTCGTCGTGAGCAAAAGTCGGCTCTGGGACACTGAACGGATGTCAGTCCGCCCCGCGCCGGCCGCCCTACCGGAACTCGCACTGACTCCCGGAACGGCGTTCGGCATCTACGTCCACGTGCCCTTCTGCGCCACGCGGTGCGGGTACTGCGACTTCAACACCTATACGGCCGCTGAGCTCGGCGGCGCCTCGCCGCAGGGCTGGCTGACGGCGCTGCGCTCCGAACTGGAGTTGACCGCCGCCCTGCTGGGTGCGGTGTCCGTCGACACCGTCTTCGTCGGCGGTGGTACCCCGTCTTTGCTCGGTGGCGAGGGATTGGCCTCGGTGCTCGACGCCATCCGCGCCAACTTCACGCTGGTCGCACAGGCCGAGATCACCACCGAGGCCAACCCGGAGTCGACGTCGCCGGCGTTCTTCGCCGAGATCCGCGCCGCGGGCTACACCCGGGTGTCGCTGGGCATGCAGTCGACCGCGCGTCGGGTGCTGGCGGTGCTGGACCGGACCCACTCTCCGGGGCGGCCGTTGCAGGCCGCGGCTGAGGCGATGGCGGCCGGCTTCGAGCACGTCAACATCGACGTCATCTACGGCACGCCGGGGGAGTCCGATGACGATCTGGCCAGTTCGATCGACGCCGCGCTAAGCGCAGGCGTCGATCACATCTCGGCGTACGCATTGGTGGTCGAGGACGGTACGGCGCTGGCTCGCCGGGTGCGCCGCGGCGAAATCGAGGCGCCCGACGACGACGTCCTCGCGCACCGCTACGAATTGCTCGACCAGCGGCTGGCGGCGGCGGGGCTGAATTGGTACGAGGTGTCCAATTGGAGTCGTCCCGGCGGTGAGTGCCGGCACAACATCGGCTACTGGAACGGCGGGCAGTGGTGGGGTGCGGGTCCGGGAGCTCACGGGTTCGTCGGCGACACCCGGTGGTGGAACGTCAAGCACCCCAACGCTTACGCCGAACTGCTGGCTGACGGGCGGCTGCCGGTGGCAGATTTCGAGCGCCTCGATGCCGAGGCCCGCCACATCGAGAACGTGCTGTTGGGAATCAGGTTGCGCACCGGGTTGCCGGTCGCCGTGCTGACGGAATCCGAACAGTCGCGTGCGGGCCGGGCGGTGGACGACGGGCTGCTGACGCGGGCCGGAGAGCAGTTGCTGCTCACCGACCGCGGCCGACTGCTGGCCGATGCCGTGGTGCGCGACCTCCTCGACGACTGAGGGCCGGACACGGCAAGGCCGCGGGGGGAGCCTTGGGGGGTAGGCGCATCCCGCGGCCTTGCCTGGCATACCTGCCGGTTAGCCCAGCGCCCACATCGGGATGCCGTTGAACCCGAACGCCTGCTGAGGCGAGGTGGCAGGAGGTGTGGCGTGAATTCTTGCGTGGCCCTGCTTCTGGCACATGGTGGCACCGCCCTTGTCCAGGCAGTCCATCGGGTTGGGCGATGCGCCGGCGCTCGGCGCGAGGCTGACGGCCAGCGCCGCGGCACCGGCGGCGACGAGCGGGGCGAGGTGGCGGAGTTTGATCGTCATTGATCGTCCTTTCTTCTTCCGGGAGAGAAACCTTGGGGGGATTAGGTTTTCGTTGACTCTTCCCGATAACTCAACTCTATGTGCTGTGGGTGAGCCAGTCACGGAGTTCATATCAGAGTCAAATCTATTGATGGCCAATCGAACTCAATCATCGGACAGCAATCCCCTTGGTCTGCAACGAAAGTGCAGGAGCCGGCTCGACATGCAGTACTTGGGCACTGCCGATGTCATAGAACAGGCCGATGACCTTCAGCCGGCCCTGCTCGTGCAGATCATGGATCAGCGGGTGACGCACCAGGGTGTCGACCTGGACGGCAACGCTGACCATGCTCAGCTGGTCGGCGGTGTTGAAGCCCTGCTCGGCGGCCGATTGCGCTATCGGGTGTCGACCCTCGTCGAAAGCGTCCAGGGCCGGCTGGGCGTACTTCAGCCAGGACCGTAGGTGTTCCTCGCCGGGTGGGTGCTTCGCGGCGACGCCCTGCTCCCGCAGCGCGGCATGCATTGCGCCGCAGGCGGAATGACCGCACACGACGATCGATGACACATTCAACCTGCCGACTGCGAAGGCGATCGCCGCTTCCACGGAATGATCGTGCTGGTCGGCGGGCACCAGGTTGCCGACGTTGCGCACGGTGAACAGGTCACCCGGCCCGCTGCTGGTGATCGCATTGGGCACGATCCGGGCGTCGGTGCACGTGATGAACAGCGTCTCGGCCGTGTTGGTATGCGCCAATTTCTCCATGTGCGGCCGTATTTGGGGAGCGGTCCTGCGGTGGTACACCTCGAGGCCGTCGAGAACGGACTGGGGTGGGGTGTCGCGGCGTTCGTGGCCGTTGGTGGTCAGCGGGTCCTGCCACGAACTCCACGGCACGATGCCGAGCCGCTTGTCGATCATGCCGAAGGCGCGCTGCGGCGGGCCGTCCAGCGCGCTGCTCAGCTCGACGGAGCCGACTTCCTGCACCAGCACGCTGCCGCCTGACGCCTCGTGCTGCCGCTGCCAGTCCTCGATCACCTGATGTGCGGCGTGGTCGATGAAGTCCACCGAAATCTCCAGTGTGACGCGCACACCGGGTGGCACCGACGCCAGCGTCTTGTGCAGCTGAGGCAGCGACAGGAACGTGGCCGAGCCTTCCACGGCGACACGCCAATCGTCGTTGTCGTCGTCATCGTCGGCGGGGTGGGCATGGATCCTGGCGCGCGCCACCCGCCAGACGGTCAGCACGACCGCGAGCGCCAGCCCGAGCAGGACACCTTCGAGGAGGTTGAGGAAGACCACCCCGGTGATCGTCACCAGATAGACCGCGATATCGCCGGTTCGGCGTGCTGTCTTGATGTGGCTGAGCTTGACCAGCTGAATGCCGATGACGATCAGCAACCCGGCCAGCGCCGCGGTCGGGATCTGCTGGGCCAACCCGGCGAACGGCAACGCGAAGACCAGAACCCACACGCCGTGCAATATCGCTGACGCGCGGGTCTTGGCGCCGGCGGTCACGTTCGCCGAGCTGCGCACGATCACACCCGTGATCGGAAGTCCGCCGACCGCACCCGAGACGACGTTGGCAGCGCCCTGTCCGACGAGTTCGCGGTTCAGGTTCGACCGCGGGCCGTCCTGCATGCGGTCCACGGCGACCGCGGTGAGCAGGCTCTCGACGCTGGCGATGAGTGCGACGGTGATTACGCCCGTCGCGAACGCACCCCAGTTGCCTTCCGGCAGGCCCGGTGGCTTCAGGGCGTCGAGCAGCGAACCGTTGAGTTGGATGCGCGGCACATTCATCGCGAACAACACCGACACCGCGCTGGCGACGACGATCGCGACCAGCGGCCCGGGCACCTTGCGAATCTTTGCCGGCATCCAGCGCCAGCTCACCAGGATCCCGATCACCAGCAGCCCGACGGCCAACCCGGCGTGATCAGCGGCGATCAGCTGGCCGGGCAGTTCGGTGATGTTGCGCCAGGCCGAGCTCTCGGAGCTGCCGCCCAGCAGGACGTGGACCTGCTGAAGCGCGATCGTGACGCCGATGCCGGCCAGCATGGCGTGTACCACCATCGGCGAGATCGCCAACGCTGCGCGGCCCACCCGGCTGACTCCCAGCAGTACCTGGACGATGCCGGCGCAGACGGTGATGGCGCAGGTCACGGCCCAGCCGAACTCGGCCACCAGGCCCGCGACGATCACCGTCAGTCCGGCGGCGGGACCGCTGACCTGCAGCGGCGATCCGCCCAGAGCGCCGGCAACCACACCGCCGACGATCGCGGCGATCAGCCCCGCCAGCACCGGTGCGTCAGAGGCGATGGCGATCCCCAAGGACAGTGGTAAGGCCACCAGGAAAACCACCAGGGAAGCCGGTAGGTCGTAGCGCAGGAGGGTGGACATCCTGCCCGGGTCATCAGAACCCTCAAGTGGCGCGGTCGAACGCTGCAAGGCCAGACTCCTGTCTGCGTATGCGAGATCTATTAATTGACAGTCGATTCACGAATCGCGCCGCTGAAGCGAAACGAATTCACAAGCGCGACAGTAGGTGTGGTGACAGATCGTCTTCAAGGAATCCATATGGGATCCATATCTGCGGGCGCTCCGTGCGGCCGAATTGTGACCAAAGTGTGTCGCGTCTAACAGATGTTTACGGAATGCTCTGGCCGCGAACGCAATACGGCAACGCCTTCACTAGGGCAGCGACCGGGCAAGATATGAAACAGATATGGGCTCCATGACAGATTCATGTGTTTTCACCAGAATCGAAGTATGGCTATCCCGGTCGCCCCGTCCTCGTCCCGTCCTCTCCGCCCCCGTCAGGCCATCCTCGGTCAGCTTCCGCGCATCTCCCGCGCGGATGGTTCGCCCATCCGCGTGCTGCTCGTCGACGACGAGCCGGCGCTGACGAATCTGGTCAAGATGGCCCTGCACTACGAGGGCTGGGAAGTGGAAACGGCGGGCGACGGTCGTGACGCCTTGTCGAAGTTCCAGGAGTTCGAGCCGGATCTGCTGGTGCTGGACATCATGCTGCCGGACACGGACGGACTGCAGATCCTCAAGATGACGCGGGAGACCGAGGGCTATACGCCGACGCTGTTCCTGACGGCGCGGGATTCGGTGATGGACCGGGTGACGGGGCTGACTGCGGGTGCCGACGACTATCTGACCAAGCCGTTCAGCCTCGAGGAGCTGGTCGCCCGGTTGCGGGGCCTGCTGCGGCGGTCCAAGGCCACCACCGCGCCCGAGGACGAGGTGCTGAAGGTGGGCGATCTGGTGCTGGACGGCCCGAGTCGTGAGGTCACCCGGGGCGACGAGCAGATCTCGCTGACCACCACCGAGTTCGAGCTGCTGCGTTATCTGATGCGCAACCCGCGCCGAGCCGTCACCCGCGCCGAGATCCTGGACCGGGTCTGGAACTACGGCTTCGGCGGCCGGTCCAGCATCGTCGACCTCTATATCTCCTATCTGCGCCGCAAGGTCGACGCCGGACGCGAACCGATGATCCACACGGTCCGCGGCGTCGGCTACATGCTGCGGCCAGAGCGGTGAGGCCGGCCACCCACGGCGAGAGGCGGTGGCGTCCGCGTTCGCTGCGCCGGCGGCTGGTCATCTGGGTCTCGGCGATCAGCAGCGTCGCGATGATCGCCATCGGCGCGGTTGCGGTGATGAGTCTGCGCGACGAGGCGATGAGCCTTGCCAACAGTCAGGTGTCCAATTCGCTTGCCGCTTTTAGCTATTCGTATGCCAAGGCCAAACGGTACGGGGACATCGAGCAACCTCGGGAAGACGGCAGCACCAGTCACGGTGACCTCGACGAGTTCCCGGGTCAGGGGCCGGGCACGGTGATCGCGATGCTGCGCGACGACCGGGTGGTGTACGCCAGCGCGTTCACCGATGGTGAACCCGTCCCAGCTCCGCCGGACGCACTGCGCGCGTTGGAGAAGATCAACTGGGCTGGCGGCGATCCGCAGACCGTCGAACTCGGCGACATGGGCTCGCATCGGGTCGGGCACCGGGATTTCCCCGGCGGCGAGCGGCTGGTGTCGGCGGTGTCGCTGGATCTGGCGAACAAGACCGTCGCCGGCAAGGGCCTGACCGTGGTGATCCTGGTGGTCGTCGCTGTGGCGCTCACCGCGTTGGGAACGATGATCGTGGTGAACTACGCGCTGCGCCCGCTGCGGCGCGTCGCGGACGTCGCCGCCAAGGTCGCCGCCCTTCCCCTGGACCCCACCGACTACCGGATCACCGCCCGGGTGAGCCCGGCCGACACCGACCGGGCCAGTGAGATCGGCGTCGTCGGCCATACCCTCAACCGGCTGTTGACCAATGTCGATACCGCGCTTGGCGATATCGCCGCCTCCGACCGCCGAACGCGCCAATTCCTCACCGACGCCAGCCACGAACTGCGCACACCGCTGGCCGCGATCCTCGGTTATGCCGAACTGACCCGCCAAGACAGCGACGTGCTGCCGCCGACCACCGAGTACGCGCTGGCCCGTATCGAGGCGGAGTCCCGCCGGATGACCTCCCTGGTGGCCGACCTGCTCCTGCTGTCGCGGCTCGACGAGGGCGGCGACCTGGAGCTCGAAGACCTCGACCTGTGCGACGTCGTCGCCGACGCGGTCAACGACGCCGCGGTGAGCGCGCCGGATCATCACTTCATGATCGACCTGCCCGACGAGGCGATCTGGGTTCGCGGCGACCGCGCCCGGCTGCATCAGGTTTTGGCGAACCTGCTGGGCAACGCGCGGGTGCACACTCCTGCGGGAGTCACCGTCAACACATCGCTCACTACGGGCAGCGACGGGCGGGTGCAGCTGGTCGTCAGCGACGACGGGCCCGGCATCCCCGAGGAGATCATGCCCAATCTGTTCGGCCGGTTCGTCCGCGCCGACAAGTCGCGGTCGCGTGACCTCGGCTGCAGTGGGCTGGGATTGGCGATCGTGTTGTCGATCGTGGAAGCGCACGGAGGCACGGTGAACGCGCAATCCTGCCCGGGCCGAACTCAATTCACGGTGAGCCTGCCTGCCGCCGGTCAGCTGGCCGAGAACTGGTCGGCCACGCCGCCGTCCATGTCGTAGACCCGTGCGTGCAGCACGGTGCGATTACGCAGCGCGGCCCGGACCGCCCGGTGCAGGCCGTCCTCGAGGTAGATCACCCCGCGCCAGCGGACCGCGTGCGGGAAGAGGTCGCCGTAGAACGTCGAGTCCTCGGACAGCAGGCGGTCCAGTGCCAGCACCGTCGTCGTCGTGACCAACTCGTCGAGGCGGATCTGTCGCGGCGGAATCTGCGACCAGTCGCGGTAGGAGAGGTTGTGCTCGGGGTATGGCTTGCCATCCCGAACGCCTTTGAAGATCATCGGGCCGTCGTCCCTGCCCACCGACCCCGCATCACCATTCGAGCAAGGCTAGTCGCCGGTGGCCGGAACGTCAGCGGAGGGCGAACATCGGTGCGCTGGCTGCCCGGGCTGGTGGCACTCTGAGTGCGTGGGTGCTAATTGTGCTGTTGGTGCCCGTAAAATGGAGACGACTTGGAGGTGTACCAGATGGGAAGTGCTGACGACCGTCGCTTCGAGGTGCTCCGTGCCATCGTCGCCGACTTCGTGGCGACCAAGGAACCGATCGGTTCCAAAGCCCTCGTCGATCGCCACAACCTGGGCGTATCCAGCGCCACGGTGCGCAATGACATGGCAGTGCTGGAAGCAGAGGGCTACATCGCCCAGCCCCACACGAGCTCCGGGCGGGTGCCTACCGAGAAGGGCTACCGCGAGTTCGTAAACCGCATCGACGACGTCAAACCGCTGTCGGGGTCCGAGCGCCGCGCGATCCTTCAGTTCCTGGAGTCCGGCGTCGACCTCGACGACGTGCTGCGGCGTGCGGTGAAACTGCTGGCCCAGCTGACCCGGCAGGTCGCGATCGTCCAGTACCCGACGCTATCGACGTCGACGGTGCGTCATCTGGAGATCGTGGCGTTGACGCCGGCCCGGCTGCTGATGGTGGTGATCACCGACTCCGGCCGGGTCGACCAGCGCATCGTCGAGCTGGGCGACACCATCGACGACCACCAGCTGTCCCAGTTGCGGGAATTGCTCGGGCAGGCCCTGGAGGGCAAACGCCTGGCGGCGGCATCGATTGCGGTCGCCGACTTGGCTGCGCGGCTGGACGGATCGGGCGGGCTCGGCGATGCCGTCGGCCGGTCGGCCACCGTGCTCCTCGAGTCGTTGGTGGAGCACAACGAGGAGCGTCTGCTGATGGGCGGCACCGCCAACCTGACCCGCAACACCGCCGACTTCGGTGGATCGCTGCGCTCCATCCTCGAAGCGCTCGAGGAACAGGTCGTGGTGCTTCGCCTGCTGGCCGCTTCACAGGAAGCGGGTAAGGTCACGGTGCGCATCGGCCAGGAAACCGAGGCCGAGCAGATGGCTGGAACGTCGGTCATCAGCACGACCTACGGCAGCTCGGGCACCGTGTACGGCGGCATGGGTGTTTTAGGACCCACCAGAATGGACTATCCGGGAACTATCGCCAACGTCGCAGCAGTTGCGATGTACATCGGCGATGTCCTAGGACACCGAGCCGGCTAGCCGGCAGGGAATTCGAAAGGTCAACAGTGGCACGGGACTACTACGGCTTGCTCGGGGTGAGCAAGGGCGCCAGCGATCAGGAGCTCAAGCGCGCCTATCGAAAGCTGGCCCGCGAATACCACCCCGACGTCAACCCCGACGAAGAGGCCCAGCACAAATTCAAGGAGATCAGCGCCGCCTACGAGGTGCTCTCCGATCCGGAGAAGCGGCGCATCGTCGACCTCGGTGGCGACCCGCTGGAGGGCGCCGCAGCCGGAGCCAACGGGTTCAGCGGCTTCGGCGGTCTGGGTGATGTGTTCGAGGCGTTCTTCGGCGGCGGCGGTGCGGCGCGTGGCCCGATCGGCCGGGTGCGGCCCGGTTCGGACTCGCTGCTGCGGATGCGCCTGGATCTCTCGGAGTGCGCGACCGGGGTGACCAAGCAGGTGACCGTCGACACCGCCGTGCTCTGTGATGTGTGCCAGGGCAAGGGAACTCACGGCAACTCCACACCCGTCGCCTGTGACACCTGTGGCGGACGCGGCGAGGTGCAGACGGTGCAGCGTTCGCTGCTGGGTCAGGTCATGACTTCGCGGCCCTGCCCGACCTGCCGCGGCGTCGGCGAGGTCATTCCCGATCCCTGCCACCGGTGCGCCGGCGACGGACGGGTGCGTGCGCGCCGCGACATCAGCGTGAAGATTCCGGCCGGTGTCGGCGACGGCATGCGGGTGCGGTTGGCCGCGCAGGGCGAGGTCGGACCGGGCGGCGGCCCGGCCGGTGACCTGTACGTCGAGGTGCACGAGCAGCAGCACGACATCTTCGTCCGCGACGGCGACGACCTGCATTGCACCGTGTCGGTGCCGATGGTCGACGCCGCGCTCGGCACCTCCGTCACCGTCGACGGCATCCTCGACGGGCTGACCGAGATCACCATCGCGCCGGGGACCCAACCCGGCTCGGTGACCACACTGCGCGGGCACGGTATGCCGCATCTGCGTTCCGGGGTCCGGGGTGACCTGCACGCGCACATCGAGGTGACGGTGCCCGGCAAGCTCGACGCCCGCGCCAAGGAACTGCTCGCCGAGTTCAAGACCCGCAGCCACGCCGAACCCGAGGTCAAATCCACGCACTCCGTGGCAGGCAACACCGGCGGACTGTTCAGCCGGCTACGCGAAACCTTCAGCGGCCGTTAGGCGTTGGCCGACACACTGTTCTACGCCGACGCCATTCCGGTGGTGGGGCAGCGTGCTGTCGTCGACGGCGACGAGGGTTTTCACGCCGCGACAGTCCGGCGCATCCGGCCTGGTGAAAAGCTCGTCCTGTCCGACGGTGACGGCACACTGGCCCGCTGCGAGGTGCAAGAGACCAGCAAGCGCGGGTTCTCGGCCCAGGTGCTGGAGCGCTGGACGCTGGCGCGTCCGCATCCGACAGTGACCGTCGCGCAGGGCATTCCGAAATCGGAGCGGTCGGAACTGGCGATCGAGCTGGCCACCGAGGCCGGCGCCGACGACTTCGTCGCCTGGCAGGCCGACCGGTGTGTGGCGCGCTGGGACGGTGAACGCGCCGAGAAGGGCCTGCGCCGGTGGCGGGCGGTGGCGCGGTCGGCGGCGCGGCAGTCGCGGCGAGGCTACATCCCACCCATCGACGGCCCGGTCGCGACGGCTGCACTGGCCGACCTGGTCGCCGAGCGGGTCGGGGCCGGTGGGCTGGTTCTCGCCCTGCACGAATCGGCCGACCGTCCACTGGCTGAACTGCCGGTGGCCCAAGCGGATTCGATCATGTTGATCGTGGGTCCCGAAGGCGGGATCAGCGACGCCGAACTCGAGCGGCTGGCCGATGCCGGGGCAACCGCGGTCCGGCTGGGTCCGACGGTGCTGCGCACCACGACGGCCGCGGCGGTGGCCCTCGGCGCGTTGGGTGTGCTGACCGGGCGCTGGTCGGGTCCGCGTTGGTAGCGGTCAGGCCGGATCGGGCCGGGCAGCCAAGCGCGCGTAGATCGACGCCGCCTCGGCGCGGTTGCTGGCGTGCAGCTTCCGAAGTACCCGCTTCACATGGGATTTCACCGTGCCGGGGGTGATCACCAGTTCGTCGGCGATCTGCTGGTTGGTGCGCCCGTCGGCCATCAGCCGCAGCACCTCGGCTTCGCGGCGGGTCAGCATCTCGTGCACCCGCGATTCCACTTCCGCCAGCCGGCGGCTGGCTGTGCTGCGTTCGGCGGGCTCGACCTTGCGCAGTTCCAAGTCGGCGTCTTGGAGGGCTTGGGCGGCCTGCTCGGCGGTGGCCAGCGCGTTGCGTACGTCGGCGTGCTGGCGGCGCATCCGCTCCATCAGCACGGTCCGCTCGAATGCGTAGCCGAATCCCTCGGCGAACGCCCACACGGTGTCGCGGTCGATCTCGTCGACGGTGCGCCCGGAGTACAACCGGTCGGCGTGCAGGAAGCCGATCACCCGTCCGGTCGGCATGACGGGTGCCGCGACGTAGGAGTGGGTCAGCGAGAAGTCGATGATCGGGCGGTTGACGCGCGGATCGTTGCGGGCGTCGCGCACGATTTCCGGTGCGTGCCTGCGGATCATCTGCGTCTCGAGGAGCATGTGGTCCAGCGGCGGGGCGACGGACTGGGCGAACGCAACCATCTTCTCGGCGCCCTCGACGTCGTCGCCGAAGTAGGCCGACTCCATCACCATCTTGCCCTCGTGCACCCGGAACAGGACCGCGCGGTCGAAGCCGCACGACTCGACGAGTTCGCGCGGGGCGTGGTCGACGATCTTGGCGACCTCGTCGATGCCACGCAGTTTCGACAAGCCTTCCTGCACCCGCAGCAGTGCCAGCGTCCGGCGCCGGGCGCTGTCCTCGATCAGCTGGCGCTCCAGCAGGGACAGGTCGAGCACGGCTTCCAGCGCGGCGAGCGCCTGTTCGTCGCCGAGCGCTTCGAGCGCCTCCCGGACCAGGGTGGCCTGCGCGTCGACGGTGTCGGCGACGGCCCGGACCGGGTCGTCGGCAGGTTCGACGATCCCGAGCCGGCAGGCCTCGTCGTAGCGACGGGATACCGCACTGACCGGCGGGGCTTTGGATGCCCAGCCGGGGTGGTTGCCGTCTAGCAGCGCGGTCACGGGCAGACAGTCGGTGGGAGTTGTCACAGTGAGGCGATGCTCTCACCGCGATCGGGGCAGTGGTGGCAAAACCGCTCGGTCGGGAGCGCAACTGACCTCCATCGGGAGATCGACCAGACTCAGACGAGCAATGAGGCTGTTCGCATGACCTCGACGACCGCCTCTGCCCTGCATCTGCTCACCACCCCGGAGGGGATCGCGAACCCCTATCCGCTCTACGAGCAACTGCGCGATTCCTCGCCGGTGGCGGGGTATCAGGACTGGCCGCCGGGCACGGTGCCCGGTGCCGACGAACCGGTCACCGCGTGGGCGTTGTTCCGCTACGACCAGGTGCTCGCGGCGGCACGGGACAGCGAGACGTTCTCGTCGCGTGACCCCATCCAGGAGGCGTCGTCGGCTCCGAGCCTGATGCTGGTCAACACCGACGCGCCCGCGCACACCGCCGAACGCAAGCTGGTCAGCCAGGCGTTCTCGCCGCGGCGCATCCGGCGCCTCGAGAACTGGCTGGACGAACTGGTGCCGATCCTGCTGGCCGAGTTCGACGACCGCACCGGCGACGGGGATCGCGATGTGATGGAGTTCGCCGACGAGGTGCCCACCCGGGCCATGGTGCGACTGCTGGGCCTCCCCGAAGGCGACCACGTCCGATTCAAGAACTGGGCCAACGCGTTCATGCTGTCGTCGACGATGACTCCCGAAGAGCGGATGGCCAGCAACTTCGAGATGGTCACGGCATTCACCGAGCGCGTCACCGAAAAACTTGCGCGCGTTGATGATTCACAGGACATCGAGGACGCCGAGGACCTGATCTCGGCGCTGCTGCGGGCCGAGCTCGACGGGCAGCGGCTCACCCCGGAGCAGGTGGTGCGGTTCTGCGTCACCCTCGTGGTCGCCGGCAGCGAGACGACGACCTACCTCATCGGCAGCGTTCTCGACGCGATGGCGCGCGAACCCGCGGTGACCGCCCGGCTGCGGGCCGACCGTTCGTTGCTCAGCACGTTCATCGAGGAGGTTGCGCGGCTCGCCGGCCCGAACCGGCTGTTCCGCATCGCGACCCGCGACGTCGAGATCGACGGCGCCAAGATCCGCAAAGGGGAGTGGGTGGCGTTGTTCTTCGGCTCGGCCAACCACGACCCGGCGGTGTTCGAAGATCCCGCACGCCTGGACCTGGACCGGCCCAACATCCGCCAGCATCTGGCGTTCGGCCACGGCCTGCACTTCTGCCTCGGTGCGCCGCTGGCCCGGCTGGAGGTGCTGTCGATCGTCAATGCGGTGCTGGACCGCTACTCGGTGATCGGCCTGTCCGAGGAGCCCGCCGAGCGGCAAACCGCCAGCCTGCTCACCCACGGCTTCGTCCGTCTGCCGATGCAGCTGAGCCGATGAGCGAGACCGCCAATATCGCCGCCACCCAGGCCATCTACGCCGCGGTCCCGGCCGGTGACCTGGCGACGGCGCTGAGCCATATGGATCCGGACGTCCGCATCACGTACTACGGCAGCGACGCCATCCCGTACGCCGGGGACTACCACGGCGTCGAAGCCGCCACCGAGTTCTTCAGCACCGTGGGCGCCCACATCCAGATCGTGGCGATGGAGCCGTGGCTGTTCATCGGCGACGGCGACAACCTGGCGGTCTGGGGTCACCAGAAGTTCCTGCGGACGGCCACCGGGCACACCTGGGAGTCTGAGTTCGCCCACATCATCACGCTGCGCGACGGCAAGTGGCTGCGCTTCCGGGACTTCATGAACTCGGCGCTGACCCATCAGGCGTTCACCCAGACTGTGGGTTAACCAGTGGGAGGTGCGGCGGTCGGACGGTAAACTGGTGTTTTCGCCCTAACCGGAACCCAGGAAGCAGGCTTCGAAGACCACGTGACGCCCCGCGAGACGACCGCTGCCTCGCAAGTGCGCAGCAGCATGACTGTTCCGCCCGACCTCGTCGTGGGCCTGCTGGGTTCCGCTGACGAAAATCTCCGCGCACTCGAACGCAGCCTGTCGGCCGATGTGCATGTCCGAGGCAACACCATTTCCCTAGCCGGTGAGGCGGCCGACGTCGCGATGGCCGAACGGGTGATCTCCGAACTCATCGCTGTCGTGGCAGGTGGTCAGACGCTGTCCCCGGACGCGGTCCGGCGCAGCGTCGGGATGCTCGCCGGTGCGGACAACGAGTCACCGGCCGAGGTGCTGACGCTGGACATCCTGTCCCGGCGCGGGAAGACCATTCGGCCCAAGACGCTCAACCAGAAGCGCTACGTCGACGCCATCGACGCCCACACGATCGTGTTCGGGATCGGTCCGGCGGGCACCGGCAAGACCTATCTGGCGATGGCCAAGGCAGTCAACGCTCTGCAGACCAAGCAGGTCACGCGGATCATCCTGACCCGGCCCGCGGTGGAAGCCGGTGAGCGCCTTGGGTTTCTGCCCGGCACGCTGACCGAGAAGATCGACCCGTACCTGCGGCCGCTATACGACGCGTTGCACGACATGATGGATCCCGCCGCCATCCCGAACCTGTTGAGCACCGGGGTGATCGAGGTCGCGCCGCTGGCGTTCATGCGTGGCCGCTCGCTCAATGACGCGTTCATCATCCTCGACGAGGCGCAGAACACCACCGCCGAGCAGATGAAGATGTTCCTCACCCGGCTGGGGTTCGGCTCCAAGATCGTGGTCACCGGTGACATCACCCAGGTCGACCTGCCCGGCGGTGCCAAGTCCGGTCTGCGGGCGGCGATGGATGTCCTCGACGGCATCGACGACATCCATTTCGCCGAACTCACCAGCGCCGACGTGGTGCGCCACCGCCTGGTGTCGGAAATCGTCGACGCCTACGCGAAGGCCGAGCAGCCGGCGCTGATGAACCGCTCCCAACGTCGCTCGACGCGGCGCTAGGGGCATCTCACATGACCATCGAGGTATCCAATGAATCCGGCCTCGACGTTTCCGAAGAGGAACTGATCAGCGTCGCGCGCTTCGTGATTCGTCGTATGGACGTCAATCCGGCCGCCGAGCTGTCGATGGTGTTGCTGGACACCAACGCGATGGCCGACCTGCACATGCGCTGGATGGACCTGCCCGGCCCCACCGACGTGATGAGCTTCCCGATGGACGAGCTCGAGCCCGGCGGGCGCCCGGATGCGCCCGAGCCCGGGCCGTCGATGCTCGGTGACATCGTGTTGTGCCCGCAGTTCGCCGCCGATCAGGCCACCGCCGCCGGTCACAGCCTCGGTCAGGAACTGGCGCTGTTGACCGTGCACGGCGTGCTGCATCTGCTGGGCTACGACCATGCCGAGCCGGACGAGGAAAAGGAGATGTTCGACCTGCAACGCACCCTGCTCGAAGAGTGGGTAGCCGAGCAGGTCGAGGCATACCACCAGGATCGGCAGATCGAGAAGGACCGTCGACTGCTCGACAAGTCACAGTTCTTCGACGAACCGTGACGGGCTGGAGTGCGCTGCTCGGTGCGATCGCCCTGATAGCGCTGGGCGGTCTGTTCGCCGCGATCGATGCCGCCATCAGTACCGTGTCGATTGCGCGGGTCGAGGAGTTGGTGCGCGACGAGCGACCCGGCGCCCTGCGGCTGGCCAGGATCATGGCCGAGCGGCCGCGTTACATCAATCTTGTTGTGCTGCTGCGCATTGCGTGCGAGGCCGCCGCGACGGTCTTGCTGGTCGCCTTTCTGTGGGACGACCTCGGGCTGACCTGGGGTCTGGTGGCCGCGGCGGCCATCATGACGGTCGCCAGCTTCGTCGCGATGGGGGTGGGCCCGCGCACCATCGGCAGGCAGAACGCCTACACCATCGCCTTGACGTCGGCGGTTCCGCTGCAGGCGATCTCGGTGCTGCTCACTCCGATCAGCCGGCTGCTCATCGTGCTCGGCAATGCGCTGACCCCGGGTCGCGGCTTCCGCAACGGACCGTTCGCCTCCGAGATCGAGCTGCGTGAGGTGGTCGACCTGGCGCAGCAGCGCGGCGTGGTGGCCGACGACGAACGCCGAATGATCCAGTCGGTGTTCGAACTCGGCGACACCGCCGCGCGTGAGGTGATGGTGCCGCGCACCGAGATGGTGTGGATCGAGAACGACAAGTCCGCCAGCCAGGCGACGTCGCTGGCGGTGCGCAGTGGCTATTCGCGCATCCCGGTGATCGGGGAGAACGTCGACGATGTGGTCGGCGTCGTCTATCTCAAAGACCTTGTGCAGCGCACCTATTACTCGTCGGACAGCGGCCGCGGCACCAAGGTGACCGACATCATGCGCCCGGCGGTGTTCGTCCCTGACTCCAAGCCGCTCGACGAGTTGTTGCGTGAGATGCAGCGCGACCGCAACCACATGGCCTTGTTGGTCGACGAGTACGGCGCCATCGCCGGCCTGGTCACCATCGAGGACGTCCTCGAGGAGATCGTCGGCGAGATCGCCGACGAGTACGACACCCGCGAGGTGGCGCCCATCGAAGAGTTGGGCGACAACAAGTTCCGGGTGTCGGCCCGCTTGCCGATCGAGGACGTCGGCGAGCTCTACGACATCGAGTTCGCCGACGATCTCGACGTCGACACCGTCGGCGGTCTGCTGGCCCTCGAGCTCGGCAGGGTGCCGCTGCCCGGCGCCGAGGTCGTCTCGCAGGGGCTGCGTCTGCAGGCCGAAGGCGGCCGGGACCACAGAGGGCGGCTTCGCATCGGCACCGTGCTGGTCAGCCGGATCGAGCCGGAAGGAAACGACGAGGATGACTGACGCTGCGCAAAGTGAATTCCGGTCCGGCTTCGTCTGCTTCGTCGGCAGGCCCAACACGGGCAAGTCGACGCTGACCAACGCGCTCGTCGGCACCAAGGTGGCGATCACCTCCAACCGTCCGCAGACCACCCGGCACACCATTCGCGGCATCGTGCACCGCCCCGACTTCCAGATCGTTCTGGTCGACACCCCCGGTCTGCACCGCCCGCGCACGCTGCTGGGCAAGCGGCTCAACGACCTGGTCCGTGACACCTACTCCGAAGTCGATGTCATCGGGCTGTGCATTCCCGCCGACGAGAACATCGGACCCGGCGATCGATGGATCTACGAACAGATCCGCGACGTCGCTCCCCGCACAACGTTTGTCGTCATCGTCACCAAGATCGACAAGGTGTCCAAGGAGCGGGTGGCCGAACAGCTGATCGCCGTCCACGAACTGGTCGGGGACACGGCGGCCGAGATCGTGCCGGTGTCGGCGACGCGCGGGGACCAGGTCGACATCCTCATCGATCTGCTGGCCGGCCAGTTGCAGCCCGGCCCGGCGTTTTATCCTGACGGGGAGCTCACCGACGAGCCCGAAGAAGTGTTGATGGCCGAGCTCATTCGCGAGGCCGCGCTGGAAGGGGTGCGCGACGAGTTGCCGCACTCGTTGGCGGTGGTGATCGAGGAGATCGAGGAGCGGCCCGACCGCCCGGCGGATGATCCCCTCATCGATGTGCACGCCGTGCTGTATGTCGAGCGGGACAGCCAGAAGGGCATCGTCATCGGCAAGGGTGGCGCCCGCCTCAAAGAGGTTGGCACGGTGGCCCGTACGCAGATCGAGAAGCTGCTCGGCACCAAGGTCTACCTCGATCTGCGGGTCAAGATCGCCAAGAACTGGCAGCGCGACCCCAAACAGCTTGGCCGGCTGGGGTTTTAAACTCTCAGAGCGTGAACCCGCTCTGCCGTTCGAAGTCGGCGAGATCGAAATAGTCACTGAATCGGACGATTTTGCCGTCTCGCACTTCGAACACCCCGTTGACCGGCAATACGACCTTGCGGCCGTCGTTCATCGTGAAGTAGTCGATGCGCTCGGCCAGCACCAGTCCGGGTTCGGCCGCCAGCGTGACGATGTCGAGTTTGGCCTCGGCGAACGCGTCCAGGAAGGCCTGGAAGATCGTGCGGATGCCGGCGATCCCGGCGATAGGGGCGACGGGCACGTTGTGATAGACCGCGTGGTCGGCGAATGAGCCGCAGATGACCTCGAGGTCGCGGTCCTCCCAGGAGCCGAGGAAGTCGCGGACGAGCTTCTCACTGTCGTGCTTGGTGTCGGCCATGAAGAAGTACTACCAACGCACTCGTGCAGCGACAATCACCCGTAATGGCTATTTATTCGCGATCGGTGGGTACCGGGGTGTTCCACCAGATCTCGGGTTGCCTGTTGGCCCACCCGTTGATGGCTTCCAGCTCGGCCGCCAGGGAGATCAGCAGCGGCTCACTGTTGGCCGGGCCCATCAGCTGTACGCCGATCGGCAGGCCGTCGGAGGTGAAGCCGGCCGGAACACTGATCGACGGCCAGCCCAGCAGATTCCACGGGAACGTCACCGGGCACGCCGCGATCATCGCGCGGTCGGTGCCCATTGGCCCGAGGCGGTCGAACGTGCGGGCCGGGGGAGGCGGCTGCGCGGTGGTCGGCGCCAGCACGACGTCGACGGAGCGGAAGATCTCCCCGACACGGCGGTGCAGCTTAGGCTCGCTGGCCCGGGCGCGGCGCAGCATCGACCCCGACAGCAGCCGGCCCATCCGCATGTTGGACTCGGTGCGGGGGTCGAAGGTGAGGTCGTCACCGAGCCGGTCGGCCCACTCCAGCAGCCCGGCGGTGGAGCGGGGCAGGAACGTCAGTGGCAGCCGCAGGCCGTAGTTGGGGTTGCCCGCCATCACAGTGTGGCCCAGCAGGCCCAGCTGCTCGGCGACCCCGTTGAGCGCGACCCTGATCTCGGGATGCAGCCTGGCGGGAAAGAACGTGAACGGAAAGCGCGTCGACAGCGCGATCTTCAACGGCCCGGGGGCGGCGCCGACGGAGTCGGTCATCCGTACCGGCGGTGGCTTGAACGGGTCGTCGTCGTGGTTGCCCGAGGCGGCGTCGAGCACGAGCGCGGCGTCGGCCACCGTTCGCGCCAGCACCCCGTTGACGGTGATGCCGTTGAACGGGTCAGGGACCGGCCAGGTCGAGATGCGGCCGCGCTGTGGCTTGATGCCGACCAGATGGGTCCAGGCGGCAGGCACCCGGACGCTGCCCGCGCCGTCGGAACCGATGGCCGCGGCGACCAGGCCCGCCGCGACGGCGGCGGCGCTGCCGCCCGACGAGCCCCCGGGAGTGTGTTTGCGCGACCAGGGATTACGGGTGTGGCCGAAGGCGGGGCCGCTGGTGAACGGCCATTGGCCCAGTTCGCAGCAGTTGGTCTTGCCGACGATCACCGCGCCCGCGTCGCGCAGCCGGCGGACCACCTCGGAGTCGTGCGTTGCGGGGCGCACGGGTCCGGCGGTTCCGAAGGAGGTCGGAACGCCGGCGACGTCGACGTCGTCCTTGACCGCGATAGGGATGCCCAGCAGCGGGGCCTGCTCCCCGGCGGCGCGCCGGCGATCGGCGTCGGCGGCGTCGGCGAGTGCCGATTCGGTCAGCACCACCCGGAAGGCGTTGAGGGTGGACTGGCTGGCGGTGATCGCGCGCAGCGACCGGCGGACCAGTTCGGCGGACGTGACCGTGCCGCTGGCCAACTGATAGAGCTGCTCACCGATGGTCGGAAACCGCGGCGGCCTGCCCAAACTCCGGTGAGCTGTCATGGCGACGTCGAGACTAACGGCGCGCGTCCGCGGTTATGTCGCAATGCGGTGGGAAACTAGTCGGATGCGGCTGTATCGGGATCGGGCGGTCGTGCTGCGCCAGCACAAGCTCGGTGAAGCCGACCGCATCGTCACCTTGCTGACCCGCGACCACGGTCTGGTCCGCGCGGTTGCCAAGGGCGTACGCCGTACCCGCAGCAAATTCGGTTCACGGCTGGAGCCGTTCGCCCACATCGACGTCCAGCTGCACCCCGGTCGCAACCTGGACATCGTCACCCAGGTGGTGTCGATCGACGCCTTCGCCACCGACATCGTCAGCGACTACGGCCGCTACACCAGCGCCTGCGCGGTCCTGGAGACCGCCGAGCGGCTCGCCGGGGAGGAACGCGCCCCGGCGCCGGCGCTGCACCGGCTCACGGTCGGGGCGTTGCGCGCGGTGGCCGACGGCGCGCGCAGCCGCGAGCTGGTCCTGGACGCCTACCTGCTGCGGGCCATGGGGATCGCCGGCTGGGCGCCGTCGCTGACCGAATGTGCCCGGTGCGCGGCGCCGGGACCGCACCGCGCGTTCCACATCGCCGCTGGTGGCAGTGTTTGTATGCATTGCCGTCCGTCCGGCTCGACGACGCCGCCGCAGGCGGTGCTGGATCTGATGTGCGCGCTGCACGACGGTGACTGGGAGCTTGCGGAGGCCTCGACGCCGTCGCACCGCAGCCACGCCAGCGGCTTGGTGGCTGCGCATCTGCAGTGGCATCTGGAACGCCAGCTGCGCACTTTGCCGCTGGTGGAGCGTGTCTACCGGCGGGCCGCTGACCATGGGATGGAGATGTTCAGGCAGGATGAGCCATATGGCGATGAACCGGGTGACCAGCTCGTGGCGGGGGGCTGAGCGCAGGCGGAAAGAGACCTTTCCGCAGCTGCCCCCGGCGCCCGACGACTACCCGATGTTCCCGGACACCTCGGTGTGGCCGGTCGTGTTTCCCGAGCTGCCGCCCGCGCCGGACGGCGGCCCGCGCAGGCCGCCCCAGCACACCTCCAAGGCTGTACCGCCGGCGATCCCGGCCTCCCAGATGCCCAAGCACGTGGCGGTCGTGATGGACGGCAACGGGCGCTGGGCCACGCAGCGCGGGTTGAGCCGCACCGAGGGCCACAAAATGGGCGAGGCGGTGCTGATCGACATCACCTGCGGAGCCATCGAGATCGGTATCCAGCACCTGTCGGTGTATGCGTTCTCCACCGAGAACTGGCGGCGCAGTACCGAAGAGGTGCGGTTCCTGATGGGCTTCAATCGCGAGGTGGTGCGCCGGCGCCGGGAGAACCTGGACGCCATGGGGGTCAACATGCGCTGGGTGGGGTCGCGGGCGCGGATGTGGCGCAGCGTGATCAAGGAATTCGACATCGCCGAGAACATGACCGTCGGCAATGACGTCATCACGGTGAACTACTGCGTGAACTACGGTGGGCGGGCCGAAATCGCCGAAGCGGCAAAACAAATCGCGCGCGATGCGGTGGCCGGCCGGGTCGACCCGGAGCGGGTGAACGAGGCCACGATCACCGAGCACCTGCACCGGCCCGACATTCCCGACGTCGACCTGTTCATCAGGACGTCGGGGGAGCAGCGGGCGAGCAACTTCATGCTGTGGCAGGCCGCGTACGCCGAATACGTGTTCCAAGACAAGCTGTGGCCGGATTACGACCGGCGCGACCTGTGGGCGGCGTGCGAGGAATACGCCGAACGCAACCGGCGTTTCGGCCGGGCCTGAGATGGGACTCGACACCCGGTTGGCTGATGCGCTGAGTGCGGTCGTGCCGGTCGAGGTGGAGTCGGACGGTGCGCTCACGGTGCGCTACGAGGGGACGTTCGCATCGCTGCGGACGGTCACCATTGCCGAGGACATCGAAATGGTGTCGGTGACGCAGGTGCTCGGGTGGGATCTGCCGCCGACTGCCAATCTTCGCAAACGTGTTGCCGCGCAAGCACAGTCGACGATGCTGGGGACGGTGACGTTCGTCGAGTCCGGCAAAAAGGGCGACATCATGCTGCGCTACAACTTTCCCGGCGATGGCCTTGCCGAGCATGCGCTGCAGACGCTGGTGCTGATGGTGCTCGCCGGCGGGGCCGATGCCCGCCGCGCGCTCGTCGACTAGCTTTGGCATTGAGTGAGCGACTACGTCGCACATCAGTGGCATCTCGCGCGCATGAGTTCTCACTCGATGCTGTGGCTCAGCCCCGGCACTGCCCGCAGGTGCCGAACAACTCGATCGTGTGGCTGACGTCCGAAAAGCCATGTTCGGCAGCCACTTCCGCGGCCCAGGCTTCGACTTCGCGTCCGCTGACCTCCACCGCCGCGCCGCAACTACGGCACACCAGGTGATGATGATGGTCTGCGCCGGCGCAGCGCCGGTAAACCGACTCCCCGGTATCGGTGCGCACCATGTCCACCAGATCGGCCGCCGATAGTGACTGCAGCGTCCGGTACACCGTGGTCAGCCCGATGTTCTCGCCGCGGCGGCGCAGCTCGTCGTGCAACTCCTGCGCCGAGCGGAACTCGTCGACGGTGTCGAGCAGCGCGATGATGGACGCCCGCTGACGAGTTGCCCGCACCCCGCCCGCGCCGGCGCGCGGACGGATGTCAGCTCCGGTCACGAGTGCTCCTCACCGGCGTGGCTGATGGCGGCGACGATGATCTCGGCCAGGTGCTCGTCGACCAGCCGGTACATCACTTCCCGCCCGGATCGTTCGCCGGCAACCACTCCGGCGGCCTTCAGGATTCGCAGGTGCTGGCTGACGAGGGGCTGCGGGACGTCGAGGGCGTCGACGAGTTCGTGCACGCAGCGCCGGGACTCCCGCAATTGCAGAACGATCGCGATACGCACCGGGGCGGCCAGCGCGCGCAGCAGCTCACCGGCGCGTTCCAGCAGCGCGGCATGGTCGGTGGCGGTGGTCAAGCGACACCTCCCCGTTATTGGAAACGATTTCCAGTTGCCCCCACTTTTCCATGCACGATCACGCATGTCAAAGGGTCCGGCGAGAGGTCGCTAGGCTATGGAGCTGTTGTCCGTTCACAGAACAGGAGTGGCACCCACCGTGGCGTCCGTCATCGATTCCGTCGTCAACCTGGCCAAGCGGCGCGGCTTGGTCTATCCAGCCGGCGAGATCTACGGCGGGACCAAGTCGGCCTGGGACTACGGCCCGCTGGGCGTCGAGCTCAAGGAGAACATCAAGCGGCAGTGGTGGCGGTCGGTGGTGACCGGCCGCGACGACGTCGTCGGCCTGGACAGCTCGATCATCCTGCCGCGTGAGGTGTGGGTCGCCTCCGGCCACGTCGAGGTGTTCAACGATCCGCTCATCGAGTGCCTCAACTGCCACAAGCGTCACCGCCAGGATCACCTGCAGGAGGCCTACGCCGAGAAGAAGGGAATCGACGATCCCGAATCGGTCGCCATGACCGAGATCGTCTGCCCGGACTGCGGCACCAAAGGCCAGTGGACCGAACCACGCGAATTCAACATGATGCTCAAGACCTACCTCGGGCCGATCGAAGCCGAGGAGGGCATGCACTACCTGCGCCCGGAAACCGCGCAGGGAATCTTCGTGAACTTCGCCAACGTGGTGACCACCTCGCGTAAGAAGCCGCCGTTCGGCATCGGCCAGATCGGCAAGAGCTTCCGCAACGAGATCACCCCCGGCAACTTCATCTTCCGCACCCGCGAGTTCGAGCAGATGGAGATGGAGTTCTTCGTCGAGCCGGCCACCGCACCCGAGTGGCACCAGTACTGGATCGACACCCGGCTGCAGTGGTACATCGATCTCGGTATCAACCGCGACAACCTGAGGCTCTTCGAGCACCCCAAGGAGAAGCTGTCGCACTACTCGGCCGGCACCACCGACATCGAGTACAAGTTCGGTTTCCAGGGCAACCCGTGGGGCGAGCTCGAAGGCATCGCCAACCGCACCGACTTCGACCTCAAGACGCACTCGCAGCATTCCGGCACCGACCTGTCGTTCTACGACCAGGCCGCCGACACCCGCTACGTCCCGTACGTCATCGAACCCGCAGCGGGACTTACCCGTTCGTTCATGGCGTTCCTCGTCGACGCCTACGCCGAGGATGAGGCCCCCAACGCCAAGGGTGGGGTGGACAAGCGCACGGTGCTGCGGCTGGATCCCCGGTTGGCACCGGTCAAGGCCGCGGTGCTGCCGCTGTCACGGCACGCCGACCTCAGCCCGAAGGCCAAGGATCTGGCGGCGGAGCTGCGCAAGTACTGGAACATCGAGTTCGACGACGCCGGCGCGATCGGCCGGCGCTATCGCCGCCAGGACGAGATCGGCACGCCGTACTGCGTGACAGTTGACTTCGACTCCCTCGAGGATCACGCGGTTACCGTGCGCGAGCGCGACCAGATGACGCAGGAGCGGATCGGCATCGACTCGGTGGTCGACTACCTGGCCACCCGGCTGAAGGGCTAGGAGCGGCCTAGAAACGGCCACCGCCGCCCAGCATCCCGCCACCGTCGGAGCCGCCTGACGACCCGCCGAAGGTCGTCGACGACCACCCGCCGCCACCGCCGAAGCCGCCGCCGAAGCCGCCGCGCATGCCGCCGGACAGGATGTTGCCGAGGATGATCCCACCGATGACGGCGCCCATGTTCGACGAACCGCCCACGCCGCCATAGTGATTCATGTACGTCCGCTGCGCGGACTGGACGTCGTTGTTGGCCAGCTGCTGCGCTTGGGCGGCCAGCATCGACGCGCCATTGGCATGTGCGATCGCCTCGGCGACGTCGGTCTTCCGTTTGGCCTGCGCGGCCTCGAGTTGGCGCACAGCCTCGTTGAGACGAGTACGCGCCTCAGGCCCGACGCTGCCACGGCGGGTGTCGACATAATCCGCCACCGAACGCACCCGCGACTGCGCGGTGAACAGCGCCTGGTCGTAGGACCGGCCCAGCCGTTCGGCGTTCTCGCGTTCCTCGGCCACGGTGGCCAGTAGCCGGTCCAGGTCGGCGTCGGCCTGAGTCAGCTGGGTGAATGCCCCCAACGGGTCGGCCGATCCGTTGGTCTGGGCCGCGGCCACCGCCGCGACGGCGGCGTCGCGGGCGGCCGTCAGCTCTGCGGTGTTGGGCAGCCCGCCCTGGGTCAGCTGAGCGACGGCCTGGTTGATGCCCTGCTGGGTGTCGGCGATCGCCGCCGGCAGCGTGGCGACCGCGCGCCGGATGTCGCTGGCCGCGCTTTCAACCGCGTCGAGCATCGAACTGGCTTGCTGCAGAGCGGCTTCCGCGCCGCGCACACAATCGACGAGTTCGCTCTGCTCACCGGCGACCGGCTTGGCCACCAGCTCGCGGGCCCGGCTGATCGAATGGTCGGCGAAGTCGAGGCGCTCCTTGGCGGCAGCGGCGTTGCGCGCCACCGATACCAGCGCCGACTCGGCGAACTCGGTGTGCAGCTGTGTCAATGTGCCTTGGGCGGGATCGATGCGGGCGCTGACGTCGACCAGCTTCTGGGTCAAGGTGTCCAGCCGGTCGGGCGCGTTGATGACCAGGTCGCGCAGCTGATGGAACGCCTGGTTCTGGGCGTCCAGCTCACGGTTGGCCCGTGCGGCGGCGACCACCACCCGGGTGAGCAGATCGCGGCGCTGGGCCGGGGTTTCGGGCACCGCGTCGTCGAGCTGCTGGCGCACGTTGAACGCCTGTTGCAGGGTGGCCTTGGCGTTCTCGACCGCGCGCACGAACGGTTGCGTCTGCTGCTCACCGAATTCCTCTTGTGCCAAGGTCAATTCGTTGGAGCTGGTGCGCACGGCATTGTCGACCTCGACGACGATCGACCGGGACAGCTCGTCGAGGGCGTCGAGCGGAACCGAGGCCAGGGCATTGGGATCTGTGGGGTCGACCCGCTTGGCGGCGGCGACCTCGGCCTCGTGCCGCTTGCGCCGCCGCTGGCGGCTCCATACCAGCAAGACCACCACCGCCAGCACGATGACGCCCAGGATGATGACCAGCGGCAGTAGCGAGAACCCGCCACCGCTGCTGGTGGTCTTGGCCGCCAGGCCATCCGCCGCCGCGATCGCGGCACCCGCCCAGTCGCCGCTGTGCAATGCGGGCTCGATCTTGTCGTGGCGCAGGTCGTCGATCTTCGCGCCGCCGGCCGCCGCGGTCGGCACCAGGAACGCGTAGGAGCGTTGCCCGGTCGCGACCGCCAGGATGGCGTCCTGGTTGCTCAGATCGCTGGCCAGGCGGGTTTCCTCGGTCCAGCCCACCGCACTCTTGGGCGCGAAGGAGTCGACGAAGACCACCCACAGCCGGACGTTCCGCTCGCGGTAGAGGGTGTCCACGGCGTTCTGCACGCTGGCCAGTTGGCTGCCGGCCAGGACGCCGGCGTTGTCGGTGACGTAGTCCGGCAGCCGGAACGGCGGCTCGGCCGTCGCGGCGGGTGCCACCAGGGTGGCGGTGGTCAGGATGGCCACGAGCAGGCTGAGCAGACGTGCGAGGCGCATGACCGTCAAATGTAGTAGGGCCGGTCCTGGCAGACTGTGCGTCGGTGACAACGAATGAGCACGGCCACTACGACGAGGCCGACTGCGAGCGGGTGGTGCACGAGCCGCCGAAGACTGCCGGGCTGCCCGGCACGTCGACGGAGCATCGCACCGACTTCGCTCGCGACCGTGCGCGTGTGCTGCACTGTGCCGCTCTTCGCCGACTGGCCGACAAGACTCAGGTCGTCGGTCCGCGGGAGAGCGAAAACCCGCGCACCAGGCTGACCCATTCGTTGGAGGTCGCCCAGATCGGGCGGGGGATGGCGCTGCCGCTGGGATGTGACGCAGACCTGGTGGATATGGCCGGACTGGCCCACGACATCGGCCATCCGCCGTACGGCCACAACGGGGAACGCGCGCTCGACGAGTTCGCGGTCGCCTGCGGCGGCTTTGAAGGTAACGCCCAGAACTTCCGCATCCTGACCCGCATCGAGCCGAAAGTGCTTGATGGACAAGGTCGCAGCGTGGGGCTGAACCTCACGCGCGCGGGTCTGGACGCCGTCACGAAGTATCCGTGGTTCCGCGAACCGGGCGTGCGCAAGTTCGGCTTCTACGAAGACGACCGGGCGCTCGCCGAATGGGTGCGGGGCGCCGCGCCGTCGCGACGCCCGTGTCTGGAGTCCCAGGTGATGGATTGGGCCGACGACGTCGCCTACTCCGTGCACGACGTCGAAGACGGGGTGGTGTCGGGGCGCATCGACCTGCGGGTGCTGGCCGACGCCGACGCCGCCGCGGCGCTGGGCGCGCTGGGAAAGTCCAGCACGATTGCCGCCGCCGATCTCGAGGCCGCCGCCGAGCGGTTGTCCCAGCTGCCGGTGGTGGCCGGCGTCGGTAAGTACGACGGCACGCTCGCGGCCTCGGTCGCGCTCAAGCGGCTGACCAGTGAACTGGTCGGCCGGTTCGCCTCGGCGGCAGTTCGGCTGACCCACGAGGCCGCCGGGCCGCAGCCGCTGGTGCGCTACCAGGCCGATCTGCAGGTGCCCGCGACGGTCCGCGCCGAGGTGGCGCTGCTCAAGACGCTGGCGCTGCAATTCATCATGTCCGACCCGCGGCACCTGGAACTGCAGGCGCGGCAACGGGAACGGATCCACCGGGTGGCGAACTGGTTGCTGGACGGCGCACCCGCGACGCTCGATCCGGTGTTCGCTCCGGAGTTCACCGCCGCCGCTGACGACGCGGGGCGGATGCGGGTCGTCGTCGACCAACTCGCGTCGTACACCGAAGGCCGGGTGGAGCGCATCGACGTGCACATCGCCGGTGGACCCGCGTCCTAGACTGTGCCGATGACGACAGCGGTGAGCGGAGGTGGAGACCGCAAGGGTCGGATCTCCGAACGCGACATCGCCGCCATCCGTGACCAGGTCCAGATCGAAGACGTCGTCGGCGACTACGTGCAGCTGCGCCGGGCCGGTGCCGATTCGATGAAGGGCCTGTGCCCGTTCCACGACGAGAAGTCGCCGTCGTTCCACGTGCGGCCCAATCACGGTCATTTCCACTGCTTCGGCTGCGGCGAGGGCGGCGACGCCTACGCCTTCATCCAGAAGATCGAGCACGTCAGCTTCGTCGAGGCCGTGGAAATGCTGGCCGACCGCGTCGGCTACACGGTGACCTACAGTGGCGGCGGCACCAGTGTGCAGCGCGACCGCGGCAGCCGTAGCCGGCTGGTGGCAGCCAACGCCGCCGCGCAGGAATTCTATGCTGCCGCACTGGAATCCGAGGAGGCCGCGCCCGCGCGGCAGTACCTGACCGAGCGCAATTTCGACGCCGCGTCGGCCCGCCAGTTCGGCTGTGGGTTCGCGCCGTCAGGCTGGGATTCGCTGACCAAGCATCTGATCCGCAAGGGCTTCGAGTTCAAGGAGCTCGAAGCCGCCGGGCTGTCGCGTGAGGGCAGACGCGGGCCGATGGATCGCTTCCACCGCAGGCTGCTGTGGCCGATCCGCACCGCCAGCGGCGAGACCGTCGGCTTCGGCGCCCGCCGCATCTTCGCCGACGACCAGATGGAAGCCAAGTACGTCAACACCCCCGAGACCGTGCTCTACAAGAAGTCGAATGTGCTGTTCGGCATCGACCTGGCCAAGCGCGATATCGCCAAGGGACATCAGGCCGTCGTCGTCGAGGGCTACACCGACGTGATGGCCATGCATCTGGCCGGTGTCACCACCGCGGTCGCGTCCTGCGGTACCGCGTTCGGCGACGAGCACCTGTCGATGCTGCGGCGGCTGATGATGGACGACAAGTTCTTTCGCGGCGAGCTGATCTACGTCTTCGACGGCGACGCGGCCGGGCGCGCGGCCGCGCTCAAGGCGTTCGCCGGCGAGCAGAACCTCGCCGGGCAGAGCTTCGTGGCGGTGGCTGCCGACGGAATGGACCCGTGTGATCTGAGGCTGGCGCAGGGCGACGGAGCGCTGCGCGACCTGGTCGCGCGGCGCACACCGCTGTTCGAGTTCGCGATCCGCACGGCATTGGCCGAGCACGATCTGGAATCCGCCGAGGGCCGGGTGGCGGCGTTGCGCCGCTGCGTGCCGATGGTCGCCCAGATCAAGGACCCCACACTGCGCGACGAGTACGCCCGTCAGCTCGCCGGCTGGGTCGGTTGGGACGACGTCGCCCAGGTGATCGCGCGGGTGCGGGAGGAAGCAGGTCACAAACCGGGGGGCCGCGACAACAAACGTGCCGCACCCGCGCGCAACAAGGTCACCGAGGCGGGGGCCCGGCGTCCCGACCCGCGTGATCCGACCCTGTGGCCGCAGCGGGAGGCACTCAAAGCCGCCCTGCAGTACCCGGCGCTGGCCGGCCCGGTGTTCGACTCACTGACCGTGGAGAGTTTCACCCACCCCGGTTACGCGGCGGTGCGGCTTGCGATCGAGGCCGCGGGCGGCACCTCGTCGGGCATCGTCGGCGGCCAGTGGATCGATACCGTGCGTGAACGGGCCGGTGCACCACTGACCGAAGGCCTGATCACCGAGCTCGGAGTCGAGGGGATCCGGGTCGAAGAGGAAGAAAAGCTGCCGCGGTACGTCGGCAGTGTGCTGGCCCGGTTGCAGGAGGTCTGGGTGGGCCGTCAGGTCGCCGAGGTCAAGTCAAAGCTGCAGCGGATGTCGCCGGTCGAGCAGGGCGACGAGTACCACGCACTGTTCGGTGACCTGGTCGCATTGGAGGCGTATCGGCGCAGCCTGCTCGAACAAGCCAGCGGCGATGACCTCACTGCGTGAAAACTCCCGTCGGGTTATGGTTAACGTGCTGCCTGTCTCCGGCGAAAGGTCAGATATGACTACCGCGAATTCTCGTGCCCGGCGTATCGCCACCTTCGGTGCGCTCGCCGTGGCTGCGGCTGCGGTGCCGGCCCTGGTGGCACTGGAGCACTCCACCCCGTCGACCACCACGGCCACCGGCGGCACCTGCCTGGCCTGGTTCGGGTCGCGCGGCGACGGCCAGTGCCTGTCGTACTCGAACAACAACGTCAGCATCGGCACGCCGCAGTTCGGTGTCTACGGTCCTGACGCGGGCTCGATGCCCGGTGGCGGTATCGGTGTGAGCACCGGCCCGCTGCTGCCGGGTCAGACCATCAGCATCCCGCTGGGCTAGAAGCGCCCGTTCTACTTCTCTGACCGCTGCGGTTCCACCACGGTGGTGTTGGCGTCGATCTCGGTCAGTGTGACCATCTTCGGGTCCGGGTCCGGTGACACCCGGTCGGCGAGCTTGCGGCGTCCGGCGTCGATCACGGTTTTGGTGGCGGGGTTGTCGGTGATGGCGCGGTAGGTGCCGACGATCTGCTCGTAGCGCTTACGGCCAGCTTTGGTGCCCAACACATAACCCACGCCGAGCACGGCCAGATACTGGATCACTGCATTCCCTTCCTGATTCTCGCCCCTCCATCCTGCCTGACGTACCTGTGTTGGCGCGCGCCCGCCGGTTTGGCATCCGGGGTCCCCGGTAAGCTAGAGTCACTCTCCGGTCCGCATCAGCGCGAAGGCACTCACGCGGGCAGCAGATAGTCCCCTGTAGCTCAATTGGCAGAGCTTCCGACTGTTAATCGGACGGTTCTTGGTTCGAGTCCAAGCGGGGGAGCAAGCTCATTCGATTCTTCGTGGTCGTTCGTCACCAGCTAAAAGCTTGAAAGACGAGCGTTCCCAGACACAGCATCACGCCCAGGTAGGGGATCACCGTCGGGACGTTGACGTACCCACGGTGCGAGCGTTGGCGGCGCTTGATGACGATCAATGACGCGTTGACAAGGGTGAAGATGATGAGCACCAGCAGGCTGGTCAGCCGTGCCAGCGATACCAGCGGCAGCAGTGCGGTGCCGACGATCATGACGGACACCACGACGACGGTCGCTATCACCGGCGTCTGGTAGGAACCGTGCACGCGGGCAAACCTGCTGTGGATCCAGCCTTCCTTGGCCAGTCCGTAGAGAATGCGCGAGCCCATGATGATCTGCACGATGACGCCGTTGATCGCGGCAACCATGCCGATCAGGCTGAGGAAGACCCCGTGACTGGCCCCGCTTCGTTCGAACACCAACGTCAGCGGTGCCTCGCTGCGCGCGAGCTCAGCCGGGGGCACCATGGTCGTCGAGACGACGACGACCAACAGATAGAGAACGGTGGAGACCAGTAGCGCGAAGAGGATGGCCAAGGGCATGGTTCGGCTCGGCTTTTTGGCTTCCTCAGCGACGTTGACCATGTCTTCGAACCCGATGAAGGCGTAAAAGGCCAGAAAGGCCCCGGCAAAAACGCCGCCGAGTCCGACCGCCGGGTCGATCGCGACCAAGCGGCCAACATCGATGTGGGTGAAGGCGTTCCGCCCGAACCAGATGACCACCACCAGACCCAAGACTTCGAGGCCGGTGAGGATCGCGGCCATCGTGGCCGATTCGCCGATCCCTTTGATGGCGATGGCGCCGAGCACGACGAGCAGGCCGATACTGCCCACGAGTGTCGGCACGGCGACGAACGAGTTCAGATATCCGGCGAAGCCCTGAGCCAGTGCGGCCGCCGAGGCGATTCCGCCGCCCACCATTGTGAGGCCGACCATGGTTGAGAGCCAACGTTTTTCGAAGGCGTGGTGGAGGTAGATGGATACGCTGGCGCTCACGGGATAGCGGCCGGCGAGCTCGGTATAAGACAGCGCGGTGACTGCCGCGACGGCCATCGCGATGAGGAAGGCAAGGGTGGTGCTGGAGCCCGCGAAACCCGCCACCTTGCCGACGAGCACGTATATTCCGGCACCGAGGATGTTGCCGAGTCCGTAGAGCGTGACCAGGGGCAAGCCCAGCGTCCGCTTCAGTTTGGCGTCGTCGCCGGCGGGTTCCGTCATGGCCGCATCGACGGTGTTCGCAGGATTCCGGCTGGCCGTCGGCTGCGCATCGCACCCAGTTCGGCACAGCCTGGGTCGTCCATCCACGGAAGTGTATTCGGGCGATCGTTCGTGGGCTGGTCACCGGCCGAGTCTCGGGTCGCCGCCGTTCTGCACCGTGGGCCGTCGACTTGAGGGACCTTCTGCCCTACTCCGACCTCAGGCGCGGGGCAATCCTGATCGTGCAGCAGCGTGCGGATCGGGGGTATTCCATGGGCCCAATCTCATTGACGTGTAGGGATCGTCGTGCGCAGGCGTGAGTTCTACAAGTTCCTATGCGGATTCCTCATCGGTGCCGGACTGGTCCACGCCAACATTGGTTTCACGATCGCGGCGGGGGTGTTCAACGAGCCGCATTATCTGGGACGGACGTGGAGCGCCACGTCGCTCTGGGTGGGGGCCGGCCTCTACCTCGTCGTCGGCGTAGTCGTCGGCTACCTGGGTTGGCGAAAGCACCCCGACGGGAGTCATTAGCACTCCCAGGGCGAACGCGTCACAGCCACAGATACAGGCCGGATAGCAGCGCCCACAACGCCACGCAGTAGACCTCGAACGCCACTCGCAGCGGGATCGGCGCGTGCCGCAACTCCATGAAGTCCAGACCCACCAGCCGCACCTTGATTGCCGCGATCCCCAGCACCGCTACGGCAACCAGCGAGCCGGTGCCGTGGTCGGCGCCCAGCGCGAACGACGCCAGCGTGGCGGCTACCAGGATCAGCCAGCTCGCCCCGGCCCGGTTACGCATCAAGTGCAGCATCAGCTCACCAGGTACAGGAGAGGGAACAGGACGATCCACAGCAGGTCGACAAGATGCCAGAAGCAGCCGCCGCCTTCGATGACCGCCAGCCGGGTCGCCGACAGCTCGGTGCGCCGAGTCTGGGTCATCATCAACGTCAGCACCAGGATGCCGATGCAGACGTGCAGCAGGTGCAGTCCGGTGAGGATGAAGTAGTACAGGTAGAAGTGATTGACGCCCGCGGTGTGCCCGTCCTGAACCAGCAAGACGTACTCGGTCACCTTCAGCGCCACGAACACCACACCGCAGACGGCCGCTATCACCAGTGCCCGTGCGGCGATCGCCCGCGCACCCGTTCGCAGACCACCGATCGCCGCCACCACGAACAGCGAGCTGGTCAGCAGCACCAGCGTGTTGACCAACCCGATGTTGACATGCAACGTCTTGCGTGCGGCGTCGAAAACCTCTGGCGCTTTTGATCTTTCGACCATGAACGTGGCGAAGAAGGCGGCGAACACCAACATGTCGCCGAGCAGGAAGACCCAGGTGCCCTGTTCGCCCGGGATGCGGCGGCCGGCGGTGGTGGGTGCGCCTGCCGTCATGCTTGTTCGGCGCGTTGCTGCGCCTTGATGCCGCGATTGAGCACGTAGGTGGTGCTGAACATCCACACGGTCAGCGCCAGCCCGGGGATGTAGAACGCAAACACCCCGTGCCAGGCCAGCGGGCCGTCGTTGAACACCACCACCACGCAGCCGGGCAGCGACAGCAGCGCTACCCACAGGTTCAGGTAGCCGTACCAGCGGGGGAATGTCTGCGGTTCGGTGCTGTCGATGAACGACGCGATCGCCAGGGTGATGTTCTGCATGATGATCGTGCCGACGATGCCGATGAACATCAGCCAGAAGACGTCGTTGAGCGCCTGGGTGATCTCCGGCGACCTGCTCTCGGGCCGAAACGCCGCCGCGGCAAGCACAAGGAACGGAAACAGCAGCGCCGGAACGAATATCGTCGCCGCGAACAACTGCGTCATCGACAACATGCCCCAGCGTCCTTCGACGCGACGGATCCGCAGCACGATGGTGGCCAGGAACGGCAGGGCGATCACCGACGTCAGCAGGCAGCCGGCGATACCGATGCGGATCCAGATCTTGTGGTCGATGAAGAAGTCGGCGACTTCCGTCGGCGACCACACCGGCGAGATCGGCGGGAACAGCCGCGCCAACCCCGACATGCAGGTGCCGTACAGCACGATCATGATCGTTCCGCACCATGCGCCAATGCGCTGCAGCGTGAGCTCCACGGCCGCGACCTTACCGAATCACACCCGTAGTTTTGTCAAAATTGTCACAACTACTAGTCGAGGATGTTCTCCGGGTGCAGCATCTCCGCGTACCGCAACTGTTCGGGAATCCCGAACCCGTCGACGAGTAGCTCGGCGTGCGGCCGAAGATCGCGGCAGCGCTGATTGATGCCGCGGGTGACGGCCTTGGCGCGCTCGGTGGACAGGAACCGGTGCTCGATGAACCACGCCTTGTCGTCCTCGATCACCGACAGGGCGTACAGGTCGCACACCATGCCGAGGATGTTGCGGGCCTCGTCGTCCTCACAGGCCTCGATACCGGCAACGAACGCCTCGAGCACGATGCGGTCGATGTGCGCCTTGGCGGTATGCAGCACGTGATCCTGCACGGAATTGAAGGCGTCGAATGCCGACATCTCCTTGGACTTGCGTTGCAGGCGGCGCGCCACCGACGCCAGCAGGTATTCCTCGCGGTCCTCGAACATCTGGACCTGGGTACCGCGGTTGAACAGGCTGCCTTCTTCCTCGTTGTCCTGGCGGGAGTCGAGGATGGTCTGCATGATCGTCTCGGCCGCAGTCCTTTTCAACACGCGGTCACCGGCGAAGTTGGCGGCGAAGCGCACCCACTCCACCGGGCTCATGCCCTTGATGTCGTCGGCGTAGGCGGTCAGCAGTTCCTTGGCGACCAGTTGGGTCAGCACATGGTTGTCGCCCTCGAAGGTGGTGAACACGTCGGTGTCCGCGCGCAGCGCGATCAGCCGGTTCTCCGCGAGATAACCTGCGCCACCGCATGCTTCACGGGCTTCCTGGATGGCGGTGCTGGTGTGCCAGGTGTTGGCTGCCTTCAGCCCGGCCGCCCGGGATTCGAGCTCGCGCTGCTCCTCGGCGTCGGGGTTGTCCGCGGTCTGCAGGTCGTGCAACCGGGCTACCAGCTCGTTCTGAGCGAACTGCAACGCATAGGAGCGGGCGATCAGCGGGAACAACCGGCGCTGGTGCACCAAATAGTCCATGATCAGCACTTCGCCGTCGTCGTCGGGTGCGCTGAACTGCTTGCGCTGCAAGGCATATCGCACTGCGATATCGAGGGCCACCCGGCCGGCGGCCGCCGCGCTGCCACCGACGGTGACCCGGCCGCGGATCAGCGTGCCCAGCATCGTGAAGAAACGCCGGTTCACGTTCTCGATCGGGGAGGAGTAGGTGCCGTCCGCCGCGACGTCGCCGTACTTGTTCAGCAGGTTGTCGCGGGGGATGCGTACGTTGTCGAACATGATCCGGCCGTTGTCGACGCCGGGGAGGCCGCCCTTGTAATGACAGTCCGAGGTCGTCACGCCGGGCAGGTCGTTGCCGTCCTCGTCGCGCAGCGGAACGATGAAACAGTGCACGCCGTGCGATTCACCTTTGGTGATCAGCTGCGCGAAAACCGCTGACACCTTGGCGGTTTCGGCCGCGCCACCGATGTAGTCCTTGCGCGACGTCGGCGTGGGGGAGTTGATCACGAACTCCTGGGTCGCCGGATCGTACGTGGCGGTGGTCTCCAAAGCCTGAACATCACTGCCGTGCCCGGTCTCGGTCATACCGAAGCAGCCCATCAGATCCAGATCGATGATGCGCTGGACGTAGGCCTTGTGGTGGCGCTCGGTGCCGAGGTTCTCGACGGCCCCGCCGAACAATCCCCACTGCACGCCCGCCTTGACCATCAGCGACAGGTCCGACATTGCGAGCATCTCGATGCGGGTGACAGCGGCGCCCGCGTCGCCGTTGCCTCCGTGGTCTTTTCGGAAGCCGTCCTCGGCGGCGCCGTGGGCCGCCATGATTTTCATCTGCTCAGCCACCTTCGCGCGAGCGATGACGGTGTTGGGCGTGTAGTGCGGCCGGAAGACTTCGGTGGAAAGTTCGTCTCGCACGGCGTTCTTGACGTCTCGCCAACGGCCGTCGAGCGCGTTCCGGAGGTGCTCCGCAGTGGTGGTCATGGCATGAAGGTATCCCCGCAGCCCATTTGGCAAACGTGGATGTGGCAAACACAGGCCAACCTCAGTCGATGTGACTCGACGGGCTGGCGTTCAATGGCGCATATGACCGCGTCCGAGGGGGATCCCGCACCCGGCCACCTGCCCCACGACATCGATCACTCCCACCCCGACGTCACCGGAGGCTGGCTGCGTGCGGCGACCTTCGGGGCCATGGACGGATTGGTCTCCAACAGCGCATTGATCGCCGGTGTCGCGGCCGGCGCCGGTGCGCACACCGTGGTGCTCAGCGGCGTCGCGGGATTGCTCGCGGGCGCATTCTCGATGGCGCTGGGCGAATATACGTCCGTCACAACCGCCAATGAACAGATTGACTCTCAGGTACGCATCGAACGGCGCTCGTTCGAGCGGCATCCGCACGCCGAACGGGACGAACTCGTGTCGATGTTGATGGACATGGGGATGTCGGAGGCCACCGCGCGGCAGGCCACCGAGGAGATCCATCGCGACGAGGAGCAGGCGGTGCACTTCCACCTGTCCCAGGAGCTCGGCGTCGACCCGCGAGAGAAGCCGTCCCCGGTGGTCGCGGCGGTCTCGTCGTTCGTGATGTTCGCCCTGGGCGCCATCGTGCCGCTGCTTCCGTACCTGTTCGGTTCCGAGAAGCTGTGGCTCGGCCTGGTGTGCAGCGGAGTTGGCTTGTTGGTGGCAGGTGCGGTGGCCGCGAAGTTCACCAAGGGCTCGATGTGGCTCGGCGCCGGACGACAATTGACGTTCGGCGCCATCGCGATCGCCGCCACCTATGCGGTCGGAAATCTCGTCGAAGCCGCCTTGTGAGCAATACGCTGGCGCGGTGATTCGTAGCGTCGGGAAGCTCGGCCCGCTGAAGGTGTCGGGCCTCGTGTGGTGGCAGATGCGCTGGGATCTGCTGGCGATCATCGTGGTGGCCGCGATCTTGATCCCCATTCCCGACCCCACCCAGATCGACTATGCGTCGGCGGTGTTGTCGGTGTTGGGCATCGGCGCTTCGGTGTTCATCGGCTTCCGCAACACCACCGCCTACAACCGATGGTGGGAGGCCCGAACATTGTGGGGCAACGTCATCATCAACTCCCGTGCCACCGACAACACGCTGTGTTCGGTGGATTCCGGCTCCCCGGAGATGGCCGGCGTGCTGAGCCGGATGCGTCGCCGGCAGGTGCGTTACGCCTGGCAGCTCGCCGCGGATCTGCGCAAGATCCCAGCGGTGGCGGGCGTCGCTGATCTCACACCGGAAGATCCCGCCGACATCGGCGCCACCGATCTGATGAACCGTCAAGCGGTCGACATCCAAACCCTTTCGGCGAACGGACATATCGACAACCAGGCGCGCGTGATGCTGATGAGCGTCAACACCGCTCTGGTGACCGCCCAGAGCGGTCTGGAACGCATCCGCAACGAGCCGATCCCACTGCAATACGAGGTCTTCGTCCGCGGGCTTGCCTGGTTCTTCGCGATCATGGCGTTCAGCAGGCTCGACGGCTCGTCACACCCCTACGCCGGGGTGATCATCGGCCTGCTGCTGATGGCGGTCTTCATCGGCGCCGAACGTCTCGGGCATTTCATCGAGCAGCCCATGCAAAACGGAATCTTCGATATCGCGATGTACCGGTTCTGCGGCGTCATCACCGGCGACTTGTTGGGCAGGGATCATCCGCTGGCTCAGCCCAGGGAAAGCGCGAAGGCCACCATCTGGATGTGAGCGCTCACGGCGTTGAGCGACAACGGTTTCAGCTGTCGCTGCCGATGGTCACCGCCGTGGCTTGCTCGGTGATCTCCTCGACGTCATCTTCCTCCTTGTTCCCCGAGTCGCTTCGCTCCTGCCCGCCGGAAGCGTCGATCCCACTCAGGTGGCGGGCCGTCAGCGCCAGCACCCCGGCGCCCAGCAGCACCGCACCGGCGCCGACCCAGAACGGCAGGTGCACACTGACCCGCTCACCGAGCACGCCGGCCAGCCACGGTGCGACGGCGGCGCCGCCGAACCGCATAAAGCTGTAGGCGGCCGAGGCGACACCGCGTTCGACGGGCGCAGCCTTCATGACCGTTTCGGTGATCAGCGTGTTGTTGATGCCGATGAACAGGCCTGCGATGACCACGCAGGTGGCCAGGATGGTCTTGTCGTCGGTACCGACGGCCATCACCACCAGAAGCGCCGAGAAGCACAGCAGATTCACCAGCAGCACGCGGACGGTGCCGAAGCGATGCTGCAACCGGGGTGCCACCACCACCGAGGTGAAGGCGAGGCACAGACCCCACCCGAAGAAGATCAGCCCGATCTCGTGCGCGTTCATGTCGAGTGGGAACGGGGTGAACGCCAGCAGCGTGAAGAAGCCGAAGTTGTAGAGCAGCGCGGTGACCGCGACCCCGAGCAGCCCCCGGTGCCGCAGCGCGCGGAACGGATCGGCCAGCGTCGTCATCCGCTGCGGGCGCGGTGTCTCGGGCAGCAGCAGCGCCGTCACCACCAGGGCGATGGCCATCAGCACCGACACCCCGAAAAATGGCCCACGCCAAGAGATTCCACCCAGCACGCCGCCGACCAACGGGCCGACCGCGATGCCGAGCCCCAGCGCGGCTTCGTAGAGGATGATTGCCTGGGCGACCGAACCGCGCGCGGAGTTGACGATGGTGGCCAGCGCGGTCGCGATGAACAGGGCATTGCCCAGCCCCCACAGCGCGCGCCAGCCGACGATGCCCATCACGGTGTCGCTCATACCGGCGAGTCCGGCGCCGGCGATGATGATCACCAGGCCGAGCAGCAGCGTGCGCTTCGGGCCGATACGGCTCGACACCACGCCGGTGACCAGCATCGCCACGCCCATGACGGCCATGTAGCTGGTGAACAGCAGCGACACCTGCGACGGTGTGGCGTTGAGATTGTCGGCGATCGGTTTCAGGATCGGATCGACGAGTCCGATGCCCATGAACGCGACGACGGATGCGAACGCAACGGCCCAGACGGCCTTGGGTTGGCGCCACATGAGTGGCTCACTCCTAACTACTTCGGTGACGACTACTTCGGTGACGTGTCGAGGTCGTCGAGCAGGCGATGCAATGCTCCGACGGCGGTCGACAGAATTTCGCGGTCCTCGTCCGACAGTCGCTCGATGCGCGGATCGATCACCGCGGCGCGGTCGGCGCGGACCTGGGTCAGCATTGTCTTGCCCTCCGGGGTGATGCGAATGCGGACCGCACGCGCATCGTCGGGATCCGGGGTGCGGGCCACCAAGCCGGCGTCCTCGAGACGCCGGACCTGTGTGGTCATCGTCGGCTGCGAGCAGTGGTCGAGTTCAGCCAGATCGGAGATGCGGGCCTCGCCTTGGTCGTCGATCGTGCTGAGCAGCCGGGCCTGCGCCCACGGCAGCGGCAGCCGGATCCGCTGGGTGGCCAGCCGGTTGAGCCGCGCGACGACGGTGAGCAGCTCAGAACCCAAACCCGCGTGCGTCGTGGACGCGGCGGCGGGGCGCTCCTGGGTGGGCGTCGGACTCATACCGACCATATTTACATAGAAATACTATGTTGTCTCCTGGCTCTCCGGTGTCATTTCTCACAGCTTTCCCACAGGCGGTCCTGGCCGCGGCAGGTCGAACCCCCGAGCAGCCCGCGGCGGCTGGCAGAATCGGGTGATGACCGCGACGAGACCGGAGGCCCCTGCGCAGCAGCCCTCCCGGCCGTCGCTCGATTGCCCCGCGGGCGGGTCACTGTCGCCCGTCGAGATGGCGCAAGCCTCCGTGATGGCCGCGCTGGCCGCCGCGCTGGCGATCATCTCCGTCGTCGTGCCGTTCGCCGGGGGGCTCTCGCTTCTCACCACCGTGCCGATGGGACTGCTGGGTTACCGCTACCGCTTGCGGGTGTTGCTCGCGTCGACGGTCGCGGCGAGCGTCGTCGCCTTCCTCATCGCCGGTATCAGCGGGCTGATGGTCGTGGTCAACTGCGCCTACGTCGGTGGGCTGGCCGGCATTATGAAGCGCCGCGGGCGTGGCACCCCGACGGTCATCGCGGTGGGCCTGGTGGCCGGCGTGGTGTTCGGGCTCTTCATCATCGCCGCATTGACCGTGCTGGTTCGGCTGCGCACGCTGACGTTCGAGGCGATGACCGCCAACTTCGACGGTGTGGTCTCGGTGATGTCGCGCTTTGAGCCGTTCCGGCCTGCGGCCGAGGATGCGCGGCACATGTTCGGCGTCGCCCTGCAGTATTGGCCGGCGCTGCTGATGGTCTACGCGATGTTCTCGATCATGGTCGTCACCCTGGTCGGATGGTGGGCGCTATCGCGGGTGCTGGACCGCTTGCGCGGTATCCCCGATGTGCACAAGCTCGAGCCGCCCGACGAATCCGGCCCGGTTGCACCGGTTCCGGTCCGTCTGGCCGACGCCAGGTTCCGGTATCCCAACGCCGCGCGCGACGCGCTGCGCCCCTTGAGCTTGTCGGTCGACGTCGGCGAGCACGTGGCGATCACCGGCGCCAACGGGTCCGGCAAGACCACGCTGATGCTGCTGCTGGCCGGGCGGAAACCCACCTCCGGCACGATCGAGCGGCCTGGCGCGATCGGGCTGGGCCAGCCGGGTGGGACCGCGGTGATCCTCCAGCATCCCGAAAGTCAGGTCCTGGGAACGCGAGTCGCCGACGACGTCGTGTTCGGCCTGCCACCGGGGACGCACACCGATATCGCGGGGCTGCTCGACGAAGTCGGCTTGGCGGGCATGGAGGAGCGGGACACCGGCGGACTGTCCGGTGGTGAGCTGCAGCGGCTCGCGGTGGCCGCCGCGCTGGCCCGCAAGCCGTCGATGCTGATCGCCGACGAGGTCACCAGCATGGTGGACCAGCGCGGGCGCGAGTCACTGCTGGGCGTGTTGTCCGGCCTCACCGAACGCCACCGGATGGCGTTGGTGGCGATCACCCACTACAACAACGAAGCCGACACCGCCGACCGGATCGTCAATCTCACCGAGTCGCTGGACAACACCGACATGGTCGAGAGCGCCGCCGCGCCGACGGCGACGGTCAGCGCGGCGCCGCGCTCCGCCGAACCGGTGTTGCAGCTCGAGCATGTCAGTCACGAATACGCCGCGGGTACACCGTGGGCCAAGCCTGCGCTGACCGATGTCAACTTCACGGTCCACGAGGGCGACGGCCTTCTCATCCACGGCGGCAACGGTTCTGGCAAGTCGACCCTCGCCTGGATCATGGCGGGGCTGACCACGCCGACGTCCGGCGCATGCCTGGTGCGCGGGCGCCCCGCACCCGACTGCGTCGGCGAGGTAGCCATTGCTTTCCAGGCCGCCCGGCTGCAGCTGATGCGCAGTCGAGTCGATCTGGAAGTTGCGTCCGCAGCTGGTTTCTCACCCCACGACACAGCCAGGGTGCACGCCGCGCTGGCCAAGGTCGGCCTGGACGCCTCGCTGGCCGCGCGGCGCATCGACCAACTCTCGGGCGGACAGATGCGCCGGGTGGTGATCGCCGGCCTGTTGGCACGCTCGCCGCAGGCACTGATTCTCGACGAGCCGTTGGCCGGTCTCGACGCAGCCAGCCAGCGTGGGCTGCTGCGGCTGCTGAGCGATCTGCGCCGCAACAGCGGACTGACCGTCGTGGTGATCTCGCACGATTTCGTCGGGCTCGAGGAGCTGTGCCCGCGCACCCTGCATCTGCGCGACGGTGTGCTCACCACCGCGCCGACCGCGGAGGAAGTGTCGTGACGACCGCCCGTCAGCCCCGCCCGGTGGTGCTGCTGCGTCCGGTGCCGGGCACATCGCCAATCCACGAGCTGTGGGCCGGCACCAAACTGGTTGTGGTCCTCGGCTTTTCCGCTCTGCTGGCGTTCTATCCGGACTGGGTGCCGCTCGCGCTGGTCGCGATCCTCATCGGGATCGCGATCCGGATGGCCCGCATCCCGCGCGGTGTGCTCCCGTCGGTACCCAAGTGGCTGTGGTTCTTGCTGCTGCTCGGCGCCGTGACCGCGGCGCTGGGCGGTGGAGCGCCGGTGCTGCATCTGGCGTCCCACGCCTTCGAACTCGGCGGGCTGCTGAAGTTCGTGCGCATCACGGTGGTGGCGATCGTGCTGCTGGCGCTGGGGATGATGGTGTCGTGGACGACGAACGTCGCCGATATCGCGCCCGCGGTGGCGCGGCTGGGCAGGCCGCTGAAATTCTTCCGCGTCCCGGTTGACGACTGGGCGGTGGCACTTGCCTTGTCGCTGCGGGCATTTCCCATGCTCCTCGACGAGTTCCGGTTGCTGTACGCCGCGCGACGGTTGCGGCCGCGGCCGGTGCTGACCAGTCGCCGGGCGCGGCGCCGGCGGTGGGCCATCGAGATGGTGGACCTGATGTCGGCGGGCGTCACGGTGGCGCTGCGGCGTGCTGACGAGATGGGTGATGCGATCACTGCGCGCGGCGGGACCGGCACGATCTCGGCCGCGCCGTCGGGGCCCAAGCGCGCCGACTGGGTGGTCTTGACGATCTGCGCGGTGGTCATCGTGGTGTCGGCGGTACTGCAGGCGACAGTCCTCGCCGGTATCTAACGCGCCACTCCGCGAGCCTGTTGTTATCGACACCTCTACTCGCACTTCTGCTCGATAACTACAGCCTCGCCGGTATCTAACGCGCGGCGGCGGTGTTGGCCGTCTGCTGTGCCGCGGCCAATGCTTTGCCGACCGGCGTTCTGCCCAGGAACATCTCATCGAAAATCGGCTTGATCGCCTGGTATCCCGCGGCGAAGCCGGGGCCGCCCGGTGCGGGGATGCGAGGGCCGTCGAGCACCCGGAAGAACGGCGTCACGTCGACGCCCTTCGCCGACCAGTAGTCGAAGTACACCTGCTGGGCGGGCAGCACCGCGGGAATGGCGGCGCCGCGGCGGCCGACGTAGGAGTTGCCACGCTCGCTACCCAGCCAGGCCAGCACCTCGCGCACCGCGTCGGGGTGGCGGCTGGCGGGATTGCCCGCGGCGACAATGCCATTGGTCACGCTGACCCGCCCCGCCGGTCCGGCCGGCAGCAGGGCCACGCCCCAGCGGAATGTCGCGTGCTCGGCGACCTGGGCCAGGTTGTAGGTGCCCGACTGGAACAGCGCCATCCGACCGGACAGAAACTGGTTGCGGGAGAAGTCGCCGTTGTCGTTGGTGTCCGACGCAGGCGGGGAGACCCGGTCGGTATTGATCAGCCCGATGACATAGCGGAACGCCATGGCGGCCTGCGGGTTGTCGAAGGCAAACCGGTCGGAGTCGGAGAACACCCCGCCCGCCGAGCCGATGTAGTTGAGGTAGATGGCCTGTAAATCGTTGGCTGCGTTGTAGCCCCACTGCCTGCCGTGGGTGAGGCGCTTCAGCAGGGGCCGCAGGGTGTCGACGCGCACATCGGGATTCCACCGCAGGGCGTCCAGTTCGGCAGGGTCGACACCGTCGGCGGCCAGCAGGTCGGCGTTGTAGTACAACGCGATTCCGGCGTCGGTCAGTTGCGGCACTCCCCATAGCTGGCCGCCCCGGGTGAACTGGGCGACCACCGACGGATCCCAGTCCGGGCTGGGCTCGACGGCCATCAGCCGGTGGTTGTCGGCGTATTCGTCGGCGTTGGCGTTGTTGAGCCAGAAGATGTCGTCGGCGCCGCCACCGGCGACATCGGTGCGCAGGGTGTTGAAGTAGTTGGCGTAGGGGACGACGTTGGTGCGCACCTCGATGCCGGGATGGGTGCGGCTGAATTCGGCGAAGGAATCGGCGTAGGCCATCGCGACCTGGGGATCCCAGAGCCGTACGGTCACGACCGTCTTGCCCGAGGGTTCGCCTGTGCGGCCCAGCACCAACGCCCCGGCCACCAGCAGTAGTGCGACGGCGATCAGCCCGGCCAGCATCCGGGTGGAGAACCGTGGCGGCCAGGTCATTTCAGCCCGGTGACGACGATCGAGCGCACGATCTGACGCTGGAACACCAGGAACAACGCGATCAGCGGGACGATCGCCACCGTCGTCGCCGCCATCACCAGCGTCCACTGCGCGTTGTACTGCGTCTGCAGTCCGGCCGTCGCGACTGTCAGCACCCGCCAGGTGCCGCCGCTGGTGATGACCAGCGGCCACATGAACGAATTCCATTGACTGACAACGGTGATCAGTGTCAGCGTCACCAGGATCGGCTTGCTGGCCGGCAGTATGACGTGCACGATCACGTCAAGTGTGTTGGCCCCGTCCAGGCGGGCGGCATTGACGAGGTCGGCGGGAATGCCGCGAAAGTACTCGCGCAGCAGGAAGATCGCGTAGGGGGAGCCGAACAGGAACGGCAACACCAACGCCCAAAACGTGTTCCGCAGGCCCAGCTCGGCCATCATCAGATACAGCGGCACCACGGTCACCGTCCCCGGGACCATCAACGTCGCGATGTAGATCCAGAACATGGCGTCGCGGCCGGTGAACTCCAGCCGGGCGAACGCGTAGGCCGCCAGCACCGAGAACGTCAGCTGCGCGAGTGTGATGATCGCCGTCATCAGCGCGGTCACCGCCAACGCCCGACCGAATCCGGCATCGCCGAGCGCAATGTAGTTGGCGAGCGTCGGCGGACTCGGCAGCGCCAACGGCGTGCCGGTGGCGAACTGCTGCGCGGAAGTGAATGACGTCAGCAGGCCCAGCCCGAACGGGGCCAGGGTGATCACTGCACCGGTGAGCAGCCCCAGATAGATCAGCGCGTTACGTGAGGTCATAGCTGATCCGCCGGCGGAAGTAGAGGTGCTGGATGATCGTCGCGCCGACCAGGATGACGAACAGCACCAGCGCCATCACCGCGGCCCGCCCGATCGCGGCGGCGCCGAACGCCTCGGCATAGATCCGGTGCGCCACCAGGTCCGTGCGGCCGGTGGGCCCGCCGCCGGTCAGCGCGTACACGGTGTCGAATACCTGCGCCGCGCTGACGATGCCGGTCACCGACACGAAGAACAGCGTCGGGCGCAGCATCGGCAACGTGATGTGCCAGAACCGCTGCCAACTCGTCGCGCCGTCGAGGCGCGCCGCGGCATGGATCTGCGGCGGAATCGCCAGGATGCCCGCCAGGAAGAACAGCGTCACGTAGCCGACGTTCATCCACACCGTCACCGCAGAGACCACCGGCAACGCCAACCCGGGATCGGTCAGCCACTCGACGCGGCGCCCCAAGAGCGTGCTCACCGCGCCGTCGGTCGGCGCCAGGATCCAATGCCACAGCACCGCGACCGCCAGCGGCGAGCACACCCACGGCACCATGTACACGGTGCGGAACACGCCGCTACCCGGCAGCTCGCGGGACAGTAGCGCCGCGGCGAACAAACCCAGAAGGATCTGCACCGGCACGACGATCGCGATGAACGCCAGCGTCACCAGCAGGGAATTTCCGAAGCCGGCGTCGGTGAGGACCGAACGCCAATTGTCCAGCCCCACATAGCGGATGGGCCCTAGCAGATCCCATCGGTGCAGGCTCAGCCACACCACCACCAGCATGGGCAGCAACAGGAAGCAGACCACCCCGAACAGGCTCGGTGCGAGCAGCGCGTACCCCAACAGGGCGGAACGTGCGCGCCGAGCCATCACGTTACGGTAGAGCACGTGAGTGCCCGTGACGTTGACGCCGACTTTCTGGCCCTGCCGCGCCATGCGCTCGCCGACGCTGCCCTGTCGGCAGCCCGTGCGGCCGGCGCCAGCTATGCCGATCTGCGGATCCATGCGATCACCAGTGAGGTGGTGCAGCTCCGTGACGGCGAGCTGCAGAGCGCGGTCACCGATCGCGAGATCGGGCTGGCAGTCCGGGTGATCGTCGACGGCACCTGGGGGTTCGCCTCGCACGCCGAGCTGGCTCCCGAGGTCGCCGCCGACACCGCGCGCCGCGCGGTCGGTGTCGCCGCCACGCTGGCGCTGCTGAACGCCGAGCGCATCGAGTTGGCGGCCGAACCGGTCTACAGCGACGTGACGTGGGTGTCGAACTACGGGATCGACCCGTTCACCGTGCCGACCGCCGACAAGATCGCCTTGCTGGGGGAGTACTCCGGCCGGTTGATGGCGTCGGACGGGGTCGATCACGTCTCGGCGATGGTGATGACCGTCAAGGAGCAGACGTTCTACGCCGACACCTTCGGCTCGTCGATCACCCAGCAGCGGGTGCGGCTGCAGCCGGCGCTGGACGCGGTGGCTGTCGACGCGGCCGCCGGCAGCTTCGAGTCGATGCGCACGCTGGCCCCGCCGACCGCCCGCGGCTGGGAGGCGGTGGCGGGCGACGAGGTCTGGGACTGGAGTACCGAACTGGCCGAGCTGCCCAGCCTGCTTGCCGAGAAGACCAAGGCGCCGACGGTGGTCGCCGGGCCGACCGATCTGGTGATCGACCCCACCAATCTGTGGCTGACCATTCACGAATCCATCGGGCACGCCACCGAGTACGACCGGGCGATCGGCTACGAAGCCGCCTACGCGGGCACGTCGTTCGCGACCCCGGACAAGCTGAACACGATGCGCTACGGCTCACCGGTGATGACCGTGACCGCTGATCGCACTGTCGAATACGGTTTGGCCACAATCGGATACGACGACGAGGGGGTGGCCGCCCAGAGCTGGGATCTGGTGCGCGACGGCGTCTTCGTCGGCTACCAACTCGACCGGGTGTTCGCGCCGCGGCTGGGCCACGCCCGGTCCAACGGCTGCAGTTACGCCGACTCGCCGCACCACGTACCGATCCAGCGGATGGCCAACGTTTCACTGCAGCCCGGCACCGAGGATCTGAGCACCGACGAGCTGATCTCCCGGATCTCGGACGGCATCTACATCGTCGGCGACAAGTCCTGGTCGATTGACATGCAGCGCTACAACTTCCAGTTCACCGGCCAGCGGTTCTACCGGATCCGCGACGGCCGTTTGGACGGCCAGCTGCGTGACGTGGCGTATCAGGCCACCACCACCGATTTCTGGAATTCGATGGAAGCCGTTGGCGGGCCGCAGACCTGGCGTCTCGGCGGGGCATTCAACTGTGGCAAGGCGCAGCCCGGCCAGGTGGCCGCCGTCAGCCACGGTTGTCCGTCGGCGTTGTTCCGCGGGGTGAACGTGCTCAACACGCGCGAAGAATCGGGCCGCGCATGATCCCCGCCCAGCAGGTCGTCGAGTTGGCTTTGCGGGCCGCCACCGTCGACGAAACGATCGTGATCGTCACCGATCGTGCCGAGGCGTCGCTGCGGTGGGCCGGGAACTCGATGACCACCAACGGCGTTTCGACCACCCGGTCGACCACCGTGATTTCGATTGTGCGCAAAGGCGATACATCGCACACCGGTGCGGTCCGCAGCAGTGACGTCAACCCGGCGGCGATCGCGGTGTTGGTGGCCGCCGCCGAACACGCCGCCCACGCCGCTCCCGACGCCCGGGACAGTGCGCAGCTGCTGACCGGCAGCGGTACCCCCGACGACTGGAACGAGTCGATCCCGGAGACCGGGGCCGAGGTGTTTGCCGATGTCGCCGAATCACTGTCGGGCGGCTTCGGGCGCACCGACCGGTTGTACGGCTACGCCCACCACGTCGTCGAGACGACGTTCCTGGCCACCTCGACCGGGATCCGCCGGCGCTTCACCCAGCCCACCGGGACCGTGGAGATCAACGCCAAACGCGACCGTGCCAGCGCGTGGGCGGGCATCAGCACGCCGTGGTTCACCGACGTCCCGACCGACACGCTGCTCGACGATCTGGCGATGCGACTCGGCTGGGCCGACCGGACCGTCGAGCTGCCCGCCGGCCGCTACGAGACCTTGATGCCGCCATCCGCGGTGGCCGACATGATGATCTACCTCGGCTGGTCGATGGACGGTCGCGGCGCCGAGGAGGGCCGGACGGCGTTGTCGGCCCCCGGCGGCGGCACCAGGGTCGGGGAGAGGCTCACCGAACTGCCGCTGACGATGTACTCCGATCCGTTCGCACCGGGACAGGAGTGCGCGCCGTTCGTCGCGGCCACCAGCGGTTCGGAGACGATCTCGGTGTTCGACAACGGGCTCGACATCGGGCGGGTGGACTGGATCCGCGACGGCGCCATCAACGCGCTGGCCTACCCGCGCGCCGCGGCCGCCGAGTTCGGGACGTCGGTCGCGGTACCGGCCGACAACCTGTTGATGACCGGCGGGAGCGCCGCGTTGGCGGACATGGTGGCGGCGACTGAGCGCGGGCTGCTGCTGACCACGCTGTGGTACATCCGCACCGTCGATCCCACCACCCTGCTGCTGACCGGGCTGACCCGCGACGGGGTGTACCTGATCGAGGATGGCGAAGTCACCGGGGCGGTCAACAATTTCCGCTTCAACGAGAGCCCGCTGGATCTGCTGCGCCGCGCCACCGAGGCGGGCGTGCCCGAGCAGACGTTGCCCCGCGAATGGGGCGACTGGGCGACCCGAGCGGTGATGCCGACGCTGCGAATCCCCGACTTCCACATGTCGTCGGTGAGCCAGGCGCAATAATCGGCAGATGGCCGATGATCTCGACGCTGTCCTGACCCAGCTGGTGGTGCAATCACCGGCCGACCTGCAGCGTCTGGTGGGGCTGATCCGCACCACCTGTGGCGACACCCTCTCGTTGACTCCGCTGCCCGCGCAGACGCCGGTGAGCGCGCCCGAGTCGGACGCCGAGAAGGTGGTGGCCGAGTTCGCCGAACAGTTCAGTGTCGACGTGTCGGCGATCTCCGACCGTCAGCGGGAGGCGCTGACCGGTGCGCTGGGTGCGGCGAGCTTCGCCGCGGTCATCCAGATGTTCTTCGCCGACTTCCTACCTCGGGTACGCAACGGCCTCGAGGTACTCGGGTTGCCGGTCGGTTGGGTGCCCGACGCGCCGGTGTGGGATCCGGGCATCGACGCCGGTGATGTGTTGTTCAACCAGCTATTGCCCGGGGTTGCGCGGCTGCGATCGCTGGACCCGGTCACCACCGAGGTGGTGCGGCTGCGCGGAGCTGTTGCCCACAACTGCCGGCTGTGCAAATCGCTGCGGGAGAGCAAGGCTTTGGACGCCGGTGGCAGCGAATCGATGTACGACGACATCGAGCACTTCGAGTCTTCTGAATTGCTGACCGATGCGCACAAGGCGGCGTTGCGCTATGCCGACGCGCTGATCTGGTCGCCGGCGCGGATCAGTCCGGCGGTGGCTTCCGCTGTGCGCGAGCACTTCTCGCAGGAGCAGGCCCGCGAACTGACCCTGGACGTGATGCGCAATGCCAGCAACAAGATCGCGGTGTCATTGAAGGCCGATCAGGCCCGCGTCGAAGAGGGCACCGAGTGCTACCTCATCGACGAGGACGGTCAGACCGTCTTCGCCTGAGCAAGCGCAGCCAGGGCGGCATCGACGTCGGCGTCGGTGGTCGCCCACGAACAGACGAACCGGGCGGCGGGCTTGTGAGGGTCGGGGACGTGCACCGCGAAGTGTTGGCGCACGGCGGCCAGTGCGTCGGCGGGCAGGTCGACGAACACTTCGTTGGCGTCGGTGGTCGACGCCAGGTGCAGGCCGAGTTCGGTCAGACCGGAGCTGAGTTTGCCGGCCATGGCATTGGCGTGGGCGGCTGTTTTCAGCCATAGGCCGTCGGTCAGCATGGCGTCGAATTGTGCTGCGACGTAACGGTGTTTGCTGGCCAGGTGACCGATCTGCTTCTGGATGAACTCGATACCGCTGAAGTGTTCGGGGCGTCGTACCAGGATCGCGTCGCCGAACAGCATGCCGTTCTTGGTGCCGCCCACCGTGACGATGTCGGCGTCGCCGACGGCGTGCAGGGGCGAGACACCCAGAGCAGCAATGGCATTGGCGACGCGGGAGCCGTCAACATGGACCAGCAGGTCGAGGTCGTGCGCGTGGTCGACGAATGCGGCGATCGCCTCAGGCTGCCAGACGCGGCCGTTCTCGGTGGACTGGGTGATGGTGACGATCCGCGGTTGGGAGTGGTGCACCTCGCCGCGGCGGGTGATGCGGCGGTCCAGCAGAGCCGGGTCGATGAGGCCGTCGTCGCTGGGCAGCGCGACGAGGCTGGCGCCGGAAACCCGGACGGGACCGCCGGCCTCGTCGAGCAGGCTATGCGCGACATCGCTGCAGAGAATTTCGTGCCAGGGCCGCACGGCGGCGGTCAGCGCGATGATGTTCGCGCCGGTGCCGGTGAAGGCGAACAGGACATCGGCGCCCGGGGAGTCGAAGGCGTCCCGGATGCGGTCGGCCGCGCGTTGAGTCAGGGGGTCACCGCCGTAGGACGCGGCGGCGCCGTCATTGGCGGCCTGGATCGCCTCGAGGGCGCGGGGGTGTGCGGGAGCGGCGTTGTCGGAGGCGAACGCGCTGGAGGGGATGGGCACAGTAACCATCGTGCACCGCGGCATGAGTGAAACTGTTGCCGCCCACTGCGCGCGCCGGGAGACTGGTGCGATGTCTGATGCCGAACCCCACAAGACCGACACCACCGCGGGGCTCTCACCGCTGGCCGGCCAACTGGAGAAGATTGCTGAGCAACTCGGGGTGAAGTCCGTTCTGGTGATGCGCTCCGAACCCGATTCAATGGTGGTGGCGGCCACTGCCGGCGAGGCCACCAAGCACTACACGGTGGGGGCGGCCGGCAAGAAGGCCCGTGACGACGGTTCCCGGGTGCCGCTTTACTGCGAGAAGGTGGTCGACGCTGACAGCCCGTTGTTCGTGCGGGATTCGCGCGAAGATGCGACGTTCGCCGGCAACGAGGATGAGACGGAGTTCGGCCTGCACAACTATCTGGGCCTGCCGGTGCACGACGCGTCGGGAAGCGTGGTGGGCACGGTCTGCGTGCTCGACGACTCCGCACGCGAGTACACCGATGAGCAGCGCGAGCAGCTTTCGGCGTTCCGCAGTGATGTCGAAGCGGTACTGCGGGACGACGGCACCGCCCTGGGCTGAGTCCGACCTTCTGCCCTGGGGCGAGGCGGACATGCGACGATAGGGTCCGCACCAGGGGGCGGTAGCTCAGTTGGTTAGAGCCGTGGACTCATAATCCATTGGTCGCGGGTTCGAGCCCCGCCCGCCCTACAACGCAGGTCTCAGACGCAAACGATGTCCCGAGACACCGTGTCAGCGGTGTCTCGGGACATCAGAAGTCATTCAGCGCCCCCGGGATTACCGGCGGCTGAACACGCGCCGCGACGCGGCGCTAGAACCAGACTTTTCGTCCGCCGACCGGGCGCCCGACTGCTCCGAGGATCCACAGCACGAGGCCGACTACGACGAGGATCCCACCGATGGTGTAGAGGATTGACAGGCCGGTGAAGTAGCCGATCAAAAGCAGGATGATGCCGAGGACAATCATGTTTCATCCGTTCGTAGAGCGTGTGTAGCGATGTAGTACTGCGCCTAGGGAATTGCCGGATCTGTCATTTTCAAACCGGGTGCCGAACTGCCTGTGTCAGAGCCACCTCACCGCAGAAAGAGCAAAAGGGATGCGTTGTGCCTCCAAACCTCTGGCGCACAACGCATCCCCGCTTGAATGCTGAGTTACTCGGCGGCCTTCTGCCGCGCCTCGGCGGCCTGCTCCGCGGCGCGAGCGGCCTCGGCTTCGGCTTCCTTCTTGGCTACATCGCGTGCGGCCTCGGCCTTGTCCTGCTGCGCGCGGCCTTCTTCGCGTAGGTCATCCTTGTCGGTGACGATGCCGACGACTTCCTTCGCCTTGCCCTTCACGTCTTCGACGATGCCTTTGACGGCCTCTTCGGGTCCGCTGTCGCCCATGGTCGTTCCTTCCGTTCAGGTCAGGTGTACAGCGCTATATACCCGCCATCAGCGAAGGTTCAATCGTGACGCCGCGCACCGAGGCAATTGTGAATCGGCGGAAGGTTCCGGCCGGCGTTGGACGTTCCTATGATTCGAACTGTCGATCGTCATCAGAAACGAGGCGCCCCTAATGGTCGAAAATCTGCCCGACAAGGCTCTTGAGCTGCGTTCGCTGGTGACGTCTGACGGCAAACTCGAACTCTCGTTACAGGAGGTCGGCGTTCCCACGCCCGGCGACAACCAGGTGTTGGTGCGGGTCGAGGCAGCACCGATCAACCCGTCCGACCTTGGGCTCTTGATCGCGACCGCGGATATGAGCACCGCGACGGTGACGGGCACACCGGAACGTCCCGTTGTCACCGCATCCGTACCGGAGCGTTCCCTTGCCGGCCTTTCCGCGCGACTCGACAAGTCCCTCCCGGTGGGCAATGAGGGGGCCGGCACCGTGGTGGCCGCCGGGTCATCCGAGGCGGCCCAATCCCTCATCGGCAAAACCGTCGGGATCGCGGCCGGCGCGATGTACTCCCAATACCGCGTGGTCGACGCGCCGATGTGTCTGGTCCTGCCCGACGGCGCCACCGCCCGCGACGGGGCGTCGTCGTTCGTCAACCCGCTGACGGCGCTGGGGATGACGGAAACCATGCGGCGCGAAGGGCATTCGGCGCTCGTACACACCGCGGCCGCATCGAATCTGGGGCAGATGCTGGTCAAGATCTGCCAGAAAGACGGCATCCCGCTGGTCAACATCGTCCGCAAGCCCGAACAGGAACAACTGCTCACCGCGCTCGGCGCCGAGTACGTCCTCAACTCGACGTCGCCGTCGTTCACCGCTGATCTGGTGGAGGCACTCAAGGCAACGTCGGCCACCCTGGCCTTCGACGCCACCGGCGGTGGGACCCTGGCGAGCGACATCCTCAACGCCATGGAGGTGGCGGCCAACGCGAAAGCGGGCGAGTACTCGCGCTACGGGTCGGACGTCCACAAGCAGGTCTATATCTACGGTGCACTCGACACCAGCCCGACGGTGCTGACGCGGGACTTCGGAATGTCGTGGGGGATCGGTGGCTGGCTGCTGACCCCATTCCTCGCCACGGCCGGCGCCGAGACGATCGGCCGGTTGCGCACTCGCGTGGCCGCCGAGCTCACGACAACGTTCGCCAGCAACTACACCCGTGAGGTGTCACTCGCCGGCATGCTCAACCCCGACGCCTTCACCGAATACGTCAAGCGGGCAACGGGGGAAAAGTTCCTCGTGACCCCGCACAACGCCTGATTCTTAACCAATAAGTCAAATAATCGCAGGCTGGCGGCCTGGCTCGTTTAGGCTGCCCTTGGCCCTCCGCCGGGGTGTGGCCGGAGGGGAGATCGCTGTCATGGATCCTGTACGCACGCGAGCAATCGTCCGAGTGACGGCGGCCGCCGTCGCGCTCGGACTGGTCGTCGCCGGCTGCGGTAAGGATGAGAAGTCGTCGTCGTCGACGACGAGCACCACAACATCCACGACGACGTCGACCACCACTGCTGCGGCCACGACCAGCGCTGAAGCCACGACGCCTGCGGGTACGCCGGACTACGCGACGCTGCTGGTGAAGCCGGCCGATATCCCGCAGGTGGCCAACACCCCATGGGCGGGTGACGCGCCGAAGGTGACGCTGACGCCGGCACCGCCGGACGTCTCGCAGACCTTCACCTCCGGAACCGACGCCATCAACATCTCGGTGATCGTCAGTGACGACGCCTCCCAGGCCGCGACCGGCCTGACGGGCGCCGCCAACAGCGTTCCCAGTCAGGTGACCGGCTCCCCGGTGCCGCTGCCCGCGGTCACCCCGGACGCGACCGTCACGATCGGCACCTCGGTGGACGGCAAGTCGGCGATGGCAGCTCTGCTCTTCACCGTCGAGCGCACGGTCGTGGTGGCGATCTTCAGCAGCGCACCGGGTGACCTCAACCCGGTGCCGCAGGACTTCGTCGAGGCCGTGGGCAAGGCTCAGGTCGCGGCGATCCAGCAGAACCTGCCCAACCTGAAGTAATTCAGCACCAACCGCAAAAAGGTCAGGGGCGTTGCGCCCCTGACCTTTTTGCGTTGTGTTGCGGCACGTCGCCGACGACGAGTTGCCGTTGGTCCGCGGCTGTGGTGACCAAAGGCCATAGCCCGCACGCGCGCAGCGCTGGTCAGATCTGAGTTGGTACTGAAGGGGGTCGCCATGCGCAAGGCGAACCGACCGATCGCAACCACCGTGATCGCGCTCAGCGGCGTGCTACTCATGGCGTTGACGCCGCTGACCTCAGTCGCCATCGCCTGGGCCGCAACAGCACTGATCATGGGCGGCACCGGCCACCCGCTCAGCATTCCCCAGGACACCGCGCAGTACATCGCGAACTATGTGGACAAGGCGGACGGCGTGTACGTGGCGCCGTCGGGACTCTGTACCGGGGGCAGCGCCGGGTGCGCCCAGGTGGCGGTCTACACCCCCGAGGAATTCCCCATCGCCACCGGCTTGCATGCCATGCCGTTCGATACGTCTGTCGCAATCGGACAGGCCAATCTCGATGCATGCCTGCGCGGAAAGTCCTGCACCGTAACGGAACCGCCGTTCACCACGACGGGCCCACGCACCCTGGTCGACACTTCCTATGTGGTGTACGGGTATTCGCAGAGTGCGACGGTCACCGCCAAAGAGAAATACGATCTGATCGCGCATCCGCTGGCCGGCGCCAGAGTCGGATTCGTCGTCACATCCAATCCGAACCGGCCCAACGGCGGAATTCTCGAACGCTTCGTCGGCGCCCACCTACCGGTTTTCGGTGTGACCTTCGACGGTGCGATGACCACCAATTCCCCGCAGCCCATGTCACTGACAACCGTCGACGTTGCGCGGCAATACGATCCGGTATCGGATTTTCCGACCAACCCGCTCAATGTGGTGGCCGATCTCAACGTGGCACTAGGCTTCCTGTACTTCCATCCTGAGACGGCCTACTTCGCCGCCAATACTGTTGAGCTCCAAGGCCAGTATCAGGACACGACCTACTATCTGATTCCCGCCCAGACCCTTCCACTGCTGATGCCACTGGAGCAGATCCCGATCATCGGGCCGCCGATCGCGGCCACACTCGACCCGCCGTTGCGGGTTCTGGTGGAAGCGGGCTATGACCGCACGATCAATCCGGGCCGGCCAACCCCCGCCAACTATCTGTACAGCCCGAACCTCATCAAGACGGCCATCGACTTCATGACGGCGATACCGACCGGATGGGACAATGGGATCGCCATGATCACCGGCGACCCCGCGAACAGGCCGTTCCACACGACTCCTCAGGGCACATACGGGGTCGGCGGCCCACCGGTGTACGCGGGTGCGGTCGATCCTACGGCCCGCCAACGCCGTACTCGCCGGCTCCTTTGCAACACACGGCCTCGGTTGCGGCCGGGCACGCAGTCGGCGCCCGCGTCCGCCCGTCCGCACCCAGAGCCCGCCCGAGCGGGCGCGCCGAGCGGGCCGTGGCCGCTACACCCCGGCGGGCACCCGTTCCCGCGCGGCCGAGCTCCGCATCTCGGCACGCAAGGTCGTGAAGTCCGAGATCGTCTTGGACACCACGGTCGCCACCGGGCGGGCGTTGCGGCTGGTGGCTTCGGTCTTGGACACCATGATCACGCTGTCGATGTAGGGCTGAATCGTGGTGGCGTTCTGCACCGTGGCCACGATAACGAGCTGGAAACCGAATTTGCGGAACGCCTGCAGCGCCTGCTGGGCGAACTGCGGGTCCGACTTCGAGAACGCCTCGTCGAGCATCAACTGCGCGAAAACCGGCTTGTTGTCAGAACTCTCGGGGCTCGCCAGGTTGAAGCTCAACGCCCCGGCGAGACAGAACGCCATCAGCTTCTCCTGCTCGCCGCCGGAGTTGTCGCCGGCGTTGCTGTGCGTGCGGATCAGCTCCTCGGTGCGGACATCCCACTCGGCGCAGTCGAAGGTGAACCGGTTACGGACGTCCAGCGCGTCACGGGTCCACGCCTTGTCCTCCGGCGCCGTCGACGCCAGCCGGTTGCGCAGCCGCAAGATATCGGCGTACTGATCCAGGATCGCCTGCTTGTCACCCAGACCGACCTCGGCGATGCGTCGCGAGATCGCCCGAACGATCTCGGTCAGCTCGGCCACCGCGGTCAGGCTGCGCGGCGTGGCCCGCAGCGTCAGCCGGGTACCGCTGTTGAACTCGACCGCGCCCAGGCCGGTGTTGACCCGGTCGATCTGCTCGCTGATCCGCCGTGTCTCCTGCTCGGCCACCCGGTGCAGCGTGAGGATCGCATCAGGCGCCTGCTCGGTGACCAAACGCATCATCCGCTCGTATGCCTCGGGCAGTTCGCGCTCGTCGATGTGCCGGCACAGCGCCACGTAGTCGTGCACCCGCTCGTCGAACACGTCGCTGTCGTTGGGAATCGCATCGGGGAACGCCGTGTCGAAGGTGTTCAGGATGCGAGCCAGCTCATCGTATGAGCGCCTGCGGCTTTCGCGCAGTTGCTCGCGCTCGCGGCGGATCGTGTTGAACACCGCCTCGCGGTGCGGCTCGGGATTGAGCACCTCCAATGCCACCGGCACGAGGGCGGCGTAGCGGTTCAGCAGCTCGGTCAGCGGTTCGGAGACGAACGTGGGCGCCAGCCGGTCCTGCAGTTCGAGCAGCTGGGTGCGCCGTGCGTCGAGGTCGTCGCGGCGGGTCTGGATTGCCCCGCGCCGCGTCATCAGCGTCTGGATCTCCTCCCAGCACTCGTCGGCTCGCGCGGTCAGCGCCTCGATGTCCGGGTTGTCGGCCAGCAGGAGCTCGAACTGCTCGCGCAGTCGGTCGGCATGGCCGTCGGCGGTATCGCTGTCGACCTGGTTCCACTGCGGGAACTGTTCGCAGATCGCCTTGCACGCCGCGGCCCGATCCCGCCACCGCTGACGCTGCGCGGCGATCTCGTCGGCCTTCCGGCGCGCCTGCTGGTACAGCTCTTCGGCATTGGCGAGGTCGACGGTCAGCGCGTCGATTTTCGCCCGAACGTCGCCCTGGTAGATGTAGTCGGCCTGTTTGAGCGGACGACGGTCATCCTTGATGGCGAGCCGCTCGGAGTCCTTGTACAGGCCCGTGTCGGTGACCGCGCGGCGGAAGCGGGAGAACACATCCGGGGTGTCCACGCAGACGTGGTCGCCCGCGGCGGCGATGACATCGGCCGCCTCGGCCGCGCACGGATGCGTCGGGTCGACGACAAACAGCTTGCCGGCCAACGTGTTCGGTTCGGCGTCGACCGGCTCCGCGCCGACCAGCGAGGCGCGGACGTGGTGCAGCTGCAGCCGTCCGCCCATGTTGGTCTCGTTGACGAATCGCAGCACAGCCGAATACCGGTCATCGGGTACCAGGAGTCGCAGGCCCACGCCCCGCAGAACCTTCTCCACGGCCACCCGCCACCGGCTCTGGTCGGGCCGCAGGTCCATCAACTCTGCAATGTAGGGCAGCTCACCGGGGTCGACACCGACCGCCGCACAGATGTGTTCGCGCATGGTGATCGCGAATTCGGGCAGCGCCGACCCGACGTGCTCGACGCGCTTGAGCTCCTTGGCGGCGTCGTCGCGGGCGATGCGGGCGGCCTTCTGTGCGTATTCGGCATCGGTGGACGCCTCACGGCCCCGGTCCAGTTTGGCCAGCAGTTCGGTGACCTCGGTGGCGAGTTCCTCACGCAGATTCCAGAACTCGTCGGCGGTGTCCGGGACGTCGATGTCTTGGGCGGCCAGCATCGTCTCGTAGGCCGCACGGCGCCGCGACACCTGTTCGGCCTGTGCCTCGGCGCCGGCCACCTGGGACTGCAACGGTCCCAGGCTGGAGCTGGATCCGCTGATCTGCGCGTTGAGCGAATCACCCTCGGCCTTGGCCAGATTCAGCTGCCGGGTGACGTCCTCGTACTCGTTGCCGAGTTGGTCGATGGTGGCGTCCAGCGACTGGATCTGCGGCCCGCACTGCGTGAGCCGGACATGGTCGGTGTACGCGCGGACCATCGGCTGATCCACCAGATCGATGATGCCCAGGTCCGAGGACTCCGAGGCGTACCGCTGCTGGATCTTCTCGATGTCGCCGAGGATCTTGCGCTTCTTCTGAGCGACGGCCAAGAGCTCGCGGGCCTCCACCAGCGGATCGATCTGCTTGAGCGCCTCCGGCAGCCGGGTCAGGCTACTCGGCTCGTCGAGCATGAATTCGCGCACGAACTGTTCAAGCCCACCAACGCTTTTCAGCGATTTTGCCTTGCCGAGCAGCTGCTGAGCGGCATCGGAAGCGCGGATACCGATGGTGGCGTACAGCTGGGCGAGGTACTGCGACTCCACCTTGGTGGAGAACCGCCACTCGTCGTCCTTGAACACCCCGGAGTCGAAACGCCCTGCCGCCCAGCGGTTGCAAACGTCCTCGATGTCGCGGTCCCCGTCGGCCAGCACAAACCGGCTCGACGAGTCCGAGCGGGACTCGCCGGTCAGCCATTTCAAGACCAGGCCGGTGACCGTGCGCCCGGTGTTGCTGCGGTAGCTGACGGCGATGGCCGACCACGCCGTGCCGTCCCCGCGCAGGTACATCACCTTGCTGGCGCCGCCGTCACTGCGCTGACCCCACGCCCCGCGTACGTACTTGTCGACCGTGCGGCGGCCTGCGCTGGACCCCGCGGCGGTGTTGTCGCCGGAGGCGTTGAAATTGCGCCGGTTGAACGGCAGAAAGGCCAGCGAAATCGCATCCAGCAGTGAGGACTTCCCACTTCCCGACGCTCCGGCGATCAGCGCGCCGCCTTCGCTGAACGGGATGTCGTGGTAACCGTCGAACACACCCCAGTTGATGACCTGCAGCCGCGACAAGTGGAACTGTTCAGCCATCGAGCGCGGTCTCCTGTTCATCGCGGTCCGGGGATGCGCCGCCGGACAGCAGCATCTCGAACTGCTGCTGCAATTCGGCGATCACCGATGCGGTCATCACGGCGTTGATCACCGGGCTGACGGTGTAGCTGTCTTCGTCGTCGCGAGTCTTGCGCAGGATCTCCAGTCCGGCCAGGCGCGCGATGGCCGCGTCGATGCGGGCGGTGAAGGTCACGGTGTCGCGGTCGACGTCGTTGAGGACACCGGAGAACAGCCCGTGCACCTCCTCGCGGCTGATCAGCACGGCCTGGCCACCGGCGGCGCGCGACATCTGCGCGAGGTGCAGCGCCAGGATCGAGTCGTAGGTGCCCAGCGGCTCGCGACGCAAAAGCTTGGCGCCCCGGGCGGATTCGTAACGAGCCTGCTCGACGAACGCGACGTCCCCACCCTCGACCACGCGCAGCATCAGGTCGAGTTCGGAGAGCCGTACCGACAGTTGCGCACGGTATTCCAGCACCCAGCTGTACAGGTCGGCATCGCCCTCGGCGCTGATGTAGCGGCGGGTCAGCAGCTGCTGCAGCGCCCAGCACGCCCGGTCGGGCAGCTCGCTCACGTCGCCGTCGAAGCGGGGGCGCCGCTGATGCGGGGTGCGCGCGGTCTGGTCGACTTGAGGTAGTGAGCTGAAGTCGATATCGGCGTCGGTGGTCATGCGCTGGCTCCCAACAAGCTGGAGATCGGTTCGGTGAAGACCAAGTGCGGGACCTCCATCTCGCGGTCCCGTCCGTCCAGCGACTGGAATCGGACGGTCACCGGTGTGTTCGAGGCTGTCTCTGCCTGTGAGGGTTGTTTGAGCGCCCACGACCACAGCACGATGACGTGACCCAGATAGGCCGCATCGAGCATGTCCACAGCGTCGGGCAGCGACACCGGGCCGGTATCCAGGGCGGTGTTGATCATCTCCGACATCGCCGGGGCGTCGACCTGGGTGGTCAGCGCCGCGAAGCTGGTCAGGTCCAGCTCGCCTTCCGAAGCTTGAGCGGGCCTGGGCGATGACAGATCGCCGATCCGGAAGCTCAGTGCGCCAACCGAACTGATGGCGTGGCGGGCCAGGGGGAGTTCGATGTCGAGGCGCGAGTCGGTCAGTGAGCTCTTGAGCAGGACGCGGGCGGCGCCGATCGCGTCGCTGAGTTGGCGGGCCACACCGCGGCTCTGCTCCAGGGTCCCGAACGCGGTGAACCGCTTGACCCGCTGGGCGCAGCGCTGCTGGATGCGCTCCACCTCGTCGATCTGCTGGCCGACGAGCTCGAAGAACCCGGCCATCACCTTGCGCAGTGCCGGGTCGAGGGCGGGCAGCGCATGGGCGACGGCCGCGACGTCGGCCTCGAACTCCGCGCGCTGGTCCGGGTCGTTGATCATCCGCAGGAAGGCGCGGTGCGAATCGCGGCCCTGGGAGTCCCAGGCGGCCTGGTAGTCGGCGTACATCTGACGCTGCCGGTCGCGGTAGGCCAGGTTGCTGTCGATCGGCTCGTCGAGAGCCGCGGTGGCCCGCTCGATCATCGTGCCGTACTGGCCGATGTCGGTGATAAGCCGTTCCATCTGCAATGCGATGGCGTGGGCTTCGTCGTACACGTCGGTCATGTCGACGTCGGCGGAGCGGTCCAGCTCTTCACCGCGTTCCAGCGCATCCAGTTCGGCGTGCAAGGCGGCGATCTCGGCCTGGATGCCGGCGCGGATGCGGACCGGGTCGTTGCCGACGCGCAGGGCGATCTGTTTGAGGCGTGCGGCGATGCCGTTGATCGAGCCGCCGGTGGCGATGGTGTCCTGGCGGCGCAGCCCACGTAGGAAGTCCAGCGCCCGGCGGGCGTCCTGGGTGAGGTAGCAGAGGTTGCGCTCGATGCCGCTGCGCTGGTCTGCCACCCGGTGCAGCCAACCCTGGCTCGCCCAGCTCTTGATCAGACCCAGGCCGGACTGTTCGCCACCGGGCCGACCCAGCTCGTCGAGGTCCCGCTCGAGCCGCACGACCAGCTCGGTCTCGCTGATCTCGCCGTCGCTGAGGTGACGCTCCATCAGGGTGGCGTAACCGCCCAGGTTGAGTGCGGCCAGCAGCCGGATCGTGGGGGAGCCCTGGATTTCGCGGTTGATGTCGAGGAGGTCGGCGGCTGACAGGCCGGTCTCGTCCTCCACGCTGTTTCCCCCTCGATGAAGTTGGTTGGACGGTCCAACATAGGCGATCACGGAGCCATCGGACGACGCCCCCTTCGGGGTGTCGGGAGCGCGTTGAACAAGCTCTGTCACAGATTTCCCAGGAGCGCGCTTGCGTCACCGTGGCCACACCCGCGTCAGTCCGCGAAGTCGATCCGGACACTGATCGGATCGGATTGCAACGCCTTGAAGGTCGCGGTCACAAGGGGTGAAAGCAGCGGCGACGCCGCAAACGTCCGTACCCGTGCCGCCGGATCGTCATCGGGAACAAAACGTGCAGTACCGCTTCGCCATCGATGTCCCTGCCGGATCCGGACGGTGGGGTTGTCGGCAACGTTGAGCGCCCACCCGGACCGACGCCCGTGCTGGGAGATCACCCACGCCCCCACCGAATCGAAGCGTGCCGAAACGGGCACCGCTCGCCAACGGCCCGACTTGCGGCCCATCGTCTGCAATTCAGTCGCGAAGGTGGTACGCAGACTAAGGCGCCCAAGCAATGCGACGAGCGGATTGGCGAGGTAGCGGCCGATGAGGCGTTCCCGGCGAAACTTGCGTGATGCTTGGTTGGCCGTATCCATGACGGCCTCCTTCCCGATGCGGTAGACCGATCGATCTACCAGACATGAGACGATAGTAGACTGATTGGTCTAGTGCAACGGATGGAGGCCGCGGTGTCTGCTCGACAACGTTTGATCGACTCCACGATCGAACTCGTGCGGCGACGCGGGGTGGGCAGCGCGAGTGTCTCGCAGATTTTGGAACACAGCGGTCTCGCACGCCGGACGCTGTATTTGAACTTCCCGGAAGGAAAGCCTGAATTAATCGCGGCTGCAACGGAATTCGCCGCGCGGGGATTTGCCTCGATGCTGGACGAGACGGTCAGCACCGGTGACCCGATCGCGGCAGTCGAGGCGTTCGTGAGGGCGTGGGAATCGGCACTCACCGACAGCGATTACCGCGCCGGATGTCCGATCGTTGCAGCCGCGCTGGGCGACTCGGAAGCGCCCGCGGCCGCCCGAGTCGCGGCGAACGCGTTCACGCAGTGGGTGAAACTCATCGCCGGGCCGCTCGAAAGGGAGGGCCTCGACCGAGGGGCTGCCGAGGATCTTGCAACCACCGTCGTCGCGACCATTGAAGGCGCCGTGATCATGTCGATGGCGGCGCGTTCGCCAAAGCCATTGCGCCGCGCCGGGAGCGACCTGACCACGCTCATGCGGGTGAGGCTGGCGGCAGCTACTTGAGCAGCTCGCCGTGCGGCCGTGTGGACAGCGGCCGCGATCGCACGACGCGCGGCCACCAGAACCACCGCCCGAGCAGTGCGGCGATAGCCGGCGTCATGAAGGCCCGGATGACCAGGGTGTCGAACATCAGGCCGAGCCCGATCGTCGTGCCGACCTGCGCGATGACTTTCATGCTGCTGACCGACATCGCCATCATCGTGAAGGCGAACACCAGGCCGGCCGCAGTCACCACCGACCCGCTGCCGCCCATCGCGCGGATGATGCCGGTGTTGATGCCGGCCGGGATTTCCTCTTTCATCCTCGCAACCAGTAGCAGGTTGTAGTCCGCGCCGACCGCCAACAAGATGATGACCGCCATCGCGATCACGATGAACTGCAGCGGCATCCCGAGGATGTGCTGCCAGAGCAGAATCGACAATCCGTAGGACGCTCCGAGCGACAGCACGACGGTGCCGACGATCACGGCCGCCGCGACCAGAGCCCGGGTGATCAGCAGCATGATGATGAAGATCAGCGACAGCGCCGCCAGTCCGGCGATCAGCAGGTCGTAGGAGTTACCTTCCTCCATGTCCTTGAACGCCGACGCGGTACCGCCGAGGTACACCTTCGAACCTTCCAGCGGCGTGCCCTTGATGGCTTCGAAGACGGCCGCCCTCATGGCGTCGATGCGGTCGATGCCCTCGGCCGACATCGGGTCCTGCTCGTGGGAGATGATGAACCGCGCCGCATGGCCGTTGGGGGAGATGAAGTTCTTCATGCCGCGCTTGATCTCGTCGTTGTCGAAGATCTCCGGCGGCGCGTAGAACGTGTCGTCGTTGAGGGAGTCGTTGAACGCCGCAGCCATGGCCGACGAGCCGTCGTTCATCGCGGCGATCTGATCCTGCATGCCGGACTGGGTGGACTGCAGCGTCAGCATCATGATGCGCATCCGCTTCATCGACTCGATCGACGAGCGCATCAGCGGAATCATTTGCGGCATAATCGAATCGAGATCGCGCAGATCGGGGACCAATCGCTGGATGTCGTCGGTCATGGTGTCGACGCCGTCGAGAGCGTCGAAGGTCGACCGAACCGCCCAGCACATCGGAATGTCGAAGCAGTGCGGCTCCCAGTACAGATAGCTGCGGATCGGGCGGAAGAAGTCGTCGAAGTCGGAGATGTGATCCCGCAGTGCTGCGATGTCCACAGCGGTCTGCTCGGTCTTGCCGACCATGTCGTGCGTGGTCGCGCTCAGCTGCTCCATCAAACCGATCATCTGGGTCATCGTGTTGATGGTGTTCTGCATCTCCTGACCCTGCACCAGCATGTCGGCCATCCGGTCTTGCAGGTAGGACCGATTCATCGTCTGTAGCGATCCGCTGATACTCATCTGAGCCGGAATAGTGCTGTACTTCAACGGTTTTCCGTCAGGGCGCGTGATGGACTGGACCCGGCCGACACCGGGAACCTTCGTGACGGCCTTGGTGATCCGCTCGAGCACCAGGAAGTCCGCCGGGTTGCGCAGGTCCTGGTCGGTCTCGATGAGCAACAGTTCCGGGTTCATCCGGGCGACGGGGAAGTGCCGCTCGGCGGCCGCGAAACCCTCGTTGGCCGGCAGGTCGGCAGGCAGGTATTTGCGGTCGTCGTAGTTCGGCCGGTAGCCGGGCAGCGCGATCAGCCCGATCAACGCGATGAAGACGGTGAGAAACAGCACCCACCCCGGCCAGCGCACCACCACCGCACCCAACCTGCGCCAGAACCGAATTCGCATCGCCCGCTTGGGTTCCAGCAGCCCGAAACGGCTTGCCACCGTCACGATCGACGGCCCGAGCGTCAGCGCGGAGAACACCGCGACGACCATGCCGACGGCAAGCGGGATGCCCAGCGTGTGGAAGTATGGCAGCCGGGTGAACGTCAGGCAGCACGTCGCGCCGGCGATCGTCATGCCGGAAGCCAGCACCACATGCGCGGTACCCCGAAACATCGTGTAATAGGCCGACTCTCGGTCCTGCCCGGCCACGCGAGCTTCCTGGTAACGGCCGATGAGGAAGATGGCGTAGTCGGTCGTCGCGGCGAGCGCCAGGGGCACCAGAATCTGCGTGACGAACGTCGTCAAGCCAATCAGGTTGTGATACGCCAGGAATGCCACCGCTCCCTGGGTCACCGACAGTCCCATAACGAGCATCACCAGGACGATTCCGACTGTGGTGATCGACCGGTAGAAGAACAGCAGCATGCAGATGATGACGGCGACGGTGGCGATCTTCACCACCTGGATGCTGCGCCCGCCTTCTTTCTGCTGGTCGGTCTGCATCGCCGAACCGCCGGTCACGAATGTCTTGACCCCCGGCGGCGGAGGCAGGTCTTTCACGATCTTCTGGACCGCCGCGACCGACGCGTTGCCCAGCGACTCACCCATGTTCCCGGCGAGCGCCACTTGCACGTAGACGGCTTTCCCGTCGGAGCTCAGCGCGCCGGCTTCGGTGAGCGGATCGCCCCAGAAGTCTTGAACGTGCTGCACGTGGGTGGTGTCCGCGCGCAGCGTGGTGATCAGCTCGTCGTAGTACTGGCGGGCCGCCGCGTCGAGCGGTCGCTGGCCCTCCAGGACGATCATGACGGCGTTGTCGGAATCGGACTCCTCGAAGACCTTGCCGCTGCGCATCAAGGCGATCACCGACGGGGATTCCTTCGGCGACAATGACACTGCCCGCATCTCACCGACGACGTCCAGCGGTGGCACGAAGACGGTCAGCGCGCCGATGACGGCGAGCCAGCCGAGGATGATCGGTATCGCCAGGCGGCGGATCCAGCGGGCCACCCCGGGTTTCGGCTCGACGGAGGCCTCACCCCGCCGGTGCGGTACCTCGGTCTGAGTCCCCACGGCGTCCAGTCATAGCAGAACCGCCGACAGCTAGCGCAGCAATTGACCGTGCGGACGCTTCGACAGCGGTTTCGGCCGCACCACCTGCGGCCACCAGAACCACGGGCCCATCATGGCCGCGATCGCCGGGGTCATGAATGCCCGCACCACCAGGGTGTCGAACAGCAGGCCGAGCCCGATCGTCGTACCCACCTGGGCCACCACCACCATGGCGCTGACCGACATCGAGATCATGGTGAAGGCGAACACCAGGCCGGCCGCGGTCACCACCGACCCGCTGCCGCCCATCGCGCGGATGATGCCGGTGTTGATGCCGGCCGGTATCTCTTCTTTCATCCGGGCGACCAGGAGCAGGTTGTAGTCGGCGCCGACGGCCAACAAGATGATCACCGCCATCGCCATGACCATGAACTGCAGCTCGATGCCCAGGATGTGCTGCCACAACAGCACCGACAGCCCGAACGAGGCCCCGAGTGACAGCACGACGGTGCCGACGATCACCGCCGCGGCCACGATGGCACGGGTGATCAGCAGCATGATGATGAAGATCAGCGACAGTGCGGCCACGCCGGCGATCAACAGGTCGTACTTGTTGCCCTCCTGCATGTCCTTGAAGGCCGATGCGGTGCCACCGAGGTAGACCTTCGAGCCTTCCAGGGGGGTGCCCTTGATGGCTTCGAAGACGGCGTTCTTGATGGCGTCGATGCGGTTGATGCCGTCAGCCGAGAGCGGGTCGTCCTCGTGGGAGATGATGAATCGGACGGCGTGGCCGTTGGGGGAGATGAAATTCTTGATGCCGCGCTTGAATTCGTCGTTGTCGAAGATCTCCGGCGGCAGGTAGAACGTGTCGTCGTTCAGCGAATCATTGAAGGCGGCGCCCATTGCCGCCTGGTTCTCGCTCAAGGCGGCCTGCTGATCCTGCTGGCCGGCCTGGGTGGCCTGCTGGGTCAGCATCATGATGCGCATCCGCTTCATCGACTCGATCGACGAGTTCATCAGCGGAATCATCTGCGGCATGACGGCGTCGAGCGCATGCATGTCCGGCAACAGCTGCTGGATGTCGTCGGTCATCTTGTCCACGCCGTCGAGAGTGTCGAAGACCGACCGCGTCGACCAGCACAGCGGGATGTCGTAGCAGTGCGGCTCCCAGTACAGGTAGCTGCGGATCGGGCGGAAGAAGTCGTCGAAGTCGGAGATGTGGTCTCGGAGTTGGGCGATATCCTGGGCAGTCTTGTCGGTCTTGCCCACCATGTCGTGAGTGACGCCGCTCAATTCCTGCATCAAGCCGATCATCTGCGTCATCGTGTTGATGGTGTTCTGCATGTCCTGACCCTGCACCAGCATGTCGGCCATCCGGTCCTGCAGATAGGACCGGTTCATCGTCTGGCCGGTGCCGCCCATGCTCATCTGGGACGGAATCGTGCTGTATTTCAACGGTTTACCGGCAGGACGCGTGATCGACTGGACCCGGCCGATTCCCGGCACCTTGGCGATCGCCTTGCTGATCTTCTCGATCACCAGGAAATCGGCCGAGTTGCGCACGTCCTGGTCGGTCTCCAGCAGCAGCATCTCGGGGTTCATCCGGGCGATGGGGAAGTGCCGCTCGGCGGCCGCGAAGCCCTCGTTGGCTGGCAGGTCGGCAGGCAGATACTTCCGGTCGTTGTAGTTCGCCTGGTAGCCCGGCAGAGTGATCAGCCCGATCAGGGCGATCATCACCGTCGAGAACAGGATGGCGGCGGGCCAGCGCACCACGGCCGCACCGAGGCGCCGCCAGAACCGAATCCGCATCGCCCGCTTGGGTTCGAGCAGCCCGAACCGGCTGGCCACCGTGACGATCGCCGCGCCCAGCGTCAGCGCCGACACCACCGCGACCACCATGCCGACGGCCAGCGGAACACCGAGCGACTTGAAGTACGGCAGTCGGGTGAAGGAAAGGCAGAACGTCGCGCCGGCGATCGTCATGCCCGAGCCCAGCACCACGTGCGCGGTGCCGTGGTACATCGTGTAGTAGGCGTCCTCGCGGCTCTCGCCGACCGATCTGGCCTCCTGATATCGCCCGATCAGGAAGATCGCATAGTCCGTTGTCGCCGCTATCGCCAATGTCACCAATAGCTGGGTTGCGAACGGCGACAGCCCGATCAGGTTGTGATAGCCGAGGAAGGCGACGGCACCACGGGTCACCGTCAGGCCCAGGATCAGCATCACCAGGACCAGCCCGACGGTGATGAATGATCGGTAGAAGAACAACAGCATGATGACGATCACGCCGATGGTGGTCATCTCGATGATCCGGATGCTCTTGTCACCGGCATGCTGCTGGTCGGCCTGCAACGCGGGGCCGCCGGTCACGAAGACCTTGACGCCCGGCGGGGGCGACAAGCCCTTGACGATCTTCTGGACCGCCTCCACCGAATCGTTGCCCAGCGTCTCGCCCATGTTCCCGGCGAGCGCCACCTGCACGTAGACGGCTTTCGAGTCGGCGCTCAACGCCCCGGCTTCGGTGAGCGGATCACCCCAGAAGTCCTGGATGTGCTGCACGTGCGTGGTGTCGGCCCGCAGCGCGGTGATCATCTCGTTGTAGAAGCGGTGCGCGTCGTCGCCGAGGGGCTGGTCGCCTTCCAGCACGATCATCGCCGAACTGTCGGAGTCAGACTCCTCGAAGACCTTGCCGGAGCGCATCATCGCGATGACTGACGGCGCCTCTTTCGGCGACATCGATACCGCGCGCAGCTTGCCGACTTCTTCCAGCTGCGGAACCGAGACGTTCAGCACCACGATCAGCCCGAGCCAACCCAGGATGATCGGCACCGCCAAGCGGCGGATCCACTTGGCCAGCGCCGCGCGTTGCGGCGGCTCGTCGTGGACCACGCGTTCTTCGATAGGGGTGCTCACCAGGCCCCCTTCGGCTCAACGCCCCAGCTGGGCACCTCGGTGCTAATCCTCCCGTGCGGCGAAATTACTTAGATAGTCATACCAGACTGCGGGCCGCATGTGTGAGGTCGGTAACGGCGTTCCAGCCGCTCTGGGAGTGACTCGGCGCACGCTCAGATCGCTGAATGCAGCGGCGGGGCCGTTCCGTGCAGGACTGCCCGGCCGATGTGCTGGTATTTCCACCGCACCGGGTCGTGAAGGGTGTGGGTTCGGGCATTGCGCCAGAAATGGTCGAGATTGAGGTCTGCCGCGGCGCTCCGGGTTCCGCTGACCTCGAACAGTGCGCCGGAAACCTCGTTGGCAGCGTTGTCGGCCAGGATCTTGGCGCCTGCGACGGCCAGCGAGGCCTCCGCCGCGGGCGCGCCATCGACCTTGGCGCCGGCGACCGTGAGTGCGGCCTCGGCGGCCTGAACCATGACCGCCAGTTCACCGAACCGCTGGATCAGCAGGGGATCGTCGCCGGCGTGCGCCACCCCGGCCTCGAACCACGGTCTGCTTTTCTCCCTGACGAAGGATGCGGCCGCCTCCAACGCGCCTCGTGCGATGCCGGCGTCGATCGCGGCGTGCAAAAGCTGAGCGAACGCGCCGTAGCCGGTCGGGGCGTTGACCGCCGGAGTTCGGGCGACAAGCGCGGACTCTTCGACCAGGACGCCGTCGAAGATGACCGTTCCGCTACCGGTGGTCCGCTGGCCCAATGCCTGCCAGTCGTCGACGATCCGCACCCCGGGGGTGTCGGCGGGCAGGAAGGCGACGTATTGGCCGTCGGCCAAACCGCTTCCACCGTCCGGATCGTCGAGGCGGGCCACTACAGCCAGGGTGTCGGCGAACAACGAGCCGGTGCAGTAATACTTGGTGCCGTCGATCCGAAACCGGCCGCCGGCCGGGCGAACGGTGGTCGCGATGTCGGCGACCGTCGCGCTGCTGCGTTCGGACTGTGCGTTGGCGATCCGGCCACCGCGCAGGATCAGTTCCGCGTGGTGCCGCAGTTGGTCGTTCGACCCGGCCAACCGCAGCAGGTTGATGTACACGAAATGGCTGTGCGGGATCTGGGCGATGTTCGGATCCGCGGTGGCCAGGATGCGGACCACCTCGGCGACCGCACTGGCCGGCAGTCCCGCTCCGCCGTAGGCGCCGGGCACCGTGATGGCCAACAGGCCGCTGGCCGACAGCCGGTCGATCTCGGCGAATGGCAACTCGCGATCACGGTCGCGTCCGGCAGCACCGATGGCGAAATCGGCGGCGAGATCCCTGGCCACCGTGATCGCAGATGCCTCCGATAGGACCGGACAGGCAGAGACTGCGGTCATGCCGGTTCGACCGCCGCGGCCTTGACCGCTCGGCTGACTTCCTGGCGCAGCCGAACGTATTCGGAGCTACGCCGCAGTTCGTCGGCGTCGATCCCGCTGCGGGGCAGGTCCACCGACAGGTCCAGGGCGATGCGGCCCGGGCGGTGGGTGAGCACCACGATGCGCGATCCCAGGAACGCGGCCTCGTCGGCGCTGTGCGTCACGAACACGGTGGTGCGACCGGATTCCGCACTGACCTGGCGAACGTCCTCCTGCAGCCGCTCCCGGGTCAGTGCGTCCAGCGCGGCGAACGGCTCGTCGAGCAGCAGCAGGGAGGTCTCGGGGCGTTCGGAGGCCAGCGCCCGCGCGATCGCGACACGCTGCTGCTGACCACCACTGATCTCCCAGATCTTGCGGTGCGCAATGTCTTTCAGGCCCACCCTGCTGAGCAGTTCGTCGCGCCGCTGGGCCCGCCGCTCGCGCGAGGTGCCGGCGTACTTCAATGCCAGCTCCACATTGCCGCCGACGGTGCGCCACGGAAACAGCCGTGGCTGCTGGAACACCACGCCGGCTGTCTGGCCCGGGACCGGGCGCCGGCCCGACACCGTCAGCTCACCGGCGCTGGGTGATTCGAATCCGGCGATCAGCCGCAGCAGAGTGCTCTTCCCGCATCCCGATGCGCCGACGAGGACAAGGAACGATCCGGGCTCCACATCGAGATCGAGCGACCCCAGCGCCGTCGTCGTGCCGTACCGGTGCTCGACAGAGCGAATGTGGATCCCGCCGTCGGTGTGCGACGCCGACGCCGGGGCCGGCACTGTGGTCCTACTGGGCGATGACATTCGGTAGCCCCTGGGTGTAGATGGCGTTCTGGAATGTCGTGAGGGGAGCGGGCGTCGGGATCTGCTTCTGCTCGGCCAGGAACTGCGACGCGCTCTGCAGGTTCGTCGCGATGTTGCCCGGATTGCCCTGGCTGCCCAGCCACTGCGGGGACGCGACCTCTTGCGGCGTCAGGAAAACCCCCTGCTTCAGTTGACCCTCGACATCGGCCGGCGACAAACCGATCTCGGCGGCAATGGCCTTCGCCGCGGCGGCCGGATCGCTGTGGATGACCGTCAGCGCCCTGGCTTCCTGCTTGCGCCAGATGTCGACGACCTCAGGGTGGTCCTTGGCGAACTGGTTCGACACCACCCCGAGGTCCAGGGTCGGCTTGCCGTCGGTGGCCAGCTGGCGACTGGTGATCAGATCCTTGCCGTTCTTGCGGAGCTGATCCAGCGTCGGCAACCAGGTGTAGGCGGCCTCGATGTCACCGCGTTCCCACGCCGCCAGAATCGCCTGCGGTTGCAGATCGATCAGCTGAACATCGCTGGGCGACAACCCATTCTGGGCCAATGCGGCCAGCAGACTGTAGTGCGCGGTCGAGGCGAACGGAGTGGCCACCCGCTTGCCCTTGAGGTCGGCGATCGCGTTGATGCCGCTGCCGTTGCGGGCGACCAGAGCCTCGTTGTCACCGGCGACGTCCAGAACGAACGCCACGCTGTACGGGATGTTCAGCGGCGCCGACAGTCCGCGGGCGACGGGGCTGGAGCCCAGCGCGCCGAAGTCCAGTTCCTTGGCGATGAATGCGGTGTTGACGTCGGCGCCGGAGTCGAACTTCACCCACTTGATGTTGTAGTCGGGCAACGCGTCCTCCAGCCACCGGTTGTTCTTCACGATCAGATCGCCGCTGGGGAAGGTCTGGTAGCCGAGGCGAAGCGTGGGCTTGCCCGCCTGCGAATTTGAGTGATCAACCGAGCAGCCGGCCATGCCGATCACGGTGATGGCGGCGGCGGCCAGAGTGATGAACCTCTTGAAGGTCATACCTTTCCTCTCCAGGGGACGGCGCGACGCTCGACAGTGCGCAGCAGACCGTCGATCACGAGCCCCGAGATGCCGATCGCGAAGATGCCGACCAGCACGACGGGGGTGTTGTTGTAGTTGCTGGCGTCCTTGACCAGGCCGCCGACTCCGGGGATGCCGTTGAACAGTTCGGCGGCGACAACCGATGAGTACGCCATGCCGACGGCGAGCCGGATTCCGGTGAACGTCTCCGGCAGTGCCGACGGAATCACGATGTCGCGCACTACATCCCGGCGTGAGGCCCCAAGCGCGCGGGCCGCTTCCACCAAGCTGACCGGAACGGCGACGACGGCCGCGGTGGTGGCGACGGCCGCGGGGGGCAAGGCCGCCAGTGCCAGCAGCGTGACCTTGGGCGCCTCGTCGATGCCGAGCCAGATGACGAGCAGGAAGAAGTAGGCCAGCGGCGGCAGCGCACGCAGGAAGGTCAGCCACGGCTCCAGCACACTGCGGACCCAGGGGATGGAGCCCATCAGCAGGCCGAGGGCGACGCCGGCCGCCACACCGATCACGACACCGGCCGCCACCCGGCGCAGCGTCATGTACAGGTGCTCCCACAGGAGGTAGCCGGCGTAACCGCGGGTGCCGTCGTGGGTGGTGGACACGTCGATGAAGGCATGCCACACCGTGCTCGGGTACGGGACGAAGGTCTGGTTCCAGATCTCACTGGCCGCGGCCAGCTGCCAGACGACGAAGAACACCAACAGCGACAACAACGGCAGGCCGAGCCGGGTGGCCCAGGACGGCCACCGGGCCCCCACCGGGGAATCGGTGGCCCCGGCCGGCGCGACGTCGACGAACACAGACACCCGAACACCTTTGCGCGGGCGTCAACGATCTGTGAATGTCTGCGCTCAGCGCGAGTCAAAGTCTCGTTAGTTGCGCTCACGTCGACGTTAAATCTGTTTCTCCGCAGCCAGTCCGAGGGAGGGTGTGGGCCACCCGTCGAACCTCAGGAGGCCCCACCGTGACGCAGGACGCCGAGTCCGAACTTCTGCGCGGCCTGCACGACGGCTCGCTGACCGAGATCGAGGTCGCCTGGAGCGACCCGTTCGGCCACGCCGCCGGAAAGCGGATCCCCGCACAGCAGTTCATCGACCGTGCCAAGCACGGGTTCGCGTTCTGTGAGGCCGCCCTCGGCTGGAACACCGACGGGACGGTGATCGACGGGTTGCGGCTGACCAACTGGGACGACGGCTATCCCGACGTCCATGCGATCCCCGATTTCTCGACCTACAAGCCGCTGCCGTGGCGCACCGGTGTCGGCCACGTGATCTCCGACATCGTCCGCCCGGACGGCACACCCTCGCTGCTCGACCCGCGCGGTGTCCTACGCCGGGTGATCGCCCGACTGGGGTCGCTGGGCTACACCGCGAAGGTGGGCGTCGAGTTCGAGTTCTATCTGCTGAATCCCGACGGTTCACCGATTCAGGACGACATCCACGCCTATTCGCTGGAGAACGCCAACGGGCTGGATCCGCTGCTCTCCGACCTGCACGACACCCTCGGCGGATTCATCCGGCTGGAAGGTATCCAGACCGAATACGGGCCGGGTCAGGTCGAGACCAACCTGGTCTACACCGACGCCCTGGCGGCCGCCGACGACGGCGCGCGGCTGAAGTACGCCACCAAGGAGGTGGCGCGCAAGCACGGCAAGGTGGCCAGCTTCATGCCCAAGCCGTTCTCGGAGCACTCGGGAAGCTCGGCGCACCTGCATATCTCGCTGTGGCGCGACGACGAACCGGCCTTCGCCTCGGTGGACGGCGAAGAGGGCGAGCTGACCCTGCTCGCGATCGCCGGCCTACTCGAGCACCTGCCGTCGATCGCCTTGTTCGGGGCGCACTCGGTCAACGCGTACCGCCGCTACACGCCTGACTCGTTCGCTCCCGACACGGTGAACTGGAGCCGGGACAACCGCAGCGCGGCCATCCGTTCACTCGTCGAGGATCCGCCGAGTGCCAGCCGCATCGAATTGCGTTCGGGCGCTTCGGATGCCAACCCGTACTGGCTGATCGCCTCGGCGCTGGCGGCGGTGGTGGCCGGCGTGGAAGCCGGCCGCCCGCCGGCGGCCGCCGGGACAGGCAACCTGTACGGCAAGGGGTCTCCTCTGCCGGAATCACTCGGTACGTCACTGGCGTTGGCGGCACAGGACGACACGATTCTGGAGATCCTCGGCCGAGACTCGGTGCTCGACTTCATCTCCATCGCTCGCAGCGAATGGCAGGCCTACACGGCTCACGTCAGCGACTGGGAGCGTCAGCGCTACCTGACCACCTCATGAGCAGACCACGTTTCGGGGTGTGGGCGCCGGTCTACGGCAACCACGGGGCACGCACCCACCCCGACGACTTGCCGGACGCCGGCTACCGGCGCACCCGCGACCTGCTGGTGCACGCCGAGAACCGGGGATTCGACGCGACGTTGGTGGCCCAGCACGTGATTCATCCCAGCGACACCGACAACGACGTGCTCGAGACCTGGTCCACGCTGGCCGGCCTGGCCGAGGCCACCGAGAGGATCGAGTTGATCGGGGCGATCAAGCCGCTGCTGTTCAACCCGCTGGTGTTCGCCAAGCTCGCCGCCAACATCGCCGACATCGCGGGAGGCCGGCTGTCGATCAACGTGGTCACCGGCTGGTTCCTGCCCGAACTCGAGGCGCTGGGCGTCGATCCGCTGGCCCACGACGACCGGTACGCCTACACCAGGCAGTGGCTGGACACCGTCCTGGATTTGTGGAACGGCAAGCACGTCGCGGTCGGTGATCGTGGGGGACAGCAGGCCCTGGTTCGGCCGGTGCCGAAGGACGTTCCGCCGGTGTACATCGGCGGCGAGTCGGAGCCGGGCCGAGCGCTGGGCGCCTCCCACGGTGACGTGTACTTCATCAACGGCAGGCCGATCGCCGACACCGTCGCGCTCATCGAGGATCTGCGCGCCCGTCCTCGTGATCGCGGACCGCTGCGATTCGGGTTGTCCGCGTTTGTGATTGCCCGGCCCACTGAAGCCGAGGCACACGCCGAGGCGGCGCACCTGCAAGCACTGATCGACGCCGAGTCGCGGCCCGAGATCTCCAGCGGCACCGACCCCAACACCGCGATGTACCAGGTACTCGCCGGCAGCAAGCGTGTCGGCTCCAACGGCGGCACGCTGGCCGGTCTGGTCGGCAGCTACGAGCAGATCATCGAGCGCATCGACGCCTTCCACGCGGCCGGCATCGAATTGTTCATGCTGCAGTTCCAGCCGATCGACGCCGAACTCGACCGTTTCGCCGACAACATCATCAGCCATTACCGAGGAGAAGGATGAGCGAAGATCCCCGGCCGGTGGCGCCGCGCCCGAGATTCACCACCGAACCACAGGGCGGGACAGCGGCGGAGCGGCTCGGGCGGCTCGTCGGCGCGGTGGAAGATCTGCGCCACACCGATGCTGCCGCCGAACGCGACCGGGTTCTGCAGTACGACGCTGTCGACGCGATCCGCCGTACCGGTGCCTTGGCGCTGCGGGTGCCTGCCCGCTACGGCGGACCCGGCGGCTCGGTACGGGATGTGCTGACCGCCGTCATCCGGATCGCCCGAGGCAGCTCCAATGTGGCACAAGCACTTCGGCCGCACTTCGGCTTCGCCGAGCGGTTGCTGAGTAACCGTGCCACCGAGACCGAACGCGAGGAATGGCTGCCGCGCGTCAACGCCGGGGTGATCGTCGGCAACGCGATCACCGACGCCAAAGGCAAGACCCCATCGGGTGCGGACACCACATTGCTCGCCGACGGTGTCGGAGTGCTACGGCTCAATGGCTACAAGTTCTATTCCACCGGAACACTTTTCGCCGATTTGATCGCAGTCTCAGCCAATGATGCCGAGGGTCGCGACGTCCAGGCGATCGTGCCCGCCGGGCGCGACGGCGTGGAGCTGTACGACGACTGGGAGGGCTTCGGGCAGCGCACCACCGCCAGCGGTGGAACCCGATTCACCAACGTGGAGGTCCGCTCACACGAGGTGATCACGGTGTCCGACGGCAGGCACCTGGGTCACAGCACCGCGTTCCTGCAGCTGTATCTGGCGGCGGTGGCCGCGGGGATCGCGGCGGCGGCCCGCGACGACGCCGTCTGGTACGTGCAGAACAAGGCGCGTCCGGCGTCGCATTCACTGGCCGACACCGCCACCGGCGATCCGTTCACACTGCATGCGGTCGGTGAGATCGCCGCGAACGCGTCCGCCGCCGAGGCGCTGGTCCTCAACGCCGCCGACGCTCTCGACGCCGTGGTGGACTCCGGGCGCATCGACGACGCTGACGAACTGGCCCGGGTGGCGATCGTGGTCGCCGAGGCGCAGCTGATCGCCGAGCGGCTGACCTTGGCGGCGGCGGAGCGGCTCTTCGACACCGGTGGGGCCTCGGCCACCGCCCGCGCCTTGAACCTCGACCGGCACTGGCGCAACGTCCGCACCGTCTCCACGCACAACCCGCTGGCGTACAAGGCGCACGCGGCAGGCAACTACGCGGTCAACGGGGTGTGGCCGCCGGCCAACGGCTACTTCTGAGCTACAGCGCGCCCAGGTCGTCGGGCACGTCGACGGCGTATTCCCGCAGAGTTTCCAGCGGCACCACGTCCAGGGTCCGCTCGTGAGTGCAGGCCATCACGACCGGCGCGGCGTGCCCGTCGGTGTGGGCGCGTAGCCAGTTCAGCGCTGTGACACACCACCGGTCGCCGGGCGTCAGGCCCGGAAACCGATACTGCGGCATCGGGGTGGACAGGTCGTTGCCTATCGAGCGCTGATGGGCGAGGAATTCGGCGGTCACCACCGCGCAGATGGTGTGTCGGCCGGCGTCCTCCGGGCCGGTGGAACAACAGCCGTCGCGGTAGAAACCCGTCATCGGATCGGTTCCGCACGGTTCGAGGGGGCCGCCCAGGACGTTGCGATCAGCCATGTGAGCCAGTATTCCGTGGCGCGGGAAGCGATGCGGCTCATCGGGGGTTGTTAACGGAAATGACAAGTTGCGCCGGGTCGGGCCGTCGATGGCGCGACCCGTCCTGAGAGGCCGAAACGCCGAGCTGGCTGCCGTGGCGACACTGCTGCGGCGGGCCGGCGATGTGCGGCAAGGCGGTGTGATCCGTCTGCGCGGCGAGCCCGGCATCGGCAAGAGCACGATGCTGCAGGCGGTCGCCCGGCAGGCGGCTGCCGCCGGTTTCGCCTTCGGTTTCGGCAAGGCCGAGGAACTGGATCAGATCTCGGCGGGCGGTCGCGGACACAGCGGCCGCTAACCGGGAGTGGGTCCCTCCTCACCCCCGGGGAGGGACCCGCCCTCGCGGCGCCCACGCCAGCCGCGGTACCCGCGGTGGGCGGCGAACGCCCCGATGATCGCGGTGATGCACCACACCGCGATCGCGGCGTAGCCGAGCGGCGAGGACAGGTCCGAAATCGACGCGCCCAGCGCGGTATACACGAACGCGCGCGGCGCAGATCCGACGAATGCGCCAACTGCCATCTGCCACAACGGCGTTCCGAATGCGCCGAATGCGTAGGACGCCAGTGCGTCGGAGATGCCCGGCACGAACCGCTGACCGACAACCGCCCACAGGCCGCGGCGCTGGATCTGCGAGTCGATGCGGGCCGACCAGTCGGGGCCGAGCAGGGCCCGGGCGCTGTCGCGGCCCGCTCGCCTGCCCAGCAGGGCGGCGATGACCGCGGTCAAGACCGTCGAACCGAGAGTGACGAACGTGCCCAGCAGCGGCCCGAACAGCACGCCGCTGCCGGCGGCCAGCAGCGGGCCCGGAACGAACACGGCGGCCAATCCTGCCGACACCACGACGTAGACCAGGGGAGCGGCCGGTCCGGTCGCCGACACCGTGGCGCGCACACCGGTCGGGTCGATGACCTTCGACACCGCAACGAGGTAGAACAGCGTGAGCAAGGCGGCGACGAACAGCACGAGCCGCAGCACGTGTGGCCACCGCCGGGTTGCGGGCGGTTCGGGGTCGTCGGCCATTCAGTCTTTGTAGTAGACGATCTGGTGACTGGTGGCCAGCAGGGTCCCATTGCGGCCCCAGATCTGCGCGGTCTGATCGAAGTATCCGCGGGCGAAACGCTGGGCGTGCGCGCTGGCCAGGACGTAGTCGGCACCGTGCCCGGCGAGTTCGGTGCCGTCGACGTGGAAGTAGGTGGTCAGCGAGATGGTGCCGGCCGGCAGCATCCGGCCGCGGCGTAGGAACACTCGCGGGTAGAAGACATCGGTGATGGCGCTTAGCGCGGCGAAGTCGAGTGCACGTGCCGGTCGTTGCCGGACCCACAGCGTCGTCGTCGACGACGCACTCTCCTCGGATTCGGTCGGTAATCCGCCGCGCAAGTAGTGCATGTCGTAGTTGCGCATCCACGGAACCATCTCGGGAACGGTTGTCTGCGAGGGGGTTTCGGGATCCGGCGCATCGGGCATGGTGAGTTCGGTGTCCGACCAGGCGTCACGGCGGACACCGAAGACGGCGGTAGCGGTGGTGGTCGGGCCGTGTTCCTGGGAAACCTCGGCGACCCAGTGCTGATTGGTCCGGTTGGTGCGCGCGGCGCGCACGGCGATGTCGAAGGTGCCGTCGTTCACCGGCGCGAGATAGTTGACGGTCAGGGCGACGGGCTCGCCGATCCGGTCCGGGTGCTGGGAGATCGCACGCACAATCGCCGCAGCGGTCACCCCGCCGAACGGGCCCACCATGTTCGCGTACTCCGGCGTGGTGTGACCTGTGTAGTGCCCGACGCCGTTGTCAGACAGGCTGATTGCGGTGTCGAAAGGGTGGGTGGTGGTCGTGGTCATCGACTCGTCTTTCCGGTCTTGGCTGGGCGGGCACCGGGGCCCGGCCTCGGCTCGGTGTCGTGGGCGGTCAGCGGGGTGTGGTTGTCGTGGCATCGCAGAACCAGTTCGACGGGATGGCCGCACTCTCGATGCACGACCTCGACCGGTGGACCGGCCGCGTCGGCCTCCCATTTGTCGCCCCAGTGCATCAGCGCGATCACAACCGGCAGCAGGTCCCGGCCCTTCTCGGTCAGCCGGTATTCGTGACGCTCCCGCTGGCCGGGCTCCTGATAGGGCACCTTCCGCAACACGCCCGCCGCGACGAGGGTGGTCAGGCGGTCGGTGAGAACCTGGCGGGGGCAGCCGATGCGGCTCTGGAACCGCTCGAAGCGCCGGGCGCCGTATAACGCCTCACGCAATACCAACAGCGTCCATTTCTCGCCGACGATGTCCAGTGCTCGCTTGACCGAACAGTTTTCGGCACTGATGAGGTCGCGGTCGACGGGCACATCGGTCAGACTAGCAGAGTCTGAATTCTGGACTCAGCGCGGGCGCCGAACGGCACACCAGTGTGACGTTGGTAGGCGAGTGGCCTCAGGCCAGCGTGGCCTTCAGCGAGGACAGGTCGGTCTTCATCAGCACGACGTTGTAGTTGCCCCACAGCGACATGTTCCAGTACAGCGTGCTGTCGTCCGGATTTCCGTTGCTGTCGACCAGCTTTCCGGTGCCCGACCACGGATGGATCATCGGCGCGTACAGCCCGGGATACGTCGCGGACGTCGCCACCGTGATCGGTGCCGACCAGGCATCCTCGGGAGAGTCGGCGTACCGCATCTTGATGTTGTTGTTGCCGTCGCCGTACATCATCACGTACTTGCCCAGATACTCGTTGTACTGCACCGACATCTCGCTGACGTTGCCGCCCGTCTTGGCGCCGAACAGGCCGCCGAGCATTCCGCCCAAGACCTTCGGGTTGTTCGCCCAGTCGATGACGGGCCCGAAAAGCCCTGCGGAACGGGTGGAATCGCCGACGATCGGCGTGGCCGCGACGGGCTTGCCGGTGATCCAGTCCTTGCCGTTCCAGTACTGGTACTTGGCCAGGTTGTTCACGTCGTCGACGGAGACCCGCGACAGATAGGCCGAACCGGCGCGACCGGACGGGGTGCCGAACGCGTAGAGGTACTGGGTATCGCCCTCGGCGACCTGATCGGCGGGCTGCAGGACATACGCTGCTTGCTGGAAATTTTGGTTGCCGGGGACGTAGGGCTTCGTCGAGCCGAACCAGCTCGCCGAGCGGATGGTCGAACGCTGCAGCACCCACTTGTCGGTGGTTGGGTCGTACATCGAGATGGCCGAGTAATTGGTGGTCCAGCGCCCCGGGGTGTCCCACGACTTGACCGACATGTAGTTGACATACTGCTCGTTGTTCACCGAGATGGCCGACGTCGGGATGACCGTCACCTCGGAACCCAGGAACGGGAACAGCACGCCGGAATTGCGCGGGATGAACTGGTAGGCGTAGCCGGTCTGCAGCAGCGTCAGTCCATTGGTCAGGTTCTTGTCCTGGCTGAGCAACAGGACATTGGACCGCCAGTCGCCGGTCATGCCCGGCGCGCTGAAGGTGTCCCCGAACGCCAGCTGGATGTTGCCGGTCAGCCCGTTCTCCCACATGATGCCGAGGTCGGTGCCGTAGATCCCGAAGCCCTTGGTGTTGTTCGTCTGCGGCCATCCGATGCCGGGGTAGGCGTTGTTCGCCTGCCCGGTCACCCAGCCGACCGGATACGACGGGATGACGGTGGGTGCTGTTGCCACGGCTGCCGCCGGAACCGCGCTGGCAGCTGCCTCGCGTTTGGAGGTGGCCACGCCGGTGGTATCGGTCGTCACGCCGACGGCGGACAGCAGCGCGGTGACGACCTTCGGTGCGGTGGGCTTCGCAGCGGAGCTGACCGCGCCGGCCTTGGGTGTGGCGGCAGCCTCAGGCGCCTTGTTGGTGCTGCGCGCGGTCAGCTTGTTCGAGGTGCGGGCCGACGATGCGGTCGCCTTCGGCTTCGACGGGCCGGACGAGCCGGTGCTGGACGAGCTGTGCGACGACGAGCCCGAGTCACCCGAGCCGGAGCCCTCCGCCCACGCCGCGCCGGCGCCGGCGAGAATCGCCACCCCGACACCCAATCCCACTGCCAGGCCGCCGATGCGGCCCACATACGCCGAGGCATTATTCGTCGAACCCATTACTGCTTCCCCTTAGAAAACGCTGAGAAGACGGTACCGCACCTGGCAAACCCCGTGGCCGACTCGGAGTCACAAGTCTGCAAACAAATTCGCGGGGCATGCAATGACGAGAAGCCGGTCGGCCTTGGTGATCACGGCCCGCGGGTCGGCACCCCGGCGAACCCGCCGGACGGCATCGCGGGGCCGCGAGGAAACATCACCCTCGGCACGAATGTTTGCCAATTCCACCCGTCCGTGGCAAGATCTCCGCTTGAACAGGCATTCAGGCCTATCTAAGGCCCCCGGCGAGGGCGAGATCGCCGCTTTCGGTAAAGGATTTTCATGAATTCGCCCTCTGTTTCTGCCCGTATCGCTGCGGTCATCGGTGGTGCCGCACTCGTCGCCATGGCGTCGTTTGTCGCGTCCTGCAGCAAGAACGAGAACCCGGCTCCGTCGCCGTCGGTCTCGACCACGACGTCACCGAGCCCATCGGCGACACCCACCGAGAAGGGTCTCAACCCCTCGAACCCCAACAAGTTCAGCCCGACGGTGATCGCTCCGCCGGCCCCCACCGACTCGGGCGGCAATCACCACCACGGCCTCAACGGGATTGGCTGAGCTCCCGCGCGATAGCTGCGTGATACCGGTCGATATTGGCCGGGTTGACGATTCGGAAGAAGCCGTCGGGCATCGGGGCGTCCTTGGGCGCCTCGATGGTCATCGTGCGAGTGAACAACGTGATGTCCGCTCCGGGCGTGGTGAAGTGGTACTGGACGGTGATCCGCCCGTCCATTCCGCCGTTGCCGTCCCGGTCGTGGCCCAGCCGGCCCACCGACGTGAACACCCACAGTTTCGGTCGCACGGCGATCGCCAAGTGCCAGGTGAAGATCCGGTCCCCGTCGGGGCCGCCCTCTTCCCAGGTGTCGCCCACGGCCAGCGGCAGCTTGTCCAGCTTTCCCACGTAGTTACTGCCGGGGTAGGTCTTGGTCCAGTTGGCGGGATTGGTGACGAAGTCGTAGATCGTCTCCGGTGATTGGCTGAAGGCTGTCTCCGAGCTGGTGGTCACGATGCCCAATTGCGTTGCCTTTCTTGTCGGCTGTTCGCGCAGTTTACACTTTCTCTTGAATTTGTAACTATGCGCGTCGCGGCGGCGGTATGGTCCACCGGTGCGTTCAGCTGCACGCTTCGGCGTCCATCTCGGCCGCGGTGTGCGGCGTCTTGCCCTCGACGGTTTCCTGGGCGGCAGGCGGTCGTTTCCGCGCCGGATGGCCGACCTGACGCCAACGGCGTTGTCCGCGATCATCGGCCGCCATGTCGACTCGGTGGCCGTCCTGGACGGCGCGGCCGGAACGTCGAGCCGTGCCCGGCTCGGCCTCACCGGAGTCGACGTGCCGTCATCGGTGTTCGTGAAGATGGCCGCCGCCACCGCCGCAATCAGAATGCTGGGGGAGCTGGCCGGACTCGGGGAGACCGAGGCTCGGTTCTACCGTGAACTGGCACCCGAACTCGAGTCGGGGATCCCGCAGTCATACGGCTCGGCATTCGACCCACTGACGGGCCGGTACGCGATCGTGCTGGAGGACATGTCCCGCACGCCGTGCGAGTTCCCCGACACCCTGCACCCGCTGTCCACCGACCAGATGGCCCAAGTCGTCGAAACGCTGGCCGGACTGCACGCGACGTTCTGGGGTCGGTTACCGCAAAAGTCAGGTGGCAGTGGAAAATTCGGCTGGTTACTGGCGCCGTCGGATGACCCGGCCAATCTCATCACGCCCACGGTGATGCGCGCCTCCGCGCGCCGGCTGGCCGGCTCGACGACGATACCCGTGCACGCCGGCCGCTACATCTGGGAGAACTATCCCGCCGTCGCCGAGCTGATCGACAGCGGCCCGCACACCGTCTTGCACGGAGACTCCCATCCCGGAAACACGTTCTTCCGCAACGGTCATGCCGGATTGCTGGACTGGCAGGTGGTCCGCCGCGGTCATCCGTCGCGTGACCTCGCCTACGCGATCGTGCTCGGCACCCCCGCCACCGACCGAGGGACTGTGGAGCGCGACCTGCTCGATACGTATCGGAGCGCACTGGCCGGTCAGGGCGGCCCGCAGTTCGACGGCGACGAACTATGGACGCGTTACCGGCAAGCCGTTGTGCACCCGTATCTTTCGGCGCTGGGCACCGCGGGCCTCGGCGGCATGCAGTCCGAAGGTATTGCCCTGGAGGGTCTGCGGCGTGCGGTGACGGCACTCGAGGAGCTCGAGACCGTCACCGCGCTTCAACGCGGGCGCTGAGGTCACTTGGGGCAGTTGATGGTGACGTAGGCAAGCCCCTGGCTGCCCGCAGACCCTATGGTGTTGATGTCCGTCACCGTGCACTGCGACAGCGGAGAGAGCGGCGCGCCGTTCTCGTATTGCAGCTGCACGTCATAGCCCGCTGCGTCGAGGTCACGGATGGTGGCGGCGGCCGACTCCGATCCCGGTTCCGGGATGCTCGGGGGATCGGCAACGGCCAACGGTGCCAGCACAATCGACGTACCGACACCAATCAGCAGCGTCGCGACGCAGCGCAGTTCGAGCGACATCAAAGTCCTTCCATCGATGGCCGGCCTACAGGGCTGCCGTCAAGGATGACAGCAAAGTCATGGCCCGACTTGCCACTGCGCGAACGGCGGCTGAACAGGTGCCGAACAGCCGACGACTCGCCAGGTCAGAACGCCGCGCTGATCAGGTCGAGCCGCCAGGCACATTCGCGTCCGCCGGCCGCCGCTCCGCCGCCTCCTGAGGCGTCGGCCATGACTCCGGAAGTGGGCGCTGACGCACCCGCTGCGGCCACCAGAACCACCGGCCCAGCAGTGCCGCGATCGACGGTGTCATGAACGAGCGAATCACCAAGGTGTCGAACAGCAGGCCCAGGGCGATCGTCGTTCCCACCTGGCCGCCGACCCGAAGGGGACTGACCGCCATCGAGGCCATGGTGAAGGCGAAGACCAGACCGGCCGATGTGACCACCGATCCACTGCCGCCCATCGCCCGGATGATGCCGGTGTTGAGCCCGGCGTGGATCTCTTCCTTGAACCGGGCGACCAGAAGCAGGTTGTAGTCCGATCCCACCGCCAACAGGATGATCACCGCCATCGCGATGACGAGCCAGTGCAACGGCTGACCCAGAATGTGTTGCCACAGTAGGACTGACAGCCCGAACGACGCGCCGAGCGACAGCACCACCGTGCCAACGATCACCGCCGCCGCCACTACGCTTCGGGTGATCACCAACATGATGATGAAGATCAGGCACAGCGCCGCGATACCGGCGATCATCAGGTCGTAGTTGGCGCCGTGCTGCATGTCCTTGTAGACCGACGCCGTACCGCCGAGATAGACCCTCGAGCCCTCCAGCGGGGTGCCCTTGATCGCCTCGAAAGCGGCGTTCTTGATCTTGTCGATGTGCGAGATGCCTTCCGGCGTTGCGGGATCTCCTTCGTGGGAGATGATGAACCGCACCGCTTTTCCGTCCGGCGAGACGAACATCTTCAGGCCGCGCTTGAATTCCGGGTTGTCGAACACCTCGGGCGGCAGATAGAACGAGTCGTCGTTCTTCGACGCGTCGTAGGCCTGCCCCAGCGCCGTGGCGTTCTGCTGCATGGCGTCCATCTGATCCTGCAGCCCACCCATCGTCGACTGCATCGTCAGCATGGTGGTCTTCATGGTCTTCATGGTCGCGATCATCGGCGGCATGACCTCGAGCATCTTGGGCATCAGGACGTCGAGTCTGTCCATGTCGACCACCAGCGCCCCGAGATCGTCACTGAGCGTGTCGATTCCGTCGAGCGAGTCGAAGATCGACCGCATCGACCAGCAGATCGGGATGTCGAAGCAGTGCGGCTCCCAATAGAGGTAGCTGCGGATCGGCCGGAAGAAGTCGTCGAAATCGGAGATGTTGTCCCGGATCTCGTTGGTGTCGGCCACCATCTGCTTGGTCTTGCCCACCATGCTGTGGGTGATCCCGACCATCTCTTTGGTCAGCGCCAGCATGCGCTCCATGGTGTCGATGGTGACCTGTAGCTCGTCACCCATCTTCAGCATGTCCTTCATGCGGTCCTGCAGATAGGACATGTTCATCGTCTGGTTGGTGCCCTGCATGCTGATGATGAAGGGGATCGAGGTGTGCTCGATCGGGGTGCCGAGTGGCCGCGTGATCGTCTGCACCCGGCCGATGCCCGGAATGTGGAAGACGGTCTTGGCAATTCGGTCGACGACAAGCATGTCGGCCGGGTTGCGCACATCGTGGTCGGTTTCGAGCAGCAGGAGCTCGGGATTCATCCGGGCCTGCGGGAAGTGCCGGTCGGCGGCCGCGTAACCCTGGTTGGCCGGAATGCTGCCGGGCAGGTAATAGCGGTCGTTGTAATTGGTCTTGTACGACGGGAGCGCCAGCAGCCCGATCAAGGACAGCGCGATCGAGGCGACCAGGATCGGCCCGGGCCAGCGGACCACCGCGGCGCCGACTCGTCGCCAGGTGCGGGTGTTCATCTTCCGCTTGGGCTCGAACAGGCCGAACCTGCCGCCGATCGAGATGACGGCCGCGCCGAGGGTCAGTGCCGCGATGACCACGACGAGCATGCCGATGGCCAGCGGGAAGCCCAGCGATTGGAAGTACGGCAGCCGGGTGAAGTGCAGACAGAATGTCGCGCCGGCGATGGTCAGGCCCGAGCCCAGGATCACGTGCGAGGTGCCGTGATACATGGAGTAGAAGGCCGTCTCGCGGTCCTCACCGGCCAGCCTCGCCTCGTGATAGCGGCCGATCAGGAATATCGCGTAGTCGGTCGCGGCGGCGATGGCCAAGGTGGCGAGCAGGTTCACCGCGAACGTCGACAATCCGATGATCTCGTAGTTGCCGAGGAAGGCGATGACGCCCCTGGCCGCGGTGAGTTCGGTGAACACCATCACGAGCACGAGGATCACCGTCGTGATGGAGCGGTAGACCAGGAGCAGCATCACGAAGATCACGCCGATCGTGATGGCCTCGATCAGCTTGACCGCGGAGTCGCCCGCGTTGTGCTGGTCGTGGCTCAGCGCGGTCGGGCCGGTGACGTAGACCTTCATTCCGGCCGGCGGGGGATTGTCGTTGACGATCTTGGTGACCGCGTCGATCGATTCGTTGGCCAGGGCCTCGCCCTGATTGCCGGCGAGGTACAGCTGGACGTAGGCGGCCTTACCGTCCGCGCTCTGGGACCCGGCGGCGGTCAGCGGGTCGCCCCAGAAGTCCTGGATGTGCTCGACGTGCTTGGTGTCGGCGCGCAGCTTCTGCATCAAGCCGTCGTAATAGTGGTGCGCTTCGAGGCCCAGCTGCTGATCGCTTTCCAGCAGCACCATCGCGCTGCTGTTGGAGTCGAACTCCTGAAAGTCCTTGCCGACCTTCTTCATCGCCTTCATCGACGGCGCGTCGTCGGGCGCCAGCGAGACCGTGTGCTCCTGGCTCACCTGTTCCAGCGACGGGACCGCGACACTGAGCAAGACGACCAGACCGAGCCAGAGCAGAACGATCGGCACCGAGAACGCCCGGACGAACCGGGGGATCAACGGATTCTTCTTGGGCGGTGTCTGCAGGTCGATCATGCGGACTTCACCAGGCAGAAGGTCTGGGCGTTGACGCCGGTCGAGGTCTTCTCGTCCTTGAGCACGCCGTCGACGAGGATGCGGCACCCGATGGTGTCGGTGTCGCCCTGGGCGACGATGTTGGCGCTGGCGGCCGGGGCGGTCGTGGTGAGCGTCAGTGACCAGGGCAGCGTGATGTCACGGGCGATCTGCGGTTGCGCGTCCAGGTCGAGATAGTTGATGGTTGCCACAGCGCCTTCGGGGCCAAAGATCTGATAGGTCACTTGCTTGGGGTTGAACGGCTTGGTGTCGTTGGCCAGGCCACTGCCGGGACGGGTGAGCTCGGTCTTTCCGAAGACGCCGTGCAGCCGGAAGACGCCGAATGTGGCGATGGCCACCACAACCACGATGAGCAGCGGTATCCAAGCCCGCCTCAGTGCCTTGACCATAGGATTCCCCGACGAAACTACGACGCCGGCACGGACAGCGCGGTGACTCCTTCGGCGCCGTTCGTGAGCGCGGCCGTCCGTCCCATCTCAACCCCGTTTTCTTGTATGTCGCGACAGCTTAGCTGACTTAACGTAAGAGATTAGCTCACTTAATTGATCGGACGATACCCCCCGGTAACGGCTCCAATGGATTCCCCATGGGCGTTCGTGCCCGAGGTCACATCGCAGGCCGAAGTCGGCTGTGGTCACACTCGGCGCGAGCCGATTTCAGCGTCACGTGGTCAATTGTGCGGGATGGCTCTTGCGACAGTGTTTAGCTGTCCTACAATCTTGGCCATGAACGTTACGAGGCTTGCCATGGCCGCTGTTGCGGCCGTCGCGGCGCCGATCGTGCTGGCCGCGCCGTCGCACGCCGACCCCGACACCGATTTCGCCAATCAGTTGCACACCTTCGGGATCTACGGGCCTCGTGACTACAACGCGTGGATCGGCAAGATCACGTGCAAGCGTCTGGCCACCGGCCTGGATAAGGACGCGTACGCCTCGGCGAAGTTCCTGGTGACCAACCTGCCGCTGGGTACCAACCAGGGCCAGGCTCTGCAGTTCCTCGGCGCTGCGATCGGCACCTATTGCCCGGACCAGGTCGGCGTCCTGCAGAGGGCTTCCGCCGGCTAGCAGCCGAGCGATGGCAGGCCCCGTCGACCGGGTCGTCGCACAAGACGTGCCCGGCGCACCCGACGCGGTGCGCGCCCACTACGTCGATCTGAACAACATCAAAGACGTGCACCCGCTGGTGGTGTCGGTCGAAACGTTGTCGCACACCGCCACCGACGACGGCTACGTCCAGGTCTATCGGGTCCGTGACCGCATCCCGCTGGGCATCGCGACCCTTCCTATCACCTATACGGCGCGACTCGAGGTGCCCACGTCGGGTCCGGTTCGCACCGAGGCCCGCCAGTTCCCGGCCGTTCGGTTGGACTCTGTGGTGTCCTTCGATCCGATACCGACCGGAACCCGGCTGACCGAACGGATCCGGTTCACCGCGCCCTGGCCGCTGCTCGGTATCACCGTGCGGCAGGCGGTCGACGCCCACGAGGAGATGCTGGCCGGCATCCGCCGCTATTTCGAGGGCGGCTAGCCCGCCGTCTTACCGTTGTCGACGTTGTAGACCGCGCCGTGGATGGTCGTCGCATCGTCGCTCGCCAGGAATGCGATCACCTTGGCCACATCGGCGGGCGCCATCATCCCGCGGGGCGCGGCGATACGCATGATCAGATCCCAGTCCGCGTCCTCGGGGGTCTTGAACTCGGTCACCTGCGGGGTGAGCATGCCGCCCGGGCAGATGACGTTCACCCGCAGCTGTTCTTTGGTGTATTCGATCGCCAAGGCCTTCGTCATTCCGACCAGCCCATGCTTGGCCGCGCAGTACGCCGCCGAATAGACCTCGCCCTCGATGCCGGCGATCGAGGCGACGTTGACGATGTTGCCGCCGACCTCCAGCAGCTTCGGCAGCGCCGCGCGGGTCAGATAGAACGGGCCGTTGAGGTTGACGGCGAGGTCGTAATCCCAGTCCTCGTCGGTGACCGACGGGGTGCGCCGCATCTGGTGAAAGCCTGCCGCATTCACCAGCACGTCGAGCCGCCCGAAGTGGTCGACACACTGCGCCACGGCGTCCTGACAGGCCTGCGCGCTGGTGATGTCGACCGACGAATACGCGCCGCCGGGAACGGATTCGAACACCGTCGCCATCCGCTCGGCGTCGCGGGCGATGCCGAACACCGACGCTCCCCGCTCGGCGAACACCTGCGCCGTCGCGGCCCCGAGGCCCGACGACGCTCCGGTCACCAGGGCGACCTTCCCGTCCAGCTGTGTCATAACCCGACCCTTCGCTCAAGCGTGTATGTCGCGAAGTCCCTTCGCGTTGCGCAGTCCCGAGCAGTTGTAGCACCCGATGCAGCCAACGCAGTCGGTGCATCTCACACAGCCGACGCAGGCGGTGCAGCCGCGGCATGCGACGCAGGCCAGGCACGCCACGCATTTGCGCAGCCGCACCGAGAACACGGAGAGCACGCTACCGGCGATCAGCGCGCTACCCGAGGTGGCCACCGAGCCGACAACGAGGGCGCTGCCCGCGGTCGCAATGGATCCAACGACGGCGGCGCTGCCCGCGGTCGCGATCGAGGCGTTGACCACAGCGCTGCCGACGGTGGCGATGGACCCGGCGACGACTGCGCTGCTGATGGTGCTGACTGATCCGGCCACGACCGCGCTGTCGGTGGTGGCGACCGAGCCGGCCACGGTGGCCGGCTCGGAGGGTTCGATGACGGCAAGTGTTTTCACGCCACGAGCATGTCAGCCCGCACGCGGTCGTGCTGGCGGTACGGCCGCCAGGAGCGCGCGGGTGTACTCATGCTCGGGCGCCGCGAGTAGGTCGGCGGCGGGCCGGTATTCGACCATGTCGCCGTCGCGGAGCACCAGCACGTCGTGGCTCATCCGTTCCACGACCGCCAGGTCATGCGAGATGAACAGGTAGGTCAGGCCGAGGTCGCGCTGCAGATCGGTGAGCAGATCCAGGATCCGGGACTGGACCGAGACGTCGAGGGATGCCGTTGCCTCGTCGAGTATGACCAGTTCCGGTTCGACCGCCAGCGCGCGGGCGATGCTGACCCGCTGGCGCTGGCCCCCGGACAGCTCGTGCGGATAGCGCGACGCGAACTCGCTCGGTAGGCCGACCAGCTCCAGCAGTTCGGCCACCCGCTCGGTGCGAGCATGCTTACCGCGCCGAATGCGATGCACTGCAAGGGGTTCGGCGATCGCCGAGCCGATGCGGGCGCGTGGGTCGAGTGCTGCGAACGGGTCCTGCAACACCAGACTGATCCGGCGCCGCAGCGCTTTCTCGTCCGAGCCGCGCACGCCGAGAATGTCCACCCCGTCCAGCGTCGCCGTGCCCGAGGTGGGGGTGACCAGTCCGGTCAGCGCCCCGGCCACTGTCGACTTGCCGGACCCGGATTCGCCGACCAGGCCCAGGGTGGTGCCGCGACGGATCTGGAACGAGACGTCCGTGACGGCCGTCTCCCCGCCGAATTCCACGTGCAGTTCGTCGACGTCCAGCAGCACGGCGGCATCAGCCGGTGCGGGCGGCGGGCCGCCGGCGCCGATCAGCGGTCGCGCGTCGAGCAGTTCCCGGGTGTAGGGATGGCTTGGGGAGTCGAAGATGTCCAGGATCGGCGCCTGTTCCACCGACACCCCGTCCTGCAGCACCGTGACGGTGTCGGCCACCTGCCCGACGAGGCCCAGATCGTGACTGATCCACACCACCGCGGCGCCGAAATCGCGTTGCAGGTCCTTGATCAGGGCGACGATCTGCGCCTGCGTGGTCACGTCCAGGGCGGTGGTCGGTTCGTCGGCGACCAGGAGTTCGGGGTCGCAGGCCAGCGCGATCGCCACCATGACCCGCTGTCGCTGACCGCCCGAGAGCTGGTGCGGGTAACTGTCCAGGCGACGTTCCGCCTCGGGCAGTCCGACGGCTTCCAGCAGTTCGAGCGCGCGCTGCCGGGCGCTGCGTCGGGTCAGGTTCTTGTGTGCCTGAAGGGATTCGGTGATCTGCCGCTCCAGCGTCAGCAGCGGATTGAGTGACGTTCCGGGGTCCTGGAACACGAAGCCGATACGGCCGCCGTGCACGCTGCGCAGCACCCGGGGTTTCGCGCCCACCAGCTGGGTCGTGCGCGAATCATCGCTGGCCGCAAGCTGACTCGAACCGGTCGTCACCGCGCCCGGCGTGTCGAGCAAGCCGGTGGCTGCCAGTGCGGTCATCGTCTTGCCGGAGCCGGATTCGCCGACGATCCCCAACGTCTGCTCGGGCTCGACATCGAATGATATGCCCCGCAAGATCTCCCGGCGGCCGAGCCGCACCCGCAGGTCACGAACACTGAGCACAGGCGTCATGAGCCTCGCCCGGCCTCGGTGGAGGTGCGCTGCTTGGGATCCAGGACGTCGCGGAGCCCGTCGCCCAACAGGTTGAACGCCAACACGATCACGAAGATCGCGGCGCCGGGGAACACCGCCACCCACCACGCCAGCGTGACGAAGCCCTGCGAGTCGAAGATCATCCGGCCCAGGGACGGCTGCGGCGGTTGCAGTCCCAGCCCCAGAAACGACAGGGCCGCCTCCGAGAGGATCGCGAACGCCAGCGACAGCGACGTCTGCACGATCAGTGGCCCGGCGATGTTGGGCAGCACGTGGCGAGCCAGGATGTAGCGGTGCGGGCTGCCCATCGAACGTGACACCGCCACATACGGTTCGACCCGCACGCCCAGTGTGCTGGCCCGGGCCACCCGGGCAAAGATCGGCGTGTAGACCACGCCGATCGCCAGCATGGTGGTGGTCAGCCCCGGACCGAGGACGGCGACAATCGCCAACGCCAGCAACAGAACCGGGAACGCGAACATGACGTCGACGCATCTCATCAACACCGTGTCCGCCCAACCGCCCCGGTAGCCGGCGAGCACGCCGACGCTCACCCCGGCGACAAGAGCGAACGCGACGCTGACGAGCGCGACCTCCAGTGACGCCCGAGTCGCGACCAGCACCCGGGAGGCGATGTCGCGGCCGAGCTCGTCAGTGCCGAACCAATGCGCGCCGCCGGGAGCCTGCAGGGCGTTCGGCACATCGACATCGTTGACACCCGATGGGGCCAGCCACGGTGCGCCGAGTGCGGCGACGATGATCGTCAAGAGCAGTATCGCGCTGATCGCGGCGACCGGATTGCCCAGCAGCAAACGCCAATTCGAGACTCTCATGACAGCCGGATCCGTGGATCGACCACCGCGTACAGCACGTCGACGATGAGGTTGATCAGCAGCAACAGCGCGGCGATCAGCAGCACCGCACCCTGGATCACCGGGTAGTCGCGGGCGGCGACGGCGTTGAAGGTCAGCCGCCCCAGCCCCGGCCACGCGAAGACCACCTCGACGACGATCACCCCGCCGAGGATCGTCGCCAGCTGAATGCCGGTGATGGTCAGCACCGGCACCAGCGCGTTGCGCACGATGTGCCGTGACGTGACCACCATGGGGGCAAGTCCTTTGGACCGGGCGGTTCGCACGTAGCCGGCCTCGGCGACCTCCAGCACCGCGGACCGGACATACCGGGTCATGATCGCTCCCGCCACCAATCCGACCGTGAGGCCGGGCAATACGATGTGGCGCAGCCAGCCGCCCGGGTCCTGCAACAGTGGCCGATATCCGGAGGTGGGCAACCAGCCCAGCGTCGAGGCGAACAGGCCGATCAGCAGGATCGCCATCCAGAAGTCCGGGATCGAGACACCGAATTGGCTTGCCACCCGCACGATTCCGTCACCTGCGCGGCCGCGGTTCAGAGCGGAGTAGATGCCCGCGGGCAGTGCGATCACCAAGGCGATCAGGATGCCGACCAGCGCAAGGGACACCGTGGCCGGCAGCCGATCGAGCAGCGTCGCGGTCACCGGCTCGCCGTTGCGGAAGCTGACCCCGAGGTCACCGGTCAGCGCCGAGCCGGCATAGGAGAAGAACTGTGCGATCGGCGGGCGGTCGAGACCACTGGCCGACCGCAGCGCCTGGTAGGCCTCCGGCGTGTACCGGGTGCCCAACGCGATGCGCACCGGGTCGCCGGGCACCAGATGCACCAGCGCGAACACCACGATCAGCACACCGACCATCACCACCGCCGAATACAGCAGCCGCCGCAGAAGGAACGCGATCACGCCGCACCACCTCTCGTCAGGTGGGCTGAGCGAAACCTCACGGCACCGTCACGCCGGGCGTCATATCCGGTCAGATTCGTCGACCACGCCTGAATGACCGACGGGTTGTAGAGGTAGATGTAGCTGGCCTTGTCGGCGATGATCGTCGCGGCCCGGGCGTACTCGTCCTGGCGGCGGCCACGGTCGGTCTCTTCGCGCGCCGCGTCCAGCAGCCGGTCGACGCCCGGGTCGGAGAATTTCTGCGCGTTGCTCGAGCCGCCGGTGTGGTGCTGGGCGTAGTAGAAGTCGTCGGGATCGATGTTGCCGAGCCACCCCATCATCAGCATGTCGAAGTGGCCGCTGTTCTGTTCGTCGAGCCAGGTCGCGAAGTCGACGGTGCGGATGCTGACCTCGATGCCCACCGCCGCAAGGTTGTCGGCGATGATCTGCGCCGCGGTGACCGTCTCCGGATACTCGCTGGTGACCAGCATGTCCAACTTCTGGTTGCCGATTCCGGCCTGCCGCAGAAGATCTCGAGCTCGGCCCTCGTCGTGGCGGTAGCGGTCGTATGGCGTGTACCACGGGTTACCTTGCGGAATCGCAAGCTGATTCGCGGTCGCGGTCCCGTAGCTGGTGGCTTGCACGATCGACGCCCGATCGATGCCGTAGGCGATGGCTTGTCGTACCCGCTCGTCATTCCACGGCGCGCGTGCCTCGTTGAGCGCCAGATACCAGTAGTCGTTGGACGGCGTGACGGCCAGGTGCATCGAGTCGTCGCCCTTCAACTGCTCGACACGCTGCGGTGGAATGGCGTCGGTCCAGTCGATCTCACCGGCCTGCAGGGCCGACAACGCCGTCGACGGTTCGGAGATGAACCGGAACGTCACGCCCGGGACCTGTGGTGCGCCTCCCCAATAGCTCTTGTTCGCGGTCAGGGTGATCGAGTCGCCGCTCGTGCGCCCGGTGAAGGCGAACGGTCCGGTGCCCACCGGATGTGTTGCGATCTGGCCGCTTTCGACGTTGCGGCGCTGCACGATCGCCATCCCTTTGAAGCCGCCGAGGTTGGTCAGCAGGTTGGGGGTGGGGTGCTGCACGTCGATGACGACCGTCTGCGGGTCCGGCGCGCGCACGTCGCGGACCGCGCTGAGCTTGTCGGCGTTGGCGAGTTTCTCGTCGATGATCCGCCGGTAGGAGTAGACGACATCGGAGGCGGTGAACGGCGAACCGTCGTGCCAGCTGACGCCAGGGCGCAGGTGAAAGGTCCAGGTGCGTTGGTCGGGGGAGACCTGCCAGGATTCGGCCAGCGCCGGCCGCATCTCGAGGCTCTCGTCGGGCTCGACCAGGGTGTCGTAGACGTTCTCCAGCACCTCGAAGGAGAAGTAGGCGGTGCTGCGCTGCGGGTCGAGCTGGTCGGGCTCGCCGGCGATCGCAGCCGTGATGTTGCCCGCCGAAGGTCCGCCCAGATCAACCCGCGAGCCCGTCGAACACGCCGCCAGCAGCCCGATCATTACGAGGGCAGCGGTCAGCACCGCTGGTCGTCTCATGATGGGATGCGAGTTTCCCGAACCGCCGATAGGTAAACGCCGGCGCTGCGATAATCGGCCGGGGTGGGGAACCGAAGCCGGATTACCGCGGCCACCTGGACTTTCTCGCCGACGTGGGTGCCGGTCTGCCCGCTCGGCACCTGTCGCCGGAGACGGGGGAGGAAAATTACGCGTGCGTGACAAACGCCCGCGACCGCAGCATGGCGGCCGTTACTCGCATTGAATGGAGGCCACACCGAAGCCAGTTGATTGCAAGTGCATCCGGCGGGGTATCGCCTAGGGGCTCGGCCGGGGCGAACCAAGCCCTCGGCGTGGAGAGGAGCGATTGATGCGTACCGTCCCGGGCGCCACTGATCATGTCGTGGTGGTGGGCGCGGGCCTGTCGGGGCTCTCAGCTGCGCTGCAATTGGCCGGTCGCGGTCGATCGGTCACCGTCGTCGAGCGCTACTCGTTCCCTGGTGGGCGGATGGGGCAGGCTGACATCGCCGGCTACCGCATCGACACCGGGCCGACCGTGCTGACCATGCCGGACATCATCGAGGATGCTTTCGCCGCCGTCGGCGCATCGATGACCGACCATCTGGACCTGGTGCAGGTCGCCCCGGCCTACCGGGCCACCTTCGCCGACGGCCGCTCGCTGGACGTGCACCCCGACGCCGCCGCGATGACGGCCGCCATCGAGGAGTTCGCCGGCCCGGATCAGGCCGCCGGCTACCAACGCCTCCGCGCCTGGCTCACCGAGCTCTACCGGTTGGAGTTCAACGGCTTCATCGCGTCCAACTTTTCGTCCCCGCTGTCGCTGCTGACCCCGCAACTGGCCCGGCTCGCCGCGATCGGCGGATTCCGCGGCTGGGAACGGATGGTCGGCCGGTTCATCACCGACGAACGAGTTCAGCGGCTGTTCACCTTCCAAGCGCTCTACGCCGGTGTCCCGCCCCAGCAGGCGCTGGCCGCCTATGCCGTCATCGCGTACATGGATACTGTTGCGGGCGTGTACTTTCCGCGCGGAGGCATGCGCGCGGTTCCCGAGGCGATGGCAGCCGCGGCTGAGGCGGCGGGCGTGCAGTTCCGCTACGGGTCGACTGTGGATGCGCTGGAACGCAGCGGCTCACGAGTGACTGCGGTGCGGACCGGCGACGGTGAGCGGATCGCTTGTGACGCTGTGGTACTCACCACCGAGCTGCCGCTGACCTATCAGCTTCTCGGCCGCGCACCGCGGCGTCCGATCAAGGTGCGGCCCGCGCCGTCGGCGGTCGTCGTGCACGTCGGGGTGCCGGCGGTCGGCGAGCGACTGCTCCACCACAACATCAGCTTCGGGCATCAATGGGCTCGCACGTTCGACGAGATCATCCGCGACGGTGCTCTGATGAGCGACCCGTCGCTGCTGGTGACCAGGCCCACCGCGGGTGATCCGAGCCTCGCGCCGACCGGCCGCGATCTGCTCTACGTGCTGGCGCCCGCGCCGAATCTCGAAGTGGGCAAGGTCGATTGGGGTTCGACCGGGGACGGCTACGCGCGCCAGGTGCTGGCCACCGCCGCCGAACGGCTGATGCCCGGACTCGCCGACGACGCCGAGATCCTGGACGTCGTCACCCCCGCCGACTGGGCCGCGCAGGGCATGGCCGCCGGCTCGCCGTTCGCGCTGGCGCACACGTTCGCCCAGACCGGTCCGTTCCGGCCGGCCAACATGGTCCGCGGCATCGACAACGCCGTGCTGGCCGGCGGGTCGACCGTGCCCGGTGTCGGCATCCCGACAGCGATGATCTCCGGGCGGCTGGCCGCCGACCGTGTCACCGGGGCCGTCGACGACCCTTCCGCCAAACGCACTATCGTCGGGTCGGGAAGCAGGTAGCGATGATCCACACCGAGTTGCATGCCGCAGGCATCGACGATTTGCGACTGGTCGAGTCCTACCGCTACTGCCGGCGCCTCAACGCCCAGCACGGCCGGACCTACTTCCTGGCCACCCGGTTGCTCGCCCCGTCGCAGCGCCCGCCGGTGCACGCGTTGTACGGGTTCGCCCGGTATGCCGACGACATCCTCGACGACATGGACATCGACGCCAGCACCGCCGATCGTGAACGGCGCCTCGACGAGCTTTCGAACAAGTTCTTCAACGGCGATGCGGATGACACGGAGCCGGTGCTGGCCGCCGTGCTGCACACCGCCCGCACCTACCAGATCCCGCTCGACCTCTTCGACGACTTCCTGACCTCGATGCGGATGGATCTCACCGTCACCGACTATGCGGATCGCCCGGCGCTGAACCACTACATGCGTGGCTCGGCGGCGGTCATCGGCCTGCAGATGCTGCCGATCCTCGGCACCGTCGGGCCGGCCGAGGAGGCTGCGCCGTACGCCGAGGCACTGGGGCATGCCTTCCAGCTGACCAACTTCCTGCGCGACGTCGACGAGGACCTGGCGCGCGACCGCATCTATCTGCCTGCCGACGAGCTCGCCGCCTTCGGTGTGGACCGCGACGTGCTGACCTGGTGCCATCAGAACCGCCGCACCGATCCGAAGGTGCGCCGGGCGCTGGCGGCCCAGCACGACATTGCCCGCGGTGTGTACCGGCAGGCACGCAAGGGGATCGCCCTTCTCGCCCCGCAGTCGAGGCCGTGTGTGACTACCGCGTTCACGCTGTACTCGGAGATCCTCGATCGCATCGAAGCCATCGACTTCGCGGTGTTCAGCCAGCGAGCCTCGGTGTCTACGGGACGACGGCTGCAGGTGTTCGCGTCCGGATTGGTCCGGGCCCATCACGCCCGTGGCGCCGCCTGATGGATCGATGGCAGTACCTGATCGTGTTGGGCGCGTGCCTGCTGATCACCGCACCGTTGGAGGTTTTCGGTCCCGGGGTATACCGCCAGCCGATGCGGATGGTGCGGTCGATCGGCCCGGTGGCCGCGGTATTCGTCATCTGGGACGGGCTCGCGATCGCCGGCCATGTGTGGACGTACAACCCGCGCTACATCAGCGGTATCGACGTCGGCTTCTCGATTCCGCTGGAGGAGCTGCTGTTCTTCCTCGTGATCCCGATCTGCGGCCTGCTGACCTACTCGGCGGTCAGCGCGATCCTCGGCACCCTGCGCAGGCGCCGATGAGCGGCCTCGGTTACACGCTGCCCGCCGTCGTGGCATTGATCGCGGTCATCGCGCTGGAATTGGCGGTTTTGCGCACCGGGTTGTTCGGCAAGGCCGAATACTGGATATCGATGGGCATCGTGGTGGCATTCCAGGTGATCGTCGACGGCTGGCTGACCAAGCTGTCGGCGCCGATCGTGATCTACAACGAGCAGCACACCAGCGGGGTGCGGTTCCCGTGGGACATCCCGGTGGAGGACTTCGTCTTCGGCTGGGCGATGGTCACCGCCGTGCTCCTGTTGTGGGAAAAGCAGCGGCCCCGTCGCGATGATCCAGGAGATCGATCATGACCGTAACCAACCGCGGCCTGGATCGCGCCGAGGTTCCCGGCGCCTTCGACGTCGGCGCGCACGCCTACGACAAGCTGGTCGGCGCGAATCCCGGCTATCACGACCATCTGCGGATCTCCGCGCGCCGGATGCGGATTCCGAACGGCGGGCGCGGATTGCGGCTGCTGGACGCGGGCTGCGGCACGGGTGCCTCGACGGCCGCGCTGCTGGACGCCGCGCCGCACGCCGAGATCGTCGCCGTCGACGCCTCGGCGGGCATGCTGGCCGAGGCGAGGGTGAAGTCCTGGCCCGACTCGGTCCGCTTCGTGCACAGCCCGATCGAGAAGATTGCCGAGGCCGGCGTCGAAGGTCCCTTCGACGGCATCCTCGCGGCCTACCTGTTGCGCAACCTCGCCGACCCGGACGCGCAGTTGCGGACCTTCCGCGAGCTGCTGCGGCCCGGCGGAACGCTGGCCGTGCACGAGTACTCGGTGCGTGATTCCCGCGCCGCCTCCGCGATCTGGAACGCCGTGTGCTGGGGCATCATCATCCCGTCCGGCTGGCGACAGACCCGCAATGCCACCCTGTATCGGCACCTGTGGCGCAGTGTGAACACGTTCGACGGCGCGGCCGCCTTCCAGCGACGGCTGGCGGCAGCGGGTTTCGCCGGCGTGCACAGCGAGACGATGCCCGGCTGGCAGCGCGACATCGTGCACACCTTCTTGGCGGACGCACCGCGATGATCGACCCCCGTCGCGTCGCCCACCCGGCCATCGCCGGGGTGCCGCATGCCCACGCGCTGCCCGCCACACCGCACGTCGTCGTGGTCGGTGGTGGAATCGCCGGCTTGGCGGCTGCCACCGGCCTGGCTGAACGCGGTGTCTCCGTTGACCTTCTGGAGTCACAGCAATATCTGGGCGGACGGGTCGGCGGCTGGACCGAGCAGCTTCCCGACGGCACCCAGGTGGCGAACAACCGCGGCTTCCACGCGTTCTTCCGGCAGTACTACAACCTGCGGTGGTTGTTGCGCCGCACCGATCCCGAGCTCGAGCGGCTGCGGGCCGTCGAGGACTATCCGCTGGTCGACGGCGAAGGCCGGCGCGACACCTTCCGCGGGCTGCCGAAGACCCCACCGTGGAACGCGCTGGCTTTCGCGCTGCGCAGCCCCACCTTCCGGATGCGGGACCTGATGCGGCTCAACGCCGTTGCCGCCGCCCCGCTGGCCGCGGTGTCGGTACCGGACATCTATGAGCAGCTCGACGGGCTCGACGCGGAAACCTTCCTGACCGACATCAATTTTCCCGTCGCCGCCCGCCACCTCGCGTTCGAGGTGTTCGCCCGCAGCTTCTTCGCCCGGCCGGAGCGGCTTTCGGCGGCCGAACTGGCGACGATGTTCCACATCTACTTCCTGGGCTCCAGCGAAGGACTGGTCTTCGATGTCGCGGCGTCGAATTTCGACACCGCGCTGTGGGAGCCGTTGGGCCAGTATCTGATCGAGCACGGTGTGCGTGTGCGCCGTGGGGTGGCGGTGGAATCGGTGACACGCGGCGGCGCCAAGGTGCTGCAGGTGCGCGATTCGACCGGAGCCACGATCGACGCCGACGGTGTGGTGGTGGCCACCGATGTCGCTGCGCTGCAACGAATCGTGGCCGCCTCGCCGGGCCTCGGCGACGAGGGCTGGCGTCACAACATTGCACAGATGCAGACCGCGCCGCCGTTCATGGTGCAGCGACTGTGGCTGGATCGTCCGGTGAATTCCGACCGGCCGGCCTTCCTCGGCACCGGCGGCCTGGACCCCGTCGACAACATCAGCGTGGTCAGCCGCTACGAAAGTCAGGCCGCCGAATGGGCTCGCGCACATCATGGTTCGGTCGTGGAGGTGCATTCATACTCGGTGGGTGACGCGCCTGCTGTCGACGACCTTCGCGAGCGCATGCTGGCCCGGCTGCACCAGCTCTACCCGGAGACCGCGGCGGCAGGCATCGTCAAGGAGACACTGCTGGTCCGTGATGACTGCCCGTTGTTCTCCCCGGGTGCCTTCGCCAACCGGCCGACGGTCGACACCCCGGTGCCCGGTCTGATGCTGGCCGGCGACGGCATCCGCATCGACCTGCCGGTCGCGCTGATGGAGCGCGCCGCCACCACCGGATGGACGGCCGCCAACCAACTGCTGGCCGGCTGGGGGATCTCCGGGCACACCCTGCACACCGTGCCGGTGCACGGACGCTCACCGCTACTGCGGCGGCTGGCCAGCCGGGAAAGGCGCGCGTCATGAGCCTCCGGTCGCGGATGAAATCGATTCCGCTGCACGTAATCCCGAAAGCGAACTGGGCGGGGCAGCGACCCACCTATCAGGACGCCCAGCCGGCGCTGATCGCCGCCGCGCTGCGCCGTGCCGAGGACCGGCCCAGCGGCAACTGGTATGTCTTCGGCGCCAGCACCGACGTGCGGGCCAACCGGCCGTTCGGCACCCGGGTCGGTGGACTCGACATCGTCGCGTGGCGAGATCAGCAGCGCCGCTTGCATGTCGGGCCCGCGGCCTGCCCGCATCTGGGTGCTGACCTCGCGACCGGAAAAGTAGAGTGCGGCGGCCTGATCTGCCCGTGGCACGGGCTGCGGCTCGAAGGTGGCCGCGAATTCGGCTGGAAGCCGCTGCCCGCCTTCGACGACGGCGTCCTGGTCTGGGTCCGGCTGGACCGGGTGGGTGGCGAACCGCCGCTCGACGCCCCGGTGATCCCGGCCCGTCCCTCGGGGCCGCGGCTGGCCGCGGTGACCCGGCTCGATGGCGTGTGCGAGCCGTCCGACATCATCGCCAACCGGCTCGACCCCTGGCACGGCGCCTGGTTCCATCCGTATTCGTTCACCCAGCTGGAGGTGCTGAGCGCCCCGGCGGTCGACGCCGACGAGGACGCCGACCGGTTCCTGGTGGCGGTGACGTTCCGGATGGGACGCCTCGGCGTGCCGGTGATCGCGGAATTCACCGCCCCGGAGCCGCGCACCATCGTCATGCGGATCGTGGACGGGGAGGGCACCGGAAGCGTCGTCGAAACCCACGCCACCCCGATGGGGCCGGGACGCGACGGTCGCCCACGCACAGCGGTGATCGAAGCCGTTGTCGCACAATCTGATCGCACCGGCTTCCATCACTCGCTGCGGGTGGCGCCGCTGATTACCCCGTTCATGCGCCTGGCGGCCACCCGGTTGTGGCGTGATGACCTCGCCTACGCCGAGCGGCTCTACGCCTTGCGCGACAACACCTCCGGCTAGCCGACGGTCAGGATCGTCTTGCCGGGCAGCCGGCCGGCATCGGCGTCGGCGTGCACCGCGGCGATCTCGGCCAGGGGCCGGCGATCAGCGACATCGATCGTCAGGCGACCGGCATCCACGCGTCCGACCAGTTCGGCCAGTTGGGTGGCGTCACTGCGGACGAACACCCGTTGGCTGTGCAGCCCACGCTGCGGAGTCTCCGGCCCCGAGGTCATGGTGCCGACGTAGTGCCCGCCGTCGGCCACCAGCCCGGCCAGTGCCTCGGTCTCGTCGGCCGTCGTGCCGATCAGATTGAGCACCACGTCGAACGGCGCTCCGTCGGCGACCGGGGTGGCCGTGTAGTCGAGGTAGTCGATCAGGTGGTCGGCCCCGTACCCGCGGACGCGTTCCGCTGCAGCCGCTTTCGTGGTCGCCGTGACCTCGGCGCCGGCCTGTTTGGCGAGCTGGACCGCGTAGCCGCCGACCGCTCCGCCCGCACCGTTGATCAGGACCGTCTGCCCGGCCGTCACACCGGCCACCTCGAACAAGGCCTGCCAGGCGGTGAGGGCGACGGTCGGCAGGGCGGCGGAATCGGCCAGCGGCACCGACGTCGGAGCCGCGGCAAGTGCCTCGGCCGGGGCGACCGCATACTCGGCGGCCGCACCGCGGGTAACCATGGGCAGAAAGCCCACGACCGCATCGCCGACCTGCCATCCGCTGACGCGAGCGCCGAGTTCGGCGATCGTGCCCGCCACGTCGATACCCGGCACGTGCGGGAAGGCGATCGGAAAAACGTCCGACAGGTAGCCGCCGCGGATCCCGGCGTCGACCGGGTTGAACGATGTCCCGGCGACCTTCACCAGAACCTCGCCCGCGCCAGGTGCCGGCCGCTCGATGTCGCCGTACTGCAGAACGTCGCTGTCGCCGTATCGGTGGTAGATCGCTGCTTTCATGGTGGTCTCCTTTGTCAGTTGCTTCGAATTCGAAGCAGTTACACAGGGGGTAACTTGCTTCGAGTTCGAAACATTCCCGGTACGATCGGTAGATGGCCGAGGCGCTCCACCCGTCGCAGATGCGCACCTACTTCGCGCTCACCGAAGCGGCGAGCCTGCTGCAGTACGCCGTCCAGCAGCAGCTGCAGGCCGAGGGCGGATTGAGCTACGTCCAGTTCGAGATCCTGGCCAAGCTCGTCGACGCCGGCCGGCCGCTGACGATGACCGAGCTGGCCGATGGCGTGGTCTACAGCCGCAGCGGGCTGACCCATCAGGCCGGAGTTCTGCAGGCCGACGGGCTGATCACCCGTCAGGCCAGCACCGTCGATCAGCGGGCGACCGTCGTGACCATCACCAAGGCCGGCCGCCGCCGACTCGACAAGGTCCTTCCCGGCCACATCGACGTCGTTCGTGGACTGCTGTTCGACACCCTGTCTGCGCAGGACGTCCGCACCCTTGGCAACCTCATGACGCGCGTCCGCGACCACATGCGGGAGCAGCCGCCCCGGTCCGCCGCGCCGCGTAAGAGCCGCGGGTCCGCGCACTGAGACATCGGCCCTGACGCCGGCGACAACCGGGCTAGCCTCCGTTCATGGCCAAGCGCGTGGTGATCTGGGGTACGGGTTTCGTCGGCCGGATGGTCATTCCAGAAGTGTTGGACCATCCCGACTTCGAACTGGTCGGCGTGGGTGTCAGCAACCCGGCCAAGGTGGGCGTCGACGTGGGGGAGATCTGCGGCATCCCTCATGTGGGCATCGCGGCCACCGACGACGTCGACGCGCTGATCGCGCTCAAGCCGGACGCGCTGGTGCACTACGGCCCGACCGCGGCGCAGGCCGACGCCAACATCGACCTGATCGGACGCTTCCTGCAGGCGGGCATCGACGTCTGCTCGACCGCGATGACGCCGTGGGTGTGGCCGAAGATGCACCTCAACCCGCCCCACTGGATCGACCCCATCACCCGGGCTTGTGAGGCGGGCCAGTCGTCGTGCTTCACCACGGGCATCGACCCCGGCTTCGCCAACGATCTGTTCCCGATGACGCTGATGGGCCTCACCTCCCAGATCAAATTGGTCCGCGCGTCCGAGCTGTTGGACTACACCAACTACGAGGGCGACTACGAGTTCGAGATGGGCATCGGCCGCGAACCCGAGTTCAAGCCGCTGCTGCAGAACTCCGACATCCTGGTGTTCGCCTGGGGCGCGACGGTGCCGATGATCGCCTACGCCGCCGGCATCGAGCTCGACGAGATCACCACGACCTGGGACAAGTGGGTGACCCCCACCGAGCGCAAGACCGTCAAGGGCGTCATCCCGGCCGGCAACGTGGCGGCGGTCCGCTTCACGATCAACGGCATCTACAAGGGCGAGACCCGCATCCAGCTCGAGCACGTCAACCGCATCGGCCAGGATGCCGCCCCGGATTGGCCGTCGGGCACCCAGGACGACGTCTACCGCGTCGACATCCAGGGCACTCCCAGCATCTTCCAGGAGACTGCGTTCAGGTTCACCGACGGTTCCGGGCGGGACGCTGCAACCGCGGGCTGCCTGTCCACCGGGCTGCGCGCGCTCAACGCCGTACCGGCCGTCAATGACCTGCCTCCGGGCTGGGTCACGCCGCTGGACCTGCCCCTGATTCCGGGCCGCGGCACCATTCGCTGAGTAACGTCCTGCGGCTTCGGATCGACATCTTTGGTGAATCCGAAGCACGGGGCTACCCGCCTGCCGGGTGCCCGGATTGGACGACATGACAGACCCAACGAGGCCGGCGGTCGGCCTGTCGGTCGGCGCTACCGCACTGGCCGCTGTCACCCCGGATAACGCCGTCACCGGCCCTGCCGTTGTGACGCTGCCCAGCGGCGTCGTGATCACCGACTTCGTCGACCGCGTCGGCGACCCGGTCGGGATCGTGGCGCCCGACGGCTCAGTGCACCACGCAGAGACTTTGCTGGCCGATGCGCTCAGGACGCTGGCGTACGCCGCCACCAGTGGCCGGCCGCTGCCGCCGACCGCCGCGATCACCTACCCCGCGCACTGGCGGCCGTCCGCCGTGGACGGGCTGCGGCGCGCGATCCGGCAGGTTCCCGAGTGGTCGGCCGAGGAGCCGCTGTTCATCCCCGATACCACTGCCGCGCTGACCGCGCTGGCCGCCAATCCCGGGCTGCCGACCCGCGGCGTGATCGCGCTGTGCGATTTCGGCGGCACCGGCACGTCGATCACCCTCGTCGACGGCGCGACCTCTGCGCCGATCGCAGCGACCGTGCGGCACCTCGACTTCTCCGGCGACCTGATCGACCAGGGCCTGCTGGCCCACGTGATCGCCGAACTGTCGGCAGGCGGGACGCTCGACGTCACCGGCACGTCGGCGATCGGATCGTTGACCAGGCTGCGGGCCCAGTGCCGAGCTGCCAAGGAGCGGTTGTCGACCGTCACGGTCACCGCGTTGCCCGCCGAGCTGCCCAATTTCCGCGGCGACGTCCGGCTCACCCGCACCGAACTCGACGGGGCGATGGGGACCGCGCTGAACGACTTCGTCGCGGTCCTGCAGGACACCCTGGCCAGGAACGGGGTGCGGCCGAGCCACCTGGCCGCGGTGGCCTCGACCGGCGGCGGCGCGGCGATCCCGGTGATCACCACGACACTGTCCGAGCACCTGCGCGTTCCGGTGATCACCACTGCGCGCCCGGCCCTCACCGGCGCCATCGGCGGCGCGCTGCGGGCCGCGCGTGGGCCGGCCGACGACAGCGCCACCGCGCTGGCCCCGGCGGCCCCGATCGTCCCGGTCGCCCCGTTCGAACCGGCGGCAGGGCCGGCCACCGGCGTTGCGCTGGCCTGGTCGGAGGCGCCCGACGTGCCGGATCTCGAGCCCGCCGCCGAGCCGGTGCCGCAGGCCGCCGCTCGTCCGCTACTGGATTTCGAACCGGACCCCGAGCCCGCGGAGGCCGCTGCCGCCGCGCCCGCGTGGTACCGGCGTCCGATGCCGGTGGTCGCCGCCGCACTGCTGGTGATCCTGATGGCCGGCGCGGGAACGGCGGTCGCGCTGAGCGCCGACAGCAGTCCCGACCCGGTGACCCCCACCCCGAGCGTGACCACCACCCCGCAGGCCGCGCCGGCTCCGGCGCCCACCGGCGACCCGACGTCGGCGCCGGTGCAGAACCAGGCGGTGCAGCAGGCTCCCGCGCCGCAGACGGTGGTGCAGGCGCCCGCACCGGTGACCCAGACCCAAGTCGTGCAGGCGCCACCGCCGCCGCCGGTCACCGCCGAGGCGCCGCCGCCACCGCCGCCGGTCACCGAGACGCAGACGACGACCGTCGTCACCACCGAGGTGTCGACGCCGCCGCCGGTGACGCAGACCGAGACGCAGACGGTTGCGCGACCGACGCAGCAGCCTCAGCAGCCGCGGTTCATCCCGACGATTCCGCCGATCCCGACGATTCCCGGTTTGCCGCAGATATTCGTGCAGCCGCCGGCCTAGGCTGAGCGACGCCGCTTCTCCAGCACGACGAGCCCCAGCGGGATGGACATCCGCGCCGGTGCCGCCGCCAGCTGAGCACTCAGGGCGGCGTGTAGCTGGTCGACGAATTCGCGTCGCCGCGTACTGCGCCGGTCGCGACTCGCCCCTGCCTCGGCGTCAGCGTCCACCGCGGCGGCGAGCGTCGGAAACATCGAACCGCGAAGGAAGTCAGCCCAATTCGCGCCGAAGGCGTCGGCGTCCTTGTCGCTCTGGAACTGCGACCAGAACCGGTCCTCGCCGTCGAACAGCTCCACGTCCTCGATCGAGAGACCCTCGAATCGTCCCGACGGATGGAACGGTGCCCGAAAGTCCTTCTCGTCGCGGCCCGTCGACGGGATCGACATCCGACGCATTTCCTCGTCGGTGATCAGTCCGTCGCGGACGAACTGGTGCAGGGCCGACATGATGGCGTCGAAGGCGGCCTCGAATCCCGAAGTGCCATCCGGCTTGAGGCCGACGGTCAGCACCAGCAGCCGACCCCCGGGCGCCAGCTCACGACCGCGGAAGGCGACGAAGTCGCGCCAGTCCTCGGCGGCTTGGCGGGCGTAGGCGCGGCGGGCTTCCGCGTCGGCGCTGTAGGAGATCTCGACGTGGTCGGGGATGGGCACCGGCACCCGGCGCAGCCAGTGGATCGCCCAGGAACTCCAGCCCAGCGCAATGCTGTCCGACGGCAGGATCTGGCCGTAGAACGAGCGGCCCACCACCGAGGCGTAGGTGGCCGAGTCCTTCTTCAGATAGCTGTCCTGATCGTCGGCCAGCGTGCCGAACAACGTGGTGAAATCGTTTCCGGGCACGTCGGTGTGGGCCACCAGGATCGCGTGGTCGGAGCGGGTGCGCTTGCGGATGACGCTGATCGCCGCGCCGATCGGGAGCAGCGAGTTGTACCCCGTTGCCGCACCGTAGTCGACGATCGCGATGGGCTGCGGCGCCCGGGGAATCGCGACGATGCGCGCGGCTGCCTCGAAACGTGCTGTCGCGGTGCGTAATCCGGCGGCCTGCAGGCGTGACGACTCGGTGTAGGTGTGGCTGCCCATCGGCTGTGGACGCACCACGATGCTCGATTCGCGCACGTCAGTTCCTGCGGCGGCGGTGCAACAGCAACCCGACTACAAGACCCACCACCGCCATCGCGGTCAGCAACAGCCACATCGGCGATTCGACGGTGATCCACAGGACGTGCACGCGTTGGCGGTCGCGATTCTGGGCGATGAAGACTGCCGCCAGGACCACCAGGATGATGGCCAGCCAGTAGCGCAGAGCGAAACGCCGCACCGCACCGCCGGTGGGCTTACCGTCGTCCTCCCTGGACATCGCAACCTCCCCGTTGTGTCAGAAGCTTGACGTTAGTCGCTGGTCGCGGATTCGGCGGAGAAGTCCGGCCGGTGCGCTTCCGGCGTGACACACTTTCGGCCATGGCCGGCACCAAGACTGTGTCCCTCATCCTGATGACCTCGGGGATCCTGATGATGGTGGTCGGCGCTGTCGGCTTCTTCGTCGTGATGATGCTCAACGCCTTCGTACTCGACGAATTCGATGCCTACGGTGAGGTGCCCATCCCGGGGTCGGGTCAGGTCCAATTGCCCGCCGGACAGGCGCAGATCAGCTTTCACACCTCGGTGACCGGTTCGCCGTCGAGCGGATTCCCGCTGCCCACCTTGCGACTGAACATCGTGCCGCCGGACGGTGTTGCCGACCCGGTGCTGACCGAAGATCACGGCACCTTGACGACGGTCAACAGCGACACCCACATCCGGATCTGGACCGCCGAGATTCCCGCCGCAGGCACCTACCAGATCCGCACCGACGGCCAGGTGAACGGATACATCAACCCGCGGCTGGCCTTCGGCAAGGAAAGCGGCTCCGGCTACCTGCCGTGGGTCTTCGCCGGTGTGTTCGGGCTGGGCCTGGTGGACCTGATCGTGTCGCTGTTCCTGCGTAGACGGCGGGTCGCCGACCCGTCGTTCGCCTTCGCCGCCGACGCCCCGCCGGAGCCGTTCATCGCGACCGGTCACTACACTCCGTCAGACCAAGGGGTGCGCCTCGAGCAGCTGAAAACGCTCGCGGCACTGCGGGATTCCGGTGCGCTGACCCAAGCCGAGTTCGACGCGGAGAAGCGCCGGATTCTCGGCCAGTAGGCTCGGACGCCGTGAAGGCTGTCAGCTGTGTGCATGGAAATCTGTCGGTGGTCGACCTGCCCGCGCCCGAACCGGCGGACGGCCAACTGGTGGTCGACGTCGCCAGCTGTGGCATCTGCGGGTCGGATCTGCATGCCAAGGACCATGCCGACGAGGTGAGTCGCAATACGGAGGAGATGGGCTACCACCATTTCATGCGCAGCGACACCCCGGTGGTGATGGGCCACGAGTTCGCCGGGGAGGTCGCCGAGCGCGGGCGCAAGACGCCGAAGGCGCTCAAGGTCGGCACGCGAGTGGTGTCCTTCCCGCTGGTCCGCGCCCACGGCGGCGTGCACTTGACCGGGCTGTCCCCGCTCGCGCCCGGCGGGTACGCCGAGCAGGTTCTGGTGCAGGCGGCGATGACTTTCGCGGTACCCAACGGGCTGTCCCTGGACATGGCGTCGCTCACCGAGCCGATGGCGGTCGCACTGCACGCGGTTCGCCGAAGCGAGATCAAGAAGCGCGACACCGCCGTCGTGATCGGTTGTGGGCCGGTCGGTTTGGGCATCATCTGTCAGCTCAAGACGCTGGGGGTGAGCACCATCGTCGCCAGCGACTTCTCGGCGGGCCGGCGGGAGCTGGCCGCCCGATGTGGTGCTCACGTCGTGGTCGACCCGAGGGTGGACTCGCCGTACGAGAAGGCCGGGTCGGCCGGCTTGACCGATGCCACGGCCCTCTACGAGATGGGCATGAGCGCCATGGAGAAGCTGCGGAAGCTACCTGGCTGGCAGCACGTCTACCGCGTTGCCGACGCACTCGGCGCGGCCGGGCCAAAACGACCGGTGATCTTTGAATGTGTTGGTGTGCCCGGTGTGCTCGACGGGATCATCGGCGCGGCACCGCTGAACTCGCGCGTGGTCGTGGCTGGGGTGTGCATGGGTACCGACCAGCTGCGGCCGTCGATGGCCAATGCGAAAGAGATCGACCTGCGGTTCGTATTCGCCTACACCCCACTGGAATTCCGTGACACCCTGCACATGCTGGCCGACGGCAAGCTCGACGCGTCCGCTCTGGTCACCGGCAAGGTCGGGCTCGGGGGTGTCGCGGCGGCATTCGACGCGCTGGGCGACCCGGAGGTACACGCGAAGATCCTCGTCGATCCCCGCAGCACCGCTACGGTGCCCTAAGAGCCGTTCTTGACCCAGTCGTCGTAGTTCACCAGCTCGTCGCCGATCCGCGTGGTGTCGCCATGGCCGGTGTAGACGACTGTGTCGGCGGGCAGCTTGCCGAGCTTGTCCTTGATCGACCCCAGGATGGTCGGGAAGTCGGAGAACGAGCGACCCGTCGCGCCTGGACCGCCCTGGAAGAGGGTGTCGCCGGAGAACACCGCGCCCAGGGCCGGTGCGTAGAGGCAGGTGGAGCCGGGGGAGTGTCCCGGGGTCGCGATGGCGTGCAGCTCGATGCCGTCGGCCTTGAGTACCTGGCCGTCCTCGAGAGTGCCGAACTGCTTGTCGCCGTGCGTCATCCGCCACAGCATGTCATCGGCCGGATTCAGCAGAATCGGTGCGTCGAGGTCGGTGGACAGTTGCGGCGCGACGGTGATGTGGTCGTTGTGGCCGTGGGTGCACACCACCGCGACGACGTGGCGGTTGCCGACGGCGTCTTCGATGGCCTTGGCGTTGTGCGCGGCGTCGATGACGATGACCTCGGAGGAGTCACCGACGATCCAGATGTTGTTGTCGACTTCCCAACTGCCGCCGTCGAGCTCGAAGGTGCCGTGGGTGACCACCCGCTCGATGCCGCTCACAGGATCACCACCGAACGCAGGACTTCGCCGGCGTGCATCTTGTGGAAGGCGTCTTCGATGGCATCGAGGCCGATGCGTTCGGACACGAACTTGTCCAGCGGCAGGCGACCCTCGCGGTAGAGGCTGATCAGGGTGGGGAAGTCCCGTTCGGGCAGGCAGTCGCCATACCAGGACGACTTGAGCGATCCGCCGCGGGAGAAGAAGTCGACCAGTGGCATCTCGAGCTTCATGTCCGGGGTCGGAACACCCACCAGCACAACGGTTCCCGCGAGATCGCGGGCGTAGAAGGCCTGCTTCCAGGTTTCCGGGCGGCCCACGGCGTCGATCACCACGTCGGCGCCGAAGCCGTCGGTCAGGTCCTGGATGGTCTCGACCGGGTCGAGATCCTTGGCGTTGATCGTGTGGGTGGCGCCGAATTCGCGGGCCCACTCCAGCTTCTTGTTGTCGGTGTCGACGGCGATGATCTTCTTCGCGCCGACCAGAGCGGCGCCTGCGATCGCGGCGTCACCGACACCGCCGCAGCCGATGACCGCCACGGTGTCGTCGCGGCCGACGTTGCCGGTGTTGACCGCCGCGCCGAGTCCGGCCATCACGCCACAGCCGAGCAGCCCCGCCACGGCGGGGTCGGCCTCGGGATCGACTTTGGTGCACTGTCCTTCGTGGACCAGCGTCTTGTCGGCGAAGGCGCCGATACCGAGCGCGGGGGTCAGTTCGGTGCCGTCGGTCAGCGTCATCTTCTGGGCGGCGTTGTGGGTGTTGAAGCAGTACCAGGGGCGGCCGCGTTTGCAGGCGCGGCACTGCCCGCACACCGCGCGCCAGTTCAGGATCACGAAGTCGCCGGGCTCGACGTTGGTCACTCCGGCGCCGACGGACTCCACGGTGCCGGCGGCCTCATGGCCGAGCAGGAACGGGTACTCGTCGTTGATGCCGCCCTCGCGGTACGTCAGGTCGGTGTGGCAGACGCCGCAGGCGATGACATCGACGACGACCTCGCCGGGGCCCGGGTCGGGGATCACGATGTCCACCAACTCGACGGGCTGCTTCTTCGACCGGGAGATCACCCCACGCACTGTCTGGCTCATGGGCCAAACACTAGCGCGACGGATGCGGAATGCGCCGTGCGTGTCCCGTTGGGGAGCTACGGTGAAGACTTGCTCACCGCGATCCTTCACACCCGGTCCGACCTGCTGGTCACCGCCCGCGCCGCCTACCGCGGCGGCGATTTCGAGACCAGCTATGCAGGCTTTTCCCGAGCCGGTGCCGTAGGCCCGCTGACACTGGACGATCTCGATGCGATGGCCACCTCGGCGGGCCGGCTCGGGCATGGTCGCGAGGCGATGCGGATGGGTGAACTCGTCTTCCTGCGGCTGGTGCGGACCGACCCGAATATGGCGGCGGGCAAGGCGGTCGAGCTCGGTTCGGCGTGGTTGTCGAACGGGGAGGTGGCCATCGGTCAGGCATGGATCCGCCGGGCACGCGGACTGCTCGCCGGAGCGCCGGAGAGTGGTCTGTCTGCCCGGCTGGCTCATCTGGAAGCCGTGATAGCGGTGCTCGGTGACGACGCCGATCTTGCCGCCGAACGGTCGGCGGTCTTGCGGGAGATGACACTGGAGCCCGCACCTGCAGTCGTCGGCCAGGCGTACCACCGCCTCGGTGATATTCGGCGCCGCCGCGGTGACGTGGATGGGGCGTTCGCGGCGTACGCCCGAGCACTCGAATCCGGCGTCGTGCCGCAGCCGGGTGAAGCGCTATTGCGCTGTGCGCTGGGGGATGCGGACACCGCGAGAGCCCAGGTGCGGGCGGCCATCGCGACGGCTGACTCGCGGGAGTTGCCTCGGCTGCTGCGCGGTGGTGTCGAAATCGCCTTGGCTGCAGGCGAATTGGATGAGGCTGACGGTTACCTGCGTGAGCTGGAGATTGTCGACGGCGACGACACGGTGTTGCGCGGGGCGGTGCTGGTGTGCCGCGGCCGGCATCGCGAGGCATTGACGGTGTTGCGGGCGGCGCTGCGCGAGCCGCGGTTGCGGCAGTCGGCGGCCGCGCTGGCCGAGGTCCACGAGTGGATCGAGCGGGCCCACACCGGTCTGTTGACCGCATCCGCGTAGCCTGCTCGGGATGGCCACGCCACTCGACTCGATTGCTGACTGGCCGGTTTCGGCCGCCTCCGCCGCGGTGGTGGGCAGCGCCGGGGTGCTGGCCGAGTACGGCGACGTCACTCACCAATTCCGGCTCGCATCGGTGACCAAGCCGCTCTCGGCGCGCGCTGCGCAGGTGGCGATAGAAGAGGGTGTGGTGGAGCTGGACACCCCAGCGGGCCCACCCGGCAGCACTGTGCGGCATCTGCTGTCGCACGCCTCGGGGCTGGCGATGCATTCGGCGGAGTTGATGGCCGAACCCGGCAAACGTCGGGTCTACTCGAACTACGGCTTCCAGGTGCTGGCCGAGACGATCGAACAGAACTCGGAGATCGAGTTCGGCCGGTATCTGGCCGAGGCTGTCTTCGAACCGCTCGGCATGACGGCGTCGCGGTTGGACGGCGGCGCGGAGGCGGCCGGCTTTGGCGGGGTGTCGACGGTGGCCGACCTGACGGCGTTCGCGGCGGACCTGCTGGACCCGAAGACAGTGTCGGCGCAGCTGCACGAGCAGGCGATCAGCGTGCAGTTCCCGGGGCTGACCGGGGTGTTGCCCGGATTCGGGGTTCAGCGGCCCAACGACTGGGGGCTCGGTTTCGAGATTCGGGACGACAAGTCACCGCATTGGACCGGCTTTGCGAACTCGCCGCGGACGTTCGGCCACTTCGGCCAGACCGGCACCTTTATCTGGGTCGAGCCGGAACTGGCATTGTCGCTGGTAGTGCTGACGGACCGGGATTTCGACGAGTGGGCCAAACCGGTGTGGCGGGCGATCTCTGATGAAGTTCTGAGAGAGTACGCACCCCACTAGCGCAACACAGGCCTCACAAGGCACAATAGACACGCACGACACTATTGCAACTCGGTCACGCCAGGTCGTTGGGGAAGACGTCCCTCGTGGAGCCGAAGGAGCAAGGTGATGCGTGCGTCGAACCAGTTCGCCGATGCGACGACTGGCGTGGTGTACATCCACGCCTCTCCCGCAGCGGTGTGCCCACATGTTGAGTGGGCACTGTCGTCGACCCTGAACGCCAGGGCGAATTTAAAGTGGACCCCTCAGCCGGCCATGCCTGGGCAGCTGAGGGCGGTGACCAACTGGGTTGGTCCCGTCGGCACCGGTGCCCGGTTGGCGAACGCGCTGCGCTCGTGGTCGGTTCTGCGGTTCGAGGTCACCGAGGATCCCAGCGCCGGCGTGGACGGCGAGCGGTTCTGCCATACGCCGCAGCTCGGCCTCTGGGCCGGCACGATGAGCGCCAACGGCGACATCATGGTCGGCGAGATGCGGTTGCGGACCATGATGGCCTCAGGCGCCGATACCCTGGCTTCCGAGTTGGACTCGGTGCTCGGCACGGCCTGGGACGAAGCGCTCGAGCCGTATCGCGATGGCGGTGACAGCGGCGAGGTCAGCTGGCTGAGCAGGGGCGTCGGCTAGTACGTGACGCTGGTGTGAGTCTCGTCGAGGACGGTCCCGCCGAACCGCTGAATGTCTTTGTTGATGTTCTTGAGCCCGCTGCCTGCGGTCTTTATCAAGGTGTCGAAGGACTTCGCCGCGGCGACATAGGTCGGCCCGTCATGGTTACCGACACCGAGATTTCTTCCGATCTCTGTCCCGAGCAGTTTGGTGTCCGTCCAGGCGATCGCGCCCTTGTCGGTCTTGGACGCCTCGTACGAGTCCCAGGCCGCCTGCTGCGACCAGTTGATGATCTTGTCGCCCTTGTCGACGATCGCGAGGGCGCTCTTTTTGGAGCCGCTGCCGACGCCTAGATCGGTCAGGGTCTTCGATAGCGGTGCGCCGTAGGTGACAACCGTTGTGACAGCGTCTTTGTGAGCGCCAGAGGCTGCGTAGTTCTGCATCTGAATGCCGCCGCCGCTGAAGCCGACCAGCATGATCTCGGTCGGCTTCCACTCCTCGTACATGGTGTCGATGAAGTTGCTGACGTCAGAATCCACTGTCCCGAACGTGACTCCGCTCAGCGCAGCCGCAAGCTCTCCCGCGTCAAGATTGATCCCGGACGTGTAGATCACCATCCGTTTTGTCTTCTTGTCGGACCCGAGGACCAACTGCGCGCCGATAACGTCGCTGTCGTGCATGTTCCGGAACAGGTTGGATGCTGTGGGTGTCAACATGATTGGCGAAACCCTGACGTTGACCGCCACGCTGGTAGTGCCGCCGTGGGCATCCTGAATCGTGACGGTGAAGTTGTCGGCCTTGATCGCCGCACTCGCGTTCGTGACCCCGGCGTCCAAGCGGGCCTGTTCGTTGGGCGTGTAGATGAACGTTCCGGCTTTCTCGCCAGCTTTGAGAGTTCCCCGCATCGGCGCGGACGTGCTGAACGTCAAGGCGTCTTTGTCGGCATCCGACGCGGTGATGCTGACGGTGATGGCTCCGGTGTACGGGTCCGCTGTCCCGAGCTTCGCCTTGGCGCCAGAGGGCGCCGAGTTCTTCGAACTTATGGTGACGGTGACCGGCATCGTCACCGTGTCGCCCAGGCTGGTGGTCATCGTCACCGTGAAGGTGTCGATCTTGTCGCCGCCGGTCGCGGTCAACGCCGAAGCAGCATGCCGTGCAACGGTAGTGGGGGTGTAGGTGAATGCGCCGGTGGTCTTGTTGATCGTGATGGTGCCTCGGGCGGGCTGAGTGGCGGTGAACGTCAGCTTGGCGTTGTTCGGATTGGTCACCGTGATCTTGCCGGTGATCGCCCCCGTAGTGGTATTCGGTGGGTTCAACGACAGGGATGCCGACGCGCCCGCAGGGTCGATGACGACGACCGAGTTGGCGCTCCAGTTCGCGACGTAGACGCGCTTACCGTTCGGGCTGACCGCCACGTCGAGCACCTGATTACCGGAACCGGCCGCAAACGTGTCGACGACGGTGTTGGTGACCGTGTTGATCACGGAAACCGTTGGGGAATCCTGGTTTACGACGTAGAGACGTCTGCCGTCTGGGCTGACTGCGACATCCTGCGGCGATCCGCCAACTGGGATGGCCGTGACGACGGCATTGGTGGCGGTGTTGATCACCGCCAGCGAGTTCGTCCCCTCGGTGGTGACATATGCGCGGGTGCTGTCCGGGCTGAACGCCACACCGGTCGGGCTGCTGCCGACAGAAATCGTGGATGCGACGGTGTTCGTGGCGGTGTTGATCACCGACACGGTGTTTCCGTAGTAGTTCGCGACGAAGATGCGCGCCCCGTTCGGGCTGACGGCCAGGCCGGTCGGGCGACTACCAACGGCGATGGTCGCGGTGACCGCGTTGCTGGCGGTGTCGATCACCGACACCGAATTGCTGTTCCAGTTCGTGACGTAAGCGCGGGTCCCGTCGGCGCTGAACGCGACACGTTGCGGATTGTCGCCGACAGTAATCGTGGCACTGACCGTGTTGGTCGCGGTGTTGATCACCGTCACCGCATCGCTCGACGGTTTGGTGACATAGAGGCGAGTGCCGTCCGGGCTAACCGCGATGCCCAGTGGGGCTTGACCCACAGTGACTTGGGTCGTGACGGTGTTGGTGGCGGTGTTGATCACCGCTACCGAATCGCCGTAGTAGCCGCTGGTCACATACGCCGTCGCGCCGTCCGGGCTGATGACGATACCGGAGGGCATGTACACCGGGATCTTGCCGACCACGCCGCGGTCGGCGGGGGTCGCAGCCGCACTCGCTGTGGCGGCGGGAGTGCTGCGCGCCGCGTGCGCCAGGCTTCTCGGGGGAGCGCTGGTGGTCACCACCGCCAATGCCAGAGCGGCCGAGTCGGGCGCCGGAACTGCCGGAGATCTCCGCGCGGTCGAGCTCGCCTTGATGCTTTTGGCTGAGGGCTTCGCGGCTTTCTTCGGCGAGTGCGCCGACGCTGCGGTGCTCGACGACGCACCGGAGTCTGCTTCGTCGGCATGTGCCGTTGCTGTGCCGTTGGCGATCGCGATGCCCATGCCTGCTGCGATTGCTCCGGCGCCAAGCCAGCGATACATCGAGTCCCCCAACCCCGTGATCGATCGCAACTCCGCTGGGTCGCCGGCGTTGCTCTCGTTTGCTGACAGGAACCTATCAGCTAGTGAGCACTTGTGGAGAGCGTGTCAAAGAAAGTAGCTCGTGTCGGCTACACCGGTCGGGTTAGAACGGTGGCGGACGGTTGCGTTCGGTGACGCGGGCGTCGTTGAGTTTGCGTTCGGCGGTGATGCGGCGGGCGCGTTGAGTGGCCCGGGTGCGTCGTCGGGTGGGCATCATGATTCCGATGGCCGCCTTGGGTTCGCTTTCCGGCGGTGGCAGCGTGGCGGTGGTGGTGTTCCACTTGGGCATGAGTAGTCGGCTGCCGGGCCGGGTGGTGTAGTTACGGCCGGTCGGTGAGGTCCAGGTGATCGTGCCGTCGGGGTGTTGACGATCGGACCAGCCGGCGTAGAAGGTTTTGAGCAGGTGGTGTTTTCGGCACTTACAGGCCAGGTTGGATGGGTGGGTGGGCCCGAAGGGCCAGGCGATGGTGTGGTCGATGTCGCAGTATTCGGCGGGCACGTCGCAGTTCGGGAATCGGCATGTCATGTCGCGCAGCCGGATCCATTCGTCCAGGGCGGTGGAGGGCCGGTAGTGCGGTTCGGGCTCAGCTTTCGGCTGGCGTAGTTGTCGCACCGTGGCGCCGACGCGGATGAGTTCGGTCAGCAAGGGGGCGGGCACGATGCCCCGGTTGCCGGTCAGCACTGCGCTGGCCGCCCGTGGCCGGGGAGGTTCGGGTTCGGCAGTGCGTCTTTCGCCGTGCATCCCCGGATCGGGTTCGGCGTCCACCACATCGGCGTCGGCGAGGACGTGCACCACCACGCTGGTGGCGCGGCTGTCCTCGGCGGCGGCGGGGCAGTCCGGGTTGTCGCACAGGCAGGCCAACCGGTCGGCTCCGGCGCCCAGCGCGCCCATGGCGTCAGCGCGGCGCTGGGCGATGGTGCGCGGATCGTCCTCGCACACGTCGTGTGCCATCTGGTTGAGCCGGCGATCGACCACTGCGGCGTCGGTGACGCCGAGCCGGCCCCAAATCTCGGCCACACCATCACGAGCGTCGCGAAGGCCGATGCCGATCTCACGATCCCGGCTGCGAGCCTGCGTCTGACGCACCGCTCCCGGGTCGTAGCGATCCACCCAGGAGTCGATCGCGCGTTGCAGCTTCAGCTTCGACAACGCACCCCAGGTCGCCGCGTCCTCGGCAATGGCCTTGTCCACCAACGTCAAGACCGCGCGGTCCTGGATCAGGTCGGTGCGGTCGGTGATCGCCTGACACACCCGGTAACTCAGCGACCCGGCCAGGAACAGCTCGGCCACCCGCGGCAGCCGATGCCGCAGCGACATTGCCATCAGCATCTCCGCAGAGGCCCGACCAGGCGTTATCCCCAGCGCCGCCGACACTTCGGCCGCGGCGGCATCCCACTCATCGCAGGCCCAATGCGCGCGCTCGTCATCAGCGCAGCGCCGCGCCACCAGCTCCCCGATCGCGGCCACCCGCCGGGCCGCGTCTTGGGCCTCGGCCCGCGCGAAATCGGCGATGGCGTCGACCACCGCCGCATCGCTCGCCGCCCGCAACCCGCTATCGAACATATATTCGAGTATGCCAGCGGGGTATGACATTGATATTGCTGCGGACTTGGACGCCTAACCTGAGTCGCATGGTCCATCTCCACGTCGAGAAGACAATCGCCGCGCCGCCCGACAAGGTCTTCGCCTGGTTGGCCGACCCGGTGAACCTCAAGACCGCTCCGCTGATCGTCACGGCCGACTGGGCGCGGGATTCACCGCCTCCGGGGCTGGGCGCAATCCGGACCGGATTTGCGATCGGCTTGTGGTTTCGCGAGGAGATCGTCGCCTACGATCCGCCGCACAGTTACACCTATCTGATCGTCGGCTCCGTTCCGGTGTTCGAGCATGAGGGCGGCACGCTGACCTTCACCCCAGACGGCGATGGGACTCACGTCGACTGGGTGAGCACCTACACCCACCCCGCCCGCGGCGGCGGCAAGGCAATGGAGGCGCTCAGCGCCAAGCTGTTGCCGTGGAACTTCGCTGCCGTCCTGGATGGGTGCGCGAAGGCGCTGGAACGCTAGACGGGTTCCGGGACAATAAGTTTCAGAGCCGCGGGAACCGCCGAAATGTCGGCGGGCAGTGGGCAGACGTAGTCGCCGTCGGCATAGGCGTTGATGCCGGGGGAGTCGACGGTGATCGTGCGGGCCCGGTAGGTGTCGACCTCGTCGAGGTTCACGTGCGTGCCCTTGAACACCGTGGGAAACAACCGAATCAGCTTGGTACGCGAGGATGCGCGCACGAGCGTGATGTCCAGCAGTCCATCGGAGTGATCGGCACCCGGGCAGATGAGCATGCCGCCGCCGTAGCTCCGGGTGTTGCCGAACGCGGCCAACGTCAGATCGGCAACGATCTCGCGCTCCCCGTCCAGCACCAGCCGAAAAGGCAACGGCCGCAACTGGGAAATCTCCGCGACCAACGCGACGTTGTAGCGCATCCGGCCGTGCGGCCAGCTCATCCGGTTCACGCGATCGCTGACCAACGAGTCGAAGCCCGTCGCGGCGACCGTGCCGAACCAGGTACTGGACCCGTCGGCACCCTTGATGTGCCCGAGGTCGACGGTCTCGGTGTACCCGGCGGCGATCACGTCGACCGCCGCGACCGGATCGGCCATGGGCAACCGGTACTCGCGGGCATGGTCGTTACCGGTGCCGGCCGGCACGATGCCGAGCGGAATATCTTTGCGCGCCAAGGCCTGGATCGCCAGGCGGATCACACCGTCGCCGCCGATCACCACCAGCGCGTCCGTCTCACGGGTCAGCGCCTCGTCGACCAGTTCACGGGCGTGGGCGGCGTCGCGTCCGACGATCCCGGTCACGTCGATCCCGAGTTCCTGGAAGCGGGCGACCGCCAGCTCCCCGGCATGGGGTGCATTGCCGTGACCGGACTTGGGGTTCGTCAGGACCGTGACGCGGGAGATCATGGAATCAGCTTGCCCGGGTTCAGGATTCCCGCCGGGTCGACGACCTGCTTGACCGCTTGCAGCACCTTCACGCCCAGCTCACCGATCTCCGCGCCCATCCACGGCCGATGGTCTGCACCCACGGCGTGGTGATGGGTGATGGTGCCGCCGGTACGCGAAATCGCGTCAGAGGCAGCAACTTTAGCAGCCAGCCACTGCTGAGTGACGTCGCCGCGCTGGCCCGCGACCACGGTGAAGTACAGCGACGCGCCGGTGGGATACACATGCGAAATGTGGCACATCACCAACGCCGGTGTCCCGCTTTCGGCCAGGGAAGACGTCAGCGCCTCGGTGACCGCCGCCTTCAGTGCGGCCAGGTTGGACCACGTCGTTGCCGTCTCCAACGTCTCGCACAAAGCCCCCGCTGCCAGCAGGGCGTCCCGTAGATACGGTGCGTCGAAACGGCCGTGCTCCCACGCCCGCGCCGGAGCCTCGCCCAGCGAGGTGCCGCCCTGGGCTTCCAGAACCGCGCGGGTCTCGGCGTGCCGGCTCTCGGTGTGTGCGGCGCTGCCCTCGAACAAGGTGATGCCCAGGCAGCCGCCGGTGATGCTCTGTTCGCCGATGCTCCCGGTGGTGGCCAGGTTCACGCCGGTCTCGGCTTCGTCGGACAACCGCACCACGGTGGGCCCGGTGCCGATCTGGGTGACCGCACGCAGCGCGGCCGCGCCGGTGGCGAAGTCGGGGAACGACCATGCCTCGTAGCGGACGGTCTCCGGGACGGGATGGACTCGCAGGCGTACGCGCGTGATCACACCGAAGACACCCTCGGAGCCGGAGAACAGCTCCCGAAGATCAGGCCCGGCCGCGGTCTCCGGCGCTCGGCCGAGATCGAGTACACCGACCGGGGTCACCACCGTCAGCCCACGGATCATGTCGTTGAACCGGCCGTACCCCGCGGAGTCCTGCCCCGAGGACCGGGTGGCCGCGTATCCGCCGATGGTGGCGAACCGGAAGCTCTGTGGGAAGTGCCCGAGCGAGAAGCCGCGTTCACCGAGCAGTCGCTCGGCGTCCGGCCCGGTCAACCCGGCGCCCAGTTCGGCCTGCATCGAGGTCTCGTCCAGCGAGTGCAACGCATTGAGACGGCGCAGGTCCAATGAGATGACGGCGGTGAAGTCGCCGCGGATCGGGTCCAATCCGCCGACCACGCTGGTGCCGCCGCCGAACGGCACCACGGCGATGCCGTGCGCAGAGCAGTAGCGCAGCACGGTGGCGATCTCGTCCTCAGTGCCGGGAAGCAGTACCGCGTCGGGTGCGTCCTGGTGGGTTTGCTTGCGGCGCAACAGGTCCAGAGTGGACTTGCCGCCCGCATACAGCAGCCGGCCGTGGTCGTCGGTGCGGAGGTAGTCGGCCCCGACGAACTCTGCGAGCGCGTCGCGATGCGCGTCGGGCAACGCCGACGGTCGCACCTCTACCTCGTCGATCGCGGGCGCGGGGATCTCACTCGCCGTCACGCCGAGCGCCTGCTCGAGCAGCGCCTTGATGCCGTCGGAGAGGGGCTTGGCCGCTTCGGGGTCGCCCCAGGCGTTCCAGGCCATCGGGGGAACAAGGCTGCGGGCGTCATCGCTCATGCGTTACAGTATTACAGATGCTGTCAATCAGTAACGAAGAATCGGTGGACATCGGCGACCGGATCATGGCCGCCGCGGCCAGCTGTGTCCGGGACTTCGGGGTCGAGCGGGTCACGCTGGCCGAGATTGCGCGACGAGCCGGTGTCAGCCGTCCGACCGTGTATCGCCGCTGGCCAGACACCCGCACCATCGTCGCGTCGCTGCTCACCGAACGGATCACCGGCACCTGGCGCGCCGTCGCGCCGGGTGCACCCGGCCGCACCGGCCTGGTCGAGCGGATCGTCGAGGTCGCCCGTCGTCTGCGGGACGACGAACTGATCACCTCGGTGCTGCGATCAGCCCCGGACTTGGCGATGACCTACATCGCCGGACGGCTGGGCACCAGCCAGCAGATCCTCATCGACCTGCTTGTCGACGCACTACGGGAAGCCCAGGCCGACGGAAGCGTGCGGGCCGGCGACGTCCGCCAGCTGTCGGCAATGGTCCTGCTGATCGGCCAGTCGGCGATCCAGTCCGCCCAGATCGTCGAACCCATCCTCGACGCCGACGCGCTCAGCGCCGAGTTGTCGCACGCCCTGAACGGATACCTCGCCCCATGAGTGACCTCACCGCCCTCAACGCCACCCGCCGCAGCGCCGACCTGACCGAGCTCGGCGACGGCGCCCAGGTCGACGTCGTCGTGATCGGCGGCGGCATCACCGGCGCCGGCATCGCGCTCGATGCCGCCAGCCGTGGCCTGTCTGTGTTGCTGGTCGAAAAGCACGACCTGGCGTTCGGCACCAGCCGGTGGAGTTCCAAGCTCGTGCACGGCGGGCTGCGGTACCTGGCCACCGGCAACGTCGGCATCGCGCGGCGCAGCGCCATCGAGCGCGGCATCCTGATGACCCGTAACGCCCCGCACCTGGTGAGCGCCATGCCGCAGCTCGTTCCGTTGCTGCCGTCGATGGGACGGGGTCAACGCGCTTTGGTCCGAACAGGTTTCGTGGCCGGTGATGTGTTGCGGGTCTTGGCGGGTACCAAGTCATCGACTCTGCCGCGATCACGGCGCGTCGGTGTTCCGCAGGCGTTGGAGATGGTCCCGACGATCCGCCGGGAGGGTCTCGACGGCGGACTGTTGGCCTATGACGGTCAGCTGATCGACGACGCCAGGCTGGTGGTCGCCGTCGCGCGTACCGCCGCCCAGAACGGCGCACGGATCCTGACCCGGGTATCCGCGGCGGCCGCCACCGGCACGTCGGTCCGGTTGGTGGACGAACTGACCGGCGAATCTCTGGATGTGAAGGCCCGCGCGGTGATCAATGCGACGGGCGTGTGGGCCGGCGAGGTCGACGCCGCGATCAAGTTGCGTCCGAGCCGGGGGACCCACCTGGTGTTCGATGCCGCTTCGTTCGGGAATCCGACTGCAGCGCTGACGATTCCGATTCCGGGTGAGGTGAATCGGTTCGTGTTCGCGATGCCCGAACAGCTCGGTCGCGTCTACCTCGGATTGACCGACGAGGATGCGCCCGGCCCGATTCCCGACGTTCCCGAACCGACTCCGGGTGAGGTCCGCTTCCTGCTCGACACGGTCAACACCGCGCTGGGGACAGCGTTGACCACCGCAGACGTCAAGGGCGCATACGCGGGGTTGCGCCCATTGATCGACACCGGCCAGGGCAGGACCTCTGACCTCTCGAGGGATCACGCGGTGATCGAATCGTCCAACGGCGTGTTCAGCGTGGTCGGCGGCAAGCTCACCGAATACCGGCACATGGCCGAAGATGTCCTCGACCGCGCCCTGGCGGCACGCGCGATGACCGCCCAGCCGTGCCGGACCCGGAACCTGCCGTTGGTCGGCGCGGCCGCCAATCCTGTTGCCACGCTGCGTACGACGAGCGATCTGCCGGGCTCACTGGTGGCCCGCTACGGCGCAGAGTCGCCGAACGTCATCGCGTCGGCACGGTGCAGCAGACCCACGGACCAGGTTGCCGACGAAATCGACGTCACCCGTGCAGAATTCGAGTTCGCGGTCACCCATGAAGGCGCACTGAGCACCGACGACATCCTCGACCGGCGCACCCGGATCGGCCTGGTGGAGGCCGACCGGAACCGCGCGCTCGCCGCCGCGCAGGAGTTCCTGGCCACCGCCAACTGAGGGCCGCTGAGAACCGACGCATAAACGGACTCGTAAGTGGGCATTCAACGTCCATTCACGAAGCCGGAGGACGCGTCATGGCAGCGACACCAGCCTTGAAAAAGGCCCTCAACCAGCGACAACTACGGATGATCGCGATCGGCGGCGTGATCGGCGCCGGCCTGTTCGTGGGCTCCGGTGTGGTGATCGGGGATACCGGACCGGGCGCCTTCATCACGTACGCGCTATCCGGTGTGCTGATCGTGATGGTCATGCGGATGCTGGCCGAGATGGCGGTGGCAAACCCGTCGACCGGCTCGTTCGCCGACTACTCCCGCGACGCCCTGGGGCATTGGACGGGGTTCTCCGTGGGCTGGCTCTACTGGTACTTCTGGGTGATCGTCGTCGGGTTCGAGGCGATTGCCGGCGCGAAGATCGTCCAGTACTGGCTCGACGTCCCACTGTGGTTGTGCGCGTTGATCTTCATGGTGCTGATGACAGCGACGAACCTTTTCTCGGTCAAGTCCTATGGCGAGTTCGAGTTCTGGTTCGCCGGGATAAAGGTGGCGGCCATCCTCGCCTTCATCGCCATCGGGGCATGCTTCGTACTGGGCCTGTGGCCCAACAAGTCGGTCGACTTCTCGAACCTCACCAGCCACGACGGTTTCATGCCGATGGGGGCCGGGGTCATCACCGTCGGGATCGTGACGGTGATCTTCTCCATGGTCGGCCCCGAGATCGCCACGATCGCCGCCGCCGAGTCGTCAGATCCCGAGAAAGCCGTTGCCCGAGCGTCCAACTCGGTGGTCATGCGAATCCTGGTGTTCTATGTGCTGGCGGTGTTCCTGGTCGTGACGATCGTGCCGTGGAACGACAAGAACCTGGCCGCCTCACCGTTCGTGGCGGCGTTCACCAAGATGGGCATCCCATACGCCGACCACATCATGAACGCGGTGGTGCTGACGGCGGTGCTGAGTTGCCTGAACTCCGGGATGTACACCGCATCACGAATGCTGTTCGTGCTGGCCGCCCGTCGCGAAGCTCCCAAGCTTCTGGTGAAGGTGACACCACGCGGCGTGCCGGCCAACGCGATCCTCTTCTCGTCAATCGTCGGCTTCGCCTGCGTCATCGCCGCCGCGTTCGCCGAGAAGACGATCTTCGCGTTCCTGCTCAACTCCAGCGGGGCGATCATCCTGTTCGTCTACCTGCTGATCGCGATCTCGCAGATCGTCCTGCGCTACCGCCACCGCGATGCGGAACTGACACTGAAGATGTGGTTGTTCCCGGTGCTGTCCATCCTCACCGTGGTCGCGATGCTGGCCATCCTGGTGCAGATGTACCTGGACGACAAGCTGCGCTCGCAGCTGGTGCTGAGCGTGCTGTCGTGGGGCGTGGTCGTGGTGCTGTACTTCGTCACCAGACGGTTCAACCGCAATCGTCCCCACGAGGAGCAACCCACCGTCGAAGCCGAGGTGGCGCGGACCTGACGTCGCGCGAGAAAACTACAGCGGGATGTTCTTGTGGCGTCCGCGACGGGCCGGCGCCTCGGCGAGTGCCTGGGTCAGCTTGCTGCGGGTGTGGGCCGGGTCGATCTTCTCGTCGACCACGCCGATCTCGACCGCACTGTCCACGCCGCCGGCAATCCGCTCATGCTCGGCCGCCAATTCCTCGTGCAGCGCTTCGCGTTCGTGATCCGGTGCGGCGGCGAGCTTCTTCTTGTGCAGGATGCCCACAGCGGCCTTGGCACCCATGACGGCGACCTCGGCGTCCGGCCAGGCGAACACCTTCGTGGCACCCAGCGAGCGCGAGTTCATCGCAATGTAGGCCCCGCCGTAGATCTTTCGCGTCACCAGCGTCACCCGGGGAACCGTAGCCTCACCGAAGGCGTGCAGCAGCTTGGCGCCGCGGCGCACGACTCCGCCCCACTCCTGGTCCACGCCGGGCAGGTAGCCGGGCACGTCGACGACCACGACCAGCGGGATGCCGAAGGCATCGCACAGCCGCACGAAACGCGCTGACTTCTCCGCACTTTCAGAGTTCAGGCAGCCGCCGAGGCGCAGCGGGTTGTTGGCGATGACGCCGACGGTGCGGCCGGACAACCGGCCCAGGCCGACGACGATCGAGGGCGCCCACTTGCCCTGGAATTCCTCGAACGGGGTGTCCGCATCGAGCAGTGCCTCCACCAACGGATGCACGTCGTAGGCGCGACGGGGCGACTCGGGCAGCAGCGCGTGCAGGTCGGAGTCGCCGGCCTCGGCCTTACTGCGGTCGAAATGGCCCTGCTGGGAGAACAACCCGATCAACCGCCGACCGCGCTCGTAGGCGTCGAGCTCGTCGGTGGCGACGATGTGGCACACACCGGACTTCTTGTGGTGGGTGTCGGGGCCACCTAGGGAGGCCATGTCGACGTCCTCGCCGGTCACGCTGCGCACCACGTCGGGTCCGGTGACGAACACCCGGCCCTCCTGGGCCATGATGACGATGTCGGTCAGTGCGGGACCGTAGGCCGCGCCGCCGGCGGCGAAGCCGACCACGACCGAAATCTGGGGGATGTAACCCGACGCGCGGATCATGGCTTCGAAGACCAGCCCCACCGCATGCAGCGCTTTCACGCCCTCCGCCAGACGCGCACCGCCGGAGTGCCAGATGCCCACGATCGGGCTCTGCTCCTCGATGGCGGTGTCGTACGCGGTGACGATGTGTTGGCAGCCCTCCACGCCCATGGCGCCACCCATGACGGTGCCGTCGGTGCAGAAGGCGATCGTGCGCACACCGTTGACGGTGCCCGCCGCGGCCAGCACACCGGAGCGGTCACGCTCGTGCAGCAGCTGCACGCTGCCGTCGTCGAAGAACGTGGACAGCCGCAGCAGCGGGTCGCGAGGGTCGAGGGATTCGCCGACCGTCTCAGGGGCCATGATCGTCATCTAAACCTCCATAGTGCGCGGATGTCGGTCAACGCTGTCGAGAGTCACTGGATTTCAGTACTTCCCGAAGGCGATCGCGACGTTGTGACCACCGAATCCGAACGAGTTGTTGATCGCGTACTGGTAGTTGCCTGGCCGGGGTTCACCGGCCACCACGTCCAGATCGATCTCCGGATCGAGGTTCCGCAAGTTGAGCGTGGGCGGCACGACGCCGTCCCGCAGCGCCAACACGGTGAGGATCGACTCCACCGCGCCGACGGCGCCCACCGAGTGGCCCAGCGCCGATTTGGGCGCGTAGACGGCCGGCCGGTGCTTGCCGAGCGCATTGTTGATCGCTTTGCCTTCCGCGACGTCACCCACCTGGGTGCCCGTCGCGTGGGCGTTGATGTGATCGATGTCGGAGGGCTCGAGACCCGCGAGCTGGATTGCCCGGGTGATCGCGTGTCCCGCCTGCTCACCGTTCGGGTCGGGCGCCACGATGTGGTAGCCGTCCGAGGTGATGCCTGCCCCCATGATGCGCGCGAGGATGTTGGCCCCGCGGGCCTTGGCGTGCTCCTCGGTCTCGATGACCAGGAGCGCACCGCCCTCACCGAAGACGAACCCGTTGCGGTCCTTGTCGAACGGGCGACAGGCGCCGGCCGGGTCGTCGTTGGTGGTGGACAAGACAATTCGCATCTGAGCGAAGCCGGCGATCGGCACGGCCTCGATCTTGGTCTCGACGCCACCGCACACCGCGATGTCGGCTTCGCCGAGAACGATCTGTCGCCATGCCTGGGCGATTCCCTCCGACCCCGACGCGCACGCCGAGACCGGGGTGATGACCCCGGCCCTGGCCTTGAGTTCGAGGCCGACGGCCGCCGCGGCGGCGTTGGGCATGTACATCTGGACCGCAAGCGGCGACACCGCTTTGAGGCCTTTGGCGCGCATTCCGTCATAGGCGAACACCAATTCCTCGGTGGAGCCCATGCCGGTGCCGATCGACACCATCAGCCGCTTCGGATCCACCTCGGGCGAACCGGCGTTCTGCCACACGCGCCGGCTGAGCACCGTGGACATCTTTTGCAGATAGGACAGCCGACGAAGTTCGACGCGAGTCAGCTCGCCGTCGAACTCCTCGACCAGATGCCCTCCGATACGGACAGGCAGGTCGTACTTCTCGACGAATTCGTCGTTGAGAAGCCGGATTCCGCTTTGCCCGTCCAACAGCCGCTTCCACGTGCTGTCAGCATCGGATGCCAGGGCGGTCGTCATCGCAAAACCGGTGACGACCACGTTGGGGAAGCCATTCCCCGTTGACAAACGCGTCAACCCTGCCATTGTTTTCTGCTAGTCCTTTCCCCCCGGATCGGTGTCAGTACCGCCCGAAGGTGAGCGCGACGTTGTGCCCTCCGAATCCGAACGAGTTGTTGATCGCGTACTTGTAGTCGCCGTAACGCGGTTCTCCCGCAACGACATCCAGGTCGATCTCCGGATCCGGCGTTTCGTAATTCAGCGTCGGCGGGATGACGCCGTCGCGCAGACTCAGCACCGTGAGTGCCGCTTCCAAGGCGCCGACGGCACCGATGGAATGGCCCAGCGCTGACTTCGGCGCGTACACGGCGGCGTGCTCGCAGCCGGCGACCCGGATAGCAGTGGCCTCCGCGGTGTCACCGATCGGGGTGGCCGTTCCGTGTGCGTTGATGTGGTCGATGTCCTTGGGGGACAAGCCAGCCGTCTCCATAGCCCGCTTCATCGCCGCGCCTGCGCGCAGACCGTCGGGTGACGGAGCCACCATGTGGAAGGCATCCGAGGTGATGCCCGCACCCAAGAGCCGGGCCAGCGGCTTGGCGCCACGGGCCTTGGCGTGCTCCTCGGTCTCGATGATCATCATGCAGCCGGCCTCGCCGAAGACGAACCCGTCGCGATCCTTGTCGAACGGGCGCGACGCACCTTGGGGGTCGTCGTTGCGCGTCGACATGGCGCGCATCATTGAGAACGCAGCGATCGGCAGCGCCTCAATGGTGCCCTCGACACCGCCGACGACCGCGAAGTCCGCGTCGCCCATCACGATCTGCCGCCACCCGTGGGCGATGGCCTCCGACCCGGACGAGCACGCCGACACCGGGGTGATGACCCCGGCGCGGGCGCCCAGTTCCAGGCCGGCGACCGCGGCCGCACCGTTCGGCATGACCATCTGAACGGCCAGCGGCGACACCTTGCGGATCCCGCCCTCGTTCATCGCGTCGTAGGTCTCGACGATCTTCTCGCCGCCACCCAGACCCGTGCCGATCACCACCGTGAAGCGGTCCGGGTCGACCTCGGGCTTACCCGAGTTCTCCCACAGCCGTCGGGATAGCACCAGGGACATGCGTTGCACGTAGGAATTGCGACGCAGTTCGACACGGGTGAGGTTGCTGTCCATGTCCTCGACGAGGTGACCGCCGATACGGACCGGCAGGTCCCACTTGTCGACGAACTCGTCCTCGAGAATGCGGATGCCGCTGTCGCCTGCCAACAAGCCCTTCCACGTGCTCTCGATGTCCGTGGCGAGCGCCGTGGTGGCCTCGACGGCGGTCACGACAACGCTAGGGAAACCGCCGTTAGCAGTGGAAGGCCTGCTCATTCGCCCGCGAACTTCTCGCGCAGGGCGGCAGCAGCCTCCGGGTTCTCCTCTTCGAGCTTCTGGATGTAGTTCACGACGTCACCGACGGTGCGCAGACCCGCGAGGTCTTCGTCGGGGATCTTCACGCCGTACTTGTCCTCGGTCTGAACGGCGATCTCCACCATCGACAGCGAGTCGATGTCCAGATCGTCGACGAACGACTTCTCCGGGGTGACCTCAGACGGCTCGATGCCGGTCACTTCTTCGATGATCTCGGCGAGACCGGCGATGATTTCTTCCTGAGAGGCGGGCACGGTGGCTCCTTCGTAATCGGTTGTGCTACTTGGGTACTTGTCGTGATTTGTTACTTCGTAACGGGGCTTGCTATGTGGTTGTCCTGGTCGGCCGGGGTGATTAGAGCTCGGTGAGTCCGTCCAGGTCTGCGGGGGTCTTGATCGCACGGTTGGCGACTCCCCGAAGTTCTCGTTTGGCGATTCCAGCCAAAGTGCCCGCGGGCGGGAACTCGACGATCGCTGAGCCCTCTGCGTTCTCAAAGAGCTGGCGCATGGTGTCGGTGCACAGATCCCAGCGCACCGGGCGGGTGAGTTGCGCGACGAGCTTCTCCATCGCGTCTCTCGCAGACGCTACCGGCTGACCGTCGGCATTGCTCAGCAGCGTGGTGGTGGGCTCCGACGCTGCAGTCGTTGCCACCGCTGCCGCGTATCCGTCCAGCGCGGACGCCATGTAGTGGGTGTGGAACGCGCCTGCGGTGGCCAGTTGACGCACGCGGGCCTTGGCCGGCGGATCCTCGGCCAGCTTCTCCAGCGCTGCGATGGCGCCGGCGGCCACGATCTGGCCTGCGGCGTTGCGGTTGGCGGGGATCAGGTCAAGACGTGCCAGCGCTTCCAACACCTCGGCCTCGTCGCCGCCCAGGATCGCGGACATGCCGGTCGGCTCGACGGCGCAGGCCTTGGCCATCTCAGACCCGCGGACGGCGGCCAGCTTGACCGCGTCGTCAGGGGAGATGACGCCGGCGATCGCGTACGCCGCGATCTCGCCGACGGAGTGACCGGCCACGACGGTCTTGCGCCCGGCGAGCGTGCCGCGCTTGGTCAGCTCGGCGTTGGCAAGCAGGGTCGCCGCGACAACCAGCGGCTGGGTGACCGCGGTGTCGGTGATCTCGTCGGCAGTTGCGGTGGTGCCCAGGCGGGCAAGGTCGAGACCGGCGATGTCCGACCAGGTCTTGATCTGGTCGGCCGCGCCGGGCAGCTCCAGCCAAGGCTCGAGCATGCCGGGGGTCTGCGAGCCCTGTCCGGGCGCCAGCAATGCGATCACGGGTTCATGAGGCACTCTTTAAGAGAACACTGTGAAACCGAATCTGCACGGTGTAAGAGATTATGAACCTCGTCTTAGGTTTTTGTGGAGGTCCCACAAAAGTGCATGTGATGCGACATCCCCGATACCTTGCCGCGATCTACTGCCCTTATCAGACGTTGCCCGCAGTTCCGACCAACGGCGCTGTGAGTTGTGCGACAGAACTGTTTGCCGTGGTGCTGGGGGGCGCAGGATAGCCCAGCCGTCCCACTGTCGACGCCACCCGCAGGACATACGCGTCGCGTGGCACGGTGGGATCACGGCCGGTGAAGTCGGCGATCCGCTTGAGTCGGTAGCGGACCGTGTTTGGATGAACGAACAATTTTCTGGCGCAAGCTTCGATTGCGCCGCCGCTGTCGAGATAGGCGTCGAGGGTCTCCGACAGCGCCGGTCCGGCATCGGCCAGGGGCCGCATGATCTCGGTGTGTAGCGCCGCGACCGCCGAGGCGTCACCGAGAAGGGCTCGCTCAGGCAGCAATTCGCGGGCCAACACCGGACGCGGCGCACCGGTCCACCCGACGACGGCGTTCATCCCTGAAATGGCCTCGCGTGCGCTGTGGTAGGCCGCGGAGAGCATCGGCGCGGTCGGCCCGATCACCACCGGGCTGTCGGAGTAGGCGTTGATCAGGTCTTTGAAGAATTTGTCGGTGGGTCCGAGCGGACCAGAGATGATGCCGATCAGCCAGGTGCCGTGCACGTCGGCCAGGGCCGCCCGGTTGTGCCGGGCGGCGATCTCGCGGACGTCTTCGCTGGCCAGCTCCTCCCGTCCGGGCGGTGGGGTGCCGACCACCACCGTCGCGGGCGCGGTGGTGTCCCAGTTGAGCGCAGCGGCCCGGGACAGCAGCTCCTGACCGGTGTCACCGCGGACGACGGCGTCGACGACGCTGGCCTCCATCCGGCTGTCCCAGGATCCACGGGCCTCGGCGGCGTCGGCGTAGGAGGCTGCCGCTGCGAATGCCAGGTCGCGGCTGTAGCGCAGGATGCCGACCGCCAGCGCGGTGCGCTGCTCGTCGTTGCGGCCCAGCGCGGGGACCGCCAGCTCGAAGTACTGCATGCTGACGCGAACCATGTCGACGGTCTGGGCCAGCGCGATCCGGCGGGTCAGGTCCTGGGGGACCAGGGCGAACGCGTCGGCGGTGTAGCCCACATTGCTGAGCGGGTTGCGGATCCACTCCGCGAAGTTGACTATCGCCGTCTGCAAGACCAGCTGGACGCTGGCGCGCTGCGAGGCTTCCAGTTCACCGAAAAACGGCAGGTGCTCGTGCATGGCCTGCATGGCCTGGGTGGCCAGCCGGCCGGAGTACTGCTTGAGCCGGCGCAGCGTCGAATCCGGCACATTCTCCAGCAGCTCCAGCGCCGATGGCGGCAGAGGCTCCAGGAGCGGGTTGTCATTCACCCCTAAAAGCTACGCCGCTTTTCTGGATGTTCCCACCAAATGCCCGGGCGGGCGGGCCTCGGATTACGCGCTGCCGGTGTCCACGAACGAGACCTCGGCGGCCATCACGTCGTCGATGCGGTACTCCCGGGCCGCGGCGATCGCGACCGACGGGTCGATCTCGCCGTCGCGGGCCAGAGCCTCGAGCACCGCCACCACCACTGATTCGGCGTCGGTGTTGAAGTAGCGGCGGGCGGCCGGCCGGGTGTCGGAGAAGCCGAACCCGTCGGTGCCCAGCGTGACGTAGGTGTTGGGCACCCACGGGCGGATCTGCTCGGGCACCGCGCGCATCCAGTCCGACACCGCGACGGCGGGGCCCGCGGCATCGGCCAGCGCCTGCGTCACGTACGGCGTGCGCGCCGTCCGGTCCGGGTGGCGCAGCAGCTCCTTCTCGACCGCGACACCGTCGCGATTGAGTTCACCCCAACTCGTCACCGACCAGACGTCGGCCGCAACATCCCAACGCTCGGCGAGCATGTCGGCGGCACGCAGGGCCTCGGGCATCGCCACCCCGGACGCCAAGATCTGCGCGACGTTGGATCGGGACTGTGGCGCCTTCCGATACCGGTACATGCCGCGCAACAAGCCCTCGGGATCGAAGTGTTCCGGCTCCGCCGGCTGGGCGTACGGCTCGTTGTAGATCGTCATGTAGAAGTAGACGTTCTCCGGGTCCTCGCCGTACATCCGGGCCAGGCCGCTTTCCACGATGTAGGCGATCTCGTAGGCGAACGCCGGGTCGTAGGCCACCACCGCGGGGTTGGTCGAAGCCAGCAGCAGCGAGTGCCCGTCGGCGTGCTGCAGACCTTCGCCGGTCAGAGTGGTGCGCCCGGCGGTCGCGCCGAGCACGAATCCGCGGGCCATCTGATCGGCGGCCGCCCACAGCCCGTCTCCGGTGCGCTGGAACCCGAACATCGAATAGAAGATGTAGATCGGGATCATCGGCTCGTTGTGGGTGGAGTACGAGGTGCCGACCGCGGTGAACGACGCCGTCGAACCGGCTTCGTTGATGCCCTCGTGCAGGATCTGGCCGATTTCACTTTCCTTGTAGGCCAGCATCAGCTCGGCGTCGACGGCGGTGTACAGCTGCCCGTTGCGGTTGTAGATCTTCAGGCTCGGGAACCAGGAGTCCATGCCGAACGTGCGCGCCTCGTCGGGAATGATCGGGACGATTCGGTGCCCGATTTCCTTGTCCCGCAACAGTTCTTTGAACGTACGCACTGTGGCCATGGTGGTCGCCACCTGCTGCTGGCCGGACCCCTTCTTCAGCGCCTTGTACACATCGCGCGGCGGCAGGGTCAGCACCTTGGCCTTGGTGCGGCGTTCGGGCAGGAAGCCGCCGAGGGCGCGGCGCCGGTCGATGAGGTAGCGGATCTCCGGCGCCTCGGGGCCGGGGTGGTAGTACGGCGGCAGGTACGGGTTCTCTTCGAGCTGCTCGTCCGACACCGGGATACGGATGGCGTCGCGGAAGTCCCGAAGATCTTGCAGTGCAAGCTTTTTCATCTGGTGGGTGGCGTTGCGGCCCTGGAAGTGGGCGCCCAGCGAGTAACCCTTGATGGTCTTGGCCAGGATCACCGTGGGCTGGCCCTTGTGCTCCATCGCCGCCCGATAGGCGGCGTAGACCTTGCGGTAGTCGTGGCCGCCGCGCTTGAGGTTCCAGATCTCGCTGTCGCTCATGTCGGCCACCAGCGCCTTGGTCCGTGGGTCGCGGCCGAAGAAGTGGTCGCGCACGTAGGCGCCGTCGTTGGCCTTGTAGGTCTGGTAGTCGCCGTCGGGGGTGGTGTTCATCAGGTTCACCAGCGCGCCGTCCTTGTCGGCGTGCAGCAGCGCATCCCACTCGCGGCCCCACACCACCTTGATGACGTTCCAGCCCGCACCGCGGAAGAAGGACTCCAGCTCCTGGATGATCTTGCCGTTGCCGCGCACCGGTCCGTCCAGGCGCTGCAGGTTGCAGTTCACCACGAAGGTCAGGTTGTCCAGACCCTCGTTGGCGGCGACCTGGATCAGGCCGCGACTCTCCGGCTCGTCCATCTCGCCGTCGCCGAGGAACGCCCACACGTGCTGATCGGAGGTGTCCTTGATGCCGCGGTCGGCCAGGTAGTGGTTGAACCGCGCCTGATAGATGGCGTTCATCGGGCCCAGGCCCATCGACACCGTCGGGAACTCCCAGAAGTCGGGCATCAGCCGCGGGTGCGGGTAGGACGGCAATCCGCCGCCGGGGTGGCTGTGCTCCTGGCGGAAGCCGTCGAGTTGGTCGGCGGTGAGCCGGCCCTCGAGGAAGGCTCGGGCGTAGATGCCGGGGGAGGCGTGGCCCTGGATGAAGATCTGGTCGCCGCCGCCGGGGTGGGCTTTACCGCGGAAGAAATGGTTGAAGCCGACTTCGTACAGTGCGGCCGACGAGGCGTAGGTGGAAATGTGCCCACCCACGCCGACGCCGGGTCGCTGCGCGCGGTGCACCATGATCGCGGCGTTCCACCGGATCCAGGCGCGGTAGCGGCGCTCGACGTCCTCGTCGCCGGGGAACCAGGGCTCCAGCTCGGTGGGAATGGTGTTGACGTAGTCGGTGGAGGTCAGCGCGGGGATCGCGACGCGCTGCTCACCGGCGCGCTCCAGCAATCGCAGCATCAGGTAGCGCGCGCGGGCCGGGCCCGAACGGGCCAGCAGGTCGTCGAACGACTCCAGCCATTCCGAGGTCTCCTCGGCGTCGATATCGGGCAGATACGACGCGACGCCTTCGCGGATCACCCGTACTCGATCGGAATCACTTGGGCTGCTTGAGTTTTGGGCCAGATCGTGGCGCGCGAACTCGGTGGTCAACTTCAGCTCCTTAGTAGAAGGTGCAGGTTTTGCACCGTCCGCCTTCTATCGTGCCGCAATCGGGGCAGTACCGACGAGTAGTCAACCCAGGGGTTGGTGAATTTCTCGCGCTGCGCCGATCAGGGCGGTTACCCGGTAACCTGCCGGGGTGCTGATCAGACACGCGCGCAGACTGCGGATCGGCGGGTTGCTGGTCGGCAGTGCGGCGGCCGTGCTGGCCGGCGTGGTGGGCTGCACCAGCGTGACCGGCGGTGAGCCGTCGGCCAACGGGCGCGACGCCCCGGCCTTCCGGACCTCGATGTCGGTGTCGGTCTCGGAGTCGGCCGCCTCGTCCAGCGCCCGGGAATCCGAACGGCAGGCCTCGCTGACCACCCAGGCCATGCACGACACCTGCGAGACGCTGTCCACCTCCAGCGCCGACGCGATCGACGCGGTCAACGCCTACGTGAGCGCCTTCAACCAGGCCACTCCCGACATCGCGGCGACAGAAGGCCCGGCCGTCGACGCGCTGAACAAGAGCGCCGACGCCGTCGCCGCAAGCATCACCGACGCGATCCCGGCCGAACTGAAGGCTGCGTTCCAGCAATGGGTCGACGGCGCGCACTCCACGGCCAGCGCAATCACCGGACACGCAGGTCCGGCAGAGTTCAACAAGACCATCCAGGACCTCAACGACACCAGGTCGAATGCGTTGAGCTTGTGCGACGCGACCTACTGATTCCGACCGCACGGCGAGTAATCGACGTCGTCGTGCGACGATAGGCCCTTAGACAGCCGACCCTGATTCCAAGGAGGTTCCGACGGTGGTCGCGGAGGGTGGCCCCCCGAGCTACGCCCAGAAGCTGGGCATCCAAAAAAATCAGGTCGTGCAGGAGCTGGGCTGGGACGAGGACACCGACGACGACATCAGGGTCGACGTCGAGGACGCCAGCGGCGCGGAACTGCTCGACGAGGATGCCGACGAGGTGGTCGACGTGGTCCTGCTGTGGTGGCGGGATGGCGACGGTGACCTGGTGGACCGGTTGATGGATGCGATCGCACCGTTGGCCGACGACGGCATCATCTGGGTGGTGACACCCAAGACCGGCAAGCCCGGCCATGTTCAGCCCGCCGAGATCGCCGAGTCGGCGCCCACCGCGGGATTGATGCAGACCAGCTCGGCCAATCTGGGGGACTGGATCGCCAGCCGGCTGGTGCAGCCGAAGTCGAAGGCGGCCGGGAGGCACTCGTGACAGTGGGGGTCGGATCCGATGCCCCTGACTTCACGCTCAAAGACCAGAACGGTCAGCCCGTCACGCTCAGTGACTTCCGCGGTGCGAAGAACGTGCTGCTGGTGTTCTTCCCGCTGGCGTTCACCGGCATCTGCCAGGGCGAGCTCGACTACGTTCGCGATCATCTGGACGAGTTCGACAACGACGACACCGCCACATTGACGATCTCCGTCGGCCCGCCGCCCACGCACAAGGTCTGGACCACGCAGAGCAAGTTCTCGTTCCCGGTGCTGTCGGACTTCTGGCCGCACGGTGCGGTGGCGCAGGCATACGGGGTGTTCAACGCCGCCGCCGGCTTTGCCAATCGCGGCACCTTCGCGATCGACCGCGGCGGCGTCATCCGGTTCGCCGAGTGCAAGGAGCCCGGCGAGGCACGCGATCAATCGGTTTGGACGCAGGCGCTGGCGGCCGTGTAACCTGCCCGGGCACGGGCGCGTAGCTCAGTGGTAGAGCTCTGGTTTTACACACCAGCGGTCGGCGGTTCGATACCGTCCGCGCCCACCAAAGTCATTGCAGTTCAGGGGCTCGCGAGCCGACTCCTCTTCGGATTCCAGAACCCCCGTTGTGCCAAGAGTGTGCCTAGTGATGATGTAGCCGCACCGAACGAGTGTTCGGCGAGTCGCGTTCCCGGCCGCGCTGGTCAGGTGTTGACTGTGGACCCGTGACTGTCGAACCGTCCGCCCTCGACTGGCTCCCCGGCGATCTGGCGCCCGTGGCGTTGCGGTTGGCCCGCGCCGATGAACTCCAGTACGAGCTGGCCCAGCTTTGCCTGGATTGGTCGAGGAACGCTTTCGAGTTCGAGCAGGTGCGGAACTCCAAAGGACTTCTGGACGCGGTTGTGTCGAGCGTCCGGCCGACACCGCCGGCCATGCTGATGGTGATCAGTGAGGCGGTGAACCACCTCCGCGCCGCCATCGACAACGTCGTTTTTTACCTGGTCGAACAAGCTCGCGGCGCGGCATTACCTGCGGAGCAGGCTCACCTTGTGGCAATGCCAATCCAGAAATCAGCCGACGGCCTGGCCAATTGGGTGAGCAAAAGGGTAAAGCACGTTCCCGAACTCGGAACCGGAACAGTCCTGCACACCCGGATCGAGAGCCTGCAGCCGTACCGAAGCCTGGCCGTGGTCACGGCGGTATCAGCGCAACTCGCGGCGTTGATGGGGATGACGGAGTTACATGGTGTCCACCCGCTGCTGCTGTTGCAGGGCTACTCGAACGAGGACAAGCACCGAACGATCCGTCCTGTTGGCTTCCGGAGCGTTGTCACCAGGAACGACAAATCCTTCTTCGGACAAAACCGACAGATGCGTCCAATCGCGGTGGGCGACGTTCTTTCCGCGGATGTTCAACAGGGCCAGCCGGTGATGCTGGAGACGCTGACAGCGATCCATATTCAACGACCGGACAGTCAGGTCTGGGCCGGGCCGGGAGCGGAGCTGGCGCAGATCCACGACTTCGTGGCCGACGTGGTGATCCCAGCGCTCGTGACCGGGGCACCTGTAACCTCGCTGTTGCCCAGGCAGGTGGACCTCAGTGATTCGGCTGCCACCTTTGAGGAGCGCATCCGCGCAGGTGGTCCGGATTCGGCTCACGATCGGGCCGGCCGGGAGGCCTGGGAGATGGTTCAGAACGACACCACACCACCGCAGATTCTCGCGATGCCCGACTAGGGCGCGCTCCGGAGTTTGCCTAGCATTCCTCAGCGTGACCGCACCCATCACCCCGGACATCGAGGTCCTTCGCGACCGCCTACGTCGAGCCAGCGAGATCCGCACGGCGATTGGAACCGAGTGGAAGGAGTACCTCGACCGGCACCCGCGCCGGTTCGGGCTCGTTCAAGCGGAGGGCGATGGGCGGTGGACGTTCGTCATCAACACCGTGGAACCGATGCCGGTACGGATTAGCGCCCTATTCGGTGAATGGCTGTACCTCCTCCGAGCGGCGCTAGACGGCACCGCGTACTACCTGGCTGTCCGCGATAGCGGGCAGAATCCTCCGCCGAACGAGCGCAACATCTACTTCCCGATCAAGCTCGACCCGGCGAAGTACGACAGCCAGGGGCATCGGGACAACCTGAAGTCGTTGTCCGACAAAACATTCGCAGATTTGCGCATCGTCCAGCCGTTCAACGCTCAGCCGGACCATCTGTCGAACGCGTTGTGGTGGGTCGAAGAACTCGCACGGATTGACCGGCACCGCGGGGGCCATGCCCTCGCCGCCCACATCGTCAATGTTCGGGTCGGGTTGCGTAAGCCGCTGACATTGGTGAAGCACGACCTGCCGGAGCCCGCTACCGGGCGTGTGCCGATCGACGAGTCGGCGCCAATGCCAATTCTCGATCTGCAGGCGCCGGCTCACTTCGATGAGGCGGCAATCAGAGCACACATGGACATCAGCAACGCCGCCGAGAACGTCCTCGATGTCACCGAGTGGGCTGCCAACGCCACCAAGCCGATGGCGTCCGATGAACTCCACATGCGTATGGGCATGTGCGAATTCTTCCTACGCGAGGGCATTATCGAGCCGCTGCTCACGGGAGAGACCCAGGCGTCGTCGCCATCGGGAACTTCTTAGGGTGGGCTTGCGGCGTCGCTTCACAGACCAGGAGAGCCGAGACCGGTGCGGCGAACGCGCGGTCGCAAAACATCGCGCTGACGGCGGTCTCCTCGAGAGCCTTCCACGTAAGACGTTTGGCCAATCGAAGGGACCGTCAGCGGGGACTGAATGGGACACCCAACCGCTTCTGATGGGAAAGGTTCGGCGGCTTACGATCCGTGGGTAGTCGGATCATTCGGAACGCGACTATCGACTGGGTTGGTTTCGTCGGTCGGCGGTGCCGCAAGCGTGGTGCAGAGCGGCCCGGCGGATTATCTATCGGAGCAGAAGCGAGCTTGTCAATTGGGGGTCACACCGTTGGCCGGCACTACTTTCACTCTTTGCGCCTTCGTCAGCGAGTCCACGGCGCCTGTGGAGCCTGGGTTCCGCAGGACTGCTCCGTCGAAGTGCATCGCGCGATAATGTAACTGAGGAATCGCCAATGGGTGCCACACCTACGAACTTTCGGCCGTCGGTCGACTTGACTGAGTACGAGACGATGGCTTTGGTCGCGAAGAGACTCATCGGCGGCGGCGGATACGCATTCCGTCGCAACTCCAATCATTAAGGACAGCAGTTGACTAGCTCACTCAACAACCTGCGCTTAAGAAAAAGAGAACTCTACGCGATTGCCGGGCTCGCGGGAGGAACGATCGGGGCATTAGTCGGCGAGGCTGTGCTTATAGTTGATGTCAATCGGTCAACTCGAATTGCAGGTGTTATCGGGACCGGCTTGTGGTCTGCCGCGTTCGCTAGCATTTTAGGCTCAGTATTGTTTTTAGCCAGCGAGTGGCATCAACGCCGAGAACTCAAGCCGGAACGATGGGCACGGGTTTTTTCCGTAAGCGCAGTAGCGGGCTTCCTATCGGGTTCTGGAGCGCAATACTTGTACAGCATGGACTTCGGATCCTTCGAACTCCGAAACTATGGCCTTCGAATCTTGGCGTGGGCGATTATGGGCGGCTTGTTGGGGGCGATGTTGTCCAGATCCGTGCCCAATCTCGCATTAAGCAGAGGCGCAGGTGCAGGAGCCCTCGGTGGCGCCGTGGGGTGTATGGGGTTCCTGCTGACGTTGACGGTCCTACCGGGCTTTGCTGGTCGAATCGTCGGCATCGCATTGCTCGGTCTAGCCCTCGGCCTCGCGATGTATTTCGTGGAGAACATGTTCCGCGAAGCCAGTATCGAAGTTGAATGGGCACCCAACGAGACAACTCGTGTGGGACTAGGTGCGCAACCGGTTGTCATTGGAGGAGGTGGTGAGGAACATATCTTTAAGAAGGGTCTTCCACCTTGCGTGTCCAGCATTGTCCTCAAGGACGGATTGATCGAGCACGTCGAGACTTCCAACGGTAAACGCACTCCCCTTCAGGATGGCAGCCGCTTGCGCATCGGTGGACTGAACATGGTGGTGCACGCCGTTTCGAACACGACTAACGCACCCCCGCAAAGCAGACGCGAGTTAGTCATTGCCGCTTCAGTCGCATGTGTAGTCATTGCAGCCGCAATCGTTCTGACGGTCAGCGGCCGAAACTTTGTTCCCGTTGCGGGATCGGGCAGTGGTCCACGCAAAGTCACAACATTGGAATCGGCTGGCGATTCAGCGAAACTCGACACATCGAGCCCGATTACTGAAGTAAAAGTACGGCTGCAGTGGAAAGCAGCGGTAGACCTGGATCTGAGTGCGTACTACACCACCAAAAGTGGGGATACTGGAGCGGTGGACTACACCAGCAAGTCGGGTCCTCATATGCAATTAGACAATGATGCGGGTGTTGGGGACCTTGGAGGCAGCAATGAGGAGAACATATCAATCACGTCTCTCGGTGAATACAAAGAGATTTGGTTCGCGACGAAGATTTTCTCTAAAGGTGGTAGCTACAGCGATTATGACGCCCGCGTATCGGTGCAGACCAACAACGGTGACAACATCGAGGTTCCTTTGACATCTACTGAAGTCAAGCCTTATCTGGTGATCGCTAAGTTGACGAATGGACAGGGAGGGCCCACGATCACCAATCTCAATGATGCTGTTGACTGTGACGAGTTGACCAAGCTGATCGGTCGGGGGCAATGCGTTCCTACCCAACCAAAGCAGAGCGCTCCGCGGTGACGGTCCTTAAGTGCAGCAAGAATGACATTTGAAACGGCGAGGTAGTTTCCCTTCATTAACTAAATTGCATGTGTGGAAAGCCCGTTCAGACCCAGCACTCGAAGGACAACGAAGCATCCGCTGTACATCCGAATTCATGCTCCGCGTGAATTACTTAGTTCCGAGTCACTGGGGGCACCCAGCCAGCGACTTCTTCACCGCCGCTATTCGCCGCACAGAAGCTTCTACGTCAGCGAGAGCCAACTCACCCTTGTTGACGGCCGCTTCCAAGCGATCAAGTACTGCGGGAACTTCCTGGTCCGTGACCCACAACGCTATGTCGGCGCCGGCCTGGAGGGCCCGCAAGACTGCATCCGCCACTCCGTAGCGGTCTGATATGGCCTTCATCGTGGAAAGGTCATCAGTGAATATTGGGCCGTCAAATGGCGAACCACCGTATCCGACACCGTTGCGCAGCAACGTCATCGCAGCTTTACTAAGGCTAGCTGGCTCAGTGCCTGTAAGTCCTGGAACCTGCAAGTGGCCAACCATCACTCCAACTGGCTCCTGCGATACGAGCGATCTATACGGAATCAAATCGCTCTGTTGAAGCCGGTCAAGCGGGGGCGTGACTACCCCTCCGAGGTGCGAGTCACCCGATGCGTTTCCGTGTCCGGGGAAGTGTTTAAGAACTGGCATCAGTCCAGCGTCTCGCAGTCCCCGCGCATAGGCGCTCGCATACTCAGTGACGACATCGGACTTGCCACTGAATGAACGGTCTCCAATAACGGTGTTGTCGTCTGTCGAGGTAACGTCAACCACGGGTGCGAAATCAATCGTGATTCCCAGACGCCGCATGGCGCGGCCTCGCTCAACTGCCAATTGATATACCTCGTCAGGCGATTTCGTCTGAGTAAGAACCCGTGCTGATGGCGCCGGACCAATGAGCGCGGATAGCCTGGCTACTCGCCCGCCTTCTTCATCGACGCTGACGGCTAGGGGCAGTGGAGTTGTTGAACTAGCTAGTTCGGAAAGCGCTCCAGTACTCAACAGCGACAAGTCAGTCCAGCTCGCTATGAAGATCCCGCCAACGTGCGAGTTGCTAACAACTGAACGCGCGTCAGACTCGTTTGTGACACCAACCATCAATAGTTGCGCCAGCTTGTCACGCAGTGGCATTTCGCTCAACTGCGTAGCATCCGCACAGCCTCGGAGACGAGGACTTGCTGCCTTCGATGTAGTGATAGTTCGCGGAACCTCGGGCGAAAGCTGGGACGGCTGTGTCATCGGTGCCTGTGGTGGCTCAGGGCGCTTGTGAACCATTTCCAAGGCAACTATCGTTCCGCTGGAAACGACCACAAGAACTGCGCAGATGGCCCAAAGTGTGCGAGTCGTCATAGCTATTTAATGACTGTGCTGCCGTCAATTGGATGAGTCGTGCTGACTAGTTTGGCAAAACAATGCCAGGAATCGCGACCATGACTAGCGCACCACTGGAGTGCTCCTTCGGGTGTGTTGAACCGCGCGGGCGCTACTGTGACCCAGAAATTCGAAGCATCGAAGGTAGACCAATCGCCTGACCACAAAAGCACGGCACCGAAGGTATTTTTTAGCTCGAGGTACTCCTGAAGAGTTCGAACGTTGTCCCATACAACACCGTCATCCTTGACCCCGGGACGTTTCGAACTTAACTGTGGGACCCACCAGTCGGCTAGATAGGTTTGAACATCGGAGCGGTCGGCTTCAGCGATTTGCCGTAGCCGTGCCTCGGCGGCGGCCTCAGGATCGACGGGGGGCTGGGTCCGGGACGTCGGCGTACCCCATGGGCCCCAAGGGCCCGCTGGCGTCGTCGGGGCTGCTGCCTTGACCGTGGTGACCGAAGTTTCGGTGACGACAGTAACGGTGGTCGTGGCGTAGCTAGCTGTGCTCTTTGTGTCAACACCTTGTCGGGAGGCCACGGCCACGATGGCGATCAGCGCCACCACGGCCGCGGGGACTAACAACCACGCCGCAACCCTTCTTTTCGGGCTCGCCGGTGGTGGGGACAGCGTCGGTGGCTGCGGTGCCGATGGTGGCGGTGCCGATGGTGGCGGTGGCTGCGGTGCCGGCGGAGGCGGAGGTGGTGGCGCTTGTTGTGGAGTAGCAGCGATCGCAGCGTCTAGAGCTCGCTCCCATAGCTCGAGCGACGGACGTTGGCGGGGATGCGGCGCGAGGGTGCTGGCGATGACCTGGCGCAGCTCGGCTGGCACAGTCAACGGCAGATCCTTCGGATTTTTCGCGTCTTGACTTCCAAGGATCAGACGCACAGCCAGCAAACCGAGCTTGTAGGTATCTGTGTATATGGTCGCCAGCTCCTCGCCTGTTGGCACGCCCCACCCAGGGGTCTCCATCTGGCCGGAAAGCGACACACCGTTGACCCGCATCGCATCGCAGTCCACGAAATACACTGCCGGAGCGGGATCTAGCGAGAACAGCAGATTTTTTGGGGAAATGTCCCCGACGCAAATACCATGCTCATGAAAGAACAACAGCGCCAAGGCGGCCTGACGCAACAACTCGTACTTCTGGCGCTCGCTTATGATGGCTCCACCGAACCGCGCCGAAAGGACGGAAGGCTCATTAAGCAGGTGCTGGAATTCGGCCATTACCGTCGACGGTGTTGGCTTATTCGAGGTCCAGAAATCAGTGAAGAACTCATCCGGAATCGCCGGCATAATAAATCCCGACACCTGACCGGCGTCTTCCACCAACGCACATGGCCAAGCCGTCAAGCTGATCAATTTGGCGCCGTCGCGATACGGCAGTGACTCCAAAAACTCCGGCATCGCGCGGAGTGCATTGACGCTCAAAGAGGTGGAAATCCCAGGCTTGTACTCCTTATAAACCATGGATTTAGCAAAAGTCGTGCGTGCTGTGGGAGCCCGATAGACAACTCCCTGGCCGCCTTGACCCAGCTTGGTTAAAGGACCGAGCTGGGAACGCAACAAGACCTGAGACACTATGAACGCCTGTCCGGGAATCGCAATGGTGGCACTCTTTGCCTCACTGGGTACGGTCGAGCGAGACTCGTGGAACTATCGCCACGAGGGTGCGATCGTCGTCAAAGGTCTCGCGGCTAAAGTCCAATGCATGGGCGAACTCGATAAGCGAAGGCGGTTTTGGTTGATTGAACAACTCCCTAAAAAGATTTCCTACACCGCCCGACCCATTGCCCAAGGGGTCGCCGAAGCCATCCGTCCCCAGCAGCAAAATATCACTCGAACCAATTTCGATCTCTACGGCTTCCAGGTGAATAGGCACTTGTGGCAACCCGGCCACCGCCGAAGATGATATGTCGCTGCCTCCTATCGATTTGCCGCCTAGTAGGGGGATGAACTCGTCGTCCCGAAGCATCCAGGCGCCAGAATCGCCGACGCCTACAATGTGAGCCTTCAAGCGCTCTGCATCCACAGGATCGACTATGGCGCATAAAAGCGTCGTCGACATGTGTTCTAGCGCCACCTTCGGGTCGGGACTTTCAAGTTTGAACGTTGCGCGCGCCTGCTCGGCAAGTGCCCACGCGGCGTCCTTAACCATCGCGAGCCAGTCTGTCTCGCGGGTACGCGGCGGAACGTTCGACTCAAGCCAACGCGCTGCGGCGCGAACCGCAGCGGTAGCTCCAAGGTGCGATTGAAGCGATTGTGAAACACCATCTGCTACAAGGGCAACAACGCGTCCATCTGCCAACTTATGGACTGCAAACTCGTCTTGGCGCGGTGCTCCGTTGTAGCGGTGAAAGTGGCCGCGAAGCGAAGCGCCGCGGATCGTTAGTCGTTCAGAAGACCAGCCGTCGACGGCGGTGTCTGGTCTATACGGAAAGCTCCTAAAATCCTCCCCTGTGGCCTTCGGCTCGACATCAGGAGACGCTGTTCCGATGACGATCTGGGGGACATGAACAGGACCAACTACCTCTGCAACAGGTGGGTGGAGTTGCGGCTGCTCGGTATCCACGAAGGCAGAGTCAATCGGTGTTGTGGCCTGCTCGTTTGCTCTTGGGTTTTCGTCTGGGTAGGTAGCGTCTATCTGGCGAAAATTCTGCGTCAACTGATCGTCGGGATCAGGCACAACACTGCCCGCGATATCGCGGTCGATTCGATCAGATGCTGCCGCATGCCAAATTTCGATCGATACGCTCTCCGTCGGCATTGGTTCGGTGCTGTCGGCATCGTGTTGGCTCGGATCTTTGGTCCGGCGAGCGTTTCCGTGTCGACGTGACCCAGGGCCGCGAAAGGCGGACATGATTTTAGGCCAGGCCGTCAGAGGATATCTACAGCGAGAGAGAATCCCTCCGGCTTTTCCATCTGCAACTCAGCCGCTCCGGATGCCAACGCCTGGCCAGAGCTAATCACGGATTGTGTCAGCGACGTGATGAACTCTGAAATTGCCTTTCCGGTGTCAGTTCCGTGAGCAGCCTTAAAGGCGTACTCGGGCTTAGTTGCAATTTCTACGATGGTGGCGGCGTCGCTTTCTCCGATACCAAACGCCAAGATATTCGGCCGAGCATGCTGAGCCAGCAGGCTAGCTCGTGCACTCTGCCAGTCGTCGCCCACGTTGGGCTGGCCGTCCGTCAGGAAGAACACGCTTGGTCGATTCACGGCGTATCCCTGCGCCTTCAGTGCCGGCACGTCAACGGAGATTCTTCGAGCCAGCTCGTTGAAAGCGGCCGCGTACGAGGTCATGCCTGCGGCTTGCAGCGTCGGCATTGTCGGCAGCGACCTCAAATCCGCCGGTTCGAGATGGGTACGAGCACTGTCGGAGAACCCTATGACCGAGAAGCGGACCTTCGCCGCAGCAAACGATTCCTTTTGCAGCGCGTCCTGCAGCGACATGAGGCCATTGTTGAGCTCAGCAATGTTGCTCGTCATTGAACCCGACTCGTCCGCAACGAAATACACCGGCAGTATCGTACCCTGCGGTTCCACCTTGGCCTCCCATTTTCCCGACGAAACTGCACTTCCAGCTAAGAGCAACTTCCACTGCTACGCCTACGCGAAAGATTAGCAGGTCTCAATTAGTCCGACACGGTTATCGTTCGACGTCAATGCAAGCCTGGTGTTCACCCGGCGGGCACGCGGTGAGTGATGACATGTAAACGTGAGTGGTTTGCTGCCATGCAAGGCGATCGGCGAATCTGGTCAACCAACTGATGACTTGTCTCCCCATTGCGCGTCCTGGAGTCAGAGATGAACCTTCACGCCGCCTGAGAACATCGAGTCGTGGAGCTCCAACTCGGCGGGTTGCGTCCCGGGTGGTACGTCGAAGGCCGCCTTGACACGAATGGAGTTGCCTGGGTTTATATCACCGGTGCCTTTGTTCGCCCACATGTCAGCCGCGCTGTTGGCCTCGTACTGGCGGCCTGCAGTGTCGAATAGCTTTTGGTTGGTACCGAAGTACGATTGCGCTCGGTCGCCGACGTTGGTGACCGACATGGTCACGATTATGAATTCGCCTTGCGCTTGCACGGTCTCGAACTGGTTGCTGGGATCGCCTGCCTGTTGAGCGCGGGCCACACTTAACACCTGAAATTCGAACTTCCCGTCCCGCACTGCCGACCCGGCGGGTGCGGCGGTCGGGCTTGCTGGTTTGGCCGGGGCGGCGGCCGAACCTGTTGCGGAATGACTCGACGTGTTCGACCCTGAGCTCAGGGTCTTCTCACCGCTCGCACCACACTTCCCGATGGCGAAAAGAACAATTAGGACCCCGATGATGGTCAAGACGACCTTGCCGCCGTTGGAATTCTTTTTGGGCGGTATCGGGGCCTGGGGCATAGCCCATGCCCGACCATCCCAGTACATCTGCCGCCCGGAGCCCGATGGATCCGCGTACCAGCCCGGCGGCGTTGGTGCAGTCACTTTCCCCCCGTGCAGTCGAAGCGCTTATCGTCCAGCGGGATTCTCCCGCTCCGGCTTGTCTAGCAAGAGCGGACGATGTGGCGGCGAATTTCTATTACTGGATCACCACTCGCGGGCTATGCCGTCACCGTCTCGATCCTGCTTCGAGCAAGAGTGTGCGCTGCCCTGCGGAATGTCACCTTCGCCGTTCTGATGCGCCTGCGTGCAGTTGGTCCAATAGCAGCCGCTGGTGTTCAGCGGAACCGGCACATTCATACCTTGGGGTGCTGTAGCGCTCATCGCTTCCGGCGCAGGAGCCGGAGCCGGACTTGCTGCCGCAGGGAGTGGTGGAGCTGTCACCACAACGACGGAGGAAATGGCCGCTAGAAGTATTCCCCGGATCAACAAAACTCCCATTTTTAATAGCCCCTCCCCGGGCTGGGAGCCAAAGCATAGCTGAGCTAGCCGATGTCCCGCCGGACAATCGACCGGATTCTGATCAGGACGTTCGTCGCTTATCCAGTCGGCAAAAGATTGGGGCCGCGACTGGCTGGCCTACGAGCGAGCGTTCCGAGACGGTATCGGCCGTGTGCAACGCCTAAGTGCTCGGCCGATGGTGCCTCGGTCAATCTCGCTGCCTGTGGCCGGCGACCACCGATAGCCAAAGGTTCTGACGACATAAGAATGCAAACCCGCGTTGTGCCGAGAGTGTGCCAAGACGGACAAAAACAGGTGATAGCCCGTCGACGCCATGAGACGGCTGCGACGCGCTGACTTGCACAGATTCGCATTCAACACATCGGACGAGACGCCACGAATACGTCGAAAAACCATTTACACACCAGCGGTCGGCGGTTCGATACCGTCCGCGCCCACCAAGATTTTCCGTAGCATCCGCATCATGCGGCTCGACCATGTGGTGCTGTGGACCAAGGATCCCGCCGTCGCCATGGACTTCTACACGCGCGTCGTCGGACTCGAGCCGGTTCGCTTCGATGAGTTCCGCACCGGCGAGGCGCCATTCCCGAGCGTGCGGGTCTCAGCCGACTCGATCATCGACCTGTCGCCGGACAACGGCGGTACCCACCACCGCGTCAACCACGTGTGCCTGGCCATGACCAAAGCCGAGTACGACGCCCTCGATCAACGTCTGCAGGCCGAAGGGATCGACACCAGCGACCGGCTGGCGCCGACGTTCGGTGCCCGCGGCTGGGGACCGGAAGGCATGTACTTCCCTGACCCGGACGGCAACGTCATCGAGGCTCGCTACTACGACTAGTGACCCACCCCCCGCCTCGCTGGAAGCCGAATCCGTTCAGCGCATAATCGATTCCGCCGTTGGGTGGTCTAGAAAAGGAGAGCCGACGCATGTGGATCGCTCCGAGGGCTGCCGCCGGTGTGGGCGCAGTCGTGGCGCTGGTGGTGTTGTCAGCTGGCTGTAGCGGCAACTCGAGTTCGCCGTCGCACACGTCGGGTTCATCGTCGTCGTCGGCCACAAGTAGTGCCGTGGCGCCGAATCCGGCGCAGCCGGTCGATTACACGAAACTCTTGATCAAGCCGACCGATATCGAGGCGCCGATGACGTTTACCGCTGCGCCGCCCATTTCGAACCCGGATGGCAAGCCAGGCGCAGCGATCACGTTCAGCGGTCCGGAGAATTCACGTGTCATCACCGACACCGTCTTGGTCTTCCCGGATCCCGCCACCGCGGCTAGTGCTCTCGAAACGGCGAAGAACGCACTGGGCAACTCGGTAAAGGGGGTGCCCAAACCCGCTGACGTCGGCACCGGCGGTACGACAATCGAGGGGAACACACCTGACAAATCGCGGGGGAAGACGGTATTGCTCTTCACCGAGGGAAGAGCCTTCGTCACGATCGACTTCGACGCGCCCGCCGACTTCTTCCCGCCCCCGGAATTCGTCACCCAGCTGGGTCAAAAACAAGCCGCCGCCATCAAGAACGGTCTCTAGCGGTCCGAAATGCCTTGGGCTGGAAGCTCACCGATGAGTTCGTCGAGGAAGTGCCCGGCTTCGGTTCCGGCCCGATCGGTGTCCTGCTCGGCAATGGCCTCGATCAGTGCGGCGTGGCCGACATGCGGGTCCATCGTGCTGGTGATGGCAACACTGTCGGTGACTGCCTCGGTCAATCCGCGGTACAGCTCTATGAGCACCGCGTTGTGTGATGCGCGGACGACCGCGAAATGCAACTGCGCGTCGGCCCGGGAGAATTCGGACCGATCGGCGCCGCCGTGCAGAGCATCACGCCGGGCGAGCAATTCCCGAAGCTCGGCGAGGTCGTCGTCGGTGCGGGCCGCGGCGGCCAGTCGCGCCCCCTCGACCTCGAGGCACCGGCGCACCTGTAGCACCTCACGCAGCTTCGACCCGCACAGCCGGCTCAGGGCGCCGGAGATCTCGCTGGTGGCCCGAACGTAAGTCCCGTCGCCCCGACGGACTTCGAGGATGCCGCTATGGGCCAGTGCGCGGACTGCTTCCCGCACGGTATTACGGCCGACGCCGAGCGCCGTCGCCAAGTTCGGCTCGGTGGGGATCCGTGTTCCGACCGGCCATTCACCAGTCGTGATCGACTGCCTCAGCTGGTCGATGGCATGGTCGACCAGCCCGGAGGGGCGCGCAGCGGCTAACGGCATCGAAAAACCCTTTTCATCCGATCATGGGATGTATGACACGATAGCGCGGTGAGCCGCTACGAGCACGACCTGAGCCTCGAACTGGACGGCGCCTGTGAAGTGCCTGCCGTCGGGCGGGCCGCCGGCGGCGCGGTCCTGATCGTCGCGGTCATCCTCACCGCGCTCAACCTGCGCCCCGCCGTCACCAGCATCGGGCCGGTACTCGGCGACATGCAGCGCGCCCTCGGTGCCTCCGCGGTCTGGGCCGGCGTCCTGACCACGCTGCCCGGATTATGCTTCGCCGGAGCGGGATTGGCTTCCGCGGCGCTGTCCCGCCGATTCGGCCTCGGCCGATCCATCAGCCTGGCCCTGGCCACGCTGATCGTCGGACTGCTGGTCCGCGTGCTCGACGGACCGTACGTGGTCATCGGCGGAACCCTGGTCGCGACCGCGGGCATCGCCGTCATCAACGTCTTGATCCCGGTGGTGATCAAGACGTCGTTCCCCGCCCAGCTCGGACTGATGACCGGCATCTACACCGCAGCCCTGCAGGGCGGAGGCGCGCTGGGTTCCGCCGTCACCCCACCTCTGGAGAACATCTCCGGCGGATGGCGCCCCGCGTTGGGCGCGTGGGCCGTGCTGGCCGTCGTGGCGTTGGTGGTGTGGCTGATCGCCGCGCGCCGGGTCGAGAGTCCCGCCGACTCCACCGAGTCCGGCGGCCGCCGGTCACTGATCCGGAATCCCTTGGCATGGACGGTGACCCTGTTCTTCGGAACGCAATCGCTGCTCGCCTACATCATGATGGGCTGGCTGCCCGAGGTGTTCATCGACAGCGGGGTGAGCAAGACCTCGGCGGGTCTGCTCGTCGGGCTGCTCTCGGTGATCGCCGTGCCGATCAGCCTGGTCCTGGCGCCGATGGCGGCGCGTGCCACCCACCAGAGTGGCTGGATCGCCGGCCTCGGGGCGTGTGGTTTCGCCGGTGTTGTCGGGTTGCTGGTCGCGCCGGACTTCAGTCCGCTGCTGTGGAGTGTGCTGGTCGGCATCGGGATGAGCGTGTTCTCCTTGGCGTTGACCGTGATTGCGTTGCGTGCGCGTACCCCGGAGGACACCGTGCAGCTGTCGGCAATGGCGCAGGGCTTCGGCTATCTGCTGGCCGGCATCGGCCCCTTCCTGTTCGGCACGCTCCATGACGTGACCGGTGGTTGGACGGTGCCGTGGATGATGGTGCTCGGTGTGTACGTGGTGCAGATGGTCATGGGCGTGCTGGCCGGTCGCAACCGCTACGTCTGAGGAGATGAGCAGTGCTGTCGACGGACTGGTCCCGCGCGATGGGAATCGACCTGCCGATCGTCAACGCCCCGATGGGTGGCGCCGCCGGTGGTGCCCTGGCGGCCGCGGTGTCCACCGCCGGCGGCCTCGGCATGATCGGGATGGGGAGCTCGGCGACCGCCGAGAGGCTCGCGGCGGAACTTCCGCATGTGTCGAAACTGAATCGGCCCTTCGGTATTGGCTTGGTCGACTGGGTGGCGGCCGGCCAGCCGGACCTGCTCGACAGTGCGTTGGCCGCCCGTCCCTCGCTGCTGTGCGTCAGCTTCGGTGACCGGTGGGAGTGGGTGAGCCGAGCGCACGAGGTAGGTGTGCTCGCCGCAACCCAGGTTCCCGACCTGGTCACCGCACGGCGTGCCGTCGACGCCGGCGTGGACGTTGTGATCGCCCGCGGTTATGAGGGTGGCGGACATGGTCGGCCGCTGGTCGGCACGTTGCCGTTGCTTACTGAACTTCTCGACCGCCTGACGGTTCCGGTGCTGGCGGCCGGCGGGATCTCGTCGGGTCGCGGGGTGGCCGCTGTGCTGGCAGCCGGTGCGTCGGGGGCCTGGCTCGGGACCGCCTTCACGGCGTGCACAGAGTCGCTGCTGTCCGACGCGACGCGCGCCCAGCTGTTGGCAGCCAACGGAACCGACACCGTCACCACCCGCGTTTTCGACGTCGCGCTGGGCTACGCGTGGCCGCCTTCGCTTCCAGAACGTGTGTTGCGCAACGCCTTCAGCGATCGTTGGGAAGGTGACGAAGGCTCACTTGACGCCGATGCGGCTGCGGAGCTGGCCCAAGCCATTGCTGCCGAGGACTTCACCCGGTCGCCGATCAACGCCGGCCAGGGCGTCGGGGCGCTGACCGCGGTTCGGACTGCCGCCGACGTGATCGGCGAACTCGGTAGGGAAGCGGCCGAGTTGCTGTCGCGCTGGACTATGCCGGACTGAACGGCTCGGTTCGACCGCGGTCGTTGACTGCACAGAAGCGACTCAGTAGGGTGCGAACAAAAGTTAGGTTTCTGGTCGGGGTAAGTGGGGCTGGCTCAGTGGCGTCACCGAGTTCGACCAGTACGCCGAGATCAAATCGGTTGCCTAATAAGCGAATTGAGGAGCTTCTTGTTGTGACCGATTTCGACGTGGTGGATTTTTTCACCGATCAGTCGCTGGTCCCCGACCCATACCCCTACTTCGACCACCTGCGGGCGAAGTGCCCGGTGACGCCGGCCACGGCCTTCAACGTGCTGGCTGTCACCGGATACGACGCAGCGCTGAGCGTATACAAGAACCCGGCTTTCTCGTCGTGCGTCTCGGTGTCGGGACCGTTCTCGGGTATGCCCATCACCACGGGCGAGAGCGACGACGTATCGGAGCTCATCGAACAGCACGGCCCCAGTGCGCCGATGTCCGAACATATCGCGTTGCAAGATCCACCGCGGCACACCCGTACCCGCAGCCTGATGAACACACTGCTCACCCCCAAACGCCTCAAAGAGAACGAAGACTTCATGTGGCGGCTGGCCGATCAGCAGCTGGATACCTTCCTGGCCAAGGGTGAGTGCGAGTTCCTGACCGACTACGCAAAACCGTTCTCGCTGTTGGTCATCGCCGATCTGCTGGGTGTACCGGCCGAGGATCACGAGGAATTCAAGCTCGTCTTCGCCGATCAGATCGTCGGCGAGGTCGGCAAGGACGCGCCGACATCCCACAATCCGCTGGAGTGGCTGAACGAGAGGTTCTACCGCTACCTCGACGAACGCCGGCGCACCCCGCGCGAGGACGTTCTCACCGGACTGGCGCTCGCCAAATACGACGACGGATCGACACCCGATCTCGAAGACGTGGTGAACCTCTCGACGTTCCTGTTCGCCGCCGGCAGCGAGACAACGACGAAGCTGGTCAGCTCTGCGGTGCGGTTCATCGGTGACAACCCGGGAGTCGAGGAGTTGTTACGCAACGACCGCAGCAAGGTTCCGGCCTTCTGCGAAGAGACATTGCGAATGGAAAGTCCCGTCAAGGCGCACTTCCGGATGGCCCGCGTCACCACCACGATCGGCGACGTGACGGTCCCGGCCGGAACGATCGTGATGCTGCTGCCCGGGGCATGCAACCGGGACGCAAGCAAGTTCGAGAGCCCGCACGAGTTCCGGGCCGACCGGCCGAATGTCCGCGAACACATCGCGTTCATCCGCGGGGCGCATTCGTGTCCCGGTGCTCCGCTGGCGCGGGCGGAAGGCCGGATTTCGTTGAATCGGATCCTGGACCGGATGAAGGACATCACGATCTCCGAAGCCGACCACGGCCCCGCCGGGGACCGGCACTACAGCTACGAGCCGACCTTCATCATGCGCGGGCTCAGCGAGCTGCACATCACGTTCACGCCGGCCGACTAGACGGGGACAAGAAGTTCGTCGGCCCCGAATCAGCCGCGATAGATCGACTTGATCTCCTGGTAGGCGGCCAGTCCTTCAGGTCCGAGTTCTCTGCCCAGCCCACTGGCCTTGACGCCGCCGAACGGTGCTGTCGGATCGGGCAGGTAATGGTTGATCCCCACTGTTCCGGACCGCATGCCGCGTGCGACGGCCAGCCCTCGCTCCGGGTCGGTGGTCCACACCGACCCGCCGAGGCCGTAGGCGTTGGCATTCGCGATCCGCACGGCGTCGTCATCGTCGTCGTAGCCGATGATCGTCAGCACCGGGCCGAAGATCTCCTCCCGGGCGATCGCGTCGTCGTTGTCGACATCGGCGAAAACCGTTGGCGCGACGAACCACCCGGTGTCGCGTTCCGGCGTCCGGGTGCCGCCGGTGGTCATCCGCGCCCCGCGCTGTGCGGCGGCGGCGATCGCGGACTCGACGCGGTCGCGCTGGCGGGCGCTGACCAGCGGACCGATCTGGGTGGCTGGATCCAGTGAATCACCGACGGTCAACGACGCGGCCAGGGCGGTGACGGTGTCGACGACATCGGCGTAGCGGCTTCGAGGTGCGAGTATCCGAGTCCCGATGAAGCAGGTCTGGCCATTGTTGAGCAGTGTTGCGGCGAAGAGCTTTTCGCCGATCACACCCAGATCGAGGTCGGCGTCGTCGAGGATGATGGCCGCGGACTTGCCGCCGAGTTCCAGCGTGACCGGGCGCAACAAATCGCCACATACCCGCGCTATCTCACGGCCGACGTGCGTCGAACCGGTGAACGCCACTTTGTCGACACCGGGATGCGCAACCAGGTAGGCACCGGTTCGGCTGCCGCCGGGTACCACGTTGATCACGCCGGGCGGGATGTCGGACTCGGCGACGGCGTCGGCGAACAGGGCGGCGTCGAACACCGTCTCCGGTGCCGGCTTGATGACGAACGTGCACCCCGCCGCGAGACCCGGCGCGTATTTGAACGCGCTCAGCACCTGCGGGAAGTTCCACGGCACGATCGCGGCCACGACACCGACCGGCGTCCGGGTGATGGTCGTCGAACCGCCCAGCAGGCCAGGGCGTTCGGTGTCGGATTGCTCGGCGCACAGTTGTGCGTAATACCGCAGCAGCACCGAGGGGAATACCGCCTCGAGCTGACGTGCGATCGCGATGGGCATGCCGTTCTGGGCACTGACGGCGTGGGCGAGTTGTCCGCTGCGGCGGTCGAGGGCATCGGCAAGGGATTCCATCGCCGCGGCCCGTTTGTCGGCGGGCCAGTTGGGCCAGCCGACGCCGGCGTCGAATGCCGCCCGGGCGGCGCAGACGGCCGCGTCGATGTCGGCCTCGACGCCGGCGGCGACGGTGCCCAGTCGCTGCTCGTCGTTGGGGGAGACCACAACGATCTCTTCGTTCGAGCTCGGTGTGGTCCACCGGCCGCCGATCAGGAATGTGTTGTGGTGGGTGCTCATGCGGCACAAGGTATTGACCTCCGCCAGGCGTTGGTGTGACCTTGTGCCGCAATGAGCCCGATCGAGCGTCGTAATTATCCCTTCCGGGGCTACGGCGCGTAGCAGCGTTCGTCGTTGTTGACGTTGATCCAGCAGTTGGGGCTGATGAAGTGCGCGTTGGGGCCGGGCACATTCAGGACGCAGTTGGGGCCGTCCAGGTGGTAGCCGATTCCGCAGCCGTCGGCTGCGCTTGCGGTGGGGGCGAGGCTCAGGCCGAGGGCCAGCGCGCCGGCGGCGACGGCACTGGCGAAAAGTCCTGTGGCACGCTTCGAGATCTGTGCAGTCATCGTGTCCTCCGAGTTGTCAGTTCTGTGGTGTGTGGTCCGCTCTGATTGAGCGAGGCTCGACACGAATCGTGCGCTCGGCCATGTCGCTCGTCTGTCCGCCGAGCGGATGGTGAGTGGGACGAATTGTGCATCCACCGATCGGGGGACGCGGCGTCGGGCAGTTCAGCGTAAATCCCCCCACTCGGCGGCCGACCGGCAAATACTGGACGGGCAACGACAGGGGGACGCCATGCGCACAGCGGCGTATATCGGGGGGATCGGCGGCTTCGCAGTGGCGTTGGGTGTCGGCGCCGCAGTGACTGCAGGCTGTGGCGTCGCCTCTGCCGACTCGGCGGAGTCCGGGTCTTCGGCCACCCACTCGTCGTCGGCCACCCACTCGGCCGTCGGTCATCCTCAACGAACCAAACCCGCGGCGACCGCCGCGCCTCGGCCGTCAAAGCAGTTGCCGGCCAGACAATCTCGGGCGGTCACGTTACGTACGAGCGCGGCCGCGGTCGCCATGTCGCCGGTCACCACCAAGGTCGGCTGGGTGACCGGACCCAACACCGCCACGCCTGGCAGATTTGGCGTCTACGGCACCGACGTCGGGATCATGTGGGACAACGGCATGGCCGGGGACAAGCGTCAGGTGCTGATGATCTTCGGTGACACGTTCAGCGGCCCGAACATGACCGGCAACTGGCGCTCCAACGTACTGCTGCGCACCACTGATCCGATCAACCGTGTGTTTGCACCCGGTTCGACCACGGACCCGTTCGCCGGATCGCCGCTGGCATCGCCGGGGGCGTCCAAGCAGGTGATCGCCGGCAGTGCCCGCAGTCTGGGGCCGTTCGGTTCCCAGGTGACGGTCATTCCGACCGCCGCCATCTCGGTGCCGTACGACAACCACTACGGCGCAAGGCAATACGTGAACTTCATGTCGGTACGGTCCTGGGACTTCGGCGGCGCCTGGACCACCAACTACTCCGCGATTGCCTACTCCGACGACAACGGTCAGAACTGGACGGTCGCGCCGCAGACTGTCCGGGCCGCGAGCTGGCTGCGCTCGTCCACCCCATTCGTGTACGGAAATCAGAACTTTCAGCAGGGCGCCTTCGTCAAGCCGCCCGCGGATTCGCCGGACGCGGGCTACGTGTTCTCCTACGGCACCCCGTCGGGTCGGCTCGGCTCGGCCTATCTGTCACGGGTGAGTGAGGCCGACATCCTCGATCTGACGAAATACCAGTATTGGAACGGCACCGACTGGGTGGCGGGCAAGCCCGGCGCCGCGGTGCCCATCCTGCCGACCACCCGAAGCAATCAGTACGCCGGCGGAATCCTGGGGCAGCTGGGCTTGTTCTTCGGCAGCTGGGTGGCGGGCGTCTTCGGCGTGGGCGGCCCCAGCGGGCATGTCAGCGAGCTGTCGGTGCAGTACAACACCTACCTGAACAAGTACGTGGCGATGTACTCGAGCAGCGTCGGCAGCGTGATCATCCGCACCGCCGACACACCGCAGGGCACCTGGTCGGCACCTACCACGCTGGTGACCTCGGCGCAGTATCCGGGGCTCTACGCCCCGATGATGGACCCGTGGTCCACCGGCCAGGACATCTACTGGAACATGTCGGTCTGGGGCAGCTACAACGTGCTGCTGATGAAGACGACGCTGGGCGGCGCCGCGGTTCAGGCCTGAGCCGCCGGCGCAAAGAACTCCAGCGTGATGCCGTCGGGATCGCGGAAGCTCAGCCCGGAACCGTAGTCTGCGTCCACGATTCCGCCGTGTCTGATGCCCAGCTCGTCGAGACGGGCTTGCCAGCGCTCGAGGTCGGCGCGCTCCGCGCAGGCGAAACCAACGTGATCCAGGCCGACGTTGTGCTCGCTGAACGGCTGATCCGACGGGGCAGTGGTGTGTTGGTGCACCCCGAACAGGGTGCCGTTGTCGAGCAGGAACACCGAATGATGGAAGCCGGCGTCGGTGTCCTCGTCGAGCACCGGATCCGACCCGATGAGCGCTCGATACCAGGGCACGCTCACTGATAGGTCACGCACCGTGATTGCGACATGGCCAAGAGTGGGAAACGACATGGGACACCCTTCTGATGGTGGGTCTAACAACACTTATGACGGGGATGGTCCATCAAATGTTCATGCGGACCCGGATCGGTGCCGCGGACCGCGCCGACGAACGCGTCCAGATCGATACGCTCACCGCTCAACCATGTGCCGCCCACCGTGGCCTTGTCCGCCAGATCGGCGGGATCCACCGCGTAGGGGTCGGCGGCCAGCTCGACGAAATCGGCGAGCTTACCCACCTCGAGCGAGCCGATCAGATTGTCGCGGTGCAGCGTCCGGGCAGCGTTGATGGTGTGCGCCCGCAGGGCGTGGTCGAGGCTGATGCATTGCTCGGCGCCGTGAATGCTGCCGGCCCTGGTGCGCCGGGTCACCGCGGTCTGGATATTGAGCACCGGGGTCGGCGGCGACACCGACCCGTCGTTGTGCAGCGAGACCACTGCACCTGAGGCCACCGCGTCGGCGAAGGCCCCCCACTTGCTGCCGTGCTCGTGATCGAAGATCTGCCCGTCGAGCAGATCGCCCCAGTAGTAGTACTGGAACGGCGCCATCGAGACATGCACGCCGAGTCGTGCTGCCCGGTCGAACTGTGTGCGGGTGCCCGCCCCGAGATGCTCCAGCCGCCAACGATGGTCGGTGCCAAGCAGGTTGTGGCGATTCAGGGCGCCCTCATAGGCGTCGAGCGCCAATTCGATGGCGAGATCACCGTTGGCGTGAAAGGCCATCTGCCAGCCGGTGGGAGCAGCGACATCCAGGACGGTGTCGAGCTGCTCGCGGGAGTAGTTCATCGACTGCGGGCCGCCGGCCACCGCCGGGTCGATGCCGGCGGTTCTGGTCGCCTCGGTGCTCAGATAGGGAAAGGAGATCGCGATGTTGCCGATCCAGGGCGAGCCGTCGGTCCACAACTTGACGCCCTGCTTGACCAGTAATTGCTCAGCGACACCGAAGGTTTCGGCATTGTTGTAGGTCTCGGTGGTCGACATCTCCCACATGCTCACCCGAAGCGGGCAGGACGGCGCCGTCGCCAGGGTTTCGTAGGCGCCCTTGAACTTCGGGTCGTAGGTCATGTCGGACGTCGAGGTGTAGCCGCCGCGCGACATCCAGGCGTAGTACTCGGCCCCGCTGACCAAGGGGTTGCCCAGCTGAGCCAGGATCGGCCCGGCGACGGCGAGCAGCACCGCGGTTTCGAATCCCTGACCGTTGAGACTGCTGTCGGCATTTCGGCCGAAGTGAGCGCCGACCGGATCGGTAGGAACATTGACATTCCAGCCCCGCTGCTTCATCACGGCGGTGTTGAAGTACACCCCGTGGCCGGAATTGTCGGTGACCACGGCGAGCCGCTCGCCGAAGATCCGGTCGAGTTCGGGAGCCTTCGGGGAGGGACGCTTGTGCAGCAGTGCGTCGAAGCCCGCGAACAACAGCGGGGTGGCCGGGTCTGTAGTGGCGATCGCATCGGCGAAAATCGCCTCGACGTCCTGCCAGGTCGGTGCATCCCATGGTGCAATCGAGCGGGCCGGCGGCTGGGTGGCGACACCGCTCATCACCGGATGGCTGTGCGGTTCAACGAATCCCGGCAACAAAGCGGCCGCACCGGTGTCGATCAGCTCGGCGTCCGGGCACCGCGCCTGGCACTGCGCCAATGATCCGACCGCCACGATCAGCCCGTCGGCAACGGCGACGGCCTCCGCCCGCGGCTGGTCGGGGTCCATCGTGATGACTGTTGCGGCGGTGAGGATTTTGCTGGACATGTGACCCCTTGGTGGTATCAGACGATCCGCTGTCCCCGGCGCGCCCTGGCCCGCATGTCCCAGAGGTAGAGCTGGTACCCGAGAATCCAGGCCTGGTGCGGGATCAGCCGGTCGGCGAGCCGCAGCGCGGCGAGCAGCCACTCGAAGCGGCGTTGCTGTCCGGCGCTCCACGGCAGGCGCATCATCGTCCGGAATTCGGACGGCAGGAAACCGACGGTGGCGAACAGATTGAACCGGCCGAGTGTCTCCCGGATCGGGAAAGGCATGAATGCCATTCCCGCAACACCTTTCAGATGCTCGCGGACCGGCGGGTCGATCGACAAATCGTCCAGCGACCGCGTCCAGTATTCGTCGAAGGCGGCGCGGTCGGCAGGCCACATGCCCTCACGCACCTGCAGCGTGGTGCCGAGCCGGCTGGCGTCGGCATACACCGCGTCGGCGGCGGCGACGTCGAGCGGGCCGTAGAGGAACTCGTGCTGGTCGACGTAGTAGCGGTACAGGCAGGCCGCCACCCACAGCTGAAGCTTCGGGTCGAAGGCGCGGTAGGACACCGGGCTCGACTCGGTGGAACGGACCTTGGCGTGCGCGGTGTCGACCGCCGAGCGGATCAGCGCTCGGTCGGCGTCGGTGCCGATGGTGGCCGCCGCGAGATAGGTGCCCGTGGTGCGGGCCCGCTTGATCGGATGCTTGTAGACGTTCCCGCTGTCCACCGGGCTCTCCAGGACGCCGTAGCCGATGCCGGGGTGGGCCAGCTGCATGATGACGTTGGCGGCGGGCGCAAGCACCGCGGCCGGGTTGAGCAAGTCCGAGACCCGCGTCGGGGGTCGCGTCATCGCGGCCTCATCAGGGCAGTACATCACGTGTGAGAGAGTGCCGGGGTGTTTGCGCGCAGACGGTACCGCGGTGTCGGCATCCTGACAGCCCAGCTCGCGGATCTGGCGTTCGGCGACCCCGTCCACGGCCACCCGGTGGCGGGGTTCGGTTGGTGTGCAGCCGCACTCGAAAAGCTGACCTATCGCGACAGCCGGGCAGCGGGCGTGGTGCACACCGGCGTGCTGCTGGGCGGGCTGGCCGTGACCGGCACGCTGCTGCAGCGCGGTACCCGCGGCCCGGCGCTGGCTGCCGTGACCGCCGCCGCCACCTGGGCAACACTCGGCGGAACGACGCTGGGCCGCACCGGCGAGAAACTGGCCGACCTGCTGGCCGTCGGCGACATCGACGCTGCCTGGGCGCTGCTGCCCTCGCTGTGCGGACGCGACCCGTCGGCACTGGACACCGACGGACTGGCCCGGGCGGCTCTGGAGTCGGTGGCCGAGAACACCTCCGACGCGCACGTCGCCCCGCTGCTGTGGGCGGCGGCCGGGGGAGTGCCGGGTGTGCTGCTGTATCGCGGAGTCAACACACTGGATGCGATGATCGGGCACCGCTCGCCGCGCTATACCCGATTCGGTTGGGCGGCAGCACGTCTGGATGACGTCGCGAACTTCGGGGCGGCGCGGGTGGCCGGCGCGCTGGTGGTGGTGTGCGCACCACTGGTCGGCGGCTCGCCGGCCGGGGCGCTGCGGGCGTGGCGCCGCGACGCCGCCCGGCACCCCAGCCCGAACGCCGGTGTGGTCGAAGCGACATTCGCCGGAGCGCTGGGTGTGCGCCTCGGCGGCCCCACCCAATATCACCACCAGCTGGAGATCCGCCCGACCCTCGGTGAGGGGCGCGTCCCGGGCATCGAGGACCTGCGCCGCTCGGTGCGCTTGTCGCGGGTGGTTCAGCTCGCCGCTGCGGTGCTGGCGGTCGGGTTCACTGCCGTCGGCCGTAACGGTCGGCGAGCTTGTCTTCGACCGTGACCGGTGCCGACGGGTTCTGCGTGCCGGCGGCGTTCTCGCGGCGGCGCGCACGGATCTCCGAATACACGAAGTAGCCCAACCCGATCGGGGCGACGATGCCGAACGCGATCCACTGGATGCCGTACGACAGGAACGGTCCGGCATCCAGGTGTGGCAGTTCGGCGATGCCGAGCCCGCCCGGCTGGTTCTCCACCAACTGCAGATACGAGCCCGCCACCGGCACCCCAGTGGTCGCCGCGGCCTGGGCGGTGTCGATCGCGTAGAGCTGGGTGAAGCCGCCCTCGCGGAACGGCGGCTTGTCGGGCGGCGCGGTTTCCGAATCGCGCAGCCGCGCTGTGATGCTCACCGTGCCGGTCGGCACCGGCGCGATGTCGGGCACTTTCGAGCCTTGGACGGCGAGCACATACCCCCGGTCGACCAGAACCGTCGGACCGCCGTCGACGGTGAACGGCACCAGCACCTCGAACGCCGGCGCACCACCCACCACTCGCAGCCGGGCCAGTACCTCGGCGGACGGGACGTAGCGCCCGGTCGCGGTGACCCGCCGCCACTGATCATCTGGTGCCGACGAATCCTGTTGCGGCAGAAACGTTGTCACCGGAACCGGCTCAGCATTGAGCGAGGAGGCGATCTGATTGTTCTCCCGCGATGTCTTGGTGTTCTTGCCCAGCTGCCACGGCGCCAGCACGGTGAAGCAGAGGTAGGCGAACGCGACGACCACCAGCGCCAGGGCAATCCAGCCCGGGCGCAACAGGAACGTCCAGCGCTTCATCAGCCGGTCAGACCCTCTCCGGCCAGCCGCTGGTCGACCCAGGCGTGCAGACCCGGCAGGGCCGCGTCGATGACGGTGAACGTCTCCTCGAAATCCGTCGGGCCGCCGTAATACGGATCTTCGACGTCGTCGGCATGCGCACCTGAGCGGGGGTCGAACGAGCGCAACAGCCGGACCCGCTCGGGTTCCACCCCGAGATGGGTCAGCATCCGCAGATGGTTGCGCCCCAGCGCGACGACGAGATCGGCGGCCAGGTGGTCGTCGCTCACCTGCGCCGCGCTGTGCTCGGTCGGGTAGCCGTGCTCGCGCAGGACGGCGTTGGCGCGTTCGTCGGCCGGATCACCGGCATGCCAGTCGCCGGTACCGCCACTGGAAACCCGGACCAGCTGGGCCAGGCCACGCTGCTCGATCTGGTGGGCGAACATCTTCTCGGCCATCGGGGAGCGGCAGATGTTGCCCGAGCAGACGAACGTCACGTGGACAAGGTGCTGGGTTTGATTCCCGGGTCGCTGCGCTCCTGCCCGCCGCTCAGACACCGAGCACCTCACGCAACGCCGTCACAGTCGGAACGTGAGCGGCCGCGGCCTCGGCCAGCTGCGGTTCGCGGAAGTCGTCGGCGCCATAGCCCCAGCCGACCACAACCGTGTCGATGCCGTGCTCGGCGGCACCCTCGACGTCGTGGGCGCGGTCGCCGACCATGACCACCCGCTCGGGCAACGGCTGGAGTTGACCCAGCGCATGGGCCAGCACGTCGGCCTTGCTGGAGCGGATCCCGTCGACACTGGCGCCGGCGATCACATCGAAGTAGTCGGCCAGCTCGAAATGCTCGAGGATCCGCTGCGCGGTGGGCTCGGCCTTCGAGGTCGCAACCGCCAGGCGCACTCCGGCCGCCTGCAGGTCGGCCAGCAGCTGCGGAATGCCGTCGAACAGGCTGTTCATCGCCCAGCCCCGGCTGGTGTAGTCGGCCCGGTAGGCCGCGATCGCATCGTCGGCGCGCTCGCCGAGGCCGAGTCCGCTCAGCGTCTGATGCATCGGGGGGCCGACGATCCGGCCGGTCAGATCGCCGCCGGGTGCCTCGGCTCCGACCGCGGCCAGCGCATGCCGGAAGCTGGCCACGATGCCCTCAGCCGAGTCGGTGAGGGTGCCGTCGAGATCGAAGATCACCAACTGCGGGCGGGTGTCGGAAGCCGTGCTCGTCACCGGTCCATTGTTGCCGATCGCTGAGCACTACTGTTCTTGGCGTGGTGGAGCACACGGCGACGGGCGTCAAACTGGCGGAGATCATCGCCGTGCTCGACGACGCCTACCCGCCTGGTCTCGCACAGAGCTGGGACTCCGTCGGTCTGGTGTGCGGCGATCCCGAAGACGTCGTCGACGCCGTGACGGTGGCCGTGGACGCCACCGCAGAGGTCGCCGCCACGGTCGGCCCGCGCGGTCTGTTGCTGGCGCACCATCCGTTGCTCCTGCGCGGAGTGGACACCGTGGCGGCCAGCACCCCCAAGGGCGGGCTGATCCATCAGCTCATCCGGGCCGGTGCCGCGCTGTTCACCGCGCACACCAACGCCGACTCGGCGAATCCGGGGGTGTCCGATGCGCTGGCCGAGATCCTTGGGCTGACGGTCGACGGCGTGCTCGACCCGATCAGCGCGGGCTCCGACATCGACAAATGGGTGATCTTCGTCCCGACCGCCGACGCGAGCGCCGTCCGCGATGCCGTGTTCGCCGCCGGTGCGGGCCACATTGGCGACTATTCGCACTGCAGCTGGAGCGTGGCGGGCGCCGGGCAGTTCCTGCCGCTCGACGGGGCGGCACCGGCCATCGGAACGATCGGATCTCTCGAGCGGGTCAACGAGGACCGCGTTGAGGTGGTGGCCCCGGCCCGGCTGCGGGCGCAGGTGCTTGCCGCTGTCCGCGCGTCCCACCCGTACGAGGAACCGGCGTTCGACGTGCTGCCGCTGGCCGCCCTGCCGACCGGTGTGGGTATCGGCCGGATCGGGACGCTGGCCGAACCGCTGCGATTCGCCGATTTCGTCGCCCGCGTCGGCGCAGTATTGCCGCAGACGACGTGGGGGGTTCGGGCAGCGGGGGATCCGGACGCCCCGGTGACCCGGGTGGCGGTGTGCGGGGGAGCCGGCGACTCGCTGCTGAGCGCGGCCGCCGCCGCGGGAGTGGACGCCTACGTCACCGCCGACCTGCGCCACCATCCCGCCGACGAGCACCGCCGTGGCAGTGACGTTGCGTTGGTCGATGTCGCGCACTGGGCCAGCGAGTATCCGTGGTGCGCACAGGCCGCCGCGGTACTGCACGACCATTTCGGGGCAGCGCTACCGGTCCGCGTCTGCGACCTGCGCACCGATCCGTGGAATATCGAATCACTGAAAGGCACTTCGTGAAAGCTGAACTGGCACAGCAACGGTCGCTTCTGGAGCTGGCCGAGCTGGATGCCGAGTTGGGGCGGCTGGCCCATCGGGCGGCCAACCTGCCCGAGCAACAGGAGTACGACACGGCCCTGGGCGAGCAGCGGGCGTCCGCCGACCGGCTGGCAGCCCTGGCGGTCGCGATCGAGGACATCGACGGCCAGGTGGCCCGATTCGAGTCCGAGATCGACGGTGTGCGCCAGCGTGAGGACCGGGACCGCAAACTCCTCGACTCCGGCACCGTCAACCCCAAGCAGCTCGAGGAACTGCAGCACGAGCTCGACACGCTGGAGCGCAGGCAGGCCAGCCTGGAGGACTCGCTGCTCGAGGTGATGGAACGCCGCGAGCAGCTGGCCGGTGAGCAATCCGAGGAGCAGGCGAAAGCCGGAGCGCTGCAAGCCAATCTGACCACTGCCGGACACAACCGCGACGAAGCACTGTCCGATGTCGAACGGGTCCGCGGCGAGCGCGGAGCCCGTCGCGACACACTCGTGGCCGGGCTCGACCCGGGCCTGGCTGCGCTCTACGAGCGGCAGCGGACCACATCGGGTGTCGGCGCCGCACGGCTGCTGGGTCGCCGCTGCGGAGCCTGCCGCATCGAGCTGGATCGCGGTGAGCTGGCCAGGATTTCGGCGGCGCCGGAGGACGAGGTGATCCGCTGCCCCGAGTGTCAGGCGATTCTGCTGCGCATCGGCGGGGTGTAGCCGTGCGCGTTCTCATCGAGGCCGATGGCGGGTCGCGCGGCAACCCCGGGCCGGCGGGCTACGGCTGTGTCGTGTGGTCGGCCGACCATCAGACCGTCCTGGCCGAGCACGGCCAGGCGATCGGCATCACCACCAACAATGTCGCCGAATACCGCGGGCTGATCGCAGGCCTGGAGGAGGCCCGCCGCCTCGGGGCCAACGACGTTGCCGTATCGATGGATTCGAAGCTCGTCGTGGAGCAGATGTCCGGGCGCTGGAAGGTCAAGCACGCCGCGATGGCCGAGCTGCACCAACAGGCGCGCGCACTGGCCTCGACATTCGATTCGGTGACCTACCAATGGATTCCGCGCGCGGAGAACTCCTACGCCGACCGGCTGGCCAACGAGGCCATGGACCGCGAACAGCAGACAACCGTGGCCGACCCGCCGGCTGGTGCGGTCGCCGTACCGCCCGCGGCGTGGACCGGCAACCAGGGCGCCCCGACTCGCATGCTGCTGTTGCGGCACGGTCAGACCGAATTCTCCCGGCAGCGAAGGTATTCGGGCCGCGGCAACCCTGAACTCACCGACACCGGTCGGCGCCAGGCCGAGGCCGCCGCGAGCTACCTGGCCGGGGGCGGCGGCGTCGACGTGGTGATCAGCTCGCCGTTGCAGCGCGCCTACGACACCGCGTCGGCCGCTGCCGCGGCGCTGGGCCTGACGGTGACCGTTGACGATGACCTGATCGAGACGGACTTCGGCGCCTGGGAGGGCCTGACGTTCGCTGAGGCCAGGGAGCGCGACCCGGAGCTGCACGGCCGTTGGTTGCGGGACACCGGTCTGCGCCCGCCGGACGGGGAGAGCTTCGTCGACGTCGAGGAACGGATCCAGCGGGTCCGTACCCGCATCATCGCCGAGTATCCCGGCGCCACCGTGCTGGTGGTCTCGCACGTGACGCCGATCAAGACACTGCTGCGGCTGGCGCTCGACGCCGGGCCGAGCATCCTGCACCGTTTGCACCTTGACCTCGCGTCGCTGAGCATCGCGGAGTTCTATCCCGACGGCGGCGCCTCGGTGCGGCTGGTGAACCAGACGTCATATCTGGGGTGACCTAGTCCCGCATGTGCACACGTTCGCCGTGCGGGCCGAACAGGATGATGGCCTCCACCGAGCCGTCGACGGCGCCGAACCAATGTGGTGTCCAGGTGCTGAACTCCACGGCCTCACCGGGGTCGATGACGAAATGCTGCTCGCCGAGGATCAGTTGCAGGCGGCCGGACAGCACGTAAAGCCATTCCTGCCCTTCATGAGTGGGCAGTTCGGCCGGCGGGGTACGCCGGCGCGGGTTGATCCGAATCTTGAAGGCCTGCGGGCCGCCTGCCCCGCTGTGGCGGGTCAGCGGCCAGTACGTGACCAGATGCCTGGTGTGCGACGCCGCCCGCACCCGGGGGTCCGCGGCCGGGGGTGCGCCGAGCAACTCGTCGGCACTGACCGACAGCGCCGCGGCCAGCCGGGGTAGATGATCGAGGGCCAGCCGGCGCTTGCCGGATTCCAGCCGACTCAGCGTGGAGACGTCGATACCGGCCCGGGATGCGACGTCCTCCAGCGTCAGACCGAGCCGGCCGCGCAGCTCCCGCAGCCGCCTGCGCACCCGCAGATCGACGTCATCGTTTGCCTGCATGGCAAAAGACATTGCCACCCCGGCGACGGCAAGGGCAAGCTGACGAGCATGACTGCTGATCACCACACCCACTGGGAGACGCGCTACGCGGAGAAGCCACGGATCTGGAGTGGGCACCCCAACGCGCGGCTCGCCGAAATCGTCGAACCGCTGACCGGTTCGCGCGCACTGGATCTGGGCTGCGGGGAGGGCGGCGACGCCATGTGGCTGGCCGAGCACGGCTGGCACGTCGTCGCCGTTGACGTGTCCACCACCGCCCTGGCCCGTGCGGCGGAAGACGCGGCGGCACGAGGGGTGTTGGAGCGCATCGACTTCCAGCAGCACGACCTGACCCAGACGCTGCCCGCGGGGCCCTTCGATCTGGTGTCGGCGCACTTCTTTCACACCACCCTCGAGATGGACCGGCCCGCGATTCTGCGTCGCGCGGCGGCGACGGTGGCGCCCGGCGGAACGCTGCTGATCGTCGACCACGGCGGAGCCCCGTCGTGGGCGCCGGAGGAGATTCGGCACCACGAGTTCCCGGCTCCCGAAGAGGTGCTGGCCGGCCTGGCTCTGGACGACACCGAGTGGGAGACGGTCCGGGTGGGGGCCGCCCAGCGCGACGTGGTCGGGCCCGAAGGCCAGCACGCCACCCTGGACGACAACATCATCCAGCTGCGCCGCAAATGAGCTACCGTGTTCAGGCGAACGAGTTGGCTGGGCGGCCGCGACGTAAGTCGAGGAAAGTCCGGACTTCACAGAGCAGGGTGATTGCTAACGGCAATCCGAGGTGACTCGCGGGACAGTGCCACAGAAAACAGACCGCCGCCACGCCTGAAGTATTAGGTGGGGCGGTAAGGGTGAAACGGTGCGGTAAGAGCGCACCAGCATTCCGGGTGACCGGGATGGCTTGGTAAACCCCACCCGAAGCAAGGCCAAGAGGCCGCACCTGGTGCGGCTGCGCAGGCGATCGAGGGCTGCTCGCCCGAGCCTGCGGGTAGGCCGCTCGAGGTACCCGGTGACGGTGTGCCCAGATGGATGGTCGCCGCCGTCCTGCCACGGTCAGCCGGGGCGGGACGGGACAGAATCCGGCTTACAGGCCAACTCGTTCGCCCCGGGCTGCTGGTGAAGAATCCTGTCACCCGTTTCGCAGACTGTTTTCGAAGAACCCGCTCAGCTTGTCGAAGGGGATGAGGTTGACCCGGTCGTAGAGGTCGACGTGGCCGGCGCCGGGGATGATGACCAGTTCCTTGGGCTCGGCAGCGAGGGCGTAGGCGTCCTCGCTGAACTCGCGGGAATGGGCATTCTCGCCGGCGACGAACAGCATGGGCCGCGGCGAGATCGTCTCGATGTCGTTGAAGGGGTAGAAGTTCATGAACTTGACGTTGCTGGTCATCGTCGGGTGCGTGGTGGTGTCAGGGCTGTTACCACGTGAGGTGCGGTAGAAGTCGTAGAACTCCCGGTCGACCGCGCTGGATTGGTCGGTGAGTTCTTCGGGCGTGCCACCGATGTACGCGGTTGCGCCGCCACGGAATTCGGCGTCACGCTGGTCGGCCGCCTGCTGCAGGACTTGGCGCCGCTGTTCAAGGCTGACGCCGTTGCGCAGACCATCGCGGTTGGCTGCCCCCATGTCGTACATGCTGACGGTGGCCACCGACTTGATCCGCGGGTCGATCTTCGCTGCGCTGATCACGAAGCTTCCGCTGCCGCATATCCCGAGCGCGCCGATGCCTTCCCTGTCCACGAACGACTGGGTGCGCAGGAAGTCCACCGCGGCGCTGAAGTCCTCGGCGTAGATGTCCGGTGAGACTGCGTTGCGCGGTTCCCCGTCGCTGGCACCCCAAAATGAGAGGTCCAGCGACATGGTGACAAAGCCACGCTCGGCCATCTTGGTCGCGTAAAGGTTGGCGCTTTGCTCCTTGACCGCCCCCATCGGGTGGCCGACCACGATCGCGGGATGGGTCGTGTTGCGGTCGATGTTTTTGGGCACGAACAGGTTTCCTGCGACGTTCATGCCGTACTGGTTCTTGAACGACACGGGTTGCGCGTTGACTCGATCGCTGGTGTAGAAGTTGGCCGCCCCGTCGGACATGTCTCCTGCGGGCAGGTTCGGCGTGGGGCCTGGTACGGCTGGACTCGTCGTCGCGGCGGTGTCGGAACTCGACGGTGCGCAACCGGCGGCGGTCATCACGCCCGCCAGGGCGACCCCCGCTCCGATCCGGGTCAGCACCGTGCGGCGAGTGTGCTTTGTGATCATCGAAATGCTCCTTGTCATATGTGCACCGCTAATCTCACTGTGGTGGTGCGGTTTTCGGCTTCACTAGGTGTGGAGTCCTTGCCTCACCCGCTACGTTGAGTCAACGCCGCTGGAGCCGAGCCGGGAAGTTTCTCTGGGTAGGTGTACCGGCAGTACATCCGTGCACCCGGGGGGATCGGTCGAGGTCAGGTCGTGAGTTCGATGGTGGCGGTGAAGTTGCCCTGCTGGGGGCGTACCAGCCGATGTCGCGCGGCGCGGGATCATCGCCGTCGGGCGGAAGCCCGTCGATGAGCGCTCGGGCGGGAGCGCTGTCCCACAGTTCGGCGCTGATGACGGTGGTCCCGATCACGATATGAACCGGGGTTCCCGGGCTGTTGGTGGACCGGATGGACTGTGTTCCATCGCGTTTCGATTCACTTGACGGCGATGTTGCAGTGTTGCAGGCGACGAGCATGGCGGACATCGCTGCCCCGGCACCGAGTATGGCAAGCCTGCTCACGGCCGGTGCCGACGTCTATCCGAGGTACTGGTCATCGGCGACGTGTTCGAGCCAGTCGACGGGGCGGCCGTCGACGAAGGCCTGAATCGCGATGTGGGTCATCGCGGTGTTGTCGGTTGCGCCGTGCCAGTGCTTGACCCCTGGTGGAGTCCAGATGACATCGCCTTCGGCGATGGGCTGCTTGTCCCTGCCCCATTCCTGCACCCACCCATTGCCGGCGGTGACGATGAGGGTTTGTCCGCCGGGGTGGCTGTGCCAAGCGGTGCGCGCACACGGGGTGAAGGACACCTCGGCCGAGCTGAACGCGCGGACATCATTGGCGTCGAATAGTGGCTTGACACTGACCTTTCCGGTGAACGTTTCGGCGGCCCCCGGCCCGGCCGGGCGCGAGGCGTTCGGTGAAATCTCCATTGCTGTTTCTTCTCTCATTGCTCTGTGGGTCAGCGGGCGGTATAGCCGCCGTCGACGGGCAGGGCGACGCCGACGACGAAGCTGGCGCCGGGACTGCACAGCCACAGCACGGCGGCGGCGATCTCCTCGGGCTCGCCGAGGCGGTTGATGGGTTGATCGGCGATGGCTGCGTCGCGGTCGAGTTCACCTTTGTCGATCATGTCGGTGACCATCGGGGTGGCTATGGTGCCGGGACATACCGCGTTGATGCGGATGCCGCGGGGCGCGTATTCGAGTGCGGCGCTGCTGGTCAATCCGAGCACCCCGTGCTTGGACGCGTGGTATGAGGCACGGCCGGGGATGCCGACCAGGCCGCCCAGAGACGAGCAGTTGACAATCGCGCCGCTGCCCTGCCCGCGCATCACTGCGAGTTCGTGTTTCATGCAGGCCCACACCCCGCGCAAATTGATGGCGTTCACCCGGTCGAACACCTCGGCGGGTTCATCAGCGGCATCACACGGCGGGATCTGGACGCCGGCATTGTTGAACGCCATGTCCAATCGGCCGTAGGTGTCGACGACGGCCTTTACCGCCGCGGCCACACCGTGCTCGTCGGAGACGTCGCATTCAACGCCGAGGGCTTGGTGGCCGGCGCCGGCCAGTTCGGCGCCGGCGTCCTTGACCGCCGCCAGGTTGATATCGGCCAGCACGACCGCGGCGCCGGATTGCGCGAATGCTCGCGCGGTGGCCAATCCCATGCCGGATCCGGCGCCGGTGACCAGCGCGACCTGGTTGGTGAAGTCGTATGACGGGTTCATCCTGGCTCTCTTGAATGGTCGTGGTTCTGCTGTCACGGTCGCAGCAGCACTGTGGTGGCGACGTCGTCGAGGGGGTGCGCCGGGCAGCCTCGCCGCGGGCCCACCACCCAGGTAACGCCTTAGGGGCGTTTTCTGGCACTGCCTGTTGAAACGCGTACTGGTAGTGCATCCCACGCCGGGAGCGCGGGACGTAGCGTCGAAGAGGTGGACAACCGCACCGAGGTCCGCGAGTTCCTGCTCTCGCGCCGGGCCAAGATCACTCCACAGCAGGCCGGACTGCCCGATATCGGACGGCGCCGCGTCCCCGGCCTTCGGCGCGGCGAGGTCGCAGCCCTCGCCGGGGTGAGCGTGGAGTACTACGCCAAACTGGAACGCGGCTCCTTGGGCGGGGTGTCGCCGTCGGTACTCGACGCAATCGCTCGGGCGCTGCAACTCGACGACGCCGAACGCGCGCACCTGTTTCACCTCGCCCATGCCGCCGACGGCACCAGCGCCGGCATGCGTCCGCGGCGCCGTCCCAGCGCCCGATGGACAGCGCGACCCGCCCTGCAGTGGGTGCTGGCCGGCATCGGGCCCCCGGCCATCATCCGCAACGGCCGGATGGACTTACTGGCCACCAATCACCTCGGCCGAGCCATGCACGCATCGGTCTACGACAGCCAACCGGGAGGGACACCGAACTTCGCCCGGTACACCTTCCTCGACGACGACTCCCGGCGCTTCTATCCCGACTGGGACACCGCCGCCGACACCTGCGTGGCCATCCTTCGTACCGAGGCCGGGCGCGATCCCCATGACAGGGCGATGCACGACCTGGTCGGCGAGTTGTCCACCCGCAGTGCCGAATTCCGCCGCCGCTGGGGATCTCATGACGTCCGGCTCCACGGTGCTGGAACCAAGAATTTCCACCACAACACCGTCGGCAACCTCGAACTCGCTTACGAGAGCGTCGAGATGATCTCCGACCCTGGGCTGACGATGACGATCTACGTCGCCGAACCCGCCTCACCCACGGCGCACGCGCTCGACTTGCTCGCATCCTGGGAGAGCGCCCCCAACATCAGAGAAACCCACCTACCCACCTAGCGAACCCATCGTCCAACGTCCCGATTCACGGTGTCGACGGTTTCGGCGGAGGGCCGATCCACCACAGCGGCACGCTCGGCGACATTCTCGCCGCGGCCGCTCACCGCGTCAGTGCGTTTTCTTGAACGTCCTCCGCAGCGCGCTCAGCGCATCGTCGAGCTGTTCGCGGCAGCGATTCGCGAGGTCGTCCTCCTGCTGATAGAGCAGGCCGTAGGTGAAGGTGTCCTCGCCCGCGGCGTGCGCCGCCAGCGACTGCTGAGCCAAGTGTGTGCGGCTGACCACACTGTCCTGGTGATCGCCGAGCAGAGTCTGGATGGTCTTGGCCCGGTCCGATACCTTGGGCTCGCCGGTGGCCGCGGCGACGTACCGGAGTCGCTTGGCGCCCTTGCGAATTCGGTGCAATGCCTCGTCGCGATCCTCGGTGGCCCGCGCGGCGTTCCTGGCTGCCTTGTTCACCCGCTTGTACGCCGAGTCGATGCTCACCGGCTTGGGCTCTTCACCCGGTGCCGCCTGCGGCGGTTGCGCGGCCACCAGTGCCTCGAGCGCGTCGAGCAGCCGGAAGTACCGAGTCGAGCGCATCGCGCTCAGCGAGCGCCGCAGGCCGGCCTGATAGCTGCGCTGAGCCCCGGAGACCAGACGCTCGTACACCGGGCCGCGGATCAGATCGGCCGGCAGTGCCTTCAGCGCGGCCTCATACCGTTCGGCGAGCACCTCGGCGTCGCGGGCGACACCCAGCACGCCGGCCAGCTGGCGCAACTCGTCGAGGATCCAGGCGTCATCGCTCAACCCGAAGGCGTCCTCGGAGGCCTGCAACAAGCTGCGGATCTTGCGGCTGGTCACCCGCATCTGATGGACCGAGTCGTAGGTGTCGGCGCGCACCGCGCGGTCCCACACCAGCAGCTCGCCGACCTGCTCGGCGACCGCCTGGTGCACCGGATCGCGGGACGCCCCGTTCTCGTCGGGCACCTCCGCTGCCGAACCCGCCGTCTCCAGCACCTTCGCCAGCTTCGATCCGTGGCCGGCCGGCACCGCGCCGGCGTCGAGCAGCCGATTGCCCAGCCGCTTCAGTAGGTCGCGCCCGCCGTCGATCTCACCGTCGGTCAGCTCCAGCTCCCACTCGTGCCAGCGCTGTTCCTCCCCGGTCTCGCCGCCGCTCCCGAGCGCCCATGCGCTCACCTCGTCGTCGCAGAATTCGGCGAGCGCCGCGCCGTCCCCGTCGTAGAGCATCACCACGTTGCGGGCCGTCGAGATCCGGGCCACCGGGGCCAGCGGGCGGTCGCGTACCACCGCGAGCACGATGTCCAGCAGATCGGTGGGTACCGAGTCGCCGCCTTCGGGGGAGCTGTCCAGTGGCGCGTGCACCTCGGTTCGGGCGTCAGGCCCGGCGGGCAGCTTCAGGTGCCAGCCCGCATCGGGGCCGCCGGTACGTCGGCGCAGTGTGATCCGATGGGCGTTGAGATCGCGACCCGGGGTGTCGAAGTACACCGCGTCGAGCGATTGCGCGGGCTGCCGCTCCACGCGTGACACCGCCGAGAGCCCGTCGAACGACGGAAGCGTCGCCCCCGCGGGAACGTCGAACTTGCGCTCCACCTCGACGTGGCGATTCTTGCCCGCAGTACCCGAACCCATGCCGCCCAGGGTGTCACACCCAGGTGAACACGGCGTCAGCTGGCCAGCTGACCGGCGAACTCGCCGGCCTGATCCCAGGCCCGGCGTTCGGCGGTGAACGCCTCGGCCTGCTGGGCCCGGAACTCGGCGATACCGTCGGCGTTGAGGGTCAGGAAGCGCTGATAGTCCGGCATCGAGAACGTGCCATCGGCGATGTCGACGGCACCACGGCCCGCGGCCATGTCGGCACGCAGGTCCAGCAGCTCCTCGGCGCTGACCGGATAGAAGCTGATCCGGTCGAAATACCGCAGCAGCCAGGGTGTTCCGGGCTCGAACGAGCGCGAGTCCTGCGGATGGCGGTGGTTCCACACCTGGGTGGTGCGGCCGACGAACTGGTAGCCGCCCGGACCCTCCATGCCGTAGATGCACAGATAGGCCCCACCGATCCCGACGGCGTTCTCCGGTGTCCAGGTGCGCGCTGGGTTGTACTTGGTGGTCACCAGCCGGTGGCGGGGATCCAGCGGGGTGGCCACCGGGGCGCCGAGGTAGACGTCGCCGAGGCCCAGCACCAGGTACTGGGCGTCATAGACGGTGTCGTGCACCCGCTGTACATCGGCCAAACCATTGATGCGCCGGATGAATTCGATGTTCCACGGGCACCACGGCGCGTCGGCGCGCACACCGTGCATGTAGCGCTGAATTGCCTCGTGGGTGGCCGGATCATCCCAGGACAATGGCAGGCCTACGGTGCGGCTGGGCACCACGAGCTGGTCGGTGGCGGGCAGTGACTCCTCGGTGCGGGCCAGCAGGTCGACCAACTCGGGCGCGCTGAGCACGGCCGGATCGAACTGAACCTGCAGCGATCGAACGCCTGGGGTCAGCTCGGTGACACCGGGAACCGCACTGGCCGAAAGTGATTCGTACAGCACGTGGACCCGGGCGCGCATGGCCAGGTCGAGCACCATGGGCCCGTATTCGACGAGCACGCCGCCGTCGCCGTCACGGCGGACGGTCACGTCGGTGCCCTCGGCGCCGACGAATCGGGTCAGCACACCGTCGTCGGCGTCGCTGGAGGTCGAGATCACCAGCGGCATCGACGCCCGCCGGTCGGCGCCGATACTGCCCAGCGACGGAGCCCGGTCGGCGCGCACCGGTACGAACCGCACGGTGTCGCCGGGTGCCATCTGTCCGAGCTTCCAGCGGTCGCCGCGCACCACGGTGACCGGGCAGACGAACCCGCCGAGGCTGGGCCCGTCCGGGCCGAGCAGGATCGGGGTGTCGCCGGTGAAGTCCAAAGTTCCTACGCAGTAGGCATTGTCGTGGATGTTCGACGGGTGCAGACCGGCCTCGCCGCCGTCGGTACGGGCCCACTGCGGCTTCGGGCCCACGAGGCGGACCCCGGTGCGGTCGGAGTTGAAGTGCACCGTGTAGTCCGTGCCGACGATTGTCGCCATGTCGGCGCGGGTGAAGAATTCCGGCGCACCGTGCGGGCCTTCGGTGACCGCGAGTTGCCAGCGGTGACCGATCGCGGGCTGCTCGTCGATGGCGGCGCGGGCCGGGCGAGACGTCGCCGGTCCGGGATCGTCACCGATGGTCAGTCTGTCGCCGGCACGCAGCGGGCGACCGTCGTGGCCGCCGAAGCAGCCCAGCGTGAACGTCGCTGTGCTGCCGAGATATTCGTCCTCAGATACGCCGCCGGCGATCAGTACGTAACAGCGCATGCCCGGGCCGTCGACCACGCCGATGTCCAGCACCCCGCCCGGCGGTATCGGCACGGACTGCCACTGCGGTACCGGCTCGCCGTCGAGGGTGACCGGGGCGGCCGCCCCCGTGACACACACCCGGGCGCCGTCGGGGAAGCTCAGTGCGGGACCGGCTTTCGTGCATTCGAGGCCGGCGGCTCCCTCCGGGTTGCCGAGCACCCGGTTGCCGACACGGAACGACAGATCGTCCATGGGCCCCGACGGCGGCACGCCGACATGCCAGTAGCCGACGCGGCCGGGCCAATCCTGGACGGTGGTCAGCAGACCCGGCCGCTGCACTTCGAGGATCGTCATGAGTCGGTGATCACCATCCGCACCGGGGTGGGGTCGAATCCGTTGCAGGGGTTGTTGATCTGCGGGCAGTTCGACACCAATACCAGGGTGTCGGTCTCGGCGCGCACCGTCAGCGACTTGCCCGGCGCCGACAGGCCGTCGACGATGCCCAATGTGCCGTCGGCCTCGACGGGCACGTTCATGAAGAAGTTGACGTTGGAGACGATGTCGCGCTTGCCCATGCCCCACTTGGCGGCTTCGGCGAGGAAGTTCTCGGCGCAGGCGTGCTGATGCACGGTGTGATGGCCGTAGCGCAAGGTGTTGGATTCCTTGGAACAGGCACCGGCGATGGTGTCGTGGTTGCCCACCTCGTCGGCGACGATCGTCACCAACGGCCTGCCGTCGGCGGCCCGCAGCACCGAGCCGGTGGTCAGGAAGATGTTGCGCTGCGCGGCGATGGTGGCCTGCGCGCTGTACCGCCCGGCCGGATCGACCCGGTCACCGGTGACGGCGTAGAACAGGGTGTCCACCGCCTGATTGCCGTGCAGATCGATGATCTGCAGGCACTGGCCGGCCCGCAGGATGGCCGACCACGGTGCGCGGGCCGCGACGATCTCGTCGAGAATCATTGTGCTGCCGCCCAAGTGGTTTCGGTGTTGAACAGGGCTCGGAGGTATTCGGGATCGGTGTTCACCGGGGTGGTCAACTCCTCGTCGGCACGCCAGGCCATGATGTCGAGTGCGGTCACCGCAGGTTGCGGGTCCAGCGGGTGGGCGGTGTTGACCACCGCGACGACGACGGGCAGCTGGAGCAGCAGCTCCACCGCCGCGCCGGGTCCGGCCGATCCGGTGAATGTCAGCGCGCCGGTGTCCTCGACTCGAACACCCTTGAACAGCGTCGCCGACGGTGCGACGTCGCGAATGTCCATCCCGTGTTTGAGCGCGGCCAGCAGCATCGTGGGTTGGCCGGCGGCCGGCAATCCGCACAGCAGGTCGTGGTGGCCCGAGCTGTCGGCGACGACCGTCGCCAGCACGCGACCCTGATCGGACAGCAGCGGATGGCCCGCACCGAGATAGGCCTGCCACGGCACCTTCATGGTGTCGGCGACGTTGAGCCGCTCCCAGGAGGCGTCGGCCCGGAACAGCAGCAGGTGCGCGCAGGCGCCGCCGTCAGGATCTGCCAGGCGCAGGCGGGTACCGCGGCCGAGCACCCGGGTGGCGTAGGACTCCGCAGGCACGGACTCGGCCCAGAGCAGCCGGGCGTCGTCCACACCGTCGGGCAGAACGGGCACCCGCATGCTCGCGTCGCTCGCTTGGGAACGTGCGTGTGAGCGGGCGCCGTCGGTCGACGCGGTTGTCATCGTGGCACTCCTGAGTCAGCCGATTACCTGTCAAGTGAAAGTTTTCTCAAGTGCCGTTCCCGGGGAATGTCGCCGGTGTAACGACTGGGTTGACTGCATTTCGATCAAGTGACAGGTATTCGCCGCCGACGGTGAATGCCAGAATGACGTATGCGCAGCCAGGGCCACGACGGGCGCGGGCGGCCCCGGCTCGAACAGTCCCGCCGGCCCGGCAACACCGCCCGCGAAGAGATCCTGGACGCCGCCGCCGAGCTGTTCACCACGATCGGTTACGCCGGGACGTCGACCCGGCGGATCGCCGACGCGGTCGGCATCCGACAGGCGTCGCTGTACCACCACTTCGCCACCAAGGACGACATCCTCGATGCCCTGCTGGCCGGAACGGTCGACGAGGCGCTGCGGCTGGCCGGGGACCTGCTGACCGGTCCAGGCCCGGCCAGGACCAGGCTGCGCGCCCTGGTGATCGCGGACTGCTCGCAGCTGTGCGCCAGCCGCTGGAATCTGGGCGCGCTCTACCTGCTGCCGGAACTGCGCATCGAGCGGTTCGCGCAGTTTCGTGCCAGTCGTGAGGAGTTGCGGCGCCGCTATCGCGCGCTCGCGGCGCAGGTGATCGCCGAGTGCGACGGGGTCGCCGAAGCCGACGACCTTCCGTTCCGCCTTGTCGAATCGGTGATCAACCGGCGCTCCGACAACGAGGAGTGCACGCCCGAGACGCCCGCCGTGATCGCCGATGCGGCCCTGCGAATCCTCGGTTGCTAACGTTCCGGCCGTGAGCGACTACCAGACCTTGTCCTTCGATCCAGCCGGTCCCATCGCGCGGATCGTGCTGAACCGGCCCGAGGCCGCCAACGGCATGAACGACGTGATGACCGCCGAACTCGCGCAGGTCGCCGCCCGGTGCGACGTGGCCGAGATCAAGGCCGTCGTCCTCACCGGCGCCGGCCGGTTCTTCTGCGCCGGGGGAGACCTCAAGGCGATGGCGGCATCCCCGTTGGGTCCGGGCCGATTCGTCAAGGGCATCGCCGACGATCTGCACCGCGCGATCTCGACGCTGGCCCGGATGGATGCCGTGTTGATCACGGCGGTCAACGGGGTGGCCGCGGGTGCCGGGTTCAGCCTCGCGGTGGCGGGGGATCTGGTGCTGGCGGCCGACACCGCGTCGTTCACCATGGCCTACACCAAAGCCGGGCTCAGCCCTGACGGCAGCTCCTCCTACTTCCTGCCGCGCATCATCGGTGTGCGCCGGACTCAGGAGCTCATGCTCACCAACCGGACGTTGAAAGCGGCCGAAGCCGCCGACTGGGGTCTGGTCACCGAGGTTGTCCCCGCTGATGATCTGGAGGCTCGCGCTCAGGTGCTGGCCGAGCAGATCGCCTCTGCGGCAAAGGGTTCCGGTGCTGCGGTCAAGAAGCTGATGCTCACCACGTTCGGCAGCGGGCTCGAGGAGCAGATGGAACTGGAGGGCCGGCTGATCGCGGCGTGCGCCGACAGTGCCGACGGCCGCGAAGGCATCGACGCGTTCCTGAACAAGCGCGCGCCGGAGTTCGGCTAGAAGCTGTGCTCCTCGGCCGGGAACGCACCGGTCGCCACCTCTTCGGCGTATTGCGTTGCCGCGCGGCGTAATTCGCCGCCGACATCGCCGAATCGCTTGACGAACTTGGCGGTCTTGCCGCTGGTGAGTCCGGCCATGTCCTGCCAGACCAGCACCTGCGCATCGCAGTTGGGCCCGGCGCCGATGCCGACGGTCGGGATCGTCAGCTTCCCGGTGATCTGGGTGGCCAGCTCGGCGGGCACCATCTCCATCACCACCGCGATGGCACCGGCCTCCTGGACCGCGATCGCGTCGTGGATGGTCTGCTCGGCGGCGTCGCCGCGGCCCTGGACGCGAAACCCGCCAAGGGAGTTGACGCTCTGCGGGGTGAACCCGATATGGGCGACCACCGGAATGCCTGCGGCGCTCAAGGTCGCGATCTGCTCGGCGACCCGCTCACCGCCCTCGAGCTTCACCGCGTGGGCACCCGTCTCCTTCATGAAGCGGGTCGCGGTGCGCAGGGCCTGGGTGGGCCCTTCCTCGTAGCTACCGAACGGCAGATCGGCCACGACGAGCGCATGCTCCGCGCCGCGGACGACACCGCGAACCAGGGGGATCAACTCGTCGACCGAAACCTGCACGGTGGTGTCGTAGCCGTAGACGACGTTGGCCGCGGAGTCACCGACCAGCAGCACGGGGATACCGGCTTCGTCAAAGGCGCGGGCTGTGGAGTAGTCGTACACGGTGAGCATCGCCCACTTGTGGCCTTCGGACTTCCACTTCAGAAGGTGGTGGGTGCGGACCTTCGTGCGCGAAACAGGCGACGAGGAAGCGCCGCCGTAGACAGTCTGTTCAGACATCTTTGTCCCTAGTGATCGTCTTTGCCGATCCTCGAGGCCCATCCGGGTCCCCGGGTTCGCTTGACGCCATCAAGTGTGCCACCACCGCACCCAAAGGTGAACGAACAGTGAAGTGGACTTTCTCACACCTGTTCTCGGTGCACCGGCATACGATCGGCGGCATGGTGCAACACCTGCAGCGACTCAGCGGCCTCGATGCCAGCTTCCTCTATCTCGAAACTCCTTCACAGCCACTGCATGTGTGTTCGATCCTGGAGCTCGATGCGTCCACGATCCCCGGCGGTTACAGCTTCGAGCGACTTCGCGACGAATTGGCCTTGCGGGTCAAGGCAATTCCGAGTTTCCGCGAACGACTCGCCAACAGCTTCCTCAATCTCGACCATCCGGTGTGGGTGGAAGACGAGCACTTCGAGATCGACCGCCATCTGCACCGCATCGGACTGCCAGCGCCGGGCGGCCGGGTCGAGCTGGGGGAGATCTGCGGCCACCTGGCCTCGCTGCCGCTGGATCGCCGCCACCCGCTGTGGGAGACCTGGGTCATCGAGGGTGTCGGCGGTACCGACGCCCGCAACGGCGGACGGCTCGCCGTGCTGACGAAGGTCCACCACGCCGCGGTCGACGGGGTGACCGGTGCCAATCTCATGTCGCAGCTGTGCAGCACCGAACCCGACGCTCCGCCGCCGGACCCGGTCGACGGACAGGGCGACACCAACCAGCTGCGCATCGCGCTCGGCGGGTTGGGCCGGTTCGCCACCCGCCCCCTGACGCTGGCCACCAAGGTGCTGCCCGGCACGGTCACGACCGTCATCGACACCATCCAGCGCGCGGTGGGTGGCCGGGCGATGGCGGCCCCGTTCGCGGCGCCGCAGACCAAGTTCAACGCCAGCGTCACCGCCCATCGCAATGTCGCGTTCGCCGAACTGGACTTCGAGGACATCAAGACGGTCAAGAACCACTTCGGGGTCAAGGTCAACGATGTGGTGATGGCCCTGGTCGCCGGGGTGTTGCGGCAGTACCTGCTGGACCGCGACGAACTTCCCGAGTCGTCCCTGGTCGCCATGGTCCCGGTGTCGGTGCACGACCGCTCGGATCGGCCGGGCCGCAACCAGGTATCCGGCATGTTCACCAAGCTGGAGACCCACATCGCCGATCCGGCCGAACGGCTGAAGGCTATCGCCGAGGCGAATACCACCGCCAAGGAACACAGCTCGGCGATCGGGGCCACCCTCCTGCAGGACTGGAGCCAGTTCGCCGGGCCCGCCGTCTTCGGTATCGCCATGCGGGTCTACGCCCGAAGCAGCCTGACCGAGTCCCGCCCGGTGCACAACCTCGTGGTGTCCAACGTGCCCGGCCCGCAGATTCCGCTGTACTTCCTGGGCGCCGAAGTCAGCGCGATGTATCCGCTGGGGCCGATCTTCCACGGCTCCGGACTGAACATCACGGTGATGTCGCTCAACGGCAAACTCGACGTCGGATTGATCAGTTGCCCCGAGCTGCTACCGGACCTCTGGGACCTGGCCGACGACTTCGCCGTCGGCATGAAGGAACTGCTCGACGCCACCAGATGAGCTGCTCGGGCGGGTCGGTGTGCAAGGCACCCCGGCCGAGCATGGCAGCATGTTTGCCATGAGGCTTGACCGGAGATCACGCGCTGTCCGCACCGCTCTGGTGCTCCCCGCCGTGGCCGCGCTCGTCGTGAGTGCCGGCTGCAGCTCCACGGTGTCGGGGATGGCCGTGCTCGCCGGACCGCAGGTCGGCCAGCCCGTGCAGTGGGGCCCGTGCCGGGTGGCCGGCGGCGGTGGTGGCAACGCGCTGCCGATCCCGGCCGGGGCGGAGTGCGGCAAGATCGCCGTGCCCGTGGACTACGCCAAGCCGGATGGCCCCGTGGCGACGCTTGCTCTGATCCGCTTCCCGGCGACCGGGCAGAAGATCGGCTCGCTCATCATCAACCCGGGCGGCCCCGGCGAGTCCGGCATCGAGGCCGCGTCCAGCATCGTGGAGAACCTGCCCAGCTCGGTGCGGCAGGGCTTCGACATGGTCGGCTTCGACCCGCGCGGTGTCGGCTCGTCCACCCCGGCGCTGTGGTGCAACTCCGATGCCGACAACGACCGTCTCCGGGCCGATCCGCAGGTCGATTACAGCCCCAAGGGTATTGACCACATCGAGGGTGAGACCAAGGCCTTCGTCCAGCGCTGCGTCGACAAAATGGGCAAAGACTTCCTGGAGAACATCGGCACCGCCAACGTCGCCAAGGATCTGGATGCGCTGCGCGCCGCCGTCGGCGACGACAAGCTCACCTACCTCGGCTACTCCTACGGCACCCGGATCGGCTCGGCGTACGCCGAGGCGTACCCGGACAAGGTGCGCGCGATGATCCTCGACGGCGCCGTCGATCCCAACGCCGACCCGATCCAGGCCGACATCGATCAGGCCGCGGCATTCCAGCAGGCTTTCAACGACTACGCCGCAGACTGCGTCAAGGATCCGAGCTGCCCGTTGGGCAATGACGCCGACAAGGCCGTCGACGTCTACCGCAGCCTTGTCGACCCGTTGGTCGACAAGCCACTGCCGACCTCCGACCCGCGCGGGCTGGGCTACAGCGACGCGATCATCGGCACGATCATGGCGCTCTATTCGCCGAACCTGTGGCGGCATCTGACCCAGGGCCTGACCGAGATGACCAACGGCCGCGGCGACACCATGCTGGCGCTGGCCGACATGTACATGCGCCGGGATGCCAGGGGGCGCTACACCAACGCCACCGACGCGCGGATCGCGGTCAACTGCGTGGACCAGCCGGCGATCACCGACCGGCAGAAGGTGATCGAGGAAGACAAGAAGATGCGCGAGGTCGCGCCGTTCATGAGCTACGGCGACTTCACCGGCCACGCCCCGCTGAGCACCTGCGCCTTCTGGCCGGTGCCGCCGACCAGCACGCCGCATGCGGTCAAGGCACCGGGGCTGCCGCCGGTGCTGGTGGTGTCGACGACCAACGATCCGGCGACGCCGTATCAGGCGGGCGTCGACCTGGCCAAGCAGCTCGGCGGAGCGCTTTTGACCTTCAACGGAACTCAGCACACTGTGGTCTTCCAAGGCAACACCTGCGTCGACAACTACGCCGCCGCCTACCTCGTGGATCTGAAGCTGCCTCCGCCCGGCGCCACGTGCTGACGTCAAACAACTTGTCCCACAAGACTTCTACGTCGGCGTCAACAATTGTTACCGATCTTGGCCGCATCTGAGATCGGAGTGTGACCGGCTCGCCGTCATACCGACCGCGCGGCCGTGGGACGATGATCGCCATGCAACGCACGAGCCGGCTCGGCTCGGCTGCGTTCTTGGGTTCACTCTGTGTTTCACTGGCGGCCGGTGTCATGGCCTCGCCGGCTGTTGCCGCCCCGAACCCCGGAGCCGGTCAGACGACAGCGCCACAAGTTACGTGGGGAAGCTGCCAGCGCTTCCTGGGCGATAACGCCCACGACCTCCCGAGCGCGCAGTGCACCGCCGTGCCCGTGCCGATCACCGCCGCCGATCCCACTGGGCCACAAGCACAGTTGGCGGTCATCAAGGTTCCGGCCAGTGGCCAGCGCATCGGCGCGCTGTTCGTCAACCCCGGTGGACCCGGCGCCTCGGCCGTCGACTCGGCCGCCGGAATGGCGTTCGCGTTGGAAGGCAGCCCGATCACCGAGCATTTCGACATCGTCGGATTCGACCCGCGCGGGGTCGGCTACTCGACGCCGGCGGTGCGCTGCCGCACCGACGCCCAATTCGACGCCTGGCGCAAGAATCCGATGGTCGACTACAGCCCCGCCGGGGTGGCCGCGATCGAACAGATCAACCGCGACTACGTCAAGGAATGCGCGGACAAGATGGGCACCGCGTTCCTCGCCGGCGTCGGAACCGATTCGGCCGCAAAGGATATGGACACCGTCCGCCAGGTCCTCGGCGACGACCAGATCAACTACCTCGGATTCAGCTACGGCACCGAGCTGGGTACCGCGTACCTGGAGAAGTTCCCCGACCGGGTTCGCACGATGGTTCTGGACGGGGCCATCGATCCCGCCCAGAACACCGTCGACTCGATCATCGAACAGATGACCGGCTTCCAGGTGGCGTTCAACGATTACGCCGCCGACTGCGCCAAGTCGGCGGGCTGCCCGCTCGGCACCGACCCGGCGCACTGGGTGGACCGGTACCACCAGCTGGTCGATCCGCTGGTGACCAAGCCGGCGCCGACATCCGACCCGCGTGGTTTGAGCTATCAGGACGCCATCACCGGCACCTTCAACGCGCTCTACACCCCGCAGTACTGGAAGTTCCTCACCAGCGGGCTGTTGGGATTGCAACGCAAGACCGACGCCGGTGACCTGCTGATGCTGGCCGACGAGTACGAAGGCCGCGATCCCTACGGCCACTACAGCAACGGGCAGGACGCGTTCAACGCCGTCCGCTGCGTCGACGGTCCTACGCCGACCGATTCGGCAACGTGGGCCGACATCGACCGCCGCACGCGCGAGCTGGCACCGTTCCAGGCCTACGGTCAGTTCACCGGTCTGGCGCCCCGCGACATCTGCGCGTTCTGGCCGGTTCCGCCCACCTCGGCGCCGCATCCCGCCACGCCCGCGCCGCCCGGCAGCGTGGTCGTCGTCTCCACGACGCACGACCCCGCCACGCCGTACGAGGCGGGAGTGAACCTGGCCCGAGAACTCAACGCACCGTTGATCACCTTCGACGGCACCCAGCACACCGCCGTGTTCAACGGGAACCAATGCGTCGACTCGGCGATCGTGAACTACTTCGTCGACCAGACAGTGCCGGGCAATCTGCGCTGCTGATGACGACTGCAGCAGCGCCGTAACACGGAATTAACACCCGCTGCATACGCTCGCATTCATGGACCGCCAGAAGGAATTTGTGCTGCGCACGCTGGAGGAACGCGATATCCGGTTCGTCCGGCTGTGGTTCACCGACGTGCTCGGCTTCCTGAAGTCGGTAGCGATCGCGCCCGCCGAGCTGGAAGGCGCGTTCGAAGAGGGCATCGGCTTCGACGGGTCGTCGATCGAGGGCTTCGCGCGGGTCTTCGAATCCGACACCGTCGCGCGCCCGGATCCGTCGACGTTCCAGGTACTGCCGTGGACGACCAGTGCGGGCCAGCACCACTCGGCGCGGATGTTCTGCGACATCACGATGCCCGACGGCTCGCCGTCCTGGGCCGACAGCCGCCACGTGCTGCGCCGTCAGCTCGCCAAGGCCAGCGACCTCGGGTTCTCCTGCTACGTGCACCCCGAGATCGAGTTCTTCCTGCTCGAGCCGGGCCCCTACGACGGTTCGGTGCCCGTCCCCGCCGACAACGGCGGCTACTTCGATCAGGCCGTGCACGATTCGGCGCCGAACTTCCGCCGCCACGCCATCGACGCGCTGGAGCAGATGGGCATCTCGGTCGAATTCAGCCACCACGAGGGCGCACCCGGCCAGCAGGAGATCGACCTGCGCTACGCCGACGCGCTGTCGATGGCCGACAACGTGATGACGTTCCGCTACCTCGTCAAGGAGGTCGCGCTCGGCGAGGGCGTGCGGGCGTCGTTCATGCCGAAGCCGTTCGCCGAATATCCGGGCTCGGCGATGCACACCCACATGAGCCTGTTCGAGGGTGAGAACAACGCCTTCCACAGTCCCGAAGATCCGCTGCAGCTCTCCGACGTCGCGAAGTCGTTCATCGCCGGGATCCTCGAGCACGCCAGCGAGATCAGCGCGATCACCAACCAGTGGGTCAACTCCTACAAACGGCTGGTGCACGGCGGCGAGGCGCCGACCGCGGCGTCGTGGGGCGCGTCCAACCGTTCCGCGCTGGTGCGGGTGCCGATGTACACCCCGAGCAAGGCATCCTCACGGCGCATCGAGGTACGCAGCCCCGACTCAGCCTGCAACCCGTATCTGGCGTTCGCGGTGCTGCTGGCGGCCGGGCTGCGCGGTATCGAGAAGAACTACGTCCTGGGGCCGCAGGCCGAGGACAACGTGTGGACGCTGACCCCTGAGGAGCGCCGCGCGATGGGTTATCGCGAGCTGCCGTCCAGCCTGGGCATTGCCCTGCAGGAAATGGAGAGCTCCGAGTTGGTCGCCGAGGCGTTGGGCGAGCACGTCTTCGACTACTTCCTGCGCAACAAGCGCGCGGAGTGGGAGGAGTACCGCAGCAACGTCACACCGTACGAGCTGAAGGCGTACCTGTCGCTGTAGGCCGTTCCGGAGGTTAGGAGCGTCGCGACGCCGGGAATCGCTGTTGCGATACCGTCGTGCACGTGGCCAAACCAGCGACGCAGCGCCCGCGCGTACCCAGTGTGGGTCGGCTCGGTCTGGTCGAGCCATCCGCCGCTGCCGACCTGGCCAGGTTGGGCTGGGACACCGATGACCATGTCGAGCTGTTGTGGTCGCTGTCGCGTGCACCCGACTCCGACTCCGCCTTGCAGACGATGGTCCGGCTGGCCGATTCGCTGGATGACGACTGGCCACAGCTCAATTCCGCGCTGCTGAAGGATCGCGGCCTGCGCGGCCGGTTGTTCGCGGTGATCGGCTCGTCGCTGGCCCTGGGTGATCACCTGGTGGCCAACCCCCAGTCGTGGCATCTGCTCTCCGGTGACGTCACGCTGCCCGATCCCGCCGAGCTGCGGCGGCTGTTCGACGACTGCATCGCCGAATTCGGCACGGACCCAATGACGGTCATGCCGGCGCTGCGTGTCCTCTACCGGGACCGGTTGCTGGTCCTGGCCGCCCTCGACACGGCCTCCACGGTGGAGAACGAGCCGGTGCCGGCGTTCTCCACGATCGGTGAACATCTCGCCGACATCGCCGACGCCGCCATGGGTGCGGCGTTGAAGGTGGCCAGCGCGACGGTGTGCAAGGAAGGCGCTGAGCCACCGCGGCTCGCGGTCATCGCGATGGGCAAATGCGGTGCGCGCGAACTGAACTACGTCAGCGACGTCGACGTCATCTTCGTGGGTGAGGACGCCGACTCGGTGAGCACTCGGGTCGCGGGGGAGATGATCCGGCTGGCGTCGGACACCTTCTTCGAGGTCGACGCCGGCCTGCGCCCGGAAGGCAAGCAGGGCGCCCTGGTGCGGACTCTGGAGTCGCACCTCGCCTACTACCAGCGGTGGGCCAAGACTTGGGAGTTCCAGGCGCTGCTCAAAGCCAGGCCGGCGGTCGGCGACGCCGAGCTGGGGGAGCAGTACATGGCGGCCATCATGCCGATGGTGTGGACTGCCTGCGAGCGTGACGATTTCGTGCCCGAGGTGCAGGCCATGCGCCGGCGGGTGGAGGCGCTGGTGCCTGCCGACCTCCGCGACCGGGAGATCAAGCTCGGGACGGGCGGGCTGCGCGACGTCGAATTCGCGGTCCAGCTACTGCAATTGGTCCACGGTCGCACCGACGACTCGTTGCACGTCTCCTCGACGGTGCCGGCCCTGGCGGCCCTGGCTGCCGGTGGCTATGTCGGGCGCGATGATGCCGCCAACTTGACCGCGTCGTACGAATTCCTGCGGCTGCTCGAGCATCGACTGCAATTGCAGCGCCTCAAGCGAACTCACACGCTGCCGCCGCCGGACGACGAGGAGTCGCTGCGCTGGCTGGCCCGAGCGGCGCATATCCGCCCCGACGGCACCCACGACTCGCTGGGCGTGCTGAGGGAGGAACTCAAGCGCCAGAACGTGCGGGTGTCGCGGTTGCACGCCAAGCTGTTCTATCAACCGCTGCTGGAATCGGTCGGTCCGTCGGTGGAAGGCCTCGCGGAAGGGTTGAGCCCGGAGGCCGCCGAACGACAGTTGGCCGCGCTCGGGTACGAGGGCCCGCAGAGCGCGTTGACCCACCTCAGTGCCCTGGTCAACCAGAGCGGCAGGCGCGGCCGGGTGCAGTCGGTGCTGTTGCCGCGGCTGCTGGACTGGCTGTCGGACACTCCAGATCCGGACCGTGGGCTGCTGGCCTATCGGCGGATCAGCGAGGCGATGGCCGAACAGCGTTGGTATCTGGCCACTTTGCGTGACGAGAGCGCGGTGGCCAAACGCTTGATGCGGGTGCTGGGCACGTCGGCCTACGTGCCGGAACTGTTGATGCGGGCACCGGAGGTCATCCAGCAGTACGCCGATGGTCCGTCAGGTCCCAAGCTGCTCGACGTCGACCCCGAGGTTGTCGGCCGGGCGTTGGTCGCGTCGAGTGGCCGCCATGTCGATCCGATGCGGGCGATCGCGGCCGCGCGCACCCTGCGGCGCCGGGAGTTGGCGCGGGTGGCCTCGGCGGATCTACTCGGCATGCTCGATGTCCGCGAAGTCTGTGCGGCGCTGACCTCGGTCTGGGTGGCGGTGCTGCAGTCGGCGCTCGAGGCGGTGGTGCGGGCGAACACCCGCGACGGCGCTGAGGCGCCGGCCAAGATCGCGGTCATCGGGATGGGCCGGCTCGGCGGCAGGGAGCTGGGTTACGGGTCGGACGCCGACGTCATGTTCGTCTGCGAGCCCAATCCCGGCGTCGACGAGTCCCGTGCCCTCAAATGGTCGGTGCTGATCGCCGAGCAGGTGCGCGCGTTGCTCGGAACCCCCAGCGCCGACCCTCCTTTGGAGGTCGACACCAACCTCCGGCCGGAAGGGCGTCAGGGTCCGTTGGTGCGCACCCTGTCCTCGTATGAGGCTTACTACGCGCAATGGGCGCAGCCGTGGGAAGTCCAGGCGCTGCTGCGCGCGCACCCGGTCGCCGGTGATCAGGACCTGGGACTGCGGTTCGTGTTGATGTCAGACAAGACGCGCTACCCGGCCGGTGGGGTGTCGGCAGAAGCGGTGCAGGAGATTCGGCGGGTCAAGGCGCGGGTGGACGCCGAACGGCTGCCGCGCGGCGCCGACCCCAACACCCACACCAAGCTCGGCCGCGGCGGCCTGGCCGATGTCGAGTGGACCGTGCAGCTTCTCCAGCTGCGCCACGCCCACGAGGTCCCGTCGCTGCACAACACCTCGACGCTGGAGACGCTGGACGCCATCGGCGCCGCCGAACTGCTGGGCGAGGACGACGTCGACCTGTTGCGGCAGGCCTGGCTGACGGCGACCGCCGCCCGCAACGCGCTGGTCCTGGTCCGCGGCAAGCCGACCGACCAGCTGCCCGGGCCGGGGCGGCAGCTCAACGCGGTCGCGGTGGCCGCGGGCTGGCACAACGACGACGGTGGAGAGTTTTTGGACAACTACCTGCGGGTGACACGGCGGGCAAAAGCCGTGGTGCTCAGGGTGTTCGGAAGTTAAGGGTCTGGGAAGTTAAGGGTCTGGGGATGGATTTTGAGTTTGGCGTGATCAGCGCCGACGAGTACGACCGGGTGAAGGCGATGCACGAACCGCTGGCGGAGGCGTTGCGCAGGCTCATCGATGCCAGCCTGCACAGCGGGGCCGACGCCGAGACCATCCAGCAGGCGCGCCAGACCATCGACGAGGTGAGCGAGATACTCGAACGCACGCCGACCGACCGGCCTCGGATATTGCGCCACGAGGAGTCCGGTCTTCCGGTGGTGTGGCGCAATCCGGCTGTCGGGCGGCACAATCCGCTCGCTCCGCCGATGATCACCCATCACGAGGACGGGCGGTGCTGGACGGAGTTCACCCTCGGGCCGGTGTACGAGGGGCCGCCCGGGTTGGTGCACGGCGGCATTTGCGCGCTGCTGCTCGACCAGCTCCTGGGCGAGGCGGCCACCAGTCAACTCAGCAAGCCGAAGTTCACCGGCACGATCACGCTGAAGTACCTGAGGGGCACACCGCTGGGGCCGTTGCGCGGTGAGGCGTGGCTCGAACGAACCGAAGGCTACAAGACCTACGCGCGCGGATTCCTCAGCGACGCAGAAGGACCGACCGTAGAAGCAGAAGGAGTCTTTATCATGCCGGCGTGGGCGAGGGATTTCGGCGGGCAGGAGCGCAGCGACTCGGGGGTTATCGCAGGGTGAAATTCTATGTGAGCGTTGCGTTTCTGGAGACCCGCGAGATCGTCGAGATCGCGAAGGCCGCCGACGACCTGGGCTATGAGGGCCTCGGCATCCCCGACCATGTGGTGAACCTGGAAACGCTGTCCACACCGTACCCGTACACCAAGAACGGCGAGCGACGCTGGCAGCCGTTCACCGACTGGCCAGACCCGTGGGTGCTGGTCGGCGCGCTGGCGCAGGCCACGCAACAGATCAGATTCGTGACGACGGTGTACATCCCCGGGATGCGGGATCCGTATTCGGCGGCGAAATCCATTGGGACTGCGGCATATCTGGCCGACGGCAGGGTGGAGCTCGGTATCGGCGTCGGCTGGTGCGAAGAAGAGTTCACCCTGATGGGCCAGCAGTTCGCCAAGCGCGGCAAGCGAACCGACGAGATGATCGAGCTGATGCGCGCGCTATGGCAGCCGGGCTGGACCGAGTTCGACGGCGAGTTCTACAAGACGCCGAGACTGGAGATGATGCCGACGCCGCCGCACATCCCAATCTACAGCGGGGGACTGTCCGACATCGCGCTGCGGCGGGCAGCCCGGCTCGACGGCTGGATCGGCGACCTCATCAGCCTGGACCAGGCGATCCTGCGCGTCGACAAGCTGCGCCAGCTGCGCGCCGAAAACGGGCTCAGCATGGACGGTTACGAGGTCCTGACGCCGCTGACCGATGCGTTTACGATTCCGCACTACGAGCGCGCTGCGGCAGCGGGCATCACCGGCATCGTGACGATGCCGTGGATGTTCTACTCCGGGCCCGACGCCTCGACCGCCGACAAGATCGACGGAATGCGGCGCTTCCGTAAGGATTTGGCGCTGGACGCCTAACGTCGGCGTGGATGGTGGGGCTGCTGTTCAGCTCGACCCGTCGGGGTCCTTCGGCTCATGCAGCACCGCCAGGATCTCGCCGATGCGATGGCCGCGTTCGACGGGGTGCCGAAGGGGCCGATCCGCGCGGATGCGGTAGTAGTTCCGCCGGCCTTCGCGCAGCCGGTCCAGGTACCCGGCTTCGACCAGGTCGCTGACGATGCGTTGCGCGGCGCGTTCGGTCACTCCGACGCGTTCGGCGACGTCCCGCAGGCGGATCCCGGGGTCGCGGGCGATGCACAGCAGAGTGTGAGCGTGGTTGGTCAAGAACGTCCACTCCGCCATACGCGAATTCTAGTTCGGCATTAGCAAGACCAGAAATCTCCCGCGCCTGTTCGAGCGACCCAAACGCCGTCCACTCGCACGACACATTTGTCACGAAGCTTGACACCCGTATTTCAATACACGTAATTTGTGTCGTATGTTGGTCGACGTGAACGCGCTTCTCCCCGCAGTGACTGTGGCGCCCGGGCTGTTCGCACTGGTAGCAGCCCTGTTGGCTGGGCGGCGATACCGCTGGCTCGGGTACGCCGGGGCGCTCGTCGCCGGAGTCGGCTTCCTCATCGCCTGCGTGCTGGCCGTGTCCGCCGGTCGCGGGATGGGGGTCGACCGGGTGGCCGCGGTGCTGCTGCTCCTCGTCTTCGGCGTGAGCACGGTGGTCCAGGCATTCGCGATCAGGTACCTCGCCGGCGATCCCCGGGCAGGCCGGTTCACCTCCGGGGCGTCGCTGCTGACGGCCGCCTCAGCCGGGATGGTCACCGCGACGACGCTGCCCGGGCTCGCATTGGGCTGGACCCTGGCCGGTGTCGCACTCTGCCTGCTGCTGGGGATGTACTGGCATCTACCTGCTGCCCGGGACGGGGTTCGGCGGACCGCCATCGCATTCCTCATCGGTGATCTGGCCTTGTGGGGTGCGGTCCTGATCGTCACCGCGCGGTGGGGTGTCTCGGACCTGCGTGCGCTTACCGATGAGTCGATCTCCGGGCCACTGGTTCCTGTCGTCGGCTGCCTCGCGGTGGTCGCCGCGCTTTCCCGCTCCGCGCAGGTGCCCTTCCACAAGTGGCTGCCGGCCACCCTGGCGGCGCCGACGCCAGTCTCCGCCCTCCTGCATGCGGGCGTCGTCAACGCCGGCGGCATCCTCCTGCTTCGCCTCGCCCCGCTGGTCTCCGGAGATGTCGCCCGCGCACTCACGATCGTGGCGGGTGCCGCCACCCTGGTGTACGGGGGGATCGTCATGCTGGTGAAGCCCGATGTCAAAGGAGCGCTTGCGAATTCGACGATGGCACAGATGGGCTTCATGATCCTCACCTGCGGCCTGGGGTTGTGGGCCGCGACGATCTTCCACCTGGTCGCCCACGGGTTCTACAAGGCGACCCTGTTCCTGTCCTCCGGATCTGCCATCGCCCAGCGTCGTCGCGCGGCCTTCCATCCGCTCCCGCCGGTGGTGACCGGTCGCCGGCGCCTGCTCAACGCGGCGCTCGCCGCCATCCTGCCGGGCGTCGCGCTATATGCGGCGACGATGGTCATCCCCATGTCGGCCGGCGCGCAGCATGCCGAGCAGGCCCTGCTGATCTTCGCCTGGGTCACCGGCGCCGCCGCCACCTGGGGTTGGCTGGGACGCCGAAGCGGCCCGGCAGGCCTTGTCACGGTCATGGCGGTGCTGCCTGCGGCGGCCATCACCTATCTCGGACTGGTCTCAGCCGCAACGCATTACCTGGCTCCTGCCCTGCCCGTCGCGACACCGTCGGCGGCACTGTCCTGGCTCGTCCTCGCCGCCTTGGCCACCACCCTCGCCGCATTGGCGGCAGTGCGCTGGTCACCGGAAACCTCGCTGCACCGCGCGATATACGCCCGAGCGCTCAGCGCTGGATACATCACCTCGGCACTGCCCGCCCAGCGGAAAGGAGCACATTCGTGACCGCCACGGAAACGACCACCATCGAGGCCCGCCGGGCCCGCCTGCGTAGTGACGTCGCACTCGCTGCCCGGGTGTTGCCCACCCACTACCCGCTGGAGACGTTCATCGCGGTGAACCCGCTCGCCGGGCTGGAGAACATGCCCTTCGAGCAGGCAATCCGGCGCGCCGGCGACTTGTATGGGACGCCAGGTACGTTGCGCATGAGGAACTTCCGGCAGATGCATGGTGCGGGGAGAATCACCGACGCCGACCTCGATGCGGCGCTGAGTCGCCGCTATCCCAATATCGCCGGCGCTGACCCGCTGCGGTTCGGGGGACGCGAGCTGCGCCCGCTCGAATTGATGAGAGCCGATCTCCTGCACGGCGTGGGCTGCCTCGAACCGGTGCGTCGCTACCGGACCCGCTCCGAGGAGCTCGCCCCGCATGTCACCGACACCGTCGACGCGCAGACCGCCAAATGGTGCACGGCGTTCTTCGGCGAGGGTGCGTGGCCGATGCCGGGCCGGGAGAACGGTTTCTACCCGGCATGGCGGGCGTTGGCTCCCGGCGATCCTTCCCTGAAGCGCGCTGTGCGCGCACGCCTTCGCCGGACACCCGAGCGTGCGGAAGACGCCGCGTTGATGGCACTCGAGGCCCTCGGGGTGCGTGATGACAGGCGCATCGCCTACTTGCAGGCGCACCTGTCCCGACTTCCCGGCTGGGCCGCGCATATTCACTGGGGCAGCGGCAAGTCGGTGGGAATCGATCTCACGGCCTACGTCGCCATGCGACTGACATACGAGAGCGCACTGCTTGCCGGCAACCGCTCGGAGCGTGCGGTGGATCACCTGGCTGCGACGCCACCGTCGGCGCGCGAGCGGGCCGTCCAGGTGGCCACAGCCCTCGGGCTCGCCGGAGTCAGTGACGACGAACTGTCGGTCGCCGCCCGGGTGCTCGCGGCGCTGCCGGTGACGGCGCGAGAGCTCCTCTGGCAGAGCGCCTTTGAGTCCCATTATCGCGACGATCTGCTGCACGCGCTCGATGTCACCGCCGGTGATCGGCATCGTGGGCCTATCCACACCCAGGTGGTGACCTGCATCGACACCCGCTCTGAGGGGCTGCGGCGCCATCTGGAAGAGCTGGGCGGATATCAGACACTGGGGTTCGCCGGATTCTTCGCGGCCGCCATCCGGTTCACCGACCTGATGGGCGGAGCTGCCAGCGACCTGTGCCCTGTCCTCATCGCGCCGAGCCACGACATCGCAGAGGTCGCCACTGCCGACGGTGCGCACCAAGCGGAGCGCCGAGTCTCGGGCGCAGTGCGCCTGGCGGGAGCTGAAGCGGCGTTCCACGCCGCCAAAGAGGCGGTCGCGGCGCCCTTTACGCTCGCCGAAGCGGCCGGATTGGCCGCGGCCCCGCTCGCCGCGGCGAAGACACTGGCGCCCGCGGTCAGCGGCACGGTCCGCCGGCGGCTACATGCCCTGGCGGTGCCGGAAGCGGCGACCGTGCTCAGCGTGGACGCCATACCACCGGCCGAGCGCGTCCTGTTCGCCAACGTCGCGCTCGCCACGATGGGCTTGGTCAACGAATTCGGTCGGCTGGTGGTGCTCTGCGCACACGGAAGCTCATCGGAGAACAACCCGTACCAGGCAGCCCTGGACTGCGGAGCGTGCGGGGGACAGGCGGGCGGACCCAACGCCCGCACCGCGGTGGCGATACTCAACCAACCCCAGGTGCGTGGGGAACTGAGCGGCATGGGAATCGACATCCCGGACGAAACATGGTTCGTCGCAGCCCAACACGACACGACCACGGACCGGATCCAGATCTTGGACCGCCACCTGATCCCGGTGACCCACCACGAGGACGTCGCGCGATTGGATGTCGACCTGGCCCAGGCCGGAGCCGCATTGGCAGCCGAACGCTGCGCGACACTACCCGGTGCACGCCGCGCGCGCACGCTGCCCCGGGCAGCCCGTCACGTGAGCACCAGATCGGTTGACTGGGCGCAGGTTTACCCCGAATGGGGGTTGGCCGACAATGCCGCGTTCGTCATCGGTCCCCGGGAGATCTCGGCTGGCCTCGACCTTGCGCGGCGGACGTTCCTGCATTCCTACGACGCCGAGGTCGACGCGGACGGCAGCGCCCTCGAGACGATCATGACCGCCCCCCTCGTCGTCGCCCAGTGGATCAATTGCCAGTACTACTTCTCGGCAGTCGCACCCGACGTCTTCGGGGCCGGTACCAAAACCGTCCACAACGTGGTCGGCAGCGCCGGCGTGATCAGTGGGTACAACGGTGACCTGCGACTGGGACTGCCCTGGCAATCCATTGCCGACGGCAACCGGCTGCGGCACGAGCCGATGCGGCTGCTCGCGGTGATCCAGGCTCCGCTGTCACGGATCGACACCATCATCGACCGCAACCCAATCCTGCAGCGGTTGTTCGGAAATGAGTGGGTCAGCCTTGCCGCCAGGCCGTGCGCAGGGGCCTCCTGGCAGCAGTGGACCCGCACGGGATGGCGGCCGTGGTTCGAATCCGATTCCCTACCAATGGTTCTCGATGAAGAGAGGGTCTCATGACTACATCAGCACTCACCAAGATGATCAAGGTCGAGGTGGTGGTTCCCGGCAGCGATGCCGCCGCTGTCCGGGAATTGATCCAAAGCGTCGGTGCCACCGGGTACACCAGCGTGTCCGGCGTCTCAGGGCTCGGGCACCACGGCTACCGGCAGGGGAAGCTGCTGTTCAACCAGCAGGCGGCACTGGAACTTCTGATCACCGTGGTCCCGGACGGCAAGGCGGACGCGTTGCTGGCCGGGCTCCGTTCTCTGCTCGACGCCTCTCCCGGGGTGATGTTCGTGACAGAGACCTATGTCAGCCGACCCGAGTACTTCTGCTGAATCCGTATCACCCCTAGAGAGGATCACAATATGTCCAACCCACTGAACACCTGGCAACATCTGCGCGCCGGCAACGAGATGTTCTTCGTCCCGGTTCGAGGCGGCCAGGCCAAGCCGGCCCTTCGAACCCCGGTCGCCGCTGTATTCCGTTGCGCGGATGCGGCTGTCGGGAGCGAGATGATTCTCGGTCAGAGCTGGGGCTCGCTGGTCGATGTGAGCACCTGGGGCCATGTCATCGACGACGGTGTCCTGGCCACCATGGAGTGCGCCGTGGAAACGCTGGAAGTACCGCTGATCGTGGTGCTCGGCCACTCGGACTGCCGCGCTATGCGAGCCGCGATGAGGGCGTGGGACGACGCGGTGATTCCCGAGGGCGCCACCCGGATTGCCGTCCAGCAAGCGCTGTCGTCCATCGTGCGCCGGGGTGCCAGCGCGGACTCCATCGATGCGGTCACCGCCGCGCACATCGTCGAAACCGGCGTGGCGCTGATGGAACGATCGCCCATCATCTCCCAGCGGATCGACGCGGGGAAGTGCGGGATTGTCTGCGCGACAACCGATCCGGTGACCGGCCAGCTGCGCACCTACGCAACGATCGGACCGGTCGGTGAGGTGCCCGACACGCTATTGGAATGCGTGTGACCGCTACACCGAGCGGCGGCGGCGCATGGCGTCCACCGCGTAGGCGCCGCCGCCGGTGAAGACCAGCAGTAGGAATCCGAAGCACAGTGCGACAGCCAGCTCACCGCCGTTGACGACCGGCCAGAAGCCGCCACCGGGTGCGCCGTTCGGGTTCTTGCCGAAGTGCTGGGTGAAGTACGCGACTGCCATCTCGCCTGAGGCGATGAATGCGGCGACCCGGGTGAACAGGCCGATCGTGATCAAGGTGCCCAGAATCAGTTCGAGGATTCCGGCGTACCAGACCGGCCACGCGCCGGTGGGCACGGAATAGGCTGCGGGCCAGTCGAAGATCTTCGACAGGCCTTCGAACAGGAAGAGCAGTCCGAAGAAGATCCGGAACGCGCTGAGGGCTGCGGGCTGGTAGCGGTCGATGCGAGCGTCGAGTCTCTGCGTCATGACCCAACCATACTATTCGGACTACGGTCCGGATAGGCGTCCCTCGTTAACTCTCAACGAAGGAGCCCACCCGCCCCGTGAAGGGGCGAGCGGGCTCCGTCAGCCTTGCTAAGGCGTCGATTTACACGTCGTAGTACAGCGCGAACTCGTACGGGTGAGGCCGGATCTGAATGGGCATGATCTCGTTCTCACGCTTGTAGGAGATCCACGTCTCGATCAGGTCGGTCGTGAAAACACCACCCTCGGTGAGGTATTCGTGATCGGCCTCGAGACGGTCGATGACCGCCGACAGGGAGGTCGGCGCCTGCGGGATGTTGGCGGCCTCTTCCGGCGGGAGCTCGTAGAGGTCCTTGTCGACCGGCGTCTGCGGCTCGATCTTCTTCTTGATGCCGTCCAGGCCGGCCATCATCATCGCCGCGAACGCCAGGTACGGGTTACCCGAGCTGTCCGGTGCGCGGAACTCGAGGCGCTTGGCCTTCGGGTTGTTGCCGGTGATCGGGATACGCACCGCGGCCGACCGGTTGCGCTGGCTGTACACCAGGTTGATCGGGGCCTCGTAGCCCGGCACCAGGCGCTTGTAGGAGTTCACCGTGGGGTTGGTGAACGCCAGCAGCGACGGCGCGTGGTGCAGGATGCCGCCGATGTAGTGACGTGCGATGTCCGAGAGGCCTGCGTAGCCCGACTCGTCGTGGAACAGCGGCTTGCCGTCCTTCCACAGCGACTGGTGGACGTGCATGCCCGAACCGTTGTCGCCGAACAGCGGCTTCGGCATGAACGTGACGGTCTTGCCGGCCGCCCACGCCGTGTTCTTGACGATGTACTTGAACAGCAGCACGTCGTCGGCCGCATGCAGCAGCGTATTGAACTTGTAGTTGATCTCGGCCTGGCCGGCGGTGCCCACCTCGTGGTGGCCGCGCTCGATCGTGAAGCCGGCATTCTGCAGGTTGGTGGTGATGTCGTCGCGCAGGTCGACGTAGTGGTCGTAGGGGGCCACCGGGAAGTAGCCGCCCTTCTGACGCACCTTGTAGCCGCGGTTCGCCGAGCCGTCGGCCTCGTAGGGCTCACCGGTGTTCCACCAGCCGGACTCGGAGTCGACTTCGTAGAAGGTGCCGTTGATCTTCGAGTCGAAGCTCACCGAGTCGAAGATGTAGAACTCGGCCTCGGCACCGAAGTAGGCGGTGTCGGCGATACCGGTGCTGATCAGGTAGTTCTCCGCCTTGCGGGCCACGTTGCGCGGGTCGCGCGAGTAGGCCTCACGGGTGAAGGGATCGTGCACGAAGAAGTTGAGGTTGAGCGTCTTGGCGGCACGGAACGGGTCGATGCGTGCGGTGACCGGGTCCGGAAGCAGCAGCATGTCGGACTCGTGAATCGACTGGAAGCCGCGCACCGACGAACCGTCGAACGCCAGGCCGTCCTCGAAAACGCTCTCGTCGAACGCTGAGGCGGGGATCGAGAAGTGCTGGACCACGCCAGGCAGATCGCAGAACCGGATGTCGACGTACTCGACTTTTTGGTCCTTGATCAGCTTGAACAGGTCGTCAGCTGTCTTTTCTGCCACTTACTAACTCCTTCGGTGCAGCCGGTTTGACGCAGATATCGGCACGTGGGTTTGTTAACCCGCGGCTGACGCTATGGATCTGATGTTGCACGGTCGTCAAGCTCATGTTGCGCCGACGTTACGCAATGGGCCTGCGAACCTGGACAGGGGGCTGCCGGGAGTCCGCATATCCTGGGGCCATGGCACGCGAACTCGGATCCTGGCTGTCCGGACCGGAACCGGTGAAGCCGGGTGACTACGCCGGGTGGCCGGGCCAGGAGTTGGGTCTGCCGGAATCCGGGCCTCGTTCGCTGGCGCGGATGGGCCGTCGTTTCGTGGCACTGCTGATCGACTGGCTGATCGGCTACGGGCTGGCGGCGCTCGGGATGTCGCTGGGCCTGATCAGTGTCTCGATGCTGTCGACCGCGGTCTTGGCGATCTGGTTCGTGCTGGGCGCGGTCTCGGTGCGGCTGTTCGGGTTCACCCCCGGGCAATACGCACTCGGGTTGATGGTGATTCCGGTCGACAACCGCCAGCACGTCGGCAGCGGCCGGGCGATCGCGCGAGGCCTGCTGCTGTCCTTGGTCATCCCCGGCCTGTTCACCGACGCAGACGGGCGCGGGCTGCAGGACCGGCTGACGATGACGGCGGTCGTGCGGCGCTGACATTTTGTCGGGGCGCGATGGCATACTCGAACACATGTTCGATGAATTGTGGGATGTCGACCTGGCGGCCGGGGAATCGGTGCTGGTCGAGCGCATCGCGGCGTTGGAGCGGCTGAAGTCGGCCGCCGCCGCGGCGCAGGCGCGGTTGACGGCCGCGCTGGACAGTCAGCGGCGTGCCGCGGAGGCGGCGGCGGGGATTCCCGCCGCCCGCCGGGCTCGCGGCGTGGCGGCCGAGGTGGCGCTGGCCCGGCGGGATTCACCCACTCGGGGAAACCGGCATCTGGGATTCGCCAAGGCATTGGTGTACGAGATGCCGCACACGCTGGCCGCGTTGGAGAACGGGGTGCTGTCAGAGTGGCGGGCCACCATCCTGGTGCGGGAGTCGGCATGCCTGGATGTCGACGATCGGCGTCGGCTCGACGCCGAAATGTGCTCCGATCCGGCCGCTTTGGACGGTGTGGGGGATGGCGCTTTGGCGGCCGACGCCAAGGCGATCGCCTACCGGCTCGACCCGCACGCAGTGGTGGATAGGGCGGCCAAGGCGGAGACCGAGCGCAACGTCACCATCCGCCCGGCCCCGGACACGATGACCTATGTGACTGCGCTACTACCGGTGGCCCAAGGAGTGTCGGTGTACGCCGCGCTCAAGCGAGAGGCAGACGTCTGCTGCGATGCTCGCTCGCGCGGCCAGGTCATGGCCGACACGCTGGTCGAGCGGGTGACGGGACGGCCGGCCGATCAGCCGGTCCCGATTGCGGTCAACGTGGTGATCTCCGATCAGGCGCTGCTCGGCGCGGAACGTGGTGCGGCGGCGATCGCCGGCTACGGCTCGGTGCCGTCCGCGGTGGCGCAGAAGATGATCCTGGACACGGTGGCCGACGCTCGCTCGCGGGCCACACTGCGACGGTTGTACGCCAGCCCGGCCAGCGGCGCGCTGGTTGCTCTGGAATCGCGGTCGCGGCTGTTCCCCAAGGGGCTGGCCGACTTCATCGGGTTACGGGATCAGCGCTGCCGCACCCCGTATTGCGATGCGCCGGTTCGGCATCGCGATCATGCCAGGCCGCACCGGTGTGGCGGCGCGACGTGCGCCGAGAACGGGTTGGGCACGTGCGAGGCGTGCAACTACACCAAGGAAGCGCCGGGATGGAAGGTCGTGACCGCGGTCGCCGACGACGGCACGCACACCGCCGAATTCACCACACCGACCGGGGCGCACTACCATTCGGCGGCGCCGCCGATGCCCGGCACGCCGAAGATACCGCTGAGTCAGGCCGAGCTCTACCTCAACGGTGAGCTGGTGCGGGTGATCGCCGCCTGACCTAGACCTGGTGGCGGACCTGCCCGTTCATCATCGTCATCGTGACGGTCGCGCGGTGGATGTTGTGCGGGTCGATCTCGAAGATGTTGGAATCCAACACGATCAGATCGGCGCGCTTGCCCACCTCGACGGAGCCGACCCGATCGTCGAGCCGGATCTGGTAGGCGGCGCCCATTGTGTTGGCGTGCACCGCCTCGGCGACGGTGAGCTTCTGATCGGCCGGCGCCAGCACGGGCGCGTCGGGCTGGCCGATCAGCTGGCGGGTCACCCCGATCTGGATCGAATCGAGCGGCTTGTAGGTGGAGAAGTACCCGGCCGCGGGCCAGTCGGTGCCCAGCGAGATCCGGCCGCCGGACCGCAGAATGTCCTGCGCTCGATAGAACAGCTCCTGACGGGGTTGGCCGTACCGCGCCGCCATGTTCTGCATGGTGTCCGGATCGGCCGACATCCAGTTGGCCGAAAACTGTCCGGTCACACCGAGTTTGCCGAACCGCTGACTGTCGGGATCCTGCACGTACACCAGATGTGCGATGGTGTGCCTGCGGTCGCGCGGCGGGTTGACCGCGATCGCCGCCTCGATCGAATCCAGCGCTGTGCGCGCCGTGTGCTCACCGCACGCATGCACGTGGACATCAAAGCCGGCCGCATCGACCTCGCGAACCAGCTGGCGCCACTGTTCCTCAGTGAACGGCGAGCCGCCGATCGAATCCGGTTTGTCCGCATACGGCTCGATCAGCCAGGCGGTGTATCCACCCTGGGTGCCGTCGCCGATGATCTTCACCGCGCCGACGGTCACCAGTTCGGTCGAGACCCGGTTGCGGATATCGGTCAGCTTCGCCACCGCGTCGTCGACCGGTGGGGCTTTCACGCTGTAGGACGCAACGACCCGGAACGGCAGCCCGCCGCGCTGCTCCAGATCGGCATACAGGGCGATCACTGCGCCCTGGTCCTCGCCGATCGGCGGCACCCCGGCGTCGAAGACCGAGGTGATCCCCGCCGCCGACGCCTTCGGCAGCCACGACTCCAACAGCGTCTGCATCGAATGCGGCGAGATCGGATCGACGGCGTTCACCAGGCTCAGCACCGCGTCGATTTCGAGGAGATACCCGGTGGGCTCGCCGTGCTCGTCGCGGACGTAATAACTGAACCCGGGAATCGGGTCCGGGGTGTCGCGGCCGACGCCGGCGATCTCCAGCGCCTTGCTGTTGGCCCACATGCTGTGGCCGTCAATGGCGAAGAAGAATCCGGGCCGGTCCGGCAGCACCCGGTCCAGCTGCTGACGCGTAGGTCCGTCCGGCCCGAACATGTCGACGCGCCAACCAAATCCACGCACCGGGCCGTCCGGATGCTCCGCTGCGTACGCGGCGATCGCGGCCAGCGCGTCCGCCCCGGTGGGCACCTGCAGGTCGACGCCACTGGTCAGAAACGAGCCGAGGAACGGATGGATGTGGCCCTCGACGAACCCCGGCAGCATCAGGTTGCCCTTGAGGTCGACGACGCGGGTGTCCGGGCCCTCGAGAGACGCCGCCCCGGCGTCGTCGCCTACATAGGAGATCGTGTTGCCCGTGACCGCCACCGCCTGCGCCCACGGCTGAGCGGGCGACACGGTGTGGATCCGGCCACCCCGGAACACCACATCGGCGAACGTCGTCGCGCCCGTCGCGGGCTGCTTACCGCCACACGCGGCCGCGGCCGTCGCGACCGCCGTCACCGCAGCCGCACGCAGCGCGGTCCGACGTGTCAGAACCCCCGACCCCAGCGCGCTGAAATGGGGCGCCCACTCACAAGCAGTACAGATGACATCCCCCCGAAACTGGTCAGCGCCTGCGGACGGTGCGTTGCACGCCCTTCATCTTGGCCTGTGCGGGCAGCGGGCCCTTGGGCATCGCGGCCGGCCCCATCCGGGAACCCAGGGCGACGAGCTTGGACTCCAGCGAGTCCATCTGCTTGACGGTGATGTTGGCAGGCAGCTTGGTCAGATGCCGCTCCAGCTTCGACAGCGGCACCTCGCCCTCGCCGTTGCCGACGATCACGTCGTAGATCGGGATGTCCCCGACCAGCCGCGCGGTGCGCTTCTTCTCCTGCGCCAGCAGCGGCTTGACCCGCGCCGCGGAACCTTCGGCGACGAAGATCACGCCCGGTCGGCCGATCACCCGGTGCACGGCGTCGAAGTGGCCGGTGGCCGCAACCCCCGGCGTCACCCGCCACTTGCCGCGCAGGTTGTCCAGCGCCCAGGCCGCCGCACCCGTCTGCCCCTCGGCTTTGCGGAACACCGACTTCTGGGCGCGCCGCCCGAAGATGATGAACGCCACGAGGGCACCCAGCACGACGCCGAGCACGATCAGCAGGTAGAGAGTGATCCCGCCGGCCAGCACGCCGGCTGCCACCGACGCGGCCACGATCAACACGAACGCGCCGATCATGTAGGGGAGCAGTCGCTTGTCTTCCTTGCGCTGCATCTGGAACGCCTGCCACAACTGGCTGCGGCGCTGTTTGGCTGCGGCCTTGCTGGCGGCCTTCGCCTCGGCCTTGGCCGCCTTGTTCTCGGCAGCGTTACGGGTTTTCGCCATAACTACCAAGAATACGGAACGGCGATCAGCGGTAAGCCGCGGTCACCGGGATAGCTTGTGCGCATCCGCGGCCTGCTGGTACAGCCGACCGGCCCGATAGGACGACCGGACCAACGGACCGGACAGCACCCCGGCGAATCCCAGCCCCTCGGCGTACTCGGCCAGCGCGACGAACTCCTCCGGCTTGACCCAGCGCTCCACCGGGTGATGACGCACCGACGGCCGCAGGTACTGGGTGATCGTGATGATGTCGCAGCCCGCGCCGTGCAGGTCGGCCAGCGCGGTGTGCACCTCGTCGATGGTTTCGCCCATGCCGAGGATCAGGTTGCTCTTGGTGACCAGCCCCGCCGCTCGGGCGGCCGTCAACACATCGAGGCTGCGCTGGTAGCGGAACGCCGGACGGATCCTCTTGAAGATGCGTGGCACCGTTTCCACGTTGTGCGCGAACACTTCTGGGCGTGAATCGAACACCTCGCGCAGCAGGGCGGGCTCGCCGTTGAAGTCCGGGGCCAGTAGTTCGACGCCGGTGGCCGGGTTCAACTCCTTGATGGCACGCACCGTCTCGGCGTACAGCCACGCTCCGCCGTCGGGCAGGTCGTCGCGGGCCACGCCCGTCACCGTCGCGTAGCGCAACCCCATCGCGGCCACACTCTCGGCCACCCGGCGCGGCTCGTCGCGATCCAGTTCAGCGGGCTTGCCGGTGTCGATCTGGCAGAAATCGCAGCGGCGCGTGCACTGCTCACCGCCGATCAGGAACGTCGCCTCGCGGTCTTCCCAGCATTCGAAGATGTTGGGACAGCCCGCTTCCTCGCATACGGTGTGCAGCCCCTCGCGGCGCACCAGGCTCTTCAGCGCGGTGTACTCCGGACCCATGCGCGCGCGGGTCTTGATCCACGGCGGTTTGCGCTCGATCGGGGTCTCGGCATTGCGGACCTCCAGGCGCAGCAGCTTGCGGCCTTCCGGTTCAATGCTCACGGTCTCAAGCTTACGGGCAGGCGGCCGTCGAGGGCGTCACACACCGCGTCGGCCACCCGGGCGCGGACGTCGTCGACGCCGATGCGGCGGCCCAGTTCAGCCGTCAGCGAAGTCACCCCGGCATCGGTGATCCCGCACGGCACGATCGCCGAATACGCCCCCAGATCGCAGTCGCAGTTCAGCGCGAAGCCGTGCAGTGTGGTGCCGCGGGCCACCCGGATTCCGATCGCGGCGATCTTGCGGGTTCCTTCCACCCAGACACCGGAGCGACCCTCGACACGGCCGGTCTCCAAGCCCAATCCGGCACACACGGAAATCAGTGATTCCTCAAGCCGCCGAACATAATTCACCACATCCAGCGGCTCGGCCAGCCCGATCACCGGATAACCGACCAATTGTCCGGGCCCGTGCCAGGTGATCTTGCCGCCGCGGTCGGTGTCCACCACGGGTGTGCCATCCATCGGCCGCTCGTGAGCTTCAGTGCGCTTACCCGCGGTGTACACCGCCGGGTGTTCCAGCAGCAGCATCGTGTCGGGCCCGCCGGCCACTCGGGCATCGGCCAGTTCGCGCTGCAACTGCCAGGCGTCCTGGTAGTCGACGGTGCCCAGCTGGCGCACCTGCATGCCCGCTGAGCTCGATCGAATGGATTCCCGCACCCAATCGACGCTACTACCCCTGAACGGACGTCGTGGCGTAGGCCAGCGCCTCACCGATGGTGTTGTGGTGGAAGACGAACCCGGCCCGTTCGAGGGCGGCGGGGATCGCCCGCTGACCATCGAGCAGCCCCTCGTCGGCGAACTCGCCCAGCAGGGTGCGCAGCGCGAACCCGGGAGCCTGTAGGAGGGTCGGCCGGTTCAACGCCCGGCCCAGCGCGGCGGTGAACTCCGAGTTGGTCACCGGCGCCGGTCCGGTGAAGTTCACCGGACCCGACAGGTCGCTGCTGTTGATCGCGAACAGCAGCGCGCGGACTTCGTCCTCCAGGCTGATCCACGGCATGTACTGCCTGCCGTTGCCGATCCGGGCGCCCAGCCCAAAGCTGAACAGCGGCCGCAGCCGGCCCAGCACGCCGCCGCCGGGGGAGAGCACCAGGCCGGTGCGGGCGAGCACCACCCGGGCGCCGGCGTCTTCGGCGGCCAAGGCCGCGGCCTCCCAGTCCAGACAGAGCCGGGACAGGAATCCGCCTCCGGCAGGGGCGGTTTCGTCGACGACGCGACTGCCGGTGTTGCCGTAGTAGCCGACCGCGCTGGCGTTGATCAGCGTCGGCACGCCGGCGTCGGCGACGGCCGCGGCGATCACCTCGGTGGGGCCGATGCGGCTGTCGCGCAGGCTCTGTTTGAACGAGCCGGACCACCGTTTGTCGCCGACGCCGACGCCGCAGAGGTTGATCACCGCGTCGACGCCCTCCAGGCCCGACGGATCGAACTCGCCGCTGTCAGGATTCCAGTGCAGCTCGTCGCCGTTGGCCGGCGCCCGGCGCACGATGCGTACCACGCGATGGTCAGTGGCGCGCAGCGCCGACACCAGTGCGGAGCCGATCAGGCCGGACGAACCGGCGATCGCGACGACGAGCCCGCCCGTTGGTTGGCTCATGGCGTCACAACCCCAGGTCGGCCTCGAATGCCCCTTCTTCGAGACGCCGCTTGACGGTGGTCAGGAATCGGCCGGCATCCGCACCGTCGATCAGCCGGTGATCGTAGGTCAGCGGTAGGTAGCAGATGGAGCGCACACCGATCGACTCGTTGCCGAGTTCGTCGACGATCACCCGGGGCCGTTTGACGATCGCACCGGTGCCCAGCATCGCCGCCTGCGGCGGCACCAGGATCGGGGTGTCGAACAGGGCGCCCTGGCTGCCGATGTTGGTGATCGTGAACGTGCCGCCGGACAGCTCGTCGGGCTTGAGGTTGCCACTGCGGGCCCGGTCGGCGATGTCGTGGATGGCGCGCGCCAGCCCGGCCAGGGAGAGATCGCCCGCGTTGTGCACGACCGGCGAGAGCAGGCCCTGCTCGGTGTCCACCGCGAAGCCGAGGTTCTCGGCGTCGTAGTAGGTGATCTCCTTGGTGTCCTCGTTGTAGCTGGCGTTGATGTTCGGGTGCGCCTTGAGCGAGTCGATCACCGCGCGGGCGATGAACGGCAGGTAGGTCAGGTTGACCCCTTCGCGCTCGGCGAAGCTCGTCTTCGCCTTCGCCCGCAGCGCCACGATCTTGGTCATGTCGACCTCATGGGTCTGCGTCAGCTGCGCGGTGGTCTGCAGCGATTCGCGGGTCTTCTTGGCGGTGATCTGCCGGATCCGGTTGGCTTTCTGCGTCGTGCCCCGCAGATGTGCCAGCGGTGACGGTGCCGCCGCGGCGGCGGGAGCGGCCGGCGCCTTGGCGGGAGCCGCGGCGGGTTGCTCGGGCTTCGACGTCTTCGCCTCAGCGGCGGCCAGCACATCCTGCTTGCGGATACGCCCGCCGACGCCGGTGCCCTTGACACTGGCGAGGTCGATCCCGTTCTCGGCGGCCAGCTTTCGCACCAGGGGAGTGACGTAGGGGCTGCCGTCGGAAGCGTCGCTGTCCTCGACGGCGGCCGGCGCGGGGGCCTGCTTGGGCTCGGGCTTCGGTTCCGGCTTGGGTTCGGCCTTCGGCTCCGGCTTGGGTTCCGGCTTCGGTTCCGGTTTGGGCTCAGGCTTCGGCTCTGGCTTGGGTTCGGGCTTCGACTCGGCCTGCGGCGCGGCGCCGGCATCCCCGATCTTGCCCAGTTCACCGCCGACGGCGACGGTGTCGTCCTCCTCGGCGGTGATGGACAGCAGCGTCCCGGCCACCGGTGACGGGATCTCGGTGTCGACCTTGTCGGTGGACACCTCGACCAGCGGCTCATCGACCTCGACGGAGTCGCCGACCTTCTTCAGCCACCGGGTCACAGTGCCCTCGGTGACCGACTCGCCGAGTTCAGGCATCAGCACCGGCGTCGCCGAACCCGACGACTCCGAGGAACCCGACGACTGCGTCGGCTCTGGTTCGGGCTCCGGTTCGGGCTCCGCCTCGGTCTGCTCGGCGGGCCTCTCCTCCTCGGCCGGGGCCTCGGACGATTCGGCCGGGGCCTCGGACGATTCGGCCGGGGCCGCGGACGACTCGGACTCCTCACCGGCTTCGCCGATCACCGCGAGCTCGCCGCCGACCTCGACGGTGTCGTCCTCCTGGGCAACGATCTTCGTCAGCACGCCGGACGCGGGAGCGGGAATCTCCGTGTCGACCTTGTCGGTCGACACCTCAAGCAGAGGCTCGTCGACCTCGACGGTGTCGCCCTCTTGCTTGAGCCACCGGGTGACGGTCCCCTCGGTGACGCTCTCACCGAGTGCCGGCATCTGGACGGAGACGGCCATTGTGTTGACTCCCTCGAACGGTCAGTCGTGCGGGTCGGACTTCTGGCATACCACAGCGTCGTGTACCCATCCTGTCATTGCCGGGCCACCCGCACGCACTCAGGGCGACGTGTGATTTCTCTGGCACCATCGAAGGGAAGGACCGCCGGAAGGAGTGCATCGAAGTTGGGGCTGTTCGACAGGTTCCGGGCTACACGCCGGGCTGAATCCGGGCTCGCCGCCGACCGGCGGCACTTGTACGAATGGGCCGCGCAGCGCACCGGGGTGGAGGCCTACGTCGAGCCCGAGACCAGCGTGACCCCGATGACCGTCGTGCTCGTGGCCGCCGACGGTGAATGGACCCGTCGCCCGGCCGACGGCGCGGCCGGTGCCCGCCGACTCGGTGAAGAGCTCGGAATCCCTGTCTATGACGTGCAGAAAGTCGGGTATCCGCAGCGGATGCGCGACTATGACGCTCGGCGGCGGATCGAACGCCGCCGCCAACGAGACCTGGAGTTGTGATGACCATGCGCTATGTCGACAGCACCGACGGGACCCGCCTGGCGGTCTACGAGGAGGGCAATCCCGACGGCCCGACCGTCGTGCTGGTGCACGGGTACCCCGACTCGCACGTGGTGTGGGACGCGGTCGTGCCGCTACTGGCCGGCACCTTCCGGGTGATCCGCTACGACAGCCGCGCCGCCGGAGCGTCCTCGGGACCCAAATCGTTCTCGAAGTACACGATGGCCAACTTCGCCGACGACTTCGACGCCGTCGTCGGCGAACTCAGTCCCGGCCAACCTGTGCACGTGCTCGGCCACGACTGGGGCTCGGTCGGCATGTGGGAGTACCTCGGCCGGGCCGGTGCCGGTGATCGGGTGGCGTCGTTCACCTCCGTGTCGGGACCGAGTCTGCACCACCTCATCCGTTACGTGCGCGACGGGTTGAAGAAGCCGTACCGGCCAAAGTTGTTCGTGCGTGCGCTCTCTCAGCTGCTCCATGTCACCTACACTGCCGCGCTGTCGGTTCCGGTGCTGGCGCCCGCGGCCATGCGGCTGGGCTCCGGACTCATGCGGGCCGGACTCACCCGCGGCATTCCCAAGGACCTGGTACACCACGGCGGGGCGTTCGCCGACGACGCCGCCAGGGGCACAAAGATCTACCGGGCCAACGCTCTGCCCGCGCTGATCCACCGTCCGCTCGATTTCTACGTCGATGTTCCCGTGCAGCTGATCGTCAATCTCGACGATCCCTTCGTGCTGCCGCACGTCTATGACGACACCGCTCGGTGGGTGCCTCGGCTGTGGCGCCGCGACCTGCGCGCCAAGCACTGGTCGCCGTTCACTCATCCGCAGGTGCTGGCCGCCGCGGTCACCGAACTGGCGGAGCACCTGGACGGCAAGCCGGCCGCCCGCGCACTGTTGCGGGCCCAGGTCGGCCGGCCGCAGAAGGATTTCGGCGACACCCTGGTCTCGGTCACCGGAGCAGGCAGCGGGATCGGCCGCGAGACCGCGCTGGCCTTCGCCCGGGACGGCGCCGAGTTGGTGATCAGCGATATCGACGAGGCCGGCCTCAAGGACACCGCGGCCAAGATCGGCGCACTCGGCGCGATCGCGCATCCCTATGTGCTCGACGTCTCCGACGCCGACGCCGTCGAGCGATTCGCCGACGAGGTGTGCGCCGCCCACGGGGTGCCCGACATCGTCGTCAACAACGCCGGCATCGGGGTGGCCGGAGCCTTCTTGGACACTCCCGCAGAGCAATTCGACCGCGTGCTGGACGTCAACCTCGGCGGCGTGGTCAACGGCTGCCGCGCCTTCGCCCGCAGGCTCGTCGAGCGTGGCACCGGCGGCCACATAGTCAACGTCGCATCGATGGCGGCCTACTCGCCGCTCAAAGGGCTCAACGCCTACTGCACATCCAAGGCGGCGGTGTATATGTTCTCCGACTGCCTGCGTGCCGAATTGTCCTCCGCCGGAATCGGATTGACCACGATCTGCCCGGGCATCATCAACACCAACATCGTGTCGGCCACCGAGATGATCGCGCCCTCGGGTAAGCGGGCCGCCGTCGCGACCCGGCGCGCACAGCTGGAGAAGATGTTCGACCGGCGGGGCTACGGCCCGGACAAGGTGGCCAAGGCCATCGTCACCGCGGTCAAGAAAGACAAGGCCATCCGGCCGGTCACCGCCGAGGCGTACCTGCTCTACGGGACGTCGAAGATGCTGCCGCAGGGGATGCGCAGCATCGCCCGCGCCGGCGTTGTCTAGCCGTTCGCGGCGATGTCCTCCAGGACTGCGAACATCGTCCGGGTCGGCACCCCGGTGCCGCCCTTGGGCGTGTAGCCCCACGGGCCGGAGGTGTTGTACGCCGGCCCGGCGATGTCGATGTGCGCCCACTGCACGCCGTCGGCGACGAACTCCCGCAGATACACCCCGGCGACCAGCATGCCGGCGAAGCGCTGCGAGCTGACGTTCGCCAGATCGGCGACGGTCGACTTGAGGTCGTCCTTGAGCTCGTCGGGCAGCGGCATCGGCCACGCGTTCTCGCCCTCGGCCTGCGAGATCCGGGCCACCCGGTCGCGGAACTCCTCGCTGCCCATCACGCCCGGGGTGCGGCCACCCAGCGCGACGGTCTGCGCGCCGGTCAGCGTCGAGGTCTCGATCAGGTAGTCGGGCTCGTCCTCGCAGGCCCGCACGATCGCGTCGGCCAGGATCAGCCGGCCCTCGGCGTCGGTGTTGAGCACCTCGACGGTGATACCGCCGTACTGGGTCAGTACGTCACCGGGGCGCTGCGCGGTGGACGACGGCATGTTCTCGGCCATTGGTACGGTCGCGATCACGTCGATCGGCAACCCCTGCTTGGCGGCCAGCACGACCGTGGCGATCACCGCCGCGGCGCCACCCATGTCGGAGGTCATGTGGTGCATCGACGCGGCGGGCTTGATCGAGATGCCGCCGGTGTCGAAGGTGACGCCCTTGCCCACCAGAGCGACGGTTTTACCGTGCTTGCCCTTGGCGCCGCGGTAGGCCAGCCGCACCAGCCGCGGCGGGCGCGACGATCCCTTGCCCACCCCGATGATGCCGCCGTAACCGGCCTTGGCGAGCGCCTTCTCGTCGAGCACCTCTACCTTCAACCCGGCGGCTTCACCCAAAGCCTCTGCCCGCTTGGCGAATTCGCCGGGAAACAGGTGGCTGGGCGGGGTGTTGACGAAATCGCGTGCGGTGGCCACCGCGGTGGCGATCGCGGTGGCCCGGGCGGCGTCCTTCTTGGCGCCCGCCGCGGTGCTCAGCGCGACGATCTTGCTCAATGCCGGTTCCTTCGGCGCGGTCTTCGCGCTGCGGAACTCGGTGAACCGGTAGCTGCCCAGGATCAGGCCCTCGATCGCGGCCTCCAGGTCCAGCTCGGTCAGTGTGGTGATGACGGTGTCGACCCCGGACAGCGAGCGGGCTGCCACCCCGGCCGCGCGCCGGATGACGTCGGCAGGCCACTCGTCGCGCGGTGCGCCGAGCCCGACGGCCAGCACACTGCCGACCGCGAGCGACGGGACGTGCAGTCGGGTGACCTGCTCGGCGCCGCCCTTGGCGCCCAGCGCGCGCAGCACCACTCCGATCTCACCGATCGCCTCGGCGTCCAGGAACGGCCCGCCGACGACCGTGGGGGAGCCGTCGCCCTCGGAGCCGGTGACGACCGGGACGATCAGCACCGCCGACTGCGCGCGCTTGGGCAGCGAGGTCGCGACGGTGACAGTGGGGGCGGCGTATCCAGGTTCGGTGCTCACGAGGATTCACAGTAGACGCGGGGCACTAGTGTTGTTGGCCGTGACCGACACATCGGAACTCCTGTACGGGCCGCTCGACAGTCAGCACCGCGAACTGGGCGCCACCTTCGCGCCGTTCGGCGGCTGGCTGATGCCGGTGTCCTACGCCGGCACGGTCGGTGAGCACACCGCCACCCGCGAGGCCGTCGGCCTCTTCGACGTCAGCCACCTGGGCAAAGCTCTGGTCGCCGGCCCGGGTGCGGCGGAGTTCATCAACTCCACGCTGACCAACGACCTGCGCCGGATCGGTCCAGGCAAGGCCCAGTACACCCTGTGCTGCACCCCCGAGGGCGGGGTGATCGACGACTTGATCGCCTACTACGTCAGCGACGACGAGATCTTCCTGGTGCCCAACGCCGCCAACACCGCCGCTGTCGTTGCCGCTCTGCAAGCGGCTGCGCCAGAGGGCATTTCGATCACCGATCAGCACCGCTCGTATGCCGTGCTGGCCGTCCAGGGCCCGCGGTCCGCCGACGTGCTCGCCGCGCTGGGCCTGCCCACCGACATGGACTACATGGGCTACGCCGACGCCACGTACTCCGGTGTGCCGGTACGGGTATGCCGCACCGGATACACCGGTGAGCACGGTTACGAGCTGTTGCCGCCGTGGGACTCCGCGCCCGTGGTGTTCGAGGCGCTCGTGGCCGAGGTGCAGGGTGCGGGCGGGCAGCTCGCCGGGCTGGGCGCCCGTGACACCCTGCGCACCGAGATGGGCTACCCGCTGCACGGTCACGAGCTGTCCCTGGACATTTCGCCGCTGCAGGCCCGCTGCGGCTGGGCGATCGGTTGGAAGAAAGATGCGTTCTTCGGCCGTGACGCCCTACTGGCCGAGAAGGAGGCCGGCCCGCGCCGGCTGCTGCGTGGCCTGCGGGCCACCGGGCGCGGCGTGCTGCGCCCGGACCTGACCGTGCGGGGCGGTGCATTGCCGGTGGGTGTCACGACGTCGGGCACGTTCTCGCCGTCGCTGAAAGTCGGTATCGCCCTTGCCCTCATCGACACCGACGCCGGGATCGACGACGGCGCGCTGGTCACCGTCGACGTGCGGGGTCGTGCGCTGGAGTGCGAGGTGGTCAAGCCGCCGTTCGTCGACGTCAAAACTCGATAGCGGCGGGCAGGAGCGAAGCGACCCGGGGAAATTGGTTAGCGAGCCGGTCTACAATTTGCGTATGACCAACGGCCCCCTCGAGTTCACGGTTGAGCGCAACGCGAATCCGGCGACCGACGAGGTACGGGCTCAGATTCTGGCCGATCCGGGCTTCGGGCGATTCCACACCGACCACATGGTGTCGGTGCTCTACACCGACGAACTCGGTTGGCACGACGCCCGCGTCGTGCCGTACGGCCCGATCGAGCTGGACCCGTCGGCCATCGTCCTGCACTACGCGCAGGAGATCTTCGAGGGGCTCAAGGCATACCGGTGGGCGGACGGCTCGATCGTGTCGTTCCGTCCCGAAGCCAACGCCGGGCGGCTGCGCGCCTCGGCACGCCGGCTCGCCATCCCCGAGCTGCCCGAGGAACTCTTCGTCGAATCGCTGCGCCAGCTGATCGCTGTTGACGGCCAGTGGGTGCCGCCCGCCGGTGGCGAGGCGTCGCTGTATCTGCGGCCCTTCGTGATCGCCACCGAGCCGGGCCTGGGCGTACGGCCGGCGACTGAATACCGCTACCTGGTGATCGCCTCACCGGCCGGCGCCTACTTCAAGGGTGGGATCAAACCGGTCAGCGTCTGGCTGTCCACCGAATACGTGCGGGCCAGCCCGGGCGGCACCGGCGCGGCCAAGTTCGGCGGCAACTACGCCGCCTCGCTGCTGGCGCAGGCCGAGGCCGCCGAGCACGGGTGCGATCAGGTGGTCTGGCTCGACGCCATCGAACGCCGCTTCATCGAGGAGATGGGCGGGATGAACCTGTTCTTCGTCTTCGGCAGCGGCGGCTCCGCGCGGCTGGTCACCCCGGAACTGTCCGGCTCACTTCTGCCGGGCATCACCCGCGATTCGCTGCTGCAACTGGCCAGCGACGCCGGGTTCGCCGTCGAGGAACGCAAGATCGACATCGAGGAGTGGCGCAAGGGCGTGGCCGCGGGGGAGATCACCGAGGTGTTCGCCTGCGGCACGGCCGCAGTGATCACCCCGGTCTCGCACGTCAAGTTCGGTGACGGCGAGTTCACCATCGCCGACGGACAGCCGGGCGAGGTGACGATGGCCTTGCGGGACACCCTCACCGGCATCCAGCGCGGCACCTTCGCCGACACGCACGGCTGGATGGCCCGGCTCAGCTAGGCCGGCGGGGCTTCGACTCGCTCGAATCGACCGGTCTTGGTGCCCAACCTGATCCGATACACCGAGCCTCGGCGCCGACTCGCGTGGTCAGGCGGAGGCTGCCCCTCGGGCAAGGTCAGCAGCGGCATGATCCGCGCGACGAGCAGGGCCAAGCCGGCGTCCCAGTCCGCCCCCTCGCACTCCTCGAAGATTCCCCACGCGATGACGCTGCGCCAGTTCGACAAGTCGTCCACCTGCTCGACCTCTACGCAGACCTGGGGATGGGTGCGCATCGCGCGCAGCTTGGCGCCGTCCATGGCGTGGCCGTAGACATAGGTGCCGTCATAGACGTAGGTGACGGGAACGACGTACACCTGCCCGTCAGCGATGCAGCCGAGCCGCGCGATCACCTCGGCGTGCAGTATCTCCTCGACCTGCCGATCGTCAAGCTCACCCAGCATGGATGACCAATCCGAGGATCACCAGCGTCGTCGTCAGTTCGATCGTCGCACCAAGCACATCTCCGGTGATACCACCGAATCGGCGCACGCAGTGCGTCGTGAGAGCAACCGAGGCCGCCAACGCCGCCAGCACGACGATCGGGCCCTGCCAGAGTCGGGGCGTCGCCACGGTGGCAAGTGCGGCGACAAGGACCGTCCAGGCCAGGGCCACCGCCAGCGGCTGACTACCCGCGACCTGCGTGCCGAGGCTGCTGCCGCCGGCCGCGGGCACCCCGCGCCGGCAGGCCAGCACCGCGGCCACCCGGCCAGCGGTCAGCGCGGTGACCACCGCGATCGCCCCGGTCCACCCCGACGGTGTCGCGGCGAACCCGAGCGCCTGAGCGGCCACCACCACGACGACCGCCGACACCCCGAACGGCCCTGCCGTGCCGTCGCGCATGACCTGCAGCGCGCGCTCGGGCGGTCCGTAGCAACCCAGCGCGTCCACGGTGTCGGAGAGCCCGTCGATGTGCAGGCCGCGAGTGATGAGCAGCAGCGCGGCGACGGTGAGCAGCCCGGGCAGCGCGTGGTACGTGCCGAACGCCCAGTCACCGGCCCACAGGACCGCGGCGGCCCCCGCTCCCACCACCGCTCCGACCACCGGCAGCGCCGTCATCGTCGACCGGCCGAACGCACCTCCCCGCAGCGGAACCGGCACCACCGTCCCGAACGCGAAAGCCGTTGCCAGCGAGCGGAACACGATCAGTCCGCGGCGCGATCGGAGACGCCGGCATCCTCAAAGGTGGCCATCGAGGCCAGAATCGCGACGGCCGCCCGCAGCACCGGCAGGGCCACCGCCGCACCGGTGCCCTCGCCGAGGCGCAGGCCGAGGTCGATGATCGGGACCAACTCCAGGTGGGCCAGCGCGAGCGTGTGCGCAGGCTCCGTCGACCGGTGTCCCGCCTGCCACCAGGCCCGTGCGCCAGGGGCCATCCGGTCGGCGACCAGAGCCGCCGCGGTCACCACCACACCGTCGAGCAGCACCGGTGTGCGCCGTACCGCGGCCTGCGCGCAGAATCCCGCCATCGCCGCCAGGTCCGCGCCGCCGCAGGTGCGCAGCAGCCCGACCGGGTCGGGCCGGAATTCGCGGGCGCGGAACATCGCGTCGCGCACCGCCGCGACCTTGCGAGCCCACGCCGCGTCGTCGATACCTGTGCCGCGGCCCACCACCGCCACCGGCTCGGTGTCGGTCAGCGTGGCAATCAATGCCGTTGCGGCCGTGGTGTTCCCGATGCCCATATCGCCCGCGATCAGCAGGTCGGCGCCGGCGTCCACCTCGTCGTCGGCGAGTCGGCGTCCCGCCTCCAGCGCGGCCACCGCCTCCTCGGCGCTCAGTGCGTCCTCGATCGCGATGTTGCCGCTGGAGCGGCGGACCTTATGCGTGCCGATCTCGTCGGTCAACGGCTGCTCGCAGTCCACCCCGATGTCGACGACCCGCACTGACGCGCCCGCCACACCGGACAGCACATTGATCGCCGCGCCGCCGGCATCGATGTTGGCCACCATCTGCGCGGTGACCTCCGGCGGATACGCCGACACCCCGGTCCGCGCGACGCCGTGGTCTCCCGCGAACACCACAACCCGGGCTCGTTCGAATTGCCTTGGCGGACAAGAACCTTGGCAGGCGGCCACCCAGACCGACAAATCCTCCAGACGGCCCAGTGCGCCCGTCGGTTTGGTGAGGATGTCCTGGCGGCGCTTGGCCGCCGCGGCGGCACGGGAATCTGGCGGGGAGACCGCGGGGAAATCCATCAGCTCAACGCTTTCGTCGGTTTGACCCAGACCGGCAGTCCCGCAACCACCAGGACCACCTGCTCACAGCACTGGGCGAGTTTTTGGTTGAGTGTGCCGAGTTCGTCTGTGAAGCGCCTGCCAGACGCCGTCGCCGCCACCACGGTCAACCCGACCTCGGGGCTGACCAATACCAGCCGCCCGGTGAACGCCTCGACCGCGCCGACCAGCTCGTCGACGTCGGGAGTCACCGACCCGCCGTCCCAGCCCCGGCGATCGAACGTGGCCGTCAGCCAGCCACCCAGATCGTCGACCATGGTCGCCGTGCCCGGATCGTCGCGCAAAACGGCTGCCGCATCGGCGGTTTCGACGGTGCGCCAGGATTCGGGCCGGCGCTCGCGGTGCGCGGCCACCCGGCGAGCCCAGGACGGATCGGAGTCGGCGACCGCTCCGGTGGCGAGGTAGCGCACCACGGATTCGTCGGCCAGCGCCGTCTCGGCCCAGCGCGACTTACCCGACCTGATTCCGCCGAGCACCAGGGTGCGCACCGCCTGGCGGGACTCAGACAACCTTGGCGCCGCGCTCGACCTGCGGTCGCGGCGCGCGCATGCGGCGGATCTGGGAAGCCCGGCCCGCCGCGTACATCCCGAGCTTGAAGGCGCCTTCTTCGTTATCCGGGAACTTGGCGTCGACGGCCTTCTTGACCTTGCGGCCCAACAAGATTCCATCGATCGCCATGACCGCCATCAACACCAGCATCGCGGGGGAGATGAACAACTGGACCTGCGGAACCGCCAGCATCACGAAGATCAGGCCCAGCGCCGACGGCATGAACAGCCCCAGCACATTGCGCCGGGCATCGACGATGTCGCGCGCGTAGCGGCGCACCGGTCCCTTGTCGCGGGCCAGCAGGTAAGCCTCGTCGCCGGACATCATCCGCTCACGCCGATCGTTCATCGCCGTGCGGCGCTGATCCTTCTCGGCGCGGCGCTCCTCTTTGGTGAGGGTGGAGCGCATCTCTTTGCGGCGCTTACGTGCCTCGGCGGTGGTCATTGGTGCGGGGGCGACCGGTCCGCGGCGCTTGGCCGTGGCACTGCGCTTCGGGGTCGGCTTGCCCTTGGGCGCGGTGGTGCCGGCCACCGCGGCAGCGTCGTCGACCTCGACCGGTTCGGCCTTGGCGGCACCTTCGTCGTTCTTGCGGCCCAGCAGCTTCACGCCTGCCAGGTTACCCTGCACGAATGCGGGTGCTGATCGCGCCGGACTGCTACGGCGACAGCCTGACCGCCGTCGAAGCCGCCCAGTCCATCGCCGCCGGCTGGCGTGACGCCAGGCCCTCCGACGAACTCGTGCTGGCGCCCCAATCCGACGGCGGCCCCGGCTTCGTCGGCGTGCTGGCCGGAAGGCTCGGCGAGGTTCGTCACACCCGGGTGTCCGGGCCGCTGGGCGAGGACGTCGACGCCGAATGGGTCGACGATCGCGCCGCGTCGGCCGCCTACATCGAATGCGCCCAGGCCTGCGGCCTGACGCTGCTCCCCGGACCGCCCACCCCGGACAGCGCTGTCGCCGCCCACAGCCGCGGCGTCGGCCAACTGATCGACGCCGCGCTGCAGGCCGGCGCCGCGACGATCATCGTCGGCCTCGGCGGCAGCTGCTGCACCGATGGCGGCCGCGGCATGATCGAGGCGCTCGGCGGACCGGAGCAGGCCAAGGCAAAGCTGGCGCACATCCAACTGATCGCCGCCACCGACGTGGAGCACCCGCTGCTGGGGCCGATGGGTGCGGCGCGGGTCTTCGGTCCCCAAAAAGGCGCTGATCCGGACACCGTCGAGATCCTCGAGCAGCGGATGACGGCGTGGGCCGCCACGCTCGACACGCTGGCAGGAAAGGCGATCAGCCCGCTGCCCGGCGCGGGCGCGGCCGGGGGACTCGGGGCCGCGCTGCTGGCCCTGGGTGCGCGCCGCGAATCCGGAGCCGCCGTCATCGCCGAGCACACCGGGCTTGCCGAGGACGTCGCGACCGCCGAGGTGATCGTCACCGGGGAAGGACGCTTCGACGACCAATCGCTGCACGGAAAGGTGGTCAGCGCACTCGCAGGCGGCGCGCGGGCCCGCGGTGTGCCGGTGATCGTGCTGGCCGGCCAGGTCACCCTGCCGCCCGCGGACCTGACCGCGGCGGGCATCACCGCGGCGCACGCGATCGCCGACTACGCCGGGTCGGTGCAGGTCGCGATCGACGACGCCGCCGCTCAGCTCACCGGTCTCGCCCGCCAGACCGCCGCCGGCCTGGTCGGCTGAGGACGGGGCCATCGACTCGGGAATAGCGCCCGGACAAGGTACCGTTGACCAGGTGGGTAAAGCCCGCAAAGACATTCTGCTTTAGGGAGACGCAATGACTGTTTCCGATCAGTCGACCGAGACCACGACCGAAACCCACGGCGCGATCCTCACCGACGCCGCGGCCGCCAAGGCCAAGTCGCTGTTGGACCAGGAAGGCCGCGACGACCTGGCGCTGCGGATCGCAGTTCAGCCCGGTGGCTGCGCCGGCCTGCGCTACAACCTGTTCTTCGACGACCGCACCCTCGACGGTGACCTGGTCAGCGAGTTCGGCGGCGTCAATCTGACCGTCGACCGGATGAGTGCCCCGTACATCCAGGGCGCGACCATCGACTTCGTCGACACCATCGAGAAGCAGGGCTTCACGATCGACAACCCGAACGCCACCGGATCCTGCGCCTGCGGCGATTCGTTCAACTGACCAAGCTTTACCCGAAACGGCCGTCCAGTCTCAGAACTGGGCGGCCGTTCGCAGTAGATACGAGCACACCAGCAGCTGATTGCCCTGGCGAAGCAGCTGCGCCACGCCCTGCTCCTCGCCTCGGCTGCCGCGGCTTCCGGACGACGCCACCTTCATGGTGAACAACACCTGAGCCTGATACGACGACCACGGCACGATCGAATCGATCGAAGTCACCTCGGCGCCGGCGAACTGTCTGCGAAACGCGTCGCTGGCCAGCTTGGCCAGGGCCAGGTCGGACTTGCGGTCCTTCACCCCGTCGTACATGCCGCACAGGTTGTTGCGCGCGACGGTTTCGGTGTCGCCCTTGGACAGTGCGGTCAGATAGTTCGAGATCGAGGACTTGGCCATCGCCTCGGTGAACCCGCCCGCGGCCGTGGTGGACTCCCCGGTGCGGATCGTCAGGACCGCGGCCACGACGGCGGCCACGACAACCACGGTCAGCACGCCCAGCCACAGCGCAGTACGGCGCTTACGCGGCGCCGGCGGGTAGGCCACCGGCGGCGGCAGGGCGCCGGGGTAGACGCCGGGATAGGGCACCGGCGGGATCGCGCCGGGCGGGCCGAACGGCTGCTCCGGGTACGGCTCGCCCTCGGCCCCGGCCTGCTGATGCGGCGGAATCGGGCCAGCCATCGATAAGTCTCCTGCGGTCGGTGGAGGCCAAAACTTCAAGCACCCGCCGCGGCGGGGCCGATGCCGGGCCATATAGTCGGCTCTTGTACGCAGGCTAGCGCACCCCAGGGTGCTAGTCCCACTAGCGAATGAAGGGCGGCGCTTCGTGACGATCGCGGTGACCGGATCCATTGCCACCGACCACCTGATGCGGTTTCCCGGGCGGTTCTCCGAACAGCTTCTCGCCGAGCACCTGCAGAAGGTCTCGCTGAGCTTCCTGGTCGACGATCTGGTGGTCCACCGCGGCGGTGTCGCGGGCAACATGGCCTACGCGATGGGCTTGCTGGGCGGTAGCCCGGCCCTGGTGGGTGCCGTCGGCTCGGACTTCGACGAGTACCGCCAGTGGCTGGAAGCCCACGGCGTTGACACCAGTGGCGTGCTGGTCTCGAAGACCGCCTACACCGCCCGGTTCGTCTGCACCACCGACGAGGACATGGCACAGATCGCGTCGTTCTACCCGGGCGCGATGTCGGAGGCCCGCGACATCAAGCTCGCCGACCTCGTAGAGCGAAGCGGCGCACCGGAATTGGTGATCATCGGCGCGAACGATCCGGAAGCGATGTTCCTGTACACCGAAGAGTGCCGCGCGCTGGGTCTGGCGTTCGCCGCCGACCCCAGCCAGCAGTTGGCCCGGCTCTCCGGTGACGAGATCCGCCGGCTGATCGACGGCGCCACGTACCTGTTCACCAACGATTACGAGTGGGATCTGCTGCTGCAGAAGTCCGGCTGGTCCGAAGCCGAGGTGATGAACCAGATCCAGCTGCGGGTCACCACGCTCGGCCCCAACGGCGTCGACCTCGTCGGCCGCGACGGCACCTTCATCCACGTCGACGTCGTTCCCGAGACCCAGAAGGACGACCCGACCGGTATCGGCGACGCCTTCCGCGCCGGGTTCCTCACCGGCCGTGGCGCCGGCTTGAGCCTGGAACGCGCCGCGCAACTCGCCTCGATGGTCGCCACCCTGGTGCTGGAAGCGCCAGGCCCGCAGGAGTGGACGTGGGACCGCGACGCCGCGATTGCGCGCATCAAGGGCGCGTACGGTCCGGAGGCCGCCGACGAGATCGCCGCGGCACTGGGCTGATCCCCGGGTCGCTTCGCTCCGCCCGCCGAGTTTAAAGCTGCACGGGGTAGTGCGGTTCGCCGATCACCGGCACCACGCTCTGCTCGACGAAGATCGCATGCCACAGCATGAAGATCAGCACCGTCCACAGCCGCCGGCTGTGATCACCCTCGCCGGCGCGGTGCGCGTCGAGCATGGCGCGGACGGCGGTGCGGTCCACGAGATGACCGGCCTGCGAGGCGTCGATCATTCCGTAGGCCCAGTCCATCAACTCGCCGGATCGCAGCCAATGCCGGATCGGCACCGGGAAACCGAGTTTGGCGCGGTTGAGCACATGCGCGGGCACGATCGGCTCCAGCGCGCGGCGCAGCGCGTACTTGGTGGTGGTGCGGGTGATCTTCTGGTCGAACGGCAGCCGGGAGGCGACCGCGAACACCTCGGGGTCCAGGAACGGCACCCGCAGCTCCAGCGAGTTCGCCATCGTCATCTTGTCGGCTTTCACCAGGATGTCGCCGCGTAGCCACGTGAACAGATCGATGTGCTGCATGCGGGCGACCGGATCCCAGGCCTGCGACTCGGCGTAGATGGGCGCGGTGACGTCGGTGTGCGTCCAGTCCGGGCGGAAGCCGGGCAGCACCGCGCGCAGTTGCTCGTCGGAGAAGCTGCGGGCGTTGCCGTAATAACGCTCTTCCAGCGTCAGCGAGCCACGGTGCAGCAGGCTCTTGCCGCGCATACCGTCCGGCAGCGGCTTAGACGCCCGGCCCAGTGACTTGCGGACCGGCCGGGGAAGGTAGTCGAAAGGCTTGAGCGACAACGGTTCCCGGTAGATCGTGTAGCCGCCGAACAGTTCGTCGGCACCCTCGCCGCTCAGGACCACCTTGACGTGCTTGCGCGCCTCGCGGGCGATGAAGAACAACGGCACCAGGGCCGGGTCGGCCACGGGTTCGTCGAGATACCAGACGATTTCGGGCAGCGCGGCGACGAACTCGGCCTGGCTGACCACCTTGGCCACGTGCCGCGCGCCGATCGCCTCGGCCGACGCCACCGCGACGTCGACCTCGGAGAAGCCTTCGCGCTCGAAGCCGGTGGTGAAGGTGATCAGGCGCGGGTTGTGCCGGATGGCCAGCGCTGCGATCGCTGTCGAGTCGATACCGCCGGACAGGAACGCGCCGACCGTCACGTCGGCGCGCATGTGCTTGGCCACCGAGTCCTCCAGGACCGCGGTGATCTCGTCGTAGCGGGCCTGCTCACTGCCTGCCGTGAACGCAGCGGCAGTGAACCGCGGCACGAAGTAGCGGCTCACCCGCGGCTGCTGGCCGGGGCGGATGACCGCGTAACAGCCCGACTCGAGCCTGCGCACCCCGCGGTGCAGCGTCTCGGGCTCGGGGACGTACTGCAACACCGTGTAGTGCTGGACAGCGCGAACGTCCAGGCCCTCGTCGAACCCGATCTCGGCGGCCAGCCCGAGCAGACACTTCTTCTCACTGGCGACCGCGGTACCCGCCGACCCGGTTGCCATGAACAGCGGCTTGATGCCGAAGGGATCGCGGGCGCAGAACAGCTCGCGGTTCTTGGTGTCCCACAGCGCGAACGCGAACATCCCGCGAAGCCGGCCGAGCGCCTCGGTGCCCCAGTGGTGATACGCGGCCACGATCGCCTCGCCGTCACCGTCGGTGGCGAAGGCGGCGCCGAATTCGGAACTCAGCGCCGCACGCAGCTCGAGGTAGTTGTAGATCTCGCCGTTGAACACCAACACGTAGCGGTCGGGCTCGTCCGGCGGACCCCAGCGCAACGGCTGATGGGAGTGGGCGATATCGATGATCGACAGCCTGTTGAAGCCCAGCACGACGGAAGCGTCAGACCAGGTGCCCGGTTCGTCGGGACCCCGGTGGCGCATCAGATGCGACGCGCCCGCCACCGCCTCGACGATGGGTTCGGTGACAGGGCTTGCAGGGTCCGTAACCAGGGCAAGCAGTCCACACACCGGGCCCAGTATGCCGTAACTGGCGGATGTGTCGGGCTGGGTGTTCGGGTGTGGTCTACGCTGCGTAGTATTCGATGCGCGGAAAGTTCCCGCGACGACGAAAATGCGGTGTGGGCCCCAGCAGTCCCCGATACAGGAGGCGCCAACGTGAAGACCCGCGGTTCCCGATTCCGGGTGCTGGCGCTAGCCGTCACCTTTGGTGCGCTGGCGCTCACCCTCAGCGGGTGCAGCTGGCAAGAAGTGTTCGGTCTGGGCTGGCCCAAAGGCATCACCCCGGAGGCGCACACCAACCGCGACCTCTGGGTCTGGTCGGTCATCAGCGCGTTCGTCGTCGGCATCATCGTGTGGGCCCTGACGTTCTGGGCGATGGCCTTCCATCGCAAGAAGAAGAACACCCCCGCCGACGCGCCGCTGCCGCGCCAGTTCGGCTACAACATGCCGCTGGAGCTCGTGCTCACGGTCATCCCGTTCCTGATCATCTCGGTGCTCTTCTACTTCACCGTGGTGGTGCAGGAAAAGATGATGCACCGCGATCCCAACCCCGAGGTCGTCATCGACGTCACCGCCTTCCAGTGGAACTGGAAATTCGGTTACCAGAAGGTCGACTTCAAGGATGGCACGCTCGACTACGAGGGCGCCGACGCCGCCCGCAAGGCCGCGATGGTCTCCAAGCCCGAGGGCGTCGACGAACACGGCGAGGAGCGGGTCGGCGCGGTGCGCGGCCTCAACCCGCAGGACCGCACCTACCTGAACTTCGACAAGGTCGAGACCGAGGGCACCAGCAACGAGATCCCGGTGCTCGTGCTGCCGGCCGGCAAGCGGATCGAGTTCCAGGTCGCCTCGGCCGACGTCATCCACTCGTTCTGGGTGCCGGAGTTCCTCTTCAAGCGGGACGTCTTCCCGAACCCGGAAGCCAATCACACCGAGAACAAGTTCCAGATCTCTGAGATCACCGAGACCGGAGCATTCGTCGGGCGCTGCGCCGAGATGTGCGGCACGTACCACTCGATGATGAACTTCGAGGTCAGGGTGGTCTCGCCCAACGACTTCAAGGCTTACCTGCAGCAACGCATCGCGGGCAAGACCAACGCCGAGGCGCTGCAGTCGATCAACCAGCCACCGTTGGCGACCACCACGCACCCGTTCGACACCCGTCGGGGGCAGCAAGTGATCCCGCAGGCGAGCAAGTAGGGGACCGCAGATGCATATTGAAGCCAGGCTCTTCGAAATCCTGACCGCGTTCTTCGTCCTCGCCGCTGTCGTCTACGGCACGCTGACCGCGATCTTCCAGTACGGCGGCATCGAGTGGGCAGGCACCACCGCGCTGGTGCTCACCGCAGGTCTGTCGCTGATCACCGGAACCTTCTTCCGGTTCGTCGCCCGTCGCCTCGATACCCGCCCCGAGGACTACGAGGACGCTGAAATCAGTGACGGCGCAGGGGAGTTGGGTTTCTACGCGCCGCACAGCTGGTGGCCGATCCTGATCGCGCTGGCCTTCTCGACCGCCGCCGTCGGCGCCGCGCTGTGGCTGCCCTGGCTGATCGCGGCCGGTGTGGTCTTCGTGATGGCCGCCGTGTGCGGTCTGGTGTTCGAGTACTACGTCGGGCCCGAGAAGCACTGAGCCGGCGCGAAGGTCACAATCGAGACATCGCTTGGCTCTCCAGGCGCGCTGCGTCGTATCCGGCCCGGCGGTTGGGTAGGGTTTTGCCAGGGCAACGGGAGCCGTCGGCGCGCTGTGTGTCAATCCTTGGCCCGCGTGCCGCGGTGATGTAGTCGAAAGAGGACAGGCGAGCATGAGCGGGCCGAATCCGCCGGATGAGGAGTCGGGCGACCGGGGTGAGACACCCACCGGTACAGGCTTTGAGGCCTATTCTGCGCCCGAGTCCGAGCAATACACCGCCGGCCCGTTCATCGCGCCCGATCCCGCGCTGTACGACTACGACAGCTACGAGACGGGTACCGAATACATCGAGGAGCCGCAGCCGCCGAGGTGGCCGTGGGTCGTCGGGGTCACCGCCATCGTCGCCGCCATCGCCTTGGTGGTGTCGGTCTCGTTGTTGGTAACCAGCACCGACACCAACAAGCTGGCGACTCCGGCGACGACGACCGTCAAGCCGCCGCCGGTCCAGGACGAGATCACCACTACGCCGCCGCCACCTCCGC